>NZ_JBQUZB010000001.1:0-1247728 GCF_056314065.1 Allorhizobium sp. DMC15
CGCGGGGTGGAGCAGCCCGGTAGCTCGTCAGGCTCATAACCTGAAGGCCGCAGGTTCAAATCCTGCCCCCGCAACCAAATTCTAATCCCAAATTCTCCTACTTCGGCAATTTTCATCGAAGCTCCTCAGCGTGACCCGCGAGGAGCTTTTGCTTCTCGGTCTCCGTGTCGATCTCTCCAGAGAACTGGCTGTGACCTGAGTCCCCAATCTCCCTCTAGAATTGGTGGAGTCTGTCACATCAAGGTGACGGACGAATGAAGTGTACATGGTTCACGCGGGGGCAGATCATCGGGACAAACAGTCACTACAGACTGGCCGAGCCTGCTCCAACCATCAAACCGCGAATTGATGCAGGTTCACCTGATCGGTATGGGTTGGCCCCACGGACCGTCGTGACCGCCACCCTGCTGTATCTAGGACCGCCGAAGTGCATTCAAGACGGCAGAGTCGTCCGGGCCAAAGCCCCAGAAAAACCAGACGAAACGTGGACTGTCAGGGGAGGAGGTTAGGGATATGGCCTCGCCACGCTTCAGCATATTCGGTGAGATCTGGTACAGTTTTCTCAATCCGACGCATGGAATGCTCGGGCCGCATCCCTGCGAGAATTGCAGCGCCAAGGGCGGTTCCGGTCTGTGATGCGGAGGCCAGGACGGGACGGTTGGTCAGGCTGCGGATACCGGCGAGGAAGATCGGATTTGTCGCGAAGGGACCTTCGACGATGATCTTCCCCTTGGAATCGATCATCTCCAGACAGGTCGCGGTCATCAGCGCCTGGTAAAGGCTGGCTGCGGCACGACGTTCAGCAGCATTGCCCGGCTCCGCAATCCATTTGCCCTGTGCCAGAGGGAAGGGGCCGGTGCCCTTCACCGTACTGGGCAGCAGCAAGCTCTTTCTGTCAAGAACGGCATCAAGTGCGGTCCATTCCTGCTCCGGGTTCACGGCGGAGACATCCGCGGTTGTCATCTCCCATTCGCGTCCGCCCATATAGCGGGCCGACGGCACGGGCGTGCCAAAGGCATCGACATTGACGAGGGTGTCGCGGGCTGGATCGAGTTTGGAGGGTTGTCCGCCTGGCGCAAAACAGATGACCCAGGTGCCGGTCGACACGACGGTGCAAGGCTCTTTGCGATCGACGAGATGGGGCAGAAGCGAGGCATTGGAATCGTGGATGCCACAATAGACCGGGACAGGTTTCGACAATCCGATCTGGCGGGCGACATCCGCGCGAATCTCGCCGAGGACGTCGAAGGCAGAGCGGATCGGCGCCATTTTTTCCGAAAGGCCCAGCTTTTCGACCAGAGGTGAAAATCCGTCGGTGAAAGGCAGCCAGAGGTCGGTATGGCAACCGAGCGATGTTTTTTCGTTTGCAGCGACCCCCGTGAGGCGCAGGGCCCAGTATTGCGGATAGGTGATGATTGTCCTGACCCGAGAGAAGTCTGCGGGGAAGCAGGTGCGCTGATAGTGCAATTGGGCGCCGACATTCAGCCCGCCGGTGAGTCTTGGCGAGAAGGTGTCAGTAAAGTCGGGTCGCAAAGCGTCGTAGGTGCTGATCACCTCTGCCGGATACATATGCTCATAGTCCAGCACCGGCATAGCCAGCGCTCCCGTCTCGTCGAGGAGGGCAGCACTTGCCCCGTGAGTCGTGATCGAAAGGGCGTCGAAGCCGGGCTGTCGCGCATAATCCGAGAGGGAGTGCAGGATGAAGGCCCAGAGCCGCTCCGTATCAAAATGCGGGTAGGGCCCGCCGGAGACGACCTCGTTTGCGGTCTTGCGAACGGCGATTTCGCTCCCCGTTGCTGCGTCTACCACGACCACTTTGGCATTGGTCTTGCCGATATCGATGACGGCGATTCGTTCGAAGGACTGGCTCATGGCATGTAGAAGACGGGTTTCAGATCGACCGCCCAGGGGGAGCTGTCAGGGTTGGTGGCCATGATATCCGCCATATGTGCCCACCAGCGCTTCATCACCGGGTGAGAGGGCAAGTCGGCCATTTTATGCGTCTTGGTGCGCGTCAAAACGCCGATCAAAAGGTTTGTCTCGGGATCGAGATGGATCGTGTAGTCGCTGATGCCGGCGTCATGCAGGAGGTCGACGAGATCAGGCCAGATCTCGTCATGGCGCTTCCTGTATTCGGCCTCCATGCCGGAATTAAGCTTCATCTTGAAGACGTGGCGTTCGGTCTCGCTCATTACGCGTTCCTCGCATGCTTGATCCGGCGGGCGACGATCGGCAGGGCAATGGTGATGATCAAGAGCAGGCCGATGAAGATCGACATGACGATGCCGGGCACGTTGAGCAGGCCAAGGCCGAAGGTGACGAGGCCCATGACGAAGGCGGCGATGACGACGCCGACGATGGTGCCCGAACCGCCGAGGATGGAAACGCCGCCGAGCACGACCATGGTGACGACTTCGAGCTCCCAGCCCTGGGCAATGGAAGGGCGGGTCGAGCCGAGCCGGGAGGTGAGGCAGACGGCAGCGATCCCGCTCATCAGGCCGGTCAGAAGGAAAAGGATGAATTTGGCCCGCTCGACCGGGATGCCGGAGAAGCGAGCGGCGAGCGGATTGTTGCCGATGACATAGACGTGGCGGCCGAAATTCGTGCGGTGCAGCAGGATCGCGAAGAGGCACGCCATGACGAGGAAGAGGACGAATTCGAAGGAGAAGACCCAGACGACATATCCCTGGCCGAAATAGGCGAAATCGGCGGGATATTTGCCGAAGGCCTGATCGCCGAGCACGATGTAGGAAATGCCACGGAAGAGGCTCATGGTGCCGATCGTCACGACGATCGACGGTAGTTTCAGGCCTGCTACCAGCAGGCCGTTGAAGGCGCCGCAGGCGAGGCCGATGGTAATGCCGATTGCGACCAGCCCCGGTGTCCCGACCCCCATCTGAACGGCATAGCCCATGGCGGTGGAGGCAAGGGCGATGATCGCGGCGACCGAGAGGTCGATCTCGCCGGCGATGATCAGAAGCGCCATGGCAAAGGCGATCAGTGCCTTTTCGGTGAAGTTGAAGGTGGCGTCCGACAGGTTCCAGGCGTTCAGGAAATAGGGGGAGGCCAGCGAATTGGCGATGAAGATGAGGATCGCCACGCAGAAAAGCAGGACTTCCCAGCTGCCGAGCAGCCTGCGGAAGGGCGTCTCAAGGCGGTCGGGGATGACGCGCTTTGTGTGTTCATGTGCGGTGCTCATGCCGTCGCCTCCTTTCCGGCTGCGCGGTCGCGCAGAATGATGCGGCCCTTCTTGGCTTCGGCGCGGGCATTGAAGACGACGGCGAGCACGATGACGATGCCCGAGATCGCCATCTGGGCGAAGGGCGAAATGCCGATGACGGGGAGCGCATTCTTGATGACACCGAGGAAGAGGGCGCCCAGGACCGTGCCGATCACGGTGCCGATGCCACCTGCAATCGAAATGCCGCCGATAACGCAGGCCGCGACACTGTCGAGCTCGAAGCCGGCGGCGATATCGACATAGGCGACCGCATAACGCGAGACCCAGAGGTAACCGGATAGGCCGGCAAGCGCCCCGGAGAGCACGAAGGCCAGGAAGCGGGCGCGACCGACATCAATGCCGGCATAGATGGCCGCGACCGGATTGCCGCCGGCGGCATAGGTCGAGCGACCGAAGGCAGTGCGGGCAAGAATGAAGCCGATGAGCAGGATCACCGCGATCGCGACCCAGGAAAGGATCGGCAGCCCCAGCAGAGGCAAGCGCGGTACACCGAGGAAGTCCGGCTGCATCTGGTGGGCATTGACCCAGGCGCCGCCCGAGAGCACGAAGCTCATGCCGCGATAGATGGTCAGCGTGCCGAGCGTGACCACGATCGGCGGGATCTGCAGAGCCCAGACGAGGAAGCCGTTGATCGCGCCAAGGGCGGCCCCAATGCCGATCGCGACGAGAACGAGGAGTGCCAGCGGCAGGCCCGGAAAGGCGCTGTCGAGCATGGCAACCGCCATGCCGGTAAAGGCGAGATTGGCGGCAACCGAGAGGTCGATCGACTTGGTCAGGATCACGACCATCTGGCCGAGTGCCAGGATGATCAGGATCGAGGTGTCGTTGAAGATCGTGACCAGATTGTCCGGGTTGGCGAAATTGGGCGCGCGGGTGGTGAAGCCGAGGATCATGCCGATGATGATCAGACCCAGCAGCATTTCCCGGTTTTTCAAAAGGTTCTGCATTGTCATTCCTCACGCATTGCCGGTGGCGGCGCGCACTAGCGTCTCTGCGGTCAGGCCTTCGCGCTCGAAAATGCCGGCCTGCAGGCCCTCGCGCATGACCATCACGCGATCCGACATGCCGAGGATTTCTGGCAGTTCGGACGAGATCATGATGATCGAAAGACCTTCGCTTGCGAGTTCCGATATGAAGGCGTGGACGGCGGCCTTGGAGCCGATGTCGATGCCCTTGGTTGGTTCGTCGAGAATGATGACCTTGGGCGAGGTGGCGAGCCACTTGCCGATGACGACCTTCTGCTGGTTGCCGCCCGAGAGCGTGCCGACCGGCACCGAGAGGGCCGCCGCGCGCAGATCGAGCCGTTCGGCGAAGCGACGGGCGAGCTTCAGCTCGTTGGTCGCCTTCAGGAAGCCTGCAACCGAGGTGCGGATCAGCGAGGGCAGCGACATGTTCTGGTAGATCGGCAATTCCAGCGCCAGACCATGGCGACCCCGTTCCTCTGGCACGTAGACGATGCCGGCTGTGATCGCATCGGAGGTGTTGCGAATGGCGATCTCGCGACCTTCGAGCTCCAACCTGCCGGATTTTGGCCTGCTGATGCCGAAGATCGACTGGCAGAGCTCCGAGCGGCCGGCACCGATCAGGCCGTAGACGCCGAGGATCTCGCCCTTGCGCAGGGTGAAGCTGATATCGCGGAATTCTGTTTCGTGGCTGTAGCCCACGACACTGAGGACCGCTGCACCGATCACGGCCTCGATCTTCGGGAAGACGTCGTGCACGTCGCGTCCGACCATCTGCCGCACGATCTCGTCCTGGGGCGTGTCCTTGAGAACGCCGGAGCCGACCATGCGACCATCGCGGAAAACGGCGTAGTTGTCGGCGATCTCGTAGAGTTCGTCGAACTTGTGGCTGATAAAGAGGATGGCCTTGCCCTGGCGCTTTAGACCTTCGACGATGCGGAAGAGATCGTCGATCTCCTTGCGCGACAAGGCGGCCGTCGGTTCGTCCATGATAACGATGCGGGCATCGACGGAGAGTGCGCGGGCGATCGCGACCAGATGGCGCTGGGCGATCGAGAAGTCCTTGAGCTTGGTGGTCGGGTCGATGTCGCTTTCCAGCGCCTTCATCAGCTGCCGGGACCGCTCGTTTATGGTGCGCCAGTCGATCAGGCCGAAGCGCGTGCGCGGCGCGTGGCCGAGGAAGATGTTTTCGCCGACGGTGAGTTCGTCGAACAGCACGGTTTCCTGATGGATGGCCGTCACGCCTGCATCGATGGCGTCCTGAGCATTGGCAAAGGTAGTCGGTTTGCCGTCGATCAGGATCTCGCCTTCGTTCGGGCGGTAGATGCCCGTCAGGATCTTGACGAGCGTCGACTTGCCGGCGCCGTTCTCGCCGATCAGCGCGGTGACCTTGCCCGGATAGAGGGCAATGTTCACCTGATCCAGGGCTTTGACGCCCGGGAAGATCTGGGAAATGCCCCGCATTTCGAGAATAGGCTCGCCAGCCGGGATCGCGCCCGCCGCGAGCTTGGCAGATTGAACGGTCATCATCTTACTTACCGACTGAAGGAGAATCCCGGCGGCAAAGGCCGCCGGGTCTGGTCTGCCACGATCAGAAGATCTTGGCGAATTCCTCGACATTCGAGGCATTGTAGACGAAGGGATCTGCCATCGCGGCTTCGCCGTTGTCGCCAACCTTGATCTTGCCCATGCGACCGGCCTCGATTTCAGAACCCGGAGCTGCGTCGGTCTCGCCCTTGACGATGCGATAGGCAATCTGGGTTGCCGAGTAGCCGAGGTCGATCGGGTTCCAGATGGCGAATTCCTTCGTTGCTCCGGACTTGATGGCGCCCGCCATTTCGGAGGGGAGGCCAAGGCCGGTTACGTAGACTTGGCCGATCTTGCCGGCATCCTTGACAGCCTGGGACGCTGCGAGAACGCCGACGGTCGTCGGGGCAACGATGACCTTGACGTTCGGCTGCGAAGTCAGGAGACCATTGGCTTCTCGGTAGCTCTTGTCGGCGAGGTCGTCACCATAAACGGTGGTCGCGAGATTGAGGCCGGGGAAGTCCTTCAGCTGTGCCTTCATTTCCTCGATCCAGATGTTCTGGTTGGTCGAGGTGGTGGTGGCGGACAGGATCGCGAAGTCACCCTTGCCACCTTCGAGATGGTTGGCGGCGAGCTGCAGGCACATCTTGCCGATCAGCGCGTTGGACGACGGGTTGAGGTGCATGATGCGGCCTTCAGGCGCTACGCCGGAATCCCAGGAGATGACCTTGATACCGCGGTCCATGGCCTTCTTCAGGGCCGGGACAACGGCATCCGGATCGTTTGCTGAAATCGCGATGGCGTCGACGCCCTGGGCGATCAGCGAGTTGATGACTTCGATCTGGCCTTCAGCCGTCGTCGAGGTCGGGCCGGTATAGATCACTTCTACGCCGCCGAGTTCCTTGGCTGCTTCCTGTGCGCCCTTGTTGGCAGCTTCAAAGAAGCCGATGCCGAGCGACTTGACCACGAGCGCGATCTTCATGTCGGCGGCCTGTGCGGCCGAGCCCATGGTTGCGAGTGCAATCGCTGCACCGGCCAGCAACATTTTCGTCAGTTTCATGTTTTCCTCCCAGGTTGATGAACTGCTTTCCCTCTCCCTCCCGGCGCCTCCTCTAGGCGACCGACGAGGTATCCTCCCTTGCCGACGAAGCCATCGGCTTCACGGTTATGAGCTTCACGCCGGCGTCGGTGACCATGGCGGCCGCCTCGTCGGAAATTCCGTCATCGGTGATGATCGTCGACACCTTGTCGAGCGCACACAGGATCAGGCTGGAGCGCTTGGCGAACTTGCTGGAGTCGACCATGACGATCAGCTCTTCGGCCTGGCGCACCAGCTTCTGTTCGCTCTGAATGACGAGCGCGTCGGACTCCATCACGCCGAGTGCATTGATGCCCTGTGCGCCGATGAAGATGCGGCGGGCATAGAAATTGCGGATCGCGTCATTATCGAAAGGCGACAGGATCAGGCTCTGGTCGCGGTAGATCGCGCCGCCAGGAACCGAAACCGTGCATTTCGAGTGCTTCACCAAGTGCTCGGCAATGGCGAAGGAATTGGTCATCACCTGCAGGCGGCGGGCCGACATGAAATGCACCATCTGGAAGGTGGTGGTGCCGCCGTTGATGATGATCGAATCACCTTCGTCACAGAGATCGACCGCTGCGCGCGCAATTGCGCGTTTCTTATCGATATTGACCGATTCGGAAACGCGGAAGGGGCGGGCGGCGAGATTGCCGAGCTGCGGCGGGTGGACGGCTTCTGCGCCACCGCGGACGCGTCTCAGCTTTCCCTGCACGTGAAGAGACGCGATATCCCGGCGGATCGTGGCTTCTGAAGCCTCGGTCAGCTCGGCAATATCCTGCACCGTGATCACAGGCTTTTCCTGGATCGCGCTCAGAATAATGCGATGGCGTTCGCGTTCGTGCATGGGGTCCTCCTGACGGTGATTTATTCGTAATGTTTTTACGCTGTCAATCAGAAACGATCAAAAATAATTATATTGCATCGCACAATGAAAAGAAATGATCGAAACTGATTGACAATCGCGGGATGGCTGCGCGATACCTGCGAACAAGAAGGAGATGAGCCGTCGCTGACCGCTCATGAAAATCAATGCAGGGAGGATGTCATGACGGGCCAAACCCGCCTTCTCGAAAACCGTTGGGATGATGTCCACGCGGCCAAGCTGGATGAGCCCGGCAAGCTTCTTTACCGTTCCAATCTCTTGGGCGCCGACAAGCGCATTACCAATTACGGTGGCGGCAACACCTCCGCCAAGGTGATGGAGATCGACCCGCTGACCGGCGAAACGGTCAAGGTGCTCTGGGTCAAGGGCTCAGGCGGTGACGTCGGAACGATCAAGCTCGATGGCTTTGCGACGCTCTATCAGGAGAAGCTCGAAGCGCTGAAGGGCATCTACAAGGGTGTGCATGACGAAGACCGCATGGTCGGCTTCCTGCCGCATTGCACTTTCAACCTGAACCCACGTGCAGCCTCGATCGATACGCCGCTGCATGGTTTCGTGCCGTTCACGCATGTCGATCACATGCATCCGGACGCGATCATCGCGATTGCGGCCTCGAAGAATTCAAAGGAATTGACTGAAGAGATCTTCGGCTCGGAGATCGGCTGGCTGCCCTGGCGCCGTCCCGGCTTTCAGCTCGGCCTCGACCTCGAAGCCTTCGTGAAGGCCAACCCGACCGCCAAGGGTGTCGTGCTCGAAAGCCATGGCCTGTTCACTTGGGCAAACGACGCCAAGGATTGCTACCTGCTGACGCTCGAGATCATCAACAAGGCGATCGCGTGGTTTGCCAAGGAGACCGAGGGCAAAACGATCTTTGGCGGTGCGGTATCGAAGAGCCTGCCGGCAGAGGAGCGCCGTGCGATTGCCGCGCGCCTGATGCCCGAGATCCGCGGCCGCATCGGCAAGGCGGAGCGCAAACTCGGCCATTTCGACGACCAGGATGCCGTGCTCGAATTCGTCAATTCGAAGAACCTGCAGCCGCTGGGCAGCCTCGGCACCTCTTGCCCCGACCACTTCCTGCGCACCAAGATCCGGCCGCTGATCGTTGATTTCGATCCGGCAAAGCCGGATGTCGATGCGGTTCTTGCGGGTCTCGACAAGGCGCTCGAAGCCTATCGAGCCGACTACACCCGCTACTACGAGACCTGCAAACACGACAATTCGCCTGCGATCCGCGATCCGAATCCGGTGATCTTCCTGGTTCCGGGCGTGGGCATGCTGTCCTTTGCCAAGGACAAGGCGACGGCCCGCATTGCCGGTGAGTTCTATGTGAACGCCATCAACGTGATGCGCGGCGCCTCGACGGTGTCCGAATATCAGGGACTGCCGGAGCAGGAAGCGTTCGACATCGAATACTGGCTGCTCGAAGAGGCAAAGCTGCAGCGCATGCCGAAGCCGAAGAGCCTGGCCGGTCGCGTTGCCTTCGTCACCGGTGGCGCCGGCGGCATTGGCCGGGCGACCGCCGACAGGCTGATGGCGGAAGGTGCCTGCGTGGTGCTGGCCGATATTGATGCTGCGGCACTGGAGCAGACGGTCGCCGACTTCTCGAAGAGACATGGCGCGGACGTGGTCCGTTCCGTCCAGCTCGACGTGACGCGTGAGGATGCGGTTATCCGCTCATTCGCCGAAGCCTGCGTGGAATTCGGTGGCGTCGATATCCTGGTCTCGAATGCCGGGATCGCCTCGTCGGCCCCGGTCGAAGACACGACGCTTGCCATGTGGGACAAGAATATCAGCATCCTGGCAACCGGCTATTTCCTCGTTTCCCGCGAGGCCTTCCGCCTGTTTCGGCGTCAGAAGCTTGGCGGTAACGTCGTCTTCGTTGCCTCGAAGAACGGCCTTGCCTCTTCGCCGAATGCGTCCGCGTATTGCACGGCGAAAGCTGCCGAGATCCATCTCGCCCGCTGCCTGGCGCTCGAAGGGGCGGAAGCTGGTATCCGCGTCAACACCGTCAATCCCGATGCCGTGCTGCGCGGTTCGAAGATCTGGAACGGCGAGTGGCGCGAGCAGCGCGCGGCCTCCTCGAAGATCGAAGTGGATGATCTCGAGGAGCATTATCGCAAGCGTTCTATGCTGAAGCTGAATGTCTTCCCGGAAGACATTGCCGAAGCCATCTACTTCCTGGCGTCGGACCTTTCCGCGAAATCGACCGGCAACATCATCAATGTCGATGCCGGCAACGCACAGAGTTTCACCCGCTGACCTCCCAAGAGCCTCGCGGCGGTATCGCCGCGAGGCTGCCAGCCGCTCTCTCGGGCGATTAAATGAAATGGGGTGTGGAGGAGAGGGGCGGTTGCGCCCCTCGCATGATGTCCCCTGAAATGCGACAGATGCGCTGAAGCACGGTTCTTCATGCGCGAAGGAGGATGAAATGACCGAGACCCGGATCGCCGCAGATGTCATCGCGGCAGAAAACGAGCGTCGTCAAAGCGCCCATTACAGCGACTATGAGGCGCTGGGCGCCAGGCTTTCCCGTCAGTCGATCGACATCGAGGCCATAACGGCCATGGTGGCGGACTTTTTCGTTGCCGTTCCCTCCTGGGGTGTCGGCACAGGCGGCACGCGCTTTGCTCGCTTTCCCGGTCTCGGGGAGCCGCGGCATATCTTCGACAAGCTCGACGACTGTAGCGTGATCCAGCAGTTGACCCGCGCGACGCCGACCGTCTCGCTGCATATCCCCTGGGACAAGGCAGATCCGAAGGAGCTGAAGGCCAAGGCAGACGCGCTCGGGCTTGGCTTCGACGCGATGAACTCGAACACCTTCTCGGATGGCGCCGATCAGGCGCATTCCTACAAATTCGGTTCGCTCAGCCATGTGGACGTAGCGACCCGCCGCCAGGCGGTCGAGCACAATATCGAATGCATCGAACTCGGCGCCGCACTCGGCTCCAAGGCGCTGACGGTCTGGATCGGCGACGGTTCCAACTTCCCCGGGCAGAGCAATTTCACCCGCCAGTTCGAGCGCTATCTCGAGGCGATGCGCGATATCTACAAGGCGCTGCCGGATGACTGGCGGCTGTTCTCCGAGCACAAGATGTACGAGCCGGCCTTCTATTCGACGGTCGTGCAGGACTGGGGCACCAACTATCTCATCGCCCAGACGCTGGGCGAGAAGGCCTACTGCCTCGTCGACCTTGGCCACCATGCGCCGAACACCAATATCGAGATGATCGTCGCGCGCCTGATTCAGTTCGGCAAGCTCGGTGGCTTCCACTTCAACGACTCGAAATATGGGGATGACGATCTGGATGCCGGTTCGGTCGAGCCCTACCGCCTCTTCCTCGTCTTTAACGAACTCGTTGATGCCGAGCATCGCGGCGTGAAGGGCTTCCACCCGGCGCATATGATCGACCAGAGCCACAATGTGACGGACCCGATCGAGAGCCTGATTGCAAGCGCCAACGAGATCCGCCGCGCCTATGCGCAGGCGCTTCTGGTCGATCGTACAGCGCTCGAAGGCTACCAGTCCGACAATGACGCGCTGATGGCGACGGAAACGCTGAAGCGCGCCTATCGCACCGATGTCGAACCCATCCTGGCCGAGGCGCGCCGTCGGACCGGTGGCGCGATCGACCCTGTCGCCACCTATCGCGCCAGCGGCTACCGCGCGAGGGTCGCCGCAGAACGGCCGGCCGTGAAGGGCGGCTCAGGCGGCATCGTCTGAGATTGTCAGGCATCAGTTGGATGCTGGCGCACGCGGTGCCTTAGTCCGGTCGATGGTCATCCGGCACGGCGCCATGGATGACATGGATGCATACAAACGCAACGGCGCCATCTGCCAGGCCATGTGCCGGGCAGATGGCGCCGTTGAGCTTATAGGACGGCTCCTGCAATCAACTCGTATGGGAGTCGACGACAAGATGCTTGTCGTCGAACAGGATCTTAACGGTTTCAGTGTGGTTCTGCAGAACGGCCACGTCTTTCCAGCCGGTATCGCCCAGATCCACGCTCAGCGTCGTGTCTGTGCCGTCGCTCTTTAGACTCACATGCGCGGCGATCTCGGTCTGACTGGTCTGTTCGCCGAGAAGAGCGTCGAGGAGGGCCGAAACATCCAGAGCGTCGCCATCCGTCAGGCTGTAATCTGTGATCACGTCAGCAACGTCGAGGTTGCTCAGCGCCGTCTCGTCAAAAACAAAAGTGTCGGCCCCTGCACCGCCGGTGACGGTGACTGCACCCATGCCACCGTGCAACACGTCATTGCCATTTGTGCCGAACAGGGCATGGCCATCGCCACCCGAACCGAAGATCGTGTCGAAACCAACCTCGAGGAAACTGCCCGTCGAGCCGTCGGCAAAGGTGAATTCTCCCTTGGAAAATACCATCTGTCCATCTTCCGTGCCGCCCGTCTGGTCGGTCGACAGGGAGATTTCCGTCACGCCGTGATCGGTGAGGCTCAAGAGCTCGCCGGCATCGCTGATGCCGTTATTGTTCGAATCAAGCCAGATCGTGAGATCGGTGTAGGCGGCATCATGGCCATCGATCTTGCCATCCCCATTGGTGTCGAGCGAAGCCAGTGCCTCAATGCCGCTGGCATACTTCCCCCCGTTAAAGTCCGGCGTGAAGATTTCCGAGCCATTGTCGATCGTGCCATTGCCATTCAGGTCATAGGCAAGGATGCCGTCACCGCTGGTCCAGGCAATCTGGTCCTTGTGGCCATCGGCATTGATGTCGAAGGCGACACCGTGGTCGACGGAGGAGAAGGCAAAGCCGTTGCGGTCGAGGTCCAGGACGATGGGGTCGAGAATGCTGTTCCGCAAGATGTCGCCGATGTCGTTGAAATCGGTGTCGCGGAGGTCGAATACGGAATAGTCACCGGACTTTGCCGCCGACACATTCCCAGTCTGCTGGTAGACAAATGTGTGGGAGACGCCATCGAAACGGGCCGTAAAGGCAACCGTCGCTCCTTGCACACCGAGATCGTTGTTCATCAGATATTGAATTGCCACGGCGGCTTTTTCATTCGAGTTGATGACAAGCGGGGAACCGAAATTCGTGTTGTCGTCGAAGACGACCATGCCATTGACGACCGCATGAGAGCGGATCACGAAGGACGGATCTGACGCCGCAGCGGCGGATGCGGTGGTGTCGTTATAGTTGCCGTCCGCAACTCTCACCATGACCGGTGCCGTTGCGAGCCGATCCTCGCCATAGTGGAAGTCCATGACGGTATCATTTTTGATGCCGGCGACCTTTCCGTCGACCATGGTGATCGTCGCGCCGCCTCCGCCGATCTTGAAGGCGAACGTATCCCGTCCGGAGCCGCCGACCATCACGTCCCAGCCACGGCCAGCAGAAATCGTATCGTTGCCAGCGCCGCCAAGGACAAGTGCGTCTCCCCTGCCACCTGACAGCCGGTCGTCGCCGTTGCCGCCGTCGATGAAGTCAAAGCTGCCGGCGGATGGGGTCCGTCCACTATCGCCGACAATTGTGTCATTGCCGTCCATGCCGAGCAGGATATCGGAATCCGCGTCGCCATAAATTGCATTGCCGCTGCTGTTGCCGATGACGATGTCATTACCCTTGCCCGCATTGAGATCCATGCTCGGCGCCGTTTCCGCAAGGGTGATGATCATGTGCTCTTCCGAGTTGCGGAAGCTGTCGATGAAGCCATAGGAGTTTCCATAACCGCCTGCGACTTCCACGTTGACAGCGGAGGCATTGTGATGGAGCGCCATGATCGGGGTATAGGTGAAATGGGTGTCGCCATTCGGTTCCGTGGCGATAACCTTGTAGACGTAGATGCCCGAGCTTGATTCGCTCGGCGTTCCGCTGATGGTGCCCTTGCTGGAGAAAGTCAGCCACGCATCGCTATTCTGGGCGAAGACCTTTTCGTAAGTGTAGGTCGTGCCGCTTGGCAGGTCCTTGAACAGGCCCGCTGTCGAAATCTGGATCGTATTCGTTCCGGCATGACCAGCCTGATATGCCATGTGGCCTGTGATGGTCGTGTTCTCGTTGACGCTCGTCGGAACCGATTCGTCGACTTTATCGATAACCGTGACCGTCACCGGCTTGGCGGTCACCAGTTTACTGCTGCCGTCATTGTCAGTGATTTCGACAGTAATCTGGATGGAACTCGTTTTTTCATAATCGAGAGCGATGCCGGATTTGAGGCGCAACTCGTAAGAGCCCGTCTCTCCTGCCGTGGTTCCCCCGGCCGCGACGATTTCAAAGCGATCATCGACAGTTACCCCATCTGCCTTCAGCACGCGGAACGATAGGTCGGTCTTTGCATCTACATCCGAAACCGTGAAGCTGTCGATCAGGATCCCGCCCTTGTCGGTTTCTATGGCGCTTCCTCCCTCAAGTCCGGCAACGTTCGGGGTGTCATTGACGGAATAGACGGGAACAGTGATCGGCAAGGTCGTGGAGGCGGCATGACCGTTGGCTGTCTCGGTGGAAACCATCACCAGATCCAGCTTCAGATCGCCGTTGAAGTTTGCCGGGGGCAGGACCGAGAGATACTTGTGATTCCATGCTGTCACATCGACTTCGGAATACCCGTCAGTTGCAGTGAATTCGTGCCCGTCACTGTCCTTGATTGTCGTTCCGGCCGGAATCTTCGAAATCAGGAGCTTGAGCGTTTCGGACCCGTCGGTATCCATGAGGGTTGCATCGTAGGAGAGCCGAGCTGAACCATCTTCAGCGGTACCCATGACGGTAACCAGAGCAACTGAAGGCTTGTCGGCAACGGCTTCCACGGTCACCGGCAGGTCGTAGGACATGGAGGCTCTGTCACCGCTCCCACTTTCCACGGCCGTCACCGTGACCTTGAGGTCGATGGTACCGGAGAAATTGTAGGGTGGCGTGAGGACAAGGCTGGAGAGATCCCATCCGGTCACGTCGACGCTTCCGGAGAAGCCACCATGACCCTTGCCATCGGAGAGAAAACTTCCTCCCGGTAGTCCCGAGATCGTGTAGGCGAGGGTCTCGGAACCGTCCGTGTCAGACAGGTGTCCCTCAATGGAGAGGGGAATTTTGCTGTCTTCCGAGCCGAATGCCGGCGTCACGGTCGCCGTTGGCGTGTCTGCCACGCCAGAAACGCTCACAAGCCAGTAGGACTTGATGGGATGGCTGGAGCCGTCGAAGGCGTCCTGATAACCCCAGGTCACGTAGAAAGCGAACTGCCTGTCCACATTTGCGGGCGGCAAAACCTGCAGACTGTCGAGATCCCAGCTACTGATGTCGACGGTATCGGTGAGACTGGTGGAGGTGAAGCTGTGGCCCTTGTCGTCAAAAATCGTGGTGCCCACCGGAATGGTGTTCAGTGTCACCACCAGATGTTCAGATCCGTCGCTATCCTTGGTAGCCGAGGTGAAATCGAGAGCGATGGGCTTGTCTTCCAACCCGACTGCCGGCTGAAGCGTGAAGGTAAAGTCATCGGGTTCTGACGAGACCGTAATTGTGGCTGTCGCCGGCGTTTTGTCCTCAAGGCCGCCGGCATCCTTTGCGGCATAGGTGAAGTGGTCCATTCCCGCATAGTCGGCGGTTGGCTTGAAATAGACCGTGGTGCTGTTGACGACATCGCCAACCTTCAGTGGATCGCTTGAGCCTGCGGAGAGGTAGAGCTGGCCATTGCCCGGCAGGGTCTTGATGACATAGCTCGATTGGTCACCATCGGTATCGGTACTCGCAAACGTTACCGTGACGAGGCCATCTTCCTTGCCGGTCGCGGTGACATCCGCAGTCTCGGGAGCCTCGTTCAGATTGATGACGTCCACCGCAAACGTCTTGTCGAGAAATAGGCCTTGGCTGTCTGTGACACGGATTTCGAGGTCGATGGACGGTGTTTTTTCGTAGTCGATAACGGCGTTTGCCGCGACGGAAATCACACCTGTGTCGGCGTCGATGACAAAGCGACCATCCGGCGAAACCAGAGATGCCCCACCATCCTTGACGAAGGCATAGGTCAAGGGATCGATCTCGCCATTGGGATCAAGCCCTGAAACCTTGCCAACCGCAGTGCCGCCATCGCTGTTCTCTTGAACTGTGAGGGCCGTCGAGGTCAGATCGCTGGGGGCTTCCTCTGCCAGTTGCGAGGCGGCCACCGTGCCGTTGGAGAATTGGAAGCTCTCCACGCCAGTTGCCTTGATGACGGCGCCATTCGGGAGCGAAAGCGAGAATTCGCCCGTCGTAGCATCCTTCAGAACCTTGACGTCCTGCCAGCGGATATCGCCGTTAGCCTCGGCGATCACGAGACGGTCGTCGCCGCCTCCCGCGTGGACGACAACCGAGTGGCTTGAACTGAGACCGGAGACATCGAAACGCTCGGCGGAATCGCTGCCGGACAGTGTGATGGTCGAGGTCAGTAGCGAAGTTCCAGTGAAGTCGCCGATGACGCTATAGCTGTCGGTGCCACCATTGCCAGCGATCGCAAAGTCTTCGATCTCGTTGACTTCGGCGACTATGCTGCCGTTGATCGTGACGAGGATTTCCGACGATCCGACATAGCTTTCGCCATGAGCGGCATTATAGGCAGCCCGTGTCCAGACCACATAGGCTTCCAAGGATGCGGAGCCCTCGATGGTCAGGAGGTCGCGCCCGCCCGATGTTTCTGTGCCGCCGCTTATGGTGTCGCGTCCATCGCCAACGGAATAGACGATCCTGTCATCGCCAGATCCGGCATTGATGGTGTCATTGCCGGCATTACCGTAGATGATGTCGTCGCCGTCGCCGCCGAAAATCGTGTCATCGCCGCTGCCGCCCCAGATCTGGTCATTGCCGGTTCCGCCATGCAGCTCGTCATCGCCGCCAAGACCGGAGATCCAATCATCATCGGCTCCGCCATCAATCCTGTCAGACTGGCTGTTTGAACCCTGAAGGATGTCGTTGCCGCTGCCCCCCTCAATCGAGATGGAGGCGGCGTCCGAAGTTGTGTACCCCTTGGGAAGAAGGATGATGTCGTTGCCATTCGTGCCGATGAATGTCTCGATGCCGGACAGTTCCCCAGCTGCATCGGCACGGTCGAAGACAAAGCCCTGGCCTTGACTGCCAGGTTCGAAGCGCAGCGTATCGTTACCCGAACCACCGATGAGAGCATCGTTTTCGCCGGAGCCGCCCGAGATAATGATAGGTGTCGAGCTGCCGTCGCCTGCGGTGAACACAATGGGGGCGGAGCCGGCCAGATCGTCAACGTCTGCCGAAACGATCAGCGTGTCGTCACAGCTACCGCCGTCGAGTGTGTCCGCACCTTTGCCAGCGACGAGCAGATCGTCCCCTGCACCGCCCTTCAAGTGGTTTGCTTCATCGCCGCCGACCAGAATGTCGTCGGCCTTGCCGCCTTCCACATCTACGATGCCGGCGACGCTGTCCCGGCCGATGGTCTTACCGTTACCGGCATCCACCGAGGTCCCGGCGGCGATGACGTGGCCGTCGCGGCTGGCTTCCGTCGTTCCAAGGTTGACGAAAACGCCGGTGTCCAGGGCCGCATAGCTCAGTGATGTACCGTTGATCTTGCCGGAAGCGTCGATCCGGACGGTGATCGTGCCGCTCCTCTCATCACCATCGGCATCCTTTGCATGCAGCTGAAGTGTCAGGTCCAGATATTGGCTGCCAGCGGTGTGCGCGCCGTGGTCGAGGGGACGGTACAGTTCGAACACGTAATTGCCGCTGGATACGTCAACCGAGACGCTGAAGACGCTGTTGGGATCCGTGAGGTCCTGGGGAGCCTCGTTCCCGAGATAGCCGACCAGGATCGAGCCAACCAGAGCGACGTTAACGATCTGGCTGCCGGATGTCAGGCTGACGGTTGCGTTGTTTTGATCCGTCGCGACGACCTCCGCGCCGAGGGAGAGTTCCCTCGCCGGCCCGCCATCGACACCGAAGCTTATTCCCGTGCCAGCGGTGACCGACCAGGGGCCGTCTTCGCTGAGCAGGGACGGCACGGTCGGGGCGAAGGAGGGATGGGAGTCGTTGATCGTGATCTGAAGCTGGTTCTTCATAGGCAGTGTGTCGCCATCGCCGTCGCGAACGGTCACGGCCGTCGAAAGATCCAGGGTCAGCTTGTCCGTCGGAATGCCTGTGGGTCCACCTTCTACGGGTTCGGGACCGACAAGCATGGGACCGCCGTCATCGTTTCCGGAGATTTTGGTGCCCGGCAGAACGTGATCGAGCGCGCAGTATTGTTTGAAGCTATAAGCTCCGGTGGTGGCATCAACGGCGAAGGTAAAGATGACGGTGCCGTCGACCTTGGCATAAAGGGTATTGTCGATCACCGAATAAGAGAGGGCGTGGCCATTGGACGTGAGATTGGTGAGCGTGCTCGAGAGATTGTCGGTTTCAACGATGTATCCGCCCACACCATCCGCGCCAAAGTCTACGACGCGTGACAAGTCGCCCGAAACTTCACTGCCTTCTGCCATTTTCGGGAACAGAACGGTTTCCGTAGCGACAGGCACATCGTCTTCGACATGCAACCACAGCTCGCCGGACGCCGTGTCACCATCCTTGTCGGTCACCGTAAAACTGATGTTGATCGAGCCGCTGTCGCTGCCCTCGGCATGCGCGTAGGCTGCCGTCATCTCGAAGCTGTAGGATCCGTCCGCGTTGATGATCAGGATTGCGGCTGTCTGGTGCGAGTCCGTACCTGTCGCAACAAAGACTGTGCTGCCATCAGCCCCTGTCTTTCCCTCGCCCCAAGTCACGGTCTCGGTGAAGGCCGTCCCTTCCTCGGGTTGCCATATGACAGAGAAATTGCCCTTGCTGATGGTGACGTCACCAAATCCGTCCGCACCCGCGCTGAACAGGTCTCCGGCCTCGCCGCCGACGATCCGCCCGGCAACAACCTCGTCAATCTTGCTCTCGGCGCCGGCGGTGCCCTGTGCTGCGTCCTCAAGACCGTCCGAAGGGATGGCTTCGGGATTGGCCACGGGTGCGTCGTCGTTCACGACCACAGAGAAACGTCCGTCGGTGCTGTCTCCGTCTGAATCCGTGGCACGGAAGTTAAAGTCGAAACGCAGGTCATCTTCGACATCTGTGCCATTGTGATCGATCGGTTGCAGCAGCGTGAAGTAATAGGCGCCGGTCGAACCGCTGTTGTCGAGCGTGACCGTGAATATCCAGTTCTCTTCGGCTGACGGATCGGTGCCGGTGAAACCGATCAGAGCCGGCTGGCCGTTGATTTCGGTCACGAAATAGAAAACGGCCTGATCCCCAGAAGTCAGCGGCACCTCGGAATTCACATGGACGCGCTGATAGTCTAGCTGCTCGACCGGCTCTCCGCTCTCTTCATCGATCACGACGTCCGGTTCATAGCCGACGAAGGAAAGGGCACCTGTATGGCCGGAATTGTCGTCCGCGCCCCAGTCGATACCGAGCGAAGCCGAGACCGTCCTGCCGTCGCCATTCTCGACACCCGGCTCGCCATCGAGGTCGCCTGCAGGATAGCTGTCACCGGGATTCCCTATAACGCCTGCCAGATCTTCCTCATCGAGGCTTTTCGACGGTAGGTTCACGATCGTCGGTCCATCGTCCCTGATGTCGACATGAAACGTGCCGGTTGCCGAGTCACCGTCGCGATCAGTCACAGTGTAGGTGAAGCCGAGGCTGATGATGTCCTCCAGATCAATCTGCTCGCCGTGATGGCCCGGATCCGGATGGTCGAGTTTGCCGGACAGTTCGAATGTGAACGCACCGGTCAAACGATTGTCGATCGTCACCGTGAACACGGTATTACCTTCGCTGTCGACGGCTCGAAGGGCGACGTAGGGCACAGACGTATCGCTGGTGGCTGGATAGGTCTCGATAGTGACCGGCAAACCACCGGAGGTCAGCGCGAGGGTCTGATCGCCGCCGAGCCCCGCTTCATCGACATTGCTTGCGCCAGCAAAGCCAATGGCGGAGATTGCGCCCAGATCGGAGCCAGGATCGAAACCCAGCTTGCCCGAATAGGTCTGGTTGCCCTCGTCGCGATCGGCGATCACCGCTTCATTAAGCGGGATGGGATCGTTCATAGGAATGATGGATGGGCGGCCGTCGTAAGCGAAGGAGGGCCTTTCTGCGGCGACGTTGTCTGCAAAGGCGGTGCCTTCCAGCAACGACGCCATGGTGAAGTCTTCCGGGGTCGCGCTGATTGCGCTGTCATCGAAATCGGCACTGGAACCCGGTGCGCGGACCGAGGCTGAATAACCATCGGGGCCTTCTGCAACATTGATGTTGCTCGATTCCAGAGCGGCCACAACGGTCGCCTGCGGCAGTTCGACGTCACCGATGATAAAGGTCGGAATATGGGCGGCGCCACCAGTGATGACGAGTTCAGAGCCGTCGGCCAGCACAAGAACGAGGTCGGAGCCTTCGATCCGGAAGTCGGCATTCTCGAGATCGAAGCCGGCTGGAAGCGTCACGGAATGATCGGCGCCGGGGGTCAGATAGGTGACTGCCGCTGGGTTCGCATTCGCAGACTGACTGGATGCAGCAAGTTCAATGGTCGGCACCTGCGCAGGATCAGCAGTTTGGGCCGAGGCAGAGCTGTGGGTGAGGGCAGCGTCCTCGTCCAAGGTGTTGATCTTGGTGGAGAGGATCACATTGGCTTGGCGCGGATTTGACATGGTAACTCAACTGTAAATGTTTCAGCTGACTTAAAGCGCCGGCGGGCAATCGCGGCAACGAACAAACCAAAACATTTGCATAACCTGTTATGTTTTTGTCGGCCAAAGTTAAGCCGGTTTGCGCCGCGGAGGGCTATCGCGCGACAAGGGTCCAACAGCGAGGTGCTTCCTTGAATGAGACCGCCAAACCCCAGGGCCGGCCCGAACATCGGGAAGTGTAAGGTCTGGACCGACTTATCTTTCGGCGGAGGGTGGGGAGCCGAAAGCCATGGCATTACGCCAAGTCTGACCCGTTCTTCGTCCGAATTTCACCATGTTGACTAGGGGTCTCATTCACCCCACGGTAGCTCAACGCCGGTAAGCGTTGCCGCGCAAACCTCAGCAGGCGCTTACCGACCGGGTCCAAGTCTCTGATGGATGTTGTCTTGGTTCGGGGCTCTCGATGAAACAACGCGCTCGGGATGAGCCCATAGCGCAGCGTCGTATCGCTGTGACACGTCCACGAAGATCAGAAGATCACAGGATTGCCATGCGGTCGTGAGCCAATGCCCTCATGTAGCGGGCAAGCCGTCTGGCCGATTCCGAGAGTACGGAAACTCTATGGATGGAGTGCCGTCCCAGCCGAATTTCTTCCGCTGGGACGGCGCTATGTCAATCAATGCGCCGCAGACATGTCGCCCAGGACTTCCTTGGAAGCGACGGTCGAGTCTGCGTTCAGCTTGTAGACCATGGGAACGCCGGTCGCGAGATTGACGCCGAGGATCTGCTCCTTGGTCAGCTTGTCGAGAACCATGACCAGCGAGCGCAGCGAGTTGCCATGCGCCGCAACCAGCACCTTCTCGCCACGCAGCACGCGCGGCAGGATTTCGGTCAGGTAATAGGGCCAGACGCGGGCACCGGTGTCACGCAGGCTTTCGCCGCCCGGCGGCGGAACGTCGTAGGAACGGCGCCAGATATGCACCTGCTCCTCGCCCCACTTGGCGCGGGCATCGTCCTTGTTGAGGCCGGAGAGATCGCCGTAGTCGCGCTCGTTCAACGCCTGGTCCTTGATCGTCTCGAGACCGGTCTGACCGACATTTTCCAGGATGATGTTGCAGGTCTTCTGCGCACGGGTGAGCACGGACGTGAACGCGATATCGAACTTGATGCCGTAGTCGGCAAGCGCCTTGCCGCCGGCATTGGCTTCCTGCACGCCGAGCTCGGTCAGGTCCGGGTCACGCCAGCCGGTAAACAGGTTCTTCAGGTTCCAGTCGCTCTGGCCATGGCGCACGAGCACGAGGGTACCGGTCATCGACAATTCCTCTCTTGACGATCAGGGGGTGAAGTTGAGCCCGAGCACGTCGAGCATGGTATAGCGGCCGGGCTTCTTGTCCCGGGCCCAGGTGGCAGCCTTCAGCGCGCCGCGGGCAAAGAGCGAGCGATCGGTCGCGCTGTGAGACAGCGTGATCAACTCGCCTTCGCTGGCAAAGAGCACCTGATGTTCGCCGATCACCGAGCCGCCGCGCAGCGTGGCAAAGCCGATCGAGCCTTCTTCGCGCGGCCCGGTATGGCCGTCGCGCACGCGAACCGAATGATCGGCCAGCGAAATACCCCGGCCCTCGGCCGCAGCTTCACCAAGCAGCAGCGCGGTGCCCGACGGCGCGTCCACCTTGTGCTTGTGGTGCATTTCAAGCACTTCGATATCCCAGCCGGCGGCATCGAGCGCGCGCGCCGCCTGCTTGATCAGAACCGAGAGCAGATTGACGCCAAGGCTCATATTGCCCGACTTCACCACCCGCGCATGCCGTGCTGCCGCGTCGATCTTTGCCTCATGCTCCGGCAGGCAGCCCGTGGTACCGATCACATGCACGATGCGCGCCTGCGCCGCGAGGGCGGCGAATTCGACAGTTGAGGCCGGTGTCGTGAAGTCGATGACGCCATCGGCGTGCAGGAATGCCGCCAGCGGATTGTCGGTCACGGCAATGCCAAGCTTGGGCACACCCGCCAGCTCGCCCGCATCCTGGCCGAGCGCGGCAGAGCCCGCCCGTTCCACCGCCGCATGGAGAACAAGGCCCGGGGTTTCACTGATCAGCTTGATCAGCGTCTTGCCCATGCGACCGGCGGCACCAACGACGACGAGCTTCATGGGCGTATCCATGCGAAATTATTCCTGGCTGCTGAGCGGGCCGGTAGGCGCGGCCTGAAGGTTGTTGAGGCGAGCGTAAAGACCACCCGGCTGCTGTGCAAGGCTCTCATGCGTGCCTTCTTCCACCGCTTGGCCGCCCTGCATGACGATGATCTTGTCAGCCTTGATGATGGTTGAAAGCCGGTGAGCGATGACAATCACGGTCCGCCCGACCATTGCAGCTTCCAGAGCTTGCTGGACTGCGGCCTCCGATTCCGTATCGAGCGCGGAAGTGGCCTCGTCCAGGAGCAGGATCGGTGCATTGCGCACCAGAGCGCGTGCAATCGACAGCCGCTGTCTTTGGCCGCCTGACAGCGTCAGCCCGTTCTCGCCAACGGGGGTGTCATAGCCCATTGGCTGCGCGAGAATGAATTCGTGCGCATTGGCAAGCCGGGCTGCCTCCTCGATCTCTTCATCCGTCGCCTCCGGGCGACCATAGCGGATGTTATCACGGATCGTACCCTCGAAGAGATAGGGTTGCTGCGAGACATAGGCCAGATGGTGGCGCAGTGACGACTTGGTAACGTCAGCGATGTTCTGCCCGTCGATCAGGATCTCCCCAGCAGCGGGATCGTAAAACCGGGGCACGAGGGTGATGACAGTTGACTTGCCGGCTCCGGAAGGGCCGACAAGGGCGGTCGTCTTTCCGCCTTCCGCGACGAAGCTCAGGTCGTGCAGCACAGGTCCATTGCTGCCATAGGCGAAAGTGACGTTGCGGAACTCGATACGTGCTTCGCCAACGACGAGTTGGCCGGCGCCCGGCTTGTCCCGCTGATGCGTCTGCATGTCGAGAATCTCGTAGATCATCTTCGCGTTGACCGCGGCACGCTCCATTTGCACCTGCAGTTTCGCCAGTCGCTTAGCCGGCTCATAAGCGAGCAGAAGCGCGGTGATGAAGGAGAAGAACGCACCCGGTAGCACGCCTCCATAGATCGCCTGGAACGCGGCATAAGCCATGACGCCTGCGACGGAGAGTCCAGCCAGTGACTCCGTCAGCGGACCGTTTCTCTCACTAAGCCGGGCGATACGGTTGGAGCGCCTCTCTGCGGCATCGATCGTCGACTGGATCTTCTGCTCGAGTTGTTTCTCCATCGTGAATGCCTTGACGATGGAGATCCCTTGAACGGTCTCCTGCATGGCGCCGAGCACGTGCGAGTTCAGGATCACGGCGTCTCGAGTGGCTGTGCGCAGCCGCTTGGCGAGATAACGCAGTCCAAAGAGCAGCGGCGGAGCCACCGTGAAGACGATGAGCGACAGCACCACGTCCTGGATGAACATAACTCCGATCAGCGAGACCAATGTTACGAGGTCGCGGGCAAGTGACGTGACGGTGAGGTTGAGCACGTCTCGCACGCCATTGATATTCTGGTTGATCTGGGCGGAGAGACGCGCAGAACGCGCTTCGTTGAAATAACCCACGGAAAGCGTCATCAGATGCGCAAAGAGGCGCCGCTGATAGTTGGCGACGATGTTGTTGCCGATCTTGGCCAGTGTAACGGCCTGGCCGTAACCGGCAAAGCCGCGAATGACGAATGCGGCAAAGATCGATCCGCAGATGGTCCAGATCAGATCTGCGCGGCGATTGGCGAAAGCCTCGTTGATCACCGATTCCATGATCCATGCCGTAAAAGCGGTCGTCATGGCCACGGTGAGGAGGCAGGCTATGGCAAAGGCGTAAGCGCCCAGATGCTCGCGACCGTTTTCGGCGATCACGCGGCGCAGGACGACGGTGATGCTGTCGTTGTCCAGCGTTTCGTTGGAAGTGCCAATGGCGGTCAAGAGAGGTGTCCTGTGCTGTTGCTCCGGCCAGAGCCCTTAGGGGCCGCCGCTCTATAGCCAGTTGCCGCACATTTGACCATAGTGCCCGCCTTGCGGCTCAGCGTCGCCAGTGGCGGCCCTCGGTGGCAAGCCCGAATTCGGATGGGGTCATCGCAAAGGCCGCAAGCCCGTGCAGGGCCGCCTGGGGATGCGTCACGACGAAGGTCGGGATCCCGTGCAGCAGACTTTGATGCGGCGCCTTGTCCTCGAAAGCGGCGCGGAATTCTCCGCTCTGCAGCGCCGGCAGAATTTTCGGCGAGATTCCCCCGGCGAGAAACACGCCACCCTTGGCCATGAAGATCAGGGCAAGATCGCCGGCCACCCGGCCGAGATAGGTGGCAAACAGGCTGAGCGCCTCCCCAGCCAGACCGTCTGAACCGGAAATTCCGGCCGCAGACACCTCCGCCGGCTCGGTATAACGCGGCGTAAGATTGCCCTCCACCTTACATAGGGCGCGATAGATGTTCATCAGACCGCGACCAGAAAGCAGCTCTTCTGCAGAAATTCGTCCGAGCGCGGCATTGGGGTCATGAACCGGGGTCAGGTATGGCCATAGGGCATGATCTCGGGCCGTCCGTGGCCCGACATCGACATGTCCGCCTTCGCCCGGCACCGGGAACCAGGTATCCCGCGCCCGCAGAAGCCCCGCCACTCCCAATCCCGTGCCGGGACCAAGGACCACGCGTGAACCGAGCGGGGCCTCGCTCAACGACCCGAGGTGTTGTCGGTCGTTTTCACCGAGCGTCGCGGCCGCGAGCGCTTGGGCCTCGAAGTCGTTAAGGAGCAGCACTTCCGAAAAGCCGAGATCGGCCATCAGGATCTTCGGCCGCACGACCCACGGGAAGTTCGTCAGCGGCACCTCGTCGCCCTTGATTGGGCCAGCCAGTGCCAGGATCAGCGAGCGCGGCTTGTAGTCAGTCGTTTCCAGCACGCTCACGCGGATGGCCTCGTCGATCGTCGCGAAATCCTTGTTCACCACGTTCGGAAAGCTGATCTGCTCGCCGCTTTCGTCGATCAGGATCGAGAAGCGGGCATTGGTGCCGCCGATGTCGCCGATCAGGATCGGGAAGGGCAGGGTATCGTCGCGCTGTGTGTTGGCCATGGTTTGTCCGGTCTTTGGCCCTGCTGCTCAGGCAGTGAGGGTCTGCATCAGGATGTCGGCGGTCGCGAGGTTCAGCGCCATCGGAATGTCGTAGACAGTCGCAAGTCGCATCAGCGCCTTGACATCCACATCATGGGGCATCGGAGTCAAGGGGTCGACGAAGAAGACAAGCATGTCGACTTCCCCCGTCGAGATCAACGCGCCGATTTGCTGGTCGCCGCCGAGAGGCCCGCTTTTCAGCCGGGTCACGTCGAGCACCGGCACGGCATCCTTGATCCGCCCGCCCGTCGTGCCCGTCGCCACGATCTTCCAGCTTTGCAGTTTCGCCTGGTGACGACGGGCGAAATCCGCCATGTCATCCTTCTTCTGGTCATGCGCGATCAGGGCGATGCAACGGGTGCGGCTCACGACGGGTCCCCAATTGATTTAAATCGATTTGATAACCCATCTAGCGCAGGCTAGCGGACTTGAAAAGGCACCCCGCGGTGAGAGCAGGTCGTTCACCATCCCGCCGGACGGGGTGCCGGAACGGGAACGACGGCCGGTATTTCGAAACCTGTCTGCTGAGCGGGTGCGGGAGCAACGAAAGCCGAAGCTGCGCTGTTGCCCGGCATGATCCCGCCGCTCGCCCGATACGTCACTTCGAACTCGCTTGCCGGACCTCTTGCATCGAGGACCATGGCGCAGGCCTTCGGCAGATCGGAGATCTGCATGGCCCGCGGCTTCGGAGCCGGTTTGGCATCCGGATCCTTCTTTGGAGCGGCCCACGGCTCCTTCGTAAACCACCAGGCAAGCGACTTGTCGCAGCCGTCGCCGGGCGGCACCGCCGCTTGCGGCTTGCAGCCGCTCGCACCCTCAGGGCAACGCATCCGGATGTGAAAATGCGCGTCATGCCCGTAGATCGGACGGATCTTGCCGAGCACCGCCCGGTCGCCTGTCCACGTATCGCAGAGCTTCTTCTTGATTGCAGGATTGACGAAGATGCGCTCCACCTGCGGGTAGCTCGCCGCCTGCACAACCAGCCGCGCATGGGTATTCGTCCACAGCCGTTTGTCGACCGTGAGAAACTTGTCCGGTACCAGCATCGAAGTGAACGGCATGTCCTCGCGCTGTTGCGGTGACAGCGGATTGGCCGGCTTCGGCGTGAACCAGATATCGGCGTCAAGCCCGATCTGGTGCGAGGCATGGCCGGACAACATTGGCCCACCGCGCGGCTGCGAGATATCGCCGATCAGAATGCCCGAACCCCAGCCGAGCTGCACCGCATCTTTCGAGAAGCGCTCGAGTAACGCGATCATCTCGGGGTGCCCCCAGCGACGGTTGCGCGACAGGCGCATCGCCTGCCATGTCGGCCCGTCGGTCGGAATCGCCACCGCACCGGCAATACACCCCTTGGCATAGGAGCCATAAGGGGACGGTGCCGCCTTGGCCGGCAGCGCCATGCCGCCGAACAGTTCCTTGGCAGGTCGTCCTTCTGCCAGCGCAGCATCCGCGGCGAAACTGGAGAAAGCTCCCACGAACATCAGGCTTGAGGTGAGGCGTCGGCAGGCGTCGGGGAATGACATCAACGATATTCCTAGCGGTTGAACGATCCGGTTTCCCGGATGAATCACATCGAGATGCTAGCGTGAAAAAAGATTCGGGTGAAACTGCGGAGACGCACTCATTCAATTCTCTGTAATCCAGCCTGTATTCCTGAGGGTTTTGTCCTATTCTGAGGCCAACGAAAACGAAGGGAACCGATATGAATTTGACGAGGCGACTTCTAGACTTGCTTGTCGTTGCGGGCGTGACATTGTGGGCCAACAACGCGGTAGCCCAGGACCAGTCGCCGGCAGATACCTTTCGCCATGCACTCGCCATTGTCGGAGACATCAAATATCCGCCCGGCTTTGCCCATTTTGACTATGTGAACCCCGCAGCGCCCAAAGGTGGCGTTATCAATCTCTCGGCATCCGGCACCTTCGATAGCTTCAATCCGGTTCTGGACAAAGGTGAGCTTGCCGCGGGGTTGTCTCCCAGATTATCTCTTGTGACGGAAACCCTGCTGAAACCGTCGATGGACGAGGTGGACGCAGTCTACGGTCTTCTGGCCGAAGCGGTCTCTTTTCCGCCCGATTACGCCTATGCGACCTTCCGCCTGAGAGCGGAAGCAAAGTGGGCTGACGGCACGCCGGTGACGCCGGAAGATGTCATTTTCAGCTTCGAAAAATTCAAGGATCTCAATCCGCTTTATACCACCTACTACGCCCATGTCCTGAAAGCGGAGAAGACAGGCGAGCGGGAGGTGACGTTTACCTTCGACGAAAAAAACAACCGGGAACTGCCGATCATCGTCGGTGAGCTCGACATTGTTCCAAAGCGCTGGTGGACGGCCAACGGACCCGATGGAAAACCACGCGATATCTCCCGCACCACGCTCGAACCCATCATGGGATCGGGGCCCTATAGGATAGCGTCGTTTACGCCAGGGGCGAAGGTGACGTACGAGCTGCGGGATGATTACTGGGGTAAGAATCTGAACGTCAACATTGGCTATAACAACTTTAGGACGCAGACCTACACCTATTACGCAGATCTGGATGTCGAATTCGAAGCCTTCCGCTCCGGGGCAGTTGATTATTGGGCTGAGAACTCAGCGATGCGCTGGGCGCGGTCTTATGATTTTCCGGCTGTTGTAGAGGGTCGGGTGAAACGCCAGGTCCTGGACAATGAATACAAGACCTCCGGTGTGCTTGTCGGCTTCATTCCCAACATGCGCAGGGAGATGTTCAAAGACGTCCGCGTCCGCAAAGCGCTGAACTACGCCTTCGACTTCGAAGAGCTGAACAGGACCATCTTCTTCGATCAGTATAAGCGGATAGACAGTTATTTCTACGGCTCCGAGCTGGCATCGCAGGGACTGCCCGAGGGCAAAGAGCTGGAAATCTTGAAGTCGCTTGGGCCCGATGTCCAGCCAGAAGTTATCACGAAGCCATACAGAAATCCGATCGGAGGCGACGGTGCCAAGCTGCGCGAGAACCTGAGATCGGCGCTCGCCTTGCTCAAGCAGGCCGGTTATGAACTACGTGATGGAAAGATGGTGCAGGCCGCGACGGGCGCACCATTGCAGTTCGAAATCCTTCTGAACGGCCCCACCATCGAGCGGGTCGCCCTTCCGTTCGCAGACAATCTCAAGAAGATCGGCATCCAGGCCTCCGTGAGAACGGTTGATTCCGCACAGTACGCAAACCGGGTCCGTAGCTTCGACTACGACATGATCTATCTCGGGTGGGCGCAGAGCCTGAACCCCGGAAACGAGCAGCGCGATTATTGGGGCTCGCGGTCGGTCAACCAACAAGGCTCACGCAACTACGCCGGCATTTCGAATCCCGCCATCGATACGCTGATTGATCAGATCATCTTCGCCAAAGATCGTGACACCTTGATCCCGACCGTCAAGGCGCTCGATCGTCTGTTGCTGGCGGGCAGTTATACGGTGCCGAGCTACACGCTGCGCTCATCCCGTATCGCCTATTGGGACAAGGTCGATCATGCCGAGCTGCCGGCCTATGCCATCGGCTTTCCGTCTATCTGGTGGGCAAAACCGACGCAAAACTAAACGGTAGGACATCCGCAGTGAAGCCGGTTATCTAGGAACGACAGGCGAATCGCATTGCAGGAGGACCGACGGGTTGGCTGACGGAAAGGGACAGGGATTTGACAGCGGCAGGACGTCCGTCATGAGGTACGTCTCATGACCGCCTATATCCTGCGTCGTCTTCTGTTGATGATCCCGACGATCGTCGGCATCATGGGCATTTCCTTCATCGTCATCCAGTTCGCACCGGGCGGCCCGGTTGAGCAGGTCATCGCCCAACTGAGCGGTCAGGGTGACAGCGCGGACGCCCGGCTGTCTGGCGGCGGTGACATGTTGAGCCAGCAGACCGGCACGGAGGAGGGCGGTTCTCGCTATCGCGGGGCCCAGGGGCTCGATCCGGAACTGATCGCCAAGCTCGAGAAACAGTTCGGCTTTGACAAGCCGCCGCTTGAGCGCTTCCTCGAAATGATGTGGAACTACATCCGTTTCGACTTCGGCGAGAGCTTCTTCCGCAACACCTCGGTCATCGATCTGATCATCGAGAAGATGCCGGTGTCGATTTCGCTCGGCATCTGGGTTCTGCTGATCTCCTACGCGATCTCGATTCCGCTCGGCATCAAGAAGGCCGTATCCGACGGCTCCCGTTTCGATGTCTGGACCTCCGGTGTCATTGTCGTCGGCTATGCTGTTCCCGGCTTCCTCTTCGGCATTCTGCTGATCGTACTTTTCGCTGGCGGATCCTTCTTCGACTGGTTCCCGCTGCGCGGTCTCACGTCAGACAATTTCGCCGAGTTGTCCTGGTGGCAGAAGATCCTCGACTACTTCTGGCATCTGACCCTGCCGCTGATCGCGCTGCTGCTTTCGGCCTTCGCCACGACTACGCTGCTGACGAAGAATTCTTTCATCGATGAGATTAAGAAGCAGTATGTAGTGACCGCCCGAGCCAAGGGGCTCGGTGAGCGGCAGGTGCTGTACAAACACGTCTTCCGCAATGCCATGTTGATTGTCATTGCCGGTCTTCCGGGCGCCTTCATCTCGGCATTCTTTACCGGCTCGCTTTTGATCGAAAATATCTTCTCGCTCGATGGCCTCGGCCGCCTGGGTTACCTCGCGATCGTCAATCGCGATTATCCGATCGTGTTTGCCACGCTCTACATCTTCTCGCTGATGGGCTTGGTCGTCGGTCTGATTTCGGACCTCATCTATACCTGGATCGACCCACGCATCGATTTCGACCGGAGGGATGTCTGATGTCCGCCGCCGAAACCGCCACCATCGCCCCGCCAAAGAAGGGTTGGCTCAACCCCACCAACCACCGTCGGCTTGAGAATTTCAAGGCGAACCGCCGCGGCTTCTGGTCGTTCTGGATCTTCATGGTCCTGTTTGTGCTCAGCCTGTTTGCCGAGTTCATTGCCAACGACAAGCCGATCATCGCATCCTACAAGGGCGAGATCCTCTTCCCTGTGGTCGTCGATTATCCGGAGGAAAAATTCGGCGGCTTCCTCGCGGTGACAGATTATCGTTCACCCTTTATCGCCGACGAGATCAACGCCAATGGCTGGATGGTCTGGCCGCCGATCCGTTACTCCTACCGCACAGTCAATGCCGAGGTGCCCCATTCCGCCCCGACGCCGCCCTTCTGGCTGATGGACAAGGAAACCCGCTGCGCGGCCTATCCTTTGAAGGCCGAAGATCCGAATTGCGTGCTTGGCAACATGAACTGGCTCGGTACTGATGATCAGGCGCGGGACGTGATGGCCCGTATGATCTACGGCTTCCGCATCTCGATCCTCTTCGGTCTGGCGCTGACGCTTGCCTCGGCCGTCATCGGGGTAACGGCCGGTGCCGTGCAAGGCTATTTCGGTGGCTGGACTGACCTTCTGATGCAGCGTTTCATCGAGATCTGGTCGTCGATGCCGGTGCTCTACATCCTGCTCATCATCGCAGCCATCCTGCCGCCCGGCTTCTTCGTCCTGCTCGGCATCATGCTGCTCTTCTCCTGGGTCGGCTTCGTCGGCATCGTCCGCGCCGAATTCCTGCGCGCGAGAAACTTCGAATACGTGAACGCCGCCCGCGCGCTCGGCGTCGGCAACGGTACCATCATGTTCCGCCACCTGCTGCCGAACGCCATGGTCGCGACGCTCACCTTCCTGCCCTTCATCCTCTCGGGCTCGATCACCACGCTGACCTCGCTCGACTTCCTCGGCTTCGGCATGCCCCCGGGCTCGCCCTCGCTCGGAGAACTCATCGCCCAGGGCAAACGCAATCTCCAGGCCCCCTGGCTCGGCTTGACGGCCTTCTTCACCATGTCGATCATGCTCTCGCTCCTGATCTTCATCGGCGAAGCCGTCCGCGATGCCTTCGATCCTAGGAAGACCTTCCGATGAGCGCGGGTTCGTCATGGAGACGCATTTGTGGCATGATGGGCGCAGGCCTGATCAGGAGCGCGATGCGATGAATAAGATCGTCAGAGAGCATTATCCGGTTGAGAATTTGCCGGCTGACCTCAGAGAAGGGCTCGGTGATGGTGCGACAGTGCGGGTCGTAATCGAGGTCGACGGGGTAACACCCGATGATCATAGACGGCGCTCGGTCAAACAAACTCTGGAGCACTTGGAAAACATACGACAAGGCCGCGTTCCCGACACCGACGTTGCGGAAGCAGTTTCAAGGATCCGGGCGCTTCGAGATGAATGGGAAGATTAATGACGGCCGTTGAACGTGTCTATCTGGACACCAACGTGTTCATCATGCTCCCTGAGAAGGACCATCGTCTGCAGCAACTGCTAGTGCGGATGATTTCGTCGCAACCCTCTGAAAAGCCGCCGAAGTTCGCAACCAGTGAACTGACGCTGTCGGAACTTCTGGTAAAGCCGTATCAAGCTGGCGACGACACGCTGATCAATGGTTACGAGTCGCTGATACTGAACAGCGAATGGCTCGATGTGCGCCCGGTGGATCGCGCCGTACTTTACTATGCCGCTGCCCTTCGCGCTCAATACCGCCACTTGAAGCTGCCGGATGCAATCCATGTGTCCAGCGCGATCGGGCAAGATTGCTCACATTTCCTGTCTGATGATCATGGCATCAAAGATCGCTACGATCTCGTACACAGACGAAATGGGTTCAATCACTCTGCACCCACCCTCACCGTCCTCCGCCCCGACGAACCCACGCTCACTTCCCTGATCGAAAGCCTGTCCGCATGACCGAACCCCTGCTTTCCGTGCGCGATCTCTCCGTCGCCTTCCACCAGGGTGCCCGCGAGAGCCTGGCAGTTGACAGTATCTCCTTCGAGGTCGGCCGCGGCGAGATTGTTGCCTTGGTCGGGGAATCCGGCTCCGGCAAATCGGTGTCCGCCGCGTCGATCCTGAAGCTTCTGCCCTATCCCGCTGCGAGCCACCCGTCGGGGCAAATCCTCTTCGACGGCCGCGACCTGATGACGGCAAGCGAGCCTGAGCTTCGCGCCGTGCGCGGCAACGACATCACCATGATCTTCCAGGAGCCGATGACTTCGCTCAATCCGCTGCACACGATCGAGCGGCAGATCGGCGAGATCCTGGCGCTGCATCAGGGCCTTGAAGGCGCACCCGCCCGCGCCCGCGTGCTCGAGCTTTTGCATCAGGTCGGCATCCGCGAGCCGGAAAAGCGCCTGACAGCCTTCCCGCATGAGCTCTCTGGCGGCCAGCGCCAGCGCGTCATGATCGCGATGGCGCTCGCCAACAGGCCTAAGCTCCTGATCGCCGACGAGCCCACCACGGCGCTCGACGTCACCGTTCAGGCGCAGATCCTGGAGCTCCTTGGACGCCTGAAGTCGGAGCACGGCATGTCCATGCTCTTCATCACCCATGATCTCGGCATCGTCCGCAAATTCGCGGACCGGGTCTGCGTCATGACCAAGGGCAAGATCGTCGAGGCCGGAGCCGTTGAAGACATCTTCGAACGGCCACAGCACGCCTACACGAGGAAGCTGCTCGCCTCCGAGCCGCGCGGCGAACCACCCATGCTGGACGAGACGAAACCGGTCGTCATGCAGGGCGAAGACATCCGTGTCTGGTTCCCGATCAAGGCCGGCTTCCTGCGTCGCACCGTAGACCACGTGAAGGCGGTCGATGGCGTGGATCTCACGCTTCGTGCCGGCCAAACGCTCGGCGTCGTCGGCGAATCCGGCTCCGGCAAGACCACGCTCGGTCTAGCCCTCGCGCGCCTCATCTCGTCGAAGGGCCGCATCAGCTTCATCGGCAAGGATATCCACGCCTTCTCCTATCGCGAAATGCGCCCGCTTCGTGATCGCCTGCAGATCGTCTTTCAGGACCCCTTCGGCTCGCTCAGCCCGCGCATGTCCGTGGGGGAAATCATTGCCGAGGGGCTCAAGGTGCATGAGCGCCGGTTGACCGCCGCGGAGCGCGACAGTCGCGTCGCCTCAGCGCTGGAGGAGGTCGGGCTCGATCCCGCCACCCGCTGGCGCTACCCGCACGAATTCTCCGGCGGGCAGCGCCAGCGCATTGCGATTGCCCGCGCCATGGTCCTCAAGCCGCGCTTCGTTATGCTGGATGAACCGACCTCGGCACTCGATATGACCGTTCAGGCCCAGGTCGTTGATCTCCTGCGTGACCTTCAGGCCAAGCATGATCTCGCTTATCTGTTCATCAGCCACGATCTGAAGGTCGTGAAGGCGCTGGCAAACGAACTGATCGTCATGCGCGGTGGCAAGGTCGTGGAGAAAGGCCCTGCAACGGATGTCTTTTCGGCGCCCAAGGCAGACTATACCCGTGGCTTGCTGGCCGCCGCCTTCAATCTTGAGGCCGCCGAGATCGGCGGCATCCGTCAGTAACGGAAGACAGACATGACAGACAAAAGCGCCATCCTCATCGATCTCCGGTTTGATCGCGAAAGCGTCTTGCGCGCCCTGCCGGAAGCCTTTCCGGACCGGACGGTCATCGATATGGGGGATCCTGCCAATCGTGATCGCGATCTCTCCAGTGCATCCTATGCGGTTGTCTGGAAACCGGATCCCGAGCTTTTCCGGCGTGCAAGCGGCTTGAAGGCGATTTTCTCCGGTGGCGCGGGCGTCGACCATATCCTGTCGAATTACAATCTGCCGGACCTGCCCATCGTCCGGTTTGTCGACCGCAGCCTGACGGATCGCATGAGCGAATGGGTGGTCTGGCAATCCCTGCACCACCTGCGCAACGGATTTGTCTACGCCGATCAGCAGCGCTCCCGCGTGTGGCGCGAAATTGCTGAGCAGCCGGAGGCCCGAGATGTGACGGTGGGCATCATGGGACTTGGCGTCCTTGGCGCCGATGCTGCGGCGAAGCTGAAGGTTTTGGGCTTTCGTGTCATTGGCTGGTCACGCAGCAAGAAGGACATTTCGGGCGTTGAAACATTTGACGCGAATGGTCTGGACGAGTTTTTGGGTCAGACCGATATCCTCGTCGGACTATTGCCGCTGACAGACGATACCCGCGGGATCTACAACAGATCGCTGTTCTCCAGACTGTCGCGTTCCGGAGTGCTGGGTGGTCCCATTTTTCTCAATGCCGGTCGCGGTGGCAGCCAGAACGAAGACGATCTCGTCGCCTGCCTGTCTGACGGAACGCTGAAGGCCGCCTCGCTCGACGTTTTCGTAAAGGAACCGCTCGAACGAAACAGTTCGCTGTGGGGCTTGCCGAATGTTCTGATCACCCCCCACGCGGCTGCTTCCTCCGATGTGCGCGCCCTCTTTCGCCATGTCGAACAGCAAGTACGCCGGCTGGAAAACGGCGAGCCGCTGCAGTTCGTCGTGGATCGGCTTTCCGGTTACTGACGCCTGAAACTCGGAACAATCAGGGGGTCTTCCCGTTTGCTTGATGAAGACGACGTCTCGAACGTCCTCACCGCAACGCAGGGAGAGCCCCATGAGCAGCCGAACCGACCTTCCCGACGCCACCGACCGACGGACACGCGGCTTGAAGCCTGAGCCAATGACTCCCACCGAAGCAAGACAAGGCTTCCGCGGAAAGCCGGTGCTGATTGTTCTTCTCGCGGGCTTGGTGCTGGCGATGCTCGTCTGGATACCCGCAGAATGGTGGGGAAACTCCATCGCCCCGAGCAATCCGGCCAATGAGCCCCCAGCGCAGACCGCCCCGGCCCCCAATGCCAGCGAGTCAGGCAGCCAGAACATGCCGCAATCAAACCCGACGCCTGGGCAGTGATCCTGGCGTGGGTGACTGGACAAGATTGAACCGATTGCCGATAACAGACACCAGAAGCGGCTGCACATGGCGGCCGCTGATCTCGACCTCCGGTCGATGATCGATAAGGCAGCGGCCAATGACCAAGACTGATATCGCAACCAGGGTCTACAATCACGCCTGGAAGCTGGACCCCATCATCCGCAGCCTGATCGATACCGATTTCTACAAACTGCTGATGCTCCAGATGATCTGGAAGCTCTATCCCGACGTCCACGCGACATTCACGCTGATCAATCGAACGACCTCTGTTCGGCTTGCAGACGAGATCGACGAGCAGGAGTTGCGCGATCAACTCGACCACGTCAGGGCTTTGCGGCTATCCAAGAAGGAGATGATCTGGCTTGCCGGCAATACCTTCTATGGCCGCGCGCAGATCTTTGAACCCGAATTCCTGGCCTGGCTGGGCAATTTGCAGCTTCCGGAATACGAGCTGACCAAGCGTGATGGCCAATACGAGCTGACCTTTCATGGCCCTTGGATGGAGACGACGCTGTGGGAGATCCCAGCGCTCGCCATCATCAACGAATTGCGTTCACGCGCCGCCATGCGGTCGTTGGGCTACTTCACCCTTGATGTTCTTTACGCCCGCGCCAAGGCCAAGATGTGGTCCAAGGTCGAGCGGCTGAAGGAGCTACCGGGCCTCAGGATCTCGGATTTTGGTACGCGACGTCGCCACAGCTTCCTGTGGCAGCGCTGGTGCGTCGAAGCTCTGAAGGAAGGCATTGGCCCCGCATTTACCGGCACCAGCAATGTATTGCTGGCTATGGATTCGGACCTTGAGGCTGTTGGCACCAATGCCCATGAGTTGCCGATGGTCGTCGCCGCCTTGGCGCGCAATGATGAAGAACTCGCCGCCGCGCCCTACCGCGTCCTGAAAGATTGGAACCGCCTCTACGGTGGTAATCTGCTGATTGTCCTGCCGGATGCTTTTGGCACGACCGCTTTTCTCCGCGATGCACCCGAATGGGTGGCCGACTGGACGGGATTCCGTCCCGACAGCGCTCCACCGATCGAAGGTGGCGAGAAGATCATCGAGTGGTGGAAGAAGATGGGACGCGATCCCCGCAAGAAATTGCTGATCTTCTCCGACGGTCTTGATGTCGATGCCATTGTCGATACCTACCGGCATTTTGCCGGTCGAGTCCGCATGAGCTTCGGCTGGGGTACCAATCTCACGAATGATTTTGCCGGTTGCGCACCGGTCGAGATCGATGGGCTGAAGCCGATCTCCATCGTTTGCAAAGTTTCGGAAGCCAATGGTCGGCCGGCGGTGAAGCTGTCTGACAATCCGCGCAAAGCAACCGGTGAACCGGCGGAAGTCGAGCGTTACCTGCGGTTCTTCGGATCCCAGGACAGGGTCGAACAGGCCGTTCTCGTGTGATCAGCCGAAGGCCTCCATTAGGGTCCTTGCATCCATCACCTCTGCCATGTTCTGTTGAGTCAGACGGGAGGGAGAAACCCGTCCGCATAGGGAGGATTGACCATGGACATGCAAGGCAGTGAGCAGATCGAAGCACCCATTGATGCCGTTTGGAATGCACTCAACGACCCCGACATATTGCGACGCGCAATTCCTGGCTGCGAGAGCCTCGAAAAGATCTCTGACACCTCCATGGTGGCCAAAGTGGTCCTGAAGATCGGGCCGATAAAGGCGAAGTTCGAAGGCGCGGTCGAACTGCAGAACCTCAATCCCCCAAGGTCCTATACGATTTCCGGCGAGGGAAAGGGAGGGCTCGCGGGCTTTGCCAAGGGCGGCGCGGATGTGTCGCTCGAGAGTGACGGGCCATCGGCAACGGTGCTGACCTACGTTGTGAAGGCGGAGGTTGGAGGCAAGATTGCCCAGCTGGGCAGCCGGCTGATCGAGTCCACCTCGAAGAAGCTCGCGGCGGAGTTCTTCGCCAATTTCGGTGCTGCGGTCGCCGCCGAAAATTCAGACATCTCGACCTGACCGACACCAGGACTTCGCGTGACAGTTTTGCGCAAGCATGTCACCTCACTCTGGCTCCAGCCGAAATGATTCGGCCAGAAGGGGACATGACGATGAACGAGGGACCGGATCAATATTTTGATCAGCAGGACATGACCGTGAAGCTGATGCTGATCGAGAACAAGTCGGACGAGCTGACCGACATCTTGGTAGAAGCACTTCAGGACGCGCTGAAGCTGCTCGACGAGGAATTCTCGACCGTCCACTGATCCGGTCGACCGGTTTGATCAGAACCGGTCGGACACCTGGATCCCGGCGGGGCCGAGAATGACGGCAACGAGCACGGGCAGGAAAAACAGGATCATCGGGACCGTCAGCTTTGGCGGCAGCGCGGCGGCCTTCTTCTCCGCTTCGTTCATGCGCTCGTCGCGGCCTTCCTGTGCGAGCACGCGCAGAGCCTGGGCGACCGGCGTCCCGTAGCGATCGGCCTGAATCAGCGCCTGTACGACGTTTTTCACACTGTCCAGCTGCGTGCGTGTGCCCAAGTTCTCCAGCGCCTGCCGACGGTCCGGCAGGAAGGAGAGCTCTGCGGTCGTAAGCACCATTTCCTCAGCCAGTTCAGGGGATTGATCACCGATCTCTTCTGAGACGCGACGCATGGCAGCCTCGAGCGAAATGCCTGATTCGACGCAGATCAGCATCAGGTCCAGCGCATCCGGCCAAGCGCGCCGGATCGATTGCTGACGTTTGGATATGCGGTTCGAAACATAGATATTCGGCAGGTAGAAGCCAACATAGCCGCCGACGATGGTGGCGAATATGCGGATCGGCAGACCTTTGTCGGCCAGGTTTCCCAGCACGAAGATCCAGAATGCGGTGAGCAGCAATGTGGCGAACGGCAGCAGGAAGCGCGCGACCAGAAAGATATTCAGTGCATTCTGCGAACGCAGACCCGCCGCTTTCAATTTGTCGACGGTTTTGTCGTCGACGAGGGCCTTGCGCAGATTAAAGCGCTCGACAATCTGTCGAACGGATTTGTTGTTGTTGGCGCGAAGGCTCGTCCGGCTCTGCGCTGCTTCCGCGTTCAGTTTGGCGCGCTCGCGAGCCCGGATCTGGTCGCGTTCCGTCGAAACGGCACGCATGCGCTTGTTCAGGTCACCCTTCTCAAAATAGGGCATCACCAGCGTGTAGAAGGTGCCGAAAACCGCCAGCGCCACAAGCACCGCCATGATCAGCGCAGGATTGGCGATTTGGGCTGCCCAGTCTTCGCTCATATCGGTGCGCTCCTAGATGTCGAAGTTGATCATGTTGCGCATCACCAACAGGCCAATGCTCATCCAGACGGCGGAGACGCCAAGGATCAGATGACCTCGGGAATCGGTGAACAGGATCATGATGTATTGCGGCGAAGTCAGGTAGACGAGGAAAGCCACGATGAACGGCAAGGCGCCGATGATGGCGGCGGAAGCCTTGGCCTCCATCGACAGAGCCTGAACCTTTGCCTTCATCTTTTTCCGGTCGCGCAACACGCGGGATAGATTTGACAATGCTTCCGAAAGGTTGCCGCCTGCTTGTCCCTGAATTGCGATGACGATCGCGAAGAAACTGATCTCCGACAGCGGCATGGTCGAATGCATGCGTGCAATGGAATCAGGTACGCTGAGCCCGAGCTGTTGTGACTCGACAACCCGGCGGAACTCCGTCTTGACCGGTTCCTGACCATCCGATGCGATCATGCGGATCGCATCATTGAGGGGTAGACCCGATCGGATCGAGCGGACCATGACATCGAGCGAGTTCGGAAACTCCTCCAGAAACTGTTTCTGACGGCGCTTGACGAGGAAATTGACGACCCACCGGGGCAGTCCGAGGGCCGAAACGAAGGTCAGTCCGAGCATGACGAGCGGCGGCATGCCGGCAAGCAGGGTCATCAGAAGAACAACAACGCCCAGGACAACGCTGAAGAGATAGAATTGAACCGGCGTAATCGACAGCCCGGCCTGGATGATCCGTGATTTCAGGCTCGTTTCGTTTGCCTTCTTGGATTTTTCCTGCTGCTTCTTCTCAAGCTCCTTGAGGGAGTCCTGAACCGACTTGCGACGCTTCGATATCTCCTGGACTCGGTCCCTGGCGGCCTTGACCTGACCCATGTCGGTCTCGGCCGCTTTCACCCGATTGATCCGGTTTGCCGTCTTCTTTTCGGTCTCCATCCTGGTGTAGAGGAGACTGTAGGCGATCGCTGCCGTGGAAACCGCAACCAGCAGGACGATGCCGAGTATGGTCGGGTTCATCGGCTCAGATCCCCTTCGATTTCTGTTCCATGGCGTCGAGAGCCGCCGCGAGGCGACGATCCTCGTTATAATAGCGAGCCCGATCCCAGAAATGCGGCTTGCCGATCCCGGTCGACATATGCCGGCCGATGATCTTGCCGCCCGCATCCTCGCCCTCGATTTCGTAGCGCATCAGGTCCTGGGTGATGATCACGTCACCTTCCATCCCGATGACCTCGGTAATGTGGGTGATGCGGCGTGAACCATCGCGCAGGCGGGCGGCCTGGATGATGACGTCGATCGAGCCGGAAATGATCTCGCGCACGGTTTTGGCCGGCAGCGAGAAGCCGCCCATGGCGATCATCGATTCCATACGGCTCAGGCATTCGCGCGGCGTGTTGGCGTGGATCGTGCCCATCGAGCCGTCGTGACCGGTGTTCATCGCCTGCAACAGGTCGAAGACCTCAGGTCCGCGCACTTCACCGACGATGATGCGTTCGGGGCGCATACGCAGGCAGTTCTTCACGAGATCGCGCATGGTGATCTCGCCTTCGCCTTCGATGTTTGGCGGGCGCGTTTCCAGACGCACGACATGCGGCTGCTGCAGCTGCAGTTCGGCCGTGTCTTCGCAGGTGATGATGCGCTCGTCTGAATCGATGAAGCCGGTCAGGCAGTTCAGAAGCGTCGTCTTACCCGAGCCGGTACCGCCCGAGATGACGACGTTGCAGCGAACGCGGCCGATGATCTGCAGAACCTCGGCACCTTCGGGCGTGATGGCGCCGAACTTGACGAGCTGGGCAAGGTTCAGCTTGTCCTTCTTGAACTTACGAATGGTGAGCGCCGGCCCGTCGATCGCGAGCGGCGGAGCAATGACGTTGACACGCGAGCCGTCGGGCAGACGCGCGTCGCAGATCGGGCTCGATTCGTCGACACGACGGCCGACCTGGCTCACGATACGCTGGCAGATCGACAGAAGCTGGGAATTGTCGCGGAAGCGGATTTCCGACTCGATCGTCTTGCCGCCGACTTCGATGAAGGTCTGGCCGGCGCCGTTGACCATGATGTCGGCGATGTCGTCACGCGCCAGCAGCGGCTCGAGCGGACCGTAACCCAGAACGTCGTTGCAGATATCCTCGAGCAGCTCTTCCTGCTCAGAGATCGACATCGCGAAATTCTTGATCGTGATAATGTCGTTGACGATGTCGCGGATTTCTTCGCGCGCGCTTTCGCCATCGAGCTTCGCCAGCTGCGACAGATCGATGGTGTCGATCAGCGCGGAGAAGACCTTGCTCTTGGTATCGTAATAGTCCTCGGTCCGGGGCGCCTTCTTGCGGACGGCACCGGGCATCGAGGGCGGTGTCACTTGAAGGCGAGTGCTGGCTTCGGGGCTTCCCGGCTCGATCAGGCTCGTGCTTGAGCGCGCCGCAGGCACGGCAGCCGCGGGTGCCGGCATCGTGCCGGTAACCGAACCTCCCTTGCCGAAACCGTCGTTTCCGCGTTTGCCAAACATGAGTTCTACCTATTCCTGTCCGAGGTCTATTTCTTCCGCAGCTTTTCAAGCAGCGATCCGAGTCCGGCCCGTTTCGGCTTCTTGATGGTGGCCCGTCCGGTAACGAGGTGTGCAAGCTGACTGAACGTCTCCGCGATCGGCGACTTGGCATCCACTTCCGGGATCATCCGACCACTGTTTGCGGCGCCGCCGAAGAGCTGCGCATCAAAGGGAATGATGGCCACCGGCTCGAGTTCGAGCGGTTCGAAGAAGTCCTGGGGTGAAATCTCCGGCCTTTTCGGCATGCCGACCTGGTTGAGCACCAGATGAGGCGGCTTGTCGTTGGGGCGCAGCTTCTTCAAAGCGTCGAGCATGTTTTTCATGTTGCGCAGATTGGCGAGATCCGGCGCACAGGTGATCACGACTTCGTCCACATCCGCGAGCACGGCGCGGGTCCAGTCGGCCCAGGTATGCGGCAGGTCGAGCACGCTGATCGGGGCATTGCGCTGCAGAAGATCGAGGATCGGCTGGAAGGCACCGCGTTCGTAGTCGTAGCCCCTGTCGAGCAGCGACGGCGCCGCCAGCAGCGAGAGGTTCTGTCCGCAATTGGTGAGCAGACGGTCGAGAAAGACCTCGTCCAGTCTCTCCGGTGAAAAGACGGCCTCTGCCATGCCCTGGGCCGGATCCTGGTCAAAGTCGATGTTTGCAGTTCCAAACGGCAGGTCGAGATCGGCCAGCACCGTTTCGGTGGAGAACAAGGATGCGATGTCGAAGGCGCAGTTGTGGGCGATAGTGGAGGAACCGACACCCCCTTTGGCGCCGATGAACGCGATAGTCCGGCCAAGCGGCTCCGCTTCCGGATCGACGAAGATGGAGGCAATCGCGCCCATGATGTCCGCCATGGAAAAGGGCGAAACGATGTATTCCGAAATGCCGCTGCGAATGAGTTCGCGATAAAGCGAGATGTCGTTGTGCCGTCCCACCACGATCACACGGGAACTGGGATCGCAGACTTCGGCAAGAGGCGTCAGTTCAGCCATCAGATCGCGTGGGCCGGCCTCGGTCTCCAGGATGATCAGGTTCGGTGTCGGCGTCGTGGCGAACATCGCTGCGGCCGCCGCGATATTGCCGCGCGTCACCCGCAGGCTCACCCGTGCCATGCGGCGGTCACCCGCACACTGCTGCATGATGGTGTGCACGCCCTCGCTAATGCAGAAGGCGTGGACGGAAATGCGGGGCAGGGGACGAAGGGCTTCGACGTCGCCGGCGACAGATCTCTCGGCAGCGGAGCCGTCTCCACCGATATTGTCCTCGAATTCGTAGTCGATCGCGTTCATGCTGCTTTCCTGTCCTTCAGGGACGCGTTACCGGTCACTTGGTCGACGTATCGCTGCCTTGGCGATAGAGCCCGATCACCGTCGACCGACGGGTGGCGTCGATCGGTGCCATGGCCCGCGGCGTCATGAGATCCATCGGATTGGCGATCTGCGCGGCCAGGTTGCTCTGCGTCGCGCAGCCGAAATTGTGATAGTTCTTGTTGGCCATGGTATTGTTGGTAAGGTCCTCCGGCCATTCGCCGCAGGGATTGGTCATCGCGGTCATCGCGACATAGCTCAGCCGGATAGGAGCCACGTCACCGCTGGCTTGAGCCTGATAGCTTGTCTCGATGATCTTGTTTGCGGCCACTCCCCGTGTGGTGAGCACGTCACGGATCTGTTTGCGCAGGGCTGATGCGGCGCCGGAATTGGCAGAACCCTGCGGCAAGATGATCTGGATCGTACCGGATGACGTCGACAGATAGTCATTGGCGAAGCCGCCGATCGAATCACGAAGTCCATTGGTCAGCTTGCGGTCGCCGCTGGCAACCGGCACATCGAGGGTGTGCTCCACTTCGCTGAGCATGATCGGGTGACGGGTTCGATAGTCGTCCGGAATGGCGGATGTCGACATGCCATCCTTGTTCATGTTGCCACAACCGGCAAGCATGACGGAGGCGCCGGCGATGGCGGCCGCCAGAACGAGACGAGGCAGGGTGCGCGTGGCCATGGGTTCCTGGCTTTCGATGGTCTTGAGCGGTACGATCGTCATGTGTCTCGTTGAACCTCGCTCACTTGTAGATGAAACCGACCGCGCCATGATATTGGCCAGCGGGGGCGTTGCTTTCACGGCGGCCATAGACCTTGTTCACCTTGTTCAGGAAGAAGGTCGCGCCATCCCCTTCGGGATTGAAGTTGTCGTCGGGTCGTGCAAGTGCGCCGCGGGCGACGGGTCGCACCAGATAGGGTGTCGCGATGATGACGAGTTCCGTCTCATTGCGCTGGAAGTCCTTGCTGCGGAACAGAGCCCCGAGGACAGGAACCTTCGAGATGCCCGGCAGTCCGCTCATGGCCTGGCGGATATTGTCCTGCACCAGACCAGCGATCACGATGGAGCCGCCTGACGGCAACTCGACAGTGGTCGATGCTTCGCGTTTGCGGATCGACATATAGGTAGAGCCGGGAATGCTCGGGGCGGTGTTGCCGGTCACCACATTGCCTTCCCAGGTCGGCTCGGAAACGTTGGTCTCTATCTTGAGGCTGATGCGGCCGGGTGCAAGCACCACCGGACGGAAGTTGAGCTCGATGCCGTAGTCAACCGTATCTGTCGTACGGCTGAGCGTGGCCTGCCCGTTGTCGTCGACGTTGATCTCTTGCGCGGCCGCAAGACGGTACTCGCCACCCACGTAAAACTTCGCCGGCTCGCCGGAAATGGCGGTGAGGCTCGGCTCGGCCAGGGTGCGCATGACACCAGCCTGTTCCATGGCGTTCACATAGGCGCTGATGCCGACATTGCCGATCGAGCTGGAAATCTTGGCGGTGCCGGTCGGATCGATCGCATTGCCGAGGTTCGAGGGATTGGCATAGCTGATGCCGCTCGTGCCGTCGGAGATGCTGCCGGAGAAGCCGAGCTGTTTCAGCACCTGCCGGCTGACTTCAGCCACCGTAACCTTCAAGGTTACCTGGTCCTCGCCCTCGATCTGCAGCAGGTTGACGATCTGCGACTGCTGGCGCTCTTCCGCATAGATGGCGACGTCGCCGCCTTCCTGGCTGCTCGAAGCGGTCGTGTTGCGGGTCGTCGCTTCACCGCCCTGAAGGAAGGCCTTGGCGAGGCTCTGCGCACGCGCGGCGTCCTGCGGTGTTCGCACAGTGCCGGTCAGCACGATGTTGTCGGACACGATCTCGACCTTGATGTCGGATTCCGGAATGAACCGCCGCAGATTGGCCTCAAGGCCTGCAATGTCGCGTTCGATCTCGATGTCGAGGCTGACAATTTCCTGGCCGTTATCGCCGAAGATGAAGATGTTGGTCTGGCCGACGGTCTTGCCGAACAGGTAGATGCGCCGTGATGAACGGGTCACGGCATCGGCCATGCTCGGATCGGCCACCAAAATGTCGTGAGCGTCGGCCGGGAGGTCGACAACCAGGGCCTTGTTCAGACCCAGCTTTACAGTCCGACGCGTGCCCGGACCGGAATTGGTGATCCGAAGTACGCTTTCCTGGGCGGCCTGGGCGGCAGGTGTGTCGAGGATTGTCGAGCCGAAGGGCGTCGGCATGCCGGAAACGGCGATGGCCATGGCCAATCCCGCGGTCAAGGAAACACGAAGTTTGTTGGTCGAGCTTTTCACGATGTGTCCCCACTCACTTCATGGAATTGGCGGCCGGTTCGGAGGATTTCACCACCTCGCCGGACTTGATGACCTGGATCGTCGGCTGACCGTCACCGCCGCTCAGCAGATAGTCGGCTGCACTCGTGTCTTCCTCTTGCGCGTCGGCGACCGAGCGCAGCGCGAGTGACAGACGGTCGGCCATCTGCTGCGCAACCGCCATTACCTTGGCCTGATCCGGAGTAAGCTCAAGCGTCGCGGTCGTTCCGATCACCGACCGTGAACCGTCCGCGGCCTCTTCGATCTGCTGGTCGACCGCAAGCACGCGTACGTTGGACAGGACGGTCTCGGTCAGAAAATTGTTCTCGTCACCCTTGCGGACCATGATGACGTCGACCCGGTCGTTGGGAAGGATGAAGCCGCCGGCACCCGTGGCCACCGATATCTCTGTCGACACGGCGCGCTTGCCGGATGGCAACAGCGCAGAAAGAATGCGTGAGGACGAGTCCGCGATCTTCTCGCGGCGCATCGGCTCGCCTTCGAACATCGGGAGGCGCACGACAGCGCCCTGCAATTCCGTGATCGCGTCGGCTCGTGTCGACGACGTGATAAAGCCGTCGACCACGCTATCCGCGGGCCATGGCATCCAGCGCATGGCGCTTTCATCGAGACGCGCGCCGACAGGTAGGTTTTTCGCGGAAACAAGGACGTCGACGGTGGGCTGCTTCTCCGCCGGGGCATTCTCCTGCACGACGATGGTCTTGTTGCCGCTCAGCTGCATGGCGAGGAGACCGGCCATACCGGCGGCCACGACGGCGACAGCGAGTATGATGAGGCGGGCGGGTTTCATGATCGATCCTCGAACGACGCAATAGGTTCTGCGGCAGAGAATGATCAGGAATTGGTGTACTTATGGTTAATAAGCCGCTTACATTTGTGGTTAATGCAAGGTTTCTACTGGCTCAATGACTTGCGATGACTGAAATCATCAGAGGCGATTGCGGATAGGCCATAAGCCCCGCGGCACCAATCGCAATCGCATAGGGGATCTTGTTCGCGACCATCAACGTCTTGGGTAACTTGACGCCCAGCGTTGCAAACTTCGCCCAGTTGGCTCGCACGAGCATCACCATGATTGTCAAAACGCCGCCTAAGTATCCGGTATAGGCGAGGAACTCGAAAAGCGAATGGTTGAAGCCGAACCAGATGGCGGCGGCGGAAAGAAGCTTCGCGTCTCCTCCGCCCATGACGTTCAAGGCAAACAACCCGAAGCAGACCGCAAATACGAGGGCGGCGGAAGCGACATGCCAGCCGAATTCTCCCAGGGTGAGGCCGCTGAACGGCGCAACAAGCAAAAAGGCTGAAAGGAGAATGACCGGAATTCGGTTGGGTATGGTCATCTCCAGGAAATCCGTCAGCGCTGCCATAACAAAGCAGATAGGCGGTATCACGAAGATGATGGCTGCATACATGGCTGATATCCTTGACCCACTCTCATGTTACGGCAAAGAGGTGAAGAATTGGCAAAGCTGACGCCGCATCCGCGGTCCCGAAACGACAAAGCCGCCTCGCTCCGCGAGACGGCTTTGTCGATTTCCGTTAACCAGGTCTTAGCCCGCGTAGTTGAGCTTCTTGGACAGGTTGTCGAACTGAGTATTCAGGGCGTTGCCGAGGGTGGTTGCACCCGTGATCAGCGCGACCGAAATAAGTGCTGCAATCAGGCCATACTCAATAGCAGTAGCGCCCGATTCATCTTTGATGAAACGTTCAATCATGGATTTCATGTGTCTCTCCAGAACATTACGCTACCCATCAGACGCCGGGCGCGTCCGTAGGCTCACTTGTAGTTGAGCTTGCCCGAAAGGTTGGTGAACTGCGTGTTCAGAGCGTTGCCGAGGGTCGTCGCGCCGGTGATGAGGGCGACAGAAATCAGGGCGGCGATGAGGCCGTATTCGATAGCGGTTGCGCCGGACTCGTCCTTGACGAAACGTGCGAAAAGCTTGGTCATGTTATTCTCCTACTCCGCGAGGTTGATCAGCACTGCCGGCAACTGTTTCCGTTGCTCGGATGTCCTCAACCTAAATCGACCCCCTTGCTATCGACTTAAGAAAGAAGGTTACCGCCCCGTGAACCGGTCTTTGCGAGAACTGTGGTAAACAAAGAATCCTCGCATTCAGTCAAATGCGCGCAACGGTCGCGTGACCAAAGGCAAATGGCCCGTATTCCGGGCTTTCGCGGCAAGTCCATGCTGCCTGATGACAATCGGTATCCCGAGTACGGAAATCCGGTTTGAGACACGATCATGCCCGTGAGACATCCTGCCTGTGTCGGAGTGGTACAGGCCTTAGTCAGAGGGCTGGCGGTGAGGTGAGACGCTCGGTGGCGAAAATACCGACCTGAAGGCTTAACGCTTCATTCACCAAGCGGCTCCATACTCATCGCCTGAGCCCTCTCACGCGCGGATTATCAGGCATGTCCAACTTCGACCGTCGTTTCACAGCTCTTGCTGCGGTTCTCGCCCTGGTGACGGTTATGGTGGTGTCCGCGCCGGCTGCCGCAGCCGATGACATTCTTCGCGTCTATATGAACAGCGCCCGCATTCTGAAGCTCGACCGTCCGGTCAGCAAAGTCATTGTTGGCAACTCGGAAGTGGCAGATGCCACGGTGGCGGATGCAAAGACGATCGTCCTGACCGGGCGCGCCTATGGCACCACGAACCTCGTTCTGCTCGATGCAGATGGAAATGCGATCGTCGACGAGCGCGTACTTGTCTCGATCGATGAATCCAACACCGTGCGCGTCTATAAAGCGACGGACCGCACTGTGCTGTCATGCACGCCCAACTGTGAACAGCACGCCCAGACCGGCCCGACGCAATAGTCACGCTGCATTTCGGTTTCTGAAGCTGAAACAAGTGTAAAGAGTTCGGAAACGGAAAATCAATACTTGCAGCTTAGCTTCACTCCGACATCTGGAGCGGGTGGGGCTATGAGCGGCCGAGAAAACGATCAGCATTGCGCAAGATCATCCAGGATTCGGGTAGGCCGCCTTTGGAAGCGGTTGGCACGTTCGCGCGACGGCGCTGCGGCAATTGAATTCGCAATCCTCTCGATCCCCTACTTCATCATCATCTTTGCCATCATAGAGACCTTCATCGCATTTGCGGCCGAGCAACTCGTGACGAATGCGGTCAATACCCTCGGACGCGAGATCCGTACCGGGCAGATTACCTACGGGCTGAACCGCTCGACGGATAAGACCAAGGAGCAGTTCAGGCAGCGCTTTTGTGACGAGATCAGCATTCTCATCAAGTGCTCGGCGACGGAAGTTGCAACAGCTGCCAAGCTTTACATCGATGCTCGGACATTCTCGACCTTCGCGGCGATCCCGACGACGATCCCGCGCATGAGCAGCGCGACATATTCCGACATCAATCCGGCTACATTCGCCTTCACGCCCGGCGGCCCCGATACGATCAACATGCTGCGCGCCTATTACCGCTGGCAGGTGATCACGGACCTCGTTCGCCCCTACATCACGACCATTCGGCCGTCGGACGGCTCGATGCCCAGCGATTTCCTGATCGTGGCGACCACCGCCTTCAAGAACGAGAAATATCCATGATGAGGAAGCTTCTCGAAACTGCGACAAACGCAACCGCAGGGCCTGTCCGGCGACAGAGTGGCTTGTTCATTCGCCTGGGAGCGATCCTGCGCGACCGGCAGGGCGTCGGCGGTGTGGAGTTTGCCCTCGTCGCACCGATGCTTCTCGTCCTTTACCTGATGGCGTTCGAGCTCACCATGGGCTTCAGCGCAGCCAAGAAAGCCTCGCTGGCCAGCAATGCCGTTGCCGATATCGTTGCGCGGGAAGAGAAGGTCACGAAGGCATTTCTCGGCACAATGCCCGATGTGGCCAGGGCGATCTTTGTGCCTTATCCTCCGTCCAATCTTCTAATCAAGGTCACCGCGATCAAGATCGACAGTGCGAAGGCGGCCAAGGTTGCCTGGTCCTGGTCTTCGACCGGTGTCGCACCTTACGGCGTGGGCACCCAGGCGCCGGTCCCTGCGGATCTCTTGATTGCGGATACGTTCCTGATCCGTAGCGAACTCAGCGTTTCCCATGAGTTGATGACCTATCTGCCCGGTCTGGTCAGCGGCGGCACGAAGAGCCTGACCCTCTATCGCGAGTTCTATTACCGCCAGCGGCTGGGTGCACAGATCACCTGCAACGACTGCTGACCGCACCCTATTTGCCAAGCCCGAGCTCAGCAGTTATTGATGCGGGCAGACGCCGGCCGTCGTTTCGTTCCGGACCGGCCTTGGATAGAGCATGGCACGCGCATTTCTCTTTGTTCTCGATTCCTTCGGCATCGGCGGTGCGCCAGATGCACTCGGTTACGGCGATGACGGGTCCGATACCCTTGGTCATATCGCTGAATTCTGTGCGGCGGGCGCGGGAGATCGCAAGGGGTTGCGGCAAGGTCCGCTGGTGCTGCCCAACATGTCCGCCCTTGGTCTGCTGACAGCGGCAAAACTCGCCACAGGTCGGGTTCCAGCCGGCATGCCCGTGCCCGAACGTGTCTTCGGGCTGCACGGGGCGGCAAGTGAAGTGTCGCATGGCAAGGATACGCCGTCTGGCCATTGGGAAATCGCCGGGACCCCCGTCATGTTCGACTGGGGCTATTTCCCCGAAGGCGAGGAAGCTTTCCCGGCGGATCTTGTGGAAGCTATCTGCCGGGAAGCCAGCCTGCCCGGCATCCTCGGCAATTGTCATGCCTCTGGCACAGACGTGATCGCTCGCTTCGGCGAGGAACACATCCGGACGGGCAAGCCCATCTGTTATACCTCCAGCGATTCCGTCTTCCAGATCGCCGCGCATGAAACCCATTTTGGTCTTGAGCGTCTGCTCTCGCTCTGTCAGACCGTCCGCAAACTGCTCGACCCGTTGAACATCGGCAGGGTGATTGCGCGTCCTTTCATCGGCGAAACGCCACAGAGCTTCGAACGCACTGGCAATCGCCGCGATTACTCCGTCCTGCCGCCGGAGCCGACGCTGCTCGATCGCCTCGTCGACGACGGCCGGAAAGTGCATGCTGTGGGCAAGATCGCCGACATTTTCGCTCATCAGGGAATTACCCGCATGATCAAGGCGAATGGCAATGCAGCCCTGATGGATGCGACCCTCAAGACGATCGATGAAGCGGCCGATGGCGATCTCGTCTTCACCAATTTTGTCGATTTTGACATGTTGTATGGCCACCGTCGCGACGTCCCCGGTTACGCAGCCGCGCTCGAAGCCTTCGACCGGCGTCTGCCCGAGGTCCATCGCAGACTGAAGCCCGGAGACATGGTGCTGATGACCGCGGATCACGGTTGCGATCCGACCTGGCGCGGCACCGACCACACGCGCGAGCGTGTTCCGATCATGTGTTTCGGGCCAGGCATCCGCTCGCGCAATGTCGGACTGCGCACGACCTATGCCGATATCGGCGAAACCATTGCGGCGCATCTCGGCATCGCGCCGGGCCGCCACGGACGGAGCTTCCTGTGACGACACAGCTGAAAAAAGCCGAACTGCACTGTCATCTCGAAGGCGCGGCGCCCCCGGCACTCACCCTTGATCAGGCGCGCAAATACGGCGTCGATCCCGACACATTCATGGACGGTGACCGCTACGCCTGGACCGACTTTTCGGAGTTCATCAAAGCCTATGACAAGGTCGCAGGCCTGTTCCGGACGGAAGACGATTATGCGCTTCTCACGGAGACCTATCTGCGCGAACTGGCATCGGCAGGCACCATCTACAGTGAACTGATTATCTCGCCGGATCATGGCGATCGGATCGGCCTCGGTGCGGACAATTACCTGGCCGGCATTACAGCTGGTATCGAGCGAGCAAAGGCGGACACCGGCATCGAGGTGCGCATTCTCGTGACGGGCGAGCGCCATTTCGGTCCGGAAAGCGTAATTGCCGCCGCCGAATATGCCGCCCGGAGCCCCAACTCGCTGATCACCGGCTTCAACATGGCCGGTGAAGAGCGCATGGGCCGTGTGGCTGACTATGCCCGTGCCTTCGACATCGCTCGAGAGGCGGGGCTTGGCCTGACAATCCACGCCGGTGAAGTCTGCGGCGCCTTCAGCGTCGCCGATGCGCTCGACCTCGTGAAGCCGGATCGCATTGGGCATGGCGTGCGTGCCATCGAGGATGCGGAACTCGTCCGGCGGCTCGCCGATCTCGGGACGGTTCTGGAGGTCTGCCCTGGATCCAACATTGCGCTGTCGGTCTATCCCGATTTCCAGAGCCACCCCCTGCGTAAGCTCCGGGATGCCGGCGTCCGCGTCTGCATCAATTCCGACGATCCGCCATTCTTCCACACGTCGCTCGCCCGCGAGTATGAACTGGCGGCGACGGAATTTGGATTTTCGAACGCGGAGATCGACGCGATGACCCGCACGGCGATCGAGGCAGCCTTCGTGGACGAAAAGACGCGACAAGCGCTGCTGACGAAACTCGCAACGTGAGCGCTGTTGAAGACCGGGCAAAATCCACGCCTGCTCTTGCGGCTCTCCCTGAGAACGTGAAAATAGACCCATCCGAAGACAAAGAAGAAAAGAAGGTTCGATCCATGGACGGCGTAACAGTCATCAATCACCCTCTCGTTCAGCACAAGCTGACGATTATGCGCCGCAAGGAAACCTCGACCTCCAGCTTTCGCCGGCTTTTGCGTGAGATCTCGACCCTTCTCTGCTACGAAGTGACGCGCGATCTCGAGCTGACCTTGGAGACGATCGAGACGCCGCTGACCGAAATGCAGTCCCCGATCCTTGAGGGCAAGAAGCTGGTCTTCGCCTCGATCCTGCGCGCCGGTAACGGCCTGTTGGAAGGCATGCTCGAACTGGTTCCGGCAGCCCGTGTCGCCCATGTCGGCGTCTACCGCGATCACGAAACGCTGCAGGCCGTGGAATACTATTTCAAGGCACCCGAAGCCCTGTCGGAGCGCTTGATCATCGTCGTCGACCCGATGCTCGCGACCGGCAATTCTTCGATCGCCGCCATCGACAAACTGAAGGAACGCGGCGCGAAAAACATCCGTTTCCTTTGCCTGCTGGCGGCGCCCGAGGGCATCAAGAACTTTCAGGCTGTCCATCCCGACGTGCCGATCTTCACAGCCTCGATCGACAGCCATCTGAATGAGAAGGGCTACATCATGCCCGGCCTCGGCGATGCGGGTGACCGGATGTACGGAACGAAGTGATTCCTTAACCAGATCACTGGCTTTGACGGCTCGGAACGCTTGTTTCGGGCCGTTTTATTTATCCAGTATCCATCCGGAAAGACCCTGCTGCTACAGTGAGCGCGAACCCATTGAGGAGTGCCGATGTTCGCCCGCACGCTGTTCACAGTCTTGTTGATCGCTCTGTCTGCCAGCCAGTGGCCGATGATCGCGGGTAAGGTCCAGGCGTTGTTGAACCAGCGGGAAACCGCAGCGCCGGAAGAGCCGAGAACGCAGCCGGCCAAGGCATCGTCGGGACAGACGGTTCTGACAATGGGTCCAGGTGGACATTACGAAGGCACGTTCAAGATGAACGGAAAGCCCGTCGAGGCCATGGTCGATACCGGAGCCTCGCTCGTCGCAATCAACATCTCTACCGCCCGTCGCCTAGGCTTCAGCCCTTCGATGCTCGACTTCCGCTATGACGTAACGACGGCCAATGGTTCGCTGAAGGCCGCCCATGTTGTGCTCGACCGCATTGAGATCGGCAGCATCCGTGTCCGGGCGGTCGACGCCTTTGTTCTCGACGACAAGGCCCTCTCTTCGACGCTGGTCGGCATGAGCTTCATGAAGAAGCTAAGGTCCTACACGGCGGAAAATCGCACGCTTCGCTTGATCCAGTGAGGTTGAGGCCTACTCGATCCTGAGGCCGATCACCGGCGTCGCGGCCGGCTTCGTTTGCGAGATGCGGTAGCACTGAGCGACGGTTTCCGCAGCCCGTGTTGCCGAAGCCTCGTCATTGGCCTGCACAAAGGCGATAGGCTCGCCCTTCGTCACCTTCGTGCCGAGCGGCTTGAAGCCGGATATCCCCACCCCGTGATCGATGCTGTCGCTCGGCCGCTGCCGTCCACCGCCAAGCGTCACCACGGCAAGCCCGAGCGCGCGGGTGTCGCAGGCGGAGAGATAGCCGTCTTCGGGCGCTTCCACAGCAATTTCCACCCTGGCACGCGGCAGGTAATGCTCTGCTTTGTCCATGAAGTCGGCGGGGCCGCCCAGCTCGCGCACCATCTTTCCGAAGATCTCGGCCGCCTTGCCGGAGGCGAGAGCCTCGACGCAACGTTTGAGGGCGACGCCGTGATCGCTCTCCACGCCGGCATTGATCAGCATCTCCGCTCCAAAGGCGAGCGTTACTTCTTCAAGACGTGTGCCGCCCTTCAGGCCCTTGAGGAAGTCGACCGCGTTCTGCACCTCGATCGCATTGCCGGCGCAGTCGGCAAGCGGCTGATTCATGTCGGTCAGTAGCGCGGTTGTCCGGACACCGGCGCCATTGGCCACACGCACCAGCGAACGGGCGAGCGCTTCGGCGTCTTCCGCCTTGGCCATGAAGGCGCCATTGCCGACCTTGACGTCGAGCACCAGGCTGTCCAGCCCGGCCGCCAGTTTCTTCGACAGGATGGAGGCCGTGATCAGCGGGATGGATTCCACCGTCGCTGTCACGTCGCGGATCGCATAGAGCCGCTTGTCCGCCGGCGCGAGATCGCCCGTCTGGCCGATGATGGCACAGCCCGCGCGGTCCACCGTGCGGCGGAAGATGGTATTGTCCGGCATCACGTCATAACCGGGGATCGACTGCAGCTTGTCCAGCGTGCCGCCGGTATGCCCAAGCCCGCGCCCTGAAATCATCGGGACCGCCAGCCCGCAGGCAGCCACGATCGGCGCCAGCATCAGCGAGACATTGTCTCCGACACCTCCCGTCGAATGCTTGTCGGCGATGGGCTTGCCCACTCCGGCCCAGGAGAGGACGTCGCCTGAATCACGCATGGCCAGCGTCAGCGCGACGATTTCGTCCGGCGTCATGCCGCGAAAGAAGACCGCCATGGCAAAGGCCGCGACCTGGCCTTCGGAGATCGTTTCATTCGACAACCCTTCGACGAAGGCAGCAATCTCGTCAGCCGAGAGCACTTCCCCATCCCGTTTCCGACGAATGATCTCCTGCGGCAGTAGCATGGTCAGTATCCTGAAGCCACCGCGGTCGATCGCTCGCCGGATAGCACTGCGAGGATGTCGTCCAGCAAACCGGATGCCCCGAAACGGAAGGTCGACGGCATGACCCAATCTTCTCCCATGATCGTATCCGCGAGCCGCAGATAGAGGGCGGCGTCCGCAACCGTCGAGATCCCGCCGGCCGGCTTGAACCCGACTTTCTTGCGGCTGTCCCGGATCGATTGCAGCATGATGTCTGCCGCCTCCAGCGTGGCATTGACGCCAACTTTGCCGGTCGAAGTCTTGACGAAATCCGCACCTGCCGCGATGGCAAGGTCGGATGCCTTGCGGATGAGAGCCACGTCCTTGAGTTCGCCGGTTTCCAGGATCGTCTTCAGGATCGCATGGCCGCAGGCTGCCTTCACGGCGGTCACCATGTCCGTCACAGCCTTCTCGTCACCCGAAGCCAAGGCACGATATGGAATGACAAGGTCGATATCGTCGGCGCCGTCGGCAACAGCGTCGCGCGTCTCCGCCAGCACATCCTCGATCTTCATCGTGCCAGAGGGAAAGTTGACCACGGTCGCGATGCGGATCGGACTGTCCGGCCCAAGCAGCGTGCGCGCCTGCATCACGAAGCGTGGCCAGATGCAGATCGCGGCCGTAGGACCATAAGCGGTCTGGGCCTTGCCGCAGAGCGAAACGATCTGCTCCGGCGTGCAATCATCCTTCAGGTTGGTGAGGTCGAGAAGCGACAGCGCCTTGGTCGCAACCGCGCGCAGTTCCTGGTTATCCAATATCGTTACCTCCGCCGATCATCCGCTTGAGGATGCGGGCCAGACGTTCGCCGCCGATCGGCGCCATGTCTTTGGTTTCTTCGTGGCTCAGTTCGCCACCGGTCATGCCGGCTCCATAATTGGTGATCACGGAGGCTGCCGCAACCCTTAGGCCGAAAAAGCGCGCGAGAATGACTTCCGGTACGGTTGACATACCCACCGCGTCAGCCCCCAGCACCCGCGCCATGCGGATCTCAGCGGGTGTCTCGAAGCTGGGGCCGGAGAACCACATATAGACACCGCGAGAGAGCGGGACTTCTTCTGCGGCTGCGGCTTCGCGCATGGCAGCTTGCAGCTGCGCGTCATAGGCCGAAGTCATGCCGACGAACCGCGCGTCGTTCGGCTCGCCGATCAGCGGGTTCTTGCCGGAGAAATTGATGTGGTCGGTGATTTGCATGACCGAACCCGGCGGCATGTCCTCGCGCAGAGACCCCGCCGCATTGGTCAGGATCAGCGTCGTGACCCCCAGCCCCATCAGCACTTCGATGGGAATCCGCATTGCTGTCGGATCGCCATGCTCGTAATAGTGCACACGACCGGCAAGCATGATGACCGGCGTTTTCCCCAGTATGCCGGCGACAAGCTCGCCAGCATGACCGGATACGGCACTCAAGGGAAAGCCGGGCAGCTCGGAATAGGGAACACGAACCGCATCCCGAACCTCGTTCACCAGTGAGCCCAATCCCGAGCCCAGGACGATGCCGTGACGGGGAACGAGGCCGTTCAGCCGCTCGACGAGAAGATCGACGGCGGGCTTCATCCAATCACGTCCGTCTTGAAGCTCAGCGGCAGAAGTTCGTCCATGGTCATGGTCTTCTGCACGCCCACCTCGTCGCAGAGATAGATCTTGGTATCTGCAGAGGCGAATTCCGAGATTTTCTGCCGGCATCCGCCGCAGGGCGGGCAGAGCGCCAGTTTCTCGGCAATGACCGCCATCTCGACGATCTTCTTGCCCCCGCCCATGATCATGCAGCCGATGGCGGTCGGTTCCGCGCACCAGCCCTGCGGGAAGGAGAGGTTCTCGATGTTCGCGCCTGTATAGATCTTGCCGTCATCGGCCCGGATCGCAGCTCCCACGGGGAACTTGGAATAGGGCGCGTGGGCGAATTGCATCGCGCCGCGCGCGGCTTCGAACAGATCATGCGCCATGGATCAACGCTCCTTGGTGTAGGGCACGCCACCGGCTTTCGGCGGGTTGGCAGCACCGATGAAGCCGGCCAGCAGGATACAGGTGAGGATATAGGGCAGAGCCTGGAAGATCTGCACCGGCACTTCGCCGATGCCCGGGATTGCTTTGCCCTGCATGAAGTTGGCGAGCGCGTCGAGAAAGCCGAACAACAGGCAGGCAAACATGACCGGCACAGGCTTCCACTTGGCGAAGATGAGCGCCGCAAGCGCGATGTAGCCCTTGCCCGCCGACATGTCCTTGATGAAGGCCGCTGATTGCGCGATCGCCAGATAGGTGCCGGAAAAACCGCAGAGGAAGCCGGCCACCAGAACGGCGCGGTAACGGAGGAAGGTTACCGAGATGCCGGCCGTATCGACGGCGCCCGGATTTTCGCCGACGGCGCGCAGCCGCAGCCCGAAACGCGTTCGGTAGAGCACCCACCAGGACAGCGGCACGGCGAGGAAGGCAAGATAGGTGAGGATGTTGTTGCCGGAAATCACATTCGCATAGATCGGCCCGATGAAGGGTACGTCGCGCATCGCGTCGGCACCCGGCAGGATGATCGGCGCAAAGCGGCCGTCATTGGTCACCTGCGGCGTGCGGCCGCCCTGGCCGAACCAGGCCTGGCCGAGCACGACGGTCAGGCCGGCCGCAACGAAGTTCAGCGCCACGCCCGAGACGATCTGGTTGCCGCGATTGGTGATCGAGGCAAAACCGTGGATCAGCGAGAAGAACAGCGAAATGCCGATGCCGGCGGCAAGGCCAGCCCAGGCAGAACCGGTCAGATGGGCGGTGCACGCAGCCGCAAATGCGGCAGCCAGCATCTTGCCCTCAAGCCCGATATCGAAAATGCCAGCGCGCTCCGAGAAGAGACCGGCAAGCGCCGTGAAAATCAGCGGGATCGACAGGCGGATGGTGGATCCGAGAATGCTGATGAGGATGTCGAAAGTATCCATGGTCTGATCCTCAACCCTTCACGAAAGACTGGTAGGCGCGAACGATCATCGGCCGGCACATGAATTCGAGCGCACCGGCAAACAGGATGACGAGACCCTGGATCACCACGATCATGTCGCGGGTGATATTCGGCATGTCGAAGGAGAGTTCTGCGCCGCCCTGGTAGAGAACGCCGAACAGGATGGCGGCAATCACGATGCCGAGCGGATGGTTGCGCCCCATCAGAGAAACGGCAATGCCGACAAAGCCTGCGCCACCGACGAATTCCACCTGCAGGCGCGCCGAGGCGCCGAGCACCGGATTGAGCGCCATCATGCCAGCGAGACCACCGGAAATCAGCATCGTGATCACAACGATCTTCGTATAGGAAATTCCGGCATAATCGGCAGCTGACCGGCTGAGCCCCATGGTCCGCATCTCGAAGCCGAGCTTCGTGCGCCAGATCAACACCCAAACCACGAAGCACATCACGAGTGCGATCAGGAAGGAGACGTTGAACGGAGCGGGCCCGAGCTTGCCGCCAAACATCGCAATCAGCCAGTCGAGCTTCGGCAGCTGCCCGCCTTCCAGGAAGGTGCGGGTTTCCGGTGCCATCTTGCCGGGAACGATGAATACGTTCACCAGCAGATAGACCATCAGTGCCGCGCCGATGAAGTTGAACATGATGGTGGTGATGACGATATGGCTGCCGCGCTTGGCCTGCAGCAAAGCCGGGATCAACGCCCAGGCGGCGCCGAACAGCGCTGCTCCGATGATCGCAAAGGGCATCGTGACATACCACGGCACATAATGGTCGAGCGCAAGCGCCGCCAGTGCCGCTCCAAGGCCGCCGACATAGGCCTGACCTTCAGAGCCGATGTTGAACAGGCCGGCATGATAAGCGACCGCCACCGACAGGCCGGTGAAGATGAAGTTGGTCGCGTAAAACAGCGTGAAGCCAATGCCTTCGCCGCGCCCGAGCGCACCCTGCAGCATCAATTGCAGGGCCTCCCACGGGTTCTCGCCGATGATCCAGACCACAAGCCCGGAGACGAGAAACGCCAGCGTGAGGTTGATCAGCGGCAGCAGCGCATAATTGATCCAGTTTGGAAGGGGTACGGATGCAGTGCTCATCAAATCCTCAAGCGGCAATACCGGCCATCATCAGGCCAAGTGTCTGTTCACCGGCGTCCGGTGTCTTCTCGCCAACCACCTTGCCGGCGAACATCACCAGGATCCGGTCGGACAGCGAACGGATTTCGTCGAGTTCGACGGAGACGAGCAACACGGCCTTGCCGGCGTCACGCGTCTCGACGATCCGCTTGTGAATGAACTCGATGGCGCCGATGTCGACACCGCGTGTGGGCTGGCCGACGATCAAAAGTTTCGGGTCGCGTTCGATTTCGCGGGCAACGACGATCTTCTGCTGGTTGCCACCGGAGAAGTTGGCGGTCTTCAGCCGCGGGTTCGGCGGGCGGATGTCGTATTTTTCGATCTCGGCGACGGCGGCCTTGCGGATCGCATCCGGGTCGAGAAAGAAGCCCTTCCCGTAGCGTTCGTCACGATGATAACCGAGAATGGCGTTCTGGCTCTCTTCGAAAGGCAGGACCAGGCCCATGTGGTGTCGGTCTTCCGGAATATGGGCAACGCCAATGCCGCGCAATTCTGCCGGATCGAGCCCCGCGACGTTGCGGCCGCCGATCCAGATCTCGCCGGATGTCGGCTTGCGGATGCCGGTGATCGCTTCCAGCAATTCGCTCTGGCCATTACCCGCGACCCCTGCGATTCCGACGATTTCGCCGGAGCGCACGTCGAAGGAGACATTGTCGACCATGACGACGCCACGGCTGTCCTTGACGGTCAGGTTCCGCACGGAGAGGTAGATGTCGCCCGGATTGGCTGGCTGCTTGTCGACATGCAGCAGCACGCGACGGCCGACCATCAGCTCTGCGAGTTCCTCGACCGTGGTTTCGGCTGTCTTGCGTGTCGCCACGATTTCGCCGCGTCGCATCACCGAGACGGTGTCGGTGATCGCCATGATCTCGCGCAGCTTGTGCGTGATCAGGATGACGGTCTTGCCCTGATCACGCAGCACGCCGAGGATCTTGAACAGGTGGTCGGCCTCGGCCGGCGTCAGCACACCCGTCGGCTCGTCCAGGATCAGGATTTCTGCGCCGCGATAGAGGGCTTTCAGGATTTCCACACGCTGCTGAAGGCCGACCGGCAGTTCTTCGATCACCGCGTCGGGATCGACTTCCAGCTCATAATCCTCTTCGAGCTTCTTCAGCGCGGCACGCGCGCTGTCCACACCCTTGGCCAGTGTCGCGCCACCTTCGGCGCCCAGCATCAGGTTCTCGAGCACCGTGAAATTTTCGACCAGCATGAAATGCTGGTGCACCATGCCGATGCCGGCGGAAATCGCCGCCTGGCTGTCCCGGATGGTGGTCGGCTTGCCGCCGATCTGAATGGATCCCTGGTCGGCTTGATAGAAGCCGTAGAGGATCGACATCAAGGTCGATTTGCCCGCGCCGTTTTCACCGATGATACCGTGAATGGAGCCCTTGGCGACCGTAAGGTTGATGTTCTTGTTGGCATGCACCGCACCGAACTTCTTGTCGATGCCGATCAATTCGATCGCCGGTACCTGGCTCGTTGCAGTCATTCCGGTCCCCCAGACATACAAAAAGGGCGCAGGACGACGAATGAGCCGTCCTGCGCCCGGATTTCAGATCACTTCGGGCAGGAATTGTCCGACATGTAGTCGTGGATCTTGACGGTTCCTGCGATGATGTCGGCCTTCGCCTTTTCGACGGCTGCCTTCATGTCATCGGTGATCAGCTTGGCGTTGTTGTCGTCGAGCGCATAGCCAACGCCGTCTTCCTTGACGCCGAGTGCCAGCAGGCCGGGCGTGAACTTGTCGTTCTTGGAATCGGAATAGGCGTTGTAGACGGCGAGGTCGACGCGCTTGACCATCGAGGTCAAAACGGAACCCGGCTGCAGGTGGTTCTGGTTGGAATCGACGCCGATCGAGAACTTCTTGTTGTCGGCGGCGGTCTGAAGAACGCCGAGGCCGGAAGCGCCGGCTGCCGCGTAGATGACGTCAGCGCCCTGGTCGATCTGGTTCTTGGCGAGTTCACCGCCGCGGACCGGATCGTTCCATGCAGCACCCGTCGTGCCGATCATGTTCTGCAGGACTTCGATGTCGGCCTTGGCGGCGCGTGCGCCCTGCTCATAGCCACATTCGAACTTGCGGATCAGCGGAATGTCCATGCCGCCGACGAAACCGACCTTGCCGGTGGTCGACGCCATGCCGGCGAGCAGGCCGACCAGGTAGGAGCCTTCTTCTTCCTTGTAGACGACCGAACGGACATTCGGCTTGTCGACGACCGAGTCAACGATGACGAACTGGGTGTCGGGGAATTCTGCCGCGACCTTTTCGATGGCCGAGGTCCATGCGAAGGACACGGCAACGATCGGGTTGAAGCCCTTCGAGGCGAAGTTGCGGATCGCCTGTTCGCCCTGGGTGTCGCTGGTCGGCTCGAAATCACGATAGTCGATGCCGGTTTCGGCCTTGAACTTCTCGGCGCCACCATAGGCGGCTTCGTTGAACGACTTGTCGAACTTGCCGCCCGTGCCATAAACCAGCGCCGGCTTGATGTCGGCCGCAAGTGCGGTCGCCGACATCGCGGCCAAGGCAAAGAGACTGAGGAGGGTTTTCTTCATTGTGCAGCCCTGTTTGTTGCTATTGATCTTGTTGGGTCCTCCCGCAAGCCTTTCCACATGAGAAAGACATGTCTGCGGAACCGCCGCTCCCCTTTTCCAGAGGTCCTGGCTGGGCCGCATCCTTGCATGGCTTTCGCAAAAATTCACCAGATTTTTTTCATCTGGTAAAGATTCACACCCGTGCTGAAAATTCAGCATCGAGTGTGAAAATCTAGTCAGATCAAGGGGATTTGTGCTGCCGCTTTGGGCAGCACCTCTCAGGCCGCCGGCTGGATCGGGCAGGCAACGCCCGTGCCACGCAGACCGCAATAGCCGTTCGGATTCTTGGCAAGATACTGCTGGTGATAGTCTTCGGCGTAGTAGAAGGGACCGGCATGGGCGATTTCGGTCGTTACGCGACTGCTGTGTCCGGCCTGAACCAAGGCGTGCTGGAACCGATCGCGCACTGTGATCGCGAGTTCCATGTCCTCGTCCGTTTCGACATAGATTGCAGACCGGTAGGTCGTGCCGATATCGTTACCCTGCCGCATGCCCTGTGTCGGGTCATGGGCCTCGAAGAAGATCTTGAAGATCTCTTCCAAGCTGATCTTCGCCGGATCGTAGACCACCTTGACCACCTCGGTGTGGCCGGTGAGCCCCGTGACGGTCTCCTGATAGGTCGGGTTCGGTGTGATTCCGCCCTGATAGCCTGCCGCCGTGACATAGACGCCGGGCGTCTGCCAAAGCAGCCGTTCCGCGCCCCAGAAACATCCCATACCCAGATAGACGGTCCGCATGCCCTCGGGGTAGGGCCCCTTGAGAGGCAGACCGGAGACGAAGTGTGTTTCGGCGGTCGGCAGGGCCTCGGCTCTCCCGGGAAGCGCGCTTTCGGCGGTGGGCATTGTCGTCTTCTTGTTGAACATGTCGATCAGGAACATCTCGATACTCCTTCTGATAAGCGGGGCGCCGCCGGATGCGGGCCAAGCACGGGTGGGGCGAATGACTGTTGTATGTCGCAGTTTTCCCGCTGACCTTACATGCCCATGCGGTGGCTCAACGCTTCGAGCCGGCGCTCAGGCCGCAAACCGTCCGGCAAGCGACGGCTTCTTGTAGCCCAGCATCCAGAAGACCAGCGACATCGCAAACAGCACGACAAAAGCAGGTTGCACCAGGACGGTGTCGCGCAAGGCTGCCCAGGTGCCGATGCCGAAGCGGGCCTCGAGTGTCTGCTGCAACATCGCCAACGACGCCGGGCTGACATCTGCCCAGACGGACGTCAACGGTGTCAGAATCATGCGGGAAGCCGAAACAGATGCGATCGTGTCCACCGTCGCTGCAACCACCCCCGCGCACAGCAGGAGCAAACTCATCATTCTCAAGGCAAGCCGCACCATCAACATCCCCGGCTGAACTCGACGGCAGCCTCCGATCCCGCTGCTGTCTGGGGCTATAGATAGGGATTTGTCGGCCGATGTCAAAATAATGAGAGATTTCGGTTGATCAGCCGAATTTCATGGGTATATATCGCGCCCGACCAACCGCGGTGATTTTCGCCGCGACCTCCCTGGACAGGTGGCCGAGTGGTTGAAGGCGCACGCCTGGAACGCGTGTGTGCGTGAAAGCGTACCGTGGGTTCGAATCCCACCCTGTCCGCCATTCCTTGATATTCTACCGTTATTCCTGAGCGCTCCTCCTGGTCCCCTGGTGAGGCCGATGCTGGAACGTGGATTCCGTTTCCTACACGAGCTGATGAAAGAGTGACTTGGCGACCGGTTGCCGGCCGCGTATGCCAATCTCCATTGAGGCAGGCGGTGTGAACCGTGGGCCTATGCAGCCGGATCGCAAGCGCCCAAAACAATCCAGATTGACCTGACGATTTGTGCTGAGACCCGCTGGCTGCTGGCTAATTCGTTGGTTCCATGACCAGCGGACCACGGGACTGGGGTCTCCCAGCGAGCCCTGTTCTGCCCAATTCGTAATCACCAAGCAATGCATGTTTCGCATAGCTGCAGTGCAGCATTGATGCTTGGAAACGGCGGTGGTCAGCGTATGATCACAGTCATCGAAGCAATGCACCTCCTCCCGCAGAGCTTCGACGCAGGGCGACCACTCCTCCTCCCAAGGTCGTCCTACAGAACACCGGCACTCCTCCTCCCAGTCGGTGTTCAAACCATTCGAAAAGCCTGCCGCACCTCCTCCCGCGGCAGGCTTTTTCGTTTTCGGCCTTCGTGCGACTTTCCTGCCTGTCCACCGGGCAAATGCCCGACGGCTGTTGACAGCGGTTTTCGTCCGCGCGCGATCAGCTCTGCCGCATGAACTTCTGAATGAGATCGGCGAGCGCTTCCGGTTGCTCGACCGAGGGGATGTGGGCGCAATCGGCAATTTCCTCGAAACGCGCGCCCGGCACGAGATCGGCACCGGCCTTGACGGTGGCGGGCGGCGTGGAGCCGTCCTGGTCGCCGACCACGAAGAGCGTAGGAACCGTGATCGTCGGCAGGACGTCGGAGAAATCTGTGTCGCGCAGGGCAGCACAGGTCGACAGATAGCCTGCGATGGACTGGCGGGTCATCATCAGGCGATAGCCGGCGAGTTCATCGGCGCGCTCCTCATGGAAGGCCGGGGTGAACCAGCGCGCCATGGCGCTATCAGCAGCGCTCTCCAGGCCCCCCTTCTCGATGCCGGCGATGCGCTCGGCCCAGATTTCGGCAGTGCCGATGCGGGGCGCGGTGTCGCAGAGGATGAGCTTGCGGAAGAGATCCGGCCGCTCCTGCCAGAGGCCCTGGCAGACAAGGCCGCCAACGGAGAGGCCGCAGAAGGTGGCTTTGCGGATGCCGAGTTCGTCGCAGAGGCTGGCGAGATCCGAGACGAGATCGGCCATGCCGAAGGGCTTGTCGGCGCCGCCGGAGAGGCCGTGGCCACGGCTGTCATAGAGCAGCACAGAGACATCGTCGCCGAGTTCGTCGAAGAGCGGCAGCCAGATGCGGAAGTCGGTGCCGAGGCCGTTGGAGAAGACGATCAGGTTCTTGGCTTTCGCCTCGCCGATCAGTTCGTAGTGCACGACATTGCCGTTGATGGTCTTGAAGGCCAAATCTTGTACTCCTGCGGGTTGAACAGCGCCCGTGTTTCGCAAACCGGCAAGGCCGGGAATTCTCAGTGCGCCTCGTCCCAATTGTGGGCGGCGCGGGCGTCGACCTTGAGCGGCACGCGCATGGAGACGGCCGGCATGGCGGCGTTTTCCATGATGTCGACGATGACAGGCATGGCGGCATCGACGGCCTCGTCCTCGACTTCGAAGATCAGTTCGTCATGCACCTGAAGCAGCATCCGCACGCGCTCCGAGAGACCGGCCGCGGCAAGCGCCGGCTCGATCTGGATCATCGCCCGACGGATGATGTCGGCAGCCGAGCCCTGGATGGGCGCGTTGATCGCAGCGCGTTCGTTGAAGGCACGCATGGAGGGGTTGGAGGACTTGATCTCCGGGTAATGGGCGCGGCGACCGAAGATGGTTTCCACATAACCATGCTCGCGGGCGAAGGCCTTGGTGCTCTCCATGTAGTCCTTGATGCCGGGGAAGCGCTCGAAATACTTCTTGATGTAGTCGCCGGCCTCCGAGCGCTCGATGCCGAGCTGGTTGGCAAGGCCGAAGGCGGAAATGCCGTAGATGATGCCGAAATTGATTGCCTTGGCGCGGCGGCGGACTTCCGACGGCATGCCCTCTACCGGCACGCCGAACATCTCCGAGGCGGTCATGGCATGGATGTCGACGCCATCGGCGAAGGCCTGGCGCAGCTGCGGGATCTCGGCGACATGAGCGAGCACGCGCAGTTCGATCTGGCTGTAGTCTGCCGAAAGCAGTTTGTGGCCCGGCGTCGAGATGAAGGCCGTGCGGATCTTGCGGCCTTCGGCGGTGCGGACCGGGATGTTCTGCAGGTTCGGTTCCGACGATGACAGGCGGCCCGTCGTCGTCGAGGCGAGCGAATAGCCCGTGTGGACGCGCTTGGTCTGCGGGTGGATATAGCCGGGAAGTGCATCGGTATAGGTGGACTTCAGCTTGGTCAGCTGGCGCCAGTCGACGATCTTGCGCGGCAGGGGTGCACCCTCGGCGGCGAGGTCTTCGAGGACCTGGGCGGAGGTGGACCACTGGCCGGTCTTGGTCTTGGAACCGCCCGGCAGGCCCATTCGACCGAACAGGATATCCCCGAGCTGTTTGGGCGAGCCGATGTTGAAACGCTCGCCGGCGAGTTCATAGACCTCGTCCTCGGCGGCAGCGGCCTTCTGGGCAAGCTCGCCCGAGAGGCGGGAGAGGATCTGGCGATCGACGGTGATGCCGCGCTCTTCCATATGGGCAAGCACCGGCACCAGCGGGCGTTCCAGCCGCTCATAGATGCGCGTCAGACCCTCGGCAGCGAGACGCGGCTTCAGAACCAGCCAGAGACGCAGCGTCACATCGGCGTCCTCGGCGGCATAGGCGGTTGCGCGATCGATGTCGACGAGATCGAAGGTGACGGAGGATTTGCCGGAGCCGGCGACATCCTTGTACGGAATCGGCGTGTGGCCGAGCCATCTTTCCGACAGGCCATCCATGCCGTGATTGCCCTTGCCGGCGTCGAGCACGTAGGACATCAGCATAGTGTCGTCGAAGGACTGAAGCGTGATCCCGTGGCGCTTCATCACCAGGTAATCGTATTTCAGGTTCTGCGCGACTTTCAGGACGGAAGGATCTTCGAGCAAGCCCTTCAGGGCGGCCAGCGCCTCTTTCATCGGGATCTGGCCCTCGGCATGACCGCCACCGAGAAGATCACCGACGCCCGTCTTGTGGGTCAGCGGGATATAGGCGGCGCGGATTTCGGTGGAGCCGGGCGAAAGGACATTGTCCTGGATCGCGAGCGAGACGCCGACCAGCTCGGCCTGCATCGGATCGAGCGAGGTGGTCTCTGTGTCGAAGGCGACGAGGCCGGTTTCGCGGGCAGCAGCAATCCAGAGCTCAAGGGTCTCGATATCGCGGATCGTCACATAGGCGCTGGTGTCGAGCGGCTTGCCGGCAAAGGCATTGGCGCGGCTTGCCGCAAGATCGACAGGGGTTTTGCCGTCGGGGCTGCCGGTCGCTGTCGCCGTTGACGCAGCTGTTGGTGCAGTGTCGGGAGCCGACGACGAGGCGGCTGCGTCTCCCGCGTCAAGATCGGGGCCGCGGGCCGAATCGCCCCATTCGACGGGCACGACAGCCGGCTCAATCGCGGCGGCATCGCAGTCGCAGACTTCGGCCACACGGCGGGTCAGCGTGGTGAATTCCATCGCCTTGAGGAATGCAATGAGCTTCGGACCGTTCTGCGGTTCGAGCACCAACTCCTCGAGCTTCATGTCGAGCGGCACATCGGTGCGCAGTTCGACGAGCTGGCGCGAGACACGCGCGAGCTCGGCATTGGCGACGATGTTTTCGCGGCGCTTGACCTGTTTGATCTCATCAGCACGGGCGAGCAGGGTTTCCAGATCGCCGAACTCTTCGAGCAGCTGGGCGGCGGTCTTGGGGCCGATACCGGGAATGCCGGGAACGTTGTCGGTCGAATCGCCTGTCATCGCCTGCAGATCGATCATCTTTTCCGGCGGCACGCCCCATTTCTCGATGACGTCGGGAATGCCGATCTGCTTGTCCTTCATCGCGTCGTACATATGCACGTTCGCGGTGACGAGCTGCATCAGGTCCTTGTCGGAGGAAACGATGGTGACATCGGCGCCGACGGCCTCAGCCTGGCGGGCATAGGTGGCAATGATGTCATCGGCCTCGAAACCTTCGGTCTCGATGCAGGGCAGATTGAAGGCGCGGGTCGCATGGCGGATCAGGCCGAACTGCGGGATCAGGTCTTCCGGCGGGGCCGAGCGGTTCGCCTTGTAGAGCGGGTAGATTTCCTTGCGAAAGGTCGTCGACGAGTAGTCGAAGATGACGGCCAGATGCGTTGGCGTCACACCGACATCGGTGTTGCGGGCATCGCGCAACAGCTTCCACAGCATGTTGCAGAAGCCGGAGACCGCGTTGACGGGCAGGCCGTCCGACTTGCGGTTCAGGGCCGGGATGGCGTGGAAGGCGCGGAAGATGAAACCCGAGCCGTCGACGAGGAAGAGGTGATCGCCTTTTTTCATGTCGGCATGGATAGCGCGGGGCGGCGAAAACGTCCATGACGGTTTGTTCTGCGTGGACAAAAACCGAGTATGCGCTTGGGCAGCACGCGACCCTGACCTGAAATGGAAAGCTCACAAAAAGCTTACCGATTTGTAATGCCTCTTTCCCTTGAAAAACCACATTTGGAACCTCAGATCACAGTCATCGGCGTCTGATCACGCCGTAGTCTGAATGAGGCTCGTCCCCCGCCGCGTCAGACTCGGGCAAAGGCCTTATCCCCCTCTCCGGGCCTTTGTCCCCATATTCCGGAGCCGCCGTGGCAGTCCCCGCCTCAAGCCACGGCGGCTTCCGAAGTCAAGAGCGCATCCCATGACTGGTCAGCCACAGGAATGCATCGCCTGCGATGCTTCTTGCCGTTAAAGTCGGCAACCCAAATTCCTAACCTCTCGACATTGTCGTGCCATGGCCAATGACCGCCCGGAATCTGCCACACAACTGGCGACCCAGTTCGCCCGCAGCGTGACGCGTGCTCTACAGAGCCGGGCCGTGCGTCTCGGCTTCTCACCGGGTCAGTTTCCCGTTCTGCTCGAATTGTGGGAGGAGGAGGGGCTAACCCAGCGACAACTGCTCGATCGCGTCGATGTGGAACAGGCGACCATGGCCAACACCTTGGCCCGCATGGAGCGGGACGGCCTGATCGAGCGGCGCGTGCATCCGCGTGACAAGCGTGCCCAGCAGATCTTCCTGACCGAAAAGGCGCGAACAATGCGCGAGGAAGCACTCGTTCTGGTCCGCGAAGCGGAAGATGCCGTGTTTTCCGGTTTCCGGCGCTTCGAAAAGGAGTTGTTGAAGGAGTATATCCGCTGGGCGATCGCGAATGCCCGCAAGCTGTGAGCGGTGGTCGGTTGGCTGGCGGGCCGGTCCGGCATCTCGAAATTTACCGTCGTCATGCCTCGAAACGACAGTCGCTTTGCTCTATGCTCCGCCGCGATTTCAATTCTGCAGGACATGACCATGACCGATCTTTCTCCCATCCTCGCCAAGGCCGATGATACTCTGCCACAGAGCCTCGACCGGCTGTTCGATCTGGTCCGAATCCCTTCCATCTCCACCGACCCCACCTACAAGGACGAATGCCGCAAGGCCGGCGAATGGCTGGTGAAGGAACTGGCCGAGCTTGGCTTTGATACCTCGCTGCGCGACACGCCCGGCCATCCCATGGTCGTGGCGCATCACGCTGCCGACCGTGCGGACGCGCCCCACGTGCTCTTCTACGGTCACTACGATGTTCAGCCGGTCGATCCGCTGGACCTCTGGGAGGATGACCCCTTCGCGCCAGCGATCAAGGAAAAGGACGGCCGCAAGATCATCACCGGGCGTGGCACGTCTGACGACAAGGGTCAGTTGTTGACTTTCGTCGAAGCCTGCCGCGCCTACAAGACGGTCAAGGGCTCCCTGCCAGTCAGAATCACCATCCTGTTCGAAGGTGAGGAGGAATCCGGTTCGCCCTCGCTGAAGCCCTTTCTCGAAGCCAATGCGGCAGAGTTGAAGGCCGATTTTGCCCTGGTCTGCGACACCAGCATGTGGGACCGCGAGACCCCAGCCATCGCCGCTGCGCTGCGGGGCCTTGTCGGTGAAGAGGTGACCATCACGGCTGCTGACCGCGATCTGCATTCGGGCCTGTTCGGAGGTGCCGCTGCGAACCCGGTCCACATCCTGACGAAAATCCTGGCCGATCTGCATGACGAAACCGGCAAGGTCACCCTGCCGGGCTTCTATGACGGCGTTGAGGAAACACCCTCCAACATCAAGGCATCCTGGGAGAGCCTTGGCCGCACCGCAGAAAGCTTCCTCGGCGAAGTTGGTCTGTCGATCCCCTCGGGCGAAAAGGGTCGTTCGGTTCTGGAGCTGACCTGGGCCCGTCCGACGGCGGAGGTGAACGGCATCATCGGTGGCTACACCGGCGAAGGTTTCAAGACGGTCATCGCCGCCAAGGCTTCCGCTAAGATCTCGTTCCGTCTCGTCGGAACCCAGGATCCCGCAAAGATCCGCGAGAGCTTCCGAAGCTTCGTGAAGGCGCGGATTCCGGCCGACTGCTCGGTGGATTTCCACGAACATGGGGGCTCGCCTGCAATCCAGCTTTCCTATGATTCGCCGGAGCTGACCAAGGCGAAGAATGCGCTTTCGGATGAGTGGCCGAAGCCGGCCGTGATCGTCGGCATGGGCGGCTCGATCCCGATTGTGGGAGATTTCCAGAAAATGCTCGGCATGGACTCGCTGCTCGTCGGCTTCGGTCTGACCGATGACCGCATCCATTCACCCAACGAGAAGTATGACCTGAACTCGTTCCACAAGGGTATCCGCTCGTGGATCCGTATCCTCGACGCGCTAGCCAACAAGTGAGCGCATAAGCCAGAAAAGCAAAAAGGCCGGTCAAAAACCGGCCTTTCCTTTACGCTTCAACGCTGTCCTGCCAGTACATCCGTGGTCAGGGGCGGAAACGTGCCATGCGATGCTTCGGATGTCTGCTTGCCTCGGCAAGCTCATCCCTGATCCACAGGATCGCGCGGGATGATGAACAATTCCTTAAGGGCGTCACGTTTCGTGCAATCTCTGCGCTGAAACGATTCGCTCGTCGCTTGGTAGCCTGGAGATGGGAACGGCCCGATCATGTTTCAAGGGCCCTCTGCGTTCAGAGTTGAAGATTGCGACTAAAGCCGAGTAGGGTAAGCCCATGAGTCTTGAATCCGTCCGTGAGTTTTTCCGCACCCATGCCCCAGATCTTTCCGTCATTGTGACGGAAGCGAGTTCTGCGACCGTGGCTCTGGCTGCTGAAGCCCATGGTGTCGAACCCGACCAGATCGCAAAGACGATCTGTCTGCGGATCGGTGAGGACACGGTGCTTGTCGTCACTGCGGGCACCAGACGGCTCGACAACAGAAAGTTCAAGGATCGCTTCGGCGTCAAGCCGCGCATGCTTGATGCAGAGGCTGTTGTCGAAGCCACCAGTCATCCGGTCGGCGGTGTCTGTCCTTTCGGTCTTCCCGCGCCGCTCAAGATCTATTGCGACATCTCGCTGAAAAACTGGACCGAGGTCGTGCCCGCTGGCGGAGCGACCAATGCCGCGGTCAGGATAGAGCCGCAGCGCATGGCAACGCTGGTCGATGCGGAATGGGCCGACCTCTGCCAGTGACTGAAGTGTGGTTATGGCTGTTTACCGCGTCTTAACCACCCCTTAAATCGCCGCAATTATTGTGCAATCGGAGGAAAGCCGCACCGGCCCGGACGCGGATTTCAGCGATATCAGCACGGCGGCTCGCGAGCATCTCGGTTCGTGCGTCGTCTGCCACATGAGCATCTGGAGCAAGACCGCCGGAATGGTGAGCCGAGGCAAATCCCGCGACCGTATTGAACCGAGCTTCGAGGAGGAACGCGAGGACGAGGATCTGCGGCTGGATGCGGACGATCGGATTACAGGCGGCCGCAAGGCGCGCGCGGCCGGCAAGCGATCGGCCCCGACAGCCAGATCCAACAGCGGCAAAAAATCTCCGCCCCGCAAGCGCCAATCGTCCGGCGGCTTTGGCCTCGGACGCCTGATCTACTGGTGTTTCGTCCTGTCGATCTGGGGTGCCATCGGGCTTGGTGCTCTGATTGCCTATTACGGCTCCCAGATGCCGAGCGCCAGCAGCTGGTCGATCCCCGAACGCCCGCCGAACATGAAGATCGTCTCCGTCGAGGGCACGGTGATTGCCAATCGCGGCGCGACCGGCGGCGAAGCGCTTCCTCTGGAAGAGATGTCGCCCTTCATCCCTCAGGCGGTGATGGCGATCGAAGACCGGCGCTTCTATTCGCATTTCGGCATCGACCCCTTGGGCCTCGCCCGCGCCATCGTGACCAACGTGGTGAGCGGCCGCGCGGTGCAGGGCGGCTCGACGCTGACCCAGCAGCTGGCCAAGAACCTCTTTCTATCCCCGGAGCGCACCGTCGAGCGCAAGGTGCAGGAAGTCCTGCTCGCCTTCTGGCTGGAGCAGAAATACACCAAGGATCAGATCCTCGCGATGTATCTGAACCGGGTCTATTTTGGCTCGAACGCCTATGGCGTGGAAGCCGCCGCACGTCGCTATTTCAACAAATCGGCGCGCGATGTGAATCTCGGGGAAGCCGCTCTTCTCGCCGGATTGCTGAAAGCGCCGTCGAGACTCTCTCCCGCCCGTGATCCGGAAGCAGCAGAAGCCCGTGCCCAGGTCGTGCTCCAGGCCATGCTGGAAGAGGGTTATATCACCGCCGACGAGGTGAAGACGGCGATGTCGCAATCCCCGACCAAGGCGAAGCGCTATTGGAGCGGCGCCGGCCAGTATGTCGCCGACATGGTCCGCGACGATGTCACGGCCCTGATCGGTCAGGTCACCGAAGATATTGTCGTCGAAACCACGATCGACATGACGCTGGAGAAAAAGGCCGAGGCGGCCCTGACCGAGTCGCTGGCAGCCGAAGGCGCGAAGGTGAATGCGTCCCAGGCAGCGCTGGTCTCGATCGATGGCACCGGCGCGATCCGGGCTCTGGTCGGCGGGCGTGACTATGCCGAAAGCCAGTTCAATCGCGCGGTCAAGGCGAAGCGACAGCCCGGTTCGGCCTTCAAGCCCTTCGTCTATGCCGCCGCGATGGAGATCGGCCTGCGACCGGGCTCCACCCGCAACGATGCTCCAATCCGCATCGGATCGTGGACGCCTCAGAACTATGACGAGAAGTATCGCGGTCCGGTGACGCTGTCCCACGCGTTGGCCGAATCACTCAACACCATCGCCGCCCAACTGGTCATGGAAGTCGGCCCCGATCAGGTGATCAAGCTTGCCCATCGCATGGGCATTGATTCCGACCTTCAGAACAATGCCTCGATCGCCCTCGGTACCTCCGAAGTCTCGCTGCTCGAGCTGACGGCAGCCTATGCGCCCTTCATGAACGGCGGCTACAAGGCGACACCCCATATCGTTCAGCGCATCCTCAAATCCGACGGCACGGTCATCTATGAGAACAACTATCTCGAACCACCCCGCGTTCTCAGCGATCAGGTTGTCAGCGAAATGAACCAGATGCTGATGGGTGTGATCAACGACGGCACTGGCAAGAAGGCGCGCCTGAAGGGGTGGGAAGCGGCTGGAAAGACCGGCACCACCCAGTCGTTCCGCGACGCGCTCTTCGTCGGTTACACCAGCAATCTGACCACCGGTGTCTGGTTCGGCAACGACAATGGCGATTCGATGAAGAAGGTCACAGGCGGCGGGCTGCCGGCACGTGCCTGGCACGATTTCATGTCTGCCGCCCATCAGGGCCTGGCGCCCGCACCCTTGCCGGGTGGCGATTATCAGGATCCCGCCCCCATCGCAGAGGATCCGTCCATCGGCTCCATCATATCGGATGTGCTGAACGGTGGTGGGGAAGAGCGCTATCCAGCCCAGCCGCAGGCGGCGGACGAACAGCCGATCCCACAGGAAGAGCAGGGCGACTGGCCTGTGTTGGAAGGTCCCGTGCCGCCCGGCGATGTCGGCCAGGGTCCTCAAAACGGTGCACCGCGACGCACCACGTTGCTCGACCTGATCCTCGGTCAGTGATCGCGTCTCATCGGACCATTTTGGCGATGGCCAGGAGCAAGCCTTGAATGCTAAAGGCCTTGTCGGAGAAGACGAACGGGCAGCATGGAAAGTGGCTCAAGAGGCCATTGCAATCTGTTCTTTTTACTGATTTTCAGCGGATTTCCAGCCTTGCAGTCGGAAAAACCGCTTCTTATATACGCGACATAGCCGCAGCACCGCTGTAGCAGATCCCAGACCATCCACGTCGAGGGGCTGTCAGGAATGCCTGATTGGGGTTCCGACGGCCTGCTTCAAGGAGAATATGACATGGCAAAAGTAATCGGTATCGACCTTGGAACGACCAATTCCTGCGTCGCCGTCATGGACGGCAAGGATGCGAAGGTCATCGAGAATTCGGAAGGCGCACGCACCACGCCGTCCATGGTGGCATTTTCGGACGACGGCGAACGCCTCGTCGGCCAGCCGGCCAAGCGCCAGGCGGTCACCAACCCGACCAACACCCTCTTCGCCGTCAAGCGCCTGATCGGCCGCCGCTACGAAGATCCGACGGTTGAAAAGGACAAGGGCCTCGTGCCGTTCCAGATCGTCAAGGGTGACAATGGCGACGCCTGGGTCGAAGCCCAGAACAAGGGTTATTCCCCGTCGCAGATCTCGGCCATGATCCTTCAGAAGATGAAGGAAACGGCTGAAGCCTATCTCGGCGAAAAGGTCGAAAAGGCCGTCATCACCGTTCCCGCCTACTTCAACGACGCGCAGCGCCAGGCAACCAAGGATGCCGGCCGCATCGCAGGTCTGGAAGTTCTGCGTATCATCAACGAGCCGACTGCTGCTGCTCTCGCTTACGGCCTCGACAAGAAGGACGGCAAGACGATCGCCGTTTACGACCTTGGCGGTGGTACCTTCGATATCTCGGTTCTGGAAATCGGCGACGGCGTCTTCGAAGTGAAGTCGACCAACGGCGACACCTTCCTCGGCGGTGAAGACTTCGACATGCGTCTCGTCGAATATCTCGCAGCCGAGTTTAAGAAGGATCAGGGCATCGACCTGAAGGGCGACAAGCTGGCCCTGCAGCGCCTGAAGGAAGCCGCCGAGAAGGCAAAGATCGAGCTGTCGTCCTCGCAGCAGACCGAAATCAACCTGCCGTTCATCACGGCGGACGCTTCCGGCCCGAAGCACCTGACGATGAAGCTGACCCGCGCGAAGTTCGAAAGCCTGGTCGACGATCTCGTCCAGCGCACGATCGCACCGTGCAAGGCAGCTCTCAAGGATGCCGGCGTTTCGGCAGCCGATATCGACGAAGTGGTTCTGGTTGGCGGCATGAGCCGCATGCCGAAGGTCCAGGAAGTCGTGAAGCAGCTGTTCGGCAAGGAGCCGCACAAGGGCGTGAACCCAGATGAAGTCGTTGCCCTCGGTGCAGCGATCCAGGCCGGCGTTCTGCAGGGCGACGTCAAGGACGTTCTGCTGCTCGACGTGACCCCGCTGTCGCTCGGCATCGAGACCCTCGGTGGCGTCTTCACCCGTCTGATCGACCGCAACACGACGATCCCGACGAAGAAGAGCCAGACCTTCTCGACCGCTGAAGACAACCAGCAGGCCGTGACCATCCGCGTCAGCCAGGGCGAGCGCGAAATGGCTGCAGACAACAAGCTGCTCGGTCAGTTCGACCTCGTTGGCCTGCCGCCGGCACCGCGTGGCGTCCCGCAGATCGAAGTCACCTTCGACATCGACGCGAACGGCATCGTCCAAGTTTCGGCCAAGGACAAGGGCACCGGCAAGGAACAGCAGATCCGCATCCAGGCCTCCGGTGGTCTCTCCGACGCCGACATCGAGAAGATGGTGAAGGACGCCGAGGCGAATGCTGAAGCCGACAAGAAGCGTCGTGCGGTGGTCGAAGCCAAGAACAGCGCCGAAAGCCTCGTCCACTCGACCGAAAAGTCGCTGAAGGACTACGGTGACAAGGTATCCGAAGCCGACCGCAAGTCGATCGAGGATGCGATCGCCGCGCTGAAGTCTTCGCTTGAAGCCTCCGATCCGTCGCCGGAAGACATCGGCACGAAGACCCAGGCGCTCATGGAAGTCTCCATGAAGCTCGGTCAGGCCATCTATGAGGCCCAGCAGGCCGAAGGTGGCAATGCCGAAGCCGGTGACGACAATGTTGTCGATGCCGACTACGAGGAAGTGAAGGACGAAGACGCGAAGAAGTCGGCCTGATGCCGGCTCGCTTCACGCGCATCGTTTCGGGCGGGCTGGCCTTTGGGCCAGCCTGCATCGCGTTGATGATGGCGACGGCAGCTCTTGCGCAGAACGCCGAGGTCGGATCCGTTTATCGACAGGTCGCGGGCGCCGAGGCGAAAGTCTCCAAGGCCCTGTCCGCCAAGGACTCCAAGGGACTTTCCCGGATTGGCAGTGAACTTGGAAAGATCATCGAGGCGGCCTTGCAGCGGCGCGAGGATGGCGGTTCGGTGTCGGCCTGTGACATGGCGGCCCATTCGCTTGCCTTTGTTGCCGTTTCAGCGGCCGATGGTTTGATCAGCAAGGGCGAGGCGCGCAAGCTCCTGATGGACGATGCGATGGCGGCGGCTTCCGACTTCCAGAAAGACATGCAGGCCTGTGACAAGCTCGCCGGCAAAGCGTCGGGCGGTCACACGAGCGTTGGGAAAGCTTTGAGGGCTTTGTAAGACGATGGCAAAGGCAGATTTCTACGAGACCCTTGGGGTTGGCCGCACTGCGGATGAAAAGGAGCTGAAAAGCGCCTTTCGCAAGCTGGCCATGAAATTTCATCCGGACAAGAACCCGGGCGACAGCGAAGCCGAGAAGAAGTTCAAGGAGATCAACGAGGCCTACGAGACCTTGAAGGATCCCCAGAAGCGCGCAGCCTATGATCGCTTCGGCCACGCCGCCTTCGAACAGGGCGGCGGCGGCTTCGGCGGTGGCGGCGGCGGGTTCTCCGGCGGCGGGTTCTCCGACATTTTCGAAGACATCTTCGGCGAAATGATGGGCGGCGGCCGCGGCGGCCGGGCGCGCTCCACGGGCGGTCGTGAGCGCGGCGCGGATCTCCGCTACAACATGGAAATCAGCCTCGAAGAGGCCTTCACCGGCAAGACGGCGCAGATCCGGGTTCCGACCTCGATCACCTGCGATCTCTGCACGGGCACCGGTGCCAAACCCGGTACCAAGCCCACAACCTGCGCAACCTGTCAGGGCTCGGGGCGCGTCCGTGCAGCCCAGGGCTTTTTCTCGATCGAGCGCACCTGCCCGACCTGCCACGGTCGCGGCCAGACCATCTCTGATCCCTGCGCCAAGTGCCACGGCCATGGTCGCGTGACAGAAGAGCGGTCGCTCTCGGTCAACATCCCCTCTGGCATCGAGGACGGCACGCGCATTCGCCTGCAGGGCGAAGGCGAAGCCGGTCTGCGTGGCGGTCCGGCGGGCGATCTCTACATCTTCCTGTCGGTCAAGCCGCACGAGTTCTTCCAGCGAGATGGTGCCGACCTTTATTGCTCCGTGCCGATCTCGATGACCACTGCTGCCCTTGGCGGCACCTTCGACGTGGTGACGTTGGATGGCACGAAGTCGCGCGTAACGGTGCCGGAAGGCACCCAGGCCGGCAAGCAGTTCCGTCTGAAGGCCAAGGGCATGCCGGTCCTGCGTTCGACGCAGACGGGTGACCTCTACATCCAGATCCAGATCGAGACGCCGCAGAAGTTGACGAAGCGCCAGCGCGAACTTCTGCAGGAGTTCGAGCAGCTTTCGTCGAAGGAAAACAACCCGGAATCGACGGGCTTCTTCGCCCGTATGAAGGATTTCTTCGACACGCTGAGCGACTGATCGAAGGACGGGTCTAAAAAGCAAAGAAGGGGTGAGCCGCAGGGTTCACCCCTTTTTCATTCATACCTGCAAGGACGGCGGCTACATCAGCGCCGACAGCTCATCGCGATGACGCATCATCGCGCGCAACAGGGCGTGGTCGCGCGCCAGCGCTGCCTGCCGCGCGGGATCCGGCCGGACAGTCTTCAGCGGAAACCGCATCGCCGCCCCGGCGGTTTCGGGTGTCGGGAACAAGCCAGCGGAAACGGCGGCATGCAGTGCGGAGCCGAGGAGCACGGCGTCGCACCCGTCAGGCACGTGCATCACGCAGCCGGTCGCATCGGCGTACAGTTGCGAAAGCAGCGGATGATCGGCAAGCCCGCCTGCAAGGAACAGGGCCTGCGGATTTCCCGCCTTAGCTGGCAGATGGTCGAGAATGTTGCGGATGCTGCAGGCCAGGGAGACGCAGCTTCGCCAATAGAGCCTCAACAGGCCGTCGAGGCTGCGGTCGAGATCGAGACCCGAAATGGCACCGGTGAGCGAGGGGTTTGAAATCGGCGACCGTGTTCCATGGAAATCGGGCAATACGCTGATCGGCAGCCCAAAGTCCGGACCTTCCTCCGCCACTCGCTCCGCGATCCGGTCGAGCAGGTCGCGATGGCGATCCTTGGTCGGTATTCCACCTGCCGGATGGTCCCTGACGATATGATCGAGGAAGGCACCCGAGGCCGATTGCCCTGCCTCGGTCAGCCAGAGGCCGGGGAGTGCGGCGTCCCGGAACCCGCCCCAGCAGCCTGGTCCGGATATCGGGTCGGGGGACAGCATCACGATGCAGCTCGAGGTGCCGGCAATCAGGGCGGCGCGGCTGCCCGCAGGCGATGCGTCCGTTCCGAACAGCGCCACGGCACCGGCATAGGCGTCCACCAGGCCGGGTGCCGCGAGGCATGCGGTGGTCAGCCCAAGCGCCTCTGCCGCAGGCCCGGAAAGCGGCCCGACCGGAATGCGAATCGGATGCGACCTTTCCGGAAGCGCCGCCTTCTCTGCAAGGTCCTGAAGCCCGATCTGCGCATAGAAAGCGTCGGGTCGCACACCGGGCGGCTCAGGTGAATATCCCCATTTCGAGGCAAGCGGCGAATGGCTTCTTCGATCGATCCCCGTCGCCCGCCAGGTCAGAAAGTCACTGAGATCGGAGATCAGTCCGGCCCGGGCCCAGGTATCGGGCAGATGCCGTTTCAGCCACAGGAGCTTTGGCAGTTGCATCTCCACCGACAGCCGCCCACCGAACCGGTCGAACAGGGGATCATCGATTGCGTTGCACTCATCGGTTTCGGCAATGGCACGATGATCCATCCACAGGATGGTGTCATGCTCTGGCTTTCCACCATAGGAAACGGAAAGCGGCGAGCCGTCCCGGCTTCGCACCACCAGCGAACACGTGGCATCGAAACCGATGGCACGAACGCTCGCGGCATCCACGCCCGCGGCCGCAAGGGCAGCCCGGGATGCCTGGCAAACGGCGCCCCAAATTTCTTCGCTGTCCTGCTCCATGTGATTATGCTGCGGACGATGCAGCGATATGGGCACGACGCATCGGGCGAGTTGGCGCCCCGTAAGGTCGAAGATACCGACCCGCGCGCTGCCCGTGCCCACATCCACGGCCATGAGGTGCTCACGCATCGGAATGGTCTTTCGGTCTCCTCGCTCCGTCGACAAAGTGGAGCAATTCCTCCATCGCGTCAAACCGGGCATCGGGATGAAGTGCCGTCAGGGCTTCCTGATACGAAGTGTGGACGGTGTGCGACCCGCCGGTGAAAGCGCAGACCCTCATGCCGGCCGCGCGAGCCGCGACAATGCCGGCAGGGCTGTCCTCAACGACCAGGCAGGCCGATGGCTCGATGCCCATGGCAGCGGCGGCGTAAAGAAAGAGATCGGGCGCCGGCTTGCCGTTCTCGACCATGGTGGCGCTGAAGATCGACGGCTCGAAAAGACCGAGCAGGCCGGTTGCCGCCAGCGACAATTCGATCCGCTCCCGCTGGCTGGAAGAGGCGACGCACCAGGAGAGCCCCAGCTCTTTCAGCCCGGCCACGGCCCGCTCTATCCCGGCAATCGGCTGGAGTTCGCGGCGAAACCGGACATACAGGGCTTCGCGCATCCGGTTCAGAAAGTCATGGTCGATTTCGACACCGAACTCCTGACGCACGACATCGGCCATAGAGCTGATGCTGCGTCCGAGAAAACGCTCGGCCGCACCATTGGCATTCATCTCGATCCCCTTGACGGCCAGCGCCTCGACCAACACCTCAAGCGCAATCGGCTCGCTATCGACGAGGACACCGTCACAGTCGAAGATGACGAGGCGGATCGGCTGTAGGTCCATGGTCACTCAGCTTGAAAGGGTTCCATCGATGTAGCGCTGGAGCGTAATGGCGGCACCCTGGCTCCGCAAGCTGTCGATCGCTTCGTTAAACCGCTTCTGGAATCGGGCATCTGCCCCGACCGAGCCAAAGATGTCGCCAAGGCCGATGAAGGCCATGGGGTCCGAGCGCGAAGCGAGCGCTGCAGCATGCAGGCGTTCTGCACTTGGGTCATTGAAGACAATCGTCCTTCCGCCGTCGCTCTTGCCCTCGAAATACCGGCACCAGAGTGCGGAGACGAGAGCCAGCCCCTGTACGTCGGAGTCCTGGGTCAGCCGATCGGCTGTTGAGGGCAGAATGAATTTCGGCTGCCGGTTCGATCCGTCCTGTGCCAGGCGCGGTATGGTATCCCCGATTTTCGGGTTGGAGAAACGGTTCTCGATGAGGGTGAAATAGTCCTGAAGGCTGGTGTTCGGGACCGGCGGCACGACGGGAATGATCTCCTCGTGTTCGAGCTTGGCGAGGAAGGCCCGGATCAGCGGATGCTCCATGGCTTCGTGCACGAAATGAATGTCCATCAGTGCTGCCGGATAGGCGATGGCCGCATGCCCGCCATTCAGAATCCGGAGCTTCATCAACTCGTAGGGGGCGACATCAGGCACGAAAGTCACGCCGACCCGCTCCAATGCCGGCCGCCCGAGCGGAAACTTATCCTCCAGCACCCACTGCTTGAACTCTTCGCAGAACACCGGCCAGCCGTCTTCGATTCCATAGACGTCCCGCGTCAGATCGATTTCCCTCTGGCCCGTCGCCGGTGTGATTCGGTCCACCATCGAGTTCGGGAAGGCCACGTTCTCGTGGATCCAATGGGCAAAATCTGGATCGGAGAGGTTTGCCAGGCCGCAAAGTGTGGCCTCGGTGACTTCCCCATTGCCTGGGATGTTGTCGCAACACATGACGGTGAACGGCGGATGCCCGGCATCTCGTCGCGCCTTGAGGCCCGCAATGATCAACCCGAAGACAGTCTTTGGCGCGTCGGGGGTCTGCGCATCCGCGACGATCGCCGGATGCTGAGGATCGAACTTGCCGGTTGCCGGATCGATGAAATAGCCGCCTTCGGTGATCGTCATCGAAACGATGCGGATCGAGGGGTCCGCAAGGGTCTCGATGATCCGGTGAAAATCCGGTGCGGTGATCACGTCGAGCATCGGGCCGGTGACCGTCGCAGCCGAGCGCGCTGTGTCCTGCTCGACGACGGTCGTCAGAAAATCCTGCGCCTTCAGCGTGTCGCGCATCCTCTGGTCTGAAGGCATGACGCCGGCGCCGATAATCCCCCAGTCCAGATCCCGCCCCTGGTTGAACAACTCATGCAGATATACGGCCATATGCGCGCGGTGGAAATTGCCGACACCGAAATGCAGGATCCCGGGACGGATTTCCTCACGGCGATAGGCGGGCAGGGAGGCTCGGCCGCCAATGTCATCGAGAGTTGCAAGTGAGAGTTTGGTCGTCATGGGTGCATTCCTTGGCTGGGGGCTGCACGAGCCGTCAGCTCATCCAGTTTCCGCCGTCGACATTATAGGTCTGGGCAACGATGTAATCGGCCTCCGCCGACGCGAGGAAGACCGCCATACCGGTCAGGTCTTCCGCCCGGCCCATGCGGCCGAGGGGAACGGCTTCCCCGACCAGCTTCTTTTTCTCGCCAAGAGGGCGGTTCTCGTATTTGGCGAACAGCGCGTCCACTTCGTCCCACATCTCGCTTCCAACGACGCCGGGCGCGATTCCATTGACGTTGATTCCGTGCTTGATGAGGTTGAGACCGGCTGACTGGGTGAGCGAGATGACCGCCGCCTTCGACGCGCAATAGACGCCGACCAGCGGCTCCCCCCGCCGTCCGGCCTGGCTGGCCATGTTGATGATCTTGCCGCCGCGCCCTTGTGCGATCATCTGCTTGGCCACGGCCTGGAGCGTGAAGAGCGTGCCGCCGACATTGATGTCGAAGACGCGCTGGTAGCTCTTCCGGGTGATCTCGACGATCGGTGCGAGATCGAAGATTGCAGCATTGTTGATGAGAATGTCGATGCCACCCGCGCGGTCAACACAGGCCTGAACCGCGTCGTCGATAGACCCTTGGTCCGAAACGTCGATCCGCACGGCATAGGCGGCGGGACCGATCTCGGCGGCAGTCGCCGTCGCACGGTCGAAGTCGATGTCGGCGATTGCGACGGCGGTTGCCCCCTCGCGCACATAGGCTTCCGCGAAGGCGCGACCAATGCCGCGAGCAGCACCCGTGATCATCGCCGATTTTCCGTTCAGTCTGCCAGTCATTGGGCAAGTCCCTTGTCATTGAATTTGTGCAGACGGGCGAGGTCCGGCGTGACGAAGACGGTGTCCCCGTGCCGGACAGGGAATTCTCCGCCCGTTCGTGTCGTGATCGTACCCACGCCCTCCACCTGAACATGAAGGAAGGTATCCGAACCGAGATGCTCTGCGACGGTGACGATGCCGCGCCACATGCCCTCGGTAGTCGAAAGCGTCACATGCTCCGGCCGGATGCCGATCGTATGCGCTCCATGGGCCGAAGCGGCCTGGCCGGAAATCAGGTTCATCTTCGGCGAACCGATGAAGCCGGCGACGAACAGGTTGGCGGGGCTGCGATAGAGCTCGAGCGGCGATCCGACCTGCTCGATTCGCCCTTTGTTCAGAACGACGATCTTGTCGGCCATCGTCATCGCTTCGACCTGGTCATGGGTCACGTAGATCGATGTCGCCTTCAGCTTCTGATGCAATTCGGTGATTTCGAGGCGCATCGCGACACGCAGGGCTGCGTCGAGATTGGAGAGCGGCTCGTCGAAGAGGAAGCAGCGCGGATTGCGCACGATGGCGCGGCCGATGGCGACGCGCTGGCGCTGACCGCCGGAAAGCTGGCCTGGTCGACGCTCCAGATAGTCGGTGAGGTTCAGGATACGGGCTGCCTCCTCGACCTTCCGCTTTATCTCGGCCGGATCCACCTTCGCCATCTTCAGCGGAAAGCCGATGTTCGAGCGCACGCTCATGTGCGGATAGAGCGCATAGGACTGAAAGACCATCGCCAGACCGCGCTGTGCAGGGGGCGTCTGCGTCTGGTCCTTGCCATCGATCAGGATCCGCCCGCCGGTCGCGTCCTCAAGGCCTGCGATTAGCCGCAGCAGGGTGGACTTGCCGCAGCCGGAGGGACCGACGAAGACAACGAATTCACCGTCGTTGATCTCGAGGTCGATCCCCGGGATAACGGCATGTTCGCCGAAGGACTTGGAGAGCTGTTCGAGCTTGATGCTGCCCATGGTGGTTGTCCTTACTTGACGGCGCCGAAGGTGAGGCCGCGCACGAGTTGTTTCTGGCTGAACCAGCCAAGGATGATGATCGGGGCGATAGCCATGGTAGAGGCCGCTGAAAGCTTCGCCCAGAACAGGCCCTGCGGACTGGAGAACGAAGCGATGAAGGCGGTGAGCGGCGCTGCGTTCGTGGTCGTCAGCCGGATCGACCAGAAAGATTCGTTCCAGGCGAGGATGATATTGAGCAGCAGTGTCGAGGCGATGCCCGGCAGAGCCATTGGCGTCAGAACGTGAAAGATCTCGTTGAACAGGGACGCGCCGTCCATTCGCGCGGCTTCCAGGATCTCGCCCGGGATTTCGCGGAAATAGGTATAGAGCATCCACACCACGATCGGCAGGTTGATCAGCGTCAGCATGATCGTCAGGCCGATGCGGGTGTCCAGCAGGCCGAAATCGCGAAACAGCAGGTAGATCGGCACGAGCACGGCAACGGCCGGCATCATCTTCGTCGAGAGCATCCACATCAGGATGTCCTTGGTCCGCTTGGTCGGCGAAAACGCCATCGCCCAGGCGGCGGGAATGCCGATGATGAGCGCCAGGATCGTGGATCCGACCGATAGCACCACCGAATTCATGAATGGCTTGATGTAGTCGCGCTGTGTCTGCACCGTCACGTAATTTTCCAACGTGAAGGTTGGGATCATGTCGAAGCCCTGGATCGCCTCGGTTTCCGTCTTCACGCTGGTGATCAGCGTGTAGAGGATCGGGAAGAAGATGACGAAGGCGACGATCCAGGCCAGGGTGGTGAAGGCCAGTCTGCGGCGCGGGCTGGTGATGCGGGCCATGGTTCTCTCCTTACCGGTCGAGGTTTTTGCCGACCGCGCGCATCAGGAAGATGGCGACGACATTGGCGAGGATGACGGCGATGATGCCGCCGGCCGAAGCTCCGCCGACGTCGTAGCCGAGCAGCGCGGTGCGATAGATGAGGAAGGCGAGGTTGGTCGAGGCATAACCGGGGCCGCCATTGGTGGTGACCAGGATCTCCGCATAGACGCCCAGCAGGAAGATCGTCTGGATCAGGATCACGACGGTAATCGCGCGGGCCAGATGCGGCAGCGTCAGGTAGATGAATTGGTTGATGAAATTCGCGCCGTCCATCTCGGCGGCTTCCTTCTGCTCCATGTCGAGCGATTGCAGGGCCGTGAGCAGGATCAGCGTCGCAAACGGCAACCATTGCCAGGCGACGATCACGATGACCGAAAACAGCGGATACTGCGCGAACCAGTCGACCGGTTTCAGCCCGATGGCGCGGTTGATGTCTGCCAGAACGCCATAGCCCGGATGCATGATCATGTTCTTCCAGATCAGCGCGGCGACAGGCGGCATGACGAAGAACGGCGAGATCACCAGGATGCGCACGATTCCCTGGCCAAAGATCGGCTGGTCGAGCAGCAGGGCGAGCAGAATTCCGCCGACGATGGTGATCAGCAAAACGCCGCCGACGATCAGCAGGGTGTTCCAGATCGACTGGAAGAAGGCGGGATCGGTGTAGAAATAGCGGTAGTTGAACAGACCGCCGAAGCTGACATTGGCAGGGTTCAAGAGGTTGTAGTTCTGGAACGAGAACCACAGCGTCATCGACAGCGGCACGATCATCCAGATCAGCAGAAGCCCGACAGACGGCGCCATCATCAGACGTGCCAGGGTCCGTGTGTTTTCCGTAGCCATGGGAGAGCCCGCCTTGGTAGCCGTGTGAACGAGGCCGAAACGCCGTCACAGGCGCGTTGCGCAAACAGCATGCCGAAGCGGCATGGGTGTCGTCGGATTTGGGAAACCTCGATCCGCCCGGACCGCAGTCCGGGCGGAGGTTTTCGGGAGGTAAGCCGATTACTTGATGTAGCCGCCGCGGGTCATTTCGCGCTCGGTCAGGCTCTGAGCCTGAGCAAGGGCATCATCGACCGACATCTGGCCGGCAAGAGCTGCCGAGAAGAGCTGGCCGACGGACGTGCCGAGGCTCTGGAACTCGGGGATGGCCACGAACTGCACGCCGACATAAGGCACCGGCTTGACGGTCGGGTTCTTGGGGTCAGCTGCATTGATCGAGTCGAGGGTCATCTTCGCGAACGGCGCAGCCTTCTGGTATTCCGGGTTCTCGTAGAGAGAGGTGCGCGTGCCCGGAGGAACGTTGGCCCAGCCTTCCTTGGAAGCCACGAGCTCAAGATAGGCCTTGCTGGTTGCCCAGGAGATGAACTTCTCGGCCGAGGCCGACTTCTGCGAACCGGCAGGGATCGCGAGGTTCCAGGCCCACAGCCAGTTGCCGCGCTTGCCGAGGCCGGTGTCGGGAGCCAGTGCAAAACCGACCTTGTCGGCGACCGTCGAATCCTTCGGATTGGTGACGAAGGAGGCAGCGACGGTGGCGTCGATCCACATGCCGCACTTGCCCTGCTGGAAGAGTGCGAGGTTCTCGTTGAAGCCGTTCGAGGATGCGCCCTGCGGGCCGGCGTCGTTCATCAGCTTCACGTAGAAGTCGAGCGTGTTCTTCCATTCCGGCTGGTCGAACTGCGGCTTCCAGTTCTCGTCGAACCAGCGAGCGCCGAAGGCGTTCGAGGTCGCCGTCAGGAAGGCCATGTTCTCGCCCCAGCCGGCCTTGCCGCGCAGGCAGATGCCGTTGATGTCGTTGGCGCGGTCCGTCATCTTGCGGGCGGCGTCGGCGATGAACTCCCAGGTCGGAGCGTCGGGCATGGTGAGTCCCGCCTTTTCCATCAGGTCCTTGCGATACATCACCATCGAGCTTTCGCCGTAGAACGGTGCGGCATAGAGCTTGCCGTCATCGCCGGTCAGACCCGAGCGGATGGCCGGTAGCAGATCGTCGACGTCGTAATCGGCGCCGAGATTTTCGAGCGGCAGAAGCCAGCCCTGCTTGGCCCAGATCGGAACTTCATAGGTACCGATCGTCATGATGTCGTACTGGCCGCCCTTGGTGGCGATGTCTGTCGTCACGCGCTCGCGCAGAACGTTTTCCTCAAGCGTCACCCACTCGACCTGAATGTCCGGGTTCTTGGAGGTGAACTCCGAGGTCAGGCCCTGCATGCGGATCATGTCGCCGTTGTTGACGGTGGCAATCGTGAGGGTTTCAGCCGAGGCCATGCCGGCAAGCGCCAGCGCTGAGCAGGCGCCCAGCAAAATCGTCTTCAAATTCATGTCTTCCTCCCAGAAGAATAATGAGCATTCGCTTTGCTCATGGGCAATTACTCATTTGCCGCGCGTGCAAAGTCAAGCGGGATTCTTCGCTGCAATGCCGCAACGGAAAGCCAAGTCTATGAAAAATCGAGAGAAAAACTTGCGGAATTCACCGCTTCAAGAGCTGCTTGGCCGTCTCTTCATCGGTGATCAAGCCATTGATATGACCGCCGCGCACGGCGGCGAGAATGGCGGCATGCTTGCGCTTGCCGCGTGCCATGCCGATCACAGTCGAGCGTTCACGGGAGGGAATGTGAAGGCTGGCAACCCGGTCATTGACCGGATGATCGAGGAGTTTTCCGTCGGCACCGAAGATCCAGCCGCAGATTTCGCCGACGGCGCCGGCCTTGAGAAGGTCCTCCATTTCGTCCCGCTTCAAAAAGCCGTCGACGAGGAGGGGGGCTGTGAGTGCGATATCTCCGATACCCACGAAGGTAACATCGGATTTCTGTCCGAGCGCGATCGTCGGCGCGACCAGCGGCTGCGCATGAAGCAACGCCTTTTCCTCGGGGGAAGAGACGATGACCGGCAAAGGCATGGGAAAATGCGGCGCCTTGATCGCATCCGCCATCGAGAAAATGACGTTGAAATAGGCGGCAGACCCGTCCGGACTGATATTGCCGGTCAACGAGACGATCTTGTGTTGCGGACACTCGATCGGCGACAACTGGTCGATCATGGCGCGCAGCGTGCGGCCGGTCCCCATGGCGATAACCAGGGGATCGGATTGTTTGAGCCAGCGTTCGAGTTCCGCAGCGCCGGCTTCGGCCACGCCCACCGTCGCCGATTCCGATTCGGGATCGGAGGGAACGATCTCAACCTGCCGCAAACCGTACCGGTCCTTCAGCGCTTCCGCCAGTTCGAGGCAGGCCGCAATCGGATGATCCAGCCGGACCTTGATCAGGCGTTCCGCGATCGACAACGAGACCAGACGTTGAGCGCTCTGACGTGAGATGCCCATGAGGGCTGCGATTTCATCTTGGGTGCGACCCGAAACATAGTAGAGCCAGCCGGCCCGCGCGGCATCGTCCAGTCTTGTCTGTCCTTCACTGCGCCGCGCCATGACACCTCGCCTCCCCGATGGAAACAGTGCTGCCAAGTTTGCGAGCCGCTGTCAAATGGCGCCGAGGCAAGCAGCCGCCAGGAACCACCCAGCTTTTGGCCGGTTGGAACTCGTGTCCGATCAGGGAGAGAGCAGATGAACAGGAAATGGCAACTCGTGGCGATACTGGCCGCCTTGGCGATTGCGCTCGTCATGGTGTTTGCCGCTGAACTGCTACAGGATGACACCCAAACGGCCCCAACCGATGCGCCGACACGGCACGATTCCGTTCCCGGCTTACCGCCAAGCGCGACCGGCGATATCAGCAATCCTTGAAACCGGTGGCGGGCGACGATCGATCGCACTCTTTGCCCAAATAAAAACGATCCCGCCGAAGCGGGATCGAGGTGGGAGCCCTGAGGCTGCCGGGGGAGGTTGGGGGAACATACTGACGATCAAACGGCCCAGAGTTCCAATTGTTCCACAGCGGGAACATGGTTTTTGACGGACTGCGATCGGTACTGGTTGGCACCAAGCGCAATCATGTGCGCGCGTGTGTTCCTCTCTCTGCAAGAACTGTCTGACCCCGCGCCCTCTTCGAGTTCGGCGCTAGGCTCACTGTGCGTCGTCGTCCGATGTCTTCATTGCATCGCCCAGGTTCCGTTTGACCGGGTCCGACAGGTTTTCGCCTTTGGCATCGCGGTCGATGTCGGGGTTGTCTTCTGCCGGCAGATAGCCGCGTGGCCGGTTCTCCTGTGGCCCTTCCCAGCGCGGGGACTGGTCCGTCGTTCCTGCTTTGCCGTCCTTTGGACCGTTCATACCCATTTTGATCTCCTGCGTTTTCATCTCCCTTCCAACCGCAGTTTCATGCGACGGTTCCCCCGGAACATTCGCCGGCGGCTTCTGTTTGTCGGATGGACTTCAACGCGAGGCATGGGAGAAAAAGGATGACGAAGCCACACGTGGTCATCATCGGTGCGGGTTTCGGCGGCCTGGCCTGCGCAAAAGCGCTCGGCAACAGTGATGTCAGGGTTACCGTCATCGACCGCCGCAACCACAATCTGTTCCAGCCGCTGCTCTACCAGGTCGCAACCGCCGCCCTCTCACCCGCCGACGTTTCAGAACCGATTCGTCGCACCCTTGCGCGTTATGACAACATCCGCGTGCTGATGGGCGAAGTCTCCGGGATAGACGTGGAGGCAAAGCAGGCGCTGCTCGCCGACGGCGCCCGCATTTCCTATGACCGCCTCGTCATCGCGACGGGATCAGAATACAATTACTTTGGTCATCCCGACTGGCACAAGCACGCGCCCGGCCTCAAATCGGTGCACGAGGCCCGCCAGATCCGCCACCGCCTTCTGCTCGCCTTCGAACGGGCCGAACGCAGCACGGACGAGAGCGAGAAGCGCAGGCTTCTCACGAGCGTGGTCGTGGGTGGCGGCCCGACAGGCGTGGAGATGGCAGGAGCGATCTCGGAACTCGGCACCTTCATGATCGCCAATGACTTCGACAGCCTCGCTCACGACCAGTTTCGCGTTCTGCTGGTCGAGGCGGGGCCCAGGATTCTGGCGGGCTTTCCGGAGGATCTGGCCGATTATGCCGCGAACTATCTGACCCGGATCGGCGTCGAAATCCGTGTGAAATCCGCAGTGGAAGAGATAGAGGCGACACGCATTCGTATCGCGGGAGAATGGCTCCCCGCTGGTTCCATCGTCTGGGGCGCCGGCGTCAAGGCGTCACCGGCTGCCCGTTGGCTCGGCGTCGAACCCGGCGCTGCGGGCCGTATCCCGGTCAATGCCGATCTTACCGTGCCCGGCCGGCCGGGCATCTACGCACTCGGCGACACGGCACTCACCCTCGGCGCTGACGAAAAACCCCTGCCGGCACTTGCCCAAGTGGCCAAGCAGCAGGGCACCTATCTGGGGAAGGCGCTGCGCGCGGAACTCTTGTCCGGCAGAACCCCGGGACCGTTCGCCTTTCGCAACCGGGGCAATACCGCAGTCATCGGCCGCAACGCCGCAATATTCGATTTCGGCCGATGGCATTTGAAGGGGCGCCTTGCCTGGTTCCTTTGGGCGATCGTTCATGTCTGGCTGCTCGTCAACTTCGAGAAGCGGCTGTTGGTCAGCATCCAGTGGGTCTGGCGCTACGCAACGCGGCAGCGCGGCGCACGGTTGATCGATGAGCACGCAGCAGATCGCCTGCGGTCCGTGCCTTGAAAGACCAACAATTCGATGGCCTGACGAAAATTCCGCTTCCGCGATCAAAATCGGTTGACGAATGTAATGTTATTACATATCGAACAATTGACGCAGGACATGCTTGACCAGTCTGTCGCGGAGGCTCTATGCAGGAGGCGACGGTTCCCCCACCGGATGACTCCGAGGGGATTAATAGGGAACACGGTGCGGAAGACCCTGTAGGGACCAAGACCGTGGCTGCCCCCGCAACTGTAAGCGGATTGCCGTCCATTCTCGCGGCGCGAAAGCGTCGGGCCACTGCGAGCGATCGTGGGAAGGCAGATGGACGACAGATATTCGCAAGCCAGGAGACCTGCCGTCAGATGAGTGAGAAACGTAGCGGACGGGGTGTTCCGATGGATACGAACTGGCTTGCAGACCGCGTCTTTCGCGCGGCTTCATGGTTGCCATTTTGCCTCCGGAGAAGTCCTGCGGAGGAAAGACTTGCCGGACATCATCAGCGATAGTTTCAGCAGGCCTGCTGGAATACACGGCGTGACCGCTGCCTTTCTCTTGGGGAGGGTTGGACGATGAGTTGTGATACCAGGGGCATATCCGTCAGGGCAGTTGACCTCGGTTGGGGACCCAGAACCTCGCAGTTTCTTGTGCGCAACGTCTCCTTTTCGATCGGGGGCGGGGATCGCCTCGCCATTGTAGGCCCGAACGGCGCCGGCAAGACGACACTTCTGCGTTGCCTCTATCGCGGTGTGACGCCGCTTGAGGGCAGGGTAGAAGTCGATGGCCAGGACATCGCCGATCTGACGCCCCGTCAGGTTGCCCGCCGGGTTGCCGTCGTGTTGCAGGAAATGCCGGCCGATTTTCCCTTCACCGTCCAGGACGTCGTCTTGATGGGACGCGTACCCTGGCGGGAAGGCTTGACCGGCTGGACTGCGCAGGACCGCGACGAAGCCCGCCATGCACTGGAACATCTGGATCTGCTCTCCCTTGCGTCCCGTCAGTTCTCCACGCTGTCCGGCGGTGAGAAGCAGCGCGTTCTCGTGGCGCGCGCGCTCGCGCAAAATCCGGAGGTCATCATCCTCGACGAGCCGACCAACCATCTCGATATCCGTCATCAGCTGGAGATCCTGGCCCTACTGGCCACCTTGCGGCTGACAATCGTCACCACCTTGCACGACATCAATCTCGCAGCCGATTTCGCCACCCATGTCGCGCTGATGCAGTCGGGCCGCATGACGGCCTTCGGCCACCCCGACGAGGTCCTGACCGACCATGCCATTTCCGGCACCTTCGGCGTTCTCGCCGAACGCCAGCATATGGCGAGTGCCGGCTCCTCGCGCTTTTCATTCTCCCTTGCCAACTCCTGATTTCGAAAGAACCAAGATGGTCTCGTTCCGCCTGTCCTCCGCCGCCACATTCCTCATCGCTGTCCTCGCCGCTTCGGCAGCCGGCGCCTTTCCTGTCACGGTGAAGAGCTGCAACCGCGATGTCACGTTCGAGGAGGCCCCCAAACGCGCAGTCTCCAATGACGTCAATCTCACCGAAATGATGCTGGCCCTGAAACTGCAGGACCGCATGGTCGGTTATACCGGCATCTCTGGCTGGAAGACGCTGGATGAGAGCCTGCGCGAAGGTGTGAAGGAACTGCCCGAGCTTTCTCCCAAATATCCGAGCAAGGAGGTCCTGCTCGAAGCCGATGCCGATTTCTATTTTGCCGGCTGGAACTACGGCATGAAGGTCGGCGGCGAAGTGACGCCCGAGACGCTCAGCCCCTTTGGCATCAAGGTCTATGAACTGACGGAATCCTGCAGCCACATCATGGCCAAGGCCAAACCCACCATGGACGACATGTTCGTCGACCTGCTCAACCTCGGCACGATTTTCGGCGTCGAGGATCGGGCAGAGGCCCTGGTCGCCGGTTACAAGACCGGTTTGACAAAGGTCCAGGAGCGCATCGGCACCATCAAGGAGCCCGTTCGCGTGTTCGTCTACGATTCGGGCACCGAAAAGCCGTTCACCTCTGGCCGTTTCGGCATTCCGACGGCCATGATCGAGGCCGCCGGCGGCATCAACATCATGGAGGATGTCGAAAAGAGCTGGACGGAGGTCTCCTGGGAGCCGGTGATAGACCGCAATCCTGAGGTGATCGTCATCGTCGACTATGGCGATGTCACCGCCGAGCAGAAGATCGCCTTCATGAAGGAAAACCCGGCATTCAAGAACCTCGACGCCGTCAAGAATGATCGTTTCGTCGTGCTCGCTTATGTCGAGGCGACACCTGGTCCACGCAATGTCGCCGCCATCGAACGCCTCGCCGAGGCTTTCCACCCGCGCAACATGTAATGCCGGCTGACCGGCCTCAGCTTATACTCTGAGGCCGCGACCGGCTGCATTTTTAAAAAACAGGAACGCGATGCGCGGCAGCAGGATCTTCCTCTGGACGGTCGGCCCACTCGGGCTGCTCCTCCTCTGCATCACCCTCGGGGTCTCGCTCGGCTCGGCGCGTATTCCCGTCGGCATGGTATGGTCGATCCTCGGCCACCATGCCGCGCCGGACCTCTTCGAGCAGACCTGGTCGGCTGGCCGCGACAGCATCGTCTGGGAAGTGCGGCTGCCGCGCGTGCTTTTGGCCGCTCTCGTTGGCGCCGGTCTCGCAGTCGTCGGCGCCGTCCTCCAGTCGATTACCCGCAACCCGCTCGCCGATCCGCATCTGCTTGGCGTCTCCTCGGGCGGTGCATTGGGGGCGATCATCGCGCTCCTCCACACCGGACTGATCTTCGGCGTCATCACGGTTCCGCTCTTCGCCTTCGCCGGCGCGCTCTGCGCCACAATGGCCGTCGTCGCCGTCACCCGCATGACCGGAGCCGCACCGGACCGGCTAGTTCTGTCGGGCGTTGCCGTCGCTTTCATCGCCACCTCGCTCGGCAATCTCGCGATCTTTCTTGGCGATCCGCGCGCCGCGCATACGGTGATCTTCTGGATGCTCGGCGGCCTCGGCCTCGCCGAATGGAGCCATCTTGTCTATCCGGCGGCCACGCTTGCCGCCTCCCTTGTCTTCCTTGTCCTGCGTGCCCGCGAAATCAATGCGCTCGCCATGGGCGATGAAACGGCAGCCACCTTGGGGGTGCCCGTTGCCCGCTTTCGCGCGGAACTCTTTGTGGTGACGGCGCTGTTGACGGGCGTGATGGTCGCCTTTTCCGGCGCGATCGGTTTCGTCGGACTATTGGTTCCGCATTTTGTTCGCCTGACCGGCGGCAGCGACAATGTCCGCGTCATCCCGCTGTCGGCCTTGGTTGGCGCGGTGGTTCTGATCCTCGCCGACGTCGTCTCCCGCACGATCATGGCCCCGGAGGACGTGCCGATCGGCGTGATCACCGGTCTCGTCGGGGGCCTATCCTTCATTCTTCTTCTGAGGCGCCGATAAGCACTGTTCAGATTTCTGTTGCCCTTGGTTCGTTTTGACTTAGGTTGAAGAAAAACGAAAGAGTAGGGGATGGAGATGCTGCTTTCGGCCCGACAGACGGAAATCATGACGCTCGCCAAGGAATATGGCCGCGTTCTCGTGGATGAACTGGCAGCCCGGTTCGCGGTGACACCCCAGACGATTCGCAAGGATCTCAACGATCTGTGCGATGCCCGCGCGCTGAACCGCATTCATGGCGGCGCGGTGTTCCCCAGCGGAAACGAAAACGTCAAATACGAAGCGCGCCGCTCGATGGCCGCGACCGAGAAGCAGGCGATCGGCCGGGCCGCAGCCGATCTCATTCCCGACAACTCCTCGCTCTTCATCAACATCGGCACCACAACGGAAGCGGTGGGCGACGCCCTGGTCGACCACAAGGAATTGATGGTCATTACCAATAATATCAATGTTGCCAACCGCTTGCGTGTCTTTCCCTCGATCGAGGTGGTCATCGCGGGCGGTGTCGTGCGGGGTTCTGATGGCGGTATCGTCGGCGAAGCAGCCGTCGATTTCATTCGTCAATTCAAGGTCGATTTCGCCGTCATCGGTGTATCCGCGATTGATGAAGACGGCGCGCTGCTCGATTTCGATTTCCGCGAAGTGAAAGTCGCCCAGGCCATCATTGCCAACGCGCGACACGTCATTCTGGTCACGGATGCCTCCAAGTTCGAACGGACCGCACCCGTTCGCATCGGCCATATATCGCAGGTGCAGACCTTCATAACCGATCACTGTCCCTCCGACAGCATCCGCTCGATCTGCCTCGACAATGATGTCCGCATGATCGAAACATCCGTCGCTACAGCCGCGATCGAAGCCGAATAACTTTCGTTTGACATTCGTTTAAATTGCGTTTTAGATATCCAGACTTTCGCTATCGCAGCAAATGCTGCAGTGCGAAAACAGGGAGGAACGATGTCGGGGCAGCCTATCTACGATCTGTTTGTGATCGGTGGCGGGATCAACGGGTGTGGGATCGCGCGTGACGCGGCTGGCCGTGGTTATTCCGTCGCCCTGGCGGAAATGAATGATTTCGCCTCCGGCACGTCGTCCGGCGCCACCAAGCTGATCCATGGGGGCCTGCGCTACCTCGAACACTACGAATTCCGACTGGTCCGCGAAGCGCTGATGGAGCGCGAAGTGCTCTGGGCGATGGCGCCGCATGTCATCTGGCCGCTGCGTTTCGTCCTGCCTTTCCAGAAGGGCGGCATTCGCCCGGCCTGGCTCATCCGCCTTGGCCTTTTCCTGTATGACCACCTCGGTGGCCGTAAGCTCCTGCCCGCAACGCGCACGCTCGATCTGCGCCGCGATCCGGCCGGCAAGCCGCTGAAGCCGATCTTCTCCAAGGCCTTCGAATATTCCGACGGCTGGGTCGATGACGCCCGCATGGTGGTCTTGAATGCCCGCGATGCCGAAATCCGCGGTGCCACCATCCTCAGCCGCTCGCGTGTGACATCGGCGAAGCGCGAAGAGGGCGTCTGGGTCATCACCACCCGCAAGCGCGACGGATCGGTCTCCACGCACCGCGCCCGCATGTTGGTCAATGCCGCCGGTCCCTGGGTCGATCAGGTGCTCGCCGGCGCCTTCGGCCGCAACAACGTGCACAATGTCCGGCTCGTCCAGGGCAGCCACATCATCGTAAAGAAGAAGTTCAACGATCCGCGCGCCTATTTCTTCCAGAACCCGGACAATCGCATCATCTTCGCCATCCCCTACGAGCGCGACTTTACCCTCATCGGCACGACGGACCGCGACTATACCGAGGATCCGAAGGATGTTCGCATCAGCCCCGAAGAGGTGAACTATCTCTGTGGCGCGGCGAGCGAGTATTTCCAGGAGCCGGTCGTTCCTGATGACATCGTCTGGAGCTATTCGGCGGTGCGCCCGCTCTTCGATGATGGCGCCTCCAAGGCCCAGGAAGCGACCCGTGACTACGTGCTGAAGGTCGAAGCGCGGGAAGGCGAGGCGCCGCTGCTCAACGTCTTCGGCGGCAAGCTCACCACCTATCGCCGGTTGGCCGAGCATGCGTTGGAAAAGATTGGTGAAACCATCGGTTCGAAGGGCACATCCTGGACGGCCGGCAGCCAGCTTCCCGGCGGTGATTTCGGCGTCAACGCCTACGAGGCGACCGTGGAGAAACTGCTGAAAGCCTATCCCTTCCTGCAGCGGGCTCATGCCGAGCGGCTGATCCGCTGCTACGGCACGGATGCCCATGCCATTCTTGGTGCCGCACGGACGCTCGAGGATCTGGGCCGTTATTTCGGCGGCACGCTATACGAGGCGGAAGTTCGCTGGTTGATCGAACGCGAATGGGCTGTCACGGCCGAAGACGTGCTGTGGCGCCGGACGAAGCAGGGATTGTTCCTGACGCCAGAGGAGGCGGAAGGGCTGGACGGATATATGGGGTTGATGGCTGCGGCCTGAGGCCGAAGCGAAGATACCGACGGTTTGGAGGAGGCCCGAGGAAACATGTTGGAACTGCGTAAAGTCTCGAAAATGGTGGGGGTGGATTATCACATTCATCCTACCGACCTGACGTTGCAGCGGGGTACGCTGAACGTCCTGCTCGGCCCCACGCTTTCGGGCAAGACCTCGCTGATGCGGTTGATGGCGGGCCTCGACAAGCCCACATCCGGCAGCGTCTTCTTCGACGGGGTCGATGTGACCGGCGTGCCGGTGCAGAAGCGCCAGGTCGCCATGGTTTACCAGCAGTTCATCAATTATCCCGCCCTGACGGTCTACGAGAACATCGCCTCGCCGATGCGGGTCAAGGGCGTCGATCAGGCAACGATCGACCGCGAAGTCCGCAAGGCGGCCGATCTCCTTCGGCTCACCCCTTATCTCGATCGCACGCCGCTCAGTCTCTCCGGCGGCCAGCAACAGCGCACGGCGCTCGCCCGTGCGATCGTCAAAAAGGCCAATCTCGTCCTGCTCGACGAACCGCTTGCCAATCTCGACTACAAGCTGCGTGAAGAACTGCGCGAAGAACTGCCCAAGATCTTCGCCGAATCGGGCGCCATCTTCGTCTACGCCACCACCGAACCTTCGGAAGCTCTTCTGCTCGGCGGCAATACGGCAACCCTCAGCGAAGGCCGCATCACCCAGTTCGGCAGCACCATCTCGGTCTATCGTAAGCCTGCCGATCTCGCTTCGGCCCGCATCTTCGCCGATCCGCCGCTCAATACCCTGGACGTGGTGAAGGTGTCGAACCAGTTCCAGCGCGATGGACGGATGGTTCTTCCGGTCCCGGCCCATCTGGCCGCGATCCCGGACGGCCCGGTCACGATTGCTTTCCATCCGCACCACCTCTCCCTGTCCCCATCGGATGGCTCCGCCGGTCTCACGGCCCGCACCCTTGTCTCGGAAATCGCTGGCTCGGAAAGCTTCATCCACGTCGAATACGGCAATGCCCGCTGGGTCAGCCTCGAGCACGGCATTCACGACATCGAACCCGACCGGGACATCGACGTCTTCATCGACACCCGACACCTGATGGCCTTCGGTGCCGCGGGCCGCGCCCTTGGCGCTTCGCCCGAACTGGCCGCGTGAGGGAGGACCACATGGCGCGCATCAATCTCGACCATATCCGCCACGCCTACACCCCGGCCGCTCGTGCTGCTGGAGATTACGCCCTCAAGGAAGTGCATCACGAGTGGGATGACGGCGGTGCCTACGCGCTTCTAGGCCCGTCGGGCTGTGGCAAGACCACCCTTCTCAACATCATTTCGGGTCTCTTGCACCCCTCCGATGGCCGCATCGAATTCGACGGCGTCGACGTGACCACGCTGCCGACCCAGGCGCGCAACATTGCCCAGGTCTTCCAGTTTCCGGTCGTCTACGACACCATGACTGTCTACGACAACCTCGCTTTCCCGCTGCGCAACCGCCATGTACCGGAAGATCAGGTCAACAAGCGGGTCAACGAGATCCTCGACATGATCGACCTCCAGCCCATGGCGAAAAAGCGCGCCCAAGGTCTGACCGCCGACCAGAAGCAGAAGATTTCGCTCGGCCGTGGCCTGGTGCGTTCCGACGTCAACGCCATCCTCTTCGATGAGCCGCTGACCGTCATCGATCCGCATATGAAATGGGTCCTGCGTTCGCAGCTGAAGCGCCTGCACCGCCAGTCCGGCTTCACCATGGTCTATGTCACCCACGACCAGACCGAAGCCCTCACCTTCGCCGACAAGGTCGTCGTGATGTATGACGGCCAGATTGTTCAGATCGGAACGCCGGCCGAACTTTTCGAACGCCCGAGCCACACCTTCGTCGGCTATTTCATTGGTTCGCCGGGCATGAACGTCATGCCGGCCAAAGTCAGCGGCACGACCGCCACCGTCGGCGACCAGTCGATCGCGCTTCCCGGTGCACCCAAGCTCGCTTCTCAGTCGAAGCTTGAACTCGGCATTCGTCCCGAATTCGTTCGCCTGGGACGCGAAGGCATGCCGGTCACGGTCACGAAGGTCGAAGACATCGGCCGCCAGAAGATCGTCCGGGCGCGTTTCTGCGACCAGCCGTTGTCGATCGTGGTTTCGGAAGACGCCGACATTCCGACCGATCCAAAAATCACGTTCGACCCAGCGGGCATCGGCATCTTCGCCGATTCCTGGCGCGTAGGTCTGGAGGGCTGACGATGGAAAAGACCTGGAACAACAAGGCCTGGTTCATGGTCATTCCGGTCCTGCTGCTGGTGGCCTTCTCGGCCGTCATCCCGCTGATGACCGTGGTCAACTATTCCGTTCAGGACACTTTCGGCAACAACGAATTCTTCTGGGCCGGCACCGACTGGTTCGCCGAAATCCTGTCGTCGGACCGCTTCTGGGACGCTCTGGTTCGCAATCTCATCTTCTCGATGATCATCCTGGCGATCGAGGTCCCGCTCGGCATCCTGATCGCGCTCAACATGCCGAAAAAGGGTCTGGGCGTGCCGGTCTGCCTGGTGCTCATGGCCCTGCCGCTTCTCATTCCGTGGAACGTCGTCGGCACCATCTGGCAGGTCTTCGGCCGCGTCGACATCGGTCTTCTCGGCTACGTCCTGAACGCCATCGGCATCGATTACAACCTGACTCAGGATCCGGTCGATGCCTGGATCACGGTCATCGCCATGGACGTCTGGCATTGGACCAGCCTCGTCGTGCTGCTCTGCTACGCCGGCCTCGTCTCGATCCCGGATGCCTATTACCAGGCCGCCAAGATCGATGGTGCCTCCCGCTTCTCCGTCTTCCGCTACATCCAGCTGCCGAAGATGAAGCGCGTGCTTCTGATCGCCGTGCTGCTCCGCTTCATGGACAGCTTCATGATCTACACCGAGCCCTTTGTCGTCACCGGCGGTGGCCCCGGCAACTCCACGACCTTCCTGTCGATCGACCTGGTCAAGATGGCCGTCGGCCAGTTCGACCTCGGTCCGGCGGCCGCCATGTCCATCATCTACTTCCTGATCATCCTGCTGATGTCATGGGTCTTCTACACCGTGATGACCGTCAGCGACGCAAAGAGCCAGTAAGGAGGCGCACTCGATGAGCAGTTCCGACGATCGTTCGCGCTTCGGGTTCTTGATCCCGACGGTTTACATCATCTTCCTGTTGCTGCCGATCTATTGGCTGGTCAACATGAGCTTCAAGACCAATTCGGAAATCACCGGCGCGCTGTCCCTTTGGCCGGTCAATCCGACGCTTGCCAACTATGCCGTGATCTTCACCGATCCGTCCTGGTACAAGGGCTATATCAACTCGATCATCTATGTCTGCCTGAACACGGTGATCTCGGTCGCTGCGGCACTTCCGGCAGCCTACGCTTTCTCGCGCTATCGCTTCCTCGGTGACAAGCACCTGTTCTTCTGGTTGCTCACCAACCGCATGGCGCCGCCGGCCGTCTTTGCGCTTCCCTTCTTCCAGCTCTATTCGGCCTTCGGCCTCATCGACACGCATATCGCTGTGGCACTCGCCCACTGCCTGTTCAACGTGCCGCTGGCGGTCTGGATCCTGGAAGGCTTCATGTCCGGCGTACCGAAGGAAATCGACGAAACCGCCTATATCGACGGTTACTCTTTCCCGCGCTTCTTCGTGAAGATCTTCATCCCGCTGATCGCCTCCGGCATCGGAGTCGCCGCCTTCTTCTGCTTCATGTTCTCCTGGGTCGAGCTTCTGATTGCCCGCACGCTGACGACGACCGATGCCAAGCCGATCGCCGCCATCATGACGCGCACGGTTTCGGCATCCGGCATGGACTGGGGCGTGCTCGCCGCCGCCGGCGTGTTGACCATCATCCCGGGCGCGCTCGTGATCTATTTTGTTCGCAATTACATCGCCAAGGGCTTTGCCCTGGGCCGCGTCTGAGGAGGCGTCGATGAACTTCACATGGATGGCCTGGACGCTTCCGACGGCGCTTTTCTTCATCGCGATCCTGACGCTGATCGTCTCGATGGCGGTGTGGGAATATGTCTCGCCCGGCGGCAATCCCCGGGTTGGCATACTCAGGTTCGAGACAACCCGTGGCGACCGCCTGTTCGTGTCGCTGCTCGGCTCGGCCTTCATTCATCTCGCTTGGCTCGGCCTTGTTGGGCCGAACCTGTGGTGGGCTCTCGCTCTGTCCGTGGTCTACGCCATCGGCGTATTCCGCTACGTATAGGGCCGGACAACGGCGGATGGCGGCGGGAGGCTGCCATCCTGATGACTTCAACTCTGCAATCGCAACCTTAGGGAGGACGAAAATGCGAAAGCACCTTTTGACAACGACAGCGGCCATGCTGCTCGCCATGACCGGCGTGGCATTCGCCGACATGGAAGCGGCGAAGAAGTTCCTGGACACTGAGATCGGCGATATGTCGACGCTCGACCGCGCCGCCCAGGAAGCCGAACTGCAGTGGTTCATCGATGCGGCAAAGCCCTTTGCCGGCATGGAGATCAAGGTCGTTTCCGAAACCATCGCCACCCATGAATACGAGTCCAAGGTTCTGGCCCCGGCTTTCACCGCGATCACCGGCATCAAGATCACCCATGACCTGATCGGCGAAGGCGACGTCGTCGAAAAGCTGCAGACCCAGATGCAGTCGGGTGAAAACATCTACGACGCCTATGTCAACGACTCCGACCTGATCGGTACCCATTGGCGCTACCAGCAGGCCCGCTCGCTGACCAAGTGGATGGCCAACGAAGGCAAGGACGTCACCAACCCCGGCCTCGATCTTGCTGACTTCATCGGCACCAAGTTCACGACCGCTCCGGACGGCGATCTCTATCAGCTGCCCGACCAGCAGTTCGCCAACCTCTACTGGTTCCGCTACGACTGGTTCAACGACGAAAAGAACAAGGCCGACTTCAAGGCCAAGTACGGCTACGACCTCGGCGTCCCGGTCAACTGGTCCGCTTACGAAGACATCGCCGAATTCTTCACCGGTCGCGAAATCGACGGCAAGAAGGTCTTCGGCCATATGGACTACGGCAAGAAGGACCCGTCGCTCGGCTGGCGCTTCACCGATGCCTGGCTCTCCATGGCCGGCAACGGCGACAAGGGCCTGCCGAACGGTCTGCCCGTCGACGAATGGGGCATCAAGGTCAATGAAAAGTCCCAGCCGGTCGGCTCCTGCGTCGCCCGCGGCGGTGACACCAACGGCCCTGCCTCAGTCTACGCCATCCAGAAGTACCTCGACTGGCTGAAGGCCTATGCGCCGCCGGAAGCCCAGGGCATGACCTTCGGTGAAGCCGGTCCGGTACCTGCTCAGGGCAACGTCGCTCAGCAGATGTTCACCTACACGGCGTTCACTGCCGACTTCGTCAAGAAGGGCCTGCCGGTCGTCAACGAGGACGGCACGCCGAAGTGGCGTTTTGCTCCGAGCCCGCACGGCGTCTACTGGAAGGACGGCATGAAGCTCGGTTATCAGGACGTCGGTTCCTGGACCCTGATGAAGTCGACCCCTGACGACCGCGCCAAGGCCGCCTGGCTCTATGCGCAGTTCGTCACCTCGAAGACCGTGGACGTGAAGAAGAGCCACGTAGGCCTGACCCTCATCCGCGAATCGACGATCCAGCACAAGTCCTTCACCGACCGTGCGCCGAACCTCGGTGGTCTGATCGAGTTCTATCGTTCGCCGGCCCGCGTTCAGTGGTCGCCGACCGGTACGAACATCCCGGACTATCCGAAGCTGGCTCAGCTGTGGTGGCAGGCAATCGGTGACGCATCCTCGGGTGCGAAGACCGCGCAGGAAGCCATGGACTCGCTTTGCGCCGAGCAGGAAAAGGTCCTGCAGCGTCTGGAACGCGCAGGCGTTCAGGGTGACATCGGTCCGGCGCTCGCCGAAGAGCACGATCTCGAATATTGGAACAAGGACGCTGTCGCCAAGGGCAACCTGGCACCGCAGCTGAAGATCGAGAACGAGAAAGAAAAGCCGATCACCGTCAACTACGACGAACTGGTCAAGAGCTGGCAGAAGTGAGCCGGATCAGACCCTGATCATTGACAATCGCCGGGGCGAAATCTACGCCCCGGCTTCTTCACTTAAGGAGTCTCAGCCTGATGAGCGGTTACATTCTGGCCATCGACCAGGGCACCACCTCGACCCGCTCGATGATCTTCGATCACGAGATGCACATCGTCGGTGTCGCCCAGCAGGAGTTCACCCAGCACTTTCCCGATTCCGGCTGGGTCGAACATGATGCAGACGAGATCTGGCAGAGTGTGCTCGCGACGATCGAAAAGGCGCTATCGGCCGCAAAGATCAAGATTACCGACATCACCGCCATCGGCATCACCAACCAGCGCGAAACCGTCGTCGTCTGGGACCGCAAGACCGGCCAGCCGGCTCATCGCGCCATCGTCTGGCAGGACCGCCGCACCGCCCGCTTCTGCGACGAGCTGAAGCACAAGGGCCTGGAGGCGCTCTTCACCCAGAAGACCGGCCTGCTGCTCGATCCTTATTTCTCCGGCACCAAGCTCTCCTGGCTGCTGAAAAACGTCGATGGCCTGAAGACCCGCGCCGAAAACGGCGAGATCTGCTTCGGCACGGTCGATAGCTGGCTCATCTACAAGCTGACCGGCGGCAAGGTCCACGCCACGGATGCGACCAATGCCTCGCGCACGCTGATCTACGACATCGGCGAAAACCGCTTCGACGACGAGCTTCTCTCCATCCTCGACATCCCGCGCGCCATGCTGCCCGAGGTCAAGGATTGCGCCGACGATTTCGGCACCACCGACAAGACGGTGCTCGGCGCGGAAATCCCGATCCTCGGCGTGGCCGGCGATCAGCAGGCCGCGGTCATCGGCAATGCCTGCTTCGAACCGGGCATGATGAAATCCACCTACGGCACGGGCTGCTTCGCCCTTCTCAACACCGGCACGGACCGCGTTACGTCGTCGAACCGCCTCCTGAGCACCATCGCCTATCGCCTGAACGGCAAGACAACCTATGCGCTCGAAGGTTCGATCTTCATCGCAGGCGCCGCCGTCCAATGGCTCCGTGACCAGATGGGCTTCGTCAAGGTCGCCTCTGAAACCGATGCGCTCGCCAGCAAGGCTGACCCGAACCAGCGCGTCTATCTCGTGCCCGCCTTCACCGGCCTAGGCGCGCCCCATTGGGACGCCGATGCGCGCGGCGCCATCTTCGGCCTGACCCGTGGCACCGGCCCCGCCGAATTTGCCCGCGCCGTGCTCGAAAGCGTCGCCTACCAGACGCATGATCTTCTCGAAGCAATGAAAAAGGACTGGACCGGCGCGAGTTCGCAAACGGTTCTGCGTGTGGATGGCGGCATGGTCGCCTCCGACTGGACCATGCAGCGCCTCGCTGACATCCTGGCCGCCCCGGTCGATCGTCCCGTCGTGCTCGAAACCACGGTTCTAGGCGCCGCCTGGCTTGCCGGCTCCCGCGCCGGCCTCTGGCCCGACCAGGCTGGCTTTGCCGCCACCTGGAAACGGGACCGCCGCTTCGAGCCATCGATGGAGACGGGTGAACGGGAAGCCGCCATTGCCGGCTGGCAGGACAGCGTCTCCCGCTGCCTCACCACCCGCTGAGGCTCAAAACGCCGGAGCGGTCTAACCCTCCAGCATGGCGACCAGTGTCTCCAGCCGGTCGGCGTCCTTCGGCAGCTTGTCTTGCCTCAGCCGCGCGATGCGCGGAAACCGCATCGCGATCCCCGACTTGTGCCGGGTCGAACGCGCCAGCCCTTCGAATGCCACCTCGACCACGAATCCGTGCTCCGGCTCGGCTCTCAGGCTGCGCACCGGCCCGAACCGCTCCACGGTATTGTTGCGCACGAAGCGGTCGAGAACCTCCAGCTCCTCGTCGGTAAAGCCGAAATAGGCCTTGCCCACCGGCACCAGCACATCGCCTTGGCCCGGAATGGCCGTCCAGACCCCAAACGTGAAGTCGGAGTAGTAGCTGGATCGCTTGCCATGCCCACGCTGCGCATACATCAGCACCGCATCGGCATTCATCGGATCGCGCTTCCACTTGAACCAGGGCCCCTTGGCGCGGCCTGCCTGATAGATGCTGTCGTAGCGTTTCAGCATCACCCCCTCGATCACCGGGTCGGGCGGGTCGGCCCTGAGCCGCTCCAGCTCGTCCCAGCTCGAAAAAGGCACGAGCGGCGACAGGTCGAAACGGTTCGGCGGCTGTCGCTCCACAAGGGCGCTCAACCGCGACCGCCGGTCGAGAAAAACCTCCTGCCGGACATCTTCCGCACCGTCGAACAAAATGTCATAGGCCCTGACGAAAACCGGATACTCCTCCAGCATCCGCGCCGTGACGGTCTTCCGGTTCAATCTTTGCTGCAGGTCGGAAAAGGTCCGGGTCGGCGCATTGGTGCGTGATGTGCCGCCGACCAGCAACTCCCCGTCGATGACCCCCTCGAACCGCGCCGCCTCGACGATATCGGGAAAGGCACCAGAAATATCATCGCCCGAGCGCGAATAGAGCCGGTTGCGTCCGCCCGCGCAGGAAAGCTGAACCCGGATCCCGTCCCACTTCCATTCCGCCGCAAAATCCGCCGGATCGAGCGTCGCAATGTCGCGATCCTCCACCGGCGTCGACAGCATGACCGAATGAAAGATCGCCGGTGTCGCCAGAACCGGTTTATCCGTCCGGTCTTCCAGCCAGGCGAAAAGGTCGAGATAGGGCGGCTTCAGCCCGTGCCACAGGCTCTCGATTTCGGTGACTTCCTTGTTGCCGAAGATCGACAGTGCCTGCTTCGTGAGCCGCGCGGATACACCGATCCGGAGCCCCCCCGTCACCAGCTTGATCAGCGCGAAGCGTTCCGACGTATCAAGCCGGTCCAACAGTGATCGCATCACCCCGCGCGTTTCGCTGCGCCCCAACCGTTGCAGCCGCTCGACGATCGCCGACAGCCGATCGTCCTCTTCAGAGGCGGCTTCCATATCCGAGGGTTCCCAGACAAGCGAGATCGTCTCGGCGAGATCCCCGACATAGTCGTAGGAATACTGGAACAGCACCGGGTCCATCCGCTCCAGCACCAGTTCCTTGAGCAAGGCGGGCTTCACGCCCTTGATGTCGAGCCCCTCGGTCAGCGCCGCCAGCGCATAACCCCGGTCAGGATCCGGTGTCGTCTTGAAGTAATCGACGAGCAACGTCAGCTTGCCATTGCGGCTTGGGGTCAGCACCAGGCGGTCGAGAAGATCGGCAAAGGCCTTCATCGGCTCAATCCCCCTCGTCTTCGTAACCGACGAGATGCAGCGGCCGTGCGGCAATGCCTGAAAGCTCGCACCAGCGCACCAGCGCCTCCTCGCGCCCATGCGTCACCCAAACCTCCTGCGGCTTCACCTCGCGGATCGTGTCCAGGAGCTCTGGCCAGTCGCAATGGTCGGAAATGACGAGCGGCAGTTCTACCCCCCGCTGCTTGGCGCGTTGCCGCACCATCATCCAGCCGGAAGCGAAGATCGGCAGTGGGTCCTCGAAGCGCCGCGCCCAGCGATCGTTGAAAGCCGACGGCGGACCGATCACCACAGCCCCTTTCAGGCTTCCCGATTTCTTGTCCTCGGTCGTCGCCGGCCGCAATTCGCCGAGATCGATTCCCTCGCTCTCATAGTAGTCGCAAAGCCTGGCGAGGGAGCCGTGGATATAGATCGGCTGGTCGTAGCCGCCACGCCGGATCAGCGAGATCACCCGCTGTGCTTTGCCAAGGGCATAGGCGCCGATAAGATGGCTGCGCTCGGGAAACTGCCGAAGCGAGGTGAGCAGCTTCTGGATCTCGCCCGCTGCCGGCGGATGGTGGAAGACCGGTAGGCCGAAGGTCGCCTCGGTGATGAACACGTCGCAGGGCACCGGCTCGAAGCTCGCACAGGTCGGATCGACACCCCGCTTATAGTCGCCGGAAACGACGATGCGCGTGCCGTCCTTTTCGATCTCGATCTGCGCCGATCCCAACACATGCCCTGCCGGATGGAAGCGCACGGAAACGCCGTTCACGTTGATCGTCTCGCCGAAGCCGGCCGCTTGCGACGACCCGGCAAAATCCTCGCCGTAGCGGATCGCCATGATGTCGAGCGTCTGGCGCGTCGCCAGCACATGCGCATGACCCGAGCGCGCGTGGTCGGAATGCCCATGCGTGATCAGCGCTCGACCCACCGGCCGCACCGGATCGACGTAAAAATCGCCCGCCGGGCAATACAGCCCGCCGGGCGTCGGATGCAGAAGAAGGTCCGGTTTGATCATCAGGGCAAGATAGGGCGGTCCGGTGCAGACCGCCAGATGCCGGGCTTTCGCCGTTCAGGCCGCGTAACGGGAAACGACGAGATAACCGGCGGCAGCCGCCGTCGCGGAAAGCACGGCGCCCCAGGCCATGTCGACCAGGCTAACGGAAAGAGACCAGCCCTTAAGCGTCGCCAAATTCGTCATGTCGTAGGTGCCATAGGCCAGGAGGCCGAGTAGCGCGCCGTTGAGCAAAGCCGTGACAACGCTGCTCGCCGTCAATGCCGGCATCACGGCGAAATAGACAAGGCCGATCACGTAGAACAGGTAGAAGATCCCGGCCGCCGCGAAATTCGGGGTGGCAAGCAGCAGTTCCCCGATGTTCTGGCGGTAGAAGCCGATCGCCACGCGCGTCAGCCACACGTAGTCCAGCGCAAAGAAGACAACGGCCGTCGATACATAGGCGATCAGATAGGTCATGCGTCGTCTCCACGAGGGCAGGGCAGAATGCCCGCCCTCCTCATATCCCCAGAACCGGCTGCACGAGCCTGACGATCAGGCTCTTGAATTTCAGCGGCGCATCCGTGACGGCAAGACAGATGCAATCCTCGTCGGGTGTGGCAACCGGTTGATGCGTCAGCGTCTCGTCCGCCTCTTCCAGATCGCCGCGCCGGAATACCGTCGAGCCATCCGTAAAGGCGCCCTTCAGCACGAGCGTCAGTTCGCGTCCGCCATGCGAATGCTCCGGCACGGGCTTGCCCGCAGGGATTTTCAAAAGCCGAACCTGGCTTTCCGTATCACCGGTCTTGATCGGGATGTGGTAGGCACCCCGTCCGAGCGCCCGCCACTTCAATCCATCGACATCACTGCCCAGGTACGACCGCAGTGGCTCCGGAATTAGCGCCTCGCCCGATGCCGAAACACGCGCCGGTGTTTTGACCGACGGCCTGTCCTTCTCCGCGGCGATCTTGCCCATCATCGATGTCCAGCTGGCAGCTTCGCTGACCGGTTCATCCACATCAACCGTCTCCAGCAACTCGCCGCCCGCATGCTCCATGAAGGACAAGCGGTCGCGGCAGCTCGGGCAAAGCGCGAGATGCGTGGCTACGGCAATGCTCCAGCCTTCGGCGAGCGTTCCGCTGGCATAGTCGAGCAACAGTTCGTCGCTGATATGATGTTGGACGTGGAGCGTCATGCCCGCTCCTCCAGTGCTGCGCGCAGCTTGGCGAATGCCAGCCGGATGCGTGATTTCACGGTTCCCATGGGCAGTCCGAGTTCGGCTGCAATCGTGCTGTGGGATGCTTCTCTGTAGAATGACATTTTGAGGAGTTCGAGTTGTTCGGGTGGTAGGGTTTCCATGGCGCGCCGAAGGCGATCTGCCTCCTGACGGCCTTCGAATTCGACATCTGCGGGTGGCACGTCGTCGGGAACGAAAGCCGGATCCGACGGATCGAACACCGGGCGTTTGGCCCGCCGGAAGGCATCGATGCGCTGATTGCGCGCGATCGTGAAAATCCAGCTCGAAACGTTTCCGCGTGTCGGATCAAACTGCGCCGCCTTGTTCCACACGGCGAGCATGGTCTCTTGCATCAGCTCTTCGGCCGCTTGCCCGTCCCGGGCAAGTTTGGCCATGTAGGCCCGCACCTTCGGCCCATAATGCTTGAAGATCGTCTCGAATGCCTCGACATCGCGATCGCGACCGACGCAGGCCAGAAGTTCAGAAAAATTATGCGGCTCTAATTCATCAACCGATCCGGTCATCGAAACGCTTTTTATCCCTCGCTGGGGCTTGGTCACGGCAGCTTGCCGCGCGTTACGCCCGGGACCACTGTGGCACGCATCGGCCTGGATGGAAATCATGTTGATCATGAAGCCGACTACGCCGAGGCCGGAAAATCGGATCACCCCGCACGAATTTATTCGCACGCATCGATCCACTCGCAAAACCCTTGCGTAATCAGTGGCAAAACACATGATTCGCGATAAAGGAAATGGGTGGTCTATGGATATTGGCGTCACGAAGACCGCAGTCGGCGGGAAGCGCAAGATTGCGGTGGTCGGTTCTGGTATCTCGGGCCTGTCCTGTGCCTGGCTCCTGTCCCGTAGCGCAGAAGTCGTTCTTTACGAAACCGAGGGGCGTGCCGGTGGTCATTCCAACACCGTGATTGCGCCTGTCGGAGAACGCGGCACTCCCGTCGACACCGGCTTCATCGTCTATAACGACCGCAATTACCCCAACCTCGTGAAGATTTTCGAGCATCTCGACGTTCCCACCATCGCCTCCGACATGTCTTTCGCCGCGTCTCTGGGCGAAGGCGCCTTCGAATATTCGGGATCCGGACTGAGCGGGTTGCTGGGTCAGAAGACGAATCTGTTCCGTCCGCGCTTCTGGCGTATGCTCAAGGATATCCTGCGCTTTTACCGCGAGGCGCCGGCGCTGCTTGAGCGCCCGGACCTGGAAGGCGTGTCGCTCGGCGATTACCTCGATTCGGCGAACTATGCGCCTTCCTTCGTGGAAGATCACCTTCTGCCGATGGGCGCTGCGATCTGGTCGACGACTGCATCCGAGATGCGGCTCTATCCGCTGCATGCTTTCATCCGCTTTTTCGTCAACCATGGCCTGCTGACCCTGACCGATCGCCCCCGCTGGCGGACAGTGAAAGGTGGCAGCCGGGAATATGTGGCCCGCATCCTCGCAGATTTCCGCGGCACGGTCCGTCTCTCCACGCCCGTGGCGCATGTTCGCCGCCTGCCGGCCGGTGTGGAGGTCATCGACATCAACGGTCATGCCGAAACCTTCGATGACGTTGTCCTGGCAACCCATGCCAACCAGAGCCTCGATCTCCTTGAGGATGCCGACGCGCGAGAGCGTGCGATGCTGGAAGCCTTTCAGTACACCCCGAATGTGGCCGTCCTGCACTCGGACACGGCCCTCATGCCCAAGCGCAAGTCGGTGTGGTCGAGCTGGAATTATGTGGCCGGTCGTCGCGACGGTGCGGGCGACATGCTTTGCGTCACCTACTGGATGAACAAGCTTCAGTCGCTCGATCCGGCCACGCCGTTGTTCGTCACTCTGAACCCCTGCCGTCCGATCGATCCCGCGAAGGTCATCCAGACCTTCCACTATGAGCACCCCTTGTTCGATGCTGCAGCGATCAAGGCGCAACGAGAGATCTGGCATCTCCAGGGTCACCGGAATGTCTGGTATTGCGGTGCCTATTTCGGCAGCGGCTTCCATGAGGACGGTCTACAATCGGGTCTCGCGGTGGCAGAAGCGCTCGGCGGCGTCCGGCGGCCTTGGTCGGTAGAAAACGAGTCCGGTCGCATCGTCGTCACTCGCCAGCTTGAGGCTGCCGAATGAACCGGCAGTCCGCCATTTATGCCGGTCACGTCGTGCATGTGCGTACCCGTCCCCGGCAGCACAAATTGCGTTACAGCGTCTTTTCGTTGCTGATCGATCTCGACGAGATCGACGATCTGGATCGCAATCTCCGCTGGTTCGGCCACAATCGCCGTGCGCTCTATGCGGTCTATGATGCCGATCATGGCGATGGGCATGCCGGAACGCTGCGGCACTGGGTCGAGGGCCGGCTTGAAGCGGCAGGGCTTGATGCACGCGGCTCGAAGATACGCATGCTCTGCTATCCGCGTATCCTCGGCTACGTCTTCAACCCGCTGACCGTCTATTTCTGTTACCACCGTGAAGGTCGGCTGCAGGCCGTGCTTTATGAAGTCTGCAACACCTTCAACGAGCGCCACACCTATGTGATCCCGGTTGAGGAAGACCGGGAGGTCTTGCGCCATGAATGCGCCAAGGAGATGTATGTCTCGCCTTTCATGCCCATGGATTGCCGATACAATTTCCGCATCAATCCGCCGGCTGACAAGGTCGGTGTGCACATTGCTGAGAGCGACGGTGAAGGTCCCTTGCTGACGGCAGTCTTTTCCGGCAGGCGCTCCCCCTTGTCGGATGCCGGCTTATTGCGCATGCTGGTGACCTATCCCCTGATGACACTCAAAGTCATGGGGGGAATTCATTGGGAAGCGCTGCGGCTCTGGTTGAAGGGGGTTCCGGTTTATCGCCATGCGCCTGCGGCCGCGCCGATCGCCTCGACGATCGTTCTGCACAATGGGATGAACAAGCAATGAGTCACGCCGAACGCGAAATTCCGTCCATAGCCACGTCCCTTCCCTTCTGGCAGCGGGTGTTGTGCCGCTGGGCCGACCGCATCTCGACGGGCCGTTTGACTCTGCAATTCGAAGGCTATGGCGAACACGTGGCCGTCGGCAGGCTCCCGGGTCCCCATGCCACGCTGTGCGTTCGCAACGCAAAACCGGTGCTTCGCATCCTGACTGGCGGTACCCTCGGCTTTGCCCAGGCTTTCATTGACGGCGACCTCGACAGCCCGGATATTGGCAGCGTGGTGGAATTCGCTTTGGCGAACGAAGCCGAACTCGGAAAAATTCTGTCATCCTCGGCAGTATTCGAGTGGATCGCCCGCCTGCGCCACAAGCTTCGGCGCAATTCCAAAAAAGGTAGCCGGCGAAACATCGCCTTCCACTACGATCTGGGAAATGCCTTCTACAGCCAGTGGCTCGATCGTACGATGACCTACTCCTCGGCCCTCTACGAAACGCCTGGCCAGTCGCTTGCCGAAGCGCAGGAAGCCAAATATGCCCGGATCGTCCGAGAACTGAAGATCGGCCCTAACGACCACGTGCTGGAGATCGGTTGCGGCTGGGGCGGTTTTGCCGATCACGCCATCCGCACCACCGGCTGCCGGGTCACCGGCCTGACGCTGTCGGTCGAGCAGGCGAAATTCGCCCGCGAACGGCTGGAAACGGCAGGTTTTGCCGATCGCGCCGACATCCGGCTGGAAGACTATCGCGACTGCCGCGGCCAGTTCGACAAGATCGTCTCGATCGAGATGTTCGAGGCGGTCGGCGAAGAAAACTGGCCGGTCTATTTCAAGGCAGTCCAGGAGCGGCTGGCACCGGGCGGCAACGCCATGATCCAGACGATCACCATTGATGAAAGCCGCTTCGAGCAATACCGCCGCAGCGCCGATTTCATCCAGACCTATATCTTTCCCGGTGGCATGTTGCCGTCCGTGACCACATTCGAGCGGGATGCCGCTCATGCCGGTCTGCAGGTCGGCGACCGGTTCCGTTTTGGCCGCGATTACGATCGCACCCTTGTCGCCTGGGACAATGCCTTCACCGGTAGCTGGTCGTCGATCGAACCGCTCGGCTTCGACCGACGCTTCTATCGGATGTGGCGTCTCTATCTGCACTACTGCGCCGTCGGCTTCCGCGTCGGTCGCATTGATGTGGTCCAGTTCCGGCTCGACAAGCCGGCCTGATACCGAGGCGGGGCGCGAGCCCCGCCTTCGCCTCAGGAGCGCAGCATCTTGCGTGTCAACGCAAATCGCAGCCTGTGCGGGAGCGCGTGAAGCAGACGGATCGCCAGCGCCATCTTCCATGGAAAGATGATCTCGAATTTCTCTTGGGAAAGGCCCTTGGCGATGATGTCTGCGGCCTCGTCCGACGAAACGAGGAAGGGCATGGGAAAGTCGTTCTTCTCGGTCAGCGGCGTGGCGACGAAGCCTGGATTGACCACGGAAAGCGTCACGCCATTCTGGGCAAGCTCCGGATGGAGGGCCTCGCACAGGCTGTTGAGTGCCGCCTTCGTCGCGCCGTAGCTCGCAGCGCCCGGCAGACCCACATAGGCGGTCACCGAAGCCACCACCGCGATATGCCCTGCTTTCCGTGCGATCATCCCGGGCATCACCGCTTCCAGGCAATGCGCCGTTCCCATGACGTTGAGATCGAACATCTGCCGCATTCGCTCGACGCTGAAATCCTTGGCATAGTCGCGGGTGTAGGAGCCGGCGGCGAAGACAGCGAGATCAATTGGCCCATGCGCCGCTGTCACGGCGTCCACGACCTGTCGAACGGCCTCATGATCGGTCACGTCGAGCGGATATGCGAAGATTAGCCCGGGGTGCTCGGCGGCGAGCTCCGCAAGCGAACCGGCATTCCGGGCACTGACGGCAATCTGATAGCCGTCCGCCACCAGTCTTTTGGCGAGCGCCCGGCCAATGCCGGAACTCGAACCGGTAATCCATGCGGTTTTAGTCATGAAATCCTCTTCGGTTGTGTCATGACCAATACGCCGGACACGGGTCGCCGGTTTATCCCGCCCAGCTGCGCAGGAGATCGAGTCCGCGTCTCAGCAGGTCCTCCGCCTCGCCCGTGCTCTTCGCTTCCACGTAGCACCGCATTTCCGGTGCGTTACCGGAAGGTCGAAAATGGATAACCCGTCCGTCGGCCAGCGTGGCCCGCACTCCGTCGATGTCGCTGACCGCCGCCACTGTGCCGATGGGCGAGAGGAAACCGGAGAGGTTTTCCTGCGATCGGCGAATATGCGCCATCAGGGAACCACTGCGCTCAGTTGCGAAGTTTTCCAGTCGATCGCTCAATGCGATCGGCAGGCTGAAGGCTTTGGTGAGGTCTGACAGTGACTGTGCGTTTCGGGCGGCCATGCCGAGCGCCGCCAGGGCAGGCAGAAAGCTGTCGCGGGTCGGAAGTGCCTTCAGCACCTTGCCCTCGACCGTAAAGTCCGAACCCAGCATCAATCCGCCATTCGCCTCGAAGCCGAGAACGCCCTCTCGGCCGTCCGCCATCGCGGCCTCCATGGCGGCGATGACGTAAGGCGAGCCAACACGGGTGCGGATGACGGAAAAGCCGCCATCCTCTTCCAGGCCGGAATTGGACGTGACCGGTGTCGCGACCGTTCCGGCGCCGAGGAACCGCGCCGCAATCAATCCCAGAAGGTCGCCGCGAAGCGGCAGCCCGTGCTCGTCGGCCACCAGCGGTCGATCGCCGTCGCCGTCCGTGGACAAGATCGCGTCGAGCGCCAACTCGTCGCTCCAGCGCGCCAGTTGCGTCACGGTGTCCGGGGAAACAGCCTCGGTATCCACCGGGATGAAGACTTCGGAGCGCCCCAGGGGAAAGACCGTCGCCCCGTAATGCTGGACCACGTCGACCAACATGTCCCGCGCGACCGTGCTGTGTTGATAGATGCCGATACGTTTCCCCTCGAGGCTACCGGACGGCAGGATGTGGAAGTTGCGGTCGAGGAACAGGGCGCTCGCTTGCCTTTCCTGATCGTCCCCGGTGCTGCTCTCGACGAGGTTCGCGACAGGGTCATGCGCGAGTTCGGCCGCGATACGCACGACCGCCTGCTCATCCTCCTTGTTGATCTCACCGTCCGGGCGGTAGAATTTGATGCCGTTGCGATCGGCAGGAATATGCGAGCCGGTCACCATGATACCGGCGGCGCCCAAAGACGCGCCGTAAAGGGCAAGCGCCGGCGTCGCGATCGTCCCGCAATCGATCGGGACAAGGCCCTGGCGCCTGAGGGCCGCCATGATGGTGGCAGCGATCTCAGGACTGGACGGACGGAAGTCGCGGGCGATCACCACGGGGGATCCGGCCTGCGCCAGTCCTTCAGACAGGAGATGACGGGCGAATGCGGTCGAATAGAGGGCCGAGACGGCGCCCACCAGATCCGTTGCAAGTCCCCTGAGGCCGCTGGTGCCGAACTTTGCCGTCATGCCATATCTCCCTGGTTGTCGGAGCCACTTATATGGGCCGACCCAAGGGGGCATCAAGCGTCAAGCTGATGAACGAAGGTGAGGAAACATCGGGTAAAAATGAAAAGAGCCCGGCGCGGGAGGAGGTGCGCCAGGCTCTTGAACTTGATCGGCAATTGGGAGGAGGAGGAGTATTGCCGATCCTACCGAGCGGCGCTGGGAGGAGGAGTGCGCCGCTTCGATGAGTTTGTTGTACTCAAAAGGCTTTGGTCTGCCAATCACCTTTGTTGCAACGCACCAATGCGTCTGACGCATATCAAGGCCTGCGAAACTGCGGTCCGAAGTACTTATTTCTGCAATTCACGCTTTCGAATCTTTCGTAATTCAGCAATCGGTGACAAAGCGAACCTTCGTTTGGAAAATCCTGCTGCTCCTGAAAGGTGTTTCCATGCGACGAAGGCATGGCTTGGATCACTGCATCATCCAGCTCCCGAAGTCTGATACTCCCGTCGGGATGGCACCGCCTCGACCTTTCCTTTATAGCGGGCAGACGAACGAGAGACTGGAGACGTTTCATGGCGACGATCCGCTACCACGAAGGCGATATTTCTGCTGAGGACGCAGCCCGTTACACGGGAGCGATCGCGGTGGATACGGAAACGCTGGGGCTCGTGCCCCGCCGTGATCGCCTGTGTGTTGTGCAGCTGTCACCGGGCGACGGATCCGCCGATGTGGTTCGGATCGCCGCAGGCCAGACGCAAGCGCAGAACCTCGTTGCTCTTCTCGCAGACGCCGGACGCCAGAAGATCTTCCACTATGGGCGTTTTGATATCGCAGTCCTGTTTCACACGTTCGGGGTTACCACGGCGTCCGTCTTCTGCACGAAGATCGCTTCGCGCCTGTGTCGGACCTACACCGACCGTCATGGTCTCAAGGACAATCTCAAGGAACTGCTCGAAGTCGATATCTCCAAAGCCCAGCAGTCCTCCGATTGGGCCGCTGAAAAGCTGAGCCAGGCCCAGCTCGAATACGCGGCCTCGGACGTGCTCTATCTGCATGCGCTGCGCGACCGCCTCACGGAGCGGCTCCTGCGTGACGGCCGCATGGAGCATGCGAAAGCCTGCTTTGAGTTCCTGCCCACCCGCGCCAAGCTCGACCTGCTTGGCTGGGAAGAGACCGATATCTTCGCCCATAGCTGAGCGACGGTGACATCACGTCCGGCGCGCGATCCCGACGCGCGCCATGACGTCCTTCGGAATGCCGTAATGGCGGATCATGGCCGCCGGGTTGCGCAAACCGCATAATTCTCGCTGAACCGAAAGCGCAAAGACGGCCTGCGCTGCATCGTCCAGGGCAGCCTCCAGGCGCCCGCTCGACTCCGCGCGTGCTTCCGCGCAGCGGACCAGCGCCGCTTCCACCTTGCGCCCCGCCCGTCCGAGCGCATCGGCCATCTCGCCGGCAAGTTCCTGGTCGAGGGCGGAAAGCAGCCCTTCCGGCGAGGATGTCAGCAGAAATGCGGGAGGTCTAAAGCTCATGGCCTAGCTGTTCTTGTAGACGACAATTGAGATGCAATGAAACGATTACGCCAAGCTTTCATTAACGCACACTTTGCATCATGACCGCAGTGAAATCGGCAACCGGGGCCCGCGTTTCAAGGGTTCCGCAAGAAGCAAAGCGTAGAAATAAAGCGACCATGACGGAAGCAGCCCACAGCCTCCTTGATAGCCTGTCCCGCTCGACCATCACGTATGATACGGACCGACTGGACACCGATAAAATTGATCAACAGGATGAAGCTTCAGGTCCGGATTATGCGCCGGCGACCTGGCTCGATGCCTTGATGGTGGACGAGCGCAGCCGTCCAGATCAGCCGCTTGGAAAGCGTATTCCGGCACCGTCGGACGAAGCCGGGCTCTATCCGATGTTCCTTCGTCTTGTCGACTGACGGCTCTTGAAGAGTTAAGGCGACACGCTCGCGGCGCTGGCCCGCGCGCGAACCTCGTCGAAGCTCCACTCCTTCAGCAGGCGACCGTTCTCCCAGACGGGCTGTAGCAGGTTCTCCCGGCTACCGAGTTCGCCGAGCGGGATAGCCACGATGTCCGTCCCGTCAGCGATGGCCGCAACGCGGCCTGCCATTGGGGCTTTGTCCTGCGGATGCGGAGAGCGGCGTCCGATGTCCCGCCATTCGCCGGCCCCGCTCTGAACGGCGCTCTGACGCATGGTGAAGGACAGCGTGTCGCGGTTGATCTTGTGCAGCAGACCCGATCCCATGCCGAAAGAGATGTTCTCGGCCGAAAAGCCCATGCCTTCCAGCCGCCCCAGGATCATCTGGATATCCTGCAGCGAAACGCCGTCCGATTGTATCACCCGGACATTCGCGTCGAGCACCTTGAAGCCCTTGCCGTTCAACCGCGTCCCATAGGCATAGGCAAGCTGCGCCACGACCTGCACGGGCGTATCGATCGGGTCGCCACTGTCCGGGCGCACAACCAGCGTGGCGCCGGCTGCCCGCACTTTGGTCTGCAGCTTCTTACCCCAGATCTCGGTCACCGCATTGTGCAGGTCGTAGCTATCTGAGACGACGGAATACGCCCCGAAGCTCGAGAACTTGTCGATCAGGTGGGAATAGGCTTCGGTCTCCCGGTCCTGACCCCAGGCGGTGATTGTCCCGTGTTCCGCCGCCGGAATGGAGGAGGCGGGCATGGCGGCGCCATAGGCGCGCCGCGCCTGAAGGATGCCAGGCAGCGAATCGGAACTGTAAAAGTGAACGAGATGGGCAGCCCCTCCGATCGCCGACTGCTCGATCCCGGATGTGCTGCGGCAGCCGTAATCGCTGATCCGACTCGGCTGCAAACCCTGCGGATCGTCCGTGGTCCGCTCGAGAAAGGGGAGGATCGCCATACGCAATCGCCAGGCCGTGGTCGCCACTGTCGAGGGATACCACACGGCACGCAGCAGCGAAGTTTCGATATGCGAGGTCAGCCAGGGCAGGGCAGGGTCTGTGTTGACCACCTGGACCACCGGAACGCCCCGCCGCAGCGCCGTACCTTCCGGCAAAGCCTCGATCCTGAGCGGCAGCAAGCCACCATGCGTTTCGACGATGCGCATCCACCCGGCCCGGTCGAATGGCTGACCGTGAGCCGAAGCCACATCCTCGGCCTCTGCCACATCCAATCGGGTCACCGGGCGTGACAGGTAATCTTTCAGGAACATCTGGAGGCCGAAGAACATCACTTCCGGCCTGAACGAGGTGCCACGCGTGGTGACAAAGGCGCTCACGGAGCGCGTGTCTGCCGGATATTGCAGATACGTTCCGAGTTTATAGCTGTCCGTGTTCAGGATGAGATTGGATGTCATGCTGGCGCCCGTCGAGAGTTGCGCGGCGCAAAGCCGCCGGCAGGCAGTGTGCCACCCCAGGTATGCGCGAAGCTTGAGCATTGGCTACCGCAACGCAACAATTTGCCATTTGTTAACCATGTTTTGCGACACTTCTCGTTGAAAGCAGACAGATGCGCCACGCCCCAGCCGTTCTCCGGTCCCGTCGGGTGCCACGCGGAGACCATGTGGGAAAGGCCAGCCTGAAAGCGAGAGGTCGCCATGCTCGGTCCCGTCAGCGCTCCGACGAACCTGTATCAGCCGGTCCAGGAGACCCGCCCCCAGGCAGAAATCCGCACGTCTGAGAAAATCCAGCCGACCGTCGGTCTTGAGCCCTATTCGACCAGCGCGGCCGGGACAATTTCCGGCAATCTGAACATGATGCTTCTCAGCGCGCCGGAGCGTATGTCGCAGAACCTCGTCGTACTGACCGAAGTCCTCGCCGTTGCGTTGAAAATGAAACAGGAACCGGGCGAATCGCTGACGACGTTTGCCGCCCGCCTGATCGAAGCCATTGCGACGCTCGCACCGGCGGACCAGCAGAAACTGAAGGCGATGCTCTCCGACGCCTTTGCGGGGCTGCAACTGCGAACCCTGCTCCAGGCGCTCCGCAATCCGCAGGGGCCGGAAGCCGCAACGCTGGCGATCTATCTGGAGCTGTACCGCCAGAAGGACCGCGATCCCGGCGCCCGGGCAGTGATCTCGTCCTACCGGCAGAATGGCGGAATGCCGCTCGCACAAACCGTCGATACTCGGAGTGTCGAACCTCGACCTTCTCCACCCGCACCGGGCCGGCCACTCCAGGTTCTGACTGCATCGTCTTCGACGACAGAGCCGCCGGTCGCTGCCCTGCCGTCGCGAACAAGCGGCACGATCGTCTATCCTCCGGTAACCGCGTTGCCTGCGGAGGAAGATCTTTCCTACGACGCGGCAACGCCGAATGCGCCGGACGCTTCCGAAGCCGCCGACAGCGCCAATCTTCAGGCTCTGCGTCAGATGCGGGAACGCTTGGCAAGGGCTGCGGATCCGACGCTTGTCGGCCGCCAGACACCAGCGGGGCAGGCTGACGTCGAAGCAGCCGGCGCGGTCCGGAATGCCGCCGGCCCGGATGCACCGCCGCCGACGGAACGATCGAAATCCGCACTATCTGAAACATCGGGCCGCGAGCGCGAATTGGCAACCGTGGCCGAAGGGCTTGATCCGGACGAGCGGATGGTCGCGGCGCTTCCGGCCGGCCGCCCTTCAACGCCGGCTTCGACTGCGGCGCTTCTGCAAGAACTGGCGGAGACGCAATTGATCCGCACCTTGCTGGCGCTTTACGGAGCTGAAGGCGAGCCGGATGTCGTCGACCGCGCTCTCGACGCGCTGACGCCTGCGAGCCCTGCAGAGATGGAAGCGGAGAACGAACCGTCGCACAACGGGATGTTGGTCGCGAGCACCGTTGAAGAGCCCGATCTCCCCGCCCCGGATCGCCCGCTCCATTTCGAAGAGCGCCTGGCTCTGACGGGATCCAATCTGCCCCCGGATCATCGCGATGCCCCGCGCGTGCCGGCTTCTGGCGACGGGCTTCCGCTCGCCTTCGTCAATTACGTCATCGACAGCGACGATGACGCGACATCGCGGAGCGAGGCACGCAGGCAGACGCGAGAAGACAAAGGGTCCGGCGAGGCCGCAGAGGAAGAACATCCGCGAGACGAAGAGGCGGCGGATGATGCGACGGAGGAGGAAAGCGAATTGATGGCCCAGGGATCGGCTGCCAGCGACGGGGACGAACCGGCCGATATCGATCCCGCTCCGCCACTGATCGATGCGGCAGAGCCCGCTGCCTTGCCCCTTCCCGAGGTGGATCCCGCCCAGGCGCTCTATCTGCGCTTGTCCGATTTCGCCTGACATTCGTCGTTTCGACCAACAAAAAACCCGCCGGGATCGCTCTCGGCGGGTTCTTTTATTCACTCAACAGCGAGGATTAGTCGTTGTTGCGGTTCTTCAGGGCTGCGCCCAGGATGTCGCCGAGCGAAGCGCCCGAGTCGGACGAACCGAACTGAGCAACGGCTTCCTTCTCTTCTGCGATCTCGAGAGCCTTGATCGACAGCATGACCTTGCGGTCCTTCTTGGAGAAGTTGGTGACGCGAGCGTCGACAACCTGACCGACCGAGAAACGCTCCGGACGCTGATCGTCACGATCGCGAGCCAGATCGGCGCGGCGGATGAAGGACGTGATGTCCTCGTGGTTGACCAGCTTCACTTCGATGCCGCCATCGTTGATGCCGATGACTTCGCACGAAACGACGGCGTTCTTGCGCAGGTCGCCGGAAGCGGCGGCGTCGCCGACCGAGTCCTTGCCGAGCTGCTTGATGCCGAGCGAGATGCGTTCCTTCTCGACGTCGACGTCGAGAACGACGGCCTTGACCACGTCACCCTTGTTGTACTCTTCGATGACCTGTTCGCCCGGACGGTTCCAGTCGAGATCCGAGAGGTGAACCATGCCGTCAACGTCGCCTTCGAGGCCGATGAACAGGCCGAATTCGGTCTTGTTCTTGACTTCGCCTTCGACTTCAGTGCCGGCCGGATGGCTATAGGCAAATGCCTGCCACGGGTTCTCGAGGGTCTGCTTGAGACCGAGCGAGATACGGCGCTTCGACGGATCGACTTCGAGAACGACGACGTCGACGTCCTGCGTGGTCGAAAGGATCTTGCCGGGATGAACGTTCTTCTTCGTCCAGGACATTTCCGAGATGTGGATCAGGCCTTCGATGCCCGGCTCCAGCTCGACGAATGCACCGTAGTCGGTGATGTTCGTGACGGTACCGGAGATCTTCTTGCCAACCGGGTACTTGGCAGCGATGCCATCCCACGGATCCGACTCGAGCTGCTTCATGCCGAGCGAGATGCGGTGGGTTTCCTGGTTGATGCGGATGATCTGAACCTTGACCGACTGGCCGATGGACAGGATTTCCGAAGGATGGTTGACGCGGCGCCATGCCATGTCGGTGACGTGCAGCAGACCGTCGATGCCGCCGAGGTCAACGAACGCACCGTAATCGGTGATGTTCTTGACGACGCCGTCGACAACCTGGCCTTCTTCGAGGTTCTGAACGATTTCAGAACGCTGCTCGGCGCGGGACTCTTCGAGAACCGTACGACGCGATACAACGATGTTGCCGCGACGCTTGTCCATCTTGAGGATTTCGAAGGGCTGCGGGTTGTGCATCAGCGGGGTAACGTCGCGGATCGGACGGATGTCGACCTGCGAACGCGGAAGGAAGGCAACGGCGCCGTCGAGGTCAACCGTGAAGCCGCCCTTGACCTGGTTGAAGATGACGCCTTCAACGCGCTCGCCAGCTTCGAACTTGGCTTCGAGCTTGATCCAGCTTTCTTCGCGACGAGCCTTCTCGCGCGACAGAACAGCTTCGCCGAGAGCGTTTTCGATGCGCTCGACGTAAACTTCGACTTCGTCGCCGACCTTGAGCGTGCCGTCCTTGGCGCGTGCACCGAATTCCTTCAGAGCGATGCGGCCTTCGACCTTGAGGCCGACGTCAACGATGGCGACGTCCTTCTCGATGGCGGTGATGATGCCCTTGGCAACATAGCCTTCGGCCAGGTCGGTCTTGGCAAAGGATTCCTCGAGGAGGGCTGCAAAGTCCTCGCGCGACGGGGTAGAAACAGACATGAAATCTCCTAGTCGCATCCATTGGGATGCGTGAGCGCCGGTGGTTCGTGTTGGTCGGGACCAAATCCTCCATCCGCTCTCATTGGAGAGCTGTCCGGCGCGGGGACGGGGAAATGGCCAGCTGAAACGAAAAGCGGCTCGGCCGGTTCCGGATCAGCGCAGTTTCGTCAGGGCAGCGTCGATTAGTTCCTTCGCCGCCAAGAATGCGGCCTCTATACTCATTTCGGACGTGTCTAGCAAGTGCGCATCATCCGCTGGTTTCAAGGGGCTGTCGGCGCGTCCCATGTCGCGTTCGTCGCGCTTCTGCACATCCGCGAAGATTGCCTCGAAATCGGCCTGTCCACCCTTCGACAGGATCTCGTCGTAGCGACGTTTTGCTCTGACGTCCGGAGAAGCCGTGACGTAGAGCTTCACAGGGGCCTCCGGGCAGACGACGGTGCCGATGTCGCGGCCATCGAGCACCGTGCCGGGTGCACGTTTCGAAAAGGTGCGCTGCGCCTCCACCAGAGCGCGGCGAACGGCCGGCATGACGGCGATCTTCGAGGCGGCCTCCCCGATCTCATGGGCGGAAAGCACATCACGGTCGAGGCCGGCGAGTTCGACGGCCAGTGCCATCCTCTCGGCGACGGCCTCGTCGTCGAGTGGCAGACCGGCATCGATCAGCGCCTTTGCGGTCGCCCGATAGGTGAGCCCCGTATCCAGATGGTGGAAGCCGTAGGTCTCGGCGATCCTGCGCGACAGCGTCCCTTTGCCGGCCGCCGCCGGCCCGTCGATGGCGATGATCATGCAGGTCCCTTAATCTTTGTGGTTGTCAGATGCCTGATACAAAGCTTGGCGCTACTTGCCAAGCGAACCGGTGCCAACGAGCTGTCGATCGCCGCTGCGTGTCGGCAACGCGTGCGGGCGATGAGACCGAAGGACAGATCGATCCTCGAGGTGTGCGACATTCCCCCGCAGATTGCCTTTGACAGATGCAGTGCCAGCAATTAAGGGGACCGACTACAGTTTGGCCGGCCTCGTGCCGGGCGCTAGGCGCATGCCCCCTATTCTTCACGACTTCATGAGGCTTTGACAGTGGCGAAGGCAGAACTTGGAACGAAACGCACTTGCCCCGACACCGGCAAGAAATTCTACGACCTGAACAAGGACCCGATCGTGTCGCCGTACACGGGCAAGTCCTGGCCGCTTTCCTATTTCGAGGAAACCTCGGTCGCAGCCATCATGGAAAAGGCTGAGGAAGAGGACGTCGCGGAAGTCGATACCGAAAACACCGACGTCGAACTCGTCTCGCTCGAAGATGCCGACGAGGCATCGGGCGACGACATCCCCGATATGGGCGATGACGACGTCGAGATCGACGGCGATGACGACGACACCTTCCTCGAAGCCGACGAAGATGACGACGATGACGACATGTCCGGCCTGATCGGCGTCCCCGGCGACGACGACGAAGTCTGATTTTTCAAGGATTTCGCGCCCGGGCACAAAAAAATGCCCGGGCTTTCATTTTTCGGCTTGCCATCTCCGATCACCGGAAGTATCAAGCCGCCACCCCGACGGAAGCGATGCTTCGAAGGGGTTCCCGGAGCCGGAAGTTACCCGGTACCCTGATGGGGCTATAGCTCAGCTGGGAGAGCGCTTGCATGGCATGCAAGAGGTCAGCGGTTCGATCCCGCTTAGCTCCACCAAAACTTTCCAGAACAAGATGTTGAATATATTTATCGCCGAACCGGTGAAGATGAGCCGTGACTTATCGTCCGGTTATGGTCTGCCAACGAAGTGCGGGGCGACCTGACCTGCTTCTCCGCTCACCGCGGAAACAGCTCCACCGTTTCCCCGTTCTCGCTGCGGTCGATCTGGAACCAGTCGATGATCTTGCGGATCTCGAGCTTCACTTCGCCTTCGCGCAGACGCAGGCGCAGGGTGTTGTCGGTAACGCCGAGAGGGGTGCCGATATAGATGCGGTCATTGCCGGAATCGTCCACGGTGTCGATGGCGAAGCGCAAGGTCCACTCCTCAAAAAGTGCGAATCCAAAGGGTGACAGTGGCACGAGGGTTTAGTAACGCCTGCTTGAGCGAAGCTGACGTTACGGAAGGCTGTCCGATGCGCCGAGGCGTTGAAGAGCCCGCGAGCGAAGGAGCGACCCATGTTCGTCTTGTCGAAACTCTTCTGGATGGCAGTCCAGCCCCTGTCATTGGTTTTCCTCCTGGGGCTGTCGTCGCTTCTGCTGATGCTCCTGCGCTGGCGTCGCACGGCGCTTGGTGCTTTGTCTGCAGCCATGCTCGTGCTGTTCCTCACGCTCTACACAACGACCGGCTCCTATCTGCTGCAGGGGCTTGAGGCGCGCTTTCCCCGCCCCGCGTCCGATCCCGCCAATGTCGCCTGCATGATCGTGCTGGGCGGCGCCTTCGAGACGGAGGTGACGACGGCCAGGGGTGGCATCGAGCTCAACCAGGCGGCCGACCGCTTCGTCGAGGCGCTCCGGTTGGCCTTGTTTTATCCGGACGCCAAAATCCTCGTCTCCGGTGGCGACGGTTCGCTGAGCGGTGCTTATGAAGGAGATGCGGCCGCCTCGGTGCGCTTCTTCCAGACCTTTGGATTGTCGCCGGATCGGCTTGTGATGGAGACCACCTCGCGCAACACTGACGAAAACGCGCAGAACAGCCGCCAGATTCTCGCCGACAATGGCCTTTCGAATTGTCTCCTGATCACCTCGGCTTTTCACATGCCACGTTCGGTCGGGCTGTTTCGCAAGGCAGGTCTCGCCGTCACGCCTTGGCCGACCGATTTCCGCACGACGGGCAAGGCCGCCCTCGGTTTTGATTTCACCCAGCCGACGCTGAACGCCCAGCAGATGGCGACCGCCACGCGCGAATGGGTCGGTCTCGTCGCCTATCGTTTCCTCGGCCGGATCGATACGGTGTTCCCGGCGCCCTGAGGCCCGTCACTTCTTCGAGATCGTCAGGAATTTCGTGCCACGCACCCTGACGGTCATCTCGCAGGGCTCGGCCCCTTCGTCGCGCTCGCAATAGCGCGGATGCATCTTCAGGACGAAGACCATGTTGCCGAAACGCTTGATGAAATCATAGGAATACATCTGCGCCGTGGCGATCATGAAGTAGCCGCCCTCCTTGACCTGGAGGTAGAAGTTGAACGGGCAGCCATCGGCAGTGCAGTCCGGTCCGCGCACGCCGTCACACATGATTTCGCTGCTGTTGGTCACAGCATCTTTGATGCCGTCATTGTTGATGTCGATCCGCTCGATAAAGCCGGCGCCGAATTTCGCCTCGCCACAGCGCTTGCTGTAATGGGCCTTTTCATAGGTTTCGGGGTCCTTCAGCAGCTCCTGCTGAGCCGTCGCATGCGATGCGCCGAGCGCGACGATGAAGGCAAGGAACAGAGACTTGAAGAACGACACGGTCGGATGCTCCGGATCTGGATGGCGTCTTGAGTTTGGAAAACTCTAGCCTCTGCGGCTTGCCTCGGCGTTAACGGCATGATTCAAATCTGGCCCTGTAGCCCGGCATGGGGGCTAGGGGAGGGATGAATGTCGCTGCTGTCTTATCTCGATTACGCCGGCGTTGCCCTGTTTGCCGCCACAGGCGCGCTCGCGGCCTCCCGCAAACAGCTCGACATGATCGGTTTTCTCTTCTTTGCCGTCGCCACCGGCGTCGGTGGCGGTACGGTCCGCGACATCGTGCTCGGCCGCACGCCCGTCTTCTGGGTGCTGAATCCCAATTACATCCTCGTCTGCTGTGCCGTGGGCGTCCTCGTCTTCTTCACCGCCCATCTGGTCGAATCGCGCTATCGCCTGCTGATCTGGCTCGATGCGATCGGTCTTTCCGCCTATTGCGTCATGGGCGCGGTGAAGGGGCTGGCGGCCACGGGTTCGCCCACCATTGCCATTGTCACGGGAACGCTGACCGCAAGTTTCGGCGGCGTGCTCCGCGATCTCCTCGCCAACGAACCCTCGGTCCTGCTGCGCCCGGAAATCTACATCACGGCGGCGCTCTCGGGTGCGGCTGTGTTCACGCTGGCCAATGAACTGGGCGCGCCCCTGTATCTCGCCTCGATCGCAGGTGTTGCGGCGGCGTTTGTCATCCGCGGCGGTGCGCTTTATTTCGGCTGGACATTCCCGACCTACAAACGCAGGCCCGGCCGTCATCCCGACGAGGTGATGTGAGGTTCAGGCCTGTTTCGGCCGCAGGCGGATAACCACGTCGACGTGGGCGATTTCCATGCCCTCCGGAGGTGCCGGAAGATTGTCGATGGAGATGTTGTTCACGGGAATATCGAGAACGGTGTTCTCACCCTCGACGAAGAAGTGGTGATGGTCGGACACATTCGTGTCGAAATACGTCTTGGCGCTTTCGACGGCCAGAACCCGGATCAGGCCCGCCTCGGTGAACTGGTGGAGCGTGTTGTAGACGGTCGCCAGCGACACCGGAAAATCGGCCGCAATCGCTTCCTCATGCAGCTCTTCCACCGTCAGATGGCGGTCGCCCTTCGCAAACAGAAGCCCGGCCAGCGCAATGCGCTGCCGCGTTGGGCGCAGGCCCGAACGACGCAATTTCAGCTCGATGCCGGTTTGGCAGGGTGCCATCGTCAAAGACGAACTCCAGTTTGTGCGGCCGTGTTGCCGCCTTTCGTTCGATATAGCCTCAAAAACCGGCCGTTTCAATAGTTTGGGTGGGGACAAGCCCCGGGGGCCATGGTGCGGCCCGCTTTTTCGGCTTCTTGGGTCTGGTGATGGCCTTTTCGTTCCTGTATGCGACGGGAACGAAAACCGGCGGTGCCGGCAAAAGGCACGAATGCGCGTCTGCGACCTGCCAGCGGGAAAGGCTTCATTTTAGCGCCGTCTTGGTCTATTGGGTCCGGACACCAGAAGCAGAGGGGGGAAGAAGAAGAACGATGGTTACGAGACAGTCCAGCTACAATTACGAAGAAATCCTCTCCTGCGGCCGCGGCGAACTCTTCGGCCCCGGCAACGCCCAGCTCCCCCTGCCGCCCATGTTGATGGTCCACCGGATCACCGACATCTCGGAAACCGGCGGCGCCTTCGACAAGGGTTACATCCGCGCCGAATACGACGTGCGCCCGGATGACTGGTATTTCCCCTGCCACTTCCAGGGCAACCCCATCATGCCCGGCTGCCTTGGCCTTGACGGCATGTGGCAGCTGACCGGCTTCTTCCTCGGTTGGCTCGGCGAGCCGGGCCGCGGCATGGCGCTCTCCACGGGCGAAGTAAAGTTCAAAGGCATGGTCCGCCCGGATACGAAACTCCTCGAATACGGCATCGACTTCAAGCGCGTCATGCGCGGTCGTCTCGTTCTTGGAACGGCCGACGGCTGGTTAAAGGCCGATGGCGAAACTATCTATCAGGCAACCGACCTGCGCGTCGGTCTGTCGAAGGACAAGGCGGCCTGATCCGGCCCCGTCCACACCTGAGTTTATGAAGAAGGTCTGAGAGATGAGACGGGTTGTAGTAACGGGTCTTGGCATTGTGTCCTCCATCGGTGCCGATGCCGCTGAAGTCACGGCGTCGCTGCGCAATGCCAAGTCGGGCATCACCTTTTCTCCCGATTTCGCCGAGAACGGTTTCAAGTGCCAGGTCTGGGGCAAGCCGACCCTCGACCCGACCGAACTGGTCGATCGTCGCGCCATGCGGTTCCTGTCCCAGGGCGGCGCATGGAACCATGTCGCCATGAAGCAGGCGATCGCTGACGCCGGTCTCGAAGACGCCGACTATCAGCAGAACGAGCGCGTCGGCATCATCATGGGCTCCGGTGGGCCTTCCACCCGGCAGATCGTCGAAGCGGCCGATATCGTCCGCCAGAACAAGAGCCCGAAGCGCATCGGCCCGTTCGCCGTGCCGAAGGCCATGTCGTCGACCGCGTCTGCCACGCTTGCCACCTGGTTCAAGCTGCACGGCGTCAACTATTCGATCTCGTCCGCCTGCTCGACCTCCGCCCATTGCATCGGCAATGCCTATGAGATGATCCAGTGGGGCAAGCAGGACATGGTCTTTGCCGGCGGCCATGAGGATCTCGACTGGTCGATGTCGAGCCTGTTCGACGCCATGGGTGCCATGTCGTCCAAGTACAACGACACGCCTGCAACGGCCTCGCGCGCCTATGACGTCTCGCGTGACGGTTTCGTCATCGCCGGCGGCGCGGGTGTCCTGGTTTTGGAAGAACTTGAGCATGCCAGGGCGCGCGGCGCCAAGATCTATGCTGAAGTCGTCGGCTACGGCGCGACATCCGACGGCTACGACATGGTCGCTCCCTCGGGCGAAGGCGCAATCCGCTGCATGCGCCAGGCACTTTCCACCGTGACGGGCGAAGTTGACTACATCAACACGCACGGCACCTCGACGCCTGTGGGTGATAGCAAGGAAATCGGTGCGATCCGCGAAGTCTTCGGCGATAAGATCCCGCACATCCAGTCGACCAAGTCGCTGACCGGCCACTCGCTGGGTGCTGCCGGCGTGCAGGAATCGATTTACGGCCTGCTGATGATGCAGGAGAAGTTCATCGGCGAAAGCGCCCACATCACCGAACTCGATCCGGAATTCGAAGGCGTGCCGGTCGTGCGCAAGCGCATCGACAACGCCAAGATCGACACCGTGCTGTCCAACTCCTTCGGCTTCGGCGGCACCAACGCGACGCTCGTTTTCCAGCGCCATAACGGCTGAGGTACTGGCCGCGCATTCCTGACGATCCGATGGGGTGGCCTTGGCCACCCCATTGTCGTTTGGGGCCATGCGGTCGACGTCAAACAAAAGGCCTGGCACGTTACCGCGCCAGGCCATCGCCTTCCGAAGTGGTCCGCCAGCCGTGGGAGTACGGCTTACTTCGGTTGAAAGGGATCGGTGTGTCGGATCACGCCCATCAGCAGTGCGATGCTGACGGCATGGAAAAGGTTGCGCGCCTCGAGCTTGATCTGTGCGGAGGCCAGCGCGTCACTGACCTCTTCCGGTGACAACACCAGGATATTCCCCGCATCCTCCGCTCGCTTGCCTTCCGCAACGAGTTGCAGACAGCGAATTTCTCTGTCGGTCAGCAAGGAGAAACCGGGCTCCTGCCCGAGCGCCTGATAGGGATCGGTCATCATCATTTTCATTGCCGGGAAGCACCATGGGAGAACGTCATGAACACCATGACGTCAGCGCGGCGGTTATAGGGAGACAGCAATGAAAGTCGTTAACCCTGCGCGCCAATTTTTTATCGGCAGACGCTAATAAAGAGCATCGTGCAGATGCCTTGATTTGCTGGTTCATTGAAAGACATAATATCCCGTTTGGCTTGTCAAGCGGTTCCGTCTCAAGCGGATTTTCGCTCCCGTACCTCGGTCGGGGTTGAGCCGAACCAGCGGGTCACCGAACGGGTAAAGGCGCTCGGTGCGGAATAGCCCAGCCGATAGCAGATCTCGGAGATCGGCAATTCGCTTTCGGTGAGAAGATTGTAGCTCACATCCCGTTTGATGCCGTCACGCAGCTCATTGAGGCTCGTACCGTGTTCGGCCAGGCGGCGCTGAAAGGTCCGTTCCGAGAGGCCGAAATAAGGCGCGATCTCCGAGAGCGGATAGTCGTCCTGCGAGACATGCACCAGCAGATGCTTGCGAACTTGATCGACGAAGTCACCCGGCAGTTCCGCCGCAGGCGGCCTCAGGCTTCGACACTGCAGATCCATGAGCTCGAACAGGCGTCGATCTCCCGTCGGGTTGTGGGTCTCCAGGAAAGCCTGTGGGAAATGCACGCAGTTCATGCCGGCGCCGAAGCTGACGCGCTTTGAGAGATACTGGCGGAAAGGCTGCAGATTGCGTGGCTTAGGCCGTTCCAGTTCGACTTCGACCAGATCTGCGGTCGGTCCGCCCAGATCCCGCACACGCTGCATCACGAGCCCGACAGACATGTCCACATATTGGTCGCGTTTGACGATGATGGGAGCGAATGTCCAGGCAAGATGCGCCCCCTGAGCGTCGATCACCAGCCGCGAATAGCTCGTATGGGTCACATATTGGATATGCTGGTCCAGAAAGCGGACGAGATCGAGGCCCGTCGGCGCCGACATCAGTCCGTAACCGAAGGGTCCGGTCGATCCCGCTTCATAGGCTTTCACGCTGGTGACGCCGAAAGCCTCGTCGTCCGCCAGCAGCGCACAGGCCTCCAGAAGCCTGCACAGACGGTCCAGACTGATGCGAGCTGTCATGTCCTGGAAACAGGCCGGATCGATCTCCAGCGCCTTGCAGATCGGATGGATGTCGATGCCGTAGGACTGCGCATGGACCACCACGGCGGACGCCAGTCCGGCCACGGTTGTGAGTTCATCGGTGAGATTGCGCCCCGCCATGCCATTCCCTGTCGCCCAAAGGGAAGATCTTGGCATGAAATGGTAAGCCACGGCGCACCCGGAGTCGAGCGCGCCAACGGCTTCATTTGCATCACTCCATCGTGAAACGCCGGCGCGTCAGCGTTTCGCCCACAAAACCTTGAAGCGCGCGTTGCGGCAGACTTCGCCATGCTGCTTGAAATGCGCCGCCAGCACCGGCTCGTAGGGCAGGCCGCGATTGGCAACCATCAAGAGGTTGCCGCCATTGCGCAGCGCCTCGTATGCCGCCTTGATCATGGCTGCACCGATCGACGGCTCGGCCGCATGCCCTTCGTGGAAGGGCGGGTTCATGATCACCAGGTCGTACTTCTCCTTGGTCGGCTCGGTCGCGAGATCCTGCCAGAAGAAGCGTGTGGTGAGATCGGGATGGTTGCGGGCGAGGTTGCGTTTGGCATGTTCTAGGGCCGTATGGCTCGCCTCGAACAGGTCGATGCGGTTGGTCCGCGGCGAGGCCTCGGCCAGCATCACGGAGAGATAGCCCCAGCCAGCCCCGAAATCGGCAGCATTGCCGTCGAAGTCTGTGGGCAGTCGGCTTGCCAAGAGTTCGGAGCCCTCGTCGACATGCGCATGCGAGAACAGCCCAGCCTTGGTTTCAAAGCGTCCCTCGACCGTCACGGTCTTGGCAGCCAGTGCCGCAATCGCGCCGGTCGCGTCGTCGGGTACGGTGAACCACACGGCCACGCCGTGATACTTCGGCGTCGATTCCGGAGCGAGGCCCAGCCGGTCCAGCTGCTTGCGCAGTGGCAGGATCCCTTCTTCCTTGGCCCCGGCGATCATCACCAGGCCGCCAGCCTTCACCCGCGAGAGAGCCTCGGCAACATGGTCCTCGTTCAGACCCTTGTGCTTGCTGCACAGCACGAGCGCGCCGTCGAAATTCTCGCCATCGACAACGGCCACCGGTTTCTGGTGGCTCATTTCAAGCCGGCGAAACTCCGGCCGGAAATCCTGCACAACGGTCAGTTCCGCCGCGAAGCCTTCCGGCTTGGAAAAACCCGCCTCGGCGCCGAGGAAGAGATAACGCGCATCCGCACCCGGCAGCGGAACCGCCTCGGTGGTAAACGGATGAAACAGGGTCTTCAGCGTGTCGCGGCTCATGGTCGGTCTTCTCGTTGGGCGGATTGAATTGTCTCAGGGGCTTACGAAAAAGGCGCGGGATGTCTCCCGCGCCTCGAGATAGGGTCTGACGCCGACGCGCTTATTCAGCGGCTTCGCCGTCTTCCTTCTTCTTCTCGGCAACGATTTCCTTGCCGGTGGCCTGGTCGACGGCCTTCATCGACAGGCGAACCTTGCCGCGCTCGTCGAAGCCCATCAGCTTGACCCAGACCTTGTCGCCTTCCTTGACGACGTCGGAGGTCTTGGCAACGCGCTCGGAAGCGAGCTGCGAGATGTGCACGAGGCCGTCACGCGAACCGAAGAAGTTGACGAAGGCGCCGAAGTCGGCGGTCTTCACAACGGTACCTTCGTAGATCACGCCGACTTCCGGTTCGGCCACGATCGAGTGGATCCACTTGCGGGCCGCTTCGATTTCCTTGCCGGAGGACGAAGCGATCTTGATCGTGCCGTCGTCTTCGATGTTGATCTTGGCGCCGGTCTTCTCGACGATTTCGCGGATGACCTTGCCGCCCGAGCCGATGACTTCGCGGATCTTGTCGACCGGGATGTTCATCACTTCGATGCGCGGTGCAAATTCGCCGAGCTGGCCACGGCTTTCCGAAAGGGCGTTGGCCATTTCGCCGAGGATGTGTTTGCGACCGCCCTGGGCCTGGCCGAGAGCGACCTTCATGATCTCTTCGGTGATGCCGGCGATCTTGATGTCCATCTGCAGCGAGGTGATGCCGTCAGCGGTGCCGGCTACCTTGAAGTCCATGTCGCCGAGGTGGTCTTCGTCACCCAGGATGTCGGAGAGAACCGCAAAGCGCTCACCTTCCAGGATCAGGCCCATGGCGATACCGGCAACTGGCTTGGCCAGCGGAACACCGGCGTCCATGAGAGCGAGCGAGGTGCCGCAGACGGTTGCCATCGAGGACGAGCCGTTCGACTCGGTGATCTCGGAGACGACGCGCAGCGTGTAGGGGAACTGTTCCGGCGACGGCAGCATCGGACGGATAGCGCGCCATGCGAGCTTGCCGTGACCGATTTCGCGGCGGCCCGGGGAGCCCATGCGACCGGTTTCACCGACCGAGTAGGGCGGGAAGTTGTAGTGCAGCAGGAAGCGTTCCTTGTACATGCCAGTCAGGCTGTCGACATACTGCTCGTCTTCGCCGGTACCGAGCGTCGCAACGACGATCGCCTGCGTTTCGCCGCGGGTGAAGAGTGCCGAACCATGCGTGCGCGGCAGGATGCCGACTTCCGAGACGATCGGACGAACGGTCGACAGATCGCGGCCGTCGATACGGCTCTTGGTGTCGAGGATGTTCCAGCGAACGATCTTGGCCTGCAGGTGCTTGAAGACGGCACCAACGACTTCGTTCGTGTACTTCGGCTCTTCGCCTTCCGGGAAGAAGTGTGCCTTCACCTTGGCCTTGACGGCGTCGACAGCAGCATAGCGATCGGCCTTCTGGGTGATCTTGTAGGCAGCGCGCAGTTCGGTCTCGGCGATCGAGAGCATTTCGGCTTCGAGAGCGGAATGATCTTCCGGTTCGAACTCGCGCGGCTCCTTGGCAGCGACTTCCGCGAGCTTGATGATCGCGTCGATGACCGGCTGGAAGCCGCGATGACCGAACATGACGGCGCCGAGCATCACGTCTTCGTTCAGTTCCTTGGCTTCGGATTCGACCATCAGAACGGCGTCGGAGGTACCGGCGACGACGAGGTCGAGAACAGACTCATCCATCTCGTCGAGATGCGGGTTGAGAACAAATTCGCCGTTGATGTAGCCGACGCGGGCGCCGCCGACCGGGCCCATGAACGGGACGCCAGACAGCGTCAGAGCGGCCGAGGTAGCAACCATCGACAGGATGTCCGGGTTGTTTTCCAGGTCATGCTGGATGACGGTCACGACGACCTGCGTGTCGTTCTTGTAGCCTTCCGGGAAGAGCGGGCGGATCGGACGGTCGATCAGGCGCGAAACGAGCGTTTCGTTTTCCGACGGACGGCCTTCGCGCTTGAAATAGCCTCCCGGGATCTTGCCGGCGGCATAGGTCTTTTCCTGGTAATTGACGGTGAGCGGGAAGAAGTCCTGCCCCGGCTTCGGCGCCTTGGCCGAAACGACGGTAGCGAGAACAACGGTTTCGCCATAAGTGGCGAGAACGGCGCCGTCGGCCTGGCGGGCGATCTTGCCCGTTTCCAGCTTCAGCGGGCGGCCTGCCCACTCGATTTCAACGCTGTGAACATCAAACATATCTTGTCCTTCATATGCGGACCTTCGTCCTGCCGGAAGGGCAGGGGCGGGCGGTCTGCAATGTGCTGACGCAATCACGGGCAAGACAGTGGGAGGCTTCGGATCCGGCGGGTCGTCCCGCAATATCGCCCTCGGGCGCGGAAGCATCCAACAATCCTGCCCCATGACAGGTCATCGGTTGTCGTCGACAGATCCGGCCCATCCGGCCTGTCGTTCGTTCCGGGCGATCGTCGCGCGGAACCGGTCGCGGGTCGTTTCGCCTGACCCGGAAAGGCAACCGGCGGACCTTCGTCGGGAAGGTCCGCCGGGAACTTGTTAGCGGCGGATGCCGAGGCTGGTGATCAGCTTCGTGTAACGGCCTTCGTCCTTCTTCTTCAGGTAGTCGAGCAGCGAACGGCGGCTCGAAACCATGGTCAGAAGGCCACGACGCGAGTGGTTGTCCTTCTTGTGACCCTTGAAGTGTTCGGTCAGGTTGTTGATGCGCTCGGTCAGGATCGCGACCTGGACTTCCGGAGAACCCGTGTCGCCTTCGGCGGTTGCGTATTCCTTGATGAGGGCGGCCTTGCGCTCTGCAGTGATCGACATCGTAAATCCTTTCTGGAATTTAGGAACAGAAGTCGCCAAACGCCGGGATGTCGTCCAGCATTGGCCGTGAAGGCATGCGCCATTGGCACAAGCTGGTGCCGCCTATACTCCATTCCCGGCCATAAGGAAAGATGCCAAAGAAAAGAGCATTCGACGGCACGGTTTCAGTTGAAGACCCGCCGCGGGTGAAACTCGCCACCGGCAATTTCGCCGATCGCCACCAATTTGCTGCCGGAAAGCGCCACCGCTTCCGGCTCGGCCACCGGGGCATCGCGCCCGCGCACGATGATCGGATTGCCCATCCGCAGCCGATGCGCCTGATCTTCGGTGATCCTGAGCTGGGGGAGGGCGGAAAGCGCTTCTGCCGTGTCGACCAGGAAGGCATCCAGCGCCGCCAGGCGCTCGTCCTTGTCCTCGATTGCTTCAAGCGCCACCAGGTCGGCCAGCGGCACCATGGTTTCTTCGGCAAACGGGGCGACATAGCTGCGGCGCAGCTTCGAGATATGCCCGTAGCAGCCGAGATCGCGGCCGAAATCGCGGGCGAGCGAACGCACATAGGTCCCCTTGCCGCATTCAACTTCGAAAAAGGCCCGATCCGTCTCGCATTTCAACAGCGTCAGCCGGTGGACGTCCACTTCACGTGACGGGATCTCGACCGTCTCGCCATCGCGCGCCAGATCATAGGCGCGCTCGCCGGCAATCTTGATCGCAGAGAACTGCGGCGGGGTCTGGTTGATCGTTCCAGTGTAGTTCGGAAGCAGTGCCTTGATGTCGGCTTCGGTCGGGCGCTTGTCCGAGCTCTGCGTCACCTCGCCCTCAAGATCGTCCGTCGAGCGTTCTTCACCCCACGTCACGGTGAATTCGTAGATCTTGCGCCCGTCCATCACGTAAGGCACGGTTTTCGTCGCATCACCGAGCGCGATCGGCAGCATGCCGGATGCGAGCGGGTCGAGCGTTCCGGCATGGCCAGCCTTTTGGGCATTGAACAGCCACTTGATCTTGCCGACCGCCTCGGTCGAGCCGAAATCCACCGGCTTGTCGAGGATGAGCCAGCCCGAAATCGGACGGCCCTTGGGCTTGCGGGGTTTTGACATCTAGTTCTTTTCTCAGTCTTGTTCTTCGTCGGTGCCGAGGTCGCGCTGAACCTCCGGCGAGCGCAGCAGCGCGTCGATCTTCTGATAGTTGTCGAAGCTCGTATCGTCGCGGAAGCGCACTTCCGGCATGTATTTCATCTGGCGCAGCTGATTGCCCAGCCGCCCGCGGATGAACTTGGCGTTCTTGTTCAGCGCGGCGATCACGCTGTCATGGTCCTTGACGCCGAGCGGCGTCACATAGGCGGTCGCGATCTTCAGGTCCGGCGACATGCGGACTTCGGAGATCGAAATCACCGTCTTCTCGATGACGTCGTCGCGGACTTCGCCGCGCTGCAGGACCTGAGTGATGGCGGCGCGCACCTGCTCGCCGACGCGCAGCATGCGCTGCGAAGGTGCCGATGAGGTTGCTTTGGTCATGGTTCAGTTGCCTTTCGCATGCGGCGGCCAGAGGTCTGGCCGTCCAGGTCATGCCATGTGTTCTAGGTTCGGCTGATGCCGAAGATCGCGATCTCCATAAACAGCGAGCGCCGGAAAATCCGGCGCCCGAAGAGATCGTGGTTCGAAACGCCTGGGATCAGAGCGTACGCGTGATGTGTTCCACGCGGAAGCACTCGATCGTGTCGCCGGCGCGGATGTCTTCGTAGTTCTCAAAGGCCATACCGCATTCCTGACCCATCGGCACTTCCGAGACTTCGTCCTTGAAGCGCTTGAGCGTCTTGAGCTTGCCTTCGTGGATGACCACGTTGTCGCGCACCAGGCGCACGCCGGCCCCACGTTCGACCTTGCCTTCGATGACGCGGCAACCTGCGACCTTGCCGACCTTCGTGATGTTGAACACCTCGAGGATTTCGGCATTGCCGAGGAAGGTCTCGCGACGCTCCGGCGAGAGCAGGCCCGACATCGCTGCCTTCACGTCATCCACCAGATCGTAGATGATGTTGTAGTAGCGGATCTCGATGCCGGCACGCTCGGACGCGGTGCGCGCCTGGGCATTGGCACGGACGTTGAAGCCGATGATCGCGGCGTTGGAGGCCTCGGCCAGCGAGATATCCGATTCCGTGATCGCACCGGCGCCCGAATGGACGATGCGGGCCCGAACTTCGTCGGTGCCGAGCTTGTCGAGCGCTGCAACGATCGCTTCGACGGAACCCTGCACGTCGGCCTTGATGACCAGCGGGAATTCCTTGAAGCCGGTATCCTGCAGCTTGCTCATCATCTGCTCGAGCGAACCGCGCTGACCCGATTGGCGGGCAGCCGCCTTGTCGCGGGCAAGACGCTGACGATACTCGGAGATCTCGCGAGCACGGCTCTCGTTCTCGACCACGGCGAACTTGTCGCCGGCAGCAGGCGTGCCCGACAGGCCGAGGATCTCGACCGGCATGGCAGGACCCGCTTCCTTGACGTGTTCGCCCTTGTCGTTGACGAGCGCGCGGACACGGCCCCACTGATCGCCGGCCACGATGATCTGGCCGGGCTTCAGCGTGCCCTTCTGAACGAGCACGGTCGCGACCGCACCACGACCGCGGTCGAGCTGCGCTTCGATGACGGTACCTTCGGCAGTACGCTTCGGGTCGGCCTTCAGGTCGAGAATTTCGGCCTGCAGAAGCACGGCTTCGAGCAGCTTGTCGAGGTTGAGCTTGTTCTTCGCCGAGACTTCGACGTCGAGCACTTCACCACCCATGGATTCGACGAAGACTTCGTGCTGCAGAAGCTGCTGGCGAACCTTGTCCGGGTTTGCCTCATGCTTGTCGATCTTGTTGATCGCCACGATGATCGGCACGTTGGCCGCCTTGGCGTGGTTGATCGATTCGATCGTCTGCGGCATCACGCTGTCGTCGGCAGCCACCACGAGGATCGCGATGTCGGTCGCCTGAGCGCCACGGGCACGCATCGCCGTAAAGGCGGCGTGGCCGGGGGTGTCGATGAAGGTGATCTTCTGGCCGTTCTGTTCGACCTGATAGGCACCGATATGCTGGGTGATGCCACCGGCTTCGCCCGAGACGACCGAGGTCTTGCGGATGGCGTCGAGCAGCGAGGTCTTGCCGTGGTCGACGTGACCCATGATGGTCACGACCGGCGGACGGGAAACCAGCTCGCCTTCGTCGTCCTTGACGTTGAAGATGCCTTCTTCGACGTCGGATTCCGAAACGCGCTTGACGGTATGGCCGAATTCGGTCGCGATGATTTCGGCGAGGTCGGCGTCGATGACGTCGCCCGGCTTCATCATCTGGCCTTCCTTCATCAGGTACTTGATGACGTCGACCGCGCGTTCGGACATGCGCTGCGACAGTTCCTGAATCGTAATCGTTTCCGGCAGGATAACCTCGCGCATGACCTTCTCGCGGGTTTCCTGCATCTGGCTGCGGCGGAACTTCTCCTGGCGACGGCGCATGGAGGCGAGCGAACGGCCGCGCGCTGCGCCACCTTCGTCGTCAACGGCAGCGCTCGTGACCGTCAGCTTGCCGCGACGGCGATCTTCTTCGGCCTTCGGACGGGCAGGGACCTTGGCCGGAGCCGGCATGGCGACCTTGCCGCGGCCCGGAACAGCGCGCGGAGATGCCCGATCATCGTCGTCGTCGTTTGCCTTGCGGCCGCGGGCGAAGCCGGGTGCGGCCGCCGGTGCCGCAGGCGCGGCATTCGGGCGGGCTGCAGCCGGTGCGCTGGCAACAGGCGCAACGACGGGTGTCGGAACGATTTCCGGTTCCGGCTCGGGTTGGGGCTCTGCTGCACGGCGGGCGGCCTCTTCGGCAGCCAGACGGGCGGCTTCTTCGGCCTCGGCCTTGCGGCGGGCCTCTTCGATCACGCGTTGCTTGGCTTCCTCGACTTCACGGGCCTGGGCTTCGAGAAGCGCACGGCGACGCGCCTCCATTTCGCCCGCCGACAGATCGTGCAGAACGGCGCCCCGCGGGCGGTCCTGCTGGCGTGGCGGCTGCGAAGATTGCGGGCGCTGCGGCTGCTGGGGACGCTGCGGCTGCGGTGTCGGCTGGTGCACGCGGGTCTGCGTCGGTGCAGGCGCCGGGCGCGCAGCAGCGGCCACGGGGGCCGGTGCCGGTGCCTGAGCGGGTGCCTGGGCTGCCGGTGCTGCGATAGGGGTGATCGGCTTTTCATCCAGCGGGCGGGTCGGGCGGCGCTTCACCGTCTCGACGACGACCGACTTCGTACGGCCGCGCCCCATGTCCTGGCGCACGGTACCCTGGCTCATCCCCGAGGGCTTCAGGGTGAGTGTCTTCTTCACGCCGATTGTCTTGTCGTCTTTGTTGTCGGTCATTCCGTTCCCGTTCCTTCGAGCGAGGCCGGATGCCGAGCATCAGACCACGCCGTTCACATACTGTCCTAAACCACGGAGGCCGGCTTTCGCCGGTGACCGCGTCATTGTGGTTTCGGGCCAGCGCTCGAGACCTGCGGCGTCGGGCCGCGATAGGTTTCGAGCAGAGTTGCGCGTTTCACTACACCCTCACCCGCCTGCCCTGCAAGCGCGCAAGCATGGATAAACGCATTCTGGCCCATCAGTTCGTCCAATTCCGCCCCGGTCAGAAGATGGAACGCGGGAATTTCCGCATCGGCTCCTGTTCCGAGGTGCCAGGCCTTTCGGGCCTGGTCGATCTTGCGTATGCCGTCCGCCGCCGCATCCTTTGAATGGAACACCGCGATGGCCTCGCCATTTCTCACTGCGGCCTCCACCTTGGCAGCGCCGCTGATGAACTGGCCGGCCTTGCGCGCCATGTTCATCATGCCCGTCAACTGGGAAACCAGCAGACGGTCGACGGCGGCCCCGAGTTCCGGATCCGCCTTCACATCCCGCTTCAGGGCGCGGGCGAAAAGCTTCTTCGCCACGGCCTTGTCCACCGCCTCGCGGCGGGGGCTCACCCAGCATCCCCGACCGGGAAGCGTGCGCTTCAGGTCGGGAATGACAGTTCCGTCCGGTGCTGCCACGAACCGCAACAGCGTATCGGGCGATCCGCTGTCACGGGTGACGATGCACATCCGTCCGTTCGCTTCGGAGAGGTCGAAATCGTCCTCGTTCTCCGGCGCCTCGGGCGTCAGCGCGGTCATCACGCCTCTTGCTCGACGTCGGCTTCGCCTTCCGCTTCAGCCGTTTCGGCAGCAATGTCCTCTTCGGTGATCCAGCCGGCGGCCAGACGCGCCTGCACGACCATGGCCTCAGCCTCGGCACGCGTTACGTCGAACTTCGAGAAGAGGCCCTCGAACTTCTTCGTCTCGCCATCCTTGCGCTCGCTCCAGCCGACGAGATCGTCAGCGGCGCAACCGGCAAAGTCCTCGATCGTCTTGATGCCGTCTTCGCCGAGCGCAACCAGCATGGCCGAGGTCAGGCCGTCGATCTGGCGCAGTTCGTCGGAAACGCCGAGTTCCTTGCGCTTGGCATCCATTTCGGCCTCGATCTTGTCGAGGTATTCGCGGGCGCGGGTCTGGATTTCCTGCGCCGTGTCTTCGTCGAAACCGTCGATCGAGGCGATTTCGTTCAGATCGACATAGGCGACTTCCTCGACCTGCGCGAAGCCTTCCGATGCCAGAACCTGGCCAACCATTTCGTCGACGTCGAGCGCATCCATGAAGAGGTTGGTGCGTTCGTTGAATTCCTTCTGACGGCGTTCCGATTCCTCGGCTTCCGTCATGATGTCGATGTCCCAGCCGGTCAGCTGCGAGGCCAGACGAACGTTCTGACCGCGACGGCCGATGGCCAGCGACAGCTGCTCGTCCGGAACCACGACTTCGATCCGCTCTGCATCTTCGTCGAGAACGACCTTGGCGACTTCAGCCGGCTGCAGGGCGTTGACGATGAAGGAAGCCGGGTCCTGGCTCCACGGAATGATGTCGATCTTTTCGCCCTGGAGCTCGCCGACAACGGCCTGGACGCGCGAACCGCGCATACCGACGCAGGCGCCCACCGGATCGATCGAGCTATCGTTCGAGATGACGGCGATCTTGGCGCGCGAACCCGGGTCACGGGCAACCGACTTGATCTGGATGATGCCGTCGTAGATCTCAGGCACTTCCATGGTGAACAGCTTCACCATGAACTGCGGATGGGTACGCGACAGGAAGATCTGCGGGCCGCGCTGCTCGCGACGAACATCATATACGTACGCACGCACGCGATCGCCATAGCGGAAGGCTTCGCGCGGGATCATTTCGTCGCGACGGATGATGCCTTCGCCACGGCCGAGGTCGACGATCACGTTGCCGTATTCCACGCGCTTGACGGTGCCGTTGATGATCTCGCCGACGCGGTCCTTGAACTCGTCATACTGGCGGTCACGCTCGGCTTCGCGCACCTTCTGCACGATGACCTGCTTGGCCGACTGTGCGGCAATGCGGCCGAAATCCATCGGCGGCAGCGGGTCGGCGATGAAGTCGCCGAGCTTGGCGTCGACATTGCGGTCGCGGGCCAGTTCCAGCGCGATTTGGGTCGAGTAGTCCTCGACCTTCTCGACAACCTCGAGAAGACGCTGCAGGCGGATTTCGCCGGTCTTCGAGTTGATGTCGGCGCGGATATTGGTCTCGGTGCCGTAACGCGAACGGGCAGCCTTCTGGATCGCGTCGGCCATGGCGGCGAGCACGATTTCGCGGTCGATCACCTTTTCACGGGCAACGGCATCTGCGATCTGCAAGAGCTCGAGCCGGTTAGCACTGACTGCCATGTGTAGGTCTCCGTCTTCACCCCCGGGCGCCTTGCCGCGAGGTTTTGGGTCAAACGTTATTCTTCGCTGTCGTCTTCGTCGTTCTGGTTCGCGGCCTGCGCCTTGGCCAGCTTGTCGGCCCGCAGCGCGTCACGGATCAGATCGTCCGTCAGGATGAGCTTGGCTTCCGAAAGCGTATTGAACGGGATCACCACCTGCGGCTCCTCGCCATAGGCGACCTGATCACGCTCAAGCGTGAAGCCATCCTCGTTGACCGCGGTGATCTTGCCGCGAAAACGCTTGCGGTTGTCCACCAGGATCGAGGTTTCGCACTTCACCAGATGGCCGTTCCAGCGCGTGAAATCGGACTTGCGCACCATCGGACGGTCGATGCCCGGCGACGAAACCTCGAGGTGATAGGCCTTGTCGACCGGATCCTCGACGTCGAGCACTGGCGAAATCGCCATCGACACAGCTTCGCAGTCCTCGACGGTCATCGTGCCGTCGTTGCGTTCTGCCATGATCTGCAGCGTCATTCCGTTCTGGTTCATCATGCGCACGCGAACCAGTTTGAAATCCATCGCGACGAGCACAGGCTCGATGATATCTGCGATACGACGGTCAAGCCCCGTCTCAATGATGATCCGTGCTTCGCCGGGTGCCGGCTGCGGCATCTCTTCGGACAATCGTTTTACTCCCGATTGGCTGTGATCGCCAATAAAAAAGAGCGGGTCCTTCCGGGCCCACCCTTCATCTGTCGATCAAGAATTTGAACGTCATATACGCCAGCGACCCGGCAATTGCAAGCTTTTCCAGGGGGCGAAAACATTCTTGCCTCTGATGCGTTGCATGTTGCAAGTTCACCCCGGCTGCTTGCCAGCTCTCCCCCGACCAAAGGACGAGCCACCCCGTGCCCGACAGACGCTCCCCTCTTTCTCCCCTGCGCAATGAGTTCTACCGGCGGATCTGGCTCGCCAGCATCTCCTCCAATCTCGGCGGGCTGATCCAGGGTGTCGGGGCCGCCTGGATGATGGCCTCGATCTCGACCTCGGAAAACATGGTGGCCTTGGTCCAGGCCTCCAACACCGGGCCGATCATGCTGCTCTCGCTGGTCGCCGGCGCCATTGCCGACAGTTTCGATCGTCGCCGCGTGATGATCGCCGCCCAGCTCTTCATGATCACGGTTTCGGCCCTGCTCACGCTCTTCGCTTTCCTCGGAATGATCACGCCCTGGTCGCTTCTCGGCTTCACCTTCCTGATCGGCTGCGGCACGGCGCTGAACAATCCAGCCTGGCAGGCCTCGGTCGGTGACATCGTCCCGCGGCAGGATCTTGCCGCCGCCGTCTCGCTGAACAGCATGGGCTTCAACATCACCCGCAGCGTCGGTCCGGCCATCGGCGGCATGATTGTCGCCTTTGCCGGCGCGGCCGCCGCCTTTGCGGTCAACACCGTCTCCTACTTCGCGATTGTCTACGCGCTCTTTCGCTGGAAGCCGGATTATCCCAAGAACCCTCTGCCGCGCGAACAGCTGGGCCAGGCGGTCTGGGCCGGCATGCGCTACGTCTCCATGTCGCCCAATCTCGGCAAGGTGCTGTTTCGCGGCTTCGTCTTCGGCCTCACCGCCACCGCCATTCTCTCCCTGCTCCCCATCGTGGCCCGCGACCAATTGTCAGGCGGCGCCTTGTCCTATGGCGGCCTGCTCGGCGCCTTCGGCTTCGGCGCCATTCTCGGTGCCCTCGGCAACCAGCGCCTGCGCGAGATCCTGTCGAGCGAGGATATCGTCCGCGCATCCTTCGCCGGCTTCGCGCTCGCAGCCGCCATCACAGGGATCAGCACCTCGATCTGGCTGACGGCCGCAGCCCTGGTCCTGGCCGGCGCCTGTTGGGTTCTCGCCCTGTCGCTGTTCAACACGGTGGTCCAGCTTTCGACGCCGCGCTGGGTCGTGGGACGGGCCCTGTCCCTCTACCAGACAGCCACCTTCGGCGGCATGGCGACGGGCAGCTGGATCTGGGGCGCCGTGGCGGAAAACTCCGGCTCCCCGGAGGCTCTCGTCGCCTCCAGCATCCTGATGATAGTAGGCGTCGCCATCGGTTTCTTCCTGCCCATGCCGGCCTTTGCCACCCTCGATCTCGACCCGCTGAACCGGTTCAACGAACCCGCCCTGCGGCTCGACATTCGTCCGCGCAGCGGCCCGATCGTCATCCAGATCGATTTCGAGATCGCCGATGCGGACATGCCGGAATTCCTGGCGGTCATGGTCGAGCGCCGCCGCATCCGTCTGCGCGACGGTGCCCGCAACTGGACCTTGATGCGCGATCTGGAAAACCCCGACATCTGGACTGAAACCTATCACGTCCCGACCTGGGTGGATTACGTCCGCCACAACCACCGGCGCACAAAGGCCGATGCCGAGATCACCGACCGTCTGCTGGAACTCCATCGCGGCGCCTCACCGCCGCATGTCCATCGCATGATCGAACGGCAGGCCATCCCTCCCTCGGATGACGTGTTCCACCAGCACCCGATTGATCACCCTTGAACCACGACAACCGCTTGGGAATAAACCTCATCCCTCTGGGCCTGTGCTTGGAAGGAAGGACGGCCAGCTTTCCCAAAAGAGAGAAGAAGAGCTCGCTCACTCCGCTCATTCCGAACGCACGGCGGCGCGGCCGGGTTAAGCCCTCCCCCTTGTGGGGAGGGTGGGGAGGGGTCTTCTCTTAATAGAAGTCTCTCTAGACTCATAAGGGGGAGATTGGCTCAGCGCAGTTTCGCCTTAAGGCTTTCGCTGGGATAGCAGGTTGGTCGCATGCCCTGCCGCGCCTGCCATTCGCCGAGCGACCGCCGCGTCTTGTAGCCCGGAAGCCCGTCGACTTTGCCGACATCATAACCCTGAGCCACCAGCGCCTGCTGCATGGCGAGCACGTCGGAGCGCAGCATCTTGCCGACATCGCCCCACGCGCCCTTGAAGGCGCCGCCGCCGGAGCCGATCCGGTCGGCCAGATTGCCGATGAACAGGGCGTAGAGGTCGGAATTGTTGTATTCCTTGATCACGTAGAAATTCGGCGTGACGATGAATTCCGGGCCATGGGTCCCGGCCGGCACCAGCATCATGGCCGACAGCCCGGTTTCATTCGCCGGAAAGCCCTTGCCCGAAACCCGGCGAATGCCTTCCCCGGTCCAGACGGAAACGAGCTTCGCCCGATCGGGTCCCTCCTGCGCGCAGGACACATCGTCCGGGATCACTACCTCGAAACCCCAGTCACGACCCCGCTGCCAACCGCTCTTCACCAGATAGTTGGCCATAGAGGCCAGCGCATCCGGCACCGAATTCCAGATGTCACGCTTGCCGTCGCCATCGAAGTCGACGGCATATTTCAGATAGCTGCCCGGCATGAATTGCGGCTGGCCGAGCGCCCCGGCCCACGAACCCATCATTCGTTCCGCCGCCACGTCGCCGCCTTCGATAATGTGCAACGCCGAGATCAGCTCCTGCTGAAAGAGCGGTTTGCGCGTCGACATGAAGGCCTTCGTTGCCAGCACGTCGATCGCCCGGTAGGGCAGTTTGGCTTTGCCATAGCCGGATTCACGGCCCCAGATCGCCAGAAGGACTGATCCCGGAACCCCATAGGTCGCCTCGATCTTGCGCAGCGTCGAGCCATATTGTCCGGCAAGCGCCCGACCGGTGGCCGCGAGCCCCTGCAGCCGCTTTTCGGAGAAATAGCTCGCCGGCGAGGAGAACTCTGCCTGGGTCTGCGCCTGTTCCTTCGGCGGCGTCGTGCCCGGCGGCACGAGATCCGGCAGATCCCAATTCAGGGTCACGCCTTGCATGGTCATGTCGAAAACCGACTTTTCGATGCCCCCGACTTTCGCAGCCTGCCAGAGATCGGTTGCGATCCAGCGCTGGAACTGCGCCTCCACCTCTGCTTTTGAGGGCGCAGACAAGGCGCTGGTGGCAGAGCCGAGCAAAATGCCGGCAAGGGTCAACAGACGGCCTGGCAGAGAAATCAGTCGCAGCATGTTTGCCTCCTCAAAGGAGCGGTCAGATCGCCGTCCGGGCGCGAAGGGCAGCAGACAAGGTGCCTTCGTCGAGATAATCGAGTTCGCCACCCACGGGAACGCCATGGGCGAGCCTTGTGATCTTCACGTCGAGCCCCGTCAGGTGGTCGGTGATGTAATGCGCCGTGGTCTGCCCCTCGACGGTCGCGTTGACCGCGATGATGATCTCACGGATCCCGCCCTTGGAGACACGGTCGATCAGCCCCTTGATGTTGAGATCATCGGGTCCGACTCCATCGAGCGGCGACAGTGTTCCCCCCAGCACGTGATAGGCGGCATTCATCGCGCCGGCCCGTTCCAGCGCCCAGAGATCGGAAACATCCTCGACGACGATGATCACCGACTGGTCGCGCTGCACGTCGGTGCATACGGTGCAGGGATCGATCGTATCGACATTGCCGCAGCACGAGCAGATTTTCACCTTGTCATAGGCTTCGCCGAGCGCATGACCGAGCGGCCCCATGAGCTGGTCACGCTTCTTAATCAGGTGCAGCGCCGCGCGGCGGGCAGAGCGGGGACCAAGCCCCGGCACTTTCGCCAGAAGCTGGATCAGTTTCTCGATTTCGGGGCCGGTGACTCGTTTTGCCATGGCGGCGTTTCTAGCCCATATAAGAAAAGAACGGAATCGCAGAACAGGACGTCTCCGATGAAAATCCTCGCAGTCTGCCTCGGCCGCCCGGAAACCCTTCCCGGCAAGAAGTACAAGACCGGCATCAACAAGCTCGCCATCCAGGGCCCGGTCATGGTCGATGCCGAAGGCCTCGTCGGCGATGCGATCCTCGACCGCAAGCACCATGGCGGTGTCGATCAGGCCGTCTACATCCAGGGCAGCCTCGACATCGACTGGTGGAGCCGCGAACTCGGTCGGGAGCTTCACTACGGCATGTTTGGCGAAAACCTCGTGATCGAAGACCTGGAGAGCCAGAGGCTCGCGGCCGGCGATCGCTTCGCCATCGGCGAGATCCTGCTCGAAATCACCTCGCCCCGCATGCCCTGCGCCACCTTTGCCGCTCACATGGGCGACCCGAAAATCGTCAAGCGCTATACAGAGGCCGCCCGTCCGGGCGCCTATGCCCGTGTGCTCAAGGGCGGCATGGTCGAAGCCGGACAGCCCGTCGTCTACACCCCCTATACCGGCGAGCGCGTCACGATGCAGGACATGATGGCGACCTATGGTCGGAAGCTGAGCGAGACTGATCGCGCCCGTTATCTCTTGGCACCCGTCCACTACAAGACCCGGGACGCGATCCTCGCCGGCGAGATATAGCCTGCGCCGAAGGTCTAACCTCCCACCGCTTTACCCCGGCGCGCCTTGCCGCCATCATCCCGCCCGCAGGGAGGCGTGATGGACCAGACGAAGACTGACCTGACCTGTCCCGACGGGATCAGGCTCACGGGCCATTGGTGGCTGAAGCCCGGAGAAATCCGGCGAGCCACGGTGATCATCAATCCGGCAACGGGTGTGCACGCTCGCTACTACCATCGCTACGCCGCCTTCCTGGCCGCCCATGGCTTTGCCGTTCTCACCTATGACTATCGCGGCATAGGGCTTTCGCGCCCCGAAAACCTCGAAGGCTCCACCTTCACCTGGCGGCAATGGGGCGAGCAGGATTTCGACACAGCGCTTCGCCATGCCTTGGAGACGGACGAATCCGGGCGTGTCCTCGTTGTCGGCCATAGCATCGGCGGTTTCCTGCCGGGCTATTCGCCGGCCGTCGGGCGCGTGACGGCCATGCTGTCGGTCGGCGGCCAGTATGGTTATTGGGGAGACTATCTCCCGGCGCGGCGCCTGCCGCTGTTTCTCAAATGGCATGTCGCGATGCCGGCAGTAACCCTGGCCCTCGGCCATTTCCCCGGCAAGCGCCTGGGCTGGCTCGAGGATCTGCCGAAGGGTGTTGCCTATGGCTGGGGCTTGCAGCAGGGCAGGGCCGAACAGGGGCTGTCGCGCGCGGCAGCTGCAGTCATGCGCGATCGTTTCGCGAGCGCGACGGGCCCGATCCTCAGCGTCACCATGTCGGACGATGAATTTGCGACGCCGAAAGCGATCAGCCGCGCCATGCGCTACTATCGCCGCGCCCCGGTGACCAAGGTGCTCCTCGCACCGCAGGACCTCGGCCTTGACCGGGTCGGTCACTTCGATCTCTTCCACGCCCGCCATCAGGACGGCTTCTGGCGTCAGAGCCTCGCATTTCTGCGAGAAGGGAGAAACCCTTGGCAAGATCGGGTCTATCCCTGACAGACCCGATCCGGTATGGTTATCAGAACGGCAGCTTCATGCCGGGCGGCAGCGGAATGCCGGCGGTCACCGAAGCCATCTTTTCCTGGGTCTGCGCTTCCACCTTGTCCTTGGCGTCCTTGTGAGCGGCCACGATCAGGTCTTCGAGGATCTCGACCTCGTCTTCTTTGAACAGCGACGGATCGATCTTGACGCCGCGCAGCTCGCCCTTGCCGGTGAGCACGACCGTCACCAGGCCACCGCCGGACTTGCCCTCGATTTCGAGTGCGGCGATTTCCGCCTGCATCTTCTCCATCTTGCCCTGCATTTCCTTGACCTTGCCCATCATGCCCATGATGTCGCGCATCGTCGTCTCCTTGGTCCTGTGTCGATTAGATATGGCGCGTCGCGCTCTAGAATTCGATGTCGTCGCCGGGAAGGATATCGCCCTCGGCCGATTCCGCCGCAGGTGGCGGGGCGACCGGCGTCTCGTCGTCGTCGATAGCCTCGGCCTTGATCCTCACGTCCGTAATCTTTGCGCCCGGAAAGCGGGACAGGATCGCCGCCACGTCGGGGTCTTGTCGCGCATCCAGCAAACGGGCAGCCCGCGTCGAATTCTCCGTCTCGACCAGGGTCGGCGAGCCGGCTTCGTTCGACAGTGTCACCCACCAGTTGATCCCTGTCCACTCGGTCAGCCGCAGCTTCAGCTCGTTGACGATTGTCGGCGGGCATTGTGCCTCCAGCCGGATCTCCAGCCGCCCCGGCTCTATCTTGACGAGATGCACGAACTGCCGAAGCTGGGCGCGCAGCACCGGGCTGCGGTTCTTGGTGCAAAGATCGGCGATATCGTCGAGCGAATTGACCGGCACCAGCATCGCCGGCACGTCCTGAACCTTCGGCTGAACTGTTTCCATGCCGCGCGGCAGGGCGTCGCCCGCCGGCACGCTCTGCAGATGGGCGACAGGCTGGCTCATGGCAGAGCGCGGAGCGCTGTCCGGCGAAGGCTGCGCGATCGCCTGAACCCGCATGGCCATGGAGGCGCCACCACCACTGCCGTTCGGGCGCGGCGCGGAAGGCGCGTTGTCCCCGCCTTCGCCATTCGACATCTCGAGCAGGCGCCGCGCCGCATCCTCGGGCGAGGGCAGATGTGCTGCATGCGCCAGTCGGATCAGCACCATTTCGGCCGCTCCGGCCGGCCGCGAGGAAGCCTCGACTTCGGGAATGCCCTTGAGCAGCATCTGCCACATGCGCGACAGCGTGGTCACGGCCACGCTGTCAGCCAGTTCGCTGCCACGCACCCGCTCCGCTTCGCTGAGCGAGGGGTCCTGCGAGGCGGACGGGATATATTTGAGACGGGTCACCAGATGGGTGAAATCGGCAAGATCTGTCAGAACGACCGAAGGATTAGCACCGGCCTCGTACTGGCTGCCGAATTCCGACAAGGCGGCGACCACGTCGCCGCGCACCACATGCTCGAAGAGATCGACGATACGCGCGCGGTCGGCCAGCCCCAGCATGGCGCGCACGGCATCGGCATGGACCACGCCGCCGCCATGCGCGATCGCCTGGTCGAGCAGCGACAGGCCGTCGCGCGCCGAGCCTTCGGCAGCGCGGGCGATCATCGCCAGCGCCTCTTCCTCCGCCTCGATGCCCTCCTTCGATGCAATGGTCGAAAACAGCCCGACGAGATCACCGGCACTGATCCGCCGCAGATCGAAACGCTGGCAGCGGGAAAGAACGGTGATCGGAACCTTGCGGATTTCGGTCGTCGCGAAGATGAACTTCACATGCTCTGGCGGCTCTTCGAGCGTCTTCAACAGCCCGTTGAAGGCCGCCGTCGAAAGCATGTGCACTTCGTCGATGATGTAGACTTTGTAGCGTGCCGAGACCGGGCGGTAGCGCACCTGCTCGATGATCTCTCGGATATCGTCGATACCGGTATGCGATGCCGCATCCATCTCGATCACGTCGACATGCCGGCCTTCCATGATCGCCTGGCAGTGTTCGCCGGGGATGCGAAGGTCGATCGTCGGCTTGTCGATCTCGGCTGTCTTGTAGTTCAGCGCGCGCGCCAGAATGCGGGCCGTGGTGGTCTTGCCCACCCCACGCACGCCGGTCAGCATATAGGCCTGGGCGATACGTCCGGTCTCGAACGCATTGGTCAGCGTCCGCACCATCGGCTCCTGGCCGACCATCAGGTCCGTGAAATCCTTGGGGCGATATTTGCGGGCAAGAACGCGGTAGCCGCCGGGGGCGGGCTTGGCCTCTGCAGTCGGCTCGAAATCGCTCATCGCGTTGCCAGCTTCCCCGTCGCCCGCAGCCGGGCATGGCACGGCCCGAGTTGGAAACAAAGGCCGGAAATGAAGATGAGGTGGGAGGCTGGCACGATGACCCGTGCCGCGCTCGTTAGGGCTGCTTCCTTCCGGACCTGACCCGGTTGGCGAGTGGCTCGTCCACCACCAACCTCCCGAGGAGACATATCGGCAATAACGTCGCCAAATGCAAGCCAAGCGCCAAAAAAACTGCTAGCCTCGATCAAAACGTTCCGGAGAGAAACACCGTGCAGCCCTTCACCCTGGATGAGCGTCTTGGTCGAGACAGCGAGTCGATCCTCAAACTCGGCCTCTGCGACCTCAGACTGGCTAGAGACAGCCGCTGGCCCTGGCTGATCCTCGTGCCCCAGCGAGCCGACGTGTCGGAGGTCTTCGATCTGACGCCGCTCGATCAGGCCGTCCTCACCTTCGAGCAGTTGACGGTCGGTGCCGCGCTGAAAAAGGCGACCGGTGCGGACAAAATCAACATTGCCGCGATCGGCAACATCGTGCGCCAGCTTCACGTCCATGTCGTCGCGCGTTTCGAAAATGACCCGAACTGGCCGGGCCCGATCTGGGGTTTCGGCCAGGCCATCCCCTATGAGGAAAAGGCCTTTGAGGCCATGAAAAACAGGATCCTTGAAGCATTCCAATGAAGAATTCGATTTTCCTCAACCGTGCCCCGCATCTCGAACCCAGCGAACTCACCGCCTTCTCGGGCAACAAGCTCGACCGCGACAGCGAACATCGCGACGAGACCACGCTCGAAACCGCGCTGAAGGTCGAGGGCACCCACATCCTTGCCTTCTCCGGCACCCAGCTCGTCCTGAAACACGATGGCCAGGTGCTCGATCCGCTGTTTGCCCCCTACGAACTCGCCGAGCTTCAACCGAATTTCGACGATGCGATCCTGCTGGGCCACCAGCCTTCCGGCGAACCGCGCCTTGCCGTGCCCGTCAGTGTTGAACCGGAGGCACTCGCCGCCCACTACAAGCCGGCCGATCCCCGCGCACTCTTCCGCGACGCTCTTGTTGGTGACGAACTGCTCGGCGAAGTCGCCCAGGCGCTCAGCCTCCTGCGCTGGAATGCCGACAATAAGTTTTGCGGCCGCTGCGGCGGCACGATGGAAACCCTCATCGGCGGCTACAAGCGCAAATGCACCGCCTGCAGCCACGAGATCTTTCCGCGCACCGATCCGGTTGCGATCATGCTGGTCGTCGATGAAAAGCAGGATCGGTGCCTGATGGGGAGGAGCCCGCGCTTTCCGGCCGGCATGTATTCCTCGCTCGCCGGTTTCGTCGAGCCGGGCGAAACGATCGAAAACGCCGTTCGCCGCGAAACACGCGAGGAATCGGGCATCACCGTCGGCCGCGTCCGCTATCACGCCTCGCAACCCTGGCCGATGCCGCACCAGCTGATGATCGGCTGCTACGGCGAGGCGACGAATGTCGACATCACTTTCGACACGACGGAACTGGAGGATTGCCGCTGGTTCACCCGCAAGGAAATCGGCGCGATGCTGTCGGAAGGCTCATATGACGGGCGGTCGCTGCCGATCCAGGGCACCATCGCCCGCAGGCTGATCGAAGACTGGTACGAGTGGCGGCACTGAGCCGCCATAACCGAATGCGCTTTCACGGTTCTCACCACGCTGTCGTGTGGTTTACCTATCTATTCTTTGCCGAGGAGTTGTTGCCTTTGCAGGAAGGAACAGTCCTACGAAGTGGACGATCAGAACTTGAACTAACTGAACAAGGGTGAACAAGAGCCAACCCGAAAGGAACAGAGAGAACCAGAACTGTTGCGCGAATTCATTCGGTGGCAGGCCCTTTCCCAGCCAGGAACATCCACCTTGCGAACCGTTAATCGTCGGCAAGTAGGAGTGCATCATAAACACGAAAGCACTCAGCGGCAGTGACATGATGACGGCGAGTGCCATCATCTTTTTGCTTAGGTGCTCTCTGCCGACATATGTTCGAATTTGGCGGTGGCCAAAAACAATCAAATTTCCGAGGCTGATGAATGTGAAAGCAAGGCAGCCTGCTATGCCGAGCAGGATTGAGCCCACATAGGCGTGACCGTTGTATCCAGCATAGCTGGAGACGGCTTCAAGGTCGCAGGCCAGTCTTGGGTAAAAGACACTGAGGAAAGAAAGCAATCCAGTCGCGTCTGTCCCAGTGTAGTAGCTGGCTATGTAGGCCAGCAAGGGAATGCCGACGAGCGGCAGAGTCAGATAGCCCCGGCTGAACAAACGAACATAGGACTGACTTAGTTCGCTCACGCCGGTGTCGCCTTAGAGCTTGCCGCGCATTTCATGCGCCTTGTAGACGCCCAGGATACGGACCTTTTCCGAGAAGAAACGCAGCTCTTCCAGCGCCCGCTTGACCGGCGCGTCCTCCGGATGTCCCTCGATATCGGCATAAAACTGAGTCGCGATGAATTTGCCGCCGATCTGGTAGCTTTCGAGCTTGGTCATGTTGACGCCATTGGTGGCAAACCCGCCCATCGCCTTGTAGAGGGCTGCCGGAATGTTGCGGACGTTGAACACGAACGTGGTGATGAAGCGCTCGTCCTCGCTCACCCGTTTCGGCTCGTCCTCGTCACGCGAGAGCACGACGAAGCGCGTCACGTTGTTTTCCGAATCCTCAACGTTCTCTGCCAGGATCTCCAGCCCGTAGAGCGAGGCCGCGAGCCGCGGCGCGAGCGCCGCCATCGTCCGGTCGCCCTTTTCGGACACGAGTTTTGCCGCCCCTGCCGTATCGCCGGCAACGACCGCCTTCCAGCCATGGCTGCGGATGATCTTGCGGCACTGGCCGAGCGCATGAATGTGGCTGTGCACGGTGCGGATCTCGTCGAGCTTCACGCCCGGCAGCACCATCAGCTGGAAGCGGATCGGCATGAAATATTCGCCGACGATATGCAGGCGCGACAGCGGCAGCAGATAGTGGATGTCGGCCACGCGACCGGCCAGCGTGTTCTCGATGGGGATCATCGCGAGATCCACCTCGCCCGTCTCCAGCGCCACGAAGGCATCCTCGAAGGTCGGGCAGGGCAGCGGCTCCATATTCGGGAACATATCCCGGCAGGCCATGTCGGAATTGGCGCCGTAGTCGCCCTGGAAGGAAATCTTGTTCGTGGGAGCCAAGGGATCAGTGTCCTGCGTTGGAGGATGCGGAAAGGATGTGGCGCGCCTTCTCGAGATCGGCGGGCGTGTCGACGCCGAGCGGCACGGTCTTCACCACCTCGACATCGATGCGCATGCCGGCCTCGAGCGCGCGAAGCTGCTCGAGCGACTCGCGTCTTTCGAGCGTCGACGGCGAAAGGGAGACGAAGCGTTCGAGCGCTGCGCGGCGATAGGCGTAAAGCCCGATATGGTGATAAAGCGGCCCGACACCGTAAGGAGCGGTCGCGCGGGTGAAATAGAGCGCCCGCAGTCTGTCGCCGGAAATCGGTGATCCCACGACCTTCACGACATTCGGATTGGTCTTTTCCTGCTCGTCCTCGATCTCCACCGTCAGCGTCGCGATGTCGACGGCTGGGTCTTGAAGCGGCCTCAGAGCGGCGCGGATCGTTTGAGGATCGATCGTCGGCAGGTCGCCCTGGACATTGATGACGATTTCTGCGCGCCCTTCCGGATCGACCTTGCTGAGCGCCTCGAAAATCCGGTCGGAACCCGACTGGTGGTCGACCCGCGTCATCACCACCTCGAAGCCGGCAGCCGCGACTGCGTCATAGGTCCGCTGGTCGTCAACGGCGACAATGATTCGCCCGACATCGGCTTCCTGCGCGCGTTTTGCCACCTGCACGATCATCGGCAGTCCGGCAATGTCGGCCAGCGGCTTGCCCGGCAAACGGGTGGATGCCATGCGGGCGGGGATGAGGACCAGCGTTTCACCGCTTTTGCCGTTATTCATGGTCCTAACCCCTTCAAATCACCGCACAGAAGTGTCAAAAAGTCCCAGTTGCGGGACCATAATCGTGTTGCATGTCTTATGCAAAAGACATAGGTTCCGCGCGATTTCAAGATCGTCCGGTTGCTGATCGGCTGGCTGCATGGGGAGCTTTGCAGATGAACTCTAAAATGAATATGGCCGTCGGTGCCCTTCTCGGGACCGTCTTCGTGCTGATGACCGTGTCCATCGCTTCGGAAGGTATTTTCCATTCGGAAACGCCTGAGAAGGAAGGTTTCGCCATCGTTGCCGAAGCAACCGAAGCGCCGGCTGCCGAAGAGGCCGCTGCTGCGACGCCGATCGCCGTCTTGCTGGCCAGCGCCGATGCTGCGACTGGCGAAGGCGTCTTCAAGAAGTGTGCGAGCTGTCATAGCATTGAGAAGGGCGGACCGAACAAGGTCGGTCCGGACCTGTGGGGCGTTGTCGGCCGTCCGATCGCCAGCCACGAAGGCTTCAGCTATTCGGCCGCCATCACCGAATTCTCCAAGGGCCAATCGGAGCACTGGACCTTCGACCACCTCAACGCCTTCCTGACCGCGCCGAAGAAGCACATCCCGGGCACCGCCATGGGCTTCGCTGGGATCAAGAAAGACGACGAGCGCGCCAACCTGATCGCATATTTGAACAGCCAGTCCGACAGCCCGCTGCCGTTGCCGGCTCCTGACGCTGCCGCTGCCCCGGCAGCCGACGCAGCACCGGCCGATGCCGCTGCCGCACCGGCAGAGGCTCCTGCGGAAGCCGCGCCTGCCGCACCGGCAGAAGCACCTGCCGAAGCCGCTCCGGCTCAGCCGGCAACGCCGTGATCGGCGAACGCTGAACGCTTCTGATTTGCCCATTCATGCGCCCGGCCCTCGTGGTCGGGCGTTTGCGTTTCTGGTTCTCAGAGCAGCAACAGAGCCCACAGCGAGACGCTGAGAACACCGACGGCGGTGGAGAGCGTAATCACCGACGCGGCAAGTCCCTGGCCGACGCCGAACCGGTTGGCAATCAGCCAGGCATTGATGCCGGTCGGCACCGAGGATGTCAGCACCAGCGCTGCGGTCCATTGCGGCGACAGCCCCAGCAGATGCGAAGAAAGCCAGACGGTTGCCGGCATCACCACCAGCTTCACCGTCGAAATCGACCCCGCGATCCGCATATTGCCCAGCATGCCGTATTTGTTCAGGGTCATGCCAAGCGAAATCAAGGCGAGCGGTGCTGCGGTTCCGGCAACCTGGCCGACCAGCCCGTCGATCATCTTGGGCAGCGGCCCGCCCAGCAACTGCACCACCATGCCCGCAATCAGCCCGATCACCAGCGGATTGCGCAGAAGATTGAGGCCCACCTGCCGGGAGACGGCGAGAATGCCGTTCGAAGGCTGGCCGCTCGTCTTCTGTTCGGCACGCTCCATCAGCACGGTCCCGATGATCATCATCAGCGGCAGGTGGATGGCGAGCAGGATCGACATCGCGACAATCCCGTCGGGCCCGACGGTTCGGTCCACCAGGGGAAGGCCGATGAAGACATTGTTGGCAAAGGCCGAGGACACGCCGGCCAGCACGCCTTCCCGCCGGTCCCGCCCGAAAAGCCGGGTCGCGATCAGATGACCGATCGTCCAGGCGACGAAGACGCCGGCGAAATAAGAGACCCACAGCCGGAAGGGCGAGGCCCCATGAAAATCGGCATTGGCAATGGTGCGAAACAGCAGCATCGGCACCGCCACATTGAAGACGAAGGCCCCGAGCCCGTCACCGACCGAAGCCGACAAGATCTTCAGCCGCACCAGCAGAAAGCCGAACAGGATCAGAATGAAGATAGGAAGGACGTCTTGGGCAATGGCGGTCATGAAATGGCGACTCGTCTGCTGAGGAAGATCCATTCATAGGAGCAGGCCAGGGTTGCGCCAACCGCAAACGCGTCGCGAGTACAAGATCGCGGATCTAGACGTGCGAGAGGAAGGGACCCCAGAACGTCAAAAAGCAGGCCTTGCCTGCTTTTCCGCTCGGATCATCCGAGATGTGGGTCGCCGCCAGTACATCCGTGGTCGGTACCCGAAAGGAAAGCCCTGATGGCTTTCAGGAGTGGCGGGGGAGCGCCACTCGCATCTCCGGATAACCCGGATGAGTGACATGCACATGACAGTGGCCGCAAAGCCGTCTTTTCTCTTTCCTAACCGATAAAAACGACTATGACCGGCGAGCGAGAAATTCGGAGCCCCTTTCCATGAGCCAGTTCGATGTCCTGACCGTCGGTAATGCGATCGTCGACATTATCTCCCGCTGTCAGGACCAGTTCCTGATCGACAACGGCATCACCAAGAGCGCGATGAACCTGATCGACGCCGAGCGTGCCGAACGGCTTTATTCCCTGATGGGCCCCGCCGTGGAAGCCTCGGGCGGTAGTGCCGGCAACACCGCCGCCGGCATCGCCAGTTTCGGTGGCAAGGCCGCCTATTTCGGCAAGGTCGCCGAAGACCAGCTCGGCCACATCTTCACCCACGACATCCGCGCCCAGGGCGTGCATTTTGAGACGGCGCCCGGCACGACCCAGCCGCCGACCGCCCGCAGCATGATCTTCGTCACCGAAGACGGCGAGCGTTCGATGAACACCTATCTCGGCGCCTGCGTCGAATTCGGCCCTGAGGATGTCGAGCCCGAGGTCGTCGCCCAGTCCAAGGTCACCTATTTCGAAGGCTATCTCTGGGATCCGCCGCGCGCCAAGCAGGCGATCCTCGATTGCGCCCGCATCGCCCATGAGAACGGCCGCGAAATGTCGATGACGTTGTCCGACAGCTTCTGCGTCGGCCGATACCGCGAAGAATTCCTCGACCTGATGCGCTCAGGGACTGTCGATATCGTCTTCGCCAATGAGCAGGAAGCGCTCTCGCTCTATGAGACCGATGACTTCGCCGAAGCGCTCACCCGCCTGTCGCAGGATTGCAAGCTGGCGGCCGTCACCATGGGCGATCAGGGTGCCGTGGTGGTCAAGGGTGATGAGCGCATTCGCGTACCCGCAACCCAGATTGCAAGCCTCGTCGACACGACGGGCGCCGGCGATTTGTTCGCCGCCGGCTTCCTCTTTGGTTACACGCAGGATCGCACGCTGGAAGATTGCGCCCGCCTCGGCTGTTATGCCGCCGGCATCGTCATCCAGCAGATCGGCCCGCGCCCGATGATGTCCCTGAAGAAGGGCGCTGCCGAGATCGGCCTTATTTGAAGGCCTCGCCCGGATAGGCGCCCCAGATCTCTTCCTGCGAAACCCAGCCGGTGACGCCTTGCGTCTCGGCCTTGCACCAGTTGCCGTTGCACTCTTCGATCTTGACGACGACGCCGGGCTCGAGCTTGGCGATCACGGCAGCCGAAGACATCGAATCGCGCCGCATCATCACATAGACATTGCTGCCCTTGCCGCGCATCCAGGGGGCGGCCACGGCGGTGCGCTGACCGGATAGAAGCGTCTGGCTCACCCAGCCTTCGGTCCCGTCGGCATCGCGGATCTGCCGCCAGTTTTCATATTCGCGGATGATCTCGACCGGCAGGCCGGACTTCAGGTAGCGCCAGGAGACGGCATAGTCCGTGCTCGGTCCGATCCTGAGATTGACCTTTTCCGCTTTCAGACTGACGAAACGCGGCAGCGGCAGGCCGCTCGACCCCTTGGTGGTCGATTGGGTAAGACCCGGCTGCGTCCCTGCAATCAGGAACAGGACAAGCGCACCGGAGAGAAGGCTGACTCGGGACAGGTTCGCAAACATGGTCGTTCCGGACTAAGCAATGGAAACAAAGGACTTATCTGGCCCTTCGGGGCGGGCTGACGACGGGCCCGGGACAAATCCGCGACGCCGCGACGAGTTTTGTTTGTCTTCCCCGACGGGTTTGCTAGAAATTGCCCTTCAAGGGAGAGAGTATCCTCCGCGTTGGTTAACGAGTTCTGAACAAGGCATCGAACCATCCCATGACGAACAGGAAAAGACCCTCGGTCTATATCACCCGGAAACTGCCTGACGCCGTGGAAACGCGCATGCGCGAGCTCTTCGAAGCCGAGCTCAACATCGACGACAAACCCCGCACGCGCGAAGAGTTGATCGCCGCCGTGAAGTCCTGCGACGTCCTCGTTCCGACGGTCACCGACCGAATCGATGCAAGTCTGATCGACGAGGCCGGGCCGCAGCTCAAGCTCATCGCCAGCTTCTCCAACGGCACCGATCACATCGACATCGATGCCGCCGCCCGCAAGGGCATCACCGTCACCAATACGCCGAATGTGCTGACCGAAGACACCGCCGACATGACCATGGCGCTGATCCTCGCCGTGCCTCGCCGCCTCGTTCAGGGTGCCCGTGTCCTGATGGACCGTCCGGGCGAATGGGAAGGCTGGTCGCCGACCTGGATGCTCGGACGCCGCATCTGGGGCAAGCGCATCGGCATCATCGGCATGGGCCGTATCGGCACGGCCGTTGCCCGGCGCGCGAAGGCCTTCGGCCTGTCGATCCATTATCACAATCGGAAGAGGGTCAATCCGGCCACCGAAAACGAGCTGGAAGCGACCTATTGGGACAGCCTGGACCAGATGCTGGCGAGGGTCGACATCGTCTCGGTCAATTGTCCCTCGACGCCCGCCACCTTCCATCTTCTGTCCGCCCGCCGTCTCGCACTGCTGCAGCCGACCAGCTACATCGTCAACACCGCCCGTGGCGACATCATCGACGAGGATGCGTTGATCCAGTGCCTGCGTGAGGGCAAGATCGCCGGCGCCGGCCTCGACGTGTTCGAAAAGGAACCCGCCGTCAACCCGAAGCTGGTCAAGCTCGCCAACGAGGGCAAGGTCGTGCTTCTCCCCCACACGGGATCGGCCACCATCGAAGGCCGCATCGACATGGGCGACAAGGTGATTATCAACATCCGCACCTATTTCGACGGCCACCGCCCGCCCAACCGGGTCTTGCCCAACCGGGCTTGAGCGCAGGATCCGAGCGGCCTTATCCCAAAGGCTTCTTCATCTCGATAAAGGTGACGCGGTCATAACCCGGATGGGCTTTTTCCGCCGTTTTGCCGAACCCCCAGGCGCCGAAGCGGCGATGGTTTCCTGTAAGCTCGATCCGCGTCTCCAGCCTGAGTGCCGGCAGCGATAGCGTGTCCGCAAGCGCCTCCGCCTCATCCATCAACCGCCGCCCGATGCCGCGCCCCTGCGCGGAAGGCTCGACGGCCAGCTTGCCGACATAAAGGCAATCCGCCTCCGGTCGCAGATAGATGCAGCCGACCGGCACACCTCCGTCGAGTGCCACATGACCAATCTCGTCGCGGGCCTTCTTTGCCAGGCTCTCCGCCGTCAGCCGATGCGCGGAGGAGGGCGGGTCGATCACGCCGTCCATATAGGCGAAGGATCGGAGGATGAGCGCCAAAAGCGCCTCATGATCGTCGTATCCACCCGTGCCGATCCGCTGCAAAATCACCATCTCGAGCTCAACCTCGTCTCTTGTATCGCACCGTATCGAACCGGGCCGAAAGCCCGTCATACATCAAAAGCCTGCCGACAAGCGGCTCGCCGATCCCGGTAATCAGCTTGATCGCCTCCATCGCCATCAGCGTGCCGATCACCCCGGTCAGCGCCCCGATCACCCCCACTTCGGCGCAGGACGGAATGAGCCCCTCCGGCGGCCGCTCCGGGAAGAGATCGCGGTAGCGCGGATAAAGCGTGCCATCCGGTCCCGCCTCGTAAGGTTTCAGCACCGTCACGGTCCCGTCGAAGCGTCCCACGGCCCCCGTCACCAGCGGCACCTTCGCCGCCTCAGCCGCATCCGCTGCCGCATAACGCGTCTCGAAATTGTCGGAGCCGTCGATCAGAAGCGTCTGGCCCGCCAGGTGATCTCTCGCAAAATGCGCGTCGAACCGCTCCTCGAAGCGGATCACCCGGCAATGCGGATTGAGCCGTGCAATCGCCCGCGCCGCACTCTCCGTCTTCTGCTCTCCCAGCGTACCGGTGTCGTGGATCACCTGCCGCTGCAGGTTGGAGAGCGACACCCCGTCATCGTCGACGATCGACAGCCTGCCGACGCCAGCCGCCGCCAGATATTGCAGCACCGGCGATCCGAGCCCGCCGGCCCCGATCACCATGACCCGCGCCGCCTTCAGCAATTGCTGTCCATGCCCGCCAACCTCGGGCAGCAGGATATGGCGGTGATAGCGGGAGATTTCCTCGGGCAGCAGCGGGTCCATGGTCACCATCCTGCCATTGCTTCGTGGTCATTCAAAGTCGTCTCAGACATCGAGGCTGCCATCCTCCACGGTGACGATCTGCGCCCGGTCCCCGAGCGCCGAAAACATCGCGACATCTGTCCCGGTCATGAAGGCCTGGCCTCCAAGCGCATCGATCCGGTCAAACAGCGCCGCCCGCCGCCCTTCATCGAGATGCGCCGCGATCTCATCCAGGAGCAGGATCGGCGCAAAGCCCGTCATCGTCGCCACCAGCCGCGCATGGGCAAGGACCAGCCCGATCAGCAGGGCCTTCTGTTCGCCGGTCGAGCAGCGCTCCGCATCCATGTTCTTTTCGATATGGCGCACGGTGAGATCCGCCCGGTGCGGCCCCTCCAGTGTGCGCCCCGCCGCCGCATCCCGGTGCCGCGATTGCGCCAGCACTTCGATGTAACGTTCTTCCAGCTCGAAGGCCGGCAGGTCGCCGAGCTCGTCGAGAAACCCGGTCAGGGAAAGCTCGGCCGAAGGAAAGGGCGAAGTCTGCCGATCGGCCTCGATCAGTCCGGCCAAGAGCCCCAACATCTCGCGCCGCGCCGCCGCCATCGCAACCCCGAGTGCTGCCATCTGCTGTTCGATACCGGACAGCCAGGAGGGGTCGAACCGCCCCTCGGAGAGCAGCCGGTTGCGGCTACGCATCGCCCGCTCGAAATCATTCGCCCGCCGTCCATGCGCCGGGTCCAGCGACAGCACCAGCCGGTCGAGAAACCGTCGCCGCTCGGCCGATGGTCCGGTGAACAGCCCGTCCATCGCCGGCGTCAGCCAGAGGATACGCAGATGGTCGGTGAGATCGTCGACGGATTTTGCCGGTGAGCCGTTGATCCTGAGCCGCCGAACCAGATTGTCCTCTTCCGTGGTCTCCGTGCCGGTGCCGATATCCGCCTCGCCGTTCATGCCGTCGATCGAGGCAAAGATGGTGAAGGAGGCTTCCGCCCCGATTCGCGGCATGTCCGACAGAACCGCCCGCCGCAGGCCTCGACCGGGGGAGAGAAGCGAAATCGCCTCCATGAAATTCGTCTTGCCGGCGCCGTTCTTGCCCACCAGCACCACATGCCGCCCGTCCAGCAAGAGGCCGGCCTGGGTGTAGTTGCGGAAATCGGTGAGCTTCAGCCGCTGGATAAAGGTTTTCTGTGTCATCGGTCGCATCAGTTGCAGCACTCTGAGCTAGGCCGATTGCGCGCCCAAGGCAAGGTGCAGCATGTTTTTCCGAGCACGTGTCGGCTGCGACCCTTGGCGCCCTGAAGGCACCTCCTTTTTCTGCTATGGTCGTCGCTTGAGGAACGTGGGAGACGATCATGCAGCGACAATCCGACGAACTGACGCCGGAGGAGGCACGGCGCGACCATTGGGAAATGCTGCGCTTTCTCGCCGTCAACGCGCTGGTTGGCGCAGGCCTCGGCCTGATCGTCGGCTTGGCCATCCTCTGGCTCGATATCGGCGGTGTCGGCACGTCCCTGTCCCGTTCGCTCCACCCGATTCTCCCGGCTCTGATGATGGTCGTGCCGCTCGCGCTCACCTTCGCCGCCGCTGTCACCGCCTCGGCGGTCATGCTGATGCCCTATCGCAAGAAGAAGCAGCGCTGACAGATGGGGCAGACCCCCATTTGACGCCCGGGCCGTCTTCCGGCAAGGAGGGCGCGCAACCGAACCCGACGGAGAGACGACGATGGCAGACGCTGAGAATGACCGCATCATGCGCCTCGAAGAAACGGTTGCCCACCAGACGCGCGTGATCGAGGAACTGTCGGACCAGCTGGCCGAGCAGTGGAAGGTCGTCGAACAAACCCGCGCCAAGCTTGATCGCCTGACGGAACGCTTCCTGACCCTTGAGGAGCAATCCCTCGACGCTCCCGCCATCACCCGTCCGCCGCATTATTGACATTCGTCAGCTGCTCCCACTGCCTGTGACACGCCGCCCCGCATGCGACAGTTTCGCCCGCTTGCGGAGCGAAAATCCCGGTGCTATCCACGAGACACCTATCGGGGGATAGAATGGCATCAAGGGACGTCCGGACCGGGTTTGATCGAGCGATACGCATCATCTGCGTCGTCGCGCTCGTTCTGCTTGGCCTCGCGCACCGTCCGCCCTTGCCGGCCGTCCCCACGCTGAGCCCCGCCGAAGTCGCGCGTCTCACTTTGCCGGATGGCACACTTCCGGAACTCTGCCTTCCCGGCACGGATCAGGACGGCAAGTCCAAGTCCCACACGATGGCCTCAGATTGCGAAGCCTGCCGCATTTCCGCAGCCTTTGCATTGCCGGCTCCGGCTGACCTCGTCGGCATCCGTTTGCCGGTCGTCATCGCAGCCGTTCTGCCGCAGCCGGCAGAAGCGCATTATCGCCAGCTCTTCCCGCCCAACAGCGCCCCTCGTGCGCCTCCAGTCCTGACCTGATCGATCAACGGCCTCGCGCTCCTGCGCAAGGCTTATCGTATCATCAGGCCGGGGATCATGGGTTTGACGCATGTCCGGTCGCAATCCGGATATCCGTCATGTTGTCAATGCTTGCCGATGGTGAGGCGCAGAAGGCGCCGTCCCCTGCTGTGGTGAGGACTGCGCTGCAAAGGGTGAGATCTGAGGACCAGACCCTCCTGCCGCCCCGCACCACGGTTTTCCTCGAAGGCTTCTCCCGCTCCCCGCAATACCGCGTAGTCGATGGCTGTGTTGCCACCTCGCAGACCCTGTCGGATGGCCGGCGCCAGATCATCGATCTGGTCGGTCCCGGCCGCCTCGTCGGCTTGGGGCTGGGTGACCGGAACCGCTATTCTGCGGAAACCCTGGGTCTCACACGCCTCGAACCGATCGCAGAACCCCTGTCCCACGGCGATCTTGAAACCGCGCTGAACGAAATGCTGGCGCGCTCACAGGCGCTCACCATGCTGCTCGGTCGCAAGACGGCCCCGGAAAGGGTCGCCTCGGCCCTGCTTGACCTGGCCGGCCAGTTTGGTCGTCCCGCCCGCCAGCAGAAGCGCGGCGCCGTCACCTTTCATCTCTTCCCCACCCGCACGGATCTCGCCGATTGGCTCGGGCTGACGGTCGAGACGGTTAGCCGGTGTTTCACCCGGCTCAAGAAGGCCGGCCTCATCGATTTCCAGCACAGCGACCGCGTGACCCTGCTTGAGCCGCTGCATCTCGCCCGCATTGCCTCGGGCGATCGACCCTTGTCCTGAAACACCGAACCTATTCTTCGAGGACTTTCCACAATGACCATACTTTCAGACGTCTCCGTGCCTCCGGCACAATCTGCGGGCCTCGCGCGCCGTTTCTATATCACCGCCTGGCGCTGGCATTTCTATGCCGGCCTCTATGTCGCGCCCTTCCTGATCATGCTCGCCGTCACCGGCCTCATCATGCTCTGGACGGCCACGCTCTATGGCCGCGACGGTGAGAAGACCTATGTGGTCGCTCCTCAGGCCACGACCGCCCCTGTTTCGGCCCAGGCCGAAGCCGCCTATGGCGAGATCGCGGGCCAGATCGTCCAGTATATTGCCCCACGCACGCCCGAACAGGCCTCGCTCTTCCGGGTGAACCAGGGCGAATCCTCCTTCATGGTCGCCGTCGATCCCTACACGGCCAAGGCCCTCGGCCACTGGGACCGCCGCAACGGTCTCTACGATCTCGCGGACACGATCCACGGCACGCTTCTGATCGGGGACCTCGGCGACCGTCTGATCGAAATCGCCGCCGGCTTTGGCATCGTGCTGGTCATCACGGGCCTTTATCTCTGGTGGCCGCGCGATGGCAGGGGCTTCGGCTCGGTGCTCGTCCCACAGCTGTCCGCCAAGGGCCGCCAGCTGTGGAAGTCGCTGCATCTGTCGGTCGGCTTCTATGCCTCGCTCTTCCTCGTCGTCTTCCTGCTGTCGGGCCTCACCTGGGCCGGGATCTGGGGCGAGAAATACACCCAGGCCTGGAGCACCTTCCCGGCCGAGAAATGGGACAACGTCCCCCTGTCGGATGTCACCCATGCCAGCATGAACCACAACGGCGTCAAGGAAGTGCCCTGGGCGCTCGAGCAGACCCCGATGCCGGCCTCCGGCTCTGAAGCGGGCATTGTAGGCACGCCCGAAGGCCAGCCCGTCACCCTCGATGCCATCGTCACGCTCGCCCGTGCACTCGGCTTCGATCAACGCTTCCAGCTCGCTTTCCCCGGCGATGAAACCGGCGTCTGGAGCATCTCGCGCGACACCATGAGCAATGACAGCGCCAATCCGCTCGACGACCGCATCGTTCACATCGACCAGTATACCGGCCGGATCCTCGCCGATGTCGGCTTTGCCGACTATGGCGTCGCCGGCAAGGCCATGGCAGCCGGCATCGCCTTCCACGAGGGCGACATGGGGCTGTGGAACCTCGTCCTGGTCACGGTCTTCTGTCTGTCGATCATCTTCCTCTCGGTCAGCGGTTTCGTCATGTGGCTCAAGCGTCGCCCCAAGGGTGCCGCCCGCCTCGTTGCGCCGAACGCCGGCGAACCCGGCCCCCTCTGGAAAACCGGCGCGATCGTCATGGTCGCCGTCTCGCTGCTCTTCCCGCTGAGCGGAGCGGTCCTCGTCGCCGTTCTCCTGCTCGACCTCCTGGTCTTCCGCCACATTACGCCGCTGAAAAAGGCGCTCAGCTGATTGCTTGCCGAAATGGAACCGCCCTCCTTACGGGCGGTTCCGATCCCGACGTTCGCCACCGAGAGGCGGCCTGCCGGCACCAACCGTCATACGAGCTGCGGCGAGATCACCGAAAAAAGCGTGGAACAATGCGCTCCTCCGGTCATTTGCAAAACATGTGCTCGATGAGCCGGGGGTGAACTCCGGCCTGTCGGCACCTTTTGTTTTGTCTTTGAACGGAGGTTCCAGCCAGGCTCATGTGCGGCATTTGTGGAGAAGTAAGGTTCGATGGCAGCGCGCCGTCGGTTCAGGCAGTTTCGATCATGGCGGATGTGCTCGCCCCTCGAGGTCCGGATTCCGCCGGGGTCGTGGTGCGTGGAAATGTCGGCCTCGGTCACCGGCGATTGCGCATCCTGGATCTCTCGGACAAATCCCAGCAGCCGATGGTCGATCCTGATCTCGGCCTCTCGCTGGTCTTCAATGGCTGCATCTACAATTTCCGCGAACTGCGCATTGAACTGGAGCGGCAGGGCTACCGCTTCTTCTCAGGTGGCGACACGGAAGTCATCCTGAAGGCCTGGCACGCATGGGGCGAGGCCTGCGTCTCCCGCTTCCACGGCATGTTCGCCTTTGTCATCCACGAGCGCGACAGCGGGCGCGTCATTATGGCCCGCGACCGTTTCGGCATCAAGCCGCTCTACCTTGCCGAAATGCCCGGCGGTCTGCGTTTCGCCTCTTCGCTACCCGCCATCGTCAAGACGGGTGGCGTCGACACCAGTCTCGATGTCGACGCGCTCCACAACTACATGACCTTTCACGCCGTGGTGCCGCCGCCGCGCACCATTCTTAAGGGTGTGCGCAAGCTGCCGCCGGCCACACTGCGCGTCTACAATCGCGACGGCACTTTCACCGATCGCCGCTACTGGAACCCACCCTACCAGCGCCGCGCCGATGATCGGTCGGTGACCCCTCAGGAATGGCAGGAACGCCTTCTCGACGCGCTTCGCATTGCAGTCAAGCGCCGCATGATCTCGGACGTGCCGGTCGGCGTCCTCCTCTCCGGTGGAGTCGATTCCAGCCTCATCGTCGGCCTTCTCGCCGAAGCCGGCCAGACCGGGCTGATGAGCTTCTCCGTCGGCTTCGAGGAAGCCAATGGCGAAAAGGGAGACGAGTTCGTCTATTCCGATCTCATTGCCCGCGAATTCGCAACCGACCACCATAAGATCTTCGTCCCCTCGGCCGATCTGATGGGCGCTCTCCCGGGCACCATCGCCGCCATGTCGGAACCGATGGTCTCCTACGACAATGTCGGCTTTTACCTCCTCTCCAAGGAGGTTTCGAAACATATCAAGGTTGTGCAGTCGGGCCAGGGCGCCGACGAGGTCTTCGGCGGCTATCACTGGTATCCGCCGCTGGTCGGCTCCGATGATGTGGTCCGCGACTATGGCCGCGCCTTCCGCGACCGCTCGCATGACACCCTCAAGACACAACTCCAGGACCGCTGGATGGCCGACCGCGACGTCAGCGGCGACCTTCTCCGCGAACACCTGCTCGCCGAAGGCGCCGACACCCCGGTTGACCGGGCCTTGAGGCTGGACAGCAACGTCATGCTGGTCGACGATCCGGTCAAGCGCGTCGACAACATGACCATGGCCTTCGGCCTCGAAGCCCGCGTCCCTTTCCTCGATCACGAACTCGTCGAACTCGCCGCCCGTATCCCGCCCGAGGAGAAACTGCGCGACGGCGGCAAGGGCATCCTCAAGGACGTCGCCCGAAAGGTCATCCCGAGTGAAGTGATCGACCGAAAGAAGGGCTACTTTCCCGTACCCCAGCTCAAATACATCGCCGGCCCCTATCTCGATATGCTCCGCGACACGCTCGCCTCCCGGGCCGCCCGTGAGCGCGGCTTGTTCCGGCAAGACTATGTCGACCGTCTGCTGGCGTCCCCGTCCGAACACATCACCCCGCTGCAGGGCTCCGAACTCTGGCAGATCGGGCTCCTGGAAATGTGGCTGCAGGCACACGAGGTCTGACGATGAAGAAACTCGACAAGGTCGTTTTGGCCACCCCGCGCGCCGCCCGCAAGCCGCGCATCAGCAAGGCCCTTTCCCATCGACTGGCCCGGCTGCGCCAGCCTGGCAAGGGGGGCGCAACGGGCCAGCCACGCTCCGGTGATGCGCCGGCGCCGGGACGCAACGTGGTGCTTGACTGCGGCTGGGGCCGGCTTCTGTTTGCCGGCACCTTCGAAGACGATGCCACCCTGCTCGCTGCCCTCAAGGACGAGGCGCCGCTGAGCCGCGACATCGCCTTTTATGTCGGCGACCCGCATGTCCTCCTGTCGCGGGGCCCGCAGGAGATCTTCCTCGATCCATCGCACACCTACCGCCTGGACCTTGCCACGTACAGGCCAGGTGGCCGTCGCCCACGGGGCATCACCATCCGCCGCCTCGGTGTCGAGGGTGATGCCGGCGGCATCAATGCGGTCTATGCCGCCTGTGGAATGGTGCAGGTCCGCGAAGATTTCTTCGCCGGCGAACGCGACAACCGCCCCGTCACCTACTTCGTCGCAGAAGACGACGTGACCGGCGAGATCGTCGGAACGGTCACCGGCATTGACCACAAACGCCTCTTCGACGATCCCGAGCAGGGGGCCTCCCTCTGGTGCCTCGCTGTTCATCCCCAGGCCCGCCAGCCCGGCATCGGTGAGGGCCTGGTGCGCACGCTCGCCGAGCATTTCCAGGCGAGGGGGCTTTCGTATGTCGACCTCTCCGTCCTCCACGACAATGAAAAGGCGATCCGGCTTTATGAAAAGCTCGGCTTCCGCCGCGTGCCGCTCTTTGCCGTTAAGCGCAAGAACGCCATCAACGAGAAATTCTTCGCCCAGCCGGTCGCATCCTATGAGGCGCTGAATCCCTATGCCCGCTTGATCGTCGACGAAGCCTTGCGCCGAGGCATCCATGTCGAGGTGACGGACGCCGAAGGCGGTTTCTTCCGTCTGGCCCATGGCGGCCGCGCCATCCACTGCCGCGAAAGCCTGTCGGATCTGACCTCCGCCGTCGCCATGTCGATCTGCGACGACAAGGCGGTCACCCGCCGGTTTGCCGAAGCGGCGGGCCTGACCGTGCCCGAGCAGATCTCTGCCGACGCCCCGGAAGCCGAGCGCGAGGCTTTCCTGAAGAAACATGGCAAGCTGGTCGTCAAACCCGCACGCGGCGAGCAGGGTCGCGGCATCTCGGTCGGTGTCTCCACATTGGAGGCCTTGACCACGGCCATCAAGCAGGCCCGCCAGGTCTGCGACCGCGTCCTGCTGGAAGCCTGCTTTGAGGGCGAGGATCTGCGCCTCGTCGTCATCGATTACCGTCTGGTCGCTGCCGCCGTCCGGCGCCCACCGCGTGTCGTCGGTGATGGGCGTTCCTCGATCCGCAAACTGATCGACCAGCAGTCCCGCCGCCGCGCCGCCGCGACCGGTGGCGAAAGCCGCATCCCGGTCGATGTCGAGACCAAACGTTGCCTCGCCGAACAGGGCCTCGACCTGGACACCGTGCTGGAGGATGGCGTGGAAATCACGGTCCGCAAGGCCGCCAATCTCCACACAGGCGGCACCATCCATGACGTCACCGAGATCGTGCATCCCGACCTTGTCGATGCCGCTTGCCAGATCGCCAGAGCGATCAAGATCCCCGTCGTCGGCATTGATTTCATGGTGCGAGACCCGGCCCAGCCCGACTATGTCTTCATCGAAGCCAACGAGCGCCCGGGCCTTGCCAATCACGAACCGCAGCCGACGGCGGAGCGCTTCATCGAACTCCTCTTTCCCGGCAGCCGGGCCGATCCGGGATCCTGATGCGCGTTCACCATCATCGAACAGTTTTTCAAGAAACTTCCGATTTCACTGAACGACCGAACCGCTCATAATCACGTCATCAAGAGAGGCGTGAGCCTTGCAGCGTGACGGAGATTGGCGATGCTGGTGAATGGAAAATGGACCGAGGATTGGCAGCCGGTTCAAAAGGCTGACGAGAAGGGCCGGTTCGTCCGACAGACCTCGTCCTTCCGCCACTGGATCACCCCCGATGGTGCCCCCGGTCCGACCGGAGAGGGCGGCTTCCCGGCCGAAGCCGGCCGCTACCGTCTCTATGTTGGCTATATCTGCCCCTGGGCCTCGCGCACACTGATGGCCCGCGCCCTGAAGGGCCTTGAAGACGTCATCGCCGTCACGGTCGTCGCCCCGGCCCTCTCGAAAGAGGGCTGGCAGTTCGGCGGTTATCCGGGGGCCGATGCCGATCCGCTCTTCGGCGCCACCTACCTCCACGAACTCTACACCCGCGCCGATCCCGATTTCACCGGCCGCGCAACAGTCCCTGTGCTCTGGGACGAAAAGACCGGCACCATCGTCAACAACGAGAGCGCCGATATCGTCCGCATGCTCGACACCGCCTTCGAAGGTCTCGTCCCGTCGGACCTGCGCCTTCACCCGCAGGAGCTGGCCGCCGACATCGACGTGCTCAATTCCCGCGTCTACGACCAGCTGAACAACGGCGTCTACAAGGCCGGTTTCGCGCTGACGCAAGCCGCCTATGACGAGGCGGTCGAGGGTGTTTTCGCCATGCTCGACGAACTGGAGACCCGTCTGTCGGATGGCCGCGATTTCCTGTTCGGAAGCGGCTTCACCGAAGCCGATATCCGCCTCTTCGTCACCCTGATCCGCTTCGATGCCGCCTACCACGGTCTCTTTAAGACCAACCGTCGCCGCATTGCCGACTATCCGTTCCTGTCCGCCTACATGGAGCGCGTGTTGAGGCTCTACGGCGTGCGCGCCACCGTCAACATGGACCACATCACGCGCGGCTACTATTCCATCAAGACGCTGAATGCGACCGGCATCGTCCCAACCGGCCCGCAGCATGTCATCGATTTGCTCGCCCGCACTGCGTCCTGAAAGCTCGCGGTCGCTGGCTTCCGCCAAACAGTGGAACCATGCCGATCTCTGGCGGTTGGATATAACGACCGAACCGAGGGAGAGGACCATGGATCCCCACAATGACGACAACAACCATGCCATGACGAAAGCGGATCAGACTGCTCGCCCCCTGGAGAGGGCCGGCCGCGAGGCCGATGCCGCCAAGGCCGGGCAGGGCGGCGATGCGCATCCCGAGCGCCTGAACGTCTACCGGCTCCAGCCGATCGCCGAAGCCGACGATCCGCGCTGGGAGAATTCGCCCTTCCAGGGCACGGTGGTCGTCGCCGCGCGCACCGCCGGTGATGCCCGCATCGTCGCCTCGGCCCGCGAGCTCGACTACATGGAAATCGATGCCAAGCCGGCTGAAGATGTGACGACGACCATGGCCAGTGCGTTCCGGTCGGACAAGCTTTACACGGTGGTCGAGATCGATCGTGACAGATCCGATCTCAAACGCGCTATCCTCGAAGGCGAAATCTCCACCGACACCATTCGCCCGGTACAAATGTGATGAATGCAAAGCCCGTCGGCGACGGGCTTTGCTCGCTCTCTCTAAACTTTAGCGCTTTCGCCCGCTTCCCGTCGCATCACGAACTCGGTGGTGACCTCGCGCAGATTGTCTTCGAGCCAGAGGGCCATGTCCTTCTCTTCCGCGAGGTTCTGCTGCAGTCCGGCGACCGCCCCTTGGAAGCCGCCGAGTTCGGCCATCGTGATCAGCGAGTTATAGGCGGCGATTTCGAAATTCTCGAAGGCGAAATTGGCGAAGGAATTCTTCAGGATTTCGTCGTCTGCCATGGAATGCCCGATGGCCGCCATGCTGCCGCCGGCAGAGAGCATCCAGTCCTTCAGCGTCGAATTGTCTTCGTCGAGGCTCGCCAGGATGTCCTCCAGCCGCGTGATCTGTGTCTCGGTTTCCTGCAGATGCGTCTCCAGGCGGGCCGCGACCTGCGGATAGTTCTCGATCCGCTTCAATTGCGGCTTGATGATCGAGAGCGCCTGATTCTCCATCGCATGGGCGTTCTTCAGCCCGGTGACGAATAGCGAGCGTCGGTCTTCTACCATTGTGGATCTCTCCCGTTTCGGTTGCTCTGCTCGAACCGCCGCATCGGGAAACTGTTCCGCCGCAACATGGCTTGACGGGACCTCTCGCCCGAAACAGCCTGTTGCGAACAAAAGGCGCATGACGCCGCAAGGTCGAACGGGAGGATCAGAGCATGAAGGTCATCGTCATCACGGGCGCATCCGAAGGTATCGGTCGCGAGCTGGCCCGCCAGATTGCCTCCCGCGACAAGGCAGACACCGCCCTGGTGCTTGCAGCCCGCAATGCCGAGCGCCTGGAAGACCTTGCGATCGAGTTGCGCAGCCACGGTACCCGCGTCGAGATCATCCCCACCGATGTGACGGACCGTGAAGCCTGCCGCCGCCTGATCGCCGAGACCATGACCCGCCTCGGCCGCATCGACGTGCTCGTCAACAATGCCGGCATGTCGGCCCATGCCAATTTTTCTGATTTCACCGATGCCGATCTCGACTGGTCGGAAAGACTGATGGTGATGAATTACTGGTCCGTCGTCTGGCTCACCCAGGCCGCCCTGCCGCATCTGCTGGCATCCAGGGGTCTCGTCGTCGGCGTCAGTTCGGTGGCCGGCCTCGTCGGCGTGCCGGGCCGCACCGCCTATTGCGCCACCAAATTCGCCATGAACGGTTTTCTGGAGGCCCTTCGCGCCGAACTCGCTCCAAAGGGGCTGAGGGTCATGATCGCCTATCCCGGCACGATCGACACCGATCTGCGCAAACGCGGTTTCGGCCCCGGCGGTTCACCGGCCGGCGTCTCGATGATCCGGGACGACCGTGCCATGCCGGTGGAAACCTGTGCCCGGCTCATCCGCGAAGGCATGGAAAAGGGGCGCCGTGAGGTTCTCATGACGCCCCGGATGAAGTTCGGTCGCTGGCTTAGGCTGCTCGCGCCTCAGATCGTCGATCGCATGGCGATGAAGGAGGTCAAGGCCGAGTTCCGGCCCTGATCTCGCCTAGCAATTCCAGGAAAGTGTGTGCGGTTTCCGTCCGGAATTGCGTCAAGTTCTAAGCCTCAGCCTTCGAAGTCGCCTTCGCCGCTCACCTCGCGCCCGCCGACGATGATCGCCCGCTTGCCGACATGGTTGGCAGCGCCCACGATGCCTTCCTGCTCCATGCGCTCCACCAGCGAGGCGGCCTTGTTGTAGCCGATCGACAGGCGGCGCTGGATATAGGAGGTCGAGCACTTCTTGTCGCGCAGCACAACCTTGACCGCCTTGTCGTAGAGGTCGTTGCCGTCCTCTTCGCCCATGGCGCTCTTGTCGAAGACCGCAACATCCTCTTCCGGCTCGTCCTCAGCCTCGTCGGCATCCTCGGTCACGGTGCCCAGATATTCCGGACGGCCCTGTAGCTTCAGATGCGCAACCACCTTCTCGACTTCCTCGTCGGAAACGAAGGGTCCATGCACGCGGGCAATGCGCCCGCCGCCGACCATATGCAGCATGTCGCCCTGGCCAAGCAGGTGTTCGGCACCCGGCTCACCCAGAATGGTGCGGCTGTCGATCTTCGAGGTCACCTGGAATGAAACGCGCGTCGGGAAGTTCGCCTTGATCGTGCCGGTGATGACATCGACCGAAGGCCGCTGCGTCGCCATGATCAGGTGAATGCCGGCTGCACGCGCCATCTGCGCCAGCCGCTGGATCGCCCCTTCGATCTCCTTGCCGGCGACCATCATCAGGTCGGCCATCTCGTCGACCACGACGACGATGTACGGCATCGGCGAGAGGTCGAGCTCCTGCTCCTCGTAGACGATCTCGCCGCTCTGCCGGTCGAAGCCGGTCTGGACGGAAACAGTGATCGTCTCGCCCTTCTCGCGCGCCTGGGCCGCACGGGCATTGTAGCCGTCGATATTGCGCACGCCGAGGCGGCTCATCTTGCGATAGCGGTCCTCCATCTCGCGCACCGCCCATTTCAAGGCCATCACGGCCTTCTTCGGGTCGGTGACGACCGGGGTCAGGAGATGCGGAATGCCGTCATAGACGGAAAGCTCCAGCATCTTCGGATCGACCATGATCAAGCGGCATTCGTCCGGCCGGAAGCGATAGAGCAGCGACAGGATCATCGTGTTGATCGCGACCGACTTGCCCGAACCGGTGGTGCCGGCCACGAGCAGATGCGGCATCTTCGCAAGTTCGGCGATCACAGGCTCGCCACCGATGGTCTTGCCGAGGCAAACCGGCAGCTTGTAGCGCGTCTCGGCATAATCGGGCGTCTCGATCAGCTCGCGCAGATAGACCGTCTCGCGCACCGGGTTGGGCAGCTCGATGCCGATCACGTTGCGGCCGGGCACCACGGCGACACGCGCCGAAAGCGCCGACATTGACCGGGCGATGTCGTCGGAGAGACCGATGACGCGGGAGGATTTGACCCCCGGGGCCGGCTCGAATTCATACAGCGTAACGACAGGGCCAGGGCGCACGTCGATCACTTCGCCCTTGATGCCGAAGTCTTCGAGCACGCTTTCCAGGAGACCGGCACTCTGCTCCAGCGCTTCTGCCGTCATCGTCACGCCTGTCTGCACCGGCGGCATTTGCAGGTAGTCGAGATAGGGCAGCTCGTATTCGCCTTCACCCAGCGCTTCCTGGGCACGGAACAGCGGCTGGCGCGGCTGTGCTGCAGAGATGGAGACGGAAGCCGGATGGGGCGCCTGCACAGGGGTCGGAACCGCCGCCTCCGGCGGTTTTTCGGTCACGGCGTGCTGTGGCGAAGCGCCGTCCAATGTGGATGCCGAGATCTGGCGACGGGCCACTTCCCGGTAGAGTGCGACGACCGAACCCGGCGTCGCCTCGAATGCCGGTTTGCGAATGCTGCCTGTTGAGACTTGCGTCGACAAGCCCGCTGGCCGATAGCGGACAACCTCGGCGCGGATAGCAGCCGGCGCCTGAGGGATGCGCGCCGGGATGCTCGGGGCCGGTGCCGGCGCAACCTGTTGTTTCGGCTGGACAGCCATCGGTTTGGGCGAGGCGACCATGGGGTTGGATGGGGTGGGACGCGCCATCTCGATCTCGGCAGGCGCATCCGTCTGGTCGATCAGCGCTTCGAAGAAAATGTGGTCCGAGAGCAGGGCGGCAATCGGAAGCCGTGTATTTTGGGCCGGCGCATCGGCAGCGGGGGGAGCAATCGCAGCCGGGGCCTCGACCATGGCAGCCGAAGGAGTGGTCATCTGCGTCCAGGCGGCAAAGCCAGATGTCGTAGGCGAGGCGCTCTGTGCGACGGGCGCGCCCCCCTGCGTGGCCGTCTGCGGAGCCGCCGCCGGCTGCACGCCGCCCTGTGCGGGGGGCGTCCTCAGAAACGCATTGCGCACCATCGGCGGGCGTATCGCGGGTGCCGTCTGCTGTGCGGCAAGGCGAGCCGTCTCGGCCTGCTGCGCAAGCGACCGTTGCAGGTGCGGCGGGACATTGGCCTCGGCCGTCATACGCCCGGCGGCAGTGCCGACGCTTGCGGCCTGAGTGCTTGCCAGAACGCTGCGCATTCCCTCGACCAGCGGCGCCGGCTGCATGGGCTGCGGGGCAGGTCCGATGTCACCCGTTCCGCCATCCGCCATCGAAGCCTCCCAGGCAGCCTGTTCGGCCTGCTGGCGCGCCAGTTCGCGGCGCAGCTTGTAGGTGAGCGCTCGTGCGCCGACGGCATCCGGCGGCTGCGGCAGGGTGACGGAGGCCGGCATGCGCGGCTGTTGCTGTTGTTGCAGGGCCTGCGTCGAGACCGGATGTCTCGCTGAGGTCGCCGCTTGCGTCGGCGCTCCGGTGCGCGGCAAGCCATAGGGCGCTGCCGGACGCTGGTCTGCTTGCGGGGTCACGCGTGCGGCGTGAGCCGGTGTGACGGCGGTCTGCGGCTGATAAGCCGGAACGGAGGGCGCCTGTGGTGCCGCTGGGGTTGGCGTGGCTGCCGCCGTGGAAGCCGTCAGCGGCTCCACCGTCTCCGGCTTCGCCGGCATCCGGTCAGGGGTGCGGGTAAAGCGCACATTCGGACCCAGCACGAAGGCGCTCTGCCAGACGGGCTGCTCTTCGCGCCCCTCGATCTGGTTCGCGGCCGTCTGGTCGGCACCCGCCGGACGGGCGGCTTGTTGCCCCTGCGGGGTCTGGGCGCTGCCCCCGTTTTGATCCCCGAACTGGCTGGCCTGGAAAGCGGAATTGGAACGGGGAGGATGCATCGAAAACCTGAACGCTGACGAGATACGGGAGAGCGGATACGCAGCCTTTTCAGTAGAAAATAAAGGTTAACGACTGCTTGTCGTCCATTCGGAATTCCTCATGCATGCGGCGCCGAAAAAGCGTTGTGAAGGGTGCCGATCCCGCTGTCTTGGCTGGTAATTTGCAGCCGGAAAAGAAGCGACAGACCGGAGAGTTTTTTTCTCGCACCGACCGTTCGGGCGCGTTATGGACGGGGAGGAACAGAAAGCCGGTCATGTCGAAGAAAGCCAAGCCCACGCCACTCACCAAACTTCTGAAGGCCTGGACCGGAGCCTCGCCCGAGGAGCGTCAGGCCTTCCTCGATCTCGTCACGGCGGAGGTGCGCGCCAGGGGTGAGTCGACCGCACCATCGGCTACCCGCCCGGCCGAATCTTCCGATCCCGCCTCCGTCGGCGAGGACAGGCAAGCCCTGATCGCCAACGGCCGTTATCTACTCCCCTCCACCATCGTCAGGGTCGAGACCGTCATGCGTTCCCGTAATATGACCCCTTCGGCCGTCATGGCCGAACTCGGCTTCTCCCCGCGCGACACGTCTCTCACGCGCGCCCTTGCCATGAAGGCGGCGCTCAGGCTCTCGGTGATTGCCGAACTCGCCCTCTGGCTTCAGGCAAACGAGGCTGCCGCCTCTGCGCAAGAGTGAGGCCACGCCATGCCGTTCACGCTGAACGCTCCCGTCGAGCACGAGCAGGACATCAAGAAAAGCCGCTTCATCGCCTATGCGGCGCCGATATCATCCGAAGACGAGGCCAAAGCCTTCCTCGCAGAGAAATCCGATCCCACCGCCACCCACAACTGCTGGGCCTGGCGCCTCGGCCAGTCCTACCGCTTTTCCGACGACGGCGAACCCTCCGGCACGGCCGGCAAGCCGATCCTGCAGGCGATCGACGGTCAGGAACTGGATGGCGTTGTGGTGTTGGTCATCCGCTTCTTCGGCGGCATCCTGCTCGGCAGCGGCGGCCTGATGCGCGCCTATGGCGGAACGACCGCGCAGGCACTCCGGCTCGGGACGAAAACCGAAATCATCCCGCTCGTCACGGGCGAACTCGCCTGCAGCTTTTCGGATCTGGCGCTCCTGAAGGCCCGTCTTCAGGCGATCCCGCATCTGTCGCTCGTCGAGCATTTCGAGGCCGACGGTGTGCGTTTCGATGTCACGCTGAAGCGTGGCGACGAAACCATGACACAACGCCTCGTCCAAGACCTGACAAGCGGCCGATCACACCTGCGTTTCCCCGACCCCGGGACCGACGATTGATCTGATAGGGCAGGGACCTCAGCCCTTCTTCTTCGGTTTGTCCTGCGACGCGAGCTGCTGCCAGGAATTCTGCTGCGAGAGCATGCCGCGCAGATATTGCAGGTTCGCCGCCGCCTGCTGCGGATTGAGCTCCTGCGCCGCGATCTGTTCGGCCTCCTGGAACCGTCCCTGCAAGCCGATCACGAGCGCCAGGTTCTGCCGAACGCGGCTGTCGGCCCCCGGCTGCTGCGACGCCTGCCGGAGATAGCTTTCGGCCGTCTTCAGGTCGCCGGTCAGCACATAGGACATGCCGAGATTGGACAGCACGCTCGGGTCGTTCGGCTGGATCTGCAGCGCCATACGATAGCGCCCGCGCGCCTCGTCGGATCGGCCGAGCTGATCGAGCACGGCCCCCTCCGCCGAATAGAGCCGCCAGTCGGGCCTATCGGGCGTCTGCGCCCGATTGATCGTGCCCAGGGCCTTCTCCAGCTGCCCGGCCGCAGCCTGCGCCTTGCCGAGTGCCGCCAGCACCTCGCGATCGGTCGGGTTGGCGATCGCCACCTGCTGCATCACGGCGAGCGCCTGGGCATTGCGCCCCTGCATCATCAGCACATTGGCATAGGAAAGCCCGATATTGCGGTCCTTCGGGTTTCGGTCATAAGCCTGCCCCATGCCTTCGGCCGCGCGCGCCAGTTCCGGCTCGCTCATGCTGGCGACGGCCTTGTTCATCTTCGGGATCGAGCCCGTCGTCAGCCTGTCGCGGCTCGTCGAACATCCCGAGGTCGCAAGAACCGCCAGCACCAGGCCAGCCGTGGCCAGGATCTGCAGATGTTTGCGCTGTGTGGTGTGCCGGGTGAACATTGCGTTTCGCTCCGAATGTCGTGTCGTCGCCGGGCGGCGAAGCACGGCGCAATCTCCGCTCAAGCAATAATCTGTTAACCCTAACGGAGTGTTAATCGAGCCATCGCGATTCCCGTCCAGAAAGCCGCTGCCATGCCCCCGTTCCAGTACATTGAAAGACCCACTCCCTTCAGCACCAAGGGTGGCAAATCCTTGCCGGTCTTCGCGGTCACGCCCGCCCATGTCGAAACAGGCACGCTCGATCCGCTGGCCCTCGACTGGGCGAAAAAGGCGGGCTTCAAGGCGGAATCCGGTTCGCTCCTGCTCATTCCAACGGAGGACGGCCATCTCGGCGGCGCCCTCCTTGGCCTTGGCACCAACCCGTCCGAAACGCCCTTCCTGACCGGCAAGCTCGCCCGCCTCCTTCCGGCCGGCGAATGGCATATCGAAACCGCGCCGCTCACCGCCAACCGCCTCCTCCTCGGCTACGGCCTCGGCGCCTACAGCTTCGACCGTTACCGCTCGGAACGCATCACCGAACCGCGCCTCTTGATCCCGCAGGATGCCGACGCCGCCGATATCAAGCGGCAGATCGCCGGCGTCTATCTCGCCCGTGACCTGATCAATACGCCGGCCAACGACATGAGCCCGGCCGACATCGAAGACGCCGTCCGCCGCCTCGCCGCCCATTACAAGGCCGAGGTCACCACGATCGTCGGCGACGAACTGCTGGCGCAGAATTTTCCGCTCATCCATGCCGTCGGCCGGGCCTCCACCGTGGCCCCGCGCTTGATCGAAATGCGCTGGGGCAAGAAGGGCCATCCGAAGCTGACCCTCGTCGGCAAGGGCGTGAGTTTCGACACCGGCGGTCTCGACATCAAACCCTCCGCCTCCATGCTGCTGATGAAGAAGGACATGGGCGGTGCCGCCAATGTGCTCGGTCTCGCGCTGATGATCATGGACGCCAAGCTCAAGGTCGATCTCCATGTCGTCATCCCGGCGGTCGAAAACGCCATTGCCGGCAATGCCTTCCGCCCCGGCGACGTCTACAGGAGCCGCAAGGGCCTGACCGTCCAGATCGACAATACCGATGCCGAAGGCCGGCTGATCCTCGCCGACGCACTCTCCCACGCCGATGCCGATGCGCCCGACCTCCTGATCGACATGGCGACGCTTACCGGTGCTGCCCGCGTGGCCCTTGGCCCCGATCTGCCACCTTTCTTCACCGATGACGAAGACCTCGCCCATGACATCGCCGATGCCGCGCTTGAGGTCGACGATCCGCTGTGGCGCCTGCCGCTGCACAAGGGCTACGAGCGTATGCTGAAAGCCCAGATCGCCGATCTCACCAATGCGCCGGCCGGTGGCATGGCCGGCGCCATCACGGCGGCTCTCTTCCTCAAGCGTTTCGTTTCGCCCGGACGTGCCTGGGCCCATTTCGACATTTTCGGCTGGGCGCAAAGCGAACGTGCCCACGGTCCCGTCGGCGGCGAGGCACAGGCCATCCGGGCGCTCTACCGCCTGCTGCAGCGCCGCTGGGGCTGACCCCCTTGCACAATCGTTCCTTTGCCGGAATGATAGCGTCATAGGCCAGGGGCGGCAAATGCCCCGGCCATGACGCAGGATCCTCGATGGCCCTTGAACTGACGGCAACCCAGGCGCTCGGCCTCTGGCACGGGGTCACCCTCGAACAGGTGCAACACGACGGGCCCGATCTCACCATGCGCCAGCTGGCGATCCTGCTGGAGATCTACCTCGTGCCGCCCCCGCACACCGTGCGCGGGCTTGCCGCCACCCTGAAGGTCACCAAGCCGGTCATCACTCGCGCCCTGGATACACTGGGCGAGATGGCCCTGGTCGACCGAGTGAGAGACCCGCTCGACCGCCGCAGCGTCATCGTCAAGCGCACCGTCGGCGGTGCGCTTTTCCTTGAAAAATTCGGCGATCGCATCATCGCCAGGGGCCGCTCGCTCGGCTGACGGAGACTGTTCATGACCACCCTCGACCGCCGCCTCCACGCTTTCCGCCCCGATCTCGCCGATGCCGCCCTGCAGGGACAGGTCGAAGCGGCCCGCTTCGTCACACCCGAGCCGGCGCGCATCGCCTTGCCGGTCGTCGACCTGCACCCGACGTCCGACATGGCCGGTGGCATCGACACCCAGCTCCTGCTTGGCGAGGATATCCGCGTCTTCGAGCGGGCAGGGGGCATCGCCTGGGTTCAGGCCGTGGCAGACGGCTATGTCGGTTACCTTCCCGAAGCAGCACTCGGCGAACCCGAAGCGACCACCCACGTCGTCTGCGTCCCCCGCACCTTCATGTATCCCGGTCCGGATCTGCGTTTTCCCCGCCGCGATACGCTCTCCATGGGCAGCCGCGTCACTGTCGTCGGCGAGGCGGAAACCCGCGGCACCCGCTATGGCCTGCTTGCCGATGGCAGCGCCTTGATCCTGCGCCATCTCCGGTCACTCTCTGCGCCGCCGGCAGAGGATTTTGTCGCGGTCGCCGCGCTCTTCCTTGAAACCCCCTATCTCTGGGGCGGCAAGTCCGGTCTCGGCATTGATTGCTCCGGCCTCGTCCAGCTGTCCATGGCGATGGCGGGCCTCAAGGCACCCCGCGACAGCGATATGCAGGCGGCCGGGCTTGGCCGGCCTATCACGCGGGAAGAACTCCGCCGTGGCGATCTCGTCTTCTGGAAGGGCCACGCCGCGATCATGGAAGATGCGGAAATGATGATCCATGCCAACGGCCACACCATGACGGTGGCCCGCGAGACGCTTGCCGATGCGATCGAGCGTATCGGCTGGCTCTATGGCACCCCGACCGGTTACCGCCGCCCCGTCGCCGAAACGTGAATGTCGGCGTCTTGGGTCACCGGGGAAAGATGCTTATATCTGGCAGACCTTTGATGTCAGAAGCGAAGCCCGCGATGCCAATGCCTGTTTTCTTCCCGTCCGCCAGATTGCACCTGCTGGGGGTGGTCGCTTTGGCGGTCGTGCTGCAGTGTCTTGCCCTACCCCTCGGCGGAGCATCGCCGGTATTGGCAGCGGAGAATGGCATCTCCTGGAACAAGGCGGGGTCTGAAGCCTTCCATGACTTGCCCGGCGTGAAACCCCAGTCTCCCGATCCTTTGTCAGATGGTTATACCTGTGAAACGGCGACAGCCTCGCCGTCACTGGCTGGAAGAAGCCGAAGCCTTCGCGATTCGCTGCCCTACACGGTGTACCGCTGCGAGAAGGACGGGGTCATCTACCAGGGGACCCAGCCACCAATGCGCGGGCGCCTGTGGTATCCGGGTGTGAATCCGCGCAACATCGATTGAGAAAGCTGCGGAACAGCCGGTTGGCGACCGGAGACGCTCAATGGCGCAGGTTTTCAATGAAATCCTGAAATATCCTATTCTGGATTAAGTAGAATTCAATAAATAACCGGCAACTTCTGATCCACATGAAATAATAGGTGGATGTCCTCCTGAAGGAAAAGGATTGCCGTGATGGTTTCCTGGAATCTGCTCCGCCTTCTCGCGCATCGAGGGGGCAACTTTGCTATGCTTTCGGCGCTGCTGGCTCCCGCACTGCTCGTCTCGGCGGGTGGTGTACTTGACCTGGCCTCCGCCTATGTTGAACGCAGCGACATGCAGGCGCGCCTCGACGCTGCCATGCTGGCGGCGGCAGGCCAAACTGACGCTTCGGGCCGCGAAACCCAGGCGCGTCGCTTCCTCGGTCTCGATACAACCGGCACCCAGCTATCCGAAGGCGTCAGCTTCTCGATTAAGGCGAATTCCGACGGTTCGATAACCGGCAATTACCAGCGGACTGTCGCAAATCGCTTTCTTGGAATTGCGGGACTTCCGGTGTTCAAGGTCGGCGTCAGCACCACTGTGGTCGCCGGCGAGGCGGCCCCGGCCTCAGGCAGTGGCTGCATTTATGCACTCGGCAATATCAACCAGGCCGTGCTGATCAACTCCGGTGCCAACGTCAAGTCGAGCAAGTGCGAGGTCCATGTTCATTCGACCAGCAACCCTGCCTTCATCATGAATGCCGGCGCATCGGTCGACACCGCACGCTTCTGTGTGAAGGGTTCGAACTACATCAAGAATGGCGGCACGCTGACCAACCTGCAGACGTCCTGCGCTGCCGCAGCAGATCCTTATGCAGACAAGCTGCCGGAACCGGCCGTGCCGGCAAGCTGCACAACCTCCGGAACCATGGACGGGGCGACGATCACCCTGCAACCCGGGAAGCATTGCGCAACCACGTTCAACGGTTCCCCGACCATCACCTTCAAGCCGGGCCTGCACATCATCTCGGGCCGCATGATCATCAATTCCGGGGCAACGGTGAGGGCGGACGGGGTGACCTTCTACTTTCCCGACGTCAACAGCGAGATCCGCGCCAATGGCGGGTTGAGCTTCACGGCAACGGCGCCGACTTCCGGCACCTACAAGGGCATCCTGATGTATGAGAAGACCAGCGATGCCAGCAACAATCGCTATTCCCAGCAGTATGTCTTCAACGGTAGCAAGGGTGAAACGCTGGAAGGCATTATCCATCTGCCCAATCGCGACGTGACCTACAACTCCACCACCGAGCAAACCAGCAAGATCACCCTGGTCGTCAATTCGATCATCATGAATGCGTCAAACTGGAAGATCGAGCCCTATACGGGCGGGGCCGGGTCGTCAGCAGTTGCATCCGCCGGTCCACGCATCGCGCGCTGACGTCGCCTTCTGCGTCAGTCCCGACGTGCTCAGCCCTGGTCACCCAGCAGGCCGTCAAACACCTCGAGAAGCGCGTCGCTGATCGCCGCGCCCAGCTTGTGTCCCGCTTCGCGCAACTCGTCCTCGTCCATGTCGCGGGCAGCCAGCGCCAGCGCCGTACCTTCCTGCGAGACGATTTCCTTCGCCCTTTCGATCGCCCAGAGTGCGAATTCGCTGCGGGTCTCGATCGCCACCGTGTCTTCCATGAAAAGTCCTTTGCTGGGCTATCGGCCGCTGGCCGCACACAGGATGAATGGCGCCGCAGCACAGGCGGCAAGCCTTTCTGCAATCCGGAGAAAAAGGCAACAAAAAAGCCCGGCGAACCGGGCTTTTTGTGATGCTCTCAATCCAAGGCAAAGCCTTGTTCTGAAAGGAATTTGGTGCCCAGAAGAGGACTCGAACCTCCACACCCTTGCGAGTACCAGCACCTGAAGCTGGCGCGTCTACCAATTCCGCCATCTGGGCGACGAGGAGCCGTGTAAAGGGACTGCCCGGACCTGTCAACCGCCATTTTGAAGTTTTCATGTCACGGCGTGAAATCGTCGTCATGAGAGCAATCGTTCACCCTCGGCCGATCCCCTGTCCGCTCTCCCCTGTCGTCGAAAATCGAAATGACGGCGTCGTGAAAAAGCCGTGATCGGGACGCTGACTGCGCCTGTCGAAGCACCGGCCGGCAAAGGCGGTGCGGAAGAGTCGAGCAAGGATGTTGATATGAACACAAGGTTGCCCGTCTTGGCCCTGACGCTGATCGGCGCACAGATCCTTGGGCCGGTCGCCGAGGCAGCGATGCCAGGGCCGATTGCACCGATCGTGTCCGCAGGAACCCAGTCCGGCATGGCCGGGATCGAGAAGGTCGATCTCGTCTGCGATTTCTCCGGATGCTACGAGACCTGGGACCGCCCGCGTCCTCCGCGCTATCGTCCTCCGCCGCCGGATTACTATCCGCCCTCGGTCTATGACGAACCGGGATATCGCCCGCCGCCGGTGTACCGGCCGCCACCGGTCTATCGGCCCCGTCCGCGCCCACCGGTTTACGTCGAGCCGGGTTACCGTCCGCCGCGCAATGTCTGGGCGCGCCATGTGGAATGGTGCCTCAATCGCTACCGGTCCTATAACCCGCGGACGAACGAATTCCTTTCGTCCAGCGGCTACTACAAGACCTGCCGCTCGCCCTTCTATTGAGGGAAGCTTTGAGGGGAGGGGTGACGCCATGGCACGCCCCTCCGCCTCGGCTGTCTCGCCCCGCCTATCCGGCGGTGCAAAGGTCGGTCCCGGGCCGTTCGATCAGGTGTCGAGCCCCTCGTTCTTGCCGGACCGGTCCACATGGCCCAGATCCCGCTCCGGGTCGACCACGTCACGCACCCGCTGTTTGAGTTCCTTCGGGCCGGGAAAGCCGCCGTCGCGTTTGCGCTCCCAGATGAGCGCCTCGCCCAGGCGGATTTCGAAGATCCCGCCCGTCCCGGGGACGAGCGCAACTTCGCCGAGGTCGGTACCGAAGGTCTGCAGCAATTCCTGTGCAACCCAGGCGGAGCGGAGCAGCCAGTTGCACTGGGTGCAATAGGTGATCGAAATCCGGGCCTTGTCCATTTGCAGTCCTTCACCTCACAAATAAGTTAACTGGTTTATTCAAGTTTTGATCTCGCTTGCCTTGCCATGATCGACGGCGGGCGGCAATTGGCCGGCATCCATTGTCCGCACAGGAGCTCCTATGTCCACCCGTAACGAACGTCTCGTCATTCCTGCCCTCGCACCTCTTTATCGCTCGACCCATGACCTCGCCGAAACGCTGCTGCGCGTCGTTGCAGGTGGTTTCCTCGTCGTGCATGGCGCAGGCAAGATCGTCGATCCCTTCGGCGCGGTACAGATGGTTGAGGGGCTCGGCTTCTATCCCGGTGTCTTCTGGTCGCCGCTGCTCGCCGCCACCGAATTCTTCGGCGGCATTTTCCTGGCGATCGGTCTTCTCACCCGCCCAGCTGCCTTTGCAACGACGATCGTGCTGCTTGTCACGGTCTATTTCCACTGGGTCCAGATGGGGCAGGGCTTTTCCGGTGCGGAAAAGTCCCTTTTGTGGGCAGCGATGACCCTCTACTTTGTCATCCGGGGCGGCAATGCCCAGTCGGTCGATGCTCGGCTGCCGAAGACCCTCTGATCTCTCGCCTCTCCGATGACGTGAAGCGCCCGGCAAATGCCGTCGGGCGCCCTTGCGGCCAGCCCCGCGGCATGCTTTTTCTCCCGCATCAGCCAAAAACGCTTCCGAGTCTCCATGCGCGTCGCCATCGTCGAAAATTCGAAAATCACCCATTCCGGCCAGGTCGGCGTTGCGCTGGCTGAAGCCGGTGCCGAAACGATCACCATCCGCGCCTATGCCGGGGAGCCATTGCCGGAGCCCGATCAGTTTGACGCCCTCGTCGTTTTCGGCGGTGAGCAGAACGCCCGCGACGACGAGAAGCATCCCTACCTGCCGCATCTGGCTGCGCTGATGCGCCGGTTCGGTGAAAACGAGAAGTCGGTTCTCGGCATCTGCCTCGGCAGCCAGCTGCTCGCCCGCGCCTATGGCGCCGACAATCTGATCGGCACGGCCCCCGAATTCGGCTGGTGTCGCATCGGAAAGACCGCCGAGGCACAGGCCGATCCGGTCCTCTCGGCCGTGTCCGATGACTTCCTCTCGTTTCAGTGGCATGACGATACTTTCACCCTCCCGCCCGATGCGCTGCATCTGGCAGAGAACCGGAGCGCCCGGCATCAGGCCTTCCGCCTCGGCCGCGCATCCTACGGCTTCCAGTTCCATTTCGAAGCAAGCCGCGCGGTGGTGCGCGACTGGCTGACCCAGTTTCCGGATGCGATCGAACGCAAGGAGCCGGGCTGGGCCGCGCGCCATGATGCATTGGCGGAGCGAGATGGCATTGTGTCGGACGAAGCGGGTCTGGCGCTCGCCCGCGCCTGGGTGGCGACGATCCGCAGCTGAGGGCCGGACCATCGGTTGGTTGACCGAAATCAAGCCGCTCCGTCGAGCACACGGTTAGGAGAGAGGCATTGCCTTCGGAGTGTCCCCCGTGTCGTTGCCCGCCTTCACCCTCGCCGTTCTGCTTCTCCTTCTGACGCCCGGTCCGACCAATACGCTTCTGGCCGTTGCGGGTGCTTCGCGAGGTCTGAAGGCATCGCTTCCTTTGGTTTTCGCCGAACTGTCCGGGTATCTCGCCACGGTCTCCCTTCTGGTCTTTGTGGCCGCCCCATGGCTCGTCGGCCAGCCGATCGCAGCTCTTGCGGTCAAGCTCGCCTCCACCGTCTGGGTCCTGCTGCTGGCGGCCCGGCTCTGGACCAATCCCCCGACCGCCGCCGATCAGGGCGCGGTCAACGTTTTGGGCGTCTTCGCCACGACGGTTTTCAATCCGAAGGGAATGATCATTGGGCTTGCCCTGATCCCGCCGGCGGTAGCGGGTACACCCGGCGGACTTGCCGCTCCTCTTCCCTATTTCGGTCTGTTTTCCGGTCTGGTCGTGACCGTTGCCTGCTCTTGGCTCATGGTTGGCGCTGCGGTCTTGCGCCGGGTCGCTCGGAGCAATCCGCTCCTCTTGGGACGGATCGCCGCAAGTTTCCTCGTTCTCTTCGCCGCAAGTCTTGCCGGGCGGGCGATCGGCTTGATCTGAGGGGACGACCCCACACCCCTTGCGGGAGGCCGGAACCCATGCTTAATCGCTATTCAATCGGTTGAGTGACAGCCTTTCTTGGCGCGCTCATTGATGATCGAGACTTTTTATGGCTTCAGGGACCTCGGGGAGGGGGCAAATGAAAGCATGGTTTCAGCGCTTCTGCGCGCTCGGATTTTTTATTCTCTGCATGTTTTCCACCGGACCGGCGTCTGCAGCCTCCATCGGCGCCGACAAGGTCATCCGGGACTGGTATCATCTGATGCTCGAGCTGGTGCGCCATACGCCCACCTACTCGCCACCGGTCGCCAGTCGTGCCTTTGCCTATCTCGGCGTCACCGGCTACGAGGCGCTCGCTTCGGGCGATCGAAGCCTGACGAGCCTCGCCGGTCAGCTGAATGGCCTAACCCCCGTTCCCGCGCGTGCGGCAGGCGAAACCTACGACGAAGCCGTCGTTGTCAACGCCGCTCTCGGCTCTGCCGCCAAAGTCCTTTTCAGCAATACCGGCCCGACGGGACAGCGCGCCCTGAAACGCATGAGCGAAAAGATGGCCGCTGGCCTCAATGAGGGCCTGTCCTCCGAACTCGTGGCCCGCAGCCAGGCTTACGGCGAGAGCGTCACCGCCCATATCCTCGCCTGGTCTGAAGGCGATGGCGGCGCGAAGATCGAAAACATGGGCTTCCCGCTCGAATTCGCCCTGACCGAAGGCCCCGCCCACTGGGTGCCGACAAGCCTGATCAACCAGCAGCAATTGCCGCTCTTGCCGAATTGGGGCGAGAATCGGCCCTTCACCATGCCGGATGGCGGCACCTGCGGCCTGCCCGCCCCACCCGCCTATAGCGAAGAAAAGGGTTCGGCCTTTTATCAGGAGGCGTTGGAGGTCTACGACACCGTCAAGAACCTGACGCCCGAGCAGCGTGCCGTTGCCCGCTTCTGGTCGGACGACCCGATGCTGTCGCCGACGCCGCCCGGCCACTGGATTGTCATTGCCCTGAAGCAGCTCGACGAACGCAAGGCGAGCGCGGCCGATCATGCCGATCTGCTCGCACGGCTCGGCGTCACGCTGGCGGATGCCTTCATTGGCTGCTGGCATTCGAAATTCGAATACGATCTGCTGCGCCCGGTCACCTATATCAAGCGCGTGATCGACCCGAAGTGGGAGCCGATCCTGATCACGCCGCCCTTCCCGGAATATCCTTCCGGCCATTCCACCCAGTCGGGTGCCGCAGCGACCGTGCTCACCGCCTTCTTCGGCGAGAATTACGCCTTTACCGACAGCACGCACGAGAAGGACAAGCTGCCGAACCGGAGCTTCAAGAGCTTCTGGGATGCGGCAAACGAAGCGGGCATTTCGCGACTCTATGGCGGCATCCACTTCCGCGCCGCGATCGAGCGCGGCCTCGACCAGGGGCGCTGCATCGGCGAGAAGGCGGTGGCCCTGAGGACGCGCGGATGAAGCATCTTTCTCGCGTCTATCCGCGGGTCGGTGCCGCGACCGCCGTGGCGATTATCCTCGGCCTGCAGGCCGGCACCGCGCTGGCCAATGGCGGCCCGCTCGTCCCCCGCTTCGCCGATGAAACCGCAACCAGCGGCATCACCAGCACCTATCGCGGCGACTGGGAATTCATGGTCGGCGGCGGGGCCGGCAGCTTCGACTGCAATGCCGACGGCTTTCCCGATCTCGTGCTGGCCGGCGGCGAGGACAAGGCCAAGTTCTACCTCAACCGCAGCTCCCAGGGCGGGGCGCTGACATTCGAGGAAAAACCCTCCGGCCTCGAACTCGACAAGGTTGTTGGCGCCTATCCGCTCGATGTCGACGGCGATGGACTGCAAGACGTCATGCTCCTGCGCTCCGGCGAGAATGTCGTCATGCGGGGCTTGGGCGAATGCCGCTTCGAGCGCGCCAACGAGGCCTTCGGCTTCGACGGCGGCGACGCCTGGTCCACCGCCTTCTCCGCCACCTGGGAAAAGGGCAATGCCTGGCCGACGCTTGCCATCGGCAATTACATCGACCGCTTCGAGGACTTCGAACCCTGGGGCTCATGCACCGACAACTGGCTGCACCGGCCGGTCTCGGCAAACGAGCGCCGTTTTGCCCCGCCGCTACAGCTTAACCCCTCCTTCTGCCCGCTCTCGATCCTCTTCACCGACTGGAACCGGTCGGGCACGCCCTCGCTGCGCGTCTCCAACGACCGCGAATATTACAAGGGCGGCCAGGAGCAGATGTGGCATGTCGAGCCAGGTGAGCCGCCGCGGCTCTTCACCCAGGAGGAAGGCTGGAAATACCTGCGCATCTGGGGCATGGGCATCGCTTCCCATGACCTCGATTTTGACGGCTATCCGGAATATTTCCTGACGAGCATGGCCGACAACAAGCTGCAGAAGCTGGGCGAAATCCCCACCGACGGCAAGCCCAAGCCATCCTATGCCGACGTCGCCTTCGCCAAGGGCGCCACCGCCCACCGGCCCTATACCGGCGGCGAAATCCGTCCCTCCACGGCCTGGCACACGGATTTCGAGGACGTCAACAATGACGGCCGCGCCGATCTCTTCATCGCCAAGGGCAATGTCGCCAAGATGCCGGACTTTGCCGAAAAGGATCCGAACAACCTGCTGGTCCAGGGCGAAGACGGCAAGTTCACCGAAATGGGCGACAAGGCCGGCGTGGCGAGTTTGGCGACCGGCCGCGGCGGCGCGCTTTCCGATTTCAACCTCGACGGCAAGGTCGACCTCCTCGTCGTCAATCAGGGTTCGCCGGTCGAAATCTGGCGCAACACGACGGAAACGCCGGGCCATTTCCTGCAACTCGCGCTGCGCCAGGACGGCCCGAACCGCGATGCGATCGGCGCCTGGATCGAGGTGAAAACCGGCGACCATGTCCAGCGCCGCGAAGTGACAGTCGGCGGCGGCCATGCCAGCGGCAAGACCGGCTGGTGGCATTTCGGTCTGGGCGAACAGGCGGAGACGGAGATCCGGGTACTGTGGCCGAACGGCGAGGCGGGTGCGTGGGCCAAGGTCTCGACCGACGGCTTCTATGTGGTGGAACCGGGCAAGGCGCCGAGGGGATGGAAGCCGGGCGAGGAGATGTGAGGTAGATATCTCCCCCTTGGTGGGGGAGAAAGCGATTTCGATGAATTAGGCGAGCGCAAGCCGCCTAAACATCAGAAATCGCAAGTGAGGGGGTCCGTTCTCCGTGCCACCATCACCGATCCCCTCACCAACAAAATCTGAGGTTTAGCCCTGATCGGGCTAAGCCCTCGATTTTGTAACCTCTCCCACAAGGGGGAGAGGGAAAGACCAATTGTCAAAAACCCCAAGCGTCGCCCCCGGTCGGGATCTCTCCCTCCGGGTCGGGTCATGCTTGTCTCGGACGAGGCGCCAGAAGCAACCTGTCTAAGGAATTATGTGGCTCCTTCCGGCGCCTCGTTCGGCGTTTTGTCCCGCTGCATGCGTCTCTCTGGCAAGGCGGCGACGGGCGTCGTGACGATCCTTCGATCCGTCCGACGTTCGACCGGGCGTAGGGTCCGGCTGCCGCATCACCGTGAGATGACGCTTCAGCCTGGCCGGTGGCCCGGGAGGTTCCCGCCGGATGGTGCACCATTCCGACCGGGACCCTCGCCCGGGGGATGAGTCCCTGGTCATTTTCGACCTCGGTCCTCATCCCCGCCGTTTGTTTCGCCCCGCCGTCTGGGATCTTCGCGACGGCACAGGCGCCTTGTCTGTGTGCCTCTGAGGCACGTCCTTCCGATCGGGGTATCCGGCTCCGGGGCATCCGACCCCTTAACCTTCGTATCCAGCCCCACGTCCGGAGGGAGACCGTTGCAGCGGGCCGGGATCTTGGATCTGCGACAACCCTCTCTCCCGGCGCCGGCCCCGCCTCGCCTGACATCGCATCGTCAGGTGTATCCGAGGGCGGGACGGGGTTGAGTCTACGAGGGTGGAAATGGGCGGGGATGAAAAAATGTGTGTGGGTTTGATTTTGTTGAGAAATCGCTGCGGAGCGTCCCCCTTTTTCGGGAAATGGCGCGCTCTGGCGTGACCGTCTGACGTGGAAGGCTTGTGTTTGGATCCTCGGGTCAAGCCCGAGGATGACGGAGTGTGGAGAAAGCGCCTGGTATCCTCCGCTACTGTCTTCACCGCACAATGTCTGAGGAGGATACCCTTGTCTCCCCTAGAGGTCGTCATCCTCGGGCTTGACCCGAGGATCCAGACACAAGCGAGGGCCGCGGGCTCATCTCCCCCTTGCGGGTGAGACTTCTGAGCGGTGGCCGAAGGCCAGAAATCGATCCAGTGAATCGATTTCAGAGAGCGGAGGCCTAAGCACGACGCTGCGCGAAGGCTGTGAGAGGAATTGGCCCGTTCAGGGCCAAACCTCAGTTTTCGCCAGAGGGGGGCTCGGTGAGGGGAGTGCCATCGGAACCGTGCCCCTCTCCGGGAAAATCTGAAGTTTAGGCGGCTTACGCGCGCCTAAGCCTTCGATTTTCCGTCCTCCCCCGCATGGGGAATGTGGGCCGCTGTCGCCGAGTTCGTGGCCTTTGCCCCTCACCCTGCCCTTTCCTTGGCTGCGGGCAGAGGGGGCGCAAGCGGTGGCCATCGTGGCCTTCTCCCGCTCGCGGGGAGAAGGTGCCCGAACGGCGGATGAGGGGCTGATGTGATTGGGTTTGAGGGGCAAAGGTCGAAAGTACGGCCCCAATCTCCGCCCTTGGAGGGGAGACTGCGGCATCCCTCCGAAGCCTCTCCCACAAGGGGGAGGCATAATCGACGTTCACTCCGACTCGTCGACCGCAGCCTCGGCCACGCGCTTCTGGATCGATGCGATGCAGCTTTTGGCGCTCGATTTCGACTTGTAGGTTTCCGAACGCACCATGATCTCGCCATTGGCGGCGCGGAAGCGGACGAAGGTTTCGCCGTTTTTCGCCTGGTCGATCTCGAAGCGATAGCCGCTGCCGGTCTCGTCCTTGGTGAGATCGACGACGGGGGCGGCGGGTGCGTTCTTTTTCAGCGACTCGACGCAATTCTTTGCGCTCGCCTTCGAGGCGTAATTTTCCGACCAGACCATGACTTCGGCATTGTAGACGAACTGGACGCGGAACTCGCCCTTTTCGGTCTTCACGATCTTGAACTTGTGCATGTCCGTCTCTCCCCTTTGTTCTTCTTATTAGGGGAGGCTACTAAAATTCATTGAAATGTAAATATCCGACACGGTGGTCCGTCGGCTGGTATTTTGCACGAATGCCACGGTGGATCTTAACCACGCGCAAAGCGTGGTCTCTCGCTTCCCGCCGCCGTTAACGTCTCGCTCAAGATTGCCGTTCCAGTCTCGCCCGCAACACGTGAACGCAGGGGCGACGATGATGGCGAGGGCAGACCGCAAGCAAAAAGATACCGCGATGCGGCGCCAGATGCTCGCGAGCCTGTTGATGATGGTGCTCGCCCCGGCGTCGGCGCTGGCATTGACCCCGGCGCAGATCGACGCGGCGCTTGCCACACTGGACACACCCGAAATGCGGGCCTGCCCGGAGGCGAATGGTTCGAAGCTCGAACTGCCATACGAGGTCAGGGACATCAACGGCGACGCGGTGGACGAGATCATCGTCCATGTCCAGGCAAGTGGCGCGGCCAGCTGTTTCGGTCACGCGGGTTCCGAGATCAGTCTGCTGATCTCCGACGGCAAGGGCGGGTGGACCGATGCCTTCGGCTTCCCCGGCTCCGATCTTGCCTTCCATCCGCGCGCAGACAGCGAGTGGCCCGACATCGAGATCCTCGGCCCCGGCTTCTGCTTTCCCGTCTGGCGGTATCACCAGGGCGAATACGGCATCTGGCGAACCTGCGAGGAAGGCAAGCTGGTCTATGCCGAGGGCCTGCGCGACAATGCCGTGCCGAGCGGCGTGATGAAGGCATCTGCGCCGGTCGTCGCGGCCGTTTCTGCCCAAGGCCCGGCCGCGGTCCCGTCAGGCAACGGCATTGGCCGCCTGTCGAAGGTCGAAGTGATCGATATGGAAACGCTCGACGGCATTCCCTACGACCACAACGGCTCGATCGTCATCGTCGATGGAGCCAAGGGGATCATCGCCTACGAACGGCCGAAGAAGTCGATCGCGGGCACGGTAAAGCGTGGCACGGTGCTGTTCCACGGCAAGCCGTGGAGCATGGACAATCCTGATGGCGTGCTGATCGAGGGCATCGCCCACACCTTCAAGAAGGGTTGCCCGGCGACCGACTACGAGGTGCGCGGCCACTATCACATCACCTACGCCATGGCGCAGTTCACGCTGGCGGGCGCAGCCCCCGTGCGCTCCAAGACCAACTGCGACATCACCGGCCATTCGCTGACGAGCGGCAACGCGACGCTGACCTTCGACATCGCCTGGGACTGAGCGTCAAAAGCCTTGGAAGAGGAAGTCGGTGGCGGCGGTGATCTCGTCGGCGCGGGGCGAGAGGTCGGCGATGGAGGGGCCGATTTCAGCGAGCGGAGGAGCGGCGAGCCGATGGGTGGCCATGACATAGGTCTTGCCGTTGACCTCAAACCGGGGCGTAAGCCTCGCGATGACCCATGACACAGTGTCCACGGGTTGCAAGGGTGCGACGACACCCGTGGGCAGGTCCTGCAGAAAGTCGGACTGGAGGTCGATGACCAGTTGGTCTTCCGATTTCAGGCGATGGACCCGAAATCGCGCCATGATCAGAACTGCCGGTATTTGGCGAGCGGCAGGCCGTGCTTGGCGACATATTCATTGTCGGCCTTGATCGCATCGGCGTTCTCAATCTTCCAGCGCCGTTCTTTTTCCGTCTTGATGGCGCGGGCAATGCCTTGTTCGGCGGCACCCATGATGTCGAGGCCGAGGGATTCCGCCTCGGCGACGAGGGCTTCACTGACGGTCAGGTCATGGGCTTTGCGGGCTTCGATCGACATGGCGTGGCTCCAAGGCTGAGGCATTCTAGCGCGAAACGAACAAGGCGGGTAGAGCCGGCCCTTACAGAGCAAGCGTCTCAAGCGCCGACCTCGCAGGCATCATCCTTCAGTGCGGCCCCAGGCGATGTCTGTCGGCGCATAATGGCGCATCTCGGCAATCTCGCCGATGAAGGGCCGGATGGCAGCCAGGAAGGGTGGGAAATGGCGGCTTTTGCGAAAGCCCTGCAGATGGTCCTCTGTCGAAGTCCAGAGGATGCGGAGCGTCAGGCTCGATGGCTCCTCGACGCAATGCGACATCTCGTAGCCGAGGCATTGTGGGGCCGCCTCGAGGTGGGGCGTGGCCTGTCGATAGGCCTCCACAAGCTCGCCCGGTTGATGGGTCTTGAGTTCGTAGCGGATATATTCGACGATCATGCGCAGCGTCCTCCGGTTGTGGAATTGCATGCTGGCGAAAAACTGCGCGCACGCAAGGGCTTACCTGGAGGTTAGGGCTTGCCGCGAGGATAGGCTCAAGAAGGACATCCGGTGGACATGGACAAGATGCTTGACTGCCCGGTCATGGCGACGATCGAGGTGATCGGCGGCAAGTGGAAACCGAGGATCTTGTGGCGTCTGCGCGACGGGCCGGCCACCTTCGGCGACCTGCGTCGCTATGTCGGGGTATCCGAAAAGGTCCTGTCGGAAAATCTGGCCGCCCTGCAGCGCGACGGCATCGTGTCACGCCGGCCGCTGAAAGAGGGCGACATGGTCTATGTCGAATATGACTATACCGACTACGGCCGCTCGCTGGTGCCGGTACTCGATGCCATGGGCGGCTGGGGGCTGGGGCATGCGGGGCGGACGTCTGCGCGGGCGCAGCCTGACCTCGATGATGGTCGACGGGTAAGCTGAGACATCAAAACGAAAACGCCGGCTTTCGCCGGCGCTGACATCGTCTTTATTCGTCGCTCATCTTCAGCGCCGCGATGAACGCTTCCTGCGGGATCTCGACCTTGCCGAACTGGCGCATGCGCTTCTTGCCGGCCTTCTGCTTGTCGAGGAGCTTGCGCTTGCGGGACGCGTCGCCGCCGTAGCACTTGGCGGTCACGTCCTTGCGCAGCGCCGAGATGGTTTCGCGGGCGATCACGTTGCCGCCGATCGCAGCCTGGATCGGGATCTTGAACATGTGCTTGGGGATCAGGTCCTTGAGCTTCTCGCACATGTCGCGGCCGCGCTTTTCGGCTGCCATGCGGTGCACCATCATCGAGAGGGCATCGACCGGCTCGCCATTGACGAGGATCGACATTTTTACGAGGTTCCCCTCGCGATGGCCGTCGAGATGGTAGTCGAAGGAGGCGTAACCCTTGGAAATCGACTTCAGGCGGTCGTAGAAATCGAAGACCACTTCGTTGAGCGGCAGCTCATAGGTGATCATCGCGCGCTTGCCGACATAAGTGAGTTCTGTCTGGATGCCGCGCCGGTCCTGGCAGAGTTTCAGGATGCCGCCGAGATAGTCGTCTGGCGTCAAAATGGTGGCCTTGATCCACGGCTCGTGGATTTCGGAGATCTTGACCACGTCGGGCATGTCGGCCGGGTTGTGAAGTTCGCGCTCCGTGCCGTCGGTCATGAACAGCTTGTAGACAACGGACGGGGCGGTCGCGATCAGGTCGAGATCGAATTCGCGCTCGAGGCGTTCCTGGATGATTTCGAGATGGAGCAGGCCGAGGAAGCCGCAGCGGAAGCCGAAGCCGAGGGCGGCAGACGATTCCATTTCGAAGGAGAAGGAGGCGTCGTTGAGGCGCAGCTTGCCCATCGCGGCGCGCAGGTCTTCGAAGTCTGCGGCATCGACCGGGAAGAGACCGCAGAACACGACCGGCTGGGCCGGCTTGAAGCCCGGCAGCATCTTGGCGGTCGGGCGCTTGTCTTCAGTGATGGTATCGCCGACGCGGGTGTCGGCCACTTCCTTGATCGAGGCGGTGAAGAAGCCGATTTCGCCCGGGCCGAGGCTGTCGACCGAAACCATCTTCGGAGTCAGAACGCCGACGCGTTCAATCGCGTATTTCGCATCCGTGCCCATCATGCGGATGGTCTGGCCCTTGGTCAAAACGCCGTCGAGCACGCGCACGAGAACCATGACGCCGAGATAGGTGTCGTACCAGCTGTCGACGAGCAGCGCCTTGAGGGGAGCCTTCTCGCCGCCTTCGCTCTTCGGCGCCGGCAGCTTGTGCACGATGGCTTCGAGAACATCGGGAATGCCGAGGCCCGTCTTCGCCGAGATCAGAACGGCCTCGGAAGCATCGATGCCGATGACTTCCTCGATCTGTTCCTTGATGCGCTCGGGCTCGGCGGCCGGCAGGTCGACCTTGTTGAGGACGGTGACCAGCTCGTGATTGTTGTCGATCGCCTGATAGACGTTTGCGAGCGTCTGGGCTTCGACGCCCTGGGAGGCGTCGACGACGAGCAACGAGCCTTCGCAGGCGCTGAGCGAGCGCGAGACTTCATAGGCGAAGTCGACGTGTCCGGGCGTGTCGATCAGGTTCAGCACATAGGTTTCGCCGTCATTGGCCTTGTAGTGCAGGCGCACCGTCTGGGCCTTGATGGTGATGCCGCGTTCCTTCTCGATATCCATCGAGTCCAGCACCTGTTCGGACATCTCGCGCTCGGCAAGGCCCCCGGTCGTCTGGATCAGACGGTCGGCGAGGGTGGACTTGCCATGGTCGATATGGGCGACGATGGAAAAGTTGCGGATATGGCTCAGGGGCGTGCGATCGGTGCTCATGGTTCGCGCATATAGCAGCGAGGCCAGTTCTCGCAAAGCGGAAAGATCGGGATTTTCAGGCCTTCGCGGCGGTTTTGGCGCCGCAGGGGTGGCCGCTTCGTCACCAGGCTTGGTCGTTGCCATGGACGTTCCACTCGCCGATAGTCTGTCGGCGAAATTTTTTTGGAGGCTTTGTCGAATCCGCCCGGGGTGCCGCGTCTCTTGATCGGTGGCACCGATGGGCGGGGCCGCTGCGGCCCGAAGGAGGGGCGAGAACGATGCAATACCTGCTGCTGATCTATGAAAACGAGGAAATCTTCGGCGGTCCGGACAAGACCGGCCCGATCATGGCCGATCTCGGACCGCGCCATTTCGCCTTCAGCCACGAACTGGGCGAAAAGATGCGCGGGGGCGCCGGGCTGAAGGGCACGGAGGCAGCGACCACGGTGCGCACCACCGCCGGCAAGCAGACCATCCATGACGGTCCCTTCGCAGAGACGCGCGAACAGCTGGGCGGCTTTTATCTCGTGGAAGCCGAGGATCTGGATGCGGCGATCGCCATCGCCAGAAAGGTGCCGCTCGGCAAGGATGGCGCCATCGAGGTTCGGCCGGTTCTGCCCATGCCGCCCGGTCTGGCGGCGAAGCGCTGAGGGGCGATGCGGGACGGGCTTCTCGACGAGACCTTCCGGGCGGCGGGCGGGCGCATTCGTGCGGCCCTTGCCGCCCGTTACCGCGATCTCGACCTTGCGGAGGAGGCCTTTGCCGAAAGCTGCCTCAGGGCGGTGAAGGCCTGGGGGGACGAGGGAAAGGACCTGCCGCACGATCCGGCGGCCTGGCTTTACCGGGTGGCCGAACGCGCAGCGCTCGATATCTTGAGGCGCAGGCGGACGAGGGCGGCAAACAGTCCCGACGAGCCGGAACCCGAACCGACCGCCGAGGATCGGCTAACAAGCGACGACGCCGTCATTCCCGACGAGCGGCTGAAGCTCATCTTCGTCTGCTGCCATCCGGCGGTGGCCGCCGACAGCCGGGCGGCGCTGACGTTGAAACTGGTCTGCGGCCTGTCGACGGACGAGGTGGCGCGGGCCTTCCTGGTGTCGGAAACGACGCTGGCGCAGCGGCTTGTGCGCGCCAAGCGCAAGATTGCCGAAGCCGGCGTCAGTTTCGAGGTGCCGGGGCCGGAACACTGGGCCGAGCGGCTGGCGGCGGTATTGTCGACGCTGGAAGTCGCCTATGCCAAGGCGCATGAGGATGCGGCGGGCACCGGCCGGCATGCGGGTTATGCCCGGGAGATGCTGGAGGTGACGGCGCTCCTGACAGAGATGTTGCCACAGGAGGGCGAGGTGATGGCGCTCGCCGCCACGATCCGCTTCGCCGAGGCGCGTCGACCGGCGAGGACGGATCAAGACGGCGTGATGGTGCCGCTGGCGGAGCAGGACCCGGCGCTCTGGTCGAAGCCGCTGATCGATCAGGCCCGGCGTTACTGTGGGCGGGCGCTCGGTCTCTCGGGGCCGGGGCCGCGTATCCTGCAAATGATGATCCACGCGCTCTGGTGCGGGCGCAAGACGCTCGCCGACCCGCCGCCCTGGAAAGCGGTGCTGGCGGCTTATGACATCCTCGTCGAACTGCGCGACGACCCGGTGATCCGCATCAACAGGGCGGTGGCCCTGGCCGAGGTGATGGGGGTTGAGGAGGCGCTGACCGAACTCGAGGGACTGGATGCCGAAGCCTTGTCCGATTTCCTGCCATTCCATGCAGCGCGCGCAGATCTGCTGGGACGCCTCGGACACGTGCCCGAGGCAATCGATGCCTATGATCGCGCCCTGGCGTTGTCGCCGGGCGAGGCGGAGCGGCGGTTTCTGGAGCGGCGGCGGGATGCGTTGGGCTTGGGTTGCCAAGGCATGGAGCGCCGCTAAGCCCGGACGCCTAGCCCTCCTGCGGCCAGCGGCCTCCCGGCCAGTTTCGCGCCGTATGGATCACCCTCAGGATGACAACGCGCTCCGCGTCGGGTTGATCGTCGATGGCATAACAAAGGATCCACGGAAGCGGGGCGAGGGATTTTTCAAACGTGCCAGCGATGCGTCCGGGGCGCCCCGTCGGAATCTCACCCAGGCTAGTGCCTGCGGTCTCGATCAGATCGACGATCCGCTCTGCGACGTCGGGATCATCCTGTGCGATATGACGGAGTATATCGAGCGCGTCACGCGTGGCCTCGGCCGCCCACACGACCGGCCGAGTCATCCCCGCGCCGTCCGTTCACGGCGGACAGTGTCGATCACGGCGCGCATTTCGGCGATGACCTCGGCATGCGCGACCGTCTTGCCGGCTCGACCCTCGGCAAGACCCCTTTCGATTGACTGGCGCAAGGCAAGTTCCTGCGCGACAAACCTGGTGACGGCGTCTTCGGCGAGTTTCTGGCTGCTCTGGTCCACGTCGTATGCAAGCGCATCGAGCTGGTCCTTCACATCCTGACCTATCTCAATCGTCATGGTGGTGCGGGAAGACATTCATGCTGCTCCGCTTGTTGCTGGCCCAGCATAGCGCGCCTGCCTGCCCTTTGCCATAACGCGATGTTCGCCTCACACCCCGAACTGCTCCGGCCAGTCGCGGCGGGTGGCGACCTGGCCTTCGGTTCGGAGACGGCGGACCATGTCGAGGTCGATCTCGGTGATCAGCCAGTGGCTTTCCTCGACAGTGTCGCTATCGCTTTCCGCATAGATCCCCGATGGTGGCATGCCGTAGTCGGAGGGGACGTAGAGAGCGGCGCGGCCGCGGTTTTCGTCGAGCGCGGGGGACCAGAGCGCGGTGCCGGCGGTGGGTGACGAGAGGACGGCGATCTGGTTTTCGAGCGCCCGGGCCTGGGCGCCGATGCGCACCCGGTAGGCCCCGGCCAGCGTGTCGGTGCAGGAGGGCGCGAGGATCAGGTCGACGCCCTGGTTTGCGAGACGATTGGCCAGCATCGGGAATTCATTGTCGTAGCAGATCAGGATGCCGAGCTTGCCGAGCGGCGTGTCGAAGGCGGTGAGGCCATCCTTTCCGGCAGCAATGCCCCATTGCTCGCGCTCGAAGCGGGTCATGATGATCTTGTCCTGATGACCGATCAGCCCGTCATGACCGAACAGGAAGGCGCGGTTGCGGTACTGGCCGTCGGGGTCAAGAACCGGGGCAGAGCCGGGCTGGAAGACGATTGAATGGGTGCGGGCAAGCTCTTCGCAGAGTTCAACCCAGGCTGGGATGAGCGGCTGGATGCCGGCAATCGAGCCATGCAGGTCCGAGCGGGTTTGAGGATCGAGCTGGCCGGCGAGCACGAGGCCCGCATATTCCGGCAGGAGCACGAGCTTTGCGCCCCGCTCGACGGCCTGATGCACCAGGCCCGTCAGGTGGAGAACGTAATCCTCCCAGGACTCGATGAGGTCGATCTTGTATTGGCAGGCGGCGAGCGTCAGGGCTGTCATGCGGAGAGATCCCTAATCCAGAAGGAAAGCGGCTTCGGGCTCTCGACGGTCTCGTCGAGGTCGCGCCAGGTGAATGTGGTCCGAAGCGCGGGGTGATGGGTATAGCCACGCTTGGCCCAGAAGGCGTCGAGCGGCTGGTAATCGGCGGGCCGACGCGGATGGTCGGCGGGGCGTTCGACAGCGCAGAAGGTGGCGTAGCGCAGGCCGAGCCTCTTTGCTTGTGCCTCGCGGCCTTCGAAGAATTTCACGCCGATGCCCTGGCCGCGATACTGCGACAGAAGTACGCTTTCGCCGAAATAGAAGAACTGTTCGGGATCGAGCCCTGCTGCAAGGAAGGGGCGTTTGACCTCATCCGTCTCACCTGCCATCGGCGTTCCCGTGGCAACACCGACCACCCGGTCACCATCGCAGGCGATGACGAAGACGGAACCCTCGGACTTCGCATAAGTGGAAAGATAGGTCTGTTCGTAATCCGGATTTCCCTCATAGAGATAGGGAAAGGCGCGGAAGATAGTGGTTCTGAGCCGTGCGAGGTCGCCGAAAAAGGGCATGGCGTCGCTGCCGGAAAAGGATTGGATCGTGAGCGTCATAGAGTGTTTTCAGTCCGTTGCGGAGTGGTTATACCCATCCGAGACGACCTGAGAAAGCAATTCCACGACGAGGAGTGACCGATGACCGCCGCCGCCACCATCCGTGCCTATTACGACGCCTTCAATGCCGGCGATATGGACCGTTTCCTCTCGCTCCTCACCGATGACGTGGCGCACGACATCAACCAGGGTGCCCGCCAGACGGGGAAGGACGCCTTTGCAAAGTTCATGGATCACATGAACCGTTGCTACAAGGAAGAGCTCACCGACATGGTGATCATGGTCAACGAGGACGGCACGCGCGGTGCGGCCGAGTTTATCGTCAACGGCACCTATCTCGCGACCGACGAAGGTTTGCCGGAAGCCAATAGCCAGACCTATCGCCTGCCGGCCGGCGCCTTCTTCGAGATCCGCGACGGCAAGGTCGCCCGCATTTCCAACTATTACAGCCTGCCGGACTGGATCGCCCAAGTCGGCGGCTGAGCTTCGCTAGAAACGAAAAAAGGGCCGTCACGCGGATGCGGGACGGCCCTCTCTGTGTGCCGGCATCATGCCAGCCGTGATCGGTCAGTTAACCGACCAGTCGCGCTTCACGTCGTCGGAATTCTTCGACAGATGAACGTGCTGATCGACGTGGTCGACCCAGTCCAGCGGAATGTAGTGGTGCTGGCCGTCCATCGAATCGGTCTTGGTGAGCTTGATGCGGCTCTGGCCGTCCATATGGTCGACGGTGCCGACATGGGCGCCATCAAGGCCACGCACTTCCATGTGTTCACGGATCTGATCTGCAGAAATCATCGGGGTATCCTCCGGGCTTGGTTGCGATGACAGGGAAAGGCAGATGAGGCCCGATTTGTTCCTGACAGGATTGCCGCAGGGACCGCATTCCCGTGGGGAACCATTTGCCGAGGTCGAACATTCTCCCGCATCCGCATGCGAGATCCCTCGCACGGCAGCGAGACCCACATGCTTCCCAGAATTGCGATCATCGGCACCGGCCCGACTGGCCTCTACACTTTCAAACATCTGATCGGCTCCACTATTCCGCTTTCGATCACCTTGTTCGAAGCCTATGACGAACCGGGCAAGGGCACGCCCTACCATCCTGACGTCAACGACCCGGCGATGCTGTCGAACATCCCGAGCATCGAGCTGCCAGCCTTTGCCGAAACGCTGGTGGATTGGCTGCGTCGCCAGAGCGACGAAAGGTTGTTACAACTCGATATCAGACGTGACGCGATTGACGATCGGGAGTTTTATCCGCGTGTGGTGCTCGGCGACTATATGCAGGCGCAATTTGAACTCATGCGTCTGGCGGCGGCCGAAAACGGCCATGACGTAAGCGTTCTCGGACGCCACAAGGTCGTCGACATCGAACTGCAGACGGAGCAGATCCGCCTGAGCGTCGAAGGCCCCGATGGCCGCCAAGACGCAGTCTACGATCATGTCGTGATGGCAACCGGGCACAACTGGCCGGAGACAACCGAGATCAGGCCCGGCTATTTCGTTTCCCCATGGCCGGCGACAGCGCTGAAGACAGTGCGCAACGAACGCGTCGGCATTCTCGGCACCTCGCTCAGCAGCATCGATGCGCTGATGACGGTGGCAACGGCGCGGGGCATGTTCTATGCGGATGCGGCCGGCGACCTGCAATACCAGTCCGCCGAGGGCACTGATGCCTTTCACGCCACGATGATGTCCCGCAAGGGCGTGCTGCCCGAAGCGGACTTCTACTGCCCGCTGCCCTATGAGACGCCGAAAGTCTGCACGAAAGAGGCCGTCGATGCCCTGATCGCCACAGGTCGGCATGATCTTCTCGACGACGTCTTTGAACTGTTCCGCGGCGAGATCGTCGCCGCCGACCCGGATTATGCGGCCCGGATCGGCCTGTCGCAGTTGACGGTCGAAACCTTTGCGCCTGCCTATTATGCCGACCGGACCCATTCCGATCCCTTCGTCTGGGCGGCGCGGAATCTGGCGGAGGTGGAGGAGAACCGTGCCAAGCGTTACACGGTGCCCTGGCGTTATGCGATCCTCATCACGCATGAGATCGTCGCGCGTGTCATCCCGCATCTCAACGAGCACGACCTCAAGCGCTTCCATAAGCACTTCAAGACCATCTTCATTGATGACTATGCGACCGTGCCGCTCACCTCGATCCGGCGACTGCTGGCGCTGTCGCGGGCCGGCAAGCTCGATATCCTGAAACTCGGCGATGATTACCGGATCGAGACGGACGAGACCGGCGTCGAGCGCGGTGCACGCGTCATTGTCGGCGATGTCGAGTATCGTTTCGGCTCCTTCATCGATGCGACGGGTCAGGAAACGCTATCGGCGACCGACCTGCCGTTTCCGACGCTGGTTGCCCAGGGCGGGGTGCAGCAATCAGCGACACCGCGCGTGGGGGCACTGCATAGCCTGGACGGCGGGCCGGATGTTGTGCGCACCGGCGGTATCGATGTCGATGATTCCTATCGGCCGAAGATCGACGGACTGCTCAGCAATCGTCTTTACTGCGCGGCCATCGCCTTCCTGCTTCACAAGGAGCCCTTCGTTCAGGGCATTACCAGCGCCTGTGAGATCGGCGAGACGGTGGCCCGGGCCATCCTCGCGGATGTGACTCCGGCGAGGCAAGAGGCTCCGCTGTTTCAGATCCCGGCATAGACGGGATCGCCAACCGCGATCGTGACGGAAGCCTTCACCGTGGCATAGACGCCGAGATTGCGGGCGTTGTGGCGCATGATGCCGCGCAAGATTTCGGGCTGCTCGTCGAACTCGGGCTGTGCAATCATGGTCATGCCGCAGCGCCGCGTCGGCTCGGTGACGCTGACCAGCGTCGAGCCGATCGTGATCTCGTGGCCGATCCAGGTATTTTCGAGGAAGCTCCCGCCCTCGGTTGTTTCGATCAGGATCGAGGGCCTGAAGCGGCGATGATCGGGAAGAGGCACCACCGCCATGTCGGCGAGATGGCGAAGTGATGCCGACGTCACGAGATGCAGGGCCGCTGGCGCGTAGCGGTTGGAAACGATCGGAAACCGCATGTCGGCCCCATCGTCGAGCCCCCCATAGGCTCCGATCCCGACGGCAAAGCCGAAGTGGGCCTCGAGCCGTGCCGCAAGCCGGGAATCATCCAGCCAGAAGGCTGCGCCATCGGGAAAGCGCAGTTGCGGCAATTGGGCATCTTCGTCGCGCAGGGCCTGAAGAAAAAGGGCCGCCCGCCAGCGTGGCTCCCGTTCAGGAGAGGCGGCAAGTCCGTTTTCCGGATCAAACAGCGCAAAGCGGCGGTCGCCGGGGATCCCGCCCGGCGTCACTTGGATTTGCTGCAACGGTTGTCCCCTGACGGAACTCACGGGATAACGCCAAAGCTCCGCCACGCGCCCGATTGTCTTCATCTGATCCCTCTCGTCTGTTCCGGCAGCATAAGACAATCCGTGCTGAATGTGTTCCACCACCCCATGAACACTTGACTCCACGATGATATCCATGAATTCTACTATCATGGAATCAACGGTCCAGGATTTTGAGAAAACGGTGGGGGAGCGGATCAGGGCGCTGCGGGTTCGGCGTGGCCTGACGCTCGACCAGCTCGCGGAAGCCTCCGGTGTCAGCCGGGCGATGATCTCGCGCATCGAGCGGGCCGAGGCCAGCCCGACGGCAGCGCTTCTGGCACGGCTGTGTTCGGCGCTCGGCGTGTCGCTTTCGGTGTTTTTTGCCGATGAAGGTGTGGAAGCCGACCCGCTGATGCGCCGTGCCCGCCAGCCGGTCTGGCGCGATCCGGAAACCGGCTATTTGCGCCGCGCCGTATCGCCGCCGGGAACCGGCAGCGGCACCGATATCGTCGAGGTCGAGTTTCCGCCGCGCGCCCATGTGCGCTTCCCCGGCCGCCCGACCGGGCGCAGCCAGACCCAGCATGTCTGGGTATTCGAGGGCGTCATCGAGCTGACAGTGGGCGAGACGGTGCATCGGCTGGAAGCCGGCGACTGCCTCTACATGAATGTCGGCGACGTGCACGCCTATCACAACCCGACCGATGCACCCGCCCGTTATGCCGTGGTGATCGCCCTCGGCGCCTGATACCTCGCTCTTCTTTTTCTCCCGCCACCACTGGAACCTGCCATGCCCGATATCCGCAAGCTCTCCCATGCCGAAGCCCTCGATCTGATCCCCGCCCTGACGGACGTTCTTGGAGATTGCATCGAAGACAATGCCTCGGTCGGTTTCATGCCGCCTTTCACGCAGGACGAGGGCGCAGCTTTCTGGCGCGGCGTGGCGGATGCCGTCGGGCGCGGCGAGGTTCTGCTCTACGGCGCCTTCATCGATGCAGAGTTGGTGGGAACGGTGCAGATCGGTTTTGCCCTGAAGCCGAACCAGCCACACCGGGCCGATCTGATGAAACTTCTGGTGCATCGCAAGGGGCGCGGCAGAGGCCTGTCGACCGCGCTGATGAACGCTGCGGAATCAGGTGCGACAGAGGCGGGCCGCTCGCTACTGGTGCTCGATACGGCCAAGGGGGAACTTGCGGAACGGATCTACGAGAAGCTCGGCTGGCAACGGTCGGGCGAAATCCCCGACTATGCGCTCTACCCGGACGGGCGCTTCTGCGACACGGTCATCTTCTACAAGCGACTGGTTTGACGGGGCGACGGGGATCAGCCCAAAAAACGTCCAACCCCCCTCTTTTCATTAGTCTTTCCTTCTGCTTAAGGTCGCCCCCCAGCAGGCTTTTTTTGGGCGGAGGGCGCTATGTTGGGAAGCAGGACAATCATCGGCATGACCGCATCCTTGTTGCTGGGTGCCGTGGCACCGGCCTTTGCCGCCGACGTCACCTTCGTCATGCGCAACGACCATCCGAATGCGGTGGAAGTGGAGCTGTACAGCCAGGACCGCGACTATGTCTGGCCGGGCAACAACCAGGTCTTCTATCTCAATGATGGCGAGACCAAGCAGATCCCGCTCTCCTGCGAAGAGGGCGAGAAGATCTGCTACGGCGCCTGGATCGAGGGCGACAAGCAGAGCTACTGGGGCGTGGGGCCGGAAAATGCCGAGACCTGCGAGGACTGCTGCTACACCTGCGAAGGTGGTCAGACAGAGCAGATCAATCTGACCGAATAAGTTCGACTACGGCGGGGGCCGGGGGAAGGGGTGGTTTTTCGGGTCTGCGGACCCGGAGAACCGCCCCTTTGGCTTTGAAGGGGCGGTTCGTTGCACGCGGCTTAGCGCTTCCGCGTCTCCGTCAGGAAGACGAGCAGGGCCGCCGTGGGCAGGGCGGCCCCAACGAGTGCGGCCATCATCCAGCCGCCATGGGCGTAGCTATAGGCGCCGACCGCCGAGCCGATGGCGCCGCCGGTGAAGAAAATCGCCATGAACAGGCCGTTCAGCCGGCTCCGCAATTCAGCACCCAATCCGTAGATCGCGCGCTGGCCGGTAACCAGCGTCGTCGTCACGCCGAAATCGAGGAGAATGGCGGCGAGGGTCAAAAGGGTGAGCGCGATCCAGGATCCCTCGGGCACAATCAAGGTCATGAGGAAGGCGGCCAAGACGCTCGACAGTCCGAAGGCGGTGGCGGGTCCGGACAGGCCCCGGTCGGCAAGCCGACCGGCAATCGGCGAGGCGATGGCACCGGCGACACCGGCGAGCGCAAAAAGGGCAATGCCGGTTTGTGTCAGGCCGAAGGCCGGGCTGGCGAGATAAAGCGGCGTGACCGTCCAGAACAAGCTGAAGGCAGAGAACTGGAAGGCCTGGTAGGTCGCGCGCCGCTGGAGCACCTTCTGCGTGGCGAGAAGCCGGCCCATGGAGCCGATCAGGGCGAGATAGCCGAGATGCGTCTTGGGAACGCGCCGCGGCAGGTTTCTGGCAAGGACCACACCCAGCGCCACCATGACGGCGGCGGAGAGGAAGAAGATCGTGTGCCAGGAGCCGAGCCGGGCAACGAGGCTCGAGATCGGCCGCGCCAGCATGATGCCGACCATCAGACCGCTCATGACATTGCCGACCACCTTGCCGCGCGCGTGATCCGGGGCAAGGCCTGCGGCGAACGGCACGATCATCTGGACGGCGACGGCGCCGAGCCCGATCGAGAGAGACGCGGCCAGGAAGGGAAGCGGTGTCGTGGCAAGCCCGGCGGCGATAAGGGCTGCGGTGACCACGCCCATCATGATCAGGATCAGCTTTCGGTTTTCGACGAGATCGCCGAGCGGCACGAGGAAGAACAGCCCGAGCCCGTAACCGATCTGGGTCAGCGTGACGATCAGGCCGCTGGCATGCAGCGGCAGTCCGATCGACTCGGCGATGGGGCCGGCAAGCGGCTGGGCATAATAGAGATTGGCGGCGATCAGGCCACAGGCGGCGGCCATGATGAAGGTCAGGCCGGCGGAAAGGCCGGGGGCGCGGGCGGTTTCGCCGGCGCTGAGAACGGGATCGGCAGTCGAGGATGTGGAAGTCATGACACGGTTTCCGGGGGAGGAGGGGGAGGATCGAGGACGTTGAAAGGTCAGTCGAGCAGGGTCAGGAGGGCATCGGCCGCCGCACGCGTGCGGCCGGGGTCCTGGCCGGATTTGCCGGCAATGCGGATGCCCTGCAGGAAGGAAAAGATGGAGAGCGCCGTAGTGGAAGCGTCGATCGCGCTGGAGATGGAGTCATCCTTCTGACCGTTTGCGATGAACCCTTCGATCTGAGCGAGAAGGGCGGCATGCGAGCGTGAGACGCGTTCCGCCACGTCGGCATCGAAGAGGGCGAGTTCGACCGCGGCGCCAATGGCAAGGCAGCCACGCCGCCCGGTCTCGCCACAAGCGGCCTCGGCATAGAATTGCAGGATGGCCTGGACTTGCTCGCGACCGGTTGATGCGCCGGCGAGTTTTTCGGCGAGAAGGGCTGCCCGCACCTGCTTGTAGCGGTCGAAGGCGGCGAGGAAGATCGCCTTCTTGTCCTTGAACGCCTTGTAGATGCTGCCGGCCGTGAGCCCCATGGCCGCCTTCAGGTCCGTGATCGACGTGCCGTGATAGCCGCGTTCGGTAAAGACGGTGATGGCCGCATCGAGAGCGCTGTCGATTTCGAATTCGCGGGGGCGGCCGGCGCTGCGGCTGGAAATGGCGATGTTGGACATGGCGGGTTCCTGTCTAATTAGGAAACGATCGTTTCCAAATAGACGCATGGCATCGAAACGTCAAGCCCCTGTTCGGCTGGCGCGATTTTTGGTCGTTTGACCTGAAATCCGACGGGCGCTCTTGCCGCCGTGCAGGGGCCGGCGCTAGGCTGCGAAACGAGACCAGAAGCCCGACCGGCGGCCGATCAACAGAGGGAACGAGATGCGCGTCTTTTATTCGGAAAAGCATAAGCTCAGGGATGCCAAGACGGAGTTGCATGGCGGCCTGCTGGTGAAACCCTTCGAAGGACCTTTCCGCGCCGAATGGATTCTCGATGCCGTGCAGAACGCCGGTTTCACCGATGTCCAGGCGCCCACCGAACATGGTCTGGAGACCGCACTCAAAGTGCATGACGCCGGCTATCTGGAATTCCTGCGCACCTGCTGGGACCGCTGGGAGGCGCATGGTTTCGAGGGCGAGGCGATCCCCACCTCCTTCCCCTGCCGCCGCAGCCAGACGGGCCGGGTGCCGAAGCATATCGATGGCGCCGTGGGCTATTACACCAACTCGGCCGAGACCTCGATTTCCAAGGGCACCTATGAGGCGGCAATCGCGTCGATGGACGTGGCGCTTTCAGGCGCCGACTGGCTGAACGAGGGACACCGCTTCGCCTTCTCCCTCTGCCGCCCGCCCGGCCACCATGCCGGCCGGGATCTCTTCGGTGGCTATTGCTTCATCAACAACGCCGCCGTCGCCGCCCAGCGGCTCCTCGATCACGGCGCGCAGAAAGTCGCGATCCTCGATGTCGATTTCCACCACGGGAACGGCACGCAGGACATCACCTATCGTCGTGGCGACATCTTCTTCGCCTCATTGCACGGCGAACCGGAAAACGCATTCCCCTATTTCCTCGGTTATGCCGACGAAACCGGCGAAGGCGAGGGCGAAGGGCTGAACGCCAATTATCCGATGCCGTCAGGCACGCCCTGGGATGTCTGGTCGGCCGCACTCGAAGACAGCTTGAAGCGCATCAAGGACTACGGTGCCGAGACCATCATCGTTTCCCTTGGAGTCGACACGTTCGAGCAGGACCCGATCAGCTTCTTCAAGCTGAAGAGCCCTGACTACATCAAGATGGGTGAGATGATCGCGGCGAACGGCGTGCCGGTGCTGACCTTGATGGAAGGTGGTTACGGGGTTCCGGAAATCGGGCTGAACGTGGCGAATGTGCTGAAGGGGTTGGAGGGCTGATTAAGCCGGGGTGGGCGGTTAGCTCCGTGAGGAGGCCCACCCCTTCTGCGCCCGCCACAGGACGGTTGAATCCGCATAGCCGAGCACCTCGGCAATCCGGGATTTCTGGACATGCGCCGCCATCTGCGTGGCGGCGATGGCCGCTCGGGTGTCGCGGACCAGTTGCCGCAGCGACGTGCCTTCATCGGCCAGTCGTCGCTGCAGCGTCCGCACCGAGATGTTCATGTCGGCGGCAATCGAGACCAGTGTGACCGGCTTGTGGCCGAGATAGATGCCGATCAGCCCCTGAACCTGTTCGCGAACGGTGTCGGGGGCTCTCGTCCGGTCGACCAGGTCCGCCACATGGCGCTCGAGCACCGCAGACAGGGCGGCGTCTTCCTGGCGGTAGAGCCGGTTGGCATCGCGCCCGTCGACGATGATCCGGTTGGCCGTCTCGCCGAATTTGAGCGGGCAGCGGAAGATCCGCTCCAGCACCGTCCGGTCGCGGGGCGCAAGATGCTCGAAATGCACTTCCAGCGGCTTCCAGGCTTTGGTGAAGCAGGAGCGCACCAGCTGGCAGGAGGCGACGAGCGAGAATTCACTGTCCTGCCGCCTGGGCCACATCAGCGGATCTTCCAGCCGGTAGCTCCAGACCAGGTTGCCCTCTTCCTCGAACACGCCGGAGCTGGTGGCGCTCTGCACGGTGTTGACGTATTTCGCCAGCCGCTCGAAGCCGGCGCGGATCGTGCCGGAGATGGAGAACAGGACGCCGATCGGGCCGATATCGCTCGGCTTGAACAGGGTGCCCAAGCGCGCGCCGAGCGAAGGTTCGGCGGTGATCAGGGCCGCCTCTTCGAAGATCGCGACGTAGCGCGCCATCGGGATCATCGCGTAGGGGTCGTCCAGCTGGCTGCGCAGGATCCCGTGCGAGGCGAGCATGACGTCGGTCTTGCCGCTGCGCCGGTCGATTTGTTCAACCAGAGGGGCCAGAACCGAGGCCCGAATGGATGCAATTGCGGGCACGGCCCTGTTCATTTGCGGTGCAACTGCCATTTTCGCGATCCTGGATTGGCCAAGTGGCGCGGTTTATCGATTCATTGGCATGAACTGCAATTTCAGTGCCAAAATGTCGCGCCTACCCTCTTGATGAAAATCAAACACAAGAGGGGTTCCCATGACATTACAATCCATTGCGGATGGTCCCACGGATCGGCTGGCGAAGAATTCCGTCGGCCTCGCCCATATCGTCTTTTTTGTCGTCGCGGCTGCAGCGCCCTTGACGGCTGTCGTCGGCGCAACGCCGGCAGCCTTTGCCTTCGGCAATGGCGCGGGCGTGCCCGGCGCCTTCGTGCTCGCCGGCATCCTTTATCTGCTGTTCTCGGTCGGCTTCACCGCCATGTGCCGCCATGTCGGCGGGGCCGGCGCCTTCTACACCTACATCACCCATGGCATCGGCAAGCCGGCCGGCGTTGGCGGCGCGCTGATGGCGCTCGTCACCTATTCGGCAGTCCAGATCGCCGTCTACGGCCTCTTCGGTGTCTTCATGGCCGGCGCCATGGCGCCGATCGCGGATCTGCCCTGGTGGGTCTGGTCCTTTGCGGCGCTTGTCATCGTGCATGTCTGCGGCCAGCGCAACATAGCCTTTTCCGGGGCCATCCTCGGTGTCTGCATGATCGCCGAGATCGCCATCCTGATGCTGCTCGACATCGGCATCGTGGCAGCCGGTGGCGGCCCGGAAGGCTTCGGCTTTACGTCCTTTGATCCGGCGACGGTCTTCGCGCCGGGGCTCGGCGTGGCGCTGGTCTTCGTCGTCGGCTCCTATATCGGCTTCGAGGCGACTGCGATCTTCGGCGAAGAGGCCGAGAACCCGGAAAAGACCATTCCGCGTGCAACCTATGTCGCCGTGCTCTTGATCACCGTTTTCTATGCCTTCTCCACCTGGGCGATCGTGCAGTTCTATGGCCCGAGCGCGGTGCAGCCGACGGCAGAAGCCGGCCTTGAGGCATTCTACTTCACCGCAACCGACACCATCCTCGGTCCCTGGGCGTCGCAGGTCATGAACATCCTGCTGATCACAAGCCTGTTTGCCTGCATCCTCTCCTTCCACAACACGCTGAACCGCTACTTCTTTGCGCTCGGCCGCGAAGGCCTCGCCTTCAAGCTGCTCGGAAAGGTGCATCCGATGCACGGTTCGCCCTACATTGCCGGAATCCTGCAGAGCGTCATTGCCGCACTTGTTCTGGTGCTCTTCATCCTCGCCGGTGCCGATCCCTATACGGTGGTCTTCTCCTGGATGTCGGCGCTCGCGGTCATCGGCATCCTCACGGTCCAGGCCCTGGTGTCTGTTGCCATCATCCTGTTCTTTCGCAAGGCGAAGACGGGATACGGCCCCTGGACGACGATGATCGCCCCGGCGCTCGGACTTGCCGGCCTGCTCGGAGCACTCGGGCTGGTGATTGCCAATCTGTCGCTGCTCTCCGGCTCTGAAAGCCTCATCGTCAAGTCCTTCCCCTATCTGATCGTGCTGGTCGGCCTCCTCGGTGCGGCCTTCGCCATGCAGATCCGCAAGGCAAAGCCGGAGCTCTATGCCGCGCTCGGAAAGGCTTTCGAATGAACGCGCTCCGGACCCTTCCTGCGACCGATCGGCTGCTCGGGATCACGCTCGCCGCCCTGACCGTCGCGACCATCCTGCTTGCCGCCGAGGCCCATGCCTTCTGCAATCTCTTCTGCATCCATGGCACGCCCATGGTCGAGAGCGAGATCTGCGCCGGCCGCGGCTGACACGACTGGGGGTGGCGTTGCCGCGCCACCCTGATCTTCCCAACCCTTTTGCCTGAAGGACGCTCCCATGGACGCCGTCGTCGACACCATCCTCCATCCGCTCGATCCCTTGAGCCTCAACGAGATCGCGGAAGCCGTTGCCATCCTCAAGGATGAGAAGGCACTGGCCGAGACCATTCGTTTCCCGATCATTCGGCTGGAAGAGCCAACCAAGGCGGATCTCGCCACCTTCCGCGCCGGAAAGCCGCTCGCCCGGCTCGCTTTCATCCTCTCGCTCGACATCACCAGTGGCGAGACCCATGAGAGCATCGTGGATCTCACAGCCAAGCATGTCATCGACCACAAGCGGCTCCCCCATGACGAGCTGCCCTATGGCCAGCCGCCGGTCATGCTCTGCGAATTCGAGACCGTCGAGGCGACGGTGAAATCCGACCCGCGCTGGATCGCGGCGGTCAAGAAGCGTGGCATCACCGATGAGGATATCCCGCTTGTCCAGATCGATCCCTTCTCCTCGGGCTATTTCGGCCTGGAGTTCGAAAAGGGCCAGCGCATCGTCCGCGCCGTCTCCTACTGGCGCGAAGACATCCGGGACAACGGTTATTCCCATCCGATCGAAGGCGTCGTCGCCGTGGTCGATCTGGTCAAGAACAAGGTGGTCGATCTCGTCGACGACGAAAAGATCATCCCGGTGCGCAAGAAGAAGCGCAATTACGGTCAGGAAGCCTTTCCGGAGACACGCCAGGGTCTGAAACCCCTCGACATCGTTCAGCCGGAAGGGCCGAGCTTCACCGTCGATGGCTGGCAGGTCGAATGGCAGAACTGGTCATTCCGCGTCGGCTTCACGCCACGCGAAGGCCTCGTGCTGCATGAACTCGGCATCAAGGACGGCGGCAAGATCCGCCCGATCGTCTTCCGCGCCTCGGTGACGGAAATGGTCGTGCCCTATGCCGACCCGACCGCCAACCACTTCTGGAAAAGCGCCTTCGATGCCGGCGAATATGGCCTGGGTCGTCTCGCCAACTGTCTGGAACTCGGCTGCGATTGCCTGGGCCACATCCATTATTTCGACGTGCCCTCGGCCGATGATTTCGGCCAGCCGGTGGTCATGAAGAACGCCATCTGCATGCATGAAGAGGATTACGGCATCCTTTGGAAGCACTACGAATTCCGCAACGGCATCTTCGAAGTCCGCCGCTCGCGCCGCCTCGTCATTTCCTTCTTCGCCACCGTCGGCAATTACGACTACGGCTTCTACTGGTATCTCTATCAGGACGGCACGATCCAGCTGGAGGCAAAGCTCACTGGCATCATCCAGACCGCTGCCGTGGCACCGGGCGAAACCTATGCATGGGGGGGCATGGTCGACGACAATCTCGGCGGCCCGACGCACCAGCATTTCTTCAACGCCCGTCTGCACATGGATGTCGATGGCGGCGGCAACACCGTCACCGAGCACGAATTCGTTCCCCGTCCCTGGGGCGACGACAACCCCTATGGCAATGTCTTCGACACCAAGACCAAGGTCTTGAAGCGCGAGTTGGACTCACCCGCCGTGGCCAATGGCGAGACCGGGCGTTACTGGAAGGTCCAGAACCCCAACGACAAGAACTCCGTCGGCAAGGCGCCGGGTTACAAGATGGTGGTGATGCCGAGCCCGCTGATGCTGGCGCAGGAGGGGTCGACCGTGGCCCAGCGCGGTGGCTTTGCCAAGAAGCACATCTGGGTGACGGCCTTCGATCCGGCGGAGAAATATGCATCCGGCGACTATCCGAACGTCCATGCCGGCGGGGACGGCCTGCCGAAATATGTGAGCCAGAACCGCAACATCGAGAATGCCGACGTGGTTCTCTGGCATTCCTTCGGCCACACCCATGTCTGCAAGCCCGAGGACTTTCCGATAATGCCGGTCGAATATGCCGGCTTCACCCTGAAGCCGAACGGCTTCTTCGACGCCAATATCGCGATGGACCTGCCGGCGGAGAAGAACGGCCACAGCAAGGACAATCGCGAGGCGGATTGCTGTGCGCCGAAGACCGAGACGAAGAGCGGCTGCTGCCACTGAGGCAGCGAAATGCGAAAACGAAGAGGCCCGGGACATGCCCGGGCCTCTTGTCGTTCTGGATGATCCGAAGCCTTAGAGCGTGCCCTGGCGCTGCTGGATCATCTGATAGGTATCGAAGCTGTATTCGGCGATTTGGCTCCACAGATAGGCGTCCTGCTTGAAGGCCTGCTGGCTGTCATAGAGCTTCTTGAACCACTCGTTCTTGGCCGCGAGATCCGCATAGGTCTCCTTGGCCGCCTTGTGGCAGGTGTCGAGGATATCGGTCGTAAACGCGCGCAGCTGCGCCCCGCCGGCAACGAGTTCGCGCAGGGCCTTGGCGTTTGAGGCGTCGTAGCGAGCGAGCATGCGGGCGTTTGCCGCAGCGCAGGCATCCGTCAGGATGCGCTTGTAGTTTTCCGGCAGTGCGTTGAACTTCTCCAGGTTGAAGAAGGCATGCACCGTCGGGCCACCTTCCCACCAGGCGGGGTAGTAGTAATAAGGCGCGACCTTGTAGAAGCCGAGCTTCAGGTCGTCATAGGGACCGACGAATTCGGTGGCGTCGATCGTGCCCTTTTCCAGCGCCGGATAGACGTCTGAGCCGGCGATCTGCTGCGGTGTCACGCCGACCTTCGACATGATCTCGCCGGCGAGACCGGCAATCCGCATCTTCAGACCCTTGAGGTCGTCGATCGTCTTGATTTCCTTGCGGTACCAGCCGCCCATCTGAGCGCCGGTATTGCCGGCCGGCAGCGCATAGAGCTTGTAGGAGGCGAGGAATTCGTTGAGCAACTCGTTTCCGCCGCCGACCGAGAACCAGGAATTGGTCATGCGGGCATTGAGGCCGAAGGGAATGGCGGTGCCGAGCGCAAAGGCCGGATCCTTGCCGATATAGTAGTAGCAGCAGGTATGGCCCATTTCGACGGTGTCGTCGGAAACGGCATCAGCGACCTGCAGCGGCGGGACGATTTCACCGGCGGCATAGACCTGAATCTCGAACTGGCCGTCTGTGGCCTTCGAGACGCTCTCGGCGATATCGGTCGCGGCACCGAAGATGATGTCGAGGCTCTTCGGGAAGGACGAGGCGAGGCGCCAGGTGAACTTCGGGTTTTCCTGGGCGAGGGCAGGGGCAGCGAGCGCTGCGGCCCCGACGCCGGCAACGCCGGCCTGCTTGAAGAATTGACGGCGGTTCATGATCTCTTGCCTTGGTTTTTAAATAAAATGCTCCTCCAGCTCCCGCGGCGGGTCTAAAGGGGCAAACCCCGAGGTGCAAGTGAAAAACGCCAGGGTGCGGACGCTCGACGGGAATAGCCATGCAAATCCGATCTTGAATTTACAAGCATATTTAGAATATCAGATAGATCTCACAGTTTTCCGCAACGAAAATTTCAGAACGAAGTAAGAGGGCATACGCAGATGATCCTACTTGTTTACCTGCTGGTCGGAGCTTTATTTGCATATATTGGTGCTGGGATGGCCCGCAGCCGTGGGCGTGACCCGGCGATCTGGGCTGTAATCTGTTTCCTGTTCCCGCTTGTTGGAGTGATCGCCTTGGCTTTGGCCGGTGACTCGCCGCAAGACAGCCGATATTCTAATCCTACCGGGACTTTAAACAGTAATCCTGAGCACCTTGGCGTATCAAAGGTTGCTCAGCCTCAGGTGAAAGGCAAGGCTTTCGACCTAGTTAAGTGGGAGGCACTAAAGGACGTCGATAACGATATTGCTCGTGCGGTTGACGCGGTAAAGAAATATGGCCCTGCAGCTGAAGACGAGCTTGCTGAAAAGTACTTTGTTCTTAATGATAAAGCTTATCTATCTGCCCTGACACAGAAGATCGTCGATGCCAAAGAGGCTGCAATTGCCTCAGGAAGTGCTGCATCGAACGAGCTTCTCGCCTCGTATATGGAGGAGGTGCGGGTACATGGGATGGATCCCGTAGCAAAATTGCGTGTGAAGCGAGCAGAACCTTATGTCGGGCCAGCGGTAGCTTTCAAAGGGGGCGTAAAGGCTGTTTTTGAGAATGGGACTGCCGCGTTAATTATGCCGGGGGTGCGCAGAGCATTCAAGAATTCAGACGAGTTAGACCGTTGGGGCGCCTGAGGTAGCAAGGTTCTTCTTAGTCGACTAAAAATACTGCATCCTCAGTTCAAGGATTGCGCAGTCTCGGATCTTCGAGCGCTGGATTGTAGAACAGGGAAAGCACCAGGCTCTTGGCGATGCGCTCCGCGCTGGTCATGAACCAGCCGTGGATCTCCTCCGTGGCGCCGATCTCGACCAGTGTGTCGGAAAAGAGCTGCAGCCACTGGCGAAACAATCCTTCGGCCATGCCGTCAACGCCGTGATGCGCCTGCACCGGCTTGCCGCCATAGGCGCCGGTCTTGAAGGCGATCGACGACCAGAAGGATTTCATCTTCACCATATGCTCCGGCCAGCGACCGGCAAGCCGGCCTTCAAAGACCGGTCCGAGATCGGGATGCCGGCGGATGTGACCATAGAAGGTTTCCACCAGACGATTGATGAAGGCGGCGTCCACGCCCATGGCGGCCATCTGGGCTTCCGCGCGGGCAGTGATTTCGGCGCGATGCGCGGCGCGGCCGGAAAGCTCCATGGTCATGACGGCTTGATCCTTATGTGCTGTGCTCTGGCTACGTCCGCATCTGCGCCATGGTCAAGCGGCAAGTTGTCGCTTGAAAAGCGAAGAGCAGAGGGATAAGTTTAGAATAATTCTAAAAAGGTGACAACAGATGTTTGGTTTATCCCTTTCGACCGGCAAGCGCTCCTTCGACAGCCTCAGCGAACAGGAGATTCTCGGCCTGGCCATCTCCTCGGAAGAGGACGATGCCCGCATCTACCTCGCCTATGCCGACCAGCTGCGCGCGACCGCGCCGCAATCGGCCAAGGTTTTCGAAGACATGGCCGAGGTGGAGCACACCCACCGCAACATGCTGATCGAGATGCATCGTGAGCGTTTCGGCGAGCGCATCCCGTTGATCCGCCGCGAGCATGTGCGCGGCTTCTACGACCGCAAGCCCGACTGGCTGCGTCAGAACCTGACGCTTGACCAGATCCGCACGGAAGCCGAGCTGATGGAGCAGGGCGCCTATCGCTTCTACATGGCGGCCGCGCAGAAGACCTCCGATGCCGGTATCCGCAAGCTGCTAGGCGACCTTGCGCTGGCCGAACAGGGTCACGAGGAGATCGCCGGCATGCTCGGCGAAAAACACGTGACCGAAGACGCAAGGACGGAAGAGGACGAAAGCGCCCGCCGCCAGTTCATTCTCACCTATGTGCAGCCGGGTCTGGCCGGCCTGATGGACGGCTCGGTCTCGACGCTCGCGCCGATTTTCGCAGCCGCCTTCGCCACCGGCGACACGTGGTCGACCTTCCTGATCGGCCTCTCCGCTTCGGTCGGCGCCGGCATTTCCATGGGCTTCACGGAAGCCGCCCATGACGACGGCAAGCTCTCGGGGCGCGGCTCGCCGATCAAGCGCGGCCTCGCCTCCGGCATCATGACGGCGCTCGGCGGCCTGGGCCACGCGCTGCCCTATCTCATCCCGCATTTCTGGACCGCGACGATCACGGCGGCCATCGTCGTCTTCTTCGAGCTCTGGGCCATCGCCTTCATCCAGAACCGCTACATGGAAACACCCTTCTGGCGTGCCGCCATGCAGGTGGTGTTGGGCGGCTCGCTGGTTCTCGCGGCCGGCGTGCTGATCGGCCAGGGATGAGCTGAAAGGCTTGACGGGAGGGGTATCGGCGCTGTCATCTGGTCATCATCGAAGATGACTAGCAAGGCGCCATGAAAGCCTCTCCCGCGACCATCGGTCTGGGCGTCACCATGACCATCGGTTACGGAACGCTCTACTATTCCTTCTCCGTGCTTGCGCCCGAAATCGCCCGCGAATTCGGCTGGAGCCGCAGCTTCGTTTTTGGCGTGTTCTCCTTCGGACTGCTGGCGGGCGCGGTTGCTGCACCCGTGATCGGCCGCCTGGTGGACCGTTTCGGGGCGCGACGGGTCTTGTGCCTCGGCTCGGTCGCGGCTGCCTTTGCGCTGGCGCTCTTTGCCCTGATGCAGAACGCCTGGCATTTCGCCGCAATCACGCTCGTTGCCGAGTTCATCGCGCTTGCGGTTCAATATGACGCGGGGTTTGCCGCGCTGGCCCAGACCTATGGCCGGGACGCACGGGCCCATATCACGCTGGTCACGCTGATCGCCGGTTTTGCCTCGACCATCTACTGGCCGCTGCTGCAATGGCTACTGACGATGATGAGCTGGCGCGACATCTATCTCGTTCTGGCGGCAATGAACCTCTTCATCGCCCTGCCGATCCATCTCGCCTTGCCGAAGGCGCGCACCGATACCGCCGAAGCGAGACGACCTGTGGACGGTGTTACGGTCGATGGCCCACGCGATGACCGAACGCGCCTGATGGTGCTGATGGCGATCGCCTTCGCCGCCGGAGGCTTCGTCATCTCCGCGGTCGGTGCGACGCTGCTCGTGCTGATGCGTGACCTCGGCTATGCGACGGGCATCGCGACCCTCGCCGGCAGCCTGATCGGGCCGAGCCAGGTGGCGGCGCGACTGATCGAATATGTCAGGCGCAATCTCTTTTCGCCGCCGTTGACCGCGATCATCGCGGCCGCGGTCATGGCGCTTGGCATTGTCCTGCTGGCGGGGTCGCTGCTGATGCCGGCCACCGGCTTCGCGCTCGCCTTCGCCTTGTTCTATGGAGCAGGGCAAGGGCTGACATCGATCGTGCGCGGCGTGCTGCCGTTGCACTACTTCGGCGCTGCCGGCTATGGACGGACGATGGGCACGCTGTCGGCCGTGCGGATCGTCGTATCCGCCCTCGCACCCGTCTCGGTCATCTGGCTGAACGATGTGGCAGGACCCGTTGCGGCTCTGGCGAGCCTTTTCGTTGCCTCGCTCGCAAGCGTGCTGGCAACGCTGGCCCTCACAGCCGGCAAGAACAAGGCGGCGGCAACCGCCTAGCTTTACTGCAGCGCGCCGACCAGAACGTCGGATGTGCCGTTCTCGATGGTTACCCAGCGACCGCTGTCGGTGGAGGACTGGCGCTTGAGGAAGGTATAGCGCGTTTCGCTCCAGAGCTTCACGTCGTCATTCAGGTTGTCGAGCACGAAATCGCCCGTCTGGCTGCGCACGGTCAGGACCGCATGGCCTTCGCCATCAGGCTTGCGCACGACGGTGATCAGCAGGTCGGCAACAGAGAAACCGGCTTCCATGAGCTTCTTGCGTTTCAACAGGACGAAGTCTTCGCAATCGCCGACATCCGTCGGATAAGCCCAGACTTCTTCCCGGCCATAGATCTGTTCGTCGGTCATCGGCACGATGGCGTGATTGACGGAGGCGTTAACGTCGCGGATCAGGCTCCAGCCGTGATCGGTGATCTTCGGCGGCGTCGAAGGACGGGTGCGCATGGCGCATTCCTGAGGCAGGGACTTGCAGAATTCGTAGTGACCGATCGGTTGCGAGGTGATCTGGCCGGTGATCATCGAACGCGACGGCGATGATGCCGAATGACCGGCATGGGCGGGCGCCAGCACCGCAGCAGCAATGATCAGCGCCTTGATGGCGCGTGAACCGTTCGTCATGAACCTGTCCCCTGTATCCTTAACAAAACGTTAAGATCGCTACAGGGCACGAGTCAACGTCGCCGGGATGGAACACCCCCGCAATTCCGCGACTATGGTTAAAATGCGACAGTTCTAACGGAGCAGCCCGCAATCGGTTCCCTGCGATGTCGGGAAAACCCTGACATCGGGCTGCTATATCCGGGCGGAGCGGACTGGCCCTACAGCATGGACAGGATCGCGGCCTTCATCCGGGCGATGTCCTCGGGACGCGACAGCCGGTGATCGCCGTCGCGCACCAACGTCAGCACCACGTCGTCGAGCGGCAGGAATTCCATCAGCTTCAGGGCATGCGTGTGCGGCACGTCCGGGTCTTTCATGCCTTGCAGGATATGCACCGGGCAGCCGGTTTCGATCAGTCCGGTCAGCACCCGGTTCTGCCGCCCATCTTCGATCAGTGCGCGGGTGAAGATGTTCGGTTCCGGGCTGTATTCGGACGGTTCCTCGAAAAAGCCGCGCTCGTTGAGAGAGCGGCGTTCTGCCTCCGTCAGACTGGGTTCGATGAGTTCGGACGTGAAGTCCGGGGCGGGGGCGATCAGCACCAGGCCTGCAACGGTAAAGCCGAGGCCAAGCCGACGGGCTTCCTGGATGACACGCAACGCGATCCACCCGCCCATCGACGAACCGATGAGAAGGACGCGGCGGGCGCCCGATGCCGAGATCACGGCCAGCGCCTCCTCGGTCCATCGCGAAATCGTGCCGAGGGCGAAGTCGCCGCCGGACACGCCATGGCCGGAATAGTCGAACCGGATCGCGCCCAGTCCCTGGTCGGCCGCGAGCGCATCCATCTCGATTGCCTTGGTGCCGGACATGTCGGAGCGATAGCCGCCGAGCCAAACGAGCACCGGCTTGTCAGCATCGGGAGCGCCGAGCCGCTGGATGACGCTGATCGGCCGTGCGGCACTGCCTTCGCCGACCGTGATAGTCTGTTCGGTGAGGATGTTTGCTGGCTGGGTCATGCAGGGCTCCGATTCGCTGAAGGCTGTAAAACACATTCGGGAAGTGACCGACAACAGGTGATTTTCTTTGCGGAGCATGCTATTGACTCTGCCGACGCAAGTATCACATAGGCCTGTCACGCGCATGCGCGCGGGTCGGGCCCGTACGCATTCCGAAATAGTTCGAGGAGAATACGACCATTCGCAGACCGTTCAAAGCCGATGCCCCCGTCAAGGATGGGCCGCGCTCCAACCGAGAAATTCGCATACCCAAAGTCCAGTTGATCAACGAAGAAGGCCAGAACCTCGGTGTCGTGCCGACGGATCAGGCGTTGCGTATGGCAGAAGAGGCCGGATTGGATCTGGTCGAGATCTCGCCGAATGCGGAGCCGCCGGTCTGCAAGATCCTGGACCTCGGTAAGCTGAAATACGCCAACCAGAAGAAGGCGGCCGAAGCGCGCAAGAAGCAGAAGATCGTCGAGGTCAAGGAAATCAAGATGCGCCCGAACATCGACACCCATGACTATGAGGTGAAGATGAAGGCGATGAACCGCTTCTTCGAAGAAGGCGACAAGGTCAAGGTGACCCTGAAGTTCCGTGGCCGCGAAATGGCACACCAGGAACTGGGCATGAAGCTCCTGCTTCAGGTCAAGGAAGACACCGTCGGTGTCGCAAAGGTCGAGGCCGAGCCGAAGCTCGAAGGCCGCCAGATGATGATGGTCCTCGCGCCGAAGTGAGCAGCGATAGATGACATCGAAAAGCCGCCGCAAGGCGGCTTTTTTCATGCCCGCTTTTCTCCCGGCAGGAAAACTGCGGCATCATCGGCTTTGCTGACAGGTTGCTGACGGGGCGGGTGCCCTGTCTGTCAGGCTCCCCGATGCATGATGCCTACATGGAACACGGTACCACGGAGGAACACCATGACCGCACTGATAAAACGCACCTTGCTCGTTTCCAGCACGGCGGCGATCGCGCTCGCCCTTCTCCCGGCTCTCGGCGCCATGGCGCCGGCGTCGCTCTCCTCGCTCATTCAGCAGCAGGCTCAGGCCCGCGGTGGACACGACGATGGTGGGAGCGATGATCGCGACGACGGCGACGACAGTGGCAGCGACGACAGTGGCAGCGATCACAGCGGCGGCGGTTCCGGCCATGATTCGAACGACGATGGATCGGATGACGACGGTCCCGATCACGACAAGGGAGATGATCACGGCGGTGACCGCGCGGATGACGACGACAGCGGCGACGACCTGAACGACGACAGTGCCGATGATCTCGACAATGACGGATCGGGTCGCGACCGGGATGAGGTCCGTCTGATCGTCAACGAGGCCCAGCTTCGCGGCCTTTTGAACGGCACGATGATCCCGGTCGATCAAAACGGCAAACGGTTGCGTTTTGAAGCCGAAGAAGAACATGGCCAGACCGAAATCAAACTGCGGGCGGCGAAAGGGACGCTGACCGGAGTGACCGTGATCCCGGCACCCTGAGCCGGTGCGAAACGGCGATGCCCTAGCCGCCGCGGGATCGTTGCCGTTTGCCCCCGTCCGGCCCCCACCGGACGGGGTTTCTCATTTGTCGGTTGGCGGCGGCCTTTGGCCGCGTTAGGCTGACCTTTCAAACCAATCGAGCCCGTGATGGACCGCCGCCGCTTTCTGTTCCTGTTCCTGGCTAGCTCTTCCCTGGCGATGCTGCTTTCGCCGGCCTTGCCGGCTGCAGCAAAGGACGGACAAGACGACGACGGCGGCGACGACAGTGGCCACGATGGCGGCGATGACCACGGCGGCGACTCGGGAAGCGACGATGATGGTGGCGATGACGACGATGGCGGTGGCAGCAGTAGCGGTAGCGGTAGTGGCGGCGGCGGTGACGATGACCAGAGTGGCGATGACGATGGTGACAGCGGCGGTTCTGGGGGCGCGCATAAGGACCGCGATCATCAACGTGCCCGCGAGGCCGTTGGACAGGGCCGGATCCTGCCCCTCCGGGAGATCCTGAAGCGGGTGCAGGAAATGGGCGGCGGACGCGTGATTTCGGTCAATCTCAATCTCGAAGCCCGCAAGCCGTTTTACACCCTGAAGGTTCAGAAGGGCGCGAACGTACGCACCCTGAAGCTGGACGCGGCAAGCGGCCGGCGTCTGACCTTGTTCGGATGGTGAGCGATGCGGATCCTGCTGGCTGAAGACGATGCGACCATCGCCGACTACACCCGCTCCAAGCTGGAGAGCGAGGGGTTCGTGATCCATCATCTGACCAACGGGCCGGACGTATGGTCCGAAGGCGAGACGGGCGACTATGCCGCCATCGTGCTCGATCTCGGCCTGCCCGGCATGGACGGCCTGTCGATCCTGAAACGCTGGCGGGCGGGGGGTGTCGAAACACCGATCCTCGTCCTGACAGCACGAGGATCCTGGATGGAGCGCGTCGATGGCTTCGAGGCCGGCGCCGACGATTATCTTCCCAAGCCGTTTCGCAGCGAGGAGCTTGTAGCGCGGCTGAAGGCGCTGTTGCGAAGGGCTGGCGGGCGGACCAAGACCAGAGTCTCCGCAGGCGGTTTTGTGATCGACGACGCGGCACGGCGGGTGACCTTCGAGGGGCGTGCGATTGAACTGACGCCGCTTGAATACCGGCTGCTCTGCCTGCTCGTGACCGAGCCGCAGCGGGTTTTCGATCCCCTGGAGATCGCCCGTCAGGTTCAGGGCCGTGACGACGATGCGGCCAAGAACGCCGTCGAGGCCATGATCGCCCGTATCCGGCGCAAGACCCATCCGCTCGCCATCGCCACCCGGCGCGGATTCGGCTACACGCTCACGGGCGACGGCGCATGATGCGGTCGCTGCGCCTGCGGCTGGTGATCGGCGCCATCCTGGCAATCGCCTGCGTGCTGCTGCTGGTCGGCTTCGGCCTGAGCAGTGTATTTTCGACGTATGCCGCAGACCGCTATCGGGCTGATCTGTCGGCGATCATGGACCAGCTGGCCGCGAGCCTGGAGATCCGCCAGGGAGAGCCGGTGGTGACGGACGAGCCGAGCGATCCGCGCTTCGGCCTGCCCGGCAGCGGGCTTTATTGGCAGGTGATTGCTGAAGATGGCCGCGTGATCCGGTCGCGATCGCTCTGGGATGTCGAATTGCCCTTGTCGGCCCTGCATGCCGGTCCCTACCGGTTTCGCGAAGCCGAAGGGCCCGACGGTGCCTCGATCCTGGTCGACCTGCGCCGGATCGAACTGGAGACCAGGGACGCGACCCATTCCTTCACCCTGCTCGCGGCTTTCGATCGCAAGGTCATCGACGATGCGATCTCCGAATATCATGGCTCGATGACGGTGATGCTCGCGGCGACCGCCGCAGTGCTGTTCGCGGCCGCCTTCCTGCAGATCGGCATCGGTCTTGCACCACTGTCGCGGCTCCAGGTGAGCCTTGCCCAGGTGCGGGCCGGACTACGGGACCAGTTCGAGGGCGAAGGACCAACGGAGCTGCAGCCGCTCATTTTGGAGCTCAATCAATTGCTCAAGGAGCGGGAAACGGCGGTTGAACGGGCGCGCGCCCGCGCGAGCGATCTCGCTCATGGTCTGAAGACGCCACTGACGGTGCTTCTTCACCTGGCCGATGGTTTGCCGGGGCCGGAAAAGGCGCTGATCCGTCAACAGGTCGATCTCATCCGCCAGAGGGCCGACCGGCAGCTGCAATCCGCCCGTCTGGGAGTCGAGCAGATGGCGCAAACGGATCTGGTCTCACTGACAGGAAAACTGGTTTCCGTGCTGACGCCGGTGACGGCGGCGCGCGGCATCCAGTGGACCTTGCGTCTGGACGAGACGCTGACAGCCGACATGGATCCGGCAGATCTTGCAGAAGCGCTGGGCAATGTGCTCGACAATGCGACCCGCTTTGCCCGGAGCGTCATCGCCGTTTCGGCGTTGCGGGACGGTGATGGCATAAGATTGGACGTGGAGGACGACGGTCCGGGTGTCGAGGACCAAGCGCTGGCGGAGATTGCCGGACGTGGCGTTCATCTGGGAGAGGGTGAAGGGTCGGGACTGGGGCTTGCCATCAGTGCCGACGTTTTGGCCGCCTATGGTGGCGGGCTCTCCTTTGCGCGCTCTTCGCTCGGGGGATTGAGGGTGACGCTGGTATTGCCCGCCCGTTCGTCGGCGGCAAATCGGGCTGTCGAAGAATAAAACCTGCGCCCCGTTGCGCTTTTTAAGGTCTGCGGTTATAAGCGCGCGTCCGAACGGTCCGGCAGGGCATGCCGTGGCCGTTCTTTATGCTTGAAAACGGGCATTCGTCTGCCTGTTTCGATACAAGAACAATGGAGTAGCAAAATGCCCAAGATGAAGACGAAATCCTCCGCCAAGAAGCGGTTCAAGATCACCGCCTCCGGCAAGGTCCTCGCGGCTGCTGCCGGCAAGCGCCACGGCATGATCAAGCGGTCCAACAAGTTCATCCGCGACGCTCGCGGCACGATGGTTCTCGCCGAAGCTGACGGCAAGAAGGTCATCAAGAACTACCTGCCGAACGGTCTCTGAGACCCTTTCGCTTTTTGGATCATATAAGGAGATCATGACATGGCACGCGTAAAACGTGGCGTAACTTCCCGCGCCAAGCACAACAAGGTATTCAAGGCAGCCAAGGGCTTCTACGGCCGCCGCAAGAACACGATCCGCGCCGCCAAGGCCGCCGTCGATCGTTCGAAGGCATTCGCCTACCGCGACCGCAAGGTCAACAAGCGCAACTTCCGCGCTCTGTGGATCCAGCGCATCAACGCCGCTGTCCGCGAATTCGGCCTGACCTACGGCCGCTTCATCGACGGACTGAACAAGGCTGGCATCGAAGTTGACCGCAAGGTTCTCTCCGACCTCGCCATCCATGAGCCGGCAGCCTTCGCAAAGCTCGTAGAAGCTTCGAAGAAGGCACTCGCCTACCTCAAGGACGCCGGTACGGCCAACGAGTTTGAAAGCGCGGTCAAGTAAGCCAGCGCTTCCCCAAGCTTTGACATTTTGGGAAACCCGCGCTGGACGACCGGCGCGGGTTTTTCTTTTGGGTCCGCGCCGGATGGCGCGATGGACAAACACGACCCGGCGGGCAGGCAGGCGTGCCCCACCCGGCGTGTTGATGGAGCAGACATGGCATTTCCGGATGGGCCGGGCGCCGCGATCGAGAGCGGGAACCTGCTCGACAGTGACGAAATCGGCGAATTGTTGCGCGCAATGATGCAGAGCGATGGCCGCGTTCAGCGCCTTGAGCTGAAGGATCGCGCCGTATGGATTAAGCGCCAGGGCAGCAAGATTCTGCCGCCGCTGGTGGCGGTCCAGGGCTTCTTTGCGGGCCTTTTTCGTGTGCCGATCCTCCGCCCCTCGCCACAGCTTTCCCCTGAAGCCATGCAGGCGCGGGAGATCGCACGGATGCGCGCCTTCGCCGAGGCTGGTTTCCCGGTGCCGAAGATCGTCTATGCCTCCGCAACCGCTATGGTCATGTCCGATGTCGGGCCGACCATCTATAGCACGATGAAGACCATCGGCCAGGCCGACCCGGTTGCGCATGACGCCTTACTGGTCGACGTCGCCGAGGCACTTGGGCGGGTTCATGCGGCGGGGCTGAGCCACGGCCGACCGCATGTGCGCGACTTCTTCCTGGAGGACGGCCAGGTCGGATTCATGGATTTCGAGGAAGACCCGGCCTCCGTGATGCCGCTGGCCATGGCGCAGGCGCGGGATGTGCTTCTCTATTTTCTGGTGGTGACCAGCTTCGCTGCAAATCCCGAAACGACCTGTCCGTCAGCCCTGCAGGCCTGGCTTGCCCGGGCCCCGGATGCGGCCCGGCGCGAATTGGTCAGGCTGACGGCCCTGATCGGCCGAATTTTGCCGCTCGCACGGTTGATTGGCCGCCTGCACATGGGTAGTGATCTGCGACGCTTTATCATGGCAACTGAATTTCTGATGAGGGTCCCGCCGCTGACGGCGGATGGCTCCAAGACCGCCAAGGCAGGATGAAATGGCTGAACTAGACGTATTGAAGGCACAGCTTCTCGGCGAGATCGCCGCAGCCGGCGACGAGGCAGCGATCGAGGCGGTGCGTGTGTCCGCTCTCGGCAAGAAGGGCTCCGTCTCGGAGCTCCTAAAGACACTCGGCACCATGACGCCGGAAGAGCGCCAGACGCGCGGTGCTGCGATCAACGCGCTGAAGAACGAGATCACCGAAGAAATCACGACCCGCAAGACGGCGCTGAGGGATGCGGCGATCAACGCGCGTCTCAAGGCCGAGACGCTGGATGTGTCGCTGCCAGTGCGCTCCTCGCCGGCCGAACGCGGCCGTATCCACCCGATCAGCCAGATCGTCGACGAGATCACCGCGATCTTCGCCGACATGGGATTCTCGATCGCAGAAGGTCCCGATATCGAGACCGACTACTACAACTTCACGGCCCTGAACTTCCCCGAGGGTCATCCCGCCCGCGAGATGCACGACACCTTCTTCCTGTCACCGGATGAAAACGGTGAGCGCAAGGTGCTGCGCACGCACACCTCGCCAGTGCAGGTGCGCACGATGGAATTACAGAAGCCGCCGATCCGCATCGCCATTCCTGGCAAGACCTATCGCCAGGACAGTGACGCAACGCATTCGCCGATGTTCCATCAGGTCGAAGGCCTCGTCGTCGACAAGACCGCCAATGTCGGCCACATGCGCTGGGTGCTGGAAGAGTTCTGCAAGGCCTTCTTCGAGGTCGACAGCGTCACCATGCGCTTCCGCCCGTCCTTCTTCCCGTTCACCGAGCCGAGCTTCGAGGTCGACATCCAGTGCGACCGTTCCTCGGGCCCGATCGTCAAGTTCGGCGAAGGCAAGGATTGGATGGAAATCCTCGGCTGCGGCATGGTCCACCCGAATGTGCTGCGCGCTGGCGGGCTCGATCCGGACGAGTACCAGGGCTTCGCCTGGGGCATGGGTCTCGACCGCATCGCCATGCTGAAATACGGCATGCCGGACCTGCGCGACTTCTTCAATGCGGATGTCCGCTGGATGAGCCACTACGGCTTCCGCCCGCTGGATGTGCCGACGCTGTTTGGCGGTCTCAGCAGCTGATTGGCATGTGACCGTCCCGGCAGCCCCGGGGCGGAGTACGGACGGGCGGCAGGGCCGCCGGTCCGGGTGAATGAAGGCAAATGTGACGTGATTGAACATCTCAACAACATGCGCCCGGTCGATCTGCTTTGCGATGACGACCTGCTGCATGTGGAACTGACGGACGGTCGTATCGTCAGCGTTCCGGTCTGGTGGTACCCGCCCCTTCAGGAGGCGATGCCGGTGGAGCGGAACAACGTGGAATTTATGCCGTCGAGCATCCACTGGCCCGACATCGATCTCGATGTGACGGTGGTCAGCATGCTCCTCGGAAGGCAGGCGTCAGGCGCGCGACCGCTGGACGCTTCGGGCAAGATGCAGATGGGAACGAGACAATGAAATTCACACTCTCCTGGCTGAAGGATCACCTGGAAACCGACGCCTCGCTCGAGGAAATCTGCGAGCGGCTGACCGCGATTGGTCTTGAGGTCGAAGACGTCGATGACAAGGCGGCCTACAAGCCCTTCGTCATCGCCAAGATCCTGACGGCCGAGAAGCACCCGGAAGCCGATCGCCTGAAGGTGCTCACTGTCGATGCCGGTGACGGCAAGCCGGTGCAGATCGTCTGCGGCGCGCCGAATGCCCGCGCCGGCATGATTGGCGCTCTCGCGCGTCCGGGCACCTATGTGCCTGGCATTGATGTGACGCTCTCAGTCGGCAAGATCCGTGGCGTCGAAAGCCATGGCATGATGTGCTCCGAGAAAGAGCTCAACATCTCCGACGACCACAACGGCATCATTGACCTGCCGGAGGATGCGCCGGTTGGCACCTCCTTCGCATCTTACGCCGGCCTCGACGATCCGGTCATCGAGATCAACCTGACGCCGAACCGTCCGGACTGCACGAGCGTCTTCGGTATTGCCCGTGATCTGGCCGCTTCCGGTTTGGGCAAGCTCAAGGCCCCGAAGGCGCCCTCCTTCAAGGTCGAGGGCGAGACGCCGCACCAGGTGAAGCTTGAGCTGGAAGAGCACCTCTGCCCGGGCTTCGCCTATCGCCTCGTGCGCGGCGTGAAGAACGGGCCGAGCCCGAAATGGATGCAGCAGCGCCTGCTCTCGATCGGCCTTCGGCCGATCTCGGCACTGGTTGACGTCACCAACTACATGACTTTCGACCAGGGCCGTCCGATGCACGTCTTCGACGCCGACAAGGTCAAGGGCGCGCTGGTCGTGCGCCGGGCGAAGGACGGCGAGGAGATCCTCGCGCTCGATACCCGCACCTACAAGCTCAACCCGAACAATGTCGTCATCGCCGACGACAATGGTCCGGAATCGATCGGTGGCATCATGGGTGGCGAGCATTCGGGCTGCGACGAAAACACCGTCAACGTGCTGATCGAGTCCGCGCTCTGGGATCCGATCAACATCGCCAAGACCGGCCGTGTCCATGGCATCATCACCGATGCGCGCTACCGTTTCGAGCGTGGCGTCGATCCGGAATACATGGTGCCGGGCCTGGAGCGCACGACCGAGCTGGTGCTCGAGATGTGTGGTGGCACGGCAGCAGCCGCCAAGGTGGAGGGCTACAAGGGTCACCAGAAGAAGGTGGTCGATTTCCCCTATTCGGAAGTCAAACGCCTGACCGGTCTGACCGTTTCCAACGAAGAGTCGCGCCAGATCCTGACCGCGCTCGGATTCGAAATTCTCTCGGGCGATGAAAGCTCGGCCAAGGTCTCCGTCCCCTCCTGGCGTCCGGATGTCGACGGCAAGGCCGACCTCGTCGAAGAAGTAATGCGCATGTTCGGCGTCGAAAAGATCAAGCCGGAACCGTTGCCGCCGAGCGGATCGGTCAATGGCAAGATCCTGACGACGCTGCAGATCCGCACGCGCTCGGCCCGCCGGGCGCTCGCCGCGCGCGGCATGCTGGAGGCGGTTACCTGGTCCTTCATCTCGGCCGAGCATGCCAAGCTCTTTGGCGGTGGCAGCGAGACGCTGAAGCTGGTCAACCCGATTGCAGCCGATATGTCGGACATGCGGCCTTCGCTGCTGCCGGGCCTGCTGACCGCAGCCCAGCGCAATGCCGACCGCGGCTATGGCGACGTCGCAATCTTCGAAGTCTCCGGCACCTATGAAGGCGATACGCCCGAAACCCAGCGCCGCGTCGCCGGTGGCGTCCGCCGTGGCACGGCCTCGATCGCCGGTGCCGGCCGCATGTGGTCGAACCAGGCCAAGGGCGGCGGCAAGCCGGTCGACGTCTTCGACGCCAAGGCCGATGCGTTCGCCGTGCTTGAAGCCTGCGGCATTCCGATGAGCAATGTGCAGATCGAGCAGGGTGGCCCAGAATGGTATCACCCTGGCCGTTCCGGCACGATCAAGGCAGGCCCCAAGGTCATTCTCGGTACCTTCGGTGAATTCCACCCGAAGACGCTGGAAGCACTCGACGTCTCCGGCACGCTGTGTGGTTTCGAGATCTATCTCGATGCCCTGCCTGAGCCGAAGAAGAAGGCGACCCGCACCAAGGCAGCACTTGAGCTGTCGGCCTTCCAGATGGTGAAGCGCGACTTCGCCTTCGTCGTTGAAAAGACGGTCGAAGCCGGCGCGATCATCAAGGCAGCGACGAGCGCCGACCGCAAGCTGATCTCGGGCGTCAATGTCTTCGATATCTTCGAGGGCACCTCCGTTGGTGAGGGCAAGAAGTCGGTGGCGATCGAGGTTCTGATCCAGCCGACCGACAAGACGCTGACCGATGAGGATTTCGATGCGCTGACGAAGAAGATCGTCGGCAATGTCGAAAAGTCGACGGGCGGCAGCCTGCGCGCGTGAACCACTGAAGACGGCCGACTTGGTTTGGCTGTCGGAACATACAGAAAAGCCCTCTCCCTGCATGCCAGGAAAAGGGCTTTTCGATGTGCGCTGACGGTCATCACCGTCGGCGGGCAGGCTCTGGTATCCCGCGTCAGAGGCTGACGCGGCGACCTTCCTTGTCGGCGGCCTTGCGGTCGTTGCCGTGTTTCGCGAGGATCGCTTTTGCGTCCTCGACCGAGATGCGGTGCTTCTTGGCGAAGGGAATGGGCTCGTAGCCCTTGGCTGGTGAATCCGTTGTCGTGTTGTCGTCTGCCATGATGGCCTCCAATGCGAACTTGCCCCGGCAGGATGCCGAAGCCTGAGAGGTCGCGGGTATTCGGGAAGAGGAGTTCGCCCGTGACGGACGAATGCGACGCATTCGAACGGCGTCGTCCATATGGTCTATGTAGGGATGCACGACCGAAAGCTCAATATGTCGTCAGGCGCTGCATGCCGTTGCCATCAGGCCTGCGCCGACTGGGCGTGGATTCGCGCAGGCAAGAGCGCGAAACAGCGGTGACGGGGCGGATGTCGGCGCCCAGTCTGGTTTCGAGCCGTCTAATCGCTTTATGCCTCTTGCTTGCCCGGCCTCTCAAGCCGGCTGTTTTGCCGCATCGAGAGTGGCTTTGCCCGTTGGCAGCCGCGCGAACATGACGACGTTTCCGGCCAGAGTCAGCATGAGCCCGAGAACCGAAAGTGGCGTCCAGTGATAGCCTTCGTAAAGCGTTGACAGCGTCAGCGCCACGACCGGGAAAAGCACCGTGGCATACGCCGCCTTCTGCGAGCCGATGCGGGAGACGAGCATCAGATAGGTGGTGAAACCGACGACCGAGCCGATGGCGGCGAGGTAGAGCATGGCGGCGAGATAGGTGAGCGTCGGTGGTGCGACGACTGGCGTGCCCGTGAGGGCGATCAGGGCAAGCAGGGCCAGCGCGCCGTAACTCATCCCCCAGGCATTGGCGGTGATCGGCTGGATACCGGAGGCGCTGTTGCGCCGGGATGCCATGTTGCCGAGCGAGAAGAACAGGGTGCCGAGCGCGGACAGCCCGATGCCTTTCCAGCTATCGACATTCAGACTGAACAGAATGTCGACACCAAAGAGCAGCACCAGCCCCGTCGCCCCCAGCGCGGCGGCAAGAAGCGTGCGGGGGCTGATACGGTCGCCGAAGAAGATGCGGGCATTGACCGCGTTGTAGATGGTCGCCAGCGAAAAGACGACGGAAATGAGCCCGGAGGGCACGTAGCTCGCGGCATGATAGAAGCACAGGAAGTTGCAGCAGAACAGGCAGAGCGCCTGGGCGAGCACATAGGGTTGTTGCGCCCGGGTCGGAACTTTCAGCCGCCCCGTGACGACGAGCGCTGCGATGAGGATCAGCGCCGCCGTGGCGAATCGGTAGAACACCGACACCAGAACGGGAACCGGCCCGATCTGCAGCGCGATCGCAATCCAGGTGGTGCCCCAGATCAGCACGGTGGAGGAAAACAAAAGCAGATTGGTCATGGCGGTTCGTTTCGGTCGTGGTGATGACGCGGCCATGTGATCGATGGGCATGGACGGCATCGCTGAAATCTGCCGAGACTTGAACGCCGACCGAACCGGAATTTCTTGCACGATCTTGCGGCGAACTGCATCCCGGCAAACACGAACGCCGCCGGGGCGGTGGCAGAAGCGCGCACTTGCGCTACAATGCGCTGCAATCACCGGGTCAATCCATGCTGCAAACCTCGTCCGTCTTCAGTTCCCTGTCCGCCTCCTCGCGCGCCGAGCGGCTGAATGCGCTTGACCTCGGCGAAGGCCGGGCGAGTGCTTTGTGGCGCAACAGCCATGACCGGATGAGCTACGAGCGGGCGGACGGTCACACCTTCAGCTGTTATCTGCGGGGTGGTGACGGAACGCGGCGCATCGATGCCGGCTCCATCCATGGCTGGCCCGGTGCACTCTGCATCATGCCTCAGGGCGCCTCGTCGGAATGGGAAATCACCGACCCCTTCGATTTCGTCCACCTTTATGTCTCGGATCAGGAGTTGAGACGGCTGTTTTCCGAAACCTTCGACCGCGACGCGCGGCTGATGCTTATCCCGGAAACCACCTTTCAGGAGGCGCCACGTCTCGCCGGTGCCCTTGGACAGCTTGCCCGGGCGACCGCGGGCGGGGAGCGGCTTCTGGCCGAACAAGCCCTGACTGCGGCTGTCGGACATCTCTTTCTCGATCCCCGTTATGGCGGCGAAAAGAGGGTAGACTTGCGGGGCGGGCTCGCCCCGGCCGTTCGCCGACGCCTGATCGAGTTTATCGAGGCCTCGTTGCATCGCGTCATCACCCTGCAGGAACTGGCCACGATTGCGGGCCTGAGCGAATTCCATCTGCAGCGCATGTTCAGTCTGAGCTGTGGCGTCTCGCCTCACGGCTTTATCCTCAACCGTCGCATCGACCGCGCCCGGCGCATGCTCGAGGGCACAGAGCCGATCGCCCAGATCGCTAGCGCCTGCGGGTTCAGCAGCCAGAGCCACCTGACCCGCATGTTCAAGGGGGTCACCGGCACCACGCCCTCCGCCTATCGCCGCGCGATGTCGGGCGCCTAACGCAAAGTCGCCGAGCCTGGTGGAAGATTTCTACCCTTTGAGGGCAACCGAGCGTTAATCAACTCTACCTAGGGTGCGTTCTGCGGCCCGGGTGTTTCAAGGGGCTTGGTGATTGCGCAACGGGCATTGTTTCATGACGGATTCCATTGATTCAAACATATTCGAACTGGCCCCGATCGCGATGTGGATCGAGGACTTCAGCGCGGTGAAGGCGCAATTCGACGCCTGGCGCGCCGGCGGGGTGATTGATCTCCGCAGTTTCCTGCAGCAGGACGTCTCGCGCGTGGCAGAATGTTCGGCGAAAATCCGCATCCTCAAGGTCAACCGCAAGACGCTCGAACTCTTCGACGCGGAAAGTCTCGACCAACTCTCAGGTAACCTCGAAAAGGTCTTCCGCGACGACATGTGGGAAACCCACATCAACGAACTGACCGACCTCTGGAACGGCAAGACGGAATTCGTCGGAGCGACCACCAACTACACGCTGACGGGCCGGCGGCTCGACATCCAGCTGCGCGGCTCCGTTCTGCCCGGCCACGAGGAGACGCTGGCTCAGGTGCTCGTCACCACCGAGGACGTGACCGATCGCGAGGATGCACGCCGCGCTGAACTCGAGAACCGCCGTTATGCCGAAGGCGTCTTCGAGCACTCGCCGGTCTCGCTCTGGATCGAGGACTTCAGCAGCATTCGCAATCTGATCGAGGATGTTCGCTCCCGCGGCATCGACGATTTCCGGGTCTTTACCGACGTGCATCCCGAATTCGTGCGACAATGCATGTCGGAAATTCGTGTGCTGGATGTCAACCAGGCCACGCTAGACCTGTTTGCGGCACCCGATCGCCAGACACTGCTTCTGCGGCAGAACGATATATTCCGCGACGAGATGGAGAAGCCGTTCCGCGAACAACTTATAGATCTCTGGGATGGGCGGCTGTTCCACAGCCGCGAGGTGGTCAACTATGCGCTCGACGGCAATGTGCGCCATATTTTGCTGAACTTTGCGGTCTTCCCGGGCCATGAGCGTGACTGGTCACGGGTGCAGGTGGCCCTGACCGACATCACCGCGCGCAAGAAGGCCGAAGCGTATTTGGAATATCTCGGCAAGCACGACATTCTGACCAAGCTTCACAACCGCGCCTTTTACACCGACGAGCTGAACCGGCTGGAGCGCAAGTCGCTACGCCCGGTCTCGGCCATCGTCATCGATCTCAACGGACTGAAAGAAGCCAACGATGAGCGCGGACACGACGCCGGCGACCAGCTGCTGCGCCGCTTCGGAGAGGTGCTGAACAGCGTGGTGAAGGCGCCGCATCATGCCATGCGCATTGGCGGCGACGAATTCGCGGTCCTGATGCCGGGTGCAGATCACCTGGCGGCCCAGGGCGTGGTCGAGACGATCCACGAGATCCTAAAGATCAACAACCAGTTCTATTCCGATGCGGCGCTCAGCATCTCCATCGGCACGGCAACGAGCGAGCCGGGCGAGACCATGGAGGCATTGATGAAGCGCGCCGATGACGCGATGTACGAGAACAAGCGTTCGTTCTACGCCGGAAAGCCGATGGCCGAGGGGCGCCGCGCCCGAAGCTGAACGCGACGCCCTTTGGATCGTGATTGAGAGAGGGGACGCAGGCGCCGTCCCCGAAGGGCGTCAGCGACCCGCCATCTTCGCCATGGACTCGTTGTATCGGGCGCCAGCCACCTTGTCCGGGGCGATGATCGCACCGAGATGGGCCAGATCCTGGGGCGACAGCGGGATCTCCGCGGCCGCGACATTGCTTTCCAGATTGGCAATCTTGGTCGTTCCGGGGATCGGCACGATGAAATCGCCCTGTGCCAGCACCCAGGCAAGTGCCAGCTGACCTGCAGTGACACCCTTTTCGGCAGCCATCTCTTCCAACGCCGTGACCAGCGCCAGATTGGCGTCAAAATTTTCCTGGTCGAAGCGCGGCAGGCCGCGACGGAAATCATTGGCGCCGAGCTTGCCGAGATCCTTCAGAGCACCCGTGAGCATACCCCGCCCCAGCGGCGAGAAGGGGACAAAGCCGATGCCGAGTTCGCGGCAGGTGTCGAAAACGCCATTGGTCTCGGGATCGCGGGTCCAAAGCGAATATTCGCTCTGGATGGCGGCGATCGGATGGACGGTATGGGCGCGGCGCAGGGTCTGAGCGCTGGCTTCAGAAAGACCGAGCGCGCGGACCTTGCCCTCCTTCACCAATTCAGCCATGGCGCCGACGGTCTCCTCGATCGGCACGTCGGGATCAACGCGGTGCTGGTAGAAGAGGTCGATCACATCGACCCCGAGCCGCTTCAGCGAGGCCTCCGCCACGGCACGCAGATGCTCCGGCCGGCTGTCCAGGCCGGACGGACGCGCGGCCTTGGCCTCGTCGCCGATGCTGAAGCCGAACTTGGTGGCAATGAGCACCTTATCCCGATGTTTGCGAAGAATCTTGCCGACGAGTTCTTCATTGGTGAAGGGGCCATAGACTTCTGCCGTATCGAAGAAGGTGATGCCCAGATCGACGGCGCGATCGACCAATGCTTGTGCCGAAGCTTCGTCGATATTGGTGCCATAGGCATGGCTCATGCCCATGCAGCCGAGCCCAAGGGCGGAAGGGTTGAGAGAGCCGAGATGACGCAATTGCATGATGACCTCCTTCAAGGAGTTTTTGGAGAATGAAGATAGCAGGCCAGTCAGGGCCGGCAAAGCAGACACAGCCAATCTAGGGCGATGGATCGCTTCGGAAAACGGGTGCAAACGATGATGACTTGTTCTAACATTTAGAACAATGAACCGGACTCAACTCTCGCAGCTGGCCGTTCTCGCCGCCGTCGCAAGGCATGGAAGCTTTCGCGCGGCAGCGACGGAGCTTGGTATTGCACCCTCGGCCGTCAGCCATGCCGTCTCGGCGCTGGAAAACAGTGTCGGCCTGCGTCTCATCGCGCGCACCACCCGGAGTGTGGCACCCACCGAAGAGGGGCGGCGCCTTCTGGCGGTGCTGATGCCGGCTCTGGGGGATATCGATGCCGCCCTGACGGCCTTGTCCGATGTTCGCGCCCGCCCTGCCGGCCCCTTGCGCATCACCATGCCTCTGCTGGCCGCCCGCCACGTGATCGCCCCGCGCCTCGGCGAGTTTGTCCGCCTCTATCCCGACATCGAGTTGGAGATCGTCACGGACGACCGTTTCGAGGACATTGTCGAGAAAGGGTTCGATGCCGGCCTGCGGCTGGGAGAACATCTGGAAGCGGACATGGTCGCAGTGCGCGTCAGTGGGTCGTGGCGCGGTGCGGTCGTCGGCGCACCCGGCTACTTCGAGGTCCGGCCGAAGCCTGTGCACCCGCGCGATCTCGCTCACCATACCTGCATCCGCCGACGCTTCTCCAGCGGCACAATCTACCGCTGGGAATTCGAGAAGGACGGCCGGGCGATTTCTGTGGATGTTCAGGGTGGCCTGATCCTGTCGGACCAGGGGCTGATGCGCCAAGCGGCGTTGGATGGGGCAGGGCTCGCCTACATCTTCGATGCCCGCGTCGAGGCAGACATCGAAGCCGGGCGGCTGGTCCGGGTCCTTGATGACTGGTGCCCGCCCTTCGATGGTTTCTCGATCTATTATCCGAGCCGCCTGCAGATGCGTCCGGCGCTGCGGGCCTTCGTCGATTTCTTCCGCTGGCGTGGCTGACGGCGCTCAGCCGAGTTTCAGCCGGTAGCGTACATGCCCATCTTCCGGGGCATAGGTGTCGTAGAGTTTGCGCGCCGTCGCATTTCCGCGATCGCTGTGCCAGTAGAGCCGCGACCAACCCTTTGCCTTGGCAATCGCGATCAGGTCGTCGATCAGCGCCCGGCCCAGGCCCCGCCCGCGGAACCTCGCGTCCAGGAACAGGTCTTCCAGATAGACGTCGGGTGTCATGACCCAGGTTGATTCGTGGAAATGGTGGATGGCGAAACCGGCGAGAACGCCGTCGACCTCCGCCACGCGCATGGCGACGCGCGACGAAGGGTCGAGGATGCGGCCCCAGGTATGGGCCGTCACCGACTCGGCCAATTCGACCTTGTAGAAGGCGAGATACTGGGCCCAGAGCGCGCGCCAGCTCGCCTCGTCGGCGGGGTCTGCGTCACGAATGTTGAATGCCCGCTTCACACGGAAGCCTCCGTGAGATGCCGGACCTGAGCCTCGGTGAGTGCAAGCTGTCCGGCCGCGATCAGGCTCTCGAGCTGTCGCAGGCTCGTGGCAGACGCGATCGGTGCCGTAATGCCGGGCTGTGCGGCGATCCAGGCGATGGCGACAGTCGCCGGGCTGGTGTCGGTTTCAGCCGCCACGGCGTCGAGCGCGTCGAGGATGCGGAAGCCACGATCATTGAGATAAGGCTCCATGTCTTCACCACGCGCCCGGCCTTCGGTGTCGGCGGCGTTGCGATACTTGCCGGTCAGGAAACCGGAGGCGAGTGCGTAATAGCTGATGACGCCGATCTCCTCCCGCTGGCAGAGCGCGGCCAGTTCGCCCTCGAATTTCGAACGGGTGTAGAGATTATATTCCGGCTGGATCACGTCGTAACGGCCGACACCGGCAGCCTTGGCGGCATCGAATGTCGCCTGCAACTGTTCCGCATCGAGGTTGGAGCAGCCGATCGCCCTGACCTTGCCCTGTTCCTTGAGCCGGGCAAAGGCCGTCAGGCTTTCCTCGTCCGAGGTTTCCGCGTCGGGCCAGTGGGCGAGGTAAAGATCGATATAGTCGGTCTGCAGGCGGCGCAGCGAGTCTTCAACCGCTTGCGCGATCCAGCGGGCGCTGAGGCCCCGGCGCTTTTCGCCCAGGTCCCCACCGACTTTTGTGACGATGACCGCATCTTCGCGGCGCACGCGGCCGCGCTTCAGCCAGTTTCCAATGATCGTTTCGCTCTCGCCGCCGACATTGCCGTCTGCCCAGCTCGAATAGATGTCAGCCGAATCGATCGTGTTGAAGCCGGCATCAAAGAACCGGTCGAGAAGCGCGAACGATGTCTTCTCGTCGGCGGTCCAGCCGAAGACATTGCCGCCGAAAACGACGGGAGCGATCGAAAGGCCGGTACGGCCGAGGGCACGTTTCTGCATGGAAAGCCTCAAAGGGTGGTGGGAACGGCATCGACAGACGCTATCAAGCGTAAGCGCGAGGTTCCATTAAAATCGGGGATGGCCTCGAAATGAAAGGCACGGATGGCGTCATTCTCCAGCCTTGCGAAACACGCTGGGGGAGACGCCGTGATGCTGAACAAAGATCCGGCGCATGTGACGCGAGGAGGCGAAACCCGCCCGCTGCGCCAGGCTTTCCATGTCCAGCCGGGATTGCTTCAGCAGTTCCTGCGCAAGCGTCACCCGCATCAGGTTGACATAGTCGACGACGGACAATCCGACATGCTCTCGAAACAGGCGCGACAGGTGCCGCTCGCTCAAATGCGCGATCCCGGCCAAACCCGGCAGAGACCAGTCGCGGGCCGGATCGGCCATGATCGCATCCTGCGCGCGGTGGATCGCCGGATGGATGTGGTTGCGGCCCGAGAGCCAGGGCGACATCTGCGGGTCCTGGCCGCTGCGCCGGAGATAGATGACCATTTTCCGCGCTGCGGCGAGCGCCGTCTGGGGAGAGGCAAAGCGACCGACGAGATGCAGCATCAGGTCGATCCCGGTCGAGATGCCGGCGCTCGAAAAGCGGTTTCCGTCCTCGACATAGAGACGGTTTTCCAGGACGCGCGCCGTCGGCGCGAGAGAACGCAGCTCCTCCAGGCATTCGGCATGGGTGGTGCACTGATAGCCCTCCATCAGCCCGGCGGCGGCGGCAAGCAGTGCGCCGGAGCAGATGGTCGCGAGCTTCGTATCGGTGCGCACGGTCGCCGAAAGCCAGCGTTTCAGCATCTTCAGTTCGGCCTGGCGCGCGATCTCCGCCATGCCGACCGTGAGGCTGCCGGAGATGATCAGCAGAGCATTGTCCGGCAGGCTGTCGGGCAAGGGCTCGAGCCCATCGAGCGCAAGTCCGATCGAGGTCTGCTGCCGAGGTTTCACCGAGATGTAGCGATAGTCGAAACGCACCCGGTCCTGTTCCTGGTTTGCATAGCGCAGCACCTCAAGTGGACCGGCGATGTCGATCAGCAGGGCGTCGGGCGGAACGAGGATGAAGACCGGGACTACGTCCATCGTATTCCTCTCAGGCGGCGGCGGAAAGCGGCGCGAGCGCCTGATCAACCGTGACGATGCGGGCGAAGCGTTTCGAAAGTACCAGCTCCGTGCGCATCCGGATCTCCTCTGCGCTGAACACCCGTCCGGAAGAATGCGTCATCGGGAAGGTGAGTGTCGCCTCGGTGACGAAGTCGACATCGAAGCCGAGGTCGGAGGCGTGCCGCGTGGTGGTCTCGCAGCATTGCTCGGTGCGGATACCGGAGACGATCATGCGGCGGATGCCCTTCTCTCGCAGATAGGCTTCAAGCCCGGTGCCGACGAGCGCCGAATGCACGCCCTTGTGAAACGTGACATCGGGGGCAATCGAAATCTCCGCGAGCGTCCGCACAAGGCCGCTTTCCAGCGTGAAGGGGGCGTCGGCATCGACATGGAAGATCTGGACAACGGGCATGCCGGCGGCCTTCGCCCCGTCGATCAGCGCCTGCTGGCGGGCGAGATAGGCAGGCAGTTCGGAAGCGTCCCAGTAGGAGGCGTGGCGGAAGCTCTCCTGGACGTCGACGACGATGAGGGCGGTGTCGGAAGCGGACATATCTGTCTCCTAAAGTTGCGATGGAGACTAGCATAAACCTCTGTATTTCTGCCACCATGTGCGCCTCGGACGAAAAGCGGACGTTTTAGGCCATTTGAGAGTGGGTCGAGCTGGGGCGACCGGCGTGAACGCCGTTGCGCCCCGTCGGTCCTTCCCCTAATGTCCGCCCCGACAATTTCAGGGAGGATGAGAGATGCTGCGTTTCGGAATTCTGTCGACGGCCAAGATTGGCCGCGAACTCGTGGTACCGGCGATCCAGGATGCAGAAAATGCTGTTGTGACGGCTGTCGCCAGCCGCGATCTCGCCAAGGCCCGCGAGATGGCCGATCGCTTCTCGGTTCCGCACGCGTTTGGCTCCTATGAGGAGATGCTGGCTTCCGACGTGATCGACGCCGTCTATATTCCGCTGCCGACCAGCCAGCATGTTGAATGGGCGATCAAGGCGGCGAATGCCGGCAAGCATGTGCTGTGCGAAAAGCCGATTGCCTTGAAGGCGGACGAAATCGACGCCATCATCGAAGCGCGCGACCGCAACAAAGTATTGGTGACGGAAGCGTATATGGTGACTTACGCACCGGTCTGGCTGAAGGTGCGCGAATTGTTGAACCAGGGTGCCATCGGTACGCTGAAAATGGTGCAGGGCTCCTTCACCTATTTCAACCGTGACCCCGGCAACATGCGCAACATTCCCGAACTCGGCGGTGGCGCTCTGCCGGACATCGGCGTTTATCCGACGATCACCACGCGCTTCGTCACCGGCAAGGAGCCGATCCGCGTCCAGTCGACCATCGAGCGCGATCCGGAATTCGGCACGGACATCTATGCGAGCGTGAAGGCCGATTTCGCCGATTTCGAGCTGAACTTCTACGTCGCGACCCAGATGGCCAACCGTCAGTTGATGGTCTTCCACGGCACGGACGGTTTCATCGAGGTGAAGTCGCCTTTCAATGCAGACCGCTGGGGTGCCGAAGAGGTCGAACTGACCAATCGCAGCCACAACGTCTCGCAGATCTTCCGCTTCCCCGACAGCCGTCAGTACAAGCTGGAAGCGGAAGCCTTCGCCCGCGCTGTCGAGGGAACGACGGGCGAGGTGGTATCGCTGGAGAATTCCAAGCTGAACCAGAAGCTGATCGATGCGATCTATCGTGCGGCGGATAAGGACGGCTGGGAGGCGGTGTAAGCCGAGCCTTCCCGTTACCGACGGAAGACATAGCGCGAATAGCCGAAAAAGCTGAACAGCATGGCCGCGATCGACGCGGCCACGAGGGCGGCATAGGGGCTGAGCAAGGGCGCCATGAGCAGCAGCCCCGCATAGACCCCGTAATTGACCAGGGATGTCACCAGCCCGATGAAGCCGTAGCGGAACCCCTCCACCACGATCGACCGCGCAGAGGCGCCGAAGGTGAAGTGGCGATTGAGCAGCCATGTGGTCGTCATGGCCAGAGCAATGGCGATCACGCGACCCGACAGGGGACCGAGCGGCGTATAGGTGAGGAGCAGCCACAGCACGCCGGCATCGACAAGAAAACCGGTGGCGCCGACGACGGCGAAACGCAGGAACTTTTTCATGCCGCCTGCGAGCTGTCGCCCCGGGATGCAGCACCTGTGGTGGCCGCGTTCCTCGTGGCGCTGGCTTTGATCTCGCTGGCGCGGGGTGTCGGAGAGCGGATGAGCGTGGGCAGCGTCAGATAGTGGATCCGCAGCTGTTCGGCCCGGGAGCGGGCAAGCGAATCGAGGATCAGCGCCGCAGTAAACGACAGGAATGACATCATCATCAGCGCCATGGCGGCAATCCAGGTCGGCATGCGCGAGACGAGCCCGGTCGTGAAGAACTCGTAGAGGACGGGCGTCATGAAGCCGAGGCTGAGGCCCATGAGAGCCGCTGCGATCAGGCCGAAAAAGGCGAAAGGTCGCGTTTCCTTCATCAGCATGGCGAACATCCAGAGGATCTTGAAGCCGTCCTTGAAGGTCGACAGCTTCGAATGCGACCCTTCGGGTCGGCGACCGTAATCCAGCTCGATTTCGCAGACCGGCAGCTTCAGCCGCGATGCATGCACCGACATTTCCGTCTCGATCTCGAAACCGGCGGAAACAGCCGGGAAGCTTTTCACGTAGCGACGCGAAAAGGCGCGGTAGCCCGACAGGATATCGGTGAAGTCATTGCCGAACAGCACACGGTAAAGCCCGTTGAACAGCCGATTGCCGAAGGCGTGGCCGTTGCGACCGGCATCGTCGTGCACGCCCCGCCGCGTGCCCACCACCATGTCCACCCTCTCGGTGATCAGCGTGCGGATCAGCTCTTCCGCATCGGCCGGGCCATAGGTTCCGTCACCATCTGCCATGATATAGATGTCGGCATCGATATCGCAGAACATGCGGCGCACCACATGGCCCTTGCCTTGGCGCCGTTCGCGCACGACGGTCGCACCGGCCAGCATGGCGGTCAAAGCGGTGCCGTCGGTGGAGTTGTTGTCATAGACATAGATCCGCGCCTCCGGCAGAGCCGTGCGAAAGTCGCGCACCACCTGTCCGATCGTCGCCGCCTCGTTGTAGCACGGCAGCAGAACGGCGATTTCGGGAGAATGAGGGGCCTGACCATCCATGGGGAACTACCTGCGGGCGCTCTGGAGATCCTTATGGTCTCCTCCGGCTTTACTATTTCTTGAGAAGGTTAAGGCTAGGTTTCGCGCGCGCATCATCTTCGAATGATCGCACCGAGCCAGCCGATGCGCCGGGTCTTTGAAGAAACGGGGGATCCATGGTCGATTTGTCCGCACCGTCGTCCGGCAAGGATCAATCGAGGGCGACATGGCCGCTCTGGGTCGCTTTCTACAGTTTTGCAGCCATCGCCTTCATCGCTCTCCTCAACCTCCCCGGTGCCGTCGATTATGTCGGCGCCGACAACGACGACGTCATGCGCCTCGTCGAGGTGCGCGATCTGCTTGCCGGCCAGTCCTGGTTTGATCTGATGCAGTATCGCCTGGGTCTGTCCGGCGGCACGCTGATGCACTGGTCGCGTCTGGTCGATCTTCCGATTGCACTTCTGATCCGCCTCTTTTCGCAAATGGTCCCGGTCCAGCAGGCCGAAGCCCTCGCGCTCCTCGTCTGGCCCTTGTCGCTGGTGGTCCCGCTGATGGCGGCCATGGCGGTCGCAGCCCGGCGGATCGGCAATGCGGTGACGGAGCACATCGTCATGCTTCTCACCATGGTCTTCTGCATCACCAGCAACCGCTTTCTGCCGGGTGCGATCGACCACCATAATGTCCAGATGGTGCTGGCCGCGATCATGGCGGCTGGCCTGCTCGATCCTGCCCGCCGTTGGGCAAGTCATGCGGTCGCGGGTTTTGCAGCCGCTGTGGCAATCGCCATAGGCGCGGAGACGACGCCGCTCGTGGCGGTCGCCTGCGCCGCAGTCGGGCTGCTCTGGCTCGTGGAAGGTGTCGCTTACGCGGCCGCCATGCGCGCCTTCTCGCTGACGCTGCTGCTGTCGCTGTCTGCGCTCTTCTTCGCCACCGTGCCGCCCATCCGGTACGGCGTCGTCACCTGTGACAGCCTGTCGCTCGGTTTCTATGCCATCGTCGGGATTGGCGCTGCCGCCCTCTTCGCGGCGAGTTATCTCGGTGCGGGCTTGCGTCTGCGTGCGGCGGCCATTGTCGCGACGGGCGCTCTCGTGCAGATGACGGCCGTGGTGATCGCGCCGCAATGCCTGCAAAACCCGCTCAACGAACTGGACCCTCTGCTCAAGACACTCTGGCTGGACGGCGTCATTGAGGCGCAGTCGTTCTATCGGCAGCTTCAGGTCGATCCGGAAGGCTTCGGTGGCTTCTATGCAGTCGGCTTCTTTGGTGTTTGCGTCTGCCTCTTCCGCATCCTCGGCCGCGATCGTGTCCGCAGCCATGCCATCCTCCTCGCTCTCCTGGGTGTCAGCTTCCTGGTCGGCATGGTGCAGGTGCGCGGTACGACCTTTTCCAACCTCTACGCCATTCTTCCCCTCGGCCTGCTGATTTCCGATCTGCGTCGCCACGCCAATGAGCAGCCGGAACATCTGGGTGCCGGCCTTCTCTTCGCGCTGACCGCGATCCTGTCCGTGCCCAGCGTCTGGGCCCTGGGCGGTGTTTTCTTTGTGGAAGGCACGGCCGGTGTGACCGCGCGCATGAAGTCACTCGTCGGGTCCAGTCAGATGACACAGAACGCAACGGTCGTTTGCGATACGCCCGCAGCTTACGCCACACTGGCCAGCCTGCCGCCAACGACGGTATCGGCGCCCTCGGACATGGGCCCGGAAATCCTCCGGTTTACCCGACACAGGGTGCTGGCGGGCCCCTATCACCGCAACCAGGGCGGCATGCTGACCGAGCTGCATATTGGTCTTGCCGAACCGGATGAGGCGGCGGCTTTTCTGCGCGGTGCAGGTGTCGGCATCCTCGCCTTCTGCCCCGATTTCCTGCAGTCGGAAAAGATCGCGCGGATGAAGCCTGATGGCCTCTATGCAGAGCTGCTGAAGGGCAAGGTTCCGGCCTATCTCACCCCTGTCCCGATCAACGGGCCATCGGGATTGCAGATCTTTACCGTCAAGCTGCCCTGATCATTGCCGGGGAAACCGGGCAGGCCGCGAAGGCACGGGCTGATCTTGGCCCCGATTTCCGCTAGGGAAGGGGCATGAGCAATTTCTTCGACAACGATTCGCCGACGAACCTGACCGAGTTCTCCGTTTCGGAACTCTCGGGCTCGATCAAGCGCACCATCGAAACCTCCTTCGATCACGTGCGGGTGCGCGGCGAAATCTCCGGCTATCGCGGCCCGCATTCTTCGGGCCACGCCTATTTCAGCCTGAAGGACGACAAGGCCCGCATCGACGCGGTGATCTGGAAGGGCTCCTTCTCGCGGCTGAAATACCGCCCGGAAGAAGGCATGGAAGTGATCGCCACCGGCAAGGTCACGACCTTCCCCGGCTCGTCGAAATACCAGATCGTCATCGAGCAGATGGAGCCGGCGGGCGCCGGCGCGCTGATGGCCCTGATCGAGGAGCGTAAGCGCCGCTTTACGGCGGAAGGTCTCTTCGACCCTGCCCGCAAGCAGCTCTTGCCCTTCCTGCCCAAGGTGATCGGCGTCGTCACCTCACCGACCGGTGCCGTCATCCGCGATATCCTGCACCGCATCTCCGACCGTTTTCCGGTCCATGTGCTGGTCTGGCCGGTCAAGGTTCAGGGTGAAGGCTCCGGCGATGAGGTGGCGAACGCGATCCACGGCTTCAACGCACTGGGTGAGGGCGGGCCGATCCCCCGTCCCGATGTGCTGATCGTGGCGCGCGGGGGCGGCAGCCTCGAAGATCTCTGGAGCTTCAACGACGAGGCGGTGGTGCGCGCAGCCGCCGCCAGCACCATTCCGCTGATCTCCGCCGTCGGCCACGAGACCGACTGGACATTGATCGACTACGCTGCTGATGTGCGCGCCCCGACGCCCACGGGCGCGGCGGAAATGGCCGTTCCCGTGAAGGCCGATCTCGAAGCGCAGGTGGCGACACTCTCTGCCCGCCTTTCCGGCGCGATGGTCAGGCAGATGGACAATCGTCGCCAGAACCTGCGCAGCCTCGTGCGGGCGCTACCTTCCCTCGATCAGTTGCTGGCTCTGCCGCGACGTCGGTTTGACGAGGCGGCTGCCGGCCTTGGCCGTAGCCTCGAACTCAACACCATGAACAAGCGCCGCAGCTTCGAGCGTGTGGCGGCGAAACTTTCGCCCGACATGCTGGCACGCCGGCTGGTGGAGCGCAGGCAGAAGCTGTCGGAAAGTGGTGTCCGCGCCGAACGCGTCATCGAGCGGCTGATCGAGCGCAACAAGGCGCGGCTCGGGCGTTTCGACGCGACGCTGACGGCGGTCCCGGCGCGGCTGACGGCGATGATGGAACGCTCGAAGGACAGACTGGAAAGCTTGGGTCGCCGGGCCGACAGTGCTGTCATGAACGATCTGCGACGCGCCCGCCAGGCGCTGTTGGCTCAGGACCGTGTGCTGCAGTCGCTATCTTACAAGAATGTGCTGGCCCGTGGTTATGCCGTGATCCGCGACGAGCATGATCGCCCGGTTTCGCGTGCCGACGGTCTGGCCCACGGCCAGGCGATCGCGATCGAGTTTGCGGATGGCCGCGTGGCCGCTGTCGCCGGCGAAGGTGTATCCCCGCCGGAACCGTCAGCGCCGCAGCCCGCGCGGACCGCGCCTGCACCGAAGCCTGCGCGCAAAAGCGAGCCGCCGGCCGGGCAGGGGAGCCTCTTCTGATGGCACGCCGCTTCCTGGTCGTGCTCGCCCATCCGCTGCCGGATAGCTTTGCGGCCTCTGCGGTAAGAGCGGTGGTCGCGACGCTGGAAGGACAAGGCCACGAAGTCGATCTGCTCGATCTCTACGCCGAGGATTTCGATCCGCGCCTGACGGCCGCCGAGCGCGCCGCCTATATGGAGCCGGGTTACGAACCACCGGAAGACGTCTCGGGCATCGTCGCGCGGCTGAAGGCGGCTGATGGCCTGGTGCTCGTCTTTCCGCAATGGTGGTTCAATCTGCCGGCGATCATGAAGGGCTTCATCGACCGCATCTTCGTGCCCGGCGTCGCCTTCGAGCACGACAAGGCTGGCGGTCGCATCGTGCCGCTGATGACCCATATCAAGGCCTTCTGGGTCGTGACCTCCACAGGTTCCCCCTGGTGGGTGGTGCATCTCTACATGGGCAATCCGGTCAAGCGCATCCTGAAGCGCGGCGTGGCGGCCTTTTGTGCCAAGTCTGTCGACTTCCGCATGCTGTCGCTGCACGACATGGACCGGGCGACGGAGGCGAAGCGCAAGCGCTTCCTGGCCCGGGTCAGGGCAGCGATCAGCGCTGTCTGAAACAGGCGTCGGCGTTGCGGTTGCATTGCCGAAAATTACACTTTTGATTGAGAAATCGAATTGACTGAAAACCGATGGTTGACTTTCATTAGGAAGACCTCTATGTATGCTCCATCGATGTTTGCTTGCTAGCTTTGGTTACCGCGCGGAACAGCCCGCGCCCTGTCGAACCTTCCTTTCAAAAATCGTTATCTCCGCAGCGCATCCGCGCTGGGGCACTCTATGCGCTATGAAAGGGTTCATCATGACCACTGGCACAGTAAAATGGTTCAATTCCACCAAGGGCTTCGGCTTCATTCAGCCTGACAATGGCGGCCCGGACGCCTTCGTTCACATCTCCGCCGTCGAACGGTCGGGCATGCGCGAAATCGTCGAAGGCCAGAAGCTTTCTTACGACATGGAGCGCGACAACAAGTCGGGCAAGATGTCGGCCTGCAACCTGCAGGCGGCCTGATAGATCCGGGATCCGCTTTCCTTTGACCACGGATGTACTGGCACTGTTGAAGGCATGATCCCATCGAAGGTCAGGCGGTTCGCCTGGCCTTTTTTTATTGCCCGCAAGGGCCGGCTCCAGAAGGAGACCCCATGACTGAAAACCACACAAAATCGCGCCACACGGCGGAAATCGCATTTGCAAAGACGCAGTCGCAATTTCTCGCACGTGGTCGTGCCATCGATGAACAGGATGCTCTGACCGCAGCACGCGACGAGAAGACCGCACGCCTGCGCGAGGCACGCCTCAACCGGGAGCGCGAGACACGCGAGCGTGCAACGGCGGCCTTGCTGGCCAAGCGCGCGCGCCCCTGACGTCAACTCAACAGATCGGAGCACCGATGAAGTTTACCCGAGATCATGGCCTGGCCGAGCGCCGCACGACGGCAACCGACGCCAAGGCCGCATTGCTGGCCGCTTGCAAGGCAGCCCATGCTGCGGCGGACCCGGAGCGGGAAGCCCGCATGGCCGAACGTGCCGCGCGCGCCGAAGAGCGCACCCGGCGCCATGCTGAACGCGATAGGCTGAAGGCCGAGGAAAAGGCCCGTGCCGAGCAGGAGGCCCGTGAGCGCGAAGAAGCGGCGATCGCCGCAGCGCGCGCTGAACAGGACGCGCGCGAACAGGCCGAAGCATCAAGGATCAGCCGCGTCGTCGAAGACGAAGCCGCACGCAAGGCCGAGCGCGACCGTCGCTACGCCGCCCGCAAGGCGCGTCAGGGCTGAGTTCACCGTCCGGTTCGGCTGCCCTCGTTGCGCGAAACGAACCCCTGGAGATGGGGTCCGCCCCTCACTGCTCCAAAATCAGTTGCGCGCAATTGATCAACCTCATGTGATTATACTAGACAACGATCTTCATCGTCGCCACATGGGGCGCTGAAACCGGATGTCCTCCCAAGCGACCGGTAAAACGGAGTATGATCATGATGAAGAAAGTCATTCTGGCCGCAGCCTTGGCTGCAGCAGCCTTTGGCACAGTTCCCGCGAATGCCGCGACCTATGTCGAGGCCGGCGGCTGGACGCCGCGGGAAATCCTGTTTGGCAAGCAGTACAATGGCAATGTCACCGCCATCCGGGTCGACCTCGGTGGCTTCGACCGCCACACCTATCCGATGCAGGCAATCCACCCGACGGGCAACAGCCTGCGTTTGGCCCAATCGGTCGTGGCGGAAGATCCGAGCCTTGTCGCGGCACTCCAGGTGCGCGGCATAGCACAGCACAACGTGCTGTGGGTCCAGACCGCGCTCAACGGCGGCAAGATCGTCTACTACCGCTGAGCCGCGCACGCCTCCAAAACAAAACCCCGCCCTGGCGACAGGACGGGGTTTTTTGTTGGTCGCGCCGGAGACGCCCTCAGGCCCATTCACCCTGACGCATCACCGGCACCTTCGAGCCGTCGGCCCGGATGCCGTCGATATCGACCTTGTCCGAGCCGATCATCCAGTCGATATGGATCAGCGAGGAATTGCCCCCTTGCGCCTTGATCTGGTCCTGGCTGAGCGACGCGCCATTGAGGAAGCACTTCGAATAGCACTGGCCGAGCGCGATGTGGCAGGAGGCGTTTTCGTCGAACAGCGTGTTGTAGAACAGCACGCCCGACGCCGAGATTGGCGAGGAATGCGGCACCAGCGCCACCTCGCCGAGACGCCGCGCACCTTCGTCGGTGTCCAGTACCTTGTTGAGCACGGCTTCACCCTTCGAGGCCTTGGCTTCGACAATGCGTCCGCGTTCGAAGCGTACCTGAATATTGTCGATCAGCGTGCCCTGATGGGAAAGCGGCTTGGTCGAGGACACGTGGCCTTCCACCTTCAGCGCATGCGGCGTGGTGAAGACCTCTTCCGTTGGGATGTTCGGGTTGCAGGTCAAGCCATTCTTCGCCGTCGAGGCGCCGCCATGCCATTCATGGCCGTCGGCGAGACCCACCGTCAGGTCTGTGCCGGGGCCGGTAAAGTGCAGGGCGGCAAAGCGCTCGCCGTTCAGCCAGGTCGAGCGCTTCTTCAGTTCCGCATTGTGCTCCGCCCAGGCGGCGACCGGATCGTCGCGGTCAACGCGTGAGGCGGCGAAGATGGCGTCGGCCAGCTTGCGCACGGCCTCTTCGAACGGCAGATCCGGGAAGACGAGCTTCGCCCAGGAGGGGTTCGGATAGGAGCAGATATTCCAGTTGATGTCGAAATTGGAGATGTGCTCCAGCGCCGGCTTGTAGGCGATCGAGGTCGCCTTGTTGGCGCGGCCGACTTTGGCCGGGTCTTCAGAGGCGAGCAGCATCGGATTGTCGCCGGAGATCGCGAGGCGTGCTGCCCCATTCTCATAGGCCTTTGCCATGCCGTCGTAGAGCCAGTTCGGCGCCCGGTCGAAGCTCTCGTCGTGACCATGGCGATAACGCGCCAGCGTCGTCTCCTCGTCCGAATAGAAGGTCGTCACTGTCGAAGCCCCAGCCTTGTAGGCGTGCGCCGTGATCAGCCGCACCAGCGGCACGGCGACGAGCGGGGCGGTCAGCACCAGATCCTGGCCCTTCTGCAACTGCAACCCGACCTTGATCGCCACCTCGGCGAGCTTGTCGAGCTTGGTCGGATCGATGGAGGCGGAGAGATCGGGGAGGGTCATGGGGTATTCCTGTTGTAGTTGTCACGCCAGACTTAAGGGCAAAGATGGCGAAGTCCAGACCATTGGCAAAGGTCAGGCCACCAGTGGCGCCGCAATCGCACCCAGCGCTTTTTGCGCATCCTTTGGCGAAAGCCGCACCTGCAAGCCGCGCTGGCCGCCATTCATATAGACGAGCGCCTCGTCCATGGCCCCGATCTCGATCGCCGTCGGCACCTGCTTTTTCTGGCCGAAGGGGCTGATGCCGCCGACGACGAAGCCGGTGAACTTTTCCGCATTGGCCGGCTTCATCATCGCCGCCGATTTGCCGCCGAAGGCGCTCGCCAGCTTCTTCATGGAGACCTCCTTGTCGGAGGGCACGACGACGCAGACCGGCTTTCCATCGAGTTCCGCCATCAGCGTCTTCAGCACGCGTGACGGATGCTCGCCGATCGCTTCCGCCGCCTGCAGTCCGATGCGCTCGGCATTCGGGTCGTAGTCGTAGGTCACCGTGGTATAGGCCACACCGGCCTTGTCGAGAAACTGCGTGGCGCGGGTGGTCTTCGCCATGTCTTAGGCCTTGAACGTCTGCTGATAGATCTCCGGCTTGAAGCCGACGACAAGCTCGCCGCCCACATCGAGCACCGGCCGCTTGATCATCGACGGCTGCGCCAGCATCAGCGCCTTGGCCTTTGCCGCGTCCAGATTCGCCTTCTGCGCCTCGTCGAGCTTCTTGAAGGTCGTGCCGGCCTTGTTGAGCAGCACTTCCCAGCCAACCTTGCCTATCCAGCTGTCGAGGGTCGAGGCATCGATGCCCTTGGCTTTGTAGTCGTGGAAGTCATGCGCCACGCTGTGTTCCTCGAGCCAGGTTCTGGCCTTCTTCATCGTGTCGCAGTTCTTGATGCCGTAGATCGTGGTCATGCGCTTCTTCCTCGAAAACCTGCTGCGAGGAATAGCAAAGCAGGGCCGCAAATCAAGCGTTGCGGCCAGACGCAGGGGACGCCGAAAAATAGGTCACTTTTGGACGTTGCGACAGATTGCCACGCCAAAGCTTCGTATTATGCTGCAACGCATAAACATCTTTCAGTCGCATTGCAGATGAACCCGCAGCTCTTGGAGGCACCATGCGGATAGAGTTTCGTCTCGGATTGATTTTGGCCGTCTGTTTTATCTTCGGTTTGCTGATCGCCGGTTACATTTCATACACGCTGGAATTTCGTCAGGCCCGCAACGAGGTCAACGAAAAGTCCCGTGTTCTTCTGGAAATGGGTCTCGCCATGCGCAACTACACCAGCAGTCAGGTGGCGCCTTTGGTGAAGGCCCTCGGCTATGACGAGTTCCACCCGCAGATGGTCCCCTCCTACGGGGCACAGACCACGCTGGGCATCCTGCGCGAAAAGTTTCCCGATTATCGCTACCGCGAGGCCTCGCTCAACCCGACGAATATCGAGGATCGCGCCAATGACTGGGAGGTCACGCTCCTGCAGAATTTCCAGGACGATGCCGAGCTGAAGGAACAGTCCGGCGAGGTGGGCGAGGGGGCGGAACGGCGCTTTTATCTCGCAAGGCCGTTGCGCATGCCGAGTGAAGCCTGTCTGCAATGTCATTCGACGCCGGAGGTGGCGCCTGCCTCCATGGTGGCGAAATACGGCAACAACGGCTTCGGCTGGAAGATGGGCGACGTGATCGGCATGCAGCTGATCGAGGTGCCGGTGGCCGGTCCGAACCGGCAGGCGGCAAAGAGCCTTGCTGTGACCCTCGGGGCTCTCACCTGTGTCTTCGTGCTGTCGCTCGCCATCTTCCTGCTGCTCCTGCGCCGCTACGTCACCCATCCGCTGGAGACGATCACCCGCCAGACGATCGAGACCAGTCTGGGAGCCGAGTGGCAGGGGGCGGAACCTCGGGTCAGGATGAACGGCCAGTTCTACGATCTCGAACAGTCGATCTCGCGTCTGCGCATCAGCCTCAACGAGGCCCTCAGGCTCTTTCCCGATCTCGGCGGCAGGAAGAAGGACCTATGAGCTATCTGCTCTCCGCTCTGCTCGTCGCCTCGACGGCCCTCACGTGGCTGCTCTTCGTCACGCTGGATCCGGAACGCGCCGCATGGGCGCCGGTCCTGCGCGACGCCGCCTATTTCCTGACGGCACTGAGCGCTGCGCGCTTCGTCGAGGTACTCGTTTCGACGCTTGTCGATGACAGCGATGGCAACAGCCGGACGACCGATCTCGTCAAGGTCATGAGCTCGATCGTCATCTACATCGCCGCCATGCTGGTCTGGCTGCATTATGGCATGGCCTTCGACATCACCAGCCTGCTCGCCACATCCGCGATCGTCTCGCTCGTCCTCGGTTTTGCCCTGCAGAACACGCTGGGCAATCTGTTTTCCGGCCTGTCGATCGAGCTGGAGCGTCCGCTGCGGGTCGGCGACTTCATCCGCAAGAGCTCGGTCGAAGGGGAAGTCGTCGCGCTGAAGTGGCGCTCGATCTTCCTGCGTACGCCGGACGGCAGCTCGGTCGTCTTGCCGAACAGCACGCTTGCCACGGATGCGGTGGAAGTGGTGCGGCGCGGCCAGCCGGTGCGGATTGCGGTGCCTCTGCTGGTGCCGGACAGCATTCCCCCCATGCGCGTACTAAAGGTGGCGGAAGAAGTGCTCGACCGTGGCGTGCCGGGTATCGCCGAAGATCCGCTTCCCTCGGTCGTTCTGGTCGGCCCCGAGCCCGAAACGGGTGTCATGCGCTACACTTTGCGCTGCTACACCAACAAGCCGATCGATACGGCATCGCTCGCCTCGCGTGTCCTGACGGCACTGTGGTATGCCTTCGACAGGTCCGACATCCCGATGACGGGACTGAGCCGCAGCCCGATCGCACCCGAGCTGCCCTCCGACGCCGGCTTCCTTGGCGAACTGGCTGAGCATGGGCGCCTGCTCCGGTTCGGGCCGGGCGAAACCGTGCCGCCGGAGCTCGCGGGCTTCGTCGTCGACGGCGGGTTGCACGAGGAAGTGTTGAGCCACGAAATCGATCTCGAGGCCGAGCTTGCCCCGATCCTCGCCGCGGAATTCGGACTAGACAGGATGGCCCTGATCCCGACCGGTGTCATCCGCAAGGTCGCCCGCCAGGCCGCATTGTTCCTGGGGCCGGTGTCCTTCACCCTGGCCGAGCATTACGGCAGCCTGACCACCGATCCCTATCTCCTCTATCAGGCACTCGCCACACGCGTCCCCGATCCCCTCGACCGGGAGCGTTTTCTCTCCAATGCCCCCGATCGTCCGCTGCGCCATCTGCAGTCGGGTGATGCCTTTGGCTGGGCCGGACGGCTGCAATTCGAGCCGCAGGCGACGCGCAAGCGGACGGTCGTTTATTCCGCCGATTTGCTGGTGTTTGACGAAAACCGCCAGGCCGCGCTCGCCAACCATCCGGAGGCGGCGGACCTGCGTCGGAAGATCCTGATCTCTTCGCCGCTGCTCTCCGACCTCGGAATGGACATTCTTTCCGCAAGGCTCGGTCGCCGGCAACCCTTGGAAAAAGCCTGAGGCATTACCGCAAACGAAAACGGGGCCGCCTGAGGCAGCCCCGTTGTCATTCCATCATTCCCACTCGATCGTACCCGGCGGCTTCGACGTCACGTCGTAGACCACGCGGTTGATGCCGCGGACCTCGTTGATGATGCGGGTCGCTGCCCGTCCAAGGAATTCCATGTCGTAGTGGTAGAAGTCGGCGGTCATGCCGTCGACCGAGGTGACGGCGCGGAGCGCGCAGACGAATTCATAGGTGCGGCCATCGCCCATGACGCCGACGGTCTGGACCGGCAGCAGCACGGCAAAGGCCTGCCAGATCGCGTCATAGAGGCCGGCCTTGCGGATCTCGTCGAGATAGATGGCATCGGCTTCGCGCAGGATGTCGAGCTTTTCGCGCGTCACGCCACCCGGGCAGCGGATGGCAAGGCCCGGACCCGGGAAGGGATGGCGGCCGATGAAGCTATCGGGCAGCCCGAGTTCCTTGCCGAGCACGCGCACTTCATCCTTGAAGAGTTCGCGCAAGGGCTCGACGAGCTGCATGTTCATGCGCTCGGGCAGGCCGCCGACATTGTGGTGCGACTTGATCGTGACCGAAGGACCGCCGGTGAAGGAGACGCTTTCGATGACGTCGGGATAGAGCGTGCCCTGGCCGAGGAAATCAGCACCGCCGAGCTTCTTGGCTTCTTCCTCGAAGGTTTCGATGAACAGGCGGCCGATGATCTTGCGCTTGGTTTCCGGGTCGGAAACACCTTCCAGCTCGCCGACGAATTTGTCGACGGCATCCACATGGATGAGGTGCAGGTTGTAGTGTTCTTTGAACATGGCGACGACATCTGCCGCCTCGTTCTTGCGCATCAGGCCGTGGTCGACGAGGATGCAGGTGAGCTGGTCGCCGACGGCTTCATGAATCAGCAGGGCTGCAACCGAACTATCGACGCCGCCCGAGAGCGCGCAGATGACGCGCTTGTCGCCAACCTGGGCCCGGATCTGCTCGACCGCCTTCTGGCGATAGGCATGCATGGTCCAGTCGCCCTTCACGCCGGCGATGTTCTGCACGAAATTCTGGATGAGCTTCGCTCCATCGGGCGTGTGCACGACCTCAGGGTGGAACTGCACGGCGTAATATTTACGCGCTTCGTCAGCGATGAAGGCGAAGGGGGCGTTGGACGAGGTGGCGAGCACCTTGAAGCCCGGCGGGATCGCGGTGACGCGGTCGCCATGGGACATCCAGACCTGATGGCGGGAGCCCACCGACCAGAGGCCTTCGAAGAGCGCACAGTCCTGCTCGACCTCGAGGAAGGCGCGGCCGAATTCGCGGTGATGGCCGCCCTCGACCTTGCCGCCGAGCTGGGCGCACATGGTTTGCTGGCCATAGCAGATGCCGAAAATCGGAAGACCGCTGTCGAACAGCACCTGCGGCGCGCGGGGGCTTCCCTCATCCAGCGTGGAAGCGGGGCTTCCGGACAGGATGATCGCCTTGGGCTTGAGGCGCTTGAAGCCTTCTTCGGCGGACTGGAAGGGGACGATTTCGCAATAGACGCCGGATTCACGGACGCGGCGGGCGATCAGCTGCGTTACCTGGCTGCCGAAATCGACGATGAGAACACTGTCGGGATGTGCTGTCTGGGTCATGGCGAGCCTTTAAAGAAAACGAGCCCATCTTTCAATGGCAGATCGCCCGGAGAATCCTGATTTTTTGTGCGCCTGCTCAGAACCAGAAGACGCCGTCTTCGAGCGCCGTCTGCAGGCCGTCGACGGCCAGCGCCAGCTTCTTGTCGATGATGTGCAGATACTGCGTCCAGTCGTCGATGTGGTTGACGTCGTGGCGGCCATCGGAAATGCCGCGCAGACCAATCAGAGGCACGCCAAAACTCTGGCAGGCGCGCAGGACCGCGAAGGTCTCCATGTCCACCATGTCGGCATCGATCGACTGATAGGCTGCACCCGAGACGACATCGGCACCGGTCGACAGGCTGGCGACGGGGATGCCGGGAATACGCAAGGGAAGCTCGACGGCGATGGGAAGGTCAAGGAAAGGCGTCTTGCCCTTCTCGAACCCGAAGGCAGAGGCATCCATGTCGCGATAGGAGACGGAGGAGACCTGGTAAATCTCGGCTTGGTCGAGCCTGGCGGAGCCCGCCGAACCAATGGAAACAACGAGATCCGGAAGGTCGTCATGGGATGACAGCCGCGCCAGTTCTTTGGTCAGCACCACGGCGGCCTCGACCGGGCCGACCCCGGTCATCAGCGGCGAGATGCGGGTTCGGAGAAAGACACCATATTCGGCATCCGCCGCCATGACGAAGAGCACATTTTTGCCGGCAATGGACTTCATCTCGTAACTCATCCGGATATCCCCTCCCGCCCGCGGATCACCATCAGGGTGCTGGTCATCGATGCAATCAGTTTTGCTGGCCCATCGGTCAGCGCATAACCGCGTCCGTCGGCGACGATTATGTTGGAGCCGGGCTTGGTGATTTCGCCGCGAAACAGGAAGCGTTCGCCGCGGCCCGGCGACATCAGGTTCACCTTGAATTCGATGGTCAGCAGTGAGACTTCCGGCTCGACCACCGTATAGGCGGCATAGCTGCAGGCCGTATCGAGTGCTGCGGAGATGACGCCTGCATGCAGGAAGCCGTGTTGCTGGGTCAGCTTCGCGTCGTAGCGCAGTTCGATTTCCACCACGCCCTGGCTGATATGGGACAATTCCGCCCCCAGCGTCTCCATGGCGCCTTGGCGCGCGAAACTGCGCCGAATGCGCGCCTCGACGGTATCAGGATCGATTTCTGTCATGCTTGGTGCCCCTTCGGCGCGAAAGTGGCACGCAGCATTACGGCACGCAAGCTGTCGGAAGGCAGAATTCAGTTGAGCCAGGCGATGCTGAGATTGAGCACGCTCGCAAAAGCCACCCAGGCGAGATAGGGGACGAAAAGCAGAGTGGATATGCGGTCGATCGCTCGCGCCTTCACCATGAAACCGATGATCGTGATGAGCATGGCGGCGATCACCACGAGACCGAGTTCGGGGTTCTTGAGGCCGAAAAACGCGGGCGACCAGAGCATGTTGGCGACGAACTGGGCAAACCACAGTTGCATGGCTGCCGATTTCGGCGCGCGCATCCAGATCCGCGCGCCGGCAATGCCGATCAGCACGTAAAGCGTGGTCCAGACCGGACCGAACAGCCAGGCCGGCGGATTGAAGAAGGGCTTTTCCAGCGCCTGGTACCAGTCGCCGGGCATGTTCAGGAGGCCCGACAACAGACCGGCCGACACGACGACGAAGATGAAGATGGCATAGGTGAGGATGGTGCGCATGGCAGCTAATTAGGGCGGAGAATACGTCTTGCCAGAGGACGGGATGCGCCGTCTTGGAACGTGTGGTCAGAGACGGACGATATGCTGGTCCCAGGCGACGCGATGCGTCCGGTCGAGGAAGTCGCCGCGATAGGAAGAGACGGCGAAGCTCTCCGGCGAGGGCGCAATGCCGGCCGCGTCGACGAGCACGGTCTCCGAAACGAGCCGCCCGTCGCGTCCGTCGAGCACGGCCCACAGCCCGTTCTTCGGTGAGGCGATACCCACGAGGCCCTGCTTGCGATTGACGGCAATGGCACCGACATAATTGCCGAGCCGGTCGGTGGTCGCCTCCGGCAGCGACACGAAGGAAAGCGCCTCGCCCTTGGAGAAATGCCCGACCAGTGGCGGCCGGTCGGTGCGCGGTCCTTCATACTGGCAGGCAAACCAGATCTTGCCGTCCTCGGCGATATCCAGATGGCGGGTGGAGAGCTGGCGCAGTTCGGCGGGCAAAGCGTGTTTCTGGATCAGCTCGCCGCTCTTCGCATCGACCAGCGCCAGCGACGGGTCCATATGGTCGAGATTGAGCTTGGTGCGGCCGAAATCCGGATGGGTCTCGATGCCGCCATTGGCGATGACCAGAATGCCGTCAGCCGTCACCGTGATGTCATGCGTGCCGATGCCATGGGCCGGCACTTCGCCGACGCGCTCAAAACCCGACAGGCAGTCATAGATCCCGATCACGCCGGCATTGGCGTCAAAGTCGTTTTCGCTGGCGTAAAACAGCTGACCATTGGGCGAAAAGGCGCCATGGCCGAAATAATGCCGCCCCTCCGGCGCCGAGATGATTTTCGGTTCGGCCCGGCGGGTGGTGTCGAAGATGACGGCAAAGGTGCCCGGTCGCCGGGCAAAGGCGACGGAGAGGCCGTTGACCGTGCTGTGGCAAAGCCCGTGGATGCGGCCCGGAAGCGCGATCTGCTCGATGAGCTCCCCGGCTTCGCTGACAAGGCCGATGGCAAAGCGGCCATCCGGCTGTTTCAGGCCGGAGGCATAGACCGCATCCGTCTGGTCGAGCGCGAAGGCGGCGCGTGGTGTCAGAGCAGCCACAAACGAGAGGCCGGCGGCCCTTAGAAAAGCGCGCCGATCGATCAGGCAAGGACTCGGCATGTCAGTCCCCGTCCGAGAACGAGAATCCGGCGGCAAGGCCGATCCCGCCGCCGAGATCGTCGTTGAGGCGCAGGATCAGGTCGCGGCTGTTGAGCAGAAGGAAGTCGAGCTTGGCGACCTGCTCGGGGGTTGCCAAGGCTTTGGCGACGTCGGGTTCGATATCAGCAGACACGCGCGACAGCGAATGCGCCACGAAGTCGACAGAACTGGCGACCGAGCGATTGTCTTCGGCCAGCAGGTCGACCATGCCGGACGTGGTCATGAGGTCGCGAATGCCCTCGATATTCGCCGTGATCGACCGGAACGTATTGCCGGAGCGCCAGTAGATCGCCTGCCGGGGCAGGCCTTTCGCCGCATCGCCCTTGTAGAATTGCTCGATCCGTTGATCGCGGATCGTCTCGGCCGCATGCACGAGCACGCCGAGCAGTTCCTTGGCCGCCTCGGCCTCATCCCGGTAGATGGGATTGTTCGGTCCGGGTGTCTTCCAGGCGGCCGCGACGCCGTCGGGTGCGTCCCAGGCTTGCGTCAGTTCGGTTCCGAGGCGCTTCAAATTGGCGGCGATCGCCGTACCGTATTGGCAGCGATAGCTCCCCGCGGTGGTGCCGAGCGTCTCGGAACCCGTGCCGAACAGCACGAATTCCAGCGCGCCGAGCCCCTGCATGGCGACGCTCTTGTCCTTCAGCGTGTCGACGGAGGTGACGCTCGGGTCGGGCTTGGCAAGGGCGGCCTGAACCTGCTTCAGCCCGGTGCCCTTGCGGTCGGGGAAAAACAGGATGCGCTCGAAGCGGTTACCGTCGAGAACAGGGCCGACACGCACGATCTCGATCCGCGACCAGGCCTCGACCAGATCGCCGAATGTCGACTGAGCGTTCAGCAGGGTCTCGGAGGAGGGCGTTTGGCAGAGCAGGGCCATGGATTCCTCCATGGTCTCGGCCTCTTCGGTGAAATGGTGATAGCCGGGGCGGATGAAACCGTCGACGGCCTTGGCCATCACGCCGGGCACCTTGGCCGTGTCGAGCGCGCCGGGGGTGATGGGGCTTTCCTGCGCCAGCGCGGGAGCAAGCCCGAGCAGCGGCAGAGACAGAAGCGTGGCGAAGGCGAGCCGGGTGCAGCGTGTCCGCATCAGAGAGACTCCAGGAACGTGATCAGGGCCTTGCGGTCCTCGGGGTTGGCGGCGGCGAAGGCATTGCGGGCAGCTTGCGCTTCTCCGCCATGCCAGAGAATGGCTTCGGTCAGCGAGCGGGCGCGCCCGTCATGCAGGAAGAAGGTGTGGCCGTTGACGGCTTTTGTGAGACCGATACCCCAGAGCGGCGGCGTGCGCCACTCGGTTCCGGTGGCATCGCCCACGGCCTGCCCATCGGCCAGGTCTTCGCCCAGGTCATGCAGCAGGAAATCGGAGTAGGGCCAGATCAGCTGGAAGGCCTGCGCCTTGTTGTCCGCCGCGCGGCTGGTGACGAATTTCGGCGTGTGACAGGCGGTGCAGCCACTGTCATAGAACAGCTTCTTGCCGCGCAAGACATTCGCGTCATCGACATTGCGACGGGCGGGCGGCGCGAGGGCCTTGGCATAGAAGGTGACGAGTTCGAGCACCGGATCGGGCGCTTCCGTATCGCCCAGCCGCGCCTGCACGCCAGTTGCGGCTTCAAGGCAGGCAGTTTGCTTCTGGGTGCAGTCACCGAAATGGCGCGGATCATCCGGCGTCGATATCCCGATATCCCCGGCAAAGGCGCTTGAGCTCTGGTCGCGTACACTCGCATTCTGCGCCTTCCAGCCGAAGCGGCCGAGCTTGATCTCGCCGGTCCGGTGATCGCGGGCACGCGCCGCCTTGCCGGAAATACCGTCGCCGTCGCGATCATTGGGGTCGGCCAATGCCAGGATATCTTCCTCGGCAATCGCCTCGATCAGGCCGAGCCCGATCATCGGATTGGCGATGCGGGGCGAGAGCGTCGTCGTCGGATCGAGCGGGCCATAGGCGAGGTCGGCGACCGAATAGGTCGGTTTGCGCAGCATGACCGTCTCGCCGCCTGCAAGCGTTGCCGGCCTTTCCTCGTAGGTGATCACCATCCGCCCTTCGGCGGAAAGCCCCGGCACGGCTTGGTCCTGCAGCTGTCCGCCGTAAACGGGGTCCGGCAGGCTCATTACTTCCAGTCGGTCCAGCTTGCCGCGTTCTTCAGGCGTGACGGGTGGGCGGGCGAGCCGCAGGAACATCGAGGTCGCGTCGCGGTCGCCTTCCGGCGGGTGCCCGCGCCCGTCCTTCACATGACAGCTCTGACAGGAGCGCGCGTTGAACAGCGGTCCTAATCCGTCGGAGGCTTGCGTTGAGGAGGGGGAGGAGACCCAGAGCTTGGTGAACAGCGCATTGCCGAGCTTGAAATCCTGCTCTTCGGCAAAGGTAATGTTCGGGGCGAATTGCGAGAAGGCATCGTGGGACACGCCATGCTGCGAGGTCCCGGCACCGCCTTCTTTGATCTCGAAAGGTTCTGCTTTGGAAAAGTCGCTGGTCGGCTTGGTTACAGCCTGCACGCGGGCGAGGTCTTTTGGCGACAGGTCGCTGCGGATCACCGTTTCCCCGGCGCCAGACGGGATCGCTGTCGACATCAGCAGCGCAAGGCCGGCAGCGAGAGCGATCGGAGCTTTCATCGGGGAGATCGGGCCGTTCCGAAGGGAACGGCCCGCCTTTGCTTCTTACTGGAACACGGCGCCAGGATTATCAAGGCTGTCGGAACCTTCAAGCTCGATCGTGCCCAGATCCAGCGACGCAATGACGCGCTGGATGGTCTGGGTCTGGTCGATCAGTCCGTCGATCGCGGCCTGTACGGTGGCGTTGCCCTCGGCATTGCCTTCGCCGATCATCTGGTCATAGGCTTCCTTGGTTTCGGCGCGCTTGGCCATGGCGTTCATGGCGTCCAGGGTCTTTGCAAGCTTCGCCTTCATTTCGGCATCGAGCGCCGGATCCTTGGCTGCGACCAGCTCGGAGAGCGACGGACCGGTGAGCTTGGTGCCGTCAACGCGGGTATAGTCGCCGAGATAGGCCGAAGCGATGCCAATGGCATCGTTCAGGTGCGAATTGTGGGTGTTGTCGGAGAAGCAGTCATGCTCTTCTTCCGGGTCGTGCAGCAGCACGCCGAGCTTCATGCGCTCGCCGGCGAGTTCTCCATAGGAGAGCGAGCCCATGCCGGTCAGAATGATCGACAGACCCTTCTTTTCGTCGGAAAGCACGTTCTTGGTGGCTTCACCTTCCGGCGCCCAGGCATCGACCATTTCCTGCAGATCTTGGACGAGCAGCGTCGAGGCGGACTTCAGATAGTCGGCGCGGCGGTCGCAATTGCCGTTGGTGCAATTGGCCTTGTCGTAGTCGGTATAGGGGCGGTTGCCAGCACCCGGGCCGGTGCCGTTCAAATCCTGGCCCCAGAGCAGGAATTCGATGGCGTGATAGCCGGTCGCCACGTTGGCCTCGACTTCGCCGGCTTCATGCAGGGTGTTGGCGAGGAAGTCGGGCGTGATCTTGGAGGCATCGACCTCTTCGCCGTTGATCTTGATCTTCGGATTGGCGATGACGTTGGCGACATAGAGCGAATTGCCGTCGCTTTCGGTGCCGTAGGCAGCGTCGACATAGTCGATCAGGCCCTCGTCCAGCGGCCAGGCATTCACCTTGCCTTCCCATTCGTCGACGATGGGGTTGCCGAAGCGATAGACTTCCGTCTGCTGGTAGGACGGACGGGCCGCAATCCAGGCGGCGCGGGCGGCCTTCAGCGTTTCGTCGCTCGGCTTGGCGATGAGCGCATCGATCGCCGCGTCCAGCGCCTTGGCGGTGGTCAGCGCATCCTGGAACTTCGCTTCTGCCAGGTCGGTATAATGCGTCAGCACCTCCTTGGCGGAGGGAGCGGCAAAGGCCGGTCCGGCGAAGATCGCAGCGGATGTGGCGAGCAGCGCGAAGGACGCGCCGAGGACGGATTTCCGGATCATGGTGTCTCCCTTTGGCACCGGCACGGCGCCACTCTTTGAACGGACGCCATGTCTTGGCCGAAAATCAAACTGGTGTCAAACAGTCGACTATAAGAAAGAGCGCATTCTGCGGCCCGTCTCGGGTCTCACTTGCGCCGCATGCGACAGAAGAAGAAGCCATCCGTATCCATGCTGGCGGGGCTGAGCGTCAGCGTCTTGCCGTCTGCCGAACGCGGTGCGGGGGCGGATGTGCCGAACAGCCGCTTCCAGTCATCGAGGACTGGCACGATCTCGAAAGCCGGGTTCTTTTCGCAGAACGCGCGCACTTGGCCGTCGTTCTCGTCCGGCAGCACCGAGCAGGTGACATAGACCAGCGAGCCGCCGGGTTTGACGAAGGCAGAAGCCTCCGTCAGTGCCTCGGTCTGCTGCGATACGCGTTCCTGCAGATTGCGGTCGGTCAGTCGCCATTTGGTGTCGGGGCGGCGGCGCCAGGTACCGGTGCCGGTGCAGGGCGCATCGACCAGGACGTGGTCGCACCGGTCCTTCAGCCCGTCGAGCGCCTTGGCGCTGTCATGCACTTGGACGTTATGGGTTCCGGCCCGCTTCAGGCGCTCGATGATCGGCGCCAGCCGCTTGCGGTCGGCGTCATAGGCATGCACCTGGCCCTTGTTGTTCATGGCGGCTGCCATGGCGAGCGTCTTGCCGCCACCGCCGGCGCAGAAGTCCAGCACCTGCTGGCCTTCGCGCGGATCGACGAGATCGGCAACGATCTGCGATCCCTCGTCCTGCACTTCGAACCAGCCCTTCTGGAAGCTCAGTTCGGCCGTGACATTCGGAAGTCGTGATGGGCCTTCGCCGGCCGGCACCCGCATGCCGAAGCGGGCGATTGGCGAGGCTTGCGCACCGGATCGGTCGATGGCCTTCAGCACCTTGTCCCGGTTGGCTTTCAGCGTGTTGACACGGAGGTCGAGGGTCGGACGCGTGGCGAGCGCCTTGGCTTCGGCGAGCCAGTCGTCACCGAAGGCCTCCTCGAAGGCGGGCTGGACCCAGTCGGGGATATCGCCCTGAACATGCAAGGGCGCGGTCGAGATGTCGCGGGAGGAGAAGGCCGCGATCTGCTGGGAAGAGAGAGGGGCAGGGGCGAAGTTGTCGCCTTCCAAGCTCGCCGTGAGGGCATCGAGCTCCATGCCCCATTGGCGCAGAAGAACGGCCCAGCCCAGGGCCTGCGCGCTGTCGTCGTCCATCAGCCAGGCGTGCGACAGCTTCATGCGCAGGGCATCGTAGACGATATTGCCGATCGCGGCGCGATCACCGGATCCGGCAAAGCGGTGGGCGAGCCCCCAATCCTTTAGGGCATCGGCAACGGGACGGCGACGGGTCTCGATATCATCCAAGACTTCGATCGCACCGGCAAGACGGCCGCCCAGACGCATGGTCATTCTCCTTTGAAAGAAGAGAGCGTGGTAACGGCTGTCAGGGGCAAGAGCAAGCGCCTAGCGTGATCTGTCGAAGGCGCTGCCTGGGCTGAGGTCGGGATCAGCCGATGATCTCGTAGCAGACCTTGGCGTGACCGGAACGGACCATGCCGATGTTCTGTGCAGCAGCCTTGGAGAGATCAAGCACGCGACCGCGGATAAACGGACCACGATCGTTGATGCGGACCACGACGCTCTTGCCGCTTCGCGAATTGGTAACCTTGACCTTGGTTCCGAACGGCAGACTCTTGTGGGCCGCCGTCATCTTGGCCGGGTTCATACGTTCACCGGAAGCAGTCTTCGAATGCAGGGCGTACCAGGAGGCACCACCGCAGGAGGACTTGGCATCTGCACTATGAGGTGCGAAAGCACAGAGTGCAGCAATAGTTGCAACGGTGAAAATAGAGCGTCGGTTGATCGTCAAGTTTGATTTCCCTAGTCGTTGACACGAGGAGTTTTTTGCGTGCTGACGGCTAGGCAGGGTCAAAAGTGGCAAAAAAGTGCCAACTTGTGATCACGAAGTATTTCAGTCTGTAATATTCGTGAATGGGTCGGGCGATGTCTTTACCTTAACAAATGGTAAGCAAGGCGGAAAAATTGTTTGATTCCAGTCAGATTCAAGGAATGGAAATCCAGATGGATTCCGAATTCAAGGGATCACGGAATCCGCAAAGAAAAATTTTCCACAAGCGTCACATTTGCTGCCCAAATTGTGGTGCGGAAGGGGCCGAGGCCCTGTTTTTCGGCCATTTTTGCCGCTGGGCAAGCAAAGTTCGACCTCGGGAAACGGTTCTCAGGCCTTCTGGTTCCATGTGCCAGAGGCAAGTAATTCCTCCAGCGACAGATGGTAGTTCTGGAACTTGAAGTTGAATCCCAGAGCCTTGATCTTGGCGTTGGAAACCCGCTTGTTCTCACCATAGAAGGAGCGTGCCATCGGGGTGAGTTCGGCGGCCTCGAACGGTTGCTCGAGGGGCGCTTCCAGGCCCATCAGCCGGGCGGCCTCGGTGACCACGTCCTGCGGCGGCGAGGGCTCGTCGTCGGTGACGTTGAACACGCCCCCGGTCTTGGGGCCCGCCAGGAAGGCGGTTGCCGCAGCGATGTCCTCGACCCGGATGCGGTTGAACACCTGGTCTTTCTTCACCAGCCGGCGAGCTGTGCCGTTGGCGAGGTTCATGAAGGTGTTGCGGCCCGGCCCATAGATGCCGGAAAGCCGGAGGATGGCGAGCGGGATGGCCTCCCGATCCGCCAGCGACTGCCATGCCTCTTCGGCCTCGACGCGTTCGACGGAGCGCACGGAAACAGGTTTCAGTTCGGAGGTCTCGTCGACCCAGGCGCCCTGATGGTCGCCATAAACACCGACCGTCGAGAGATAACAGACCCATTCCAGCTTCGGCATCGCGGCTTTCAGGCCTTGAGTGCCGAACAGCCGGATGAGCGGATCACCCTGCGCCCCCGGCGCGATCGACTGGACGAAATGCGTGACGTCCTTCAAGGCGGCTTCAAGTTCCGACGTAAGCCTCGTGCCGTCAAAAACGAAAGGCTGGATGCCGGCAGCCTCCAGGGCCACTCCCTTTTCGGCGCTGCGCGTGGTGCCGGCGACGGAGGCTCCCTGGCCGCTCAATAGACGGCCGATCGCCTTGCCCGAATAACCCGCCCCAAAGATCATCACACGCATGCGTCAGCTCTCCATCATCCATTCCATCCGGACTGTCTCGTCCGGCTCGTCCCCCATGCGGGCCGCCCGTTGGACCGCGAAGTCCTGCCCCGGCAGCAGCCGCGACAGCGCCCACACGGCCATGCCGCGCACATCTGCGGAAGCATCACCGAGCAGCGTTTCGCAGGCGGATATGAGGTCGCCCGATCCGGAATTCCCCGCCGCGATCAGCACGTTGCGCACGAAACGGTCGCGTCCGATGCGCTTCACCGGCGAGCCGCTAAAGTAGGTGCGGAAGGCGGCATCGTCCAGCGTCAGGAAGAAGGCGATTTCGGGTGCCTTGAGATCATCGCGCGCCTTGAGCTTCATTTCGCGGGCGCTCGCCGCGAACTTGTTCCACGGACAGGCGGCCAGACAGTCGTCGCACCCATAGATGCGATTGCCAAAGGCGGGGCGAAGCTTAGGGTCGATTCGTCCCTTGTGCTCGATGGTCAGATAAGAAATGCAGCGCCGCGCATCGATCTGATAGGGCGCCGGGAAGGCCTCGGTCGGACAGGCGTCGAGGCAAGCCCGGCAGGAGCCGCAATGATCCCGCTCGGGCGTGTCGATCTCCAGATCTTCCGTGGTGAACAGGCTGCCGAGAAACAGCCAGGAGCCGAAGTCGCGGCTGACAAGATTGGTGTGTTTGCCCTGCCAGCCGAGCCCGGCCGCCGCCGCGAGCGGTTTTTCCATCACCGGTGCCGTGTCGACGAAGACCTTCACATCCGCACCGGCCTTTGAAGCAAAGCGCGTCGCGATCTCCTTCAGCCGTCCCTTGATCACATCGTGATAGTCGCGGTTGCGGGCATAGACGGAGATGGCGGCCTTGTCCCGCTGGCATTGTAGAAGGCGAGGATCCTCATCCGGGCCATAATTCATCCCGAATATCACGATGGAGCGAACGTCCGACCACAGCACGCGCGGGTCGCCGCGTCTCTCCAACGTCTCTTCCATCCACGCCATGGTGCCGTGCCGTCCAGCCTTGACAAAGGCCTTGAGCCGCGCAGGGGCTTCCGGGATCGTGTCGGGCAGGGTGATGCGGCAGACATCGAAGCCCTGGGCGAGCGCTTCCGCGCGCAGGAAGCGCGTCAGGTCTTCCCGCCGCTTCCTGATCTTCGGATCGTTCTGCGGCTCGTCCATGGCTTGGCCGTCAGAAGTCGAGATCGGCGTAGTGTGACACAGGCGTGATGCCGCGAACGCGTTCGGTGAGCAGCGGCCGGAACGACGGCCGCGACTTGATCCGCTGGTACCATTCTTTGGCAACGGCGAATTCGTTCCAGTCGATCTCGCCGAGATAATCGAGTACCGAGACGGCAGCCGCGGCCGAAAGATCGCCATAGCTCAACCGGTCACCGGCCACCCACTGGCGCGAGCCCGACAGCCAGGTGAGGTACTTCATGTGATGGCGGATATTGCCGCGCGCCGTGCGCAGCACCTTCGAATCCGGCGCCCCGCCACCAAGCCCGTTGGGGATGATCAGCTTGTGCACCCGCTCGCGCACGAGCGGCTTTGTCACGTCCTGCTCCATCTTCTGCAGGAACCACTCGACCAGTCGACGGATCTCCGCGCGCTGGAACGGGTCTTCCGCAAACAGGCGGCGATCCCGCTTCAAAACGCCATGCGTCTCGTCGATGAATTCCGAGATCACGATGGGCCCGCAAAGTGCCCGCATGTTGTCGTCGACATAGACGGGCAGGGTACCGGCCGGATTGAACGCCAGGAATTCCTTGCGCTTTTCCCAGGTCTGCTCTTCCACCAGATCCACCTGGAAGCCGTATTCGGCCAGCACCAGACGGATGAAACGAGACGCGGTGGACATCGAATGATGATACAGGGTCGGCATTGTGACTCGGATTCTCGGATTTTTCAGGCGCCGGACCGCGCGATCTGAGGCGACTGGTCATGATCTCGGCTTCCAAGCTATAGGTGCTTGGTCCCCGCAACACAAGCATATCACTCGCAGCCTTCCCCCTGAAGGAGACCTTATGGAAGATCAGTCAATCGTAAGCGCGCTCGTGCTCGGCCTCATCGAGGGCCTGACCGAGTTCATCCCGGTGTCGTCGACGGCGCATGTCCTGCTCGCCGGGCATTTCCTCGGTTTCAAGTCGCCGGGCAACACCTTCGCCGTGTTGATCCAGCTGGGTGCGATTCTCGCGATCCTGAGCGTCTATTTCACCAAGCTTCTGCAGATCGCCCTGTCGCTGCCCACGAGTGCGGCGAGCCGCCGTTTCGTCGGCGCCGTTCTCGTCGGCTTCCTGCCGGCCGCTGTCATCGGCGCGATCGCGCATGATTTCATCAAGACGGTACTGTTTGAAACGCCGATGCTGATCTGCGTCGTCCTCATTCTCGGCGGCTTCGTCCTTCTGTGGATTGATCGCAAGCCGCTCACCCCGCGCTATCACGATGTCACCGAATATCCGTTGTCGCTGGCGTTGAAGATCGGGTTCTTCCAGTGCCTGGCGATGATCCCCGGCACCTCGCGCTCGGGCGCGACGATCGTCGGTGCCCTGCTCCTCGGTGCCGACAAGCGGTCTGCCGCCGAATTCTCCTTCTTCTTGGCCATGCCGACCATGGTCGGCGCCTTCGCGCTCGACCTCTACAAGAACCGGGATGCGCTGAGCTTCAACGACGGTGCGATCATCGCCATCGGATTCATCGCCGCCTTCGTCTCGGCGATCTTCGTTGTCAGGTCTCTCTTGGACTTCGTTTCGCGCCGGGGCTACGCGCCCTTCGCGTATTGGCGCATCGCGGTCGGAGCGATCGGCCTTGTGGCGCTGCTTCTGGTTGGCTGACCATCTGCGCGCGATAAAAAAGGGCCGTTCGAAGCGGCCCTTTTTTCGGAAAGATGATTAGTTCGTCGCCGGAATGGACGCCGTCGAGCACGGGTCGATCCCGTAGGCCGGCGTGCAGTTTCCCTTGCGGGCCGCGACGGTGGTCGGCGCGACGAACGAGCCGGCGATGATCACCAATGCCGCACATGCAAAGAACAGTGCGATGGACTTGCCCATGAAATGCCTCTTGAGACTGTCTAAATAGAAATGGCCGGTGGGAAACTCTCGCCCGGTGCTGCGGGCGAGTCTTTACGCACTGCTTTGACGGCCATCAATAGGCGATCTTGCTTTATCCGCGGTTAACACGCGTCTTTCTTTAGCTGCGTCTTTTGTGCAACTCCGGCACACCGCAGCCAGCAGGAATGCTGCTCAGGCAGCCTTCCCGGCGCCGGCATATTGGCCGTGCTCGCGATACTGCACGAGATAGGTCGGCAGGATGGCGGCAACGGTGACCGGCTCGATGCCGAGACCTTCCAGTGTGCGCCCCTCTGCCTTGGCCGCAGCCGAAACCACATTGTCCTTTTTCAGCAGCGTTACCTGGTCCGGCGTCAGCGGCGGCGTGATCAGCGGGATGGCCGACGCGATGCTGCCGATCAGCGAGGCGATGCCGAAGGGCAGGTGCACCAGCGCCCGCTTGCGGCCGACAACCTCGAGCATGGTCTCGAGACACTGCTTGAAAGTCATGACGTCGCGGCCACCAAGCTCGTAGGTCTTGCCGCGCGTAATCGTGCCGTCGACGGCACGCGCCACGACTTCGGCGACGTCTTCGACATAAACCGGCTGGAACTTCGTCTTGCCACCGCCAACCAGCGGCAGGAAGGGCGACAGCTGTGCCATGGCGGCGAACTTGTTGAAGAAGCCGTCTTCAGGGCCGAAGACGATCGATGGGCGCAGGATTGTCGCGTCCGGCAGGATCGCCTGGATCGCGACTTCAGCTCGACCTTTGCTGGCGGCATAAGACGAGGCCGACTTCGTGTCGGCGCCGATGGCGGAGATGTGGGTCAGCGTCGCACCGACCGAACGGGCCGCTTCCGCAACCGCGCGGGCGCCGAAATCCTGCACGGCATCGAAACCGTTGCGGCCGCTCTCGAACAGGATGCCGACGCAGTTCACCACATGATCTGCGCCCTGAACGGCGGCATCGACCGAGGCGCGATAGCGCAGGTTGGCCTGGACGAAGGAGATCTGGCCGACATTACCGAGCGGCTGGAGGAAGCCGGCGAGGTCGGGACGGCGTACCGCGACGCGAATGCGGTATCCACGCTTGGCCAGTGCGCGCACGACATGCCGCCCGACGAAACCAGAACCCCCGAAGACGGTGACGAGCGGCGGTTGGTTGGACAAGGTCATGGACGGGCTCCCCTGAACGGTGCGGCGCACTCTGCGCGTATGATATCGCGCTTCTCTTAGCCGAATCGTTTGCCCGGGGAAAGGGCAGATGAGGCCTTTGCCAGCGGGACAGAGAGCCTCAGGCCTGAAGCGTCACACGCCTTCGACAACCACCATCTCGGCGTCGGCCACTTCCTGGCGGATCTTGGCGGCAATCTGGTATTCCGGCGAATTGTAGCAATCGACGGCCGCCTGATGCGAGGGGAACTCGATCACCACGTTGCGAGCGCGCACCTGGCCCTCGAGCTGCGTATAAGCACCGCCGCGTGCCAGGAAGGTCGCGCCGTATTTCTCGAAAGCCGGCTTGGCGGCCGCGACATAGTCCTTATAGCGCTCGGCATCGCGAATATCGACACGGGCGATCCAGTATCCCTTGGCCATTGGTGTCTCCTCCCTTGGTAAGTTCAGTTCGACGTGCCGAGTGCCGTATCCATCTCGGCCAGAATCGCGAGCGCGGCAGCCTTCGGGTCGGCGGCCTTGACGATCGGGCGTGCGACGACGAGATGGCTGGAACCGGCGGCAATCGCATCGGCCGGTGTCATCACGCGCTTCTGGTCGCCATGGTCGGCGCCCGCAGGCCGGATGCCGGGGGTCACGATCGCCATCTTCGGCCCGAGGATCTGGCGCACGGCGCTCGCCTCTTCCGCCGAGCAGACAACCCCGCCCATGCCAGCGATGCGCGCCTGTTCGGCGCGCTTCAGAACCAGCGTATGCGGGTCGTATTCATAACCCGCATCGGTCAGATCTTGCTCGTCCATTGAGGTCAGAACCGTCACGCCGAGCAGGCAGAGGCCCGAGCCCTTGGCCGCTTCAACGGCAGCCTTCATCGCCTTCGGATAGGCATGCAGCGTCAGCATGGTCATGCCCATGCGCGCGATGTTCTCGACGGCCGAGGCAACCGTGTTGTCGATGTCGAGCAGCTTCATGTCGAGAAAGACCTGCTTGCCGTCCTTGGCAAGGTCTCGGGCGAATTCCAGTCCGCCCGCGAAGGCGAGCTGATAGCCGATCTTGTAGAAGGAGATGCTCTCGCCGAGCGTGGAAACCACGCCTTCCGCGTCGGCGACGGTCGGAACATCCAGTCCGACGATGAGACGGTGACGTGCGCTCAAGACAAACACTCCTGCCAGATCGAGACGGACGTCAAGTCGCACGACCGGAGCTGAATCGCAAGCACGACCAAGGGAGAGCTGACCGTGATCCCCCGCTCATATGAGAGGGTCGCTCAAGCCTTGCGGTAGATCCACAGCTGAGCCGGCGGGATGTTGCGCACGACGAAGTCGAAGTGCTGGATGTGGTAGCGGTCCGGCTTGGCGATGATCGGAGACACCGGGCCATAGGTGATCTGCACCACGGGACGACCTTCGGGGATGCGCGACAGAAGGTCCTCGAGCAGCTGGATGCGCGCCTCCATCGGAAAGCTCAACATTGGCACCGCCGAGATCACGCAGTCGAAGGTTTGGTCGGCGAAGGCGCCAAGCGACGTCTTCAGATCGAAGGCGTCGCCATGGATGAAGTTCACGCCCGCGTAGTCCTCGACCAGACGCTCGTAGAAGTCGCGCGAATACTCGACCGATACGATCTTCTCCGGCGATACGCCGCGGGCCAGGATCTGCTTGGTGATCACGCCCGTGCCGGGCCCGAGTTCGAGGACGGGCAGGCCAGACGTCACGTCGATGACGCTTGCCATGCGCTTTGCGGTCACGGAAGAGGTCGGCACGATGGCGCCGACCGTCTTTGGCCCCTGCATCATGCCCTTGAAGAAGCGGATCTCCTCATCGAATTTCTTCTCGAACCGTTCCTTCAGTCGAATGGCCATGATCGTCCCTCTTGTTGTTCCTGCTCGATTGCTGCGAGCCGATTGCGACAATTTTGGGCTTGTCTGTCGCAAACGCAAGAGGGAATGGCGCTGTCGGAGTACGTATCGTGAAAGAAAATTCCCGACTTAGACGCGCATCGGCATCAGGACGTAGAGAGCGTCGACGCCGGCCGTGTCGCGAATGAGCGTCGGGGAGCCTGCATCCGCGAGCAGGAAGATCGCATCGTCACCCGAAAGCTGGCTGGTGATGTCGAGCAGATATTTGGCGTTGAAGCCGATCTCCATCGCGTCGTTTTCATAACCGACGGCCACTTCTTCCGTCGCACTGCCCGAATCCGGGTTGTTGACGGTAAGCAGCAGTTGGCCGTCGGACAGGGCCAGCTTCACGGCGCGGCCGCGTTCCGAAGAAATGGTCGAGACGCGGTCGACGGCGCGCGCGAAGGTCTGGCAATCGACGCGCATCTCCTTGTCGTTCGCCTGCGGAATGACGCGCTGGTAATCCGGGAAGGTGCCGTCGATCAGCTTGGAGGTCAAAACGACGGTGCCGATCGAGAGGCGGATCTTCGAATCCGAAATCTCGATGCCGATGACGAGATCCGGGTTGTCGATCAGCTTCTGCAATTCGCCGACCGTCTTGCGCGGGATGATGATGCCCGGCATGCCCTCTGAGCCCGAGGGCGCATCGACGTCGGCGCGCGCCAGTCGGTGGCCATCGGTTGCAACGGCGCGCAGCTTCAGGGCGCCGGAAGCCTCGATTGTGTGCAGGAAGATGCCGTTCAGATAATAGCGGGTTTCTTCAGTCGAGATCGCGAATTGGGTGCGGTCGATCAGCATCTTGAAATCGGATGCCTTGATCTTGAAGCTGTGGCTGAAGCTGCCGGCGGTGAGATCCGGGAAGTCGGACTGCGGCAGGCACTGCAGCGAGAACTTGGAACGACCCGAGGCCACCGTCATGCTCGCGCCGTCCGGCGTCGTGGCCAGCAGCACTTCCGATCCGTCCGGCAGCTTGCGCACGATTTCATAGAGCAGATGCGCGGGAACGGTGGTGGCACCGGCCTGCTCGACCATGGCGGCCGTGCTTTCAGTGATTTCGAGGTCGAGGTCGGTCGCCTTCATGTCGAGGGCCGCACCTTCGGCCTTCAACAACACGTTCGACAGGATCGGGATCGTGTTGCGACGCTCGACCACACGATGCACATGGTTCAGCGACTTGAGGAGATTGGACCGTTCAAGAGTTATACGCATAGGATGCTACCGCTTTCGACGTGTCGTCATCCGGTTGCCCGGATGGAAGAAGGGCCGGCCTGACCCTGGGCCGGACGATGTGGACGGGCAAAATGGCAGGAAACGAACGGGAAAAGCAAGAGCCTCCAAGGTTTTCCACCTCGGCGCACAGGTCTGGTTGCCGGAATGGTTTATGGCCGGGCGCCCTTGTGGAAGATCGGGGCGTGGAGGATAAAGACGCCATGACAGATCATGACAAACCCGCAGCCGAGGCGCCGTCCGCCAAACGCTACCGCCTCAACGACACGCTGGTGCCCGCCCGCCCGCTGGAGCCGGCGCTCTATCTCGTGGCGACCCCCATCGGCAACCTCAGCGACATTACGCTCCGGGCCTTGGAAACGCTGGCCGGTGCCGATGTGCTCGCCTGCGAGGATACGCGTGTGACCCGCGTCCTGCTCGATCGCTATGGTATCGAGAACCGGCCTTATGCCTATCACGAATACAATGCCGACGAGGCCGGCGCCCGCCTGCTCGCCGCGCTGGACGCTGGCAAGTCAGTGGCGCTCGTCTCCGATGCCGGCACGCCGCTCGTCTCCGACCCCGGCTATCGCCTCGGCCAGTTGGCGATCGAGGCCGGCCACCGCGTCGTGCCGATCCCGGGCGCATCCGCACCGCTCGCCGCTCTTGTCGGCTCCGGCCTTCCCAACGACGCATTCCTCTTCGCCGGCTTCCTGCCGACCAAGGACAAGGCGCGGCGTGACCGGCTGAAGGAACTCGCCAAGGTGCCGGCCACGCTCATCTTCTTCGAATCTCCGCACCGCATCGGTGATACGCTGGCAGCCGCTGCCGAAGAGCTGGATGCCAGCCGCCCTGCCGCCGTCTGCCGGGAACTCACCAAGACCTTCGAGGAATTCCGCCGCGGCACGCTGGGCGACCTCGCCGCGATCTATGCCGACAAGGCCGTGAAGGGCGAGGTGGTGCTGGTGATCGGCCCGCCGATGGCCGATGCCGCCCCCGATGCCGCCGATGTCGACAGTCTTCTCGCCGAACTCGCCGGCACCATGCCCACGGCCAAGGCGGCGACCGAGGCAGCCAAACTCACGGGCCTGCCGCGCAAGGACCTCTATCAGCGGCTCCTGGAACTCAAGGGGGCCGCATGAAGCCTGTCGGCGTGGATCGAAATCGCATCCGCGCCGAAAGGCTGGGCCGCTGGTCGGAGGTTCGTGCGGCGATAGCCCTGCTGCTCAAAGGCTACCGCATCCTCGCCTTCCGTTATCGTACCCGGGCGGGTGAAGTCGATATCATCGCGCGTCGCGGCGATCTCGTCATTTTTGTCGAAGTGAAAGCGCGAAAGACTGTGTCTTCCGGGGTCGATGCCGTCGGCTGGGAGGCGCAGCGCCGTATTCACAACGCCTCAGATCATTGGATTACCAGGCAGTCCGACGCGACAAAACTGTCACTTCGCCATGATATCATCGTGGTGCGGCCATGGCGCTGGCCGACCCATCTGCCGGGCGCGTTCTAGGTTCGTTTCGCCTTCGATGTGGAAAACTCGAAACCCGCCAATTGTGACAGGACTGTCACCAAACATTCAAGTCGCTGTCATCGACCACGCCTAATGCAGGCCTCACCGCAACAACCGGTGGAGAGGATCTGTCCCATGATCAAGAAGATTTCCCTGGCCGCACTGGCCCTGACCATGACCGCATCGACGACGCTTGCCGCGACCAACATCACCTGGTGGCACGGCATGGGTGGCCGCAACGGCGAAGTCATCAACGAGCTTGCCCAGAAGTTCAACGCTGCCCAGAGCGAATGCGCCATCACGCCCGTTTCCAAGGGTTCCTACGAGGAAGCCCTGTCGGCCGGAATCGCCGCTTTCCGCTCCGGCGAACAGCCGAACATCCTGCAGGTTTTCGACGCTGGTGCCGCCACCATCATCAACGCCAAGGGCGCAACCATTCCGGCCGAAGACCTCCTGAAGGAGAACGGTTTCGAGTTTAACCGTGACGCCTTCATCGAAGGTGTGCGCTACTTCTACGCCGACTCGGACGGCAAGTTCGTCGGCATGCCGTTCAACTCTTCGGCGCCGATCATGTACATCAACGACGAAGCCCTGAAGAAGGCCGGCGTCGAAGCTCCGAAGACCTGGGAAGAGTTCGAAGCCATCGCCCCGAAGCTGAAAGAAGCCGGCTTCATCCCGCTCGTCCAGTCGCAGCTCACCTGGCAGTTCACCGAGAACTTCTTCTCGCGCAACAACATCCAGTTCGCCTCGAACAACAACGGTTACGACAGCATCGTCGACACCACGATCAACGTCACCGACGAGCGCCATGTCATGATGTATGACAAGCTCAAGGCCTGGTACGACCAGGGCCTGTTCGGCTACTACGGTGCCGCCTGGAACGACAACCAGAAGGTCTTCGAAGAAGGCAAGGCCGCTCTCTGGATCGGCTCTTCGGGTTCCTTCGGTGGCCTGCAGAAGACCGCCACCATGCCCTTCTCGGCAACCTTCCTGCCTTACTGGAATTCAATCGAAGGCGCTGGCGTCCACTCCTTCATCGGCGGCGCTGCCCTCTTCGCAATGTCCGGCAAGTCGGCTGAAGAAAACAAGTGCACGGCCACGTTCTTCAACTTCCTGACCTCGACCGAGATCCAGAAGTTCTACCACCAGGCCACCGGTTACGTCGCCATCACCAATGCCGCTTACGAGCTGGCAAAGTCGGAAGGCTACTACAACGAGAAGCCGGCTGCTGAAGTGGGCATCAAGCAGCTGCAGCTGCCGGGCGCCGAGTGGGACAAGGGCTATCGCCTCGGCTTCTACCCGCAGATCCGCTCGATCATGGAACGCGAATACAACCGCATCTTCGCGGGTGAGACCACCCCGAAGGACGCAATGGAAACGATCAAGAAGGAAGCCGACGAACTGCTCGCCCGCTTCGCCAAGACCGCCGGCTGATCATCTTTGCCATGCCTGACGGATCCCGGGGGTGCATGCCCCCGGGACTTTGCTTGAGAGGTTCCCGATGAAGCGCGTCCAGTTCAACTCGCGATATCTGCCGTATCTATTCCTGCTGCCGCAGTTCGTGATCATTTCGATCTTCTTCTACTGGCCGTCCGCCCAGGCGATCACCTCGTCCTTCTACATCGAGGATCCCTTCGGCTTCGGCTCCAGCTTCGTCGGTTTCGCCAATTACACGGACGCACTCGCCTCGCCCGAATATCGCAAGATTGCCGGCTTCACGGTGGTCTATAGCCTGATTGTAACCTTCCTGGCGTTGTCGCTCGGCCTCCTTCTTGCGCTGAAAGCCGATGCCGTGATCCGGGGCAAGTCCGCCTACAAAACGCTTCTGATCCTGGTCTATGCCATTGCCCCGCCGGTCGCGGGTCTGATCGGCATGATGTTCTTCGACCAACATATCGGTCCCTTCGTCAAATTCGCCGCCCTGTTCGGCTGGGACATGAAGGTGGGCCTCAACTACTTCGACACGGCCTTTGCCATGGTCGCGGTCGCGGTCTGGAACCAGATTCCCTATAATTTCATTTTCTTCCTCTCTGGCCTTCAGGGCATCCCGGCCTCCATCCGCGAGGCCGCCGCCATCGACTGCAAGTCCGGCACACGCCGCTTCTGGACGGTGATCCTGCCGCTGCTCACCCCGACCGCCTTCTTCCTGCTGGTCATCAACATGACCTATTCGCTGTTCGATACCTTTGGCGTGATCGACGTGATCGTGAAGGACAAGCCGGCCAACAACCCGATCACGCTGGTCTACAAGGTCTATCTCGATGGCTTCCGCGGCAATGACCTCGGCTCGTCCTCGGCCCAGTCGGTCATCCTGATGTTGATCGTGCTGGTGCTGACCATGATCCAGTTCCGCTTCATCGAACGCCGCGTTCATTACGGTTGAGGAGAGCGCCATGTATCGCACCAAATTCTTCGACCATCTGATCCTGATCGCCGGCGTGATCTTCATGCTCGGGCCGCTGGTCGTCGCCTTCACCACCTCGACGCATTCGGCGGCCGAGATCCACACCCATGGCCTGATGCTGTCAATCGGTGACGACTTCACCTCGACCTATGACAAGGTGCTCTTTAAGTCGGGCGGTTTTACCGGCCAGGTCACGGGCCTGACCATGGCGATGAATTCGCTGATCCTCGGTCTAGGCTTTGCCATCGGCAAGATTGTGCTCTCCATGCTGGCGGCATACGCCATCGTCTATTTCCGCTTCCGTTTTGCGACGCTCGCCTTTTGGCTCATCTTCACCACGCTGTTGTTGCCGCTCGAAGTGCGCATCATGCCGTCCTACAAGGTGATGAGCGATCTGGGACTCTTGAACACCTATCAGGGTCTGATCCTGCCGCTTTTGGCCTCGGCCACCGGCACCTTCTTCTTCCGCCAGTTCTTTAAGTCGGTCCCCGACGAACTGCTGGAAGCCGCCCGCATCGACAATGCCGGCCCGTTCAAGTTCTTCGTCGACATCCTCTTGCCGCTCTCGCGCACGATGATCGCCGCCGTCTTCATCATCATGTTTGTCTATGGCTGGAACCAGTATCTCTGGCCCATGCTGATGACGACGGACGAGAGCTTCTACACCCTGATGCGCGGCATCAAGCAGATCCTTCAGGTTTGGGTCGGCTCGCAGATCCCCGATTACAACGAAGCCTTTGCCATGGCTGTGCTCGCACTCCTGCCCCCCGTCATCGTGGTGGTGGTGTTCCAGAGCTGGTTCATCAAGGGCCTGACCGAAACCGACAAGTAAGAGAGGAACGCATCATGGCTTCCATCGATATAAACGAGGTCTCCAAGATCTACGACAAGGGCGGAGCGCGCGCCGTCGACGCGGTCGACATTCAGATCGAGGACGGCGAGTTCATCGTGCTCGTCGGCCCCTCCGGTTGCGGCAAGTCCACACTGTTGCGCATGGTGGCCGGTCTCGAAGCAATCTCGCAAGGCACGATCTCGATCGCTGACCGCGTGGTCAACGAGGTCGAGCCTGCCGATCGCGACATCGCCATGGTCTTCCAGAACTATGCGCTTTATCCGCATATGACCGTCTACGACAATCTCGCCTATGGCCTGAAGAACCGTGGTACGCCGAGGCAAGAGATCGCCGCCCGTGTCGCCGAAGCTGCCCGAATGCTCGAAATCGAGAAATATCTCGACCGTAAGCCACGTGCGCTTTCCGGCGGCCAGCGCCAGCGCGTCGCCATGGGCCGCGCGATCGTGCGTAAGCCTGCCGTCTTCCTCTTCGACGAGCCGCTCTCCAACCTCGACGCCAAGCTGCGCGTCTCCATGCGTGGCGAAATTCGCAAACTGCAGAAGCGGCTGAAGACGACGGCGATCTACGTCACCCACGACCAGCTGGAGGCCATGACGCTCGCTGATCGCCTGGTGGTGCTGAATGGTGGTCGCATAGAGCAGATTGGCACGCCGCTCGAGGTTTACAATCGCCCCGCCTCCACCTTCGTCGCGAGCTTCATCGGTTCGCCGGCCATGAACCTGCTCGACGGCGTCGTCGAAGACGGGCGGCTCATCTTCGGTGACGTCCCCTTGCAGATACCCGGTCTGCTGCCGGATGGCCCGATCCGCCTGGGGCTGCGTGCTGAAGATCTGGTGGCGGCGGAGCCGCAGGACGCCCAGTTCGTTCTGGCGGTGGATTATGTCGAGGAACTTGGCGCCCAGAGACTGGTCCACGGTCTGGTCGGTCACCAGGTGCTGACGGTGATCGTTTCGCCCAACGCTCCTCTTGCCGATCGTCTGCCTGTCCGGATAGCACCCGAAAAACTGCATTTCTTCTCGGCAGAAACGGGCAAGAGGGTCGAAGCGACAACGGCAGGCGAGGCCAATTCCGCCATTTGCCCGGTGCCGGTTCCGAGCTTCGCCTGAAGGTTCCGGATAGATCGCATTTGAATGATCTGCCAAACCGGACTTTAGCGCATGGCTGCTAGCGTCCCCCGGTCGCATTCACGGGGGAACCTATGCCAATTAAATTGCTCATTGCCGGAATGGTCGGTCTGATGCTTGCCACGCCACGCCGCCGAACCGAAGGCCCGGCTGCCGTGGTTGCCGCGCATGCTGATCACCTCGCCATGAAGGCGGCTCCGATCAATTCCGACTGGATCATTCGCGGCACCCCGCTGGCGCGCATCGGCGAGCATTCGACCAGCACCGACGAGGCCAGTTCAACCGCCGTCTGGGACTGCACCGCAGGCGAATTCCGCTGGTATTTCAACTGGGACGAGACGGTTGTGATCCAGGAAGGGGAAGTCCATGTGACCGACGCGGACGGCGAAGTGCGACTGTTACGTGCCGGCGACATTGCCTATTTCCGGGGGGGCACCTGGGCCACCTGGCGCATCGACAATTACGTCCGCAAGATCGCCTTCCTGCGCAAACCCTTCCCCGGTCCGCTCGCCACGCTGTACCGGCTGCGCAATGCGCTGCGTCAGGGCAAGTACTCGGCCCTCTGAGGTGATCGCAGCATCAGGAAAATTCAAGGCGGCCGCCGTTGCCATCACTGGCGGCGCAGCCTAAATCTGCCTTGCTTTTGAACGAGGACAGATCCATGGCGAAAATCACCAATGTCGCGGTCCAGATGGACCACGTCTCCACGATCAACATCGCGGGCGACTCGACTTTCGCCATGAGCCTCGAGGCGCAGGCCCGGGGTTTCAAGCTCTTCCACTACACGCCCGACCGGCTGTCGATGCGCGATGGCAAGGTCTATGCGACCGTCGAGCCCATGGAACTGCGTGACGTCAAGGGCGATCACTTCACGCTCGGAGCGCCGGAGCGCGTCGATCTCTCCACGATGGATGTCGTCCTGCTGCGTCAGGACCCACCCTTCGACATGAGCTATATCACCTCGACGCACCTGCTTGAGCGTATTCACCCGAAGACGCTCGTGGTCAATGACCCGGCCTGGGTGCGCAACTCGCCGGAAAAGATCTTCGTCACCGAATTCGCCGACCTGATGCCGCCGACCCTGATCACCAAGGATCCGGCCGAGATCGCCCGCTTCCGGGAAGAGCAGGGCGATATCATCCTGAAGCCGCTTTACGGAAACGGTGGCGCCGGTGTCTTCCACTCGACCCGCGATGACCGCAACTTCTCCTCGTTGATGGAGATGTTCAACCAGATGTTCCGTGAACCCTTCATCGCCCAGGGCTATCTGCCGGCTGTGCGCAAGGGCGACAAGCGCATCATCCTCGTAGATGGCGAACCGGTGGGCGCGATCAACCGCGTCCCGGCCGAACATGACGCCCGCTCCAACATGCACGCTGGCGGCAGGCCGGAGCCGACCGAACTGACCGCCCGCGAACGCGAGATCTGCGCCCGCATCGGTCCCGCTCTCCGTGAACGGGGCTTCCTCCTGGTCGGCATTGATGTCATCGGCGATTACATGACGGAGATCAACGTCACCTCCCCGACCGGCATCCGCGAAGTCAAGAAGTTCGGCGGCGCCGACATCGCGGCACTTCTGTGGGATGCCATCGAGCGGAAGCGCGCCTGACGCAAGCATCTGAAACGGCTCATAAAGTTCACGGCACGTTCTGCTGTTGCAACCGGTTGCAACCCCACGACTATCGCGGGATGCGGATGTTCCGTAAATGTTCTTGCCAATTCCTGCGCCTTATGCGAGATTGTTCCTGTCTACACACGCAATATGAAGTTGCAGGTGGCGGCCAGGGGACGATCGGCGAGGGCGGGCAATGGTGGCGCGTGTCAGTACGGTTGCATTCCAGGGGATCGAGGGTGTGCCCGTCGATGTCCAGGTCATGGTGGCACCGGGCAAGCCCGGCATGCAGATCGTCGGCCTGCCCGACAAGGCAGTCGCCGAAAGTCGCGAACGGGTGCAAGCCGCGCTCCATGCCTCCGGTCTCGCTCTGCCGCCGAAGAGGATCACCGTCAATCTGGCACCTGCGGATCTTCCAAAAGAGGGGTCTCATTTCGATCTGCCGATCGCGCTCGGACTGATGGCAGCCCTGGGCGCCATTCCGGGTGACGCGCTCTCCGGCTATCTCGTCATCGGCGAGCTCAATCTCGACGGCACGATTGCCCCCATCGCTGGTGCGCTTCCGGCGGCGATCAGCGCAAACTCTGTCGACAAGGGGCTGATCTGCCCGGCCGACAGCGGCGCCGAAGCCGCCTGGGCCGGCGCAGACCTCGACATCCTCGCGCCGCGCAGCCTGATTGGCCTCGCCAATCATTTTCGCGGCACCCAGATCCTGTCGCGGCCGGAGCCGTCCGTGCGCGCACTGCCCGCCAACCTGCCGGATTTGGCCGACATCAAGGGCCAGGAAAGCGCCAAGCGCGCTTTGGAAGTGGCGGCTGCTGGCGGGCACAATCTGTTGATGGTCGGCCCGCCGGGCTCCGGCAAGTCGATGCTGGCAGCCCGGTTGCCCTCGATCCTGCCGCCGCTCTCTGCGGCCGAATTGCTCGAAGTTTCGATGATCCATTCGATCGCTGGCCAGCTTTCGGGCGGCAAGCTGTCGGATCGCCGCCCCTTCCGGACCCCTCATCATTCCGCCACCATGGCGGCACTGGTCGGCGGCGGCCTGAAGGCCCGACCGGGCGAGGCCTCGCTCGCCCATCACGGCATTCTCTTCCTCGACGAACTCCCCGAATTTGCCCCGCCGGTGCTCGATGCGCTCCGCCAGCCGCTCGAAACCGGGGAATGCATCATTGCCCGCGCCAATCACCGTGTCTCCTATCCCTCCGATTTCCAGCTGGTTGCCGCGATGAACCCGTGCCGCTGCGGCATGGCGGGTGAACCCGGCCATGTCTGCGCCCGCGGAATCCGCTGCCAGAGCGAGTATCAAGGCCGCATTTCAGGCCCCCTGATGGATCGCATCGATATCCGCATCGATGTGCCGGCAGTCTCGGCTTCCGACCTCATCCGGCCGGGCACGGCCGAAAGCAGTGCCGACGTTGCCCGTCGCGTGGCCGCTGCCCGCAACCGCCAGCGCGAGCGTTTTGCTCGGCTCGATCTGCCGTTCTCGACCAATGCCCGCTGCTCGACAGCGCTGATCGAAACGCTTGCCGAACCTGATCCCTCTGGCCTCCAGTTGCTGCGTGACGCGGCCGACAAGTTCCGTTTTTCGGCCAGGGGTTATCACCGGGTGTTGAAGGTGGCGCGAACATTGGCCGATCTCGACGGGGTGGAAACCCTGGGCCGCATCCACCTTGCCGAAGCGATCTCCTACCGCATCGCCTCGGAGCGTCTAGCGGCCGCAGCCTGAATGCGCGATGGCCCGCTCGCAGGCAAAGGAGACCCGAGCAAGCCAGTCGCGTCCGAGGAAAGCTGTGCGTATGCGGGAAATCCAGTTCGGCAGAGACGGGGATGTGCCGCTATCGGGCGTTCTGTGGCCCGGTTTCGTCCGGTCTCAGCATGTCGGTCGGCAGCGACAGGCGGATGACGGCCCCGGTTTCCGGATAGTGCATCTCGGCCTGGCCGCGAACTCCGGCAATCACGCGCTTCATCAGGGTGGAGCCGAAGCCGCCGGCGCCGACCTCCGGCGGTGTTGGCACGGGACCGCCGGTCTCGCGCCATTCCAGGATGAGCCGGCTCTCTTCGTCTGCGCCGTCTTCGAGGCGCCAGGTCAGGTCGATCTGGCCGGTGCCGACGCTGAGTGCGCCATATTTGGCGGCGTTGGTGCCAAGCTCGTGCAGGATGAGGCTGAGCACCACGACGGTCTGGCCACCGACCGGAACCCGGGGGCCGGAGGCGGAGAAGCGCGGCGTGCCGACCACGGCAAAGGGTTCGAGCGCCTGGAAGATGACGGACTGCAGCGAGGCATCCTCGCCTTCGCGCAGGCCCCTGAGGAGCAGGTTTGATCGACCGAGTGCCGTCAACCGGTCGCGCAGCCGTGCTGCAAGCTCCTCCGCACTGGAGGCATTCTTCAAGGAAAGGCTGATGATGGCGTTGATGGTGGCGAAGATGTTCTTCAGTCGGTGGTCAAGCTCCTGCGCCATCACCTCCTGCCCGTCCGCCAGGCGCTGTGTCTCCTGCCTGGCGGCTATTTCCGCCCGGTAGGCACCCATCATGAGGTGAATCAGCGTGAGGTCCGTCACGATGACGAAGACATAGAGGCCCATTGCCACGAGCGTTCCGGCCGAAACGTCGAAGCGGTAGGGCGTGATGAAGAAATACCATGCCGAGAGGCCGGAGAGGATCGCGACCAGAATGCCCTGGCGCACTCCGAAGACGAAGCCGCAAATGACGACGGCTGGAAAGAAGGTGAGGAAAGGAAAGCCCGCGGGCATCAGCGGGTCGAGCCAGGCCCGAAGCAGCAGCGCGACGAGGAAGACGGCAAGACTGGCGCCATATGTGACCACCTTGTCCTTGCTGGACAGGGTTTTCTGGACTGCTGCAAAGGCCGGCAGGGTGTCGAAATAGGAGCGCATGGGCCTCAATCGTCTGACAGGAAGACGTATTATGCGACGTTAAAACAGAAAAACCAGATAGCGACCCTAGCTAACCCTGGAGGCGCCGACAATCCACGATACCGTATCCTGCGCTTGAACTCTTCGCGGCGTTTGCCGGTTCCGCGTTCCCGCAGAGAGAGGATCGACATACCGAGTTCGTCAAGCTGTGGCGGTCCTCGGCGGCCGGGGCGACCTCGGCCGGTCGTCGGCAATCATGGACCAAACCCTCTCGTGGCGGCATCGGCACGTCTTCAGGTTCGCAACTGCGGTCCTCTGACCGAAAAGTCGGTCACCACGGATTCGGGAACCTGTCTGTGGCTGCCGACATGAGAACAGTCCGACACATAAAAGCGTGGCGGGGAGAACGGGCATGCGAGGCAGGCGGAGCCGAAACGCGCATGCCGCACACGCAAGGCAATGGCGGCTGACGCGGCAAGGGAAAACCGCGTCAGCCCGCAAGGCATCGATGCCTGTCCGATCCCGTTGCTTTATTCGCCGAGGCCGGCAAACAAGGCGGTCGAAAGATAACGCTCGGCAAAAGAGGGAATGATCACGACGATCGTTTTTCCGGCATTCTCTTCCCGCTGGCCGACCTTGATGGCGGCAGTCAGTGCAGCGCCCGAGGAGATCCCGACAGGCACGCCTTCCAGCCGCGCCACGAGACGGGCGTGCTCGAATGCCTCGTCATTGGTGATGGTGACGACCTCGTCATAGATGTGCGTGTCGAGGATGGCAGGGGCAAAACCCGCACCGATGCCCTGGATCTTGTGCGGTCCCGGATTGCCGCCGGAAAGCACCGGGCTGTCGGCGGGCTCGACGGCGATGACCTTGATCGACGGTTTCTTCGCCTTCAACACCTGGCCGGTGCCGGTGATCGTACCGCCCGTCCCGATGCCGGAAACGAAGATATCGACCGAACCATCGGTGTCGTTCCAGATTTCCTCGGCTGTGGTTCTGCGATGGATTTCCGGATTGGCCGGGTTCTCGAACTGCTGGGGGATGATCGAATCCGGCGTCGTCTCGGCCAGTTCCTGCGCCTTGGCGATCGCGCCCTTCATGCCCTTGGCGCCCTCAGTCAGAACAAGCTCAGCGCCGAGCAGGGCCAGCATCTTGCGCCGCTCGATCGACATCGTCTCGGGCATGGTCAGGATCAGTCGATAACCCTTGGCGGCGGCCGCAAAGGCGAGCGCGATGCCGGTATTGCCGGAGGTCGGCTCGATCAGCGTGGTCTTGCCGGGCGTGATCTTTCCTTGGGCTTCCAGGCTTTCGATCATCGCCACGCCGATGCGATCCTTGACCGAGGCGATCGGGTTGAAGAATTCGAGCTTGGCGAGCAGATGCGCCTTCACGCCCTTTTCCTTGGCCAGCTTGTCGAGCCGCACGATGGGTGTGTCGCCGATCGTCTCGGTGATCGATCCGTAAACGCGTCCACGCCCGGGTTTCTTGGTATCCGTCATGTTTCACTCCCTTTCGGATTTTTGCTTGCAGACAAGATAGGCAGATTGTCTGCCGCCCGCCAGAACCGTTTGTTTCCGCAGTCTTTGAAACGGGAAATAATCCTCCGCCGGGAGAGGAAAAGGTTAGACGGGACGGGCCGCGATATAGGCAGCGGTGCCGGCAAGGATCCCTGCCGCTCCGCGATTGAGCAGCTTGAGCGCCGAGGGTCGTTTCATCAGATGCCGCGCCTGGGCGGCCAGTAGGATATAGGGAATGAGCACTGCCATCAGCACGGCGAATGTCAGGCCGATCAGCAGCAGATAATCGATGAGCCCGATGTTCCCGAGCGGCAGAAGGCTCGGCACCAGTGCGATATAGAACAGCATCGTCTTTGGATTGCCGAGCGTCACGAGCAGCCCGGACAGGAAAGAGCGTCCCGCCCGGCTTTCCCGGTCGGCTGTCACCGATTGCGAAAGGAGCCCCGCTGTCCAGAGCTTGTAGGCGATATAGACGAGATAGGCGGCCCCGATGAACTTGATCACCAGGAAGATCGTGGTGAAGGTTTTCGCAACGATGGCCAGCCCCAGGATCACGGCCGTGAGATAAACGATATCACCGAGGATAAGTCCCAGCCCCATGAAGAAGGTCGGCCTGAAACCGGATCCCAATGCCCGCGCGACGATCGCCGTCATGCCGGGTCCGGGAATCGCGGCCGCGATAAAGAGCGCGCCGCAATAGGCGATGATCGTGGCAACTGTCATGGGGGCCTCCCTCTCCGAAATGATTTCATAATCTCGAGCCGGAAGACTTGCAACGGTGACACGATGGCGATTGCCGCAGCCCGAAACCCGCTCTTAAGTGGCGTTGACACCCCGGAGATCGCCTGCATGCCAAGTCTCACCGCCTTTGCCGCCTTCGCTCTGATCTGTCTCGGTATGGTGCTGACGCCGGGGCCGAACATGATCTATCTCGTCTCCCGTTCGATCTGCCAGGGGCCCATGGCGGGCATCGTTTCGCTCGGCGGCGTCGCCCTGGGTTTCGTCGTTTACATGCTGCTGACCGCCTTCGGCATCACCGTGCTGCTGCTCGCCGTGCCTATGGCCTATGAGATCCTGAAATTCTGCGGCGCGCTCTATCTCCTCTGGATGGCCTGGCAGGCGCTACGCCCTGGCGGCCGCTCACCCTTCCAGCTGCGTGACCTGCCGGTTGACAGCCCGCGAAAACTCTTCGTCATGGGTTTCGTCACCAGCCTGCTGAACCCGAAGGTGGCGATCCTCTACGTGTCGCTCCTGCCGCAATTCGTCGATCCGGCGCTTGGCAGCGTCTTCGTCCAGTCCGTCATCCTCGGCTTCACCCAGATCGTCATCAGCGTAACGGTCAACGCACTGATCGCGCTTTCCGCCGGCACGATCGCCCTGTTCCTGGCCGGCAGGCCGGTGTGGATGGTGGTGCAGCGCTGGTTGATGGGCACGGTGCTCGCCGGGCTGGCGGTTCGCATGGCGATGGAAGCGCAGCGCTGATCGTCAGAAGATCGGGCGCATGAAGCTGCGGTCATAGCGCAGGATGCAGCGCGTCTCCTCGGCATAGGCAAAGGCAGCCTGACACTCGGCATCGGCGGCCATCGCCTCGCGATAGGCCTCATAGGCCGCCAGCGAGGGAAAGCTGAACAGGGCAAGTGCGATGTCGCTCGCCCCTTCATGCGGCAGAAAGTAGCCGTGATGCGTGCCGCCCAGGCGATTGACCAGGGGGATCCAGAGCTTGGCGTAATGCTCGAATTCCGGGAGTTTGTAGGGGTCGACCACATAGCGCAGGCTGCAGGTTATCATGCTGGGTAAACCTTTCTCTGGAGGTGGCCATGCGTCAAAAATCAGCCATCGGCGACAGCATGGCGGGCATGGATATCGCCGACGGCTGCATCCCTCTGATCATCAGCGCACAAGAGCCTTCGAAAGGCTCGGCATCTCCCCTCCATCCGAGGCGATCTGTCGGGAAGAACACGTCCACGCGATCTGGCAAAACGCCCATGCCGTTACGAATTTCGCACAGTGATGGTATCCGCCGCGCGGCGATGTCGAGCAGTTGCAGGGTGTCGCCAATTACCTTCCAGGCAATGACGGCCTCGAGCGCGGGCAAAAAACTAAGTCGGATTTCCGGATCGAAGAGCGCATTGAGCACGAACATTTCGGACTGGCGGGCAACGGCAAGGAATGAGGAGACGGGTTGCCGGTCCGCGAGAATAGACAAGGTCAGCGCGAGATCGTCGGGCTTCGCCAAATCGAGATCCCGCGCATCGGCCTCGCCGGACGTGCTGGCGGGCAAATGTCCGCAAAACTTGAACTGCGGCACGACGTCAAAACCGAAGGGCCGATAGAGGCCAGGCTTGTCGGTCAAAAGAAGACCGGCTTCGAACTTCTGTGCGTCGGCCCAGGCAAAGGCGCGGTGCATGAGGTCGCGGTAGAGACCTTGTGCGCGAAACTCCGGGCGAACGGCACCAGATTGAAAGCCTGCGGCCCTCACCACGCGCCCTTCGATCATGACCGGCAGGGAAAACGCCGAGAAATTGGCGACACAACGACCGGCCTCGTCGAAATAGCCGAACGGCATCGACGAGGGATCGGGTCCACCGAGACCGTTGAGCAGACGGATGTCGATGCCGAAAACATCGTGCAGCAGATCGGCCAGCGCCTCAAATGCGGCAGGATCGCCAAAATAGTCCTGCCGCAGTGTCAGCCGTTCGATCATCCCGGAGCACTCACACCCCCGTAGACCCGAACCCGCCGGCGCCACGCGCCGTGTCGGATGTCTCGCTCACCTCGGCCACGCGCGCCTGCGTCACCGGCGCAATCACCATCTGGGCGATCCGCATGCCGCGCTCGATCACGAATTCTTCGTCGCCGAGATTGATCAAGAGCACCTTCACTTCGCCGCGATAATCGCTGTCGATCGTGCCGGGGGTGTTGAGGCAGGTGATCCCGTTCTTGAAAGCAAGGCCGGAGCGCGGCCGGATCTGCGCCTCGAAGCCGTGGGGGATCTCGAAGATGAAGCCGGTCGGGATCAAAGCGCGCTTTCCCGGCGCCAACGTCGTCGGCTCATCCTCGGCAACGGCCGCCCTCAGATCCATGCCCGCAGCACCTCTCGTTTCGTAAGCCGGCAGATCGATCCCCTCGCCATGGGAGAGACGCTTCAGATTGAGCATGGGACCAAGGACATCGGAGCGAACGGCGGACATGGGCGAGGTTCCTTTGTTTCTCGCGCTCAATTGCATATTGGCTGTCGAAACGCTAGATAACCGCCGACCAAAAGGAATTCCTGAGACATGGCTGAAACGCTCGCAGAGGCGGTCTCCCGCCGCCGCACCTTTGCTATTATCGCCCACCCGGACGCCGGCAAGACGACGCTCACCGAAAAGCTGCTGCTGTTCGGCGGTGCGATCCAGCTCGCCGGTGAAGTAAAGGCCAAGAAGGATCGCATCCAGACCCGGTCGGACTGGATGAAGATCGAGCGCGAGCGCGGCATTTCGGTCGTCACCTCGGTGATGACCTTCGAATATGAAGGCAATGTCTTCAACATTCTCGACACGCCCGGTCACGAAGACTTCGCCGACGACACCTACCGCACACTCACGGCCGTGGATGCCGCCGTCATGGTCATCGACGCCGCCAAGGGTATCGAGCCGCGCACGCTGAAGCTGTTCGAAGTCTGCCGCATGCGCGACATCCCGATCATCACCTTCGTCAACAAGATGGACCGCGAAAGCCGGGATATCTTCGAGATCCTGGATGAGGTCGAAGAGAAGCTCGCGCTCGACACGGCCCCGATCACCTGGCCGGTCGGCCGCTCAAAGAGCTTCTGTGGCTCCTACAATCTGGCCAACAGCACCTTCCGGGGCAATGACACCCAGGCCGAGCCGACCAAGGTCAACGGCCCGCAGAGTGTTGCCGATCACCTGCCGGAAAATGAGCGTGCGGCTTTCGTCGATGAACTGGAGCTCGCCGTCGAGGCCTGCCGTCCCTTCGACCAGAAGGCTTTCCTGGAAGGCCACATGACGCCCGTATTCTTCGGCTCGGCTTTGCGGAATTTTGGCGTGCGCGATCTGATCAATGCGCTGGGTGCCTATGCGCCCCCGCCGCGCGACCAGGTGGCCGATGTCAGAACCGTGCATGCCTCGGAAGAAAAGATGACGGCCTTCGTCTTCAAGATCCAGGCGAACATGGACCCGAACCACCGCGACCGCATCGCTTTTGCCCGCATCTGCTCGGGCAAGCTGGAGCGCGGCATGAAGGCCAAGCTCGCCCGCACCGGCAAGCTGATGGGGCTGACGGCACCGCAATTCTTCTTCGCCTCGCAGCGCCAGCTGGCCGACACCGCCTTTGCCGGTGACGTGGTGGGCATCCCCAACCATGGCACGCTGCGCATCGGCGATACGCTGACCGAAGGCGAAAACCTCGTTTTCCAGGGCGTGCCGAACTTCTCGCCGGAAATCCTGCGCCGCGTGCGGCTGGAGGATGCGATGAAGGCGAAGAAGCTGAAGGAAGCTTTGCAGCAGATGGCGGAAGAAGGCGTCGTCCAGCTCTTCTCGCCGGAAGATGGCTCGCCGGCCATCGTCGGCGTCGTCGGTGCGCTGCAGCTCGACGTGTTGAAGGAACGCCTGTCGGCCGAATACACGCTGCCGGTCTCCTTCGAAATGTCGCGTTTCTCCGTCTGCCGCTGGATCTCGGCCGACAACAAGGATGATCTGGAAAAGTTCATGACCCAGCGACGCGGCGATATCTGCCGCGATCTGGACGGCGATCCCGTCTTCATGGCGCAGGACCAGTTCTCGCTGCGCTACGAGGCGGAGCGTTATCCGGCGATCAAAATGGTCGCGATCAAGGAATATCACGTCGCCAAGGCGGCGTGATCGCCTCACATGTCCGGCATGCGCTCCATGGGGCGCATGCCGCTCTGCGCTCGTGAGACCAGCCTCGCAGCGGCCTTAGCAGTAACGCAGCCGGATCAATCCTTCACCATCGACATCCACCGTCACGCCCTCATAGCCGTGCAGGCTCGGGTGGCGTGTTTCCAGCGGATGTGTATGGGTGGCCGTGATCACCATGACATCGGCGCCGGCCCCTTCGCCGGCCAGCACGCCCGCCATCACATCCTCGAACACCAGGCAATGGGTCGGATCGACGCCCAGTCGCTCTGCGCCCAGCCTGTAGCCGGCCGGATCCGGCTTGCCGATTTTGACGTCTTCCGCCGTGACGATCTTCAGCGGCTGCGGCAGCCCGGCGGCCGCGATCCGGGCGCGGGCAAGCGCCGAGGGCGCCGAGGTGACGATCGCCCAGCGCTCGGCCGGAAGCGCGTTCAGAAACTCGATCGCCCCGGCGATCGGCACGATCCCTTCGACATCCTCGATCTCGCCGCGCTCGATTTCCAGCGCTTCGGCGACGACGTCCACGCCCGGAAGGTTCAGCCCCCGGATCGTATCGATGCCGCGCTTGCCATGCATGGTCGGCAGGAAAGCCTCGACATCGAGCCCCATTTTCGCCGCCCAGCGGCCCCAGACCCGCTCGGCGGCGGCGATCGAGTTGAGCAGCGTTCCGTCCATGTCGAACAGGAAGCCGTGATAGGAGCGGGCGGGAAGAGGCGAGGGGGAAATGGTCAAGAGCGTACACCTGATGCTGGGGGAACGGGAGGCAGGTAACCAATTTGGCGACAAGCGGCAAATGAATTGATCAAAGACAAGTCGCGCCGGTGACAGGCAGACCGGTCTGAGATAGACAGGACGCAGACAGGGGCGTCCGGCGAAAGCCGGGCTGAGAAGCACCCTTTGAACCTGAACCAGATCATGCTGGCGGAGGGAGTCGTTCGGTCTATCCGGCAGTTGGCTGCCCGAGTCCGCCGCCGCTCCACCGTCGAAGGGAGCGCGCCGATGACCAATCCGATCCGCAACGTCCTGTCCATCGCCGGCTCCGATCCCTCCGGTGGTGCCGGCATCCAGGCCGATCTCAAAACCTTTGCCGCCCGGGGCTGTTATGGCATGGCCGTGATCACCGCGCTCACCGCCCAGAACACGCAAGGCGTCTCGGCGGTACGTCCCCTCGATCCGGATTTCGTTGCAGAACAGATCCGCATGGTCTTTGCCGATATCCGCGTCGATGCGGTGAAGATCGGCATGATCGCCAATGCCGGCATTGCGCGGGCCGTTGCAGAAGCCCTGAGCCCTCATCGCGGCATTCCCGTCGTGCTCGATCCGGTGATGATCGCCAAGGGTGGCGCCGCATTGCTCGATCCCGCGGCCGTTACAGTCCTCAAAGAAAGTCTGCTGCCACTCGCAACACTTGTAACCCCCAATCTGCCCGAGGCCGCAGCCCTGCTCGGAGATCCGGAAGCCTCCGACCGCCGCATCATGGAATCCCAGGCCGTGCGGCTGACGGCGCTTGGGGCGAAAGGCGTGCTGGTCAAGGGCGGGCATCTCGCCGGTCACGAAAGTCCCGATGTTCTGGTGGCGGAGGGGCAGGTGACCTGGTTCGAGGCATCCCGCATTGCCACGCCCAACACCCATGGCACCGGTTGCTCGCTGTCCAGCGCGCTCGCGGCGGAACTTGCCAAGGGGCTCGAACCGCAGGACGCGGTGCGTGCCGCAAAGGCATGGCTTAAAGAGGCTGTGCGCACCTCGGGTAGTTTGTCTGTCGGATCGGGCCATGGCCCGGTGCACCATTTCCACGCCCTGTGGTCGGTCGATTCGAGGAACTGAAAATTTTCAGCTGTCGGCGTGGCACTCGAGGTCGCGGATATCGAAGACGAAGGGCAGGGCGGAGCTCAGCCATGACTGGTGGTGAGGCTTGAGCTCCCGTCGCTGGTCAATGGTGCCGAGCCGGATACCGATGGCCCCGTCGGCGCTTTCGCGCCAGAGCGGCGAACCGCAGTTGCCGCAGAAGAACTGGTCGCTCGGCTTTCCGCTCTCACCGAATTTGCGGTAGCGCCGTGGTTCCCCGCAGACGAGGCCAAGACTGCCGGGGAGGGCTGCAGCCGTCACGCGATAGGCAGACCCGGTCAGGCGTTGGCAATCGGTACAATGACAGATCCCGATCCGCAGCGGATCGATCTCCGCGTCGTAGCGAACTTCGCCGCACTGGCATGATCCCGTCACCCGCATGGCATCCTCCGGGCAAAGAAAAGCCCGGCGCTGGAGGACGCCGGGCGAGATGAACTTGACTGCGGGAGGTTAATGATCGGCCTTGATGAAAGTTCCGTTCTGCAGCTCTTTCATCGCCTGCATCAGTTCTTCGCGGCTGTTCATGACGATCGGGCCATGCCAGGCGACCGGCTCCTTGATCGGCTTGCCGGTGACGAGAAGGAAGCGGATGCCCTTCTCGCCGGCCTGAACGGTGATCTCGTCACCGGTGTCGAAGACGACGAGCGTGCGATTGCCGGAGAGGTCGCGGATGTTGAGCTCCTCGCCCATATACTCCTTCTCCACCTTCACGCCGAAGGGTTTCGACGCATCGCGGAACGAGCCGGAGCCGGCGAAGATATAGGCAAAAGCTGAGCGGTAGGTATCGACGGGGAAGGTTTTGCGCTTGCCCGGCGGCACCGAGATGTCGAGATAGACGGGCTCTGCGGCAATGCCGTCGACAGGGCCGCTCTTGCCCCAGAAGTCACCACAGATGACCCGCACGGATGTGCCGTCGTCATCCACGACAACAGGAATGTCGGCCGACTTGATGTCCTGGTAGCGCGGCTTGGTCATCTTCAGCGAGGATGGCAGGTTCGCCCAGAGCTGGAAGCCATGCATGCGTCCGGCAAAATCGCCCTTCGGCATCTCCTGGTGCATGATGCCGCTACCGGCCGTCATCCATTGCAGGTCGCCGGCGCCCAGCATGCCCTGATTGCCCAGGCTGTCGCCATGTTCGACGGTGCCGGCCAGCACATAGGTGATCGTCTCGATGCCGCGATGCGGATGCCAGGGAAAGCCGCGGATGTAATCGCCCGGATCGTCGTTGCGGAAATCGTCCATCATCAGGAAGGGGTCGGTCATCGACGGATCGCCGAAGCCGAACACGCGGTGCAGCTTCACGCCGGCACCTTCCATGGTCGGAGTGGCGCGGCTCTCATGCTTGACGGGACGAATGGACATCGGGACTGGCTCCTCGGGCCGAAATGCGTTGATTGAGGCGCAATATAGCCGCTCTTCCCCGTGGCTGCAGCAGGGCCGGACGGAACGCAGTGTTCACATTTGCTCGTGCTGCACTGCAGAAAACAATTGCTGCCGCCGACAAATTTCTGTCATGAAAGTGGAGATGTTTGCGAATCGTTAGTTTATCAGGCGAACACTGGCGTCGGGCAGCCTTCGTGTCGGCGCCTTCCGGAGTTGTGAAACGCATGTGTCGTTGGGCAGCCTATCGCGGAGAAGCGATCTTCCTTGAGGAACTCGTCACCTCGCCTGCCCACTCGCTCATCGAACAGTCCCATTGTGCGACTCGCGCCAAGACCGCGACCAATGCCGACGGTTTCGGCATTGCCTGGTATGGGGACCGGCCGGAACCGGGTCGTTTCCGCGACGTCCTGCCGGCTTGGTCCGACTGCAATCTGAAAAGCCTCGCCCGCCAGATTCGCTCGCCGCTCTTCCTCGCCCATGTCCGTGCCGCCACCCACGGCTCGACCCGCCGCGACAACTGCCATCCCTTCGTGCATGACACCTGGTCCTTCATGCACAATGGCCAGATCGACCATTTCGACCGCATCCGCCGGCCGATGGAAGCCATGCTCGACGACGCGCATTTCAATGCCCGCGTCGGCACGACGGACAGCGAGCTGCTTTTCCTGCTCGCCCTGCAGTTCGGCCTCAGGGAGCGCCCGCTGGCAGCCATGAGCGAGGCGGTCGGCTTCGTCGAGCAGATCAGCCTGCATTTGACCGGCGCAGCCCGCGTCCGCATGACCGCAGCCTTTTCGGACGGCGACACGCTCTATGCCGTTCGCTATTCCACCGACGAATTCGCCCCGACGCTCTATGCTGCGCCCATGGGGCCGAAGGGCAGCTACTGCCTCGTGTCCGAACCGCTCAACGACGAAGCCGACACCTGGGTGGAAATTCCGCCTTCGAGTGCCGTCATCCTGAGCGCCAAGGGCCTGGAGGCCGCGGAGTTCAAGCCGGTATCGGCACGGATCGACATGCCACAGATCCGGTCGGTCGCGCTTGCCGGTTGATCTCCGGCCTCAGTCGTCGATCCCCAGTTCCCGCCGGAGCTTGCGTGTCAGGCTGCCAGCGACAGCTCGGTAGGATCGCTGCAGATATTCCGTAAGCTCGGCCTCTTGAAGCTCCGTATCCGGGGCGACGCTCACCCATTTCCGCTTGGCGAAATAGGGCGCCTGCGAGACGCCCTGCAAGGCGGTCAAAATCTCGAAGCTTTCCTCGCTGACTTTGAAGGCCAGGTGCCGGTCGTTGTCGGACAGCAGGCCAAAAACCTTGTCCCCGACTTTGCCGACCCGGCTATCCCACTGGTCGACTTGGCTGGTGGCCGGAAGGCTCTCGACAAAAGCGGTAAATCCGTCGCGGGTGAAGAGGCTCATGCCGAGGCACCCGACATTTGCGTGGCGATCCACAGCGCCAGTCGCTCGGCCACGTCCTCCTTCGACAGGTCCGGCCACGCTTCCACGCCGTCGCGCGTGATCAGCTGCACGCGGTTGCGGTCTCCGCCCATGATGCCGGTCTGTGGCGAAACGTCGTTGGCCACGATCAGATCCGCCCCCTTGCGTTCGAGCTTCGCCCGCCCGTTCTCTTCCACGTTCTGCGTTTCCGCCGCAAAGCCCACCACGAGGCGCGGCCGTTTCGCGTGATGGCCCACGGTCTTCAGGATGTCGGGGTTCTCGGTTAGCATCAATGGTGGCGGCGCTTCGCCCGGCTGCTTCTTGATTTTCTGTTCGGAACCTGAGGCCACGCGCCAGTCGGCAACGGCCGCGACCATCACGGCGATATCCGCCGGGAGATTGGCGATGACGGCATCGCGCATCTCCTCTGCCCGCTCCACATGCAGAACCTGCACACCGACCGGGTCGGCGATGGTCACCGGCCCGGATACCAGCGTTACCTCCGCGCCGAGCCGGGCGAGTGCTGCGGCAATGGCATGCCCCTGCTTCCCCGACGAACGGTTGGCGATGTAGCGCACCGGATCGATCGGCTCATGGGTCGGGCCTGATGTCACGACGGCCTTGAGGCCGGCGAGCGGCTTCGGCCCGGATAGAAGGTCTTCCGCCGCGGTGACGATTTCCAGTGGTTCGGCCATCCGGCCCACACCGCGCTCGCCGCTCTCGGCCATCTCGCCCGCCATCGGGCCGATCATCGTGACCCCGTCCCCCTTCAGCGTCGCGACATTGCGCCGGGTTGCGGCATTGTCCCACATCTTCGGGTTCATCGCCGGCGCGATGAGAATGGGCCGATCGCTGGCAAGCAGCACGGCGGAAGCGAGATCATCCGCAAGCCCATGCGCCATCTTCGCCATCAGGTCGGCCGTGGCCGGTGCCACCAGGACCAGGTCGCAGTCCCGCGCCAGCCGGATATGGCCGACATCCTGCTCGTCCTCGCGGGAAAACAGATCGAGATAGACATGGCTCGCCGAAAGCGCGCCGACGGCAAGCGGGGTCACGAATTCCTGCGCCGCCCGCGTCATGATCGGGGTCACCTTTGCGCCACGCTCGCGCAGCCTGCGGATCAGGTCCAGGCTTTTATAGGCGGCGATACCGCCGGCGATAATCAAAACGATGCGTTTACCGGCCAAGGTCATGAAAGTAGGGCCCCTTTTGTCGGTGCGACCCTAGCGCAAATCGGCTCAGAGGCAAACGCCGTCACGTGTTCCTGGTAAACGGTCGAGCCGGATCAGGCGGTCACGTCGAGCTTCAGCGGCACCTCGGCCACCGTGCCCGCCTGCCCCTCCAGATAACGCAGCCCATCGCCCAGCGTAGACGCCATCGACTTGACGATCCGACTGCCGAGCCCGGTCCCCTTCGGTGCGTCATCGGGATTCATGCCGATCCCGTCGTCCTCGACCCGCAGCATGGCCTCCTCTTCGGAGAGCCGCTTGAGATGGACGCGGATGTCACCGTTTTCGCCGGGCGCATAGGCATATTTATAGGCATTGGTGACGAGTTCGGTGACGATCATGCCCACCGAGACCGCCTTGTCGGCACTCATGGAGATATGGTCGGCATCGAGCATCAGCCGCATCGGCTTTTCCGCGCTGCTCAGCGAATTCGATAGCTCCGCGGTCAGCCGCCCGAGATACCGGTCGAGTTCGACACGGCTCACGTCGTCGGAGGTGTAGAGGCTGCGATGCATGCCGGCGATCGCGGTGATGCGGGCCTGCGTCTCGGCGAGTTCCGCCTTCACCTCTTCGCTGCGCGCGCTGGAAATCTGCAGCCGGAGCAGGCTGGCGACGAGGGCAAGCGAGTTGGCGACGCGGTGATTGACCTCGGCGAGCAGAGCTTCCGCCCGCTCCTTGGCCAGGCGGATTTCTTCATCCGCCCGCTCCTTGGCGGCGCGCAGCTGTGCATTCGCGATCGACTGCTCGATGGCGCTCGTCAGCAGCGACAGAAAGTCCTCGCTGACCGTCTTGATGACGTAATCGGCAGCCCCTGCCTTGATTGCCTCGATGGCGATCTGCGCCTCGTTCGAGCCGGTCACGTAGACGACAGGCAGATCGACCCGCGTCTCCCGCATCAGGGCCAGCACCTCGTGACCTGTCGTATTGCGCAGGTAGTGATCGAGCACGATCGCGTCGAACTCCCCGCTCTTCAGCAGGTTGAGCGCATCATTGGCCGTTTCTGCATGGGCCATGTCATGGCCGAGGCGCCCCAGGTGTTTTTGCACCAGGCGCGCAATTGCCGCGTCGTCATCGATATAGAGGACGCGGAAACTCATCGGAGCGGGTCCGAGCTCATGGGATTTGCATGACAGAAAAGAAGAGACCGAGCTGCCTGATGGCATTGGCGAAATTGTCGTAATCGACAGGTTTGGTGATATAGACATTGGCCCCGAGGTCGTAGCACCGCTGGATTTCGCGCTCGTCGTCCGTCGTCGTCAGAATGACCACAGGCATGCGCCGCGTATGCGGATTGGATTTGATCTGGTCGAGAATATCCGTGCCGGACATGTCGGGCAGGTTGAGATCGAGCAGGATCAGAAGATAACGGTCTTCCGAAACCTTTCCGCTCCGGTCCGAACCCAGGACATAATCGAGCGCCTCGGTCCCGTTGGTGAACGGAATGATGTCGTTGTTGACGCCGGCACGCCGGACGTTCTTTTCGATAAGACGAGCATGACCTTCGTCATCCTCGATCATGATGATCGTAACTTCTTTGCCCACCGCTTTCATAATCAACTCCGTACTAAGCGTGACAGATCGGATGGCAGCCTGAGCACGAAGGTCGATCCCTCTCCTAAACGAGAGGTAACGCTGATTTCCCCGCCAAGGTTCCGAGCCAATGAACGAACATGGGCAAGGCCGATGCCCTCGCCAGCTTTATCCTGTTGTCCAGACCGGCGAAAGAGCTCGAACACACGTTCGTGATCCTGCTCCGCAATCCCGCGTCCGTTGTCCTGCACCTCGATCCGCACCATGTGGCGGCCTTCGGGCATGGAGCGAATGGAGAGGGCCAGCGGCCGGTCCGGACTTTTGTATTTGATGGCGTTGTCCACCAGATTTGAGAGTATCTGCTCGACCGAGAGCCGGTCGGTAATCAGCCGATCGGCACGGATGTCGAGGTCAATCGCTCCGTCGCTTTCGCTGATCTGGTGGTAGACGCTCGCCGTGATCGTCTCGACCAGTGGCTTGAGCTCGATCTCTTCCGGCTTCAGCTGCCGCCGGCCATCGCGGGAGATCTTCAGGATGGCATTGATGAGCCCGTCCATCTTGCGTGTAGAGGAGCGGATGAAGCCGATCGCTTCCGGCAGATCCTCGGCAGCCGCCAGCCGTGCAGTCTGGATCTCGTCCTCCGACAACGGCTTGCCCTCGTTCAAAACATAGGTTTGCAGGGCCTTCAGCGAGGTGTCCAATTCCGCCGTAAAGCCCATGATGTTGACGAGCGGCGCCCGAAGGTCATGCGTCACGATATAGGCGAAGCGCTGGATTTCCTGGTTCGCCTGCATCAGGTCCTCGGTGCGCTCGGCAACGCGCGCCTCCAGGCCTTCGTTGAGGCGGCGAACTTCCTGCTGCGAAGTGGCGAGAGCCCGGATATGCTGGGCGACGACGAAGAGGGCCGCGCCCATGATCACGATGATCGCGACACCGCCGGCGATCGTGATCCACTGCAGTTGCTGGGTTGCATCGATCTGCTGGTCGGCGCCCTTGTCGATCGCCAGATCGGATTTGTCCTTGAAATCCTCGAGGATCTCGCGGATCCGATCCATGTTCTTGCGCCCGACATTTGTCTCGACGAGTGCGACGGCTGCCGCCTGATCGCCATCGCGAACCAGTTGGATGGTGCGGGCCATTTCCGTGAGCTTGCTCTCCACCAGGCTGCGCAGCTCAGTCGTGTCCCGCTCTTTGACCGGGCGTCCGTCCACCTTTTCCGCAAGCGCTTCGACGGCGGAGCGGATCTCGCCGACGGCCTGTTCATAGGGGCTGAGAAACACCTCGTCCCCTGTGATCAGAAAACCGCGCTGGCCGGTTTCTCCATCCGTGAGCTTCTGCATCAGGTCTGCAGACATGCGGCGGATATCACGCTCGACAAGGATGTCGCCGAAAGTCGTGCGGGTTCGCTCCACCAGACCGAAAGTGGCAACGATGATGATAACAAGGATACCCGTGCCGATCAGCAGGAAGAGCAGGGCGGATCGGACCAGGCCGGTTTGTGTGGCGGACATGAATTTCCAGACGGAACAAAGAGCGCAGTATGTGGTTCGAACGCCCGACAGCGCTTATTGTTCCATCATGTCTGACGAAAAATTTTGGCGCTCGGCCGGCCCGCCCCAAACGTGTCAGGAAAGCTGAATGGCGATCGCTACGAGCGCGAGGGCAATCACCCAGAGCGCGATCCGTCCGGACCGCGTGTGCCTGGCCTCTGCCCGTCCGATCCGCTCGGCGGTCTGCGCGTCGAAACGCAACCCTTCTTCGCTCATGCGCATGATCTCGCCATGAAGCTTTTCCGTCTTGGTGGCGATGTCCGGCAGGGCCTCGGCCAGCCGCATGGCAGCCTTGGCGCCGTCCTTCAGGTCGGTGACGATGCGTTTGGGCCCGAGATTGTCGCGGATCCATCCGGAGACGACCGGTTCGGCCGCCTTCCACATGTTGAAGCGCGGATTGAGAATGCGCGACACACCCTCCACGACCACCATCGTCTTTTGCAGCATCACCAGTTCTGGCCGCGTTTCCATGTCGAAGATCTCGGTGACCTCGAACAGTAGCGTCAGGAGCTTGCCCATGGAAATGGTCTCGGCCGGTTGTCCATGGATCGGCTCGCCGATCGCCCGGATCGCCTGGGCAAAGCTTGCGACATTATGATGAGAAGGCACGTATCCGGCTTCGAAATGAACCTCGGCGACGCGCATGTAATCGCGCGTGATGAAACCATAGAGAATCTCGGCGAGAAACCGGCGCTCTTTCTTTCCAAGCCGCCCGGCGATCCCCATGTCGACTGCCACGATCGTTCCGGAGGCATCGACGAACAGATTGCCCGGATGCATGTCGGCATGGAAGAAGCCGTCTCGCAGCGTGTGACGCAGGAAGGATTGGATCAGCGTATCGGCAAGCGCATTCAGGTCATGTCCGGCGGCCCTCAGGCCTTCGACATCCGACATCTTGATGCCGTCGATCCATTCCATGGTGACGACATCACGCCCGGTTCGCTCCCAGTCGACCTGGGGCACCCGGAAGCCCGGATCCTCGGCCGTGTTCTCCGCGATCTCCGACAGCGCTGCCGCCTCAAGCCGGAGATCCATCTCCACCTTGGTGGTCTGCTCCAGCGTCTTCGTCACCTCCACGGGGCGCAAACGCCGGGAATTCGGGATGAAGCGCTCCTGCAGACGGGAGACCAGATACATGGCTTCGAGATCGGCCGCGAAACGTTTGCGCACGCCCGGTCGGATGACCTTCACGGCGACCTTGCGACGCCCCTCAGGTGTCTCGACTTCAGCCGGATGCACCTGCGCGATCGAGGCAGCCGCAATCGGCTCCTCGAAGCACGCATAAAGATCCTCGATCGTCCGGCCGAGCGACTCGCGGATCGTCGACCGGGATGCCTCGGTCGGGAAAAATGCCATCCGGTCCTGCAGGCCGGAGAGATCCTCGGCAAAATCGGCGCCGACGACATCGGGTCGGGTGGCGAGAAACTGGCCGATCTTCACATAGGAGGGACCGAGACGCGCCACGGCATTGGCGAGCCGGTCGGCCCGCTCGACGGATTTCGTCCGGCTGCGGGCAAGCGGCGCCACAGCGGCTTTGGCAAAACCCACGAGCGGCGGCAATCCTTCCGACGGCAGCGCTGCAACAACGCCTTCCCGCACAAGCACCCAACCAACCCGCGCCAGGCGGACATATGCACCGATCGTGCTCATGGGGTTCAGATCTTCCAGCCGGAATGCAGCGCCGCGATGCCTCCGGTATAATTGGTGAAGCGCACGCTGGAGAAACCGGCGCGTTCGATCATCCGGGCAAAGTCCGCCTGGTTCGGGAACTTGCGGATCGATTCCACCAGATACTGGTAGGGTTCGGCGTCACCGGTGATCATCTTGCCGAAACGCGGGATCGCGTTGAACGACCAGGCATCATAGACCTTGTCCAAGAGCGGCATCTCGACCTCGGAGAATTCCAGCACCAGAAGACGCCCGCCACGTTTCAGCACGCGAAAGGCTTCCGACAGCGCCACATCGATATGCGGCACGTTGCGAATTCCGAACGCGATCGTATAGGCGTCGAAAGTGTTGTCCTCGAAGGGCAGGCTTTCGGCATTGGCCTCGACGAAGGTGAGGTTGGGGGTGAGCCCCTTCTTCTCCGCCCGTTCCGCGCCGACACCCAGCATCGAGCCGTTGATGTCGAGCACGGTTGCATGGGCCAGCCGGTTGGAGGCCTCCACGATGCGGAATGCGATGTCGCCGGTGCCCCCAGCCACATCAAGCACCTTGTAGTTAGGATCCTTGCGCGGATTGAGCGAGGCGACCATTGCGTCCTTCCAGACGCGGTGCAGGCCCGCCGACATTACGTCGTTCATGATGTCGTAGCGCTTGGCCACCTTGTGGAAGACCTCGTTGACCAGGCCCTGCTTTTCCTGTTCGTCGACCTGGCGAAACCCGTAGGAGGTTTCCATGCCACCATCGGCGGAAATGCGGCTCTCGGTCATCGATTTACTCCACGTATCGGACAGGTCGGGCGGACCATAGCGAAAAGGGCTTGCGCGCGCTATCTGCGCAAGTGCACCGGCTTCATGGCTGGTCTATAGACCGTAAAACAGGCGCTTCAAACAGAAAGATGGGCTGAAATGCCGGAATTGCCAGAGGTAGAGACAGTCCGCCGCGGCCTTGCGCCGACGATGGAAGGCGCGCAACTGCAGCGGCTGGAGTTGCGGCGCGCAGATCTGCGCTTTCCCCTGCCGCGCGATTTTGCCGCAAGGGTCGAAGGCCGCCGCATTGCGGCCCTGTCCCGCCGTGCCAAGTATCTGCTGATCGATCTGGACGACGGCGCCACCATCATCGCCCATCTCGGCATGTCCGGCTCCTTCCGCATCGAGGAGGGGGAGGCCGCAAACACTCCCGGCGTCTTCCATCACGAGCGCAGCAAGGACGAAAAACACGACCACGTGCTCTTCCATCTGGAACGCGCAGAGGGTCCAGTTCGCGTCATCTATAATGACCCGCGCCGCTTCGGCTTTATGGATCTCGTCGACCGTGCCCAACTCGACGATTACCCCGCATTCCGCGACCTCGGCCCCGAGCCCGTCGGCAATATGTTGTCCGCCAATTATCTTGCCTCGCGCTTTGCCGATCGCAGCCAGCCCTTGAAGAGTGCGCTCCTCGATCAGAAGGTGATCGCCGGCCTCGGCAATATCTATGTCTGCGAGGCGCTCTGGCGCTCCCATCTGTCGCCCACCCGCAAGGTTTCGACCCTGGTTACCAAGACCGGCAAGCCGAAACCGGAACTGATCCTGCTCGCCGATGCGATCCGCGAAGTCATCGTCGACGCGATCGAGGCCGGCGGCTCGTCCCTTCGTGACCATATCCAGACCGATGGCACGCTGGGCTATTTCCAGCACTTCTTCCGCGCCTATGATCGCGAGGGCAGGGAATGCCTCACGGATGGTTGTGGCGGTACCGTCGAAAGGATAGTTCAATCCGGCCGCTCGACATTCTATTGTCGCCGCTGCCAGAAGTGAGCCGCAAGGGCCAGCCAGGGAGAGAGACATGTCATTCGAAACGCTGTTGACCGAACGCCGAGACCGGGTTGCGATCATCACGCTGAACCGGCCCCAGGCGCTGAACGCGCTCAATTCGACGGTGATGCGCGAACTGCGTGAGTTTCTGGCCGAGTTGGAACCCGATCGCGACATCGGCGCTGTGGTTCTCACAGGGTCTGAAAAGGCCTTCGCCGCGGGTGCGGATATCAAGGAGATGCAGTCGCTCGATTTCGTCGATGCCTATACCGGCGGCTTCATCGGCGGCTGGGACGACATTGCCGGCTTCCGCAAGCCGATCATTGCGGCAGTATCCGGCTTCGCGCTTGGCGGCGGATGCGAGCTGGCCATGATGTGTGACTTTATCATTGCCTCCAAGACCGCGAAATTCGGCCAACCCGAGATCACGCTCGGCATCATTCCCGGCATGGGCGGCTCCCAGCGCCTGACCCGCGCTGTCGGCAAGGCCAAGGCCATGGACCTCTGCCTGACAGGGCGCATGATGGATGCGGCAGAGGCCGAAAGCGCAGGCCTCGTCGCCCGCGTCGTGGAGCCAGAGCGCCTGCTGGAGGAAGCCCTGGACGCCGCCGCCAAGATCGCGGCTTTCTCGCGCACCGCCGTCATGATGGCCAAAGAGGCGGTCAACCGCGCCTTTGAGCAGACATTGACCGAAGGCCTGCGCTCTGAGCGCCGCCTCTTCCATTCTCTGTTTGCAACGGAAGATCAGAAGGAGGGTATGGCTGCCTTCGTCGAGAAGCGCAAGCCGGCATTCAGGAACAGATAAGCAGCCGCAAGGCGCAATTCCTGCAGAATCCGCGTTGACGCATTCACGCTTTCCCGCTATATGCCCGCCCACGGTTGGGAAAGCCACTGCGCTTTTCCCATGAAACAGCTCCCCAAGTGCTGGTATGGCAGGTCGCAACGACCCGACGCGGCATGGTGGGCTTTGATTTGAATTCGAGAGAGGCATCTATGGCCAATACAGCTTCGGCGAAAAAGGCGACCCGCAAGATCGCTGCCCGCACTGCAGTCAACAAGGCTCGTCGTTCGCGGGTCCGTGGTTTCATCCGCAAGGTCGAAGAAGCCATCGCTTCTGGCGACGCTGCTGTCGCCAAGGACGCCCTCCAGGCAGCTCAGCCGGAGATCCAGCGCGCAGCCACCAAGGGTGTGGTTCATGCCAACACCGCATCGCGCAAGATCTCGCGTCTTGCCGCTCGTGTGAAGGCCCTGGCTGTCTAAATTCAGCCATCTTTCTGACAAATTAATAAGAGCCTGGCATTTTGCCGGGCTTTTTGCGTTGGTTTGGTCCGGTACATAAAAATCATGTTTTATGATATACTTGTGCACCGCACCGTGTCAGCGGGATGACAAAAAAAATCTTTCAAATTCAATTAGTTGAGAGAGGTGCCTCTCCATTCGCTCGCTTCACGTTGGGGCAGGTTGGGTCCTCTGCGAGTCAAGAGAATTTTTATTTTTTGACCTCGGAGAAGGTCCATTTCGGGACTGATTGTGAATCTCCTTGATTCAAAAGCGATTCTTTTTCAGCCGAATGTGACGCAAAAATGAAGTACCAAGAGTCAATGGCCAAGCGTCCGTTTCGCGTAAAAATCAGTGTTGATCTTGCCATTTGATCCTGCATTAATGATCTCCAGCAAGGGGCGTGGGACTGGTCTGGAAAGACGGTCCGGTCGGTAGAAATGCCGCTCCACCACGACAACCTTTGCCGGAACGGAGTGTTTCCATTCCGTTTTCTCAGAAAGTGATCGGCATTGCATCGGAAACCTGACGGTTTCCGCGTGGTGGCGGTTTTGTGCCTCGATCCAGCCTCAGGCCGGGCGGGGAAAGTGGACTGCATGTCGAGGATGCCGTTCACCGAGGATAGTGGCAAGGCCGTCGGTTTGGGGGCGATGGCCGGATCGGGACCAGTCTTTTGGCTGAGGTTGGGAACCGGTCCATTCGGGGATAGTTGGGTCCGGTTACGGATCTGCACGAGATGAAGCGGCTGTCGGACGGCGTAAAGAGGCGCCCGACGCCTGGAATGATTTGGAAGGCGGCACAATGCAGATGAATTCTATGACGGCCGGTGCGTTGGCAAACGGGGACCATGCACATTCGGCGCTGGACGCCGCGTGCTCCGAAGGAGCAGGAGAGAATGCCGAAATGAAGCATGATGCTCTTTTCGACCGGTTCAGCAAAAGATTGAAAGCCCAGGTGGGCGTCGACGTGTACCAGAGCTGGTTCGGCCGCCTGAAGCTGCACTCCGCCTCCAAGAGCGTGGTGCGTCTCACGGTTCCGACGACCTTCCTGAAGTCGTGGATCAACAACCGTTATCTCGATCTTATCACCTCGATTTTCCAGGCGGAGGATCCGTCCATCCTCAAGGTGGAGATCATGGTGCGCAGCGCCAGCCGCAACACCCGTGGTCCGGCGCTCGACGAGCGCCAGCCGGGTGCCGAGCCGGCCCCGCAGCAGGTGGCCTCCCGCAAGCCGGGTCCGCAGAGCATCGGCCAGATCGCAGCCCCGCAGGCGCCTTCGTCGGTCACAGGCCGTGCCGCCAGCTCGGCGAGCCCGCTTTTCGGCTCGCCGCTGGACAGCCGCTACACCTTTGACGGCTTCGTCGAGGGTTCGTCGAACCGTGTGGCGCTCGCCGCAGCCAAGACCATCGCAGAGGCTGGCGCCGGTGCCGTGCGCTTCAACCCCCTCTTCATTCATTCCTCCGTCGGCCTCGGCAAGACGCACCTTCTGCAGGCGATCGCCAATGCGGCCGTTCACAGCCCGCGCGCGCCCCGCGTCGTCTATCTGACCGCCGAATACTTCATGTGGCGCTTCGCCACCGCCATCCGTGACAATGATGCCCTGACGCTGAAGGACTCGCTGCGCAATATCGATCTCCTGATCATCGACGACATGCAGTTCCTGCAGGGTAAGATGATCCAGCACGAGTTCTGCCATCTGCTCAACATGCTGCTCGACAGCGCAAAGCAGGTCGTGGTCGCCGCTGACCGTGCGCCTTGGGAGCTGGAATCGCTCGACCCGCGCGTCCGTTCGCGTCTCCAGGGTGGCGTTGCCATCGAGATGGAAGCGCCCGATTACGAGATGCGCCTCGACATGATGAAGTCGCGCCTGGACGCTGCCCGCAAGGAAGATCCGTCGCTCGACATTCCTGCCGACATTCTCGAGCATGTTGCCCGCAACATCACCAGCAGCGGCCGCGATCTCGAAGGCGCCTTCAACCAGTTGCTCTTCCGTCGCTCCTTCGAGCCCAACCTGTCGATCGAGCGCGTCGATGAACTGCTCGCCCATCTCGTTGGCGCCGGCGATCAGAAGCGCGTCCGCATCGAAGACATCCAGCGCGTTGTCGCCCGCCATTACAACGTCTCGCGCCAGGAGTTGGTCTCCAACCGTCGCACCCGGGTCATCGTCAAGCCGCGCCAGATCGCCATGTATCTGTCGAAGACGCTCACCCCCCGCTCTTTCCCAGAAATCGGCCGCCGTTTCGGCGGACGCGATCACACCACGGTCTTGCATGCGGTCCGCAAGATCGAGGAACTGATCTCCGCCGATCAGAAGCTGTCGCAGGAAATCGAACTGCTGCGACGCCTGATCAACGAATGAGACGAACACCGAGGCCGGCTCCCAAGCCGGCCTTTTCCTTGGGGAGGATCTTATGACCGGCGACCCCTCCCTTCAATTTTACGAAGGCAACGCGGCGCTTTACGCGGCACGCGATCGCCGCGTGCCCGAACACCAGATGACCCGTTTTGTCGAGCGGCTTCCGGTGGCTGCCCGCATCCTCGAACTCGGCTGCGGCGCAGGCGGCGACAGTGAGGCCATGCTGCAACTGGGTTTCGACGTCACCCCTTCGGATGGATCAGCCGCCATGGCTTCGCAGGCCGAGCGCCGGCTCGGGCGACCGGTTCTCGTGCTGCCGTTCCAGGAACTGGCTTATGAGGCGGAGTTCGATGGCATTTGGGCCAATGCCTGCCTGCTGCATGTTCCGAAAGACAATCTGGCGGATGTGCTCGCCCGCATTGCCAAGGCCCTCCGTCCCCACGGTCGCTTCTATGCCAGCTTCAAGACAGGCGGCACGCAAGGAACAGACCGCTTCGGACGCTACTACAACAGACCGACGCGGGACGAACTGGCAGAACTCTGCGAAGCTGCCGGCTTTGTCGGCGTCGACATCGAGACCGTCTCGGGCGGCGCCTTTGATGGCGAGCCGACCACCTGGCTCTATCTTCACGCGGGCGTGGCCTGAGCCACGGCGATGGGAATGATCTCGGGGCTCGTCTCGGAATAGGCGCTGCGATCGAAATCGCCCAGCCATTCGATGCTGTCGAAACCCGCTTGCGTCAGAAGACGACCGACCGTCTCCCGGTTCGCAAACCGCAGCCGGCTTTCGCTGACCCGCTTTTCACCGGTATCGAGCAGGGTGAACACCGCATCGAAGGTCACGTGCTCCGCTTCGACCGCCTTCACTTGATAATAGACCTCGACCCGACCGAGCCCGTCGATCTCGCGAACCTCGCGCGTCCGTTGCTCTGTCCAGTTTTCCCAGGCTCGCCTCAGCGGATTGCGGCTCTCAAAGACCAGGCGGCCTCCGGGAGCCAGATGACGCCGCGCAAAATCGAGCATGGTGAGCGTTTCTCGATCGTCGAGAAACACCTGAAAGACATGTCCCGTCAGGATGATCAGGTCGAACGCGTCCCGCAGCGAAACCGCAGGATCGAGGACATTCCCTTCAATCCAGCGCACCCGGTTGGCCGTATCCTTGCTCCGCGCCACCGCCAGCATGCCGGGCGCCGGGTCGAGGCCCGTCACCGTGTGGCCGAGATCGGCCAGCGCCAATGCGATCGAGCCGGTTCCGCAGCCGATGTCGAGCACCCGGCAGGCCTCAAAGCCGAGGCCGAGGTAAAAATCCTTGTCGACCCCGTGAATGTTGAAGGCATCGTAGAGCACAGCCATGTCATGGCGGGCGAAGGCGTCATCGACAGGCATGGCACTCTCCTTCAGTTCAGCAGGCGAGATCGGCCACCACGGCATTGAGGATCAGCATGCCGGCCGGGGTGCAGCGCAGGCGGGAATTGCCCAGTCGCTCGATAAAACCCTGTTCCAATAGGAACTGCTCCTTGTCAGGATCCGGATCTCGACCGGAAAGCTGCTGCCAGCGGGCGAGATCGACACCCTCCCGCAGCCGAAGTCCCATCATCAGCAATTCGTCAGCTTGGGCCTCGTTGTCGAGATCCTCCCGATCGACGATCCCATGACCGTCCTGCTCAACGGCGGAAAGCCAGGTTTCCGGATGCTTCTGGGCCGCCGTGGCGACTTTCGTCCGTCCTTGCGTCAGCCGGCCATGCGCGCCGGGACCAATGCCGGCATAGTCTCCATATCGCCAGTAGGTCAGATTGTGCCGGCTCTCGGCACCGGGGCGCGCATGGTTGGAAACCTCGTAGGCCGGCATGCCCTCGCGCGCGGTAATCTCCTGCGTCGCCTCATAGAGCGTGGCCGCGTGCTCCTCGTCCGGCACGATCAGCTTGCCGGCCTTGTGCAGTCCGTAAAAGGCCGTGCCTTCCTCGATCGTTAGCTGGTAAAGCGACAGATGATCGACCGCATAGGAGATCGCCTCCTTCAGTTCCCGTTCCCACGCTTCCACCGTCTGGTTTGGCCGCGCATAGATCAGGTCGAAGGACATGCGCGGAAAGATTTCGCGCGCCAGACGGATCGCTTTCAAGGCATCCGCCACGTCATGCAGCCGCCCCAGGAATTTGAGGTCTGCATCGTTCAGCGCCTGCACGCCCATCGACACCCGGTTGACGCCCGCCGCACGATATCCCCGAAACCGCGTCGCCTCGACGCTCGAGGGATTGGCCTCCATGGTGATTTCGATGCCGTCAGGCACATGCCAGGTGGAGGCGATGCCATCGAGAATGGCGCCGACGGTTGAGGGCTCCATCAGCGACGGCGTGCCGCCGCCCATGAAGACGCTGGTCACCGTCTTCGGCCCCGACAGCGCCCGCATCGTCTTCATTTCGGTCAGGAAGGCCTGAACGAAACGCGCCTGGTCCACCGGCTGGTGGCGCACATGGCTATTGAAGTCACAATAGGGACACTTGGCCGCGCAGAAGGGCCAATGGACATAGACGCCGAAACCGGGTTCCCCCGTGTCGGGCAAAAGCGTGTAGGACCTCTCGGTCAAAGGCTCATGCCTCCAGGCAGGTTTCGACGAAAAGTTTGAAGGCCCGTGCCCGGTGCGACAGGGCGGCCGAATGCTGCCAGCCGTGCTTCTCGTCCGCCGTCATCTCGCCGAAGGTCCGCTCATGCCCCTCAGGTTGGAAGATCGGGTCGTAACCGAAGCCGGCGGTCCCGCGCGGCGGCCACGCAACGACGCCCTCGATCTCGCCGCGGAAGAATTCGGTATGGCCGTCCGGCCAGGCGAGACACAGCACGCTGACGAAGCGGGCAGTCCGCTGAGCCGGCTCCGTCGCGCCCCGCTCGGCAAGCGCCTTTTCGACCTTCTCTATCGCCCAGGGAAAATCGCGGCTGCCGTCTTCCCGCTCGGCCCAGTTGGCGGTGTAGACGCCGGGCGCACCATCAAGCGCATCGATCACCAACCCGCTGTCATCAGACAGCGCCGGCAGACCCGAGGCCTTGGCCGAGGCCAGCGCCTTGATCGCCGCATTTTCCTCGAACGTCGTCCCCGTTTCGTCGGGCTCGACGAAAGCAAGGTCCTTGGCCGATTTGGCCGAGAAGCCGAAGGGGCCGATCAGGTCGGCAATTTCGGCGATCTTGCCGGCATTGTGGCTGGCAACGACGATGGTGCGGGTGTCAAGCTTGCGCATATTGAATGTCCTATTCCAGATCCCACAGCCGTGGCTCGGCGCATTCCAGGCTGTTTCCCGCAGGATCGCGGAAATAGATGGATCGCGCGCCGTTCGGCCAGGTGACGGTCGATTCCAGGGCGACACCGGCTTTCTTCAGCTTGTCCGCCATGGCGTCGAGATCGTTCCCGGTGACCCGGAAACAGGCATGGCCTGGCCCCGTCGTGCCGTGTCTCGGCACGCCCAGCGAGCCGGGCGGCAGGGGTTTCAGCGTTTCCACGCCGTTGAAGATCAGCAGGATGCCCGATCCGCAGCGGTAGAAGATGTGTCGATTGCCGTTTCTCCGGATCGTCTGGAGCCCCAGCACCTCCCCATAGAAGGTTTCCGCCTTGTCCAGATCGTCCACGTAGAGTGCCGTTTCGAGAACCCCTTCGATCATGCGGCAGTCCTCAGCCGATCGCCTGCTTCTGCAGGGCAACCAGTTCGTCGATGCCGTTGCGGGCCAGACCCAGCAGCGTCAGGAATTCGTCCTGGCTGAACGGCTTGCCTTCGGCAGTCCCCTGGATCTCGACGATGCCGCCGGAGCCGGTCATGACGAAATTCGCATCGGTCTCTGCGGCCGAGTCTTCCAGATAATCGAGGTCGATCACCGGCTGGTCGGCGAAGATCCCGCAGGAAATGGCGGCGATATGGTCCTTGAGGACCTTCTCCACCTTCACCATGTTGCGCGCTTCCATCCATTTCAGGCAGTCGTGCAGCGCAATCCAGGCGCCGGTGATCGACGCTGTGCGCGTGCCGCCATCCGCCTGGATAACGTCGCAGTCGATCGAGATCTGGCGTTCACCCAGCGCTTCCAGATCGACGACGGCCCGCAGCGAGCGGCCGATCAGCCGCTGGATTTCCTGCGTGCGGCCGCTCTGCTTGCCGGAAGAGGCTTCGCGACGCATGCGCTCACCCGTGGCGCGCGGCAGCATGCCATATTCCGCCGTCACCCAGCCCTTGCCGGAATTGCGCAGCCATGGCGGCGTCTTGTCTTCCAGGCTCGCGGTGCACAGCACATGCGTATCGCCGAACTTCACCAGGCAGGACCCCTCGGCATGCTTGGAGAAATTGCGCTCGAACGAGACTTTGCGCATTTGATCTGTTTTTCTGCCGGATGGCCGCATTGAAATCTCCTGGGTTGTCACTGCCTTCTAAGGAGGGTGGCTGTCCTTTGCAAAGAAAAAACCGAATGAACGCCCGGCAACTCGGGACTTCGGGCGAATTTGCCCTTTGTCATCGTCATGCGAATGACTATATTCTGCCCATGGAAACAATGAGATCATGCCTGCGCTGACAATGGCCGCACCCAAGACGACCATCGCAGATGTTGCCGCATCGCTGGACGACCGCTCCAGGGAGGTCTTTCGACGGATCGTCGAGACCTATCTCGACTCCGGCGATCCGCTCGGCTCGCGCAATCTCTCCCGCCTTCTGCCGATGTCTCTGTCGCCCGCTTCGGTGCGCAACGTGATGAGCGATCTCGAGCATCTGGGCCTGATCTACGCCCCCCATGTCAGCGCGGGCCGCCTTCCAACGCAAGCTGGCCTGCGCTTCTTCGTCGACGCCTTTATGCAGGTGGGGGATCTCTCGGAAACCGAGCGCGACTCGATCGAGCGCCAGATCCGCCCGTCGAGCCCCGACCAGCCGGTGGAAACCATGCTGACCGAGGCGAGCCGCATGCTGTCTGGCTTGTCGCGTGGCGCCGGTCTGGTCATCTCAGCAAAGAATGATCCCGTCCTCAAGCATGTGGAATTCATAAGGCTGGAGCCGACCAAGGCGCTCGCCGTGCTCGTCGGCGAACACAACCAGGTGGAAAACCGCATCATCGACCTGCCCTCGGGCATCACGGCGTCCCAACTCACCGAAGCCGCCAACTTCCTCAATGCAAACTTGGCGGGCCAGACCTTGCGCGAATTGCGCAGTCAGATCGACAGCATGAAGGCGGAGGTCGCCTCCGAACTCGATACTCTGTCCCAGGACCTCGTCAAGCGCGGCCTGGCAGTCTGGTCGGGCGAGGGGGCCGACAAGAACCCGACGCGTCTCATCGTGCGCGGTCGCGCCAATCTGCTGGAAGGTCTGGTCGACCTCGAAGACATCGAACGCCTTCGCCTGCTCTTCGACGACCTGGAACGCAAGGAAAGTCTTGTCGAGATCCTCGACCTCGCCGAAAGCGGCCCGGGTGTCCGCATCTTCATCGGTTCGGAAAACAAGCTCTTCTCGCTTTCCGGCTCTTCGCTGATCGTGGCACCCTATCGCGATGGTGAAGACCGCATCGTCGGCGCCGTCGGTGTGATCGGGCCCACGCGGCTCAATTATTCCCGCATCGTGCCGATGGTCGATTACACCGCCCAACTCATGGCGCGCCTGTCGCGCTCCGGGCGTTAGGCCGAATTGGCCAGCGACCCTTGATTTTTTCACCCCAAACCCTGATATCGGGCACGAAATCGAACCTCGTGTTCAAATTGCAGACATTCGGAGAACGTCATGACCGAAGAAACCAACAAGAACGGACCTGACGCGGACGCCGCTGAGGCTTACGCTACCGAAGCTCAGGAAGACCAGACAAACGCCGAAGCGACGACCGAAGCCGAAGGCGCCGCGACCGAAGCCCTTGATGCGCTGAAGGCGGAAAATGCCGACCTGCGCGACCGCTTCCTGCGTCTGGCGGCCGACATGGACAACCTGCGCCGCCGGACCGAACGCGAGATCAAGGACGCGAAGTCCTATGCCGTGACGGGTTTTGCCCGCGACATGCTGTCGGTCTCCGACAACCTGCGCCGCGCCATCGAGAGCCTGCCGGAAGACGCCCGCGCGGGTGCAGATGCCGCCGTCACCGCCCTGATCGAAGGCGTCGAGATGACCGAGCGCGGCATGTTGGCCACCATGGAGCGCCATGGGATCCGCAAGATCGAGCCGGTCGGTCAGAAGTTCGACCCGAACTTCCACCAGGCCATGTTCGAAGTTCCCAATCCCGATGTCGCCAACAACACCGTCGTTCAGGTCGTCCAGGCCGGTTACGCGATCGGCGAACGCGTTCTGCGTCCCGCTATGGTCGGTGTCGCCAAGGGTGGCCCGAAGGCCGAAGCCGCAGCAGAGGATGCCGCCAAGGCCTGAGCGACGCTCTCATCTGATACGAAAAAAGCGCCTCGAAGGGCGCTTTTTTTATGTCCGCCGTCGGCCTCCCGCAGCTTATGCCGCGTTGGAAGCCTGCTCTTCGTTGAGGAAGGTATAGATCGCCGAGGCGGAGTCGGTCGCGCGCAGCTTGGAAACGAGATCCTGGTCGCGCAGTACGCGCGCAATGCGTGACAGCGCCTTCAGATGATCGGCGCCAGCGCCTTCGGGGGCCAGCAGCAGGAAGACGAGGTCGACCGGCTGGTCGTCCAGGGCTTCGAAGTCGACAGGGGTTTCCAGGCGCGCGAAGACGCCGGTGATCTGCGTGACCTTGTTCAGCTTGCCATGCGGAATGGCGATGCCATTGCCGACGCCCGTGGAGCCCAGCCGTTCGCGCTGCAGGATGACGTCGAAGATCTCGCGCTCGGGGATATTTGTGAGCTTGGAAGCCTTGGCCGCAAGTTCCTGAAGCAGCTGCTTCTTCGAATTCACCCTGAGTGTCGGTACGACAGCATCCTGATGCAGCAAATCTGCCAAGGCCATATCAATTTCCTTCATGCGTCTGAGCCGGTGGCGGGCGAATGCCTATGGCATTCGCCCGCGCCAGTCTCATCAGCCTTTGATGTTGGCGGAATCGATCCACCCGATATTACCGTCATTACGACGATAAACGATATTCAATTGTTCTTTTCCCGGGCTTCTGAACAGAAGAACGGGTTCGTCGGTCATGTCGAGGGCCATGACGGCCGAAGCGACGGTCATCGTCCGAAGCTTCTTCGTGCTTTCGGCTACGATCGTCGGTGCATAGTCTTCCGGCAGTTCCTCATGATCCTCATCGACGGAGTCCATGACCGTGTAGGCCACCTCGATCGGCGGGTTCGACGCTTCGCCGGCGTGATGATCCTTCAGCTTGCGCTTGTAGCGGCGCAGGCGCTTCTCGACGCGCTCGAAGGCTGTGTCGAAGGCCACTTGCGGATCATTGGCCTCGCCTGCGGCATGCAGGTTCGCGCCGGTATCGAGATGCACCAGGCAATCGGCCGAAAATCGCGACTGCGACTTCGCAACGACCACTTGCCCGGAATACCCTCCGTCGAAGTATTTGGTAACCGCATCCTGGATTCGGTCTTCGATCCGCTGCCGGAACGCTTCGCCGATTTCCATCTGCTTGCCGGATACACGCACACTCATGGAGTTTCCCTTCTTATGATTGGTTACGTGCCCATTTTACGCCAAGCGACGCCCGCGTCCAAGCTTTTCGAGAGGGGCGGGCGGTCTGTACCTTCGTTTGTCGGGCGTAATCCGGCCAATTGTCTCCGGGGCCAACAGTGTGCGCTGTCGATTGCGGCGCGCTTCTAGCCGCCATCCTTTCAAAAGTCAATGACCGGTTAATTTTCGCGTTTCCGGGACGCCTTTAGTGCGCGGAAATCTTCGCCAGAGCCCGCTTTTCCCGGCGTCTCTGGACCGACGAGGGAATGTTCATCGACTCCCGATATTTGGCGACCGTGCGGCGGGCGAGCTCGACGCCCCCCGCCTTCAGCGTGTCGACGATGTCGTCGTCCGAGAGAACCGCATCGGCGCTTTCTTTCTCGATCAACGCCCTGATCCTGTGACGAACTGCCTCGGCCGAATGGCTGTCGCCGCCCTCGGCGGAGGCGATCGAGACGGTGAAGAAGTACTTCAGTTCGAACAATCCGCGCGGCGTCAGCATGTATTTGTTGGTCGTCACTCGGCTGACGGTCGATTCATGCATCTTGATCGCATCGGCCACCGTCTTCAGGTTCAACGGCCGCAGGTGGTCGACGCCGTGATCGAGAAACGCCGATTGCTGACGCACGATCTCGGCCGCCACCTTGCTGATCGTCCGGGCCCTCTGATCGAGGCTGCGGGTGAGCCAATTGGCGTTCTGCAGGCATTCCGACATGAAGGTCTGGTCGGGGTCGTCCTTTGCCCCGCCTTGCCGACCAACGGCGATCATGTAGCTGTGATTGATCAGAACGCGCGGCAGGGCGTCGGGATTGAGTTCCACCTGCCAGCCGCCATGTCCGTCCGCCCGCACGACAACATCGGGCGTGACCGATTCCGAGACCGTGTGCTCGAAGCTGCCGCCGGGTTTGGGGTTGAGTTTGCGAATTTCGCCCAGCATGTCCAGCAGATCTTCCTCGTCGACCGCACAGAGGCGTTTCAGCGTGGCAAAGTCGCGTTTCGCCAAAAGCTCCAGATTGTCGATCAGCATCGCCATGGCCGGGTCATACCGGTCACGCTGGCGCAACTGGATTGCCAGGCATTCGCTGAGCGAGCGGGCAAAGACGCCCGCAGGCTCAAGGGTCTGCAAGGTCTGGAGCACGGTTTCGATCTGATCGCGCGTCCGCCCGAGCCGTTCGGCGAGCTCGTCGAGATCGAGGCGCAGGTAGCCGCATTCGTCCAGGTGATCGACCATCACCGCCGCGATCAACTGGTCGCCGACTGCGGGCAGGGCGAAGGGAATCTGCTGGTTGAGATGGTCGCGAAGGCTGGTCTGTCCAGCCACGAAATCGTCGAGATCAAAGCCTTCGCCGGTTTCGCCGGAGTGACCCGGCATGGATTTCCACTGCCCGAGCAGTTCCGGTGCATCGGGGCGTATACTCGAGCCCTCGTCTGCAAAGGCAGTGTCGAAATTCGTATCCAGGCGATCGTTGAGACTGTCGCTGCCGCTTCCCTCATACCAGTCGCTGTCGAGCGAGGGGCCGGCTATCGTCTCATCGGTGGACTGCCCGGTGTTGACGGCACTGCCATGGACGTCGGCAGGTTCACTGGGCTCCCCGCCCAAATCGCCGTCATCTGCATTCAATTCGAGCAGTGGATTGCGTTCCACTTCCTGCGCAATGAATTGCATGAGTTCGAAGTGAGTCATCTGCAGCAGTTGGATGGATTGCATCAACTGCGGTGTCATCACCAGCGATTGGCTCTGTTTCAGGAACAGATTCGCGGATAAGGCCATGGCGGACGCTCGACTCCCCTGCATTCGCCCGCGAAAAAACACAGATTTTCACGGGTGAATTCCACTTGGCCCAAAAATTGCTTTTTATTTTGGTTTGGTCAAGTCACAGGAGCGCGGTGCCTGGATTTTATTGTCCCGTCAGAGGCTGAACTTGTCGCCGAGATACAGGCGGCGGACATCCGCATTGTTCACGACATCATTGGCCCGGCCATGGGTGAGAACTTCGCCGGCGTGAATGATATACGCCCGATCGATGAGCCCGAGCGTCTCACGCACATTGTGGTCGGTAATCAACACGCCGATTCCACGTGCCGTCAAGTGGCGCACGAGGTTCTGGATGTCGGAGACCGAGATCGGGTCGACGCCGGCAAAGGGCTCGTCCAGCAGCATGAAGGTCGGGTCGGTTGCCAGAGCGCGGGCAATCTCCAGGCGCCGCCGCTCGCCGCCGGAAAGCGCGACGGAAGGCGATTTGCGCAGCTTCTCGATGTGGAACTCATGCAGCAGTTCATCGAGCTTTGCCTCGCGCTGCTTCTTGTCCGAAATATGCACTTCCAGCACGGCGCGGATATTGTCTTCGACGCTCAGGCCACGAAAGATCGACGCTTCCTGCGGCAGATAGCCGACACCGAGTCGCGAGCGGCGATACATCGGCATCGAGGTAACGTCGTTGCCGTTGATGGAGATGGTCCCGGCATCTACGGGCACGAGACCGGTGATCATGTAGAAGCAGGTGGTTTTGCCGGCGCCGTTCGGGCCAAGCAGGCCAACGGCTTCGCCCCGGCGCACCACCAGCGACGCGCCATTCACCACGCGGCGGGAATTATAGGTCTTGGTCAACCCGTGTGCGATCAGCGTGCCTTCGTAGCGCGCCTTGTCGCCGGGCAAGCCGGGTGAGGCAGTCGCCGCGCCGGCCTGCTTGCTTTTAGAGAAAAAGGGAATTTGCACGAGCCGATCCGTCACTTCTTCTGCGATTTGGGGTCGAGCTGGATCTGGACGCGGCGACCGCAACTGTCGAGCTTGGCCTGGCCTGTTTCCATCTGGACCGTCAGCTTGCAGCCGACGAAGACGTTCTGGCCCTCCGACAGCACGACCTTGTCGCCTTCGAGCACGAAGACCTGCTGCGTCATGTCGAAATAGCCCTTGTCGGCGGTCGCCTGCTGCGTCTCGGACTGCAGGAAGACCTTGTCCGTCACATCGATCTTCTCGATATCGGCATTGCCCTGCGTGACTGTCGTTCCCTCACCGCGATAGAGTACCGTCATCGCACCGGCCTGCAGTGTGGTGGTTCCCTGCACAACCTTCACATTGCCGGTGAAGAACGCCTTCTTTTCCTGCTCGCGGATCTCCAGAGCATCGCTTTCGATCTGGATCGGCTGGTCGTTCGACAGCTTCATCCCAGCCATCTGGCTCGTTTTCGTCTGGGCTTGAGCCGCTGGACCGACAAAGGCGGCACAGGCTGTCGCGACGGCGAAACCAGCGATCATGAGCGAGGAAAGGCGGCGTTGTTTCATGGCTGGATCGTTTCCACTGAACGGTTGTTGCGCAGGGCCGAAGGCTCGATGTTCAGCCTCACGTCGCCTGAGAATATCATTGTTCGACCCTTATCCTTCATATTGAGGGACTTCGCAACAATCGAGGCGCCCTTGGTTTGGATGGCCACCGGGTCTTTTGTCTCCATCGTGCCACCGGCAATATCGAGCCTCGCGGAGTTGAATTGGGCGTCTATGCCGCTCGACAGGTTAAGCGTGAAAGGCTTGTCAAGATTGAGATAGTTGGCGCCGCGATCGAACAGCCCGCCCTCGGCGACGATCCGTGCAACGACCTTGTCATTCACGGGCACGGCTGCCGTGATGGTTTCGAGCGTGATCAGGTTCGGATTCTTGATGTCCTGCAGGGCACGATCCGCCCGCATGGAATAGTTCACCCCGTCGGAGTTGCGACCAGCGATCGCCGGCTTCTCCATGACGATCTTGCCGTTCTCGATTTTCGCCGATTCGATATGCAGCTCTTCCGGCATCAGGCTGCGCACGGCCGAGACGCCGATAAAAATCAGGGAGACGACGAGCGCGCCGAGCGGCAGAAGAACACGCAGGCGGCGAACCCGGGTCGAATGTCCCACCGCGCGACGATAGGCTGCCGCATCTGAGGCGGCTCCCTTCGTCTGCCTGATTTCGGAGGGCGTTTGCAGCATTCGTCGGAATCCAATCTGATGGCGGGTGATCTTTGGACAAGGTCAGCCCACGGCGTTTCGTCGTTTCGCATGTCTCTCTGCGATTGCCAATATGGCCCATATGGATTGTCGGCCGGCGGCTACAAGAGCAGATCGAACTGGACCGGATCTTGCGTGCACCATGCGGAGAAAGTGAGACCAGGACCCGTCCAAAAGAATGTGACATCGGTCATTGGCTTCGCAAGGCGCGCACTTTATGGTTAAGTTGTTCCTTGACTGTGCTTTTTCGCTTTGGCAACGTTGGCGCCGCTCAAGTCACAACAGAAAATTCAGGGGGTCGGCGTGATCAAGTCGGAATTGGTGCAGATTGTCGCGGCCCGTAATCCGCATCTCTATCACCGCGATGTCGAAAATATCGTCAACGCAGTCCTGGATGAGATCACCGATGCGCTCGCCGCTGGCAACCGCGTTGAGCTGCGCGGCTTTGGTGCCTTTTCCGTCAAGAACCGCCCCTCGCGCTCTGGTCGCAATCCACGCACCGGCGAAACCGTCTTCGTCGAGGAAAAGTGGGTGCCGTTCTTCAAGACCGGCAAGGAACTGCGTGAACGCCTGAACCCAGGCATGGGCGACGAGGACGACGAATAACATCCTGTCGCATTGAAAATTCAGCGCCTGGCCTTACCTTGGGCCTGTCGGCATGCCGCCTCGTATCGGAGGCGGAACAGCAGGGAGTTTGCAGATGGTGCGGAAAATCGTGAGCCTCGTGGTCCTGCTGCCGCTGGCGATCCTGCTGATTGTCCTGGCCGTCGCCAACCGCCACCCCGTCAGCCTCGCGCTCAACCCCTTCAACCCGGCCGATCAGGCGCTGTCGCTTTCAGCGCCGCTCTTCGTCGTGCTCATCCTCGCGGTCATGCTCGGCGTGCTGCTCGGCGCTGTCGTCACCTGGTTTTCCCAGGGCAAGCATCGCAAGAAGGCCCGCACGCAGTCGCGCGCCGCCCAGCAGTGGCAGGCCGAGGCCGATCGTCAGAAGACCCGCGCCGAACAGATCGCCGGCGCGACCCTGCCTTCGTCCGTCCCCCAGCTGGCTTCGAAGTAGCCTCGCGGCAAATTTTCTTTCCGCAACCTGTCCTGAATGCTAAGGGCTGGCCGAGATTAGCACCGAGCCACGGATCATTGACGTGAAGAACAGGGAACGTCGCCCCGGCGCCAAGCCATTCCCGGGAGCGAAGCCGAAAGCCAATGGCGACGCCGCGCGCCCCCGTCCGCCAAAGTCTGCGGATTTTGCCGGCAAGCCGAAGAAGCCGTCGTCCGGTCAGGCCGCCGGCAAGCCCGACCGCGGCAATTCGCGGCCACAGCGTCGAAGCCCTTCGGAAGACGGCAAGGTCGCAAGCCCTGTCGAAGCCGCATCGGAACCGGCGCGTCCCCTGACCGTGCGCACCGGCGAGCGTCCGTCGGAACGCGTGCCGCTGATCCTCGAATCCACGGGCGCCGGTGATTTTCACCTGATCGACAGTGGCGACGGTCTGAAGCTCGAGCAATACGGCCCCTATCGCATCGTCCGCCCCGAAGCCCAGGCGCTCTGGCCGAAAGCCTTGCCGACGCATGTCTGGGACAAGGCAGACGCGGTCTTCACCGGCGATACCGACGAGGACGGCATGGGCCGCTGGCGTTTTCCTCGTGAGGCGCTCGGCGAAACCTGGCCGCTCTCTTTGCTCGGCATCGATTTCCACGGTCGTTTCACCGCCTTCCGTCATGTCGGCGTCTTCCCCGAGCAGATCGCCCATTGGAGCTGGATGAAAGAGAAGGTCGAAGCCGCCGATCGGCCGCTAAAGGTCCTGAACCTCTTCGGCTATACCGGCGTCGCCTCCCTGGTCGCCGCCGCTGCCGGTGCCGAAGTCACCCATGTCGATGCCTCCAAAAAGGCGATCGGCTGGGCCCGCGAAAACCAGTCGCTGAGCCGCCTCGACAAGGCGCCGATCCGCTGGATCTGCGAAGACGCAATGAAGTTCATCCTACGCGAGGAGCGTCGCGGCAACCGTTACGACATCATTCTGACCGATCCGCCGAAATTCGGTCGTGGCCCGAATGGTGAGGTCTGGCAGCTCTTCGACCACCTGCCGCTGATGCTCGACATCTGCCGTGAACTCCTGGCGCCCAAAGCCGTCGGCCTCGTGCTCACAGCCTATTCGATCCGTGCCAGCTTCTATTCGATCCACGAACTGATGCGCGAAACCATGCGCGGCAAGGGCGGCCTGGTCGAATCGGGAGAACTCGTCATCCGCGAGGCCGGCCTCGACGGCAAGACACCGGGCCGCGCGCTCTCCACCTCTCTCTTCAGCCGCTGGGTACCGAAATGACCGACGATTATCGAAACGAGGGGCCGCGCCGCGTCGGTCAGGTCAAGGAAGTCACCAGCCTCGCCAATCCCATCATCAAGGACATCAAGGCCCTGTCGCTGAAGAAGGCGCGCGACGAAAGCCGCACCTTCCTCGCCGAAGGCCTGAAGCTCGTCATCGATGCGCTCGATCGCGGCTGGACCATCCGCACCCTGGTTTATGCCAAAGCCGGCAAGGGCAAGCCGCTGGTCGAGAAGGTCGCCGCCCGCACCGTTGCCGCAGGTGGCCTTGTGCTGGAAGTCAGCGAAAAGGTCATGTCCTCGATTACCCGGCGGGAAAACCCGCAAATGGTCGCCGCCGTCTTCGAGCAGCGCTGGACGGCGCTGAAGGACATCCAGCCGAAGGGCTCGGAAACCTGGATTGCGCTCGACCGCGTCCGCGATCCCGGCAATCTCGGCACGATCATCCGCACGGCCGATGCCACCGGCGCCTCGGGTGTCATTCTGGTCGGAGATTGCACAGATCCCTTCTCGATGGAAACCGTGCGCGCCACCATGGGCTCGATGTTCGCCCTGCCGCTGGTAAAGACGACACCCGTCGATTTCCTCAAGTGGAAGAAGACGGTCGATGCCCGTCTGGTCGCCACCCATCTGGCCGGCGCCGTCGATTACCGCACCATCGACTACCGCTCCAAGCCGGTCATCCTGATGATGGGCAACGAACAGTCCGGCCTGCCGGATGAACTCGCCCAGGCCGCCGACAAGCTCGCCCGCATCCCCCAGGTCGGCATGGCCGACAGCCTCAATCTCGCGGTCGCCACCGGCGTCATGCTCTTCGAGGTCCGTCGCCACCTGCTCACGCTCGACGGAGGCAAGTGACCGATGCTCGCAGCCTTCAATCGGCCGCTGCCGGTCATCCTCTTCATCATCGCCGCCCTCCTGCTTGATCAGGCGATCAAATATGCGGTCGAAGTCTATCTCCCGATGCACGAGCTGATCCCCGTCATGCCGTTCTGGGCGCTCTACCGCACCCACAATCTCGGCGTCGCCTTCTCCATGCTCTCTCATCTCGACGCATGGTTCATCGTGGCGCTGCGTCTCGTCATCGTCGTCTTCGTCCTCTGGCTCTGGCGCAAGACGGGTCAACACCAGCATTGGGCGCATCTCGGCTTCGCCATGATCATCGCAGGCGCTCTCGGCAATCTCATCGACCGCTTCACCTACGGTTACGTGGTCGATTATGTCCTGTTCTACACCGACACCTGGTCCTTCGCTGTCTTCAACCTGGCCGACAGCTTCATCACCATTGGTGCGATCTGCATCGTCATCGACGAGATCATTCAGCACCGCAAGCCGAAGCCGCCGCAGACCTGACGCGCGGCATGAGCCTCCGAAGTTTTGTCACTTTCCTGTAGCAGTGTCGTGTTTTAAGGCCCGTGACTTCAACGCTGGATAGATCCGATGGGCGTGGAACTGATCGAACGAGACCTTCTTGTGGAAAGCCCGGCAGCACTGCCGCTTAGGCTTGCTCCTTCCCATGATCTCCTGGGCCGCATCGGCAGCCTTGAGACCCGTCTTGCCCGCACCGAACGCGAGATCGACGCCGCCCAGGCGGTGCGTTACCGCGTCTTCGTCGAGGAGATGAAGGCACAGGTCGATCCCGAATGCGCCCGCCGCGGCCGTGATGTCGACAGCTGGGACGGCCTTTGCGATCATCTGCTGGTTCTCGACCGCGCCATCGAAGGCGACACGGAAGACCAGATCGTCGGCACCTACCGCCTCCTGCGTCACGATGTGGCGGTGAGCCATGGCGGTTTCTACTCGGGTTCGGAATTCGGCGTCGATGCACTCGTTTCTCGTCACCCGGGCAAGCGCTTCATGGAGCTCGGCCGCTCCTGCGTGCTGCCGCAATATCGCACAAAGCGCACCGTCGAGCTGCTCTGGCAGGGCTGCTGGGCCTATGCTCTGCAGCACCGCATCGACGCCATGTTCGGCTGCGGCTCCTTCCCCGGCACGCAGCCGGAGGAACACGCGCTTGCGCTGTCCTTCCTGCATCAGAATGCCGTCGCCAAGGGCGAATGGGCCGTGGATGCCCTGCCGCATCTCTACCGCGAGATGGACCTGATGCCGTCGGAAGCCGTCAATGCCCGCCGCGCCCTCTTTGCCATGCCGCCGCTGATCAAGGGTTATCTCCGCTTGGGTGCCATGGTCGGCAATGGTGCCGTCGTCGACCAGGCGTTCAACACGACGGATGTGCTGATCATCCTGCCGATCTCCAGCATCTCCGGCCGCTACGTCAACTACTACGGCGCCGACGCCGGCCGCTTCGCCAGCGCCAGCTGATTCCTTCTCCCCGCTTGCAGGGAGAAGGTGGCCCGAAGGGTCGGATGAGGGGCGGTGAAGCCAGACCTCACAATTCTCCGGCCTGACCAATCATCGCGAAGCAGCGCTCCGGCATGAAAGCTCTTGGCGGGCGTCTTGGCCGGAGCGTGCGCCCTCTTTCGCTTTTGCAACCCTCATTGGCACTTCCGGCACCATCGGCAAGTCCGCCAGCTCCCGTGCACTCATGGGCAGTAACACAGGGTGCCCCAACGGATCGTGCCGCCAGTCCCGCTCCTTGTAGTCTTGCGCGCCGTGTGTGCGCCTCCAGAAAAGCTTGAACATGGCAGTCTCTCCCTGCGCCAAGTGTCAGGCGCGATCTGTTCGATCATGTTCGCTTCTCCACCTTCGCAAGGCTCAATTCAATTGAGTTTTGTCCCGATCGACTATAGCTTTCCTATATGAAAAACCTGAACCAGGTACATTTGAACGGCCTCCGGGCCGTCGAAGTGGTGGCCCGTCTCGGCTCGCTCCAGGCGGCCGCGGACGAACTGGGCGTGACGGTCGGAGCCATCAGCCAGCAGGTCATCAAGACCGAGCAGCAATTGGGTCGGACGCTGTTCGAGCGCACCAGCCGCGGCATGGTCCCGGTGGAGACGGCAGGGGGTGTCCTCGCCCGCCTACAGGACGGGTTCCGTCAGTTGTCGGGCGCCGTGGCTCTGGCGCAGAAGAGCGATGACAGTGTGCTGACGATTTCCGTTGCCCCGGTCTTCGCCGCCCGCTGGCTGGTCCACCGCATCGCCGCCTTCTCCGGGCTCTATCCCCACATAGGCCTGCGCATCGACGCCAATGACCGGCTCACGGACGCCAGCCAGACCGATGTCGACCTCCGGATCCGGGTTGGGCGTGGTCACTGGCCGGGCTTCAGGGCTGAGCTGATCCTGGAGCAACGCGTCGCCCCCGTCTGTACCCCGGCCATGGCCGCATCGCTGCGCCAGCCCACCGACCTCCTAGATCTGCCTAAAATCATCGACAGCCGGGCCATGTTCACCTGGGATGTCTGGCTTTCGGCGGTCGGCCTGTCCGGCGCCGAGATCAAGGCGCGCCATGCCTTCAGCGAAGCATCCTTGTGCCTCGATGCCGCCATTGCGGGGCAGGGGGTAATGCTCGCCTGGCAGACGCTTGCATCGCACCAGTTGCAACACGGCCAACTGGTCGCCCCCTTCGGCCCGGCGGTCAAGACCGGCTTCGGCCACTACTTCGTCATCGCCGAGAACGCGAAACGGTCAGACAAGGTGGAAAAATTCAAGCGCTGGCTGAAGCGCGAGATCGAGGACGACATGGAGCGGCTCGCAAAAGCCGCCCCGATCTTCGCTTAACCCGCCGCGTTGTAGGCAGCAATCGCCGCCATATTGACGATGTCGCTGTCCTTGGCGCCCATCTGCGCGATCTGCACCGACTTTTCGAGGCCGATCAACAGCGGCCCCATTACGGTCAGCCCGCCCAGTTCCTGCAGCATCTTGGTCGAGATCGCCGCCGAGTGGATCGCCGGCATGACCAGAACGTTCGCCGTGCCCGACAGACGGCAGAACGGATACTGCTCCATCCGGTGGCTGTTGAGTGCGATATCCGCCCCCATCTCCCCGTCATATTCGAAGGACACCCCGCGCCGGTCGAGCACCTTCACCGCCTCGCGTACCCGCTCTGACCGTTCCCCGGTCGGATGCCCGAAGGTAGAATAGGCGAGCAGCGCCACGCGCGGCTCAAGCCCGAGGCGATGGGCAACGCCAGCCGCCTCTTCGGCGATGTCGGCCAGTTCGTCTGCCGTCGGCATGTCATGCACGGCGGTATCCGCCACCACGATCGTGCGCCCGCGGGCGAGCGCCAGCGACACGCCGATGACGCGATGCCCCGGCGCCGTGTCAATGCAGCGGCGCACATCTTCGAGTGCGGTGGAATAATTGCGCGTCGTGCCCGTCACCATCGCATCGGCATCGCCGAGTGCCACCATGCAGGCGGCGAAATGGTTGCGGTCCGTATTGATCAGCCGCTGCGCATCGCGGTGCAGATAGCCCTTCCGCTGCAGGCGGGCATAGAGATACTCGGTATAGGCCTCGACCCGCGTCGAGACACGCGCATTGACCACTTCGATGCCCGGACGATCGAGATCGATCCCGGCCCTCTCGGCGGTCGCCTTCAGCGGCTCGTCGCGGCCGAGCAAAATGGCAGTGCCGAGACCCTGGTTGACGAAGGAGATGGCCGCGCGCATCACCTGTTCTTCCTCGCCCTCGGCAAAGACGACGCGCTTGGGGTGACTGCGCACATGCTCATAGATGCGCTGCGTGGCAGCTGCGATCGGGTCGCGGCGGGCCGAGAGCTCATGCGCATAAGCGCCGAGATCCTCGATCGCCTTGCGCGCGACGCCGCTTTCCATGGCAGCCTTCGCCACAGCAACCGGGATCGCCGAGATGAGACGCGGATCGAAGGGTACCGGAATGATGTATTGCGGCCCGAAACGCGGACGCTCGCCCTGATAGGCCGCCGCCACATCGTCGGGCACGTCCTCGCGCGCCAGATCGGCAAGCGCCCTGACAGCGGCAATCTTCATCGCATCGTTGATTTGGCTGGCGCGCACATCGAGCGCGCCCCGGAAGATGTAGGGGAAACCGAGAACGTTGTTGACCTGGTTCGGATAGTCGGACCGTCCGGTTGCCATGATCGCATCCGAGCGGATTTCGGCGACCTCTTCCGGCGTGATTTCCGGGTCCGGATTGGCCATGGCAAAGATGATCGGATTATCAGCCATCGAGGCGATCATGTCAGCGGAGAAAGCGCCCTTCTGCGAAAGCCCGAACACCACATCGGCGCCCACCATGGCTTCCTTCAGCGTCCGGCGGTCGGTTTTCACCGCGTGGGCCGACTTCCACTGGTTCATGCCCTCGGTGCGGCCCTGGTAGATCACGCCCTTGGTGTCGCAGAGAATGATGTTTTCGCCATTGAAGCCCATGGCCTTGATCAGCTCGATACAGGCGATGGCCGCAGCCCCCGCACCATTGCAAACCAACTTGGTCGTCTTGAAGGCTCGTCCGGTCAATTCCAGCGCATTGATCAGGCCGGCCGCCGCGATGATCGCGGTCCCGTGCTGGTCGTCATGGAAGACAGGGATGTCCATCAGCTCGCGCAACCGGCTCTCGATGATGAAGCAGTCTGGCGCCTTGATGTCTTCGAGATTGATCCCGCCGAAAGAGGGGCCGAGGTAACGCACGCAGTTGATGAACTCGTCGACATTCTCCGTGTCGACTTCGATGTCGATCGAATCGACATCGGCAAACCGCTTGAAGAGAACCGACTTGCCTTCCATGACCGGCTTGGAGGCGAGCGCCCCGAGATTGCCGAGGCCCAGGATCGCGGTGCCGTTCGAGATGACGGCGACCATGTTGCCACGCGTGGTATAGTCGTAGGCCGTCGCCGGATCGGCGGCGATCGCTTTCACGGGAACGGCAACGCCGGGGGAATAGGCGAGCGACAGGTCGCGCTGCGTGGCCATGGCCTTGGTTGGGGTGATCTCGAGCTTGCCGGGGCGCCCCTGGGAGTGGAAGTCCAGCGCTTCCTGTTCCGTGACCGAGACTTTCGTCCGGCCGGTCGTCTTCTCGCTTGCCATGCTTCCCCTCACCTTGTTGTGGGCAGCGGGCGAACGCCGACCCATGCTGGTTGTGTTTCCTCGTCTTAAGTCGTTAGTGTCAGGCGACTTCCTTTTCAAGAAAACATTGAGCCCGTGACGCTATATCAAGCCACCCCGAGTGATGTCCTGAATGTCGCCGAACTGACCTCGGAGGAGAGCCGCGCCACGGCGACCCCGATGATGGAGCAGTATATCGAGATCAAGGCCGCCAATCCGGGCAGCCTGCTCTTCTATCGCATGGGCGATTTCTACGAGCTCTTCTTCGAGGATGCCGTCGATGCGTCGCGGGCGCTCGGCATCACACTGACGCGCCGGGGTCAGCATCTCGGCCAGGACATCCCGATGTGCGGCGTGCCGGTGCATGCGGCCGATGATTACCTGCAGAAGCTGATCACGCTCGGCTTCCGCGTCGCTGTCTGCGAACAGGTCGAGGACCCGGCCGAGGCAAAGAAGCGCGGCTCGAAATCGGTCGTGAAGCGCGACGTCGTGCGGCTCGTCACGCCGGGCACGCTGACCGAGGAAAAGCTCCTCTCGCCCTTCGAATCCAACTATCTGATGGCGCTGGCCCGCATTCGTGGCGGCTCTGCCCCGCAGCTCGCGCTCGCCTGGATCGATATCTCCACCGGCATCTTCCGTCTTGCAGAGACGACGGAGACGCGCCTGCTCGCCGATATCCTGCGCATCGAACCGCGTGAGCTGATCGTGCCCGACACGCTCTTCCACGATGAAGAGCTGAAGCCCGCCTTCGACGTGCTCGGCCGTGTCGTCGTGCCGCAGCCTGCCGTGCTCTTCGATAGCGCCAGCGCCGAGGGCCGCATTGCCCGCTACTTCGGCGTGACCACGCTGGACGGCTTCGGCGCCTTCTCCCGCGCCGAAATCGCCGCTGCCGCCGCCGCTGTCGCCTATGTCGAAAAGACTCAGATCTCCGAGCGCCCGCCGCTCGGCCTGCCCGAGCGCCAGAACGCGGCCTCGACCCTCTTCATCGATCCGGCAACCCGCGCCAATCTGGAGCTGGTGAAGACGCTGTCGGGCGAACGCAACGGCTCGCTCCTGAAGGCGATCGACCGCACCGTGACAGGTGGTGGCGCACGTCTGCTGGCGGAGCGGCTGATGTCGCCATTGACGGATCCCGAAACGATTGCAGAGCGCCAGGATTCCATAGCCTTCCTGCTGGCCGACGGCCTGCTCGTTGACCGCCTGCGTGATGCCCTGAAACGTGTGCCCGACATGCCGCGCGCGCTGTCCCGCCTGGCGCTCGATCGCGGTGGTCCGCGTGATCTCGGTTCCATCGTTGCCGGCCTTGCCGCCTCAGCCGAAGTCGGACGCCTGCTCGATCCGTCGAGCCTGCCGAAGGAACTCACGGAGGCTTTCGCCGATCTCGCAGCCCTTCCCGCCGATCTTGGCTCCGGCCTTGCATCGATGCTGGCCGACGACCTTCCGCTCCTGAAGCGTGACGGCGGTTTCCTGCGCGATGGTGCAATTCCGGAGCTCGACGAACTGCGCGCACTGCGCGACCAGTCCCGCCGGGTCATCGCGGGGCTGCAGCTGCAATATGCCGAGGAAACCGGCATCAAGTCGCTGAAGATCAAGCACAACAATGTGCTCGGCTATTTCATCGAGGTGACCGCCGGCAATGCCGGTCCGATGACCGACACGGATGAGGCGAAGTCCCGCTTCATCCATCGCCAGACCATGGCCAATGCCATGCGCTTCACAACGACCGAACTCGCCGATCTCGAAAGCCGCATCGCCAATGCCGCCGGGCAGGCGCTCTCGCTCGAACTGGCGGCCTTTGACCAGATGGTGTCTCAGGTGATTGCCGCTGCCGAGCCGATCAAGGCCGCCGCGAGGGCGCTTGCCGTGATCGATGTCGCCGCCGGTCTTGCTGCCCTCTCCGAAGAGCAGGGCTATTGCCGCCCTCTGGTTGACGACAGCAGGATGTTCAAGATCATCGCTGGCCGCCATCCGGTGGTCGAGCAGGCGCTGCGCCGCCAGGCTGCGAGCCCCTTCATCGCCAATGATTGCGATCTCTCGCCTCAGGATACCAAAGGCCCCGGCGCCATCTGGCTGCTCACCGGCCCCAACATGGGCGGTAAGTCGACCTTCCTGCGCCAGAACGCACTAATCGCCATCCTCGCCCAGATGGGCTCCTTCGTGCCCGCCGGTGCCGCTCATATCGGCATCGTCGATCGCCTCTTCTCCCGCGTTGGCGCCTCCGATGATCTGGCGCGCGGCCGCTCCACCTTCATGGTCGAGATGGTCGAAACGGCCACCATCCTCAATCAGGCGACGGATCGTTCGCTGGTCATCTTGGATGAAATCGGCCGTGGCACGGCGACCTTCGACGGCCTCTCCATCGCCTGGGCTGCCGTTGAGCATCTGCATGAGGCAAACCGCTGCCGCTCGCTGTTTGCCACCCATTTCCACGAGCTCACCGCGCTGTCCGAAAAGCTTGCCCGCATGTCGAACGTCACCATGCGCGTCAAGGAATGGGACGGCGACGTCATCTTCCTGCATGAGGTCGGCCCGGGCGCGGCCGACCGCTCCTATGGCATCCAGGTCGCTCGTCTCGCAGGCCTGCCGGCCGCCGTCGTCGCGCGCGCCCGTGATGTTCTGACCCGCCTGGAAGACAGCGACCGCAAGAACCCGGCCGCCCAGCTGATCGACGATCTGCCGCTGTTCCAGGTCGCCGTTCGGCGGGAGGAGATCCAGAAATCCGGCCCGTCGAAGGTCGAAGAGGCGCTGCGCTCACTCGATCTTGACGATCTGACGCCTCGCCAGGCGCTCGAGGCGCTCTATGATCTCAAGAAACAACTTGGCAAGCCTTGACCGGTAGAGTGCCTGTCAATCGCGCCCGAAAGGCGCTATAGCGCCACCAATCCCGGCTGATTCCCGGGTTTCCAAGAGATGATGCAGCCCCCATGGCCAAAGCAGAGCTTGCCTTCGACGACCTCCTCGACACCGACGCGCTGCGGGCGTCCTGCAAGACGGTCGCGGAAGCCGGCTGCGGCAATATGCTGGAGACCCGCTCGAAGCTCCTGCCGATCCTGAAAAAGGCCTCGGCCGATGCGCGCGAACAGGCGCGGCTGAAGCTCTTTGAAGATGGCAGCGGCATGAACTGCGCCAACCGCATCTCCTGGATCCAGGACCAGCTGATCTCCGTGATCTTCGATTTCGCCCGCACCCATGTCTATCCGAAAGATGCTGACGGCCTGTCTGTCGCGGCCGTCGGCGGTTATGGCCGTGGCACGCTGGCGCCGGGATCCGACATCGACCTGCTCTTCCTGCTGCCACCAAAGGCCGGCCCCGCCATGCACAAGGCGGTCGAGTTCGTGCTCTATCTGCTCTGGGATGTCGGCTTCAAGGTCGGCCATGCCACCCGCACCGTCGAGGAATGCATCCGCCTCTCAAAGTCGGACATGACCATCCGCACCGCGATCCTCGAAACCCGCCATATCTGCGGCGACGAGGCGCTGGTAACCGAACTTCAGCACCGCTTCGACCAGGAAGTCACGACCGGAACGGCCCCCGAATTTATCGCCGCCAAGCTCGCCGAACGCGACGAGCGCCACCGCAAGGCTGGCGACAGCCGTTATCTGGTCGAGCCGAACGTCAAGGAAGGCAAGGGCGGCCTGCGCGACCTGCAGACCCTCTTCTGGATCGCCAAATACAATTACCACGTCCGCGATACCGATGAGCTGGTACGCCTCGGCGTGCTCTCCCGCGCCGAATGGCGCCTCTTCCAGAAAGCGGACGACTTCCTCTGGGCCGTCCGCTGCCACATGCATTACCTGACCGGCAAGCCCGAAGAGCGCCTCTACTTCGATATCCAGCCGGAGATCGCCAAAAGCCTGGGCTACCAGGCCCGTCCGGGCCTCTCCGCCGTCGAACGCTTCATGAAGCATTACTTCCTGGTGGCCAAGGATGTCGGCGACCTCACCCGCATCTTTGCCGCCGCCCTCGAAGACCAGCAGGCCAAGGCCGCTCCCGGCATTGGCGGCATGCTCGGCCGCTTCGCCAATCGCCCCCGCAAGATCCCCGGCGCCAGCGAATTCATCGACGATCGCGGCCGCATCGCGCTTGCCGATCCCGGTGTCTTCAAGAAGGACCCGATGTCGATCATGCGCCTGTTCCATGTGGCGGATCTGAACGGCCTCGAATTCCATCCGGATGCGCTCAAAGCCGTCACCCGCTCGCTGTCGCTGATCGACAACGAGTTTCGCGAAAGCGCAGAGGCAAACCGTCTCTTCCTGTCGATCCTCACCTCGCGCAAGGATCCGGGTTTCATCCTGCGTCGCATGAACGAAGCCGGCGTGCTCGGCCGTTTCATGCCGGAATTCGGCAAGATCGTCTCGATGATGCAGTTCAACATGTATCATCACTACACCGTCGACGAGCATCTGATCCGCACCGTCGAGGTGCTCTCCGAAATCGACAAGGGCAAGGCGGAGGAAATCCATCCGCTCGCCAACAAGATCATGCCGGAGATCGAGGATCGCCAGACCCTCTATGTCGCGGTGCTGCTGCATGACATCGCCAAGGGCCGCCAGGAGGACCACTCGGTTGCCGGCGCAAAGGTGGCCCGCAAACTGTGCCCGCGTCTCGGCCTCTCGCCCAAGCAGACGGAAATGGTCGTCTGGCTGATCGACCAGCATCTCCTGATGTCCATGGTTGCCCAGACGAGAGATCTGCACGACCGCAAGACGATCACAGACTTTGCCGAAAAGGTGCAGTCGCTCGACCGGCTGAAGTTGCTGTTGGTGCTGACGATCTGCGATATCCGCGCGGTTGGCCCCGGCGTCTGGAACGGCTGGAAGGGCCAGCTTCTGCGCACGCTCTATTACGAGACCGAACTGCTGCTCTCCGGCGGCTTCTCCCAGGTCTCCCGCAAGGAGCGCGCCAAGCATGCCGCAGAGCAGCTTTCCAAGGCGCTGGAAGGCTGGAGCCAGAAGGACCAGCGCACCTATACCAAGCTGCATTACGAGCCCTACCTTCTCTCGGTCGACCTCGAAGATCAGGTGCGCCACGCCCATTTCATCCGCGAATCGGACAAGGCAGGCAAGGCGCTCGCCACCATGGTGCGCACCCACCAGTTCCACGCCATCACCGAAATCACGGTGCTCTCACCCGACCACCCGCGCCTGCTTTCGATCATCGCCGGCGCTTGTGCCGCGGCCGGTGCCAACATCGCCGACGCGCAGATCTTCACGACATCCGATGGTCGAGCACTCGACACGATCCTGATCAACCGCGAATTCCCGATCGATGAGGACGAAATGCGCCGTGCCGCGACGATCGGAAAGATGATCGAGGACGTGCTCTCGGGCCGCAAGCGTCTGCCGGAAGTCATCGCCACGCGCTCCAAGGGCAAGAAGAAGAACAAGACCTTCCCGGTCCAGCCGGATGTGCGCATCTCCAATGCGCTGTCCAACAAGTTCACCGTCATCGAAGTCGAATGCCTCGACCGCATCGGTCTTCTGGCAGAAATCACCGCGGTGCTCTCCGACCTCTCGCTCGACATCCATTCGGCCCGCATCACCACCTTCGGCGAAAAGGTCATCGACACCTTCTACGTCACCGACCTTGTCGGCCAGAAGGTGACCAACGAAAACCGCCAGGCCAACATCGCCAATCGCCTAAAGCCGGTGATGACCGAACAGCCCGACGAGTTGAAGGACAACATGCCCTCCGGAATCATCGCGCCACCGCCGCGCGCTACCCCTGCGCCCCGCAAGGCGCGCGCCTGACATGAGCCTCGTCAAGAAATTCATGACGGTCGGGGGCGCCACGCTCGGCAGCCGCGTCTTCGGTTTTGCCCGCGAAACCCTGATGGCGGCCGCACTCGGCACAGGGCCGGTCGCCGACGTCTTCTACGCCGCCTTCCGCTTCCCCAATCTCTTCCGCCGTCTCTTTGCCGAAGGCGCCTTCAACGCCGCCTTCGTGCCGCTCTTCGCCAAGGAGATCGAAGCGAACGGCATCGATGGCGCCAAGCGCTTTTCCGAGGAAGTCTTCGGTGTCCTCTTCTCGGTGCTGATGATTCTGACCATCGGCATGCAGCTCGCAATGCCGCTGCTCGTCGAGTGGATCATCGCGCCCGGCTTCGCCGACGATCCGGAAAAGTTCGGGCTGACGGTGCGGCTCGCCATCGTCATGTTCCCCTATCTGATGTGCATGTCGCTGACGGCCATGCTGAGCGGCATGCTGAATTCGCTGCATCATTTCTTCGCGGCCGCCATCGCTCCCGTCTTCCTTAATGTCCTGATGATCAGCGCACTCGGCTGGGCGCTCTGGACCGGCGCGGACCCGGCCGCCACCGCCTGGGCACTCTCCTGGTCGGTGCTGGGGGCAGGCCTCCTGCAGATGGCGGTCGTCTATCTCGGCGTGCGCCATGCCGGCATCCGTTTGTCCTTTAAGCGCCCGCGCTTCACGCCCAACGTCAAGCGCCTGCTGGTGCTCGCGATCCCCGCTGCCGTCACCGGCGGCATCACCCAGATCAACCAGCTGATCGGCCAGGCCATCGCCTCGGGCAAGGAAGGCGCCATCGCCGCCCTACAATATGCCGATCGCATCTACCAGCTGCCGCTCGGCGTTGTCGGTGTCGCCGTCGCCGTCGTCCTCCTGCCGGAACTGGCCCGAGCGCTCAAAAGCGGCCACATGAAGGAAGCGGGAAATCTCCAGAACCGCGCCATCGAATTCGTGCTGTTCTTGACGCTTCCGGCCGCCGCCGGCATCTGGGTTCTCTCGGATGAAATCATCCGCGTGCTCTATGAGCGCGGTGCCTTTTCCGAACAGAACACCGCCGTGGTTGCTTCGATCCTGGCGATCTATGGCCTGGGCCTTCCCGGTTTCGTGCTGATCAAGGCCCTGCAGCCGGCCTATTACGCCCGCGAAGACACGAAGACACCCATGCGCTTCACCATGGTCTCGGTCGCAATCAACACCGGCCTTGCCGTCACGCTTTTCCCGATCTTCGCGGAAAGCGGGATCGCCATCGCAGAGGCCGCTGCCGGCTGGACGAACACTATCCTGCTCCTCTCCGTGCTGCTCTGGCGTGGCCATCTCGTTATCGAGCGATCGCTGATCACCCGCACGCTCCGCCTGCTCGTCGCGTCCGCCGTCATGGCGGCCATGCTGGTCTATCTCTCGGGCCGCTGGTCTGCCTGGCTCACGCCGCAGAGCCCGCTGTTCGACCAGCTGCTCGCCCTGGGCGGTCTGATTGCGCTTGCCATGCCGGTCTATTTCGGCGTCGCCTTTGCCATCGGTGGCGCGGATCTCGGCATGATCAGGCGCAACTTGAAGCGCAAGCCGAAGTCAGCCGGGCCGACGGATGCAGGAACAGGCGCCCCGGATCAGCAATAGGTCCAGGTCCGCTTCGGCCCGATGTCGACATGCACGATGCCGTTGCAATAGCGGCCGATGCCGCCAATGCCCGGCGCGGTGCGCGCCGCAGCCACGATCTGCTTCTCAGGCACGCCAGGAACCCGGATGTCGGCGGCGAAACAGTGGCTGTGCTGGGATTTGCCCGAGCGCGGGCGATGGCCGGAGGTCACGATCGGCTTCTTGCCGGTCTTCTTGGCGATATGCGCAAGGATCCCCTTCAGCTCGTCCGGGAAACAGCTGGCCCGGACGCTGACCCGCTGCAGGGTATAGGCGACCGTGGTGTCGTGCTTCATGAAGAAGTGACGCTTCTTCTCGACCGCCTCCGCCGGGGAGAGGAAACCGATGGAAAGCACGCAGCCGAGCGCGACGCGAAACAATGTGCGCATGAGTGACCTTCTGGAATGAGTTTGTTGTTTTGAGCGATCCAGATCGCTTGCGGGGGTTTTTTATTCCCCGGAATGTGGCAAATTTGGTGCGCTTTGCTCGATTCGTCCGGGCGCCACCGCGTATCGAGCCGAGATCGGTGCGTAGTCTCGTTTGATACCGTCCCCTAAGTCGCTCGATTCCGGGTCAAAAAGATCCTAAGCGTGACATGAGGCGCGCCTGCGTCACAGTCCGAACCGAAAGCCCGGAATTATGAGCCGAAACAGCCTCTTTCTCATCTCCCTCGTCGTCGACGACTACGATCGTGCCAAGAATTTCTACTGTGATGGCCTCGGTTTCGACTGCGTGGAGGATACGGTCCAGCCCGAGGGCAGGCGCTGGCTCGTGGTCCGCCCGAGCGGCGGGGAGGGTGCGGCCCTCTTGCTCGCAGAAGCGACCGACGACGCCCAGCGCGCCGCGATCGGCAACCAGACCGGCGGCCGCGTCGGTTTTTTCCTCGAAACCGATGATTTCGCCCGTGACCATCAGCGCTTCCTGAAAGCCGGCGTCGTCTTCCAGGAGGAGCCGCGCCACGAGCCCTATGGCACGGTCGCTGTTTTCGCAGATCTCTACGGAAATCTCTGGGACCTCATCGAACGCGCGAAGCCCTGACCGCAAAAGTGAGCGCTTGATTGCGCCCCGCACGCCGTGCATAAGCCGTGACCGACACGATCAGTAGATCGGGCCCTCCACCAGCCTGTTGAGGATTATTATGACTGAGTTCAAGCCGCTGGTTTTCTCCGGCGTCCAGCCCACCGGCAACCTCCATCTCGGCAACTATCTCGGCGCGATCAGAAAGTTTGTCGCCCTGCAGGAAAACAACGACTGCATCTACTGCGTGGTCGACATGCACGCGCTGACGGCCCAGCTGGTCCACGAGGATATGCCGACCCAGATCCGCTCGATCACCGCGGCTTTCCTCGCCGCCGGCATCGACCCGGAAAAGCACATCGTCTTCAACCAGTCCCAGGTGCCGCAGCATGCGGAACTCGCCTGGATCTTCAACTGCGTTGCGCGCATCGGCTGGATGAACCGGATGACCCAGTTCAAGGACAAGGCCGGCAAGGATCGCGAGCAGGCCTCGCTCGGTCTCTACGCCTATCCGAGCCTGATGGCCGCCGACATCCTCGTCTATCGTGCCACCCATGTGCCCGTCGGTGATGACCAGAAGCAGCATCTGGAGCTTGCCCGCGACATCGCCATGAAGTTCAACATGGACTTCCACGACAAGATCGTGCCGACGGGTCTCGGCATCGACATCAAGGTCGGCGAAGAGCCGGTGCATGCCTATTTCCCGATGGTCGAGCCGCTGATCGATGGCCCGGCGCCCCGCGTCATGAGCCTCAAGGACGGCACCAAGAAGATGTCGAAGTCGGACCCGTCCGACCTCTCGCGCATCAACCTGATGGACGATCAGGACGCGATCTCGAAAAAAATCCGCAAGGCCAAGACCGATCCGGATGCCCTGCCGAGCGAAACGGAAGGCCTGAAAGGCCGTCCCGAAGCCGACAACCTCGTCGGCATCTTCGCGGCCCTTGCCGACACGTCCAAGGCGGACGTGCTTGCCGAATTCGGCGGCCAGCAGTTCTCGGTCTTCAAGCCGGCGCTGGTCGATCTCGCCGTCGAGGTTCTTGCTCCGATCAACGCCGAGATGCGCCGTCTCATGGAGGACCCCGGCCATATCGACGCTGTCCTGCGCGACGGTGGCGAACGCGCCCGTGTCCGCGCCGAAAAGACGATGAACGAAGTCCGCGACATTATCGGATTCGTGCGATAAGGTCGCCTCGATTGCGGGTTCGGTCCGACCCCGCAATCGACATCGATACAGCTTCAGCCGGCGGGGTTCTCTATGGTTTCAACACGTCTCTCACGTCTTGAAGGTCACCGCCGCAAGTTCATGGCGGTCATCGACAACACCCCCGAATGCTCGCGCGCCGTCCATTATGCCGGCCGCCGCGCCAAGAATTCCAACGGTGGACTTGTCCTGATCTACGTGATTCCCGACGGCGATTTCCAGCAGTGGCTGGGCGTCGAGGAGATCATGCGGGCGGAAGCCCGGGAAGAGGCCGAGGCCGTGATGGCAAAGGCCGCCCAGACGGTGCGTGAAACGATCGGCATCGAGCCGGAACTCGTGATCCGCGAGGGAAGCGCCTATCCCGAGATCAACAGCCTGATCGAGGAAGACCGCGACATTGCGATCCTGGTGCTCGCCGCCGGTTCCACCAAGGAAGGTCCCGGCCCGCTCGTCTCGATGATCGCCGGTCGCGGCGCCGCTTTCCCGATCCCCGTCACGGTCTTGCCGGACTCGCTGACCGATGAGGAAATCGACGCCCTGTGCTGATCTTTTCCCGCGACCGCTCGATCATGTCTTGAACTGCCGGGTCGGAAGCCTTAACTTTTGAAGAATTCTAAATTTGAGCGGTGAGAGCACCGCGCGGAGACCGCCATGTTCATTCAGACCGAAGCCACGCCGAACCCCGCCACCCTGAAGTTCCTGCCCGGCAAGGTGGTGATGCAGACGGGCACGGCGGAATTCCGCGACGCCGAAAGCGCGAATGCATCGCCGCTCGCCGCCCGCATCTTCGCGATCCCCGGCGTTACCGGCGTCTTTTTCGGCTACGATTTCGTCACCGTTTCCAAGGACGGCCCCGAATGGCAGCACCTGAAGCCCGCGATCCTCGGCACCATCATGGAGCATTTCATGAGCGGCGCCCCGGTCATGGGCACGGCCTCGACCTCGGCGGAAGTCGATGGCGACGATGAATTCTTCGAGGCCGGCGATGAGACCATCGTCGCGACCATCAAGGAACTGCTCGAAACCCGCGTCCGCCCGGCGGTTGCCCAGGATGGCGGCGACATCACCTTCCGCGGCTTTCGCGACGGTAAGGTCTTCCTCAACATGAAGGGATCCTGCGCCGGTTGCCCGTCCTCGACCGCCACTTTGAAGCATGGCGTGCAGAACCTGCTGCGCCACTTCGTGCCGGAAGTTCAGGAAGTCGAAGCGGTCTGATCAGACCGGTCTGGGGATAGGATGATCGTCCTTGCGATCGATACGGCGGGTGTGGACTGCGCAGCCGCCGTTTTTGACTCTTCATCTGAGACGGTGCTTGCGCGCGTCAGCGAAACCATCGGCCGCGGCCATGCCGAAAGGCTGATGGCGATGATCGAGGAGGCCGTGACGACATCAGGCCTGAGCCTGGACAAGGTGGAAAAGATCGGCGTCACCGTCGGTCCTGGTTCCTTCACCGGCATCCGCGTGGGCGTCGCTGCCGCCCGTGGCTTGGCGCTGGCGCTCGGCATCGACTGCGTCGGTGTCTGCACGCTGGAAGTGCTTGCCCGGACGGTGCCGGAAGGCGATGCCCCTGTTCTTGCCGCCATCAACGCCCATCGCGACGAAGTCTATGTCCAGACCTTCCGCAACGGCGTCGCGCTCGATGAGCCAGCCCTCGTCACGCTGGAGGATTTCCTTTCGCGTGCGGCTGCACCCGGAACCCAGGTCATCGGCTCCGCAGCTGCCCTGATCGCCGATCCCGAAGCCCAGACCGAACCCGACCACTACCCGATCGAGATCGTCGCCCGTATTTCAGCGGTGACGAAAGCTCAGGGCAAGGCGAAGCCGCTTTATCTGCGCGGACCCGATGCAAAACCGCAAACGGGTTTTGCCGTATCGAGAGCCTGACATGCGCGACAGCCTGTTCTACCGCCAGCCCGAATTCGAACTCGTCGCGATGGTGCCGGATCACTGCCGCGCCGTCGCCGAACTCCACGGCCAGCGCTTTCCCCGCGCCTGGGGCGACGGCGAATTCCTCAGCCTGCTCCTGCAGCCCAACACCTTCGGCTTCGCGGCGTGGCAGACCAACACGCTGATCTTCAAGGCGCCGCTCTCGGGTTTCGTGCTCGCCCGTGAAGTTGCCGGTGAAGCCGAGATCCTGACCATTGCCGTCGGCGAAAAGGTCGGCCGCTTCGGCCTCGGATGGCGCCTGATGCAGGCGGCCATCCGCGAAGCGAAGAACCGCGGCGGCGAGGCCATGTTCCTTGAAGTCGATGACGGCAATGCACCGGCGCTGGGTCTTTACCGCAAGCTCGGCTTCGAGAAGGCTGGCGAACGTCCCGCCTACTACACGGACGAGCAGGGGCGCCGGACCTCCGCGCTTGTCATGCGCCGCGATCTTCGCTAACCCGGCGATTGCACCAACCGACCATCTGCGGATATGCTGAATTTATGAACGATGCCCTGAAATCGCTGGAAGCGCTGTGTGCCGAACGCGGCATGCGCATGACCGAGCAGCGGCGCGTCATCGCCCGTATCCTGGAGGATTCCGACGATCACCCGGATGTCGAGGAGCTTTATCGCCGCTCTTCGAAGGTCGACGCGAAGATCTCAATCTCCACCGTCTACCGCACCGTCAAGCTGTTCGAAGACGCCGGCATCATCGAGCGCCACGATTTCCGCGACGGCCGGTCCCGCTATGAAACGGTCCCCGAAGAGCACCACGACCACCTGATCGATCTGAAGACCGGCACCGTCGTTGAATTCCATTCGCCGGAAATCGAGGCTCTGCAGGAACGCATCGCCCGCGAACACGGCTTCCGCCTCGTCGGCCATCGCTTGGAGCTTTACGGAATCCCCCTGTCGAAGGACGAGAAATAGTCCATGCAATCCGGTGAGGGCCTCGGCTTCGTCAACGGCCTGCGGATCGCCGTGATGGCGGTTGTTCTGCTGCTCGTCTCGCTGGTCCTGATCCCGCTGCAGCTTGTGGCTCTGCGTTTCGACTGGCCCCTGCGCCGCCGCCTCCCGCGCCATTGGCACCGCATCGCCCTCTATTGCCTCGGCATCCGCGTCCATGCCCATGGCCGGCTCGATCCCCGCCGTCCCCTGATGATCGCCGCCAATCACGCCTCCTGGAAGGATATCCTCGTCCTCGGGTCGCTCGCCGATGTCGTCTTCATCGCCAAGACGGAGGTCGCCTCCTGGCCGGTCTTCGGCACGCTCGCCCGCCTGCAGAAAACGATCTTCGTTGTCCGCGAGGAAAAGCGTCGCACCGGCGACCAGGTCAATGAAATCGCCGCCCGCATGGCGGATGGCGAGATCGTCGTGCTCTTTCCCGAAGGCACCACGTCGGACGGCAACCGCGTCCTGTCGGTCAAATCCTCGCTCTTCGGCGCCGCCGCCGCCGCCCTGCCGAAGGATGCGGAAGACGCCGTCGTCCACGTCCAGCCCGTTGCCATCGCCTATACGCGCATCCAAGGCCTGCCCATGGGCCGCTACCATCGGCCGATCGCCGGCTGGCCCGGGGATATCGGCCTGGTCCCCCATCTGCTCGGCGTCCTCAGGGCCGGCGCGCTCGATGTCGACGTCACCTTCGGCGAGACCGTGGACTTCCGCCAGGGAGACAACCGCAAGAGCCTCGCCAGCCATGTCGAGAGCCGTCTGCGCAATCTGCTGCTCGCCCATCTGCGCGGTCGCCACGGCCGCTGAGCCGCCTTTCAATTTTTCGGTTTAACCGCGGACCGAAAACCACTAAATAGCGCCGCATGACCCAGGACACCGCGAGCCTCACCGAAATCCCCGCACCGGGCGCCAACACGCGCAAGGTCTTCATCAAGACCTATGGCTGCCAGATGAACGTCTATGACAGCGGCCGCATGGCCGATGCCCTGGCGGCGGATGGTTATGCCCCGACCGAGGTCATGGAAGAGGCTGACCTCGTTCTTCTCAATACCTGTCACATCCGCGAAAAGGCCGCCGAAAAGGTCTATTCCGCCCTCGGTCGCCTGCGCGAGCACAAGAAGGCCCGTGCCGCCGAAGGCAAGGAATTCATGATCGGCGTCGCCGGCTGCGTCGCTCAGGCCGAAGGCGAGGAAATCTCCCGCCGCGAGCCCGCCGTCGATGTCGTGCTCGGCCCTCAGACCTATCACCGTTTGCCGCAGGCCTTGCAGAAAGCCCGTGCGGGTGAGCGTGTGGTCGATACGGAATATGCCCTCGAAGACAAGTTCGAGCACCTGCCGGACCCCTCCAAGGTCATCGGCAAGCCGCGCTCGGTCACCGCCTTCCTCACCGTCCAGGAAGGCTGCGACAAGTTCTGCACCTTCTGCGTGGTGCCCTACACCCGTGGCTCGGAAGTCTCCCGCCCGCTCTCCCAGCTTCTGACGGAGGCCCGCAAACTGGTCGATGCCGGTGTGCGCGAACTGACTTTGCTCGGCCAGAACGTCAATGCCTGGCACGGCGAGGACGAACAGGGCAGGGCGATCGGCCTTGGCGATCTTCTCTATCGGCTGGCCGAAATTCCCGGCCTCGCCCGCCTGCGCTACACCACCAGCCATCCGCGCGACATGGACGATCGTCTGATCGAGGCGCATCGCGATCTCAGGATGCTCATGCCCTATCTGCATCTGCCGGTGCAGTCGGGCTCCGACCGGATCCTGAAAGCGATGAACCGCCGCCACAAGGCCACCGAATACGTCGCCCTCATCGAGCGCATACGCTCCGTTCGCCCCGATATCGCCCTCTCGGGCGATTTCATCGTCGGCTTCCCCGGTGAAACGGATCAGGATTTCGAAGACACGATGAATCTGGTGCGCGAGGTGAACTATGCGCAGGCTTATTCGTTTAAGTACTCGACCCGACCCGGAACGCCCGGCGCCGATCTGCCCGATCAGGTCGACGAGGACGTGAAGACCGAACGCCTGGCGCGCCTCCAGGCATTGCTGCTCGAACAGCAGCAGGCCTTCATGCAGTCCCTGGTCGGACAGCAGATGGACGTGCTCCTTGAGAAGCCCGGTCGCATGCCCGGCCAGCTGATCGGACGCTCTCCCTGGCTGCAGTCTGTGAATCTTGATGCAAAGTCATCGCAAATCGGTGACATTATACAGGTACGAATCACCGCAGCCGGCCCAAACAGCTTGTTTGCCGAGGTGGCAGAGGGTTAGAGTGAGGGCCTTAACCTGATCCAGGAGCCTGATCGCTTGAACGCAACAGAAGTGGTTTCTTCACCCTCGCGCCACATCAAAACCGCTGCGACCGACGCCAATCACTTCATCTTGACGTTCGAGAACAACAGGCTAGCGAGCGAACTCTTCGGCCAGTTCGACCAGCATCTGAAGCTGCTCGAACAGCGGTTGCAGATCGAAGCCCGGGCCCGTGGCAATTCCGTGGCCATCACCGGTGAACTTCAGGCGACCAACCAGGCCCGCCGGGCGCTCGATTTCCTCTATGCCCGCCTGCAGAGCGGCGGGTCCGTCGAAGCCTCCGACGTCGAAGGTGCGATCCGCATGGCGGTCGCCGCCGACGATCAACTGACCTTGCCGACCCTCGAGCGCAAGGCCCGCCTGTCCATGGCTCAGATCTCCACCCGCAAGAAGACGATCGCCGCCCGCACGCCGACCCAGGACGCCTATATGCGGGCACTGGAGCGCGCCGAGCTCGTCTTCGGCGTCGGTCCCGCCGGCACGGGCAAAACCTATCTCGCGGTCGCCCATGCCGCCCAGCTTCTTGAGCGCGGCGTTGTCGACAAGATCATCCTGTCGCGCCCGGCCGTGGAAGCCGGCGAACGTCTCGGCTTCCTGCCCGGCGACATGAAAGACAAGGTCGATCCTTATCTGCGCCCGCTTTATGACGCGCTCTACGACATGATCCCCGGCGACAAGGTCGAGCGTGCCATCACCGCTGGCGTCATCGAAATCGCGCCGCTCGCCTTCATGCGCGGCCGCACGCTCTCCAATGCCGCCATCATCCTCGACGAGGCGCAGAACACCACCTCAATGCAGATGAAGATGTTCCTGACACGCCTTGGCGAGAACGGGCGCATGATCATCACCGGCGACCCGAGCCAGGTCGACTTGCCGCGCGGCGTCACTTCCGGACTGGTCGAGGCCCTGCAGGTGCTGAAGGGTGTGGAAGGCGTCTCGGTCGTCCGCTTCAAGGATACCGACGTCGTGCGCCATCCGCTGGTCGGCCGCATCGTTCAGGCCTATGACGCCAAGTACAAGGTACAGGATGAAAGCGAGCAGGCCGATCCCTGAAGGCCAGCTCCCACTCGATATGACGCAACTGGATATACAGATCGCCGTCGAGGCTGACGGCTGGGCCGATGAGACGGCGCTGGAGGCCCTGGCCTCCCGCGTGCTCGGCGCGGCGGAAACCTATCTCGCGAAAGCAGAGGACCAGCCCTTTCCGAAGCAGCCGACGGAAGTCTCGCTCGTCTTCGCCGACGACGAGATGATCCGCGAGGTCAACGCCGAATGGCGCAACAAGGACAAGCCGACCAACGTCCTGTCCTTTCCCGCCTTTCCGTTGACCCCCGGCAAGATGCCCGGCCCGATGCTCGGCGATATCATCATCGCCCGCGAGACGGTGGAGCGTGAGGCCGTCGAGCTGGAGAAGAGTTTTGAGGATCATCTGACCCACTTGATGGTTCATGGATTTCTCCATCTCTTCGGCTACGACCACATCGAAACGGATGATGCCGAGGAAATGGAAGCGTTGGAGACTCGCATTCTGGCGGAACTTGGCCTATCTGACCCCTATGCGGGGCAGGACCCCATCTGATAGTCTGGAACAATGAGCGACTTTGTAACGAAATCGGCCCCGGAGGCCACGGACGGACCGGAAGGTTCGTCGTCCGACGAGGGCAGTAGTCCTTCGCGAGCGGAAAGCTCGAACCGAACCTCAACCTCTTTCTGGGCGCGTCTCGCCCGCATCTTGAAGCCGTCGTCCTCGACGAGCCTGCGCGAGGACTTGACCGTCGCGCTGAAAGCGGATGCGAGCCTGGGCGAAGCCTTCACGCCCGAAGAACGGGCGATGCTGCACAATATCCTGCGCTTCCGTGAAGTCCGGGTCGAAGACATCATGGTGCCGCGAGTCGATATCGAGGCGGTCGACCAGAGTGTGACGATCGGCGAACTGATGACCATCTTCGAGGTCTCCGGCCGGTCGCGCATGCCGGTTTATGCCGAGACGCTCGATGATCCCCGCGGCATGGTTCATATTCGCGACCTTCTCTCCTATGTGACGAAGCAGGCCCGCAGTCGCCGCCGCGCGCCCGCTCGTGCCGCTGCAAACGGTGCCGTCAATGGCGCCGACAAGGTCGAAAAGACCGACAAGGCGGCGAAGTCGAAGATCGATTTCGATCTCTCCCGCATCGACCTTTCGAAGACGGTCGCCGAAGCCGGCATCATCCGCTCCATTCTCTTCGTGCCGCCGTCGATGCTGGCCTCCGACCTGATGAGCCGGATGCAGGCCGCCCGCACGCAGATGGCGCTCGTCATCGACGAATATGGTGGCACTGACGGCCTCGTCAGCCACGAGGACATCGTCGAAATGGTCATCGGCGATATCGACGACGAGCACGACGATGAAGAAGTCATGTTCAGCCGCATTTCCGATGACGTGCTTGTGGCGGACGCCCGCGTCGAACTCGAGGAGATCGCCGAGGCCATCGGCCCCGATTTCGACATCCAGGATCGCCTCGAGGACGTCGATACGCTGGGGGGGCTGATCTTCTCGGCTCTCGGACGGATTCCGGCCCGAGGCGAAGTTGTCCAGGCACTGCCGGGCTTCGAGTTCCACATTCTCGACGCCGATCCCCGCCGCATCAAGCGCGTCCGCGTCACTCGCAAGCGTGCCGCCGCCCGCCGCCGCTCCACCAAGGGCGAGAGCGAAACGCGTGGCGATGAGGTCGAAGCCGCCAAGACGCGCGCGCAGCCGAAACCGGCCGCGCCGGCCAAGGCCCCGACTCCCCAGGCGGCTGAGGTCAAGCCGCGCGCTTCGAAGGCCGAGCCGAAACCCCGCCGCAGCAAGCTGGCGACAGCACCTGTCCCAGCAACCGATCCCGTCGTGCCCGCTTCGGCAGACGTGGTCCCCTTGCCCGCAGCCGCAACCCCGCCGACACCCGCTGCGCAGGCCGGTCACGCATCCCCTGCGGACGGCAATAAGTCTGCATCGGGCACGTAACGACCTGGCTGGCGAAGACCGCGACATCCGCTCGGAAGTTTGAAACACTGCCGGGCGGTTGATTCGCGGTAGCGGAGGGGTGTGCATGGAACGATTGGCCGGCAGGATCTTGCTGCTCGGGGGATGGCGACGCGCAGGGCTCGCTCTCTTCGCGGGCGCAATCGGGGCTCTCGCCATGCCGCCATTCGGCGTCTTCGCGGCCATGTTCGTCTCATTTACGCTACTGGTCTGGCTCCTCGACGGGCTGACCGGCAATCCCGAGCGCAGCGGCACGCTCAATCTGCGCGCCGCCTTCGTCACCGGCTGGCTCTTCGGCCTCGGCTACTTCGTCGCCGGCCTCTGGTGGCTCGGCAATGCGCTGCTGGTCGACGCCAGCGGCTTTGCCTGGGCGATCCCGCTCGCGGTGCTGGGTCTGCCGGCCCTGCTTGCCATCTTTTACGGCTTTGCCGCCATGCTCGCCCGTCTCGTCTGGTCGGATGGCATGGGTCGCATCGCAGCGCTCGCTTTCGGCTTCGGCCTTGCCGAATGGCTACGCAGTACCGTCGCTACCGGCTTTCCATGGAATGCCATTGGGTATGCCGCCATGCCTGTCCCCTTGATGATGCAATCGAGCTATGTGCTCGGTCTCTTCGGCGTCACGGCACTCTGCGTCTTCGTTTTCGCAGCGCCTGCTTTGCTCGGTACTCGTCGTGGCTCCGTGCCGGGTATTCTCCTTGCCGCCGTCCTGTTCGTCGCCCATTTCGGCTATGGCGCCTGGCGGCTCTATCTCGCGCCGACCGATATGGGTGAAACCCGCCAGATCGCCATACGGCTCGTCCAGCCGGCAATCGACCAGGCACAGAAGATGGAGAATTCCGATCGCATCGGCGTCTTCGAAAAGCACCTGGCGCTGACTTCAGCGCCGCCGGCTGCCGGTCACCAGAGACCGGATGTCATCGTCTGGCCGGAAACCTCTGTTCCCTTCATTCTGACGGAGAACCCGGACGCGCTCGTGCGCATAGGCGATGTCCTGCAGGACGGGCAGGTGTTGATCACCGGTGCTGTCCGCGCGGAAGAACGGGGAGCAGGTCTGCCACCGCGTTACTACAACTCGGTGTACATAATAGACGATAAGGGCCAGATCCTCGCTGCAAGCGACAAGGTCCATCTGACGCCCTTCGGGGAATACTTGCCGTTCGAGGATGTGCTGCGCCGCTTTGGCGTGGAGCAACTGATAAGCCTGCCCGGCGGCTTTTCGCCGGCCGCCAGCCGCTCCCCGCTAACCCTTCCCTCAGGCGTCTCCTTCTATCCTTTGATCTGCTATGAGGCCATCTTTCCCGCCGAACTCGCGCCTGATCTCAGCGGCGCGGGCGCCATTCTCAACATCACCAATGATGCCTGGTTCGGAGCCACGCCCGGTCCCTATCAGCACTTTCTGCAGTCCCGTTTGCGCGCCGTGGAACGGGGCGTGCCGCTCATTCGCGATGCAAACAACGGTATATCGGCTGTGATCGATGCCTATGGTCAGGTTGTCGATGGTCTGGCACTAAATCTATCGGGCGCCCTGGATGCAACTATAGGCATGTCAACTGTGTCGAAACGGAACAATTTCGACCACAACCTAAACTTTTGGTTGGTCCTCGGAGCCCTTGGTTTCGTCGCGAGCATTTCTCGTATGGGTTTTATTAGGCGGATGAATTGACCAAAAACCCCTAAAATTGCATAGTGGCTCCGACCGTGAGTCTGCAAGTATGCTGAAAGATCATCGACGACGAGTACAACGTATCGTAATGGTTGGGCGGGCATGGGGTTATGGTCGAAACGCCAACACATTTGTCAGGACGACATTAATGATCGAGAACAAGAAGAAGCCGAACCCGATTGACATCCATGTCGGTAGTCGGATTCGCCTTCGTCGAACAATGCTTGGCATGAGCCAAGAGAAGCTCGGTGAAAGCCTCGGCATCACATTCCAACAGATTCAGAAGTATGAAAAGGGCACCAATCGAGTGGGTGCTAGCCGTCTCCAGAATATTTCCAATATTCTGACGGTTCCCGTTTCTTTCTTCTTCGAGGATGCCCCGGGTGAAAGCCCCTCGTCGTCTGCTGGCATGGCCGAAGCCTCCAGCTCCAACTACGTCGTGGATTTCCTCTCCTCCTCCGAGGGCCTGCAGCTCAACCGCGCCTTCGTCAAAATCTCCGACCCCAAGGTCCGCCGCAAAATCGTCGATCTGGTTAAGGCTCTGGGAGCCGATGCCGACGCCGAGTGATCGGCGCGCTTGGCTCGAAAAAAAAGCGGTCCCCCCGGGCCGCTTTTTTTTGCCCTGTAGGGAAAAGTTTACTCACATAAAGATATATTTATGTGGTTGTGTTCTTGTCTTTGAAACTTGAACTGGGTAACGATGCCGCCATCCATACTTTGAGGGGAATCCCGATGCGCGCCAACTATCTCTTCACCAGTGAATCCGTATCCGAAGGTCATCCAGACAAGGTCTGTGACCGCATCTCCGACGAAATCGTCGATCTCGTCTACCGGGAAGCGGCCAAGACCGGCGTTGATCCCTGGACCGTGCGCATCGCCTGCGAAACCCTCGCCACCACCAACCGCGTCGTCATCGCCGGCGAAGTCCGCCTTCCGCCGAGCCTGATGAAGACCGACAAGAACGGCAACGAGGTGATCAATCCCTCGAAGTTCAAGTCGGCCGCCCGCAAGGCGATCCGCGACATCGGCTACGAACAGGACGGCTTCCACTGGAAGACCGCCAAGATCGACGTGCTCCTGCACTCCCAGTCCGCCCACATCGCTCAGGGCGTCGACAAGGCCGCCGATAGCTCCAACAGCGAAGGCGCCGGCGACCAGGGCATCATGTTCGGTTATGCCTGCAAGGAAACGCCGGACCTGATGCCGGCGCCGATCTACTACTCCCACAAGATCCTCCAGCTGCTCTCCGCCGCCCGCAAGAAGGGTGAGGGCGATGTCGGCAAGCTCGGTCCGGACGCCAAGAGCCAGGTCACCGTCCGCTATGTCGACGGCAAGCCGGCGGAAGTCGCCTCGATTGTTCTCTCCACCCAGCATCTCGACGAGAACTGGGATTCCAAGAAGGTCCGTCAGGTCGTCGAGCCCTTCATCAAGGAAGCCCTTGGCGACCTGAAGATCGCCGACGACTGCGCCTGGTATATCAACCCGACGGGCAAGTTCGTCATCGGCGGCCCGGATGGTGACGCAGGCCTCACCGGCCGCAAGATCATCGTCGACACCTATGGTGGTGCGGCCCCTCATGGTGGCGGCGCCTTCTCCGGCAAGGACACGACTAAGGTCGACCGCTCGGCCGCCTATGCCGCCCGTTACCTCGCCAAGAACGTCGTGGCCGCCGGCTTCGCCGACCGTTGCACGATCCAGATCTCTTATGCGATTGGCATTGCCCAGCCGCTGTCGATCTATGTCGACCTGCATGGCACCGGCAAGGTGACCGAGGACGAAGTCGAGGCCGCGATCCGCAAGGTCATGGACTTGTCCCCGTCCGGCATCCGCCGCCATCTTGACCTGAACAAGCCGATCTATGCTAAGACGTCCGCCTATGGCCATTTCGGCCGCAAGGCTGGCCGCGACGGCTCCTTCTCTTGGGAGAAGCTCGATCTGGTCAAGCCGCTCAAGGACGCTCTCAAGGCTTGAAGGTGATATGACGGACGCGGAACGCAAGACGAGGTCGACCGAAGCCTTCTTCGGTCGACGCAAGGGCAAGCCGTTGCGCGAGCAGCAGGTCGGGCGCATGGAAACCATCCTGCCCGAACTCAAGGTCGATCTCTCCTCCGCCGTCCCGGCAGATCTGAAATCGCTCTTCTCCGCGTCCGTCGAGAAGATTCGCCTGGAAATCGGTTTTGGCGGCGGCGAACACCTCGTTCACCGCGCCCGCACCAACCCTGCCACCGGCTTTATCGGTGTAGAGCCCTTCGTTAATTCCATGGCGAAGCTTCTGGCCGTTGTCGAGGCGGAGGGCCTGAAGAACATCCGGGTCTACGACGACGACGCGACGCAGCTCCTCGATTGGCTGCCGGAAGGCCAGATCGACCAGATCGATCTGCTCTATGCCGATCCCTGGCCGAAGAAGCGTCACTGGAAGCGCCGCTTCGTCTCCCAGGTCAATCTCGAACGCTTCCACAAGGTTCTGAAGCCGGGCGGCATCTTCTGCTTCGCCTCCGATATCGACACCTATGTCAACTGGACGCTGCAACATTGCCGCGATCATGGGGGCTTCGAATGGACGGCGCGCAATGCCAGCGATTGGCTGACGCCCTATGACGGCTGGCCGGGCACACGCTACGAAGCCAAGGCCCGCCGCGAAGGCCGATCCTCGGCCTATCTCACCTTCATCCGACGCTGAAATCGGCCTCCCAGGAGGCCGGCGTCATCGGCTCGTCAATACCGCTCAGTGCAGCGAAACGGTCTTCAGATCGTCTTCCGCCGCCTTGAAGAAGGTGCTGGAGCGATTGTCGGTCAACAGGATCGGCGTGCCGTCGGCGGCAAACAGGGCCCACAGGTCCAGCGTCGGATCGATCTCCGGCGCTTCCGGGAAGCAGCGCGACACCTCGTCGGATTTCATCTTGCGAATATAGCCCACTTCGCCGGCTCCGAGATGAGCCAGTTCGGATTGCGTCAGGCGGGCTGAAGCTTCTTTCAGTAACATTCCGAGCCTCCACATTGGGGGAGAGGCGGCAAAGCATGCCGCAACCCTCATTGTGCGGCGGAGATGTTAATTTTCCTTACCAGATGCACCGGTTGCATGCGGATGATTTCGATTGAAAGCAAACCGTTGCGTAGGTTGGCGCCGGTCACTTCCATGCCCTCTTCCAGAGCGAAAACCCTTTGAAACTGGCGTGCCGCAATGCCTCGGAAGAGAAAATCCTGCTCTTCCCGCTCGGCCTGTTTGCCCGTGATCGACAGCTGCCCGCCCTCGATCGTCACATCCAGTTCGTCTTCGGCAAAGCCTGCCACCGCAAGGGTGATTCGCAACCGGTCCTGACCCTTGTCGGCCGGCAGTCGCTCGATGTCATAGGGCGGATAGCCGTCGCTTCCGCGCGGACGCCGGATCGGAACGCCCTCGGCCAGACTGAAGGTAATGATCAATCCCTCGGCGGGAAGACGGCTCCGGCTCATGCGATCCTCTGTTTGCGCAACCAGCCGAAGCCGGTCATGTCCGCGATTGAATATGGGGATCTTCGCGTCGCGGGACAAGCGGCGCGATGCTTGACAAACGCCACCTGCGGCGCCAAGCCTCGCCCTTTCGATATCAGGACATCCCATGACAGACCCCCGCAAAATCATCATCGACACGGATCCCGGCCAGGACGACGCAGCGGCCCTCATGCTCGCCTTCGCAAGCCCCGACGAACTGAACCTTCTGGGCATCACCACGGTGGCTGGCAATGTGCCGCTCTCCTATACGAGCCGCAATGCCCGCATCGTCTGTGAACTTTGCGGCCAGCAGGACCGCGCCGTTTATGAAGGCGCAGACCGTCCGATGGTACGCCCTCTCGTCACCGCCGAACATGTCCACGGCAAGACCGGTCTGGACGGTGCGGTTCTTCCGGAACCGACGATGAAGGTGCAGCCCGAGCACGCTGTCGATTTCATCATCGATACCATCCGCCGCGAGCCGGAAGGCTCCGTCACGCTCTGCACGCTCGGCCCGCTGACCAATATCGGCCTTGCTCTCCAGAAGGCACCGGACATCGCGCCCCGCGTGAAGGAACTGGTGATGATGGGCGGCGGCTTCTTCGAAGGCGGCAACATCACGCCGGCCGCCGAATTCAACATCTATGTCGATCCCCATGCCGCCGCCGCCGTCGTCGGTTCCGGCATTCCGGTCACCATGATGCCGCTCGATGTCACCCATCAGCTGATGACCACCAAGGCCCGGGTCGCCCGCATCGCCGAAATCGGCACGAAGCCGGCGCACACCATGGTCGAGTGGCTGCAGTTCTTCGAGCGCTTCGACGAAGAAAAGTATGGCTCCGACGGCGGACCGCTGCATGATCCGACGGTCATCGCTTACCTTCTGAAGCCGGAACTCTTCAGCGGTCGACACTGCAATGTCGAGATCGAACTGCAGTCCGAACTGACGGTCGGCATGACCGTCGTCGACTGGTGGCGCGTCTCGGGCCGCAAGCCGAATGTCCAGGTCATGCGCAACGTCGATGCCGACGGCTTCTTCGACCTGCTCATCGAGCGTTTTGCCCGCCTCTGAACTGCGCGCGCGTGCGCAAAACCCTGAATGCAGATGGGCCGCCGGTTTCCGGCGGCCCATTGTCTTTTGCGAAGGTGGATCTCCTCGGGAGATCGTGCAGCGCTGTTGGCTTCAGAACTCTTCCCAGTTGTCGCCACCCGCTGACCTGCCGCCGGCCGCCGCCATTTTGCGCGGTGCGGGCTGATGCGCAGGTGCGCGCGATGCCGTTGATGCCGGGCTGACCGCAGGCTGGCGCATCGCCTCGGCCGTTGCCCTGAGGGCTGCGCCCGGCTGCGCGCCGCCGCTCACCTGAAAGCGTGCCACGAGCTCGCGCAACATGTTCGATTCCCCACGCAGCGCCATGCTGGCTGCCGTCGTCTCTTCCACCATCGCGGCGTTCTGCTGTGTCACCTGGTCCATCTGGTTGACGGCGGAGTTGATCTCCTTGAGACCCATGGCCTGTTCGCTCGAAGAGGCGGAGATCTGGCGGATCAGACCGTTGATCTGCATGACCTGGTCGGAGATCTTCTGCAGGGTCTCGCCGGCCTGGCCCACGAGTTCCACCCCATCCTTCACCTGTGCGCCGGAGGCGTTGATCAGCGCCTTGATCTCCTTCGCGGCCGTGGCGGAGCGTTGTGCCAGTTCACGCACTTCCTGTGCGACCACGGCAAAGCCCTTGCCGGCTTCGCCTGCGCGGGCGGCCTCGACGCCCGCATTCAGTGCGAGCAGGTTCGTCTGGAAGGCGATCTCGTCAATGACACCGATAATCCGCGAAATCTCCAGCGACGACTGCTCGATGCCCTGCATCGAGGCGACGGCCTTGCGCACCACTTCGCCAGATGTCTCGGCATCCTTGACCGCGATGGAAACGGTATTGGCCGCAACACCGGCATTGTCCGCGCTCGAATTGACCTGTTCGGTCAGCTCGTTGAGCGCCGCCGCGGTCTCTTCGAGGCTCGCCGCCTGCTGTTCCGTGCGTTTGGCGAGGTCCGCCGCACTTTCGGAAATCTCCCCGGTGCCCGCATTGATGTTGACCACGCCGGCGTTCACCGAGGCAATCGCCTGTTCGAGCGTTGCAACCGCATCGTTGAAGTCGCGCTTCAGCGCCGCATATTCGCCGGGGAATTCGTCCGGCAGGCGATAGGTGAGGTTCCCCTGCGAGAGCTGCGCAAGACCGTTGCCGAGGGCGGCGACCACGTGCTGCTGCGTCGCGGCCGAGGCGTTGCGTTCCTGCTCGTTGCGCCGGCGCTCGCCATCGGCCGCAGTCCGCTGCGCTTCGGCTTCCGCCGCCAGCATGTGGCTCTCGGCGAGGCGATGGCGGAAACCGTCCAGTGCCTTTGCCACCATGCCGATCTCATCCTGGCGATCCTGGTTCGATACGTCGGTATCGTAGTTTCCTTTCGACATCCGCTCCACGTCGCTGACCAGACCGTGCAGAGGGCGCTGTGCGAGCGAGCGCACGGCGAGGAAGAGCGAGATCATCACCGCGGCCAGCATGATGACGCCGCCGAGGATCATCATCGTGGTCTGCGCCTTGACCGGCGCACTGATCGCCGATTCCGGAATGTCCACGAGCACGGCCCAGGTTGCATTCACGCCCGGCACTTCGAAGGGATAGAGCAGGCGATCGAAGCTTTCGCCGTCTTCGCCCCCAAGGTTGCTCAGCACGCTGCCCTTGCCGCTGCTGATCGCGGCCTTCACCGCATCGGCGCCCTCGGCCTCATAGGGCTTCATCAGAAGATCGTCCTTCGGCGCGACCAGCCACTGCGCGCCCTGTCCGACCAGCAGCACGCGTCCGGTCTCGAAGGGCTTCAGGGCCTTCAGCTTGTCCGAAAGGGAAAGAAGCGAAATGTCGACGCCGCTGACACCGATCATCTTGCCGCCGGAGAAGACAGGATAGGCAATCGAACTCATCGTCGTCGGCACGTCGGTGCCTTCGGCGAGATAAGGCGCCGTGATCGCGCCCTTGCCGCTCTTCGCGGCGAGCGCATACCATTCGGCGTCGTACTTGGCCGCAAAAGTCGAGTACTGGATCGCCCCGTTGCGGTCCTTCGACCAGTAGGGGGTATAGATGCCGTCGGCATTGGCGCCCAGGTCGGTCTGCCCCTTGATCTCGTCTTTCCGGCCATCGATCGCCCCGGGCTCCTCGGCCATCCAGCTGCCGAATGCGAAGGGATTCTGTTCGAGGTTCGCCTTCAGAATATTGGTGATGCCCATGCGGTCGAAGGACTTGCCTTCATGGCCGCGGCCGATCACGCCCGACATCAGACGCGCAGCACTCGCCAGTTCGCCGATATTGCCGGCGATCTCGCGGGCGATCGATTTCGCCTCCGCGTCCGCCTGCTGCATGATCAGGGAATGCACGCGGTCCCGCGTCTGCGAAATGAGAACGAGATTGGAAACAAAGAGCACGAGGCCGATCGCCAGGCCGGTGACGACCAGCAGTTTGGCGGCGATGGATCGAGAAAACAGGGCGAACATGATGGCTCCGGAAAGGGAGGTCTCTCTGCATCGGCATGCGGTCCGCGCTGTCATGGCGCGGCCTGCCCGGCCGCGGCCGGACATGACGTCGCCTCACGTTAAATCGGCATAACTTAATGGGCCGCTAAAATTGTTTAGATTGCCTGCTCGACGTCGCCCAAAACTGGGATCGACGGTTGCGCCCCCGCTTTCAGGCAGGCGAGTGAGCCGGCAACGGCCGCACGCCGCAGCGCCAGATCGAAGTCGAGCCCTGCATCCAGGCTCGCGGCAAGATAACCGCAGAAGGTGTCGCCGGCGCCCACCGTATCGACGGGTTCGATCTTGAGGCCCTTTGCACGGTGCAGCACGCCGCCCTCGGCAGCGATCACGCCGGCCGCACCCAGCGTGATGATCAGCACCTGGCCCGTTTCGCGATGCATGGCAAGGGCAACCTCTTCCCTTTCCGCATCACTCAGACCCTGGCGCCCGGCCAGCAATTCGAATTCCGTTTCATTGGCGATGACGATGTCCGCCAGCCTTGCCAGCGCAGCGGCTTCGTCCGTCAGCGGCGCAAGATTGAGGACGGTCCGCACGCCCGCACCCTTGGCGGCCTTGAGTGCAACTTCCACTGCGGCGGCTGGCACTTCCAGCTGCAGCATCAGCGTGTCGCCCGCCTTCAGCGCAGCAACGGCCGCTTCCGCTTGTCCGGCATCGACGGTCCCATTGGCACCGGCAACCACGGCAATCATATTCTCGCCGTCGCCGCCAACCAGGATCAGGGCCGTCCCTGTCGCCCCGTCCACCGTCTTCACGCCGGAGAGATCGGTCCCAGCTTCCTTGAGGAGGGAAATCGCCGGTTCGGCGAATTCGTCACGGCCGACAGCGCCGACCATCCGCACGGCAGCGCCTGCCCGCTGCGCTGCGAGCGCCTGGTTTGCACCTTTGCCGCCGGCGGCCGTGGCAAAACCCGTGCCGGCCACCGTCTCACCGGGAACCGGCAGGCGGGGCGTGGTGGCAACCAGATCCATGTTGATGGAGCCGAAGACGGTAATCATGAGCGCGCGGGCCTTTCGTGAGCGGTGTTGCGCTCTTTTGGACCAGCCTGTCAGTCCTCGTCAACAACCCTGAGCTTGAGCAACCCCGTGCGGCTTTCCACCGCCCTTGCTCCGCCGTCGCCGGCATCGGCAGGACCACCCGGCGCCTCGAATTCCATCGCCTCGATCTTCGCACCGCGCTTGGCCAGCTTGTCGGACGAGGTGATGATCATCTCCACATCCTTCTGCGCCGCGAGAAAATGGCTCTGCAGCTTGCGCGTCCGGTCGTCGAGGCGTCCGAGATCTTCCATCAACCGGACGACTTCCCCCTGGATCAGATGCGCCTGCTCGCGCATCCGCTGGTCCTTCAGCACTGCCTGGATGACCTGGATCGACAGCATCAGCAGCGATGGCGAGACGATGACCACACGCTGGCGATGGGCCTTCTGGACGATGCCTTCGAAATTCTCGTGGATCTCGGCGAAGATCGATTCCGATGGCACGAACAGGAAGGCCATGTCCTGTGTTTCCCCCGGCAGCAGGTACTTGTCCGAGATGTCCTTGATATGCACCTCGATATCCCGGCGGAATTGCTGGCTCGCAAGCTTCTGGTGCTCCGGCGTTTCTCCGTCGCGAATGGCGTTCCAGGCCTCCAGCGGAAATTTCGCGTCGACCACCAGCGGCGGCGAATTGTTCGGCATACGAATAGTGCAATCGGGCCGCGATCCGTTCGACAGCGTCGTCTGGAATTCATAGGCACCCATCGGCAGCCCATCCGCCACGATGGTCTCCATGCGTGACTGCCCGAAGGCACCACGCGTCTGCTTGTTGGAAAGGATCGCCTGCAGTCCGACCACGTCCTTGGCCAGAGACTGGATGTTGTTCTGTGCCGCGTCGATCACCGCCAGCCGCTCCTGCAGCGTACGCAGATTGTCGTGCGTCGATTTCGTCTGTTCGGTGATTGTCGCGCCGATCCGGTGCGTCATGCCGTCCAGCCGCTGGCTCAGCGACTGGGTGAGTTCCGCCTGCCGGCTGCCGAAGACATCCGCCATCGTGGCAAGCCGCCCCTGCATCTCCGCCTGGGCCTTGAGAAGTTCTGCAAGCCGTGCCTCGGCCGCTGCGTCTCGGCGCAACGTCTCCTCCATCATCTCGGCCCGCAGGCGCGCAGCGCGCATCGAACCCAAAACGAGGAAGACAAGCGGAAGGGCGACCAGAGCGGCCGCAATTGCCAGCAGAAAGACGGGCTCGAGCGTGACGGAGCCGATGGTGACGGCGGGAAGATCCTGGATGTTCATCCGACGACTATACCCGATTCGCCTTTATGAACCAGATCAAAGAGTGAACGAAAGGGTCATGGGCTCGGTCGTCCCGGGGGTTGGATGAAATCTTTTGGCTAATGAAAATTGATAAACCGCAAACACTTGGACCCTAAGTGGCCAGCGTGGCAATCTCGCATATGGGAGGTGGAAATTACTACGATTTTTGAAACCTGACATTTACCATTTCAGGTCTTTCTTATGAAACGGGGCGGCGACTACGCCGCAAGACCTGCAATGGATAGTAGAACCATGGTTTCGCAGAGTGACAATGCTGATCTGAAAAATCGCCTCAGTTTCCTGGGGCTGGACGACAAGGGGCGCGAGACGCTGCGCCATATGGGGCCCTTGATCCGCGCCAACATCGGTGCGGCCCTCGATATCTTCTACGACAAGATCCGCAAGGTCCCGGAGACGGCAGCCTTCTTCCATGGTGACGATCACATGCGCGGCGCCAAGCGCCGTCAGGAAGAACACTGGGGCATCGTCGGAACCGGGGATTACACCGAAAGCTATGTCGAGGGCGTCACCAAGGTCGGCAAGGCTCATGCGCGCATCGGCCTTGAGCCGCGCTGGTATATCGGCGGTTACGCGCTGGTCCTCGAACAACTGATCCACGCGGTCTCCCGCGACCGCTGGCCAAGCCGCTTCGGCCGCCAGAAAGCGCCTCAGCTTGCCGACGAAATCTCGGTCGTCATGAAGGCTGCCATGCTCGACATGGACTATTCCATCTCCGTCTATCTCGACATCCTCGCCGCCGAGCGAAAGCAAGCCGAGGAAACCCGCCTGCGCGCCGAGGCAGAGCAGGCAACCGCTCTCGCCGCCCTGAGGGCAGTGCTGACCAAGCTCGCAGCGGGGGATCTGGAAGCGCGACTGCCCGACGACCTTCCGGCCAATTTCACCGAAATGGCCCGCGACTACAACGCCTCGGTTGACGCGCTGCGCACGACCATCGGCACGGTTCGCAGTTCCGCCGACGAGATCTTCAAGTCCACCTCGGCCATCGCCGAAGCAACCGACGATCTCGCCCAGCGCACGGAACAGCAGGCCGCCGGCCTCGAGGAAAGCACCGCTGCCCTGCACGAACTCACCCAGAACGTCACGCTCACCGCCGATGGCGCCCAGAAGGCCGCCCAGGTGGTCGGCGTCGCCCTTGATGAGGCGCGCGTCTCCGAACAGGTCGTCTCCCGCGCGGTCGATGCCATGGGGGCGATCGAGAAATCCTCCGAGGCCATCTCCAAGATCATCGGCGTGATCGACGAGATCGCCTTCCAGACGAACCTGCTTGCCCTGAACGCTGGCGTCGAGGCGGCCCGCGCCGGCGAGGCCGGTCGTGGTTTTGCCGTCGTTGCCCAGGAAGTGCGCGAACTCGCCCAGCGCTGCGCCAATGCCGCCCGCGAGATCAAAAGCCTGATTTCGGAGAGCTCCAACCAGGTCAATTCCGGCGTCGGCCTCGTCAACAATGCCGGCGATGCCCTGAAGCAGATCATCGTGCGCATCGGCGAGATCAACCAGATCGTCGGCACCATCGCGTCTGCCGCGGCCGATCAGTCCGGCGGTCTGCGCGAGGTCAACACGTCGATCGCCTCGATGGACCAGATCACCCAACGTAATGCGGCCATGGTCGAGGAAACCTCCGCCCAGACAGCAACGCTCGGTGAAGAGGCCGAACGCCTGATCGCCGCCCTCCAGGGTTTTCGCATCGATGCCGGCCGGTCAGGTGACAGAAGCCAGCGCCAGGGCAATGTCGCAACCGTCCGCCGGATGGCCGGATAGAACTGGCTGCCGGGGACAATGGAATGCTGAACAATGATCCGTGTTTAGTTTCTGTTCAGGAAACCGTGGCAGGTCTGTTTGACGACTGTCAAACTCAGAACGTGGCGTTGGAATCATGAACCAGAAATCGAACACAGATCTGTCGGAACGTCTCGACTTCCTGGAAATCGACCAGAAAACACGGGAAACCTTGGGAGAGCTCCGCCCGACGATCCGCGATGTCATCGGACCGGCCCTCGACAAGTTCTACGCCAAGGTCGGCAAGACCGCCAAGACGGCAGGGTTCTTCCGCGACGGCGCCCATATGAGCGGGGCGAAAAATGCCCAGATCGGCCATTGGGAAAAGGTCGCCAACGGCAGCTTCGATGAAAATTACGTCCGCGGCGTCACCGCCGTCGGCAAGGCCCATGCCCGCATCGGCCTGGAGCCGCGCTGGTATATCGGTGGCTATTCCATGCTCGTCGGCGAACTGCTCGCCGGCGTGCTCGTCAAGCACTGGCCCTTCCCCTTCGGCAAGCGTCACGCGGAAGCGCTCGCCGAGAAGATGAAGTCGCTGGTCAAGGCTGCCATGCTCGACATGGATTACGCGATATCCGTCTATCTCGACGAGCTGGAAAGCAAGCGCAAGGCGCTGGAGGAAGAGCGTGCCCGCTTCGAGGCCGATCAGACCATCGCCATGGAACATCTGCGCCGCGGCCTGGAATCGCTCGCCCGCAGCGATTTCGAAACCCGCATGACCACCGACCTTCCGGACAACTTCAAGGAAATGGCCGGCTATTACAACGATACGGTCGACAAGCTGAACGTCTCCTTCGCCGCCATCCGCCGTGCTTCGGAAGAAATCCTCGGCGGCACCGATGCCATCGCCCATGCTTCCAGCGAGTTGGCGAGCCGCACCACCCGCCAGGCTGCCGGCGTCCAGCAGAGCTCGACAGCCCTCCAGCAACTCTCCGTCAGCGTCAGCCAGACGGCGGCCAACGCCGAGCGGGCCTCGGCTGCCGTGCACGAGACCCAGCACCAGGCGAAGACCTCGGGTACGGTCGTGCACCGCGCCGTCACCGCCATGGATGCGATCGAGAAATCCTCCACCGAGATCTCCAAGATCATCGGCGTCATCGACGAAATCGCCTTCCAGACCAATCTTCTGGCGCTGAATGCCGGTGTCGAGGCTGCCCGCGCTGGCGATGCCGGCAAGGGTTTCGCCGTCGTCGCGCAAGAGGTCCGGCAGCTCGCCCAGCGCTCGGCCGATGCCGCCAAGGAAATCAAGCAACTGATCTCGCAGAGCTCCGACCAGGTGAAGCAGGGCGTCGAACTCGTCACCGGCACCGGCGAAGTCCTCGGCGATATCATCGCCCGCATCGATGCCATCGACAGCTTCGTCTCGGAAATCGCCACCGCCGCAAAAGACCAGGCGACCGGCCTTAACGAGGTGAACCAGGCGACCCGCAACATGGATCTCCTGACCCACGAAAACAGCGGCATGGTCGAGCAGACCTCGGAAGAGACCCGCCGCCTGCGCGCCGAAGTCGCCGGCCTGGTCGAGCTGATGAGCCACATCCGCACCCGCAGCGACAATCTCGGCCATGCGCCGCGCCGCACGGCCGCCTGACCGGGTGGCGCGAAACGGGAGGATCTCGGTGCATTTTCCGATTTCCTCCCTTTCGATCTTGCGCTAAGGGAGGCTCATGACCATCAAGCCACTCATAATCCTGCCCGATCCGCTGCTGCGCCAGGTGTCTCAACCCGTGGAGCGCGTGGATTCCGAGCTGCACCAGCTTGTCGATGACATGCTCGAGACCATGTACGAGGCGCCCGGCATCGGGCTCGCCGCGATCCAGGTCGGCGTACCCCGTCGCCTGCTCGTCATCGATCTCGCCAAGGAAGGCGAAGAGCCGACACCGCTCGTCTTCATCAATCCGAAGATCATCCGCTCTTCCGATGAACGCTCGACCTACGAAGAGGGCTGCCTGTCGATCCCGGATTATTACGCCGAAGTCGAACGCCCTGCCACGATCACCGTGACCTCGCTCGATCGCACCGGCAAGGAAGTGACGACCGAGGCCGACGGCCTGCTCGCCACCTGCCTGCAGCACGAGATCGACCATCTCGACGGCGTGCTCTTCATCGACCATATCTCCCGCCTGAAGCGCGAGATGGTGATCAAGCGCTTCACAAAGGCTGCCCGGCAGAAGATCTGATCCGAGGCCGCGCTTCGGCGCGACCGCCCGCTCCCTCCTGAAGGCGAGATCGATATGGCATTGCGCATCATTTTCATGGGAACGCCGGCCTTCTCCGTCGCCACCCTCAAGGCGCTGCACGCTGCCGGCCATCGGATCGTCGCCGCCTATTCGCAGCCACCCCGCCCCGGCGGCCGCCGTGGCCTCGATCTGCAGAAATCCCCGGTCCATCAGGCCGCCGAAGAGCTCGGCATCGAAGTCCGCCACCCGCTGAATTTCCGCGACCCCGCCGACCGCGAAGCGTTTGCAGCACTGGATGCCGACGTTGCCGTCGTCGTCGCCTATGGCCTGCTTCTGCCGCAGGCGATCCTCGATGGCACACGGCTCGGCTGCTACAACGGACATGCCTCGCTGCTGCCGCGCTGGCGCGGTGCCGCCCCCATCCAGCGGGCCATCATGGCCGGCGATGCGGAGACCGGCATGATGGTGATGAAAATGGACAAGGGCCTCGACACCGGCCCCGTCGCGCTCACCCGCAAGATCGCGATCGCCCCCGACATGACCGGCGGCGAGCTGCATGATGCCTTGAGCGTCGTCGGCGCCGAGGCCATGGTCGAGGCTATGGCGCACCTCGAAAAGGGCACGCTCAAAACGGTATCCCAGCCGGAAGAGGGCGTGCTCTACGCCGCCAAGATCGACAAGGCCGAAACCCGCGTCGACTTCTCTCGGCCCGCGAAGGAGGTCCATGACCATATCCGGGGTCTGGCTCCTTTCCCGGGCGCCTGGACCGAGATCGAGGTCGGCGGCAAGCCGGAACGTGTCAAGCTGCTCGCCTCGCATTTCGCCGCAGCAGATGGTCATCTCGGCGCCCCCGGCACGGTCCTTGACGATGCCATGACCGTCGCCTGCGGCACCGGTGCCATTAGCCTCGTGCGCCTGCAGAAGGCCGGTGGCAAGCCGCTAGACGCGCAGGATTTCCTGCGCGGCACGCCGCTCCTCAAGGGCACGGTGATCGCCTGATGCCTCGCTTCCGCATGATCGTGGAATATGACGGCACCGCCTATGTCGGCTGGCAGCGCCAGGACAATGGCCATTCCGTGCAGTCGGCCCTTGAGAATGCAATCCTCTCTTTGTCCGGCGAAACCGTCGTCATCAGAGGCGCCGGCCGCACCGATTCCGGCGTGCATGCCATGGGCCAGGTCATCCATGCCGATCTCTCCCGTGCCTGGGTGCCCTACAAGCTGCGCAATGCGCTCAACGCCCATCTGGCCCAGGCCGGCGAGCAGGTCTCGATCATCGACGTCCAAGCCGCGCCCGATGATTTCGACGCGCGTTTCTCGGCACTCCGCCGCCATTATCTCTACCGCATCATCAACCGGCCGGCCCGTTTGGCACTGGAGGCAAACCGCGCCTGGTGGGTGCCAAAGCCGCTTGATCACGAGGCCATGCACGCGGCCGCCCAGCAGCTTGTCGGCCACCACGATTTCACCACCTTCCGCTCGGCCCACTGCCAGGCGGCAAGCCCGGTCCGCACGCTCGACCGTCTGGACGTCACCCGTCGTCGTGACCTCATCGAGATCCGCGCCAGCGCCCAGAGTTTCCTGCACAACCAGATCCGTTCCTTTGCCGGGACGCTGAAGCTGGCCGGCGAGGGCAAGATGACGCCTGCAGATGTGCGCGCAGCCCTCGAAGCCCGCGACCGCGCCGCCTGCGGCCCAGTGGCGCCCCCGGAGGGGCTTTATTTCATGCGTGTGGATTATCCCGGCGACGAGCCGCAGCCGGATATCTGAGGCACTGCCAGCTAACGGCATTCCCAATGTCTTTGCGCAGAGACTGCTCGGCTGCGAATACCTTGTGCCAGAACCACGCGTCTATCGACGAAGAGTACCCCCCACTTCCTGTCTCGGCCAAATCACGGTCGGCTTTCGTATTGGCTACCCACTGACAAGCCATTCATGGCCGAGGCCCTGGCTTCGTGGCGCCGCTATACGTATCCTCGTTGTCCTCGTCATCACCATTGTCATAGTCGGCAGCAAGTTCGGCAGGCGTGTATGCGTCCTTCTGCCGTGCGTCTCTTATTGCCGCGATTTCAACCATGCCGTCGCGTGCGCGGATCGTGAGGACCAGCGGCGGCATGCTCACTTTGCGTGTACCTTCCAAAACGCCTTTCTCGGTCATTTGCGGGAAGGACGAAAGGAGGTCCTTCTGCTTCTCCAGACGCTCAATGAGCTTTCTGGCAGCAGCGGGGTTCACCTCAGCAAGTTCTATAATCTTGTTGAGGAACCAGCGTTCTGCACTCTTGGATAAACGGACAGGAGGCATCAACCGGCCCGTTGGCTGCGACGGTACTCGGCTGCAGCAACGATCGTTCGAGCCTTATCAAGCACGTCTTCGAGATCGACACTTTCGCCGCTATCCAGTTCAGCGATGCCTTGGGCATCCCGAAGAACGTCAGCGCCTTCACCTGCCAGATATTGGCCGAGGGCTTTCTGCATCACCCAAGTCCGATCCCGATCAAGGAGCCTCGCGATTTCATCGAATTTGGCAACCAAGGGAGATGGCAGGCGCAAGGAGACCTGCGTCTTCTCGTTCTTCAACATGGCCAAGAGCTCCGTATTTCATTGAAATACAACGTAACCCAATCAAGAGAAAATTGCTATCGCCCGTACAGACCCTAACGGGGTCGCATAAACCGATTTGAATCAGTGGCTTAGAGGCTATTTCGATCGTCAACAGGTGGTAGAGCCGACGCTACATGGGTAGGCCGTCAAAAGTCTGAAACGACGTTGCGTCCAGACTTGAGGGAAGAAAGGCTTCACCCGGGATAAACGCCGAGATAGCGTTCCAGCAGTTCCGCCAGGATCATCGACGGCACCAACACCACCATCACGATGGTGGAAATGGTCAGCAGGTGATCCCCGACGATCATTCGGACGATCCGGAAGAGGATGGCGATTAGCGTCACCATCAGCAGGAACCACAAAAGCGCCACCAGTCCGCTGAGGCCGGGCAACAGCATCATGATCAGCACCAGCACGCCATAGGCATAGGACGCCGGTAGCGCCAGCCAGTTGATCACCACCACAAGGGAAGCGAATTTCTCGCCGAGCCCCACCATCCAGCACAAGACGCCGAGCAGGATCACCGGCACGAGCCAGTTTGCCGCTTCCACCAGGGTCAGCCGGAAAAAGAAGAGGGGACCGGTCGCAGTGCCCGTGGCCTGTCCTTCGAGGAACAGCACACGCCACCAGGCGAAAGACAAAAGGATCGCCGGCAGGGCCCAGGCGATTGACCAGAAGGAGCGCGCGGCGCCCCGATCGGAAAAATCGAGATGAGAAAAGCCGGCCGGATCCTGCTTCACCAGCAGCCACAGGCCCTTCAGGTAGATCTCGATTTCCTTAAGCGTTGGCATGGGCGAACCACTGCTCGATGAAGGTCTGGTAGATCACCGTCAGCGTTTCCAGGTCGGCGACGGAAACACGCTCGTCCACCATATGCATGGTCTGGCCCACGAGCCCGAATTCCACGACAGGGCAATAGTCCTTGATGAATCGCGCATCCGACGTGCCGCCGGTGGTCGAGAGCTTCGGCGTACGGCCCGTGACCGTTTCGATGGCGCCCGATAGTGACGAAATCAGGCTGTTGCTGCGCGTCAGGAACACATGGCTCGGCCGCTCCGACCACACCATCTCATAGGCGATCGCCGCACGACCCGGCCGAAGCTCGGGATCGACGGCGGCCGCATCCAGACGCCGCAGGATCTCGGCCTTGACGCTGTCGGCGTCCCAATGGTCGTTGAAGCGGATGTTGAACTTGAAGCGGGCCGTGGCCGGAATCACATTGGTCGCGGCATTGCCGACATCGATCGAGGTCACTTCGAGGTTCGACGGCTGGAAGTTTTCCGTGCCCTCGTCGAAGGCCGGGAACATCAGGCTTTTCGCCTGTGACAGCGCACCGCGCACCGGATTGTCGGCGAGATGCGGATAGGCGGCATGGCCTTGCACGCCCTTCACCGTCACCGTGCCCGAAACCGAGCCGCGCCGGCCGATCTTGATCATGTCGCCCAGCGTATCCGGATTGGTCGGCTCGCCCACCAGGCAGGCATCCCAGCGCTCGCCGCGCGCAGCCGCCCATTCGAGCAGCTTCACGGTGCCATTGACCGCCGGTCCCTCTTCGTCGCCGGTGATCAGCAGCGACACCGAGCCCTTCGGCACCTTCCCGGCTTCCACCAGCCGCGCATAGGCCGCGATGAAGCAGGCAATCCCGCCCTTCATGTCGACGGCGCCACGGCCGAACAGCATGCCGTCGCGCACCTCGCCGGAAAACGGTCCGGCCGACCAGTCGGCTTCGTCGCCCACGGGCACCACGTCGCTGTGCCCGGCAAACATCAGATGCGGGCCATCCGTGCCGGCGCGGGCGTACAGATTCTCGATGTCGGGGGTATCAACGTCGCGCTCGACCATCCGGTCGACGGTAAAGCCCAGCGGTTTCAGCAGGTTTTCGAGCACCGTGAGCGCCCCGCCTTCGGCCGGCGTGACGGAGGGGCAGCGGATAAGGGCTTGAAGAACTTCGACGGGGCTGCTGGCGTTCATGTCGGTCAATCTGGGCTGGGCATCGGTGATCAATTCGTCCGTGTCGAGACTTAGCCCAAGGGCAGGGCGGTGTCATCTCGCATGCCGCGGCCGAAATGTCGCGCAGCCGGACCGAGGAGGAGAGGCGCCGATCGGAACCGGCGCCCCGTCATAGGGTTAATCGCGCAGCAATTCGTTGATGCCGGTCTTCGAGCGGGTCTGCGCATCGACGCGCTTGACGATCACGGCGCAGTAGAGATGCGGAGCCGCAACGCCGTTCGGCATCACTTTGTCGCTGCCCATCGAACCCGCGACGACGACGGAGTAGGGCGGCACTTCGCCATAGGTCACTTCGCCGGTGGCGCGGTCGACGATCTTGGTCGACTTGCCGATGAACACGCCCATGCCGAGCACCGAGCCTTCACGGATGATGCAGCCTTCGACGACTTCCGAACGGGCGCCGATGAAGCAGTTGTCCTCGATGATCGTCGGGCCGGCCTGCATCGGCTCCAGAACGCCGCCGATGCCGACGCCGCCCGAAAGATGCACATGCTTGCCGATCTGCGCGCAGGAGCCGACGGTCGCCCAGGTGTCGACCATGGTGCCTTCGCCGACATAGGCGCCGAGGTTGACGAAAGAGGGCATCAGGATGGCGTTCGGCGCGATATAGGCCGAGCGGCGCACGACGGCATTCGGCACGGCGCGGAAGCCAGCGGCACGGAACTGGTTTTCGCCCCAGCCTTCGAACTTCGACGGCACCTTGTCCCACCAGGTCGAGGCGCCAGGGCCGCCCTTGACGACGTCCATGTCGTTCAGGCGGAAGGAGAGGAGCACGGCCTTCTTCAGCCACTGATGCACCGTCCAGGTCCCGTCTTCGCCGCGGGTCGCAACGCGGGCCTTGCCGCTGTCGAGCAGGTCGAGGGCCGCGTCCACGGCATCGCGGATCTCGCCCTTGGTGGCGGTCGACACCGTGTCGCGGTTGTCGAAGGCCGCTTCGATGACGTGTTCGAGCTGGGTGAGATCGGAGGCGCTCATCTGAATTCCTTAAACTTCGTTGTCTAACCTTGAGGATGGAAGCGATCAGGACCTGATCGAAAATTCGCGCAAAGCTCTAGCGCATAAGTCGCTGCATGAAAACAGCGTCGGGCGGCCTTGCGCGTCGGAAAGGAACAAGCATGGCGAGACTGAAAAACGGCAAGCATCGGCGCAAGGACGGGTCCTGGGATCCGCTGAAGGACTCATCGACCGATCGCCAGACCGCGAAGGTCATCCCGCGCACGCCGCAATCCGCCTCGTCCTCCTACACGCTCGCCTATGTCGACGAGGAATTCCTCTGCCGCGAGGAACTGCGTCCGGTCCGTCTGCAGCTGGAATTGCTGAAAACCGAGATGATCCTCACCGAGCGCAACATCAAGTCGACGGTGGTCATGTTCGGCGGCGCGCGCATTCCCGCCCCCGGCGAGGCCGCCTGGGCGGCGAAGAACGATATCCAGAAGAAGAACCTGGAGAACGCCTCGATCTATTACGACCAGGCCCGCCGCTTTGCCCAGCTCTGCTCCAACCAATCCAAAGCCAGCGACTACCACGAATATGTCGTCGTCACCGGCGGTGGCCCGGGCGTCATGGAAGCGGGCAATCGCGGTGCCGCCGATGTCGGCGCGCCCTCGATCGGCCTCAACATCGTGCTGCCGCATGAGCAGGCGCCGAACCCCTATGTCACGCCCGAACTCAGCTTCAACTTCCACTATTTCGCCATCCGCAAGATGCATTTTCTGATGCGCGCCAAGGCGATCACCATCTTTCCCGGCGGCTTCGGCACGCTGGACGAGTTCTTTGAAGCCGTGACGCTGATCCAGACCAAGCGCATGGCGCCGATCCCGCTGATCCTCTTCTCGAAAGCCTTCTGGCACGACATCATCAATTTCGAGGCGCTCGCCACCTTCGGCACCATCGCGCCCGAGGATCTGCAACTGCTGCATTTTGCCGAAACGGCGGAGGAAGCCTGGCAGATCATCGCCGATTTCTACGATCTCGACGCAGAAGCGGCCCCATAAGGGGCCGCTCGAGAGTTGCTCATCTCGTATTCGGGACCGGGTCGACTTAGCGGAACATCACCGGCCGCTTGGGCATATCGTCGACGCTGATCACGCCGTCCTTGTTTCGGTCCATGCGCTCGAACATCCGGTCGCCCATGGCCACGGCTTCAGCCTTGCTGATCTGGCCGTTTTCGTCCTTGTCGGCCACCCGCATCATGCGGGCCGGCCCGCCCATGCCGTGCTCCCGCCGCCCTTCGCCGCGTTCAGCCCGTTCATTGTGCCAGCCATGGCGCTTGCCGTCGTGATGCTTGCCCTGGTGGCGGGGACCGCCCGCCATGTCGTCCTGCATCATGGCGTCGGGGCCGGCATCAGCCATGTCGCGCGGCGGGGCGTTGCCCGGCGGCGGTGGCGGTGCTGCGGCTTCGTCACCCGGAGCGGGCGGCGTGTCCGCCTTCATCTCGGCACGGGCCTTCTGCATTTCGGCCCGCATGGCCTGGCGATGCTTGCGCATCTCGCCCGGGGTGATCGAGCCGTCATTGTCGGCATCGATCTGGGTGAACAGGGCTTCGCTTGCAGCCGTCGCTTCGGCCTTTTCGATCTTGCCGTCCTTGTTGGTGTCGAACTGCTGCAGCATGCGGACGAACATGACTTCCGGGCCGCCGCGGGGCGGACCGCGCCGGTCGCCGCGATCCTGGGCGAAAGCGCCGCCGGCTGTGGTGCCGATCAGGAGGGACGCGGCAAGGGTCGCCAGGGTGATGGTTTTGCCGTTCATCTGTGGTCCTTTCAATGACTGTGTCGATGAAAGAACCCTAGGGCACCGTGCTTGATCGACCTACTTAACGATCGGTAAGGCGCATGAAACTTTCGTAAGCTTCCGCTAAACTCAGTCGACATCACCCAAGATCCGGCCCAGGAACCCGGCGAGATCATCCGTCATGTAGTCGACGCTGTCGCCGTCGATATGCTCCACCCGCTCCCAGGTTTCGAGCAGCGCCGTCTCCAGATTGCGCGGGACCAGGAGCACGGTCTTCATGCCCAATGCCTTCGGCACTTCCAGATTGCGCGGCAGGTCCTCGAACATGGCGGCCCGCTTCGTGTCGATCCGGTTGAGGCTCGCGAACTTGTCGTATGTCGCCCCCGCCGGCTTCGGCACGTAATCGGCCGCGACGATGTCGAAGATGTCGTCGAAATGGTCGAGAATGCCGAGCGCGCGGGCCGCATCCTCAGCATGCGCCACCGTGCCATTGGTGAAGATGAATTTCCGCCCCGGCAGGCGCTTGATGGCATTGCCGAGCGCCTCGTCGGGCAGCAGCATCGAATAGTCGATCGCATGGGCCTTTTCCAGGAAGGCGTTGGGATCGACCTTGTGATGCAGCATCAGACCGGCCAGCGTCGTGCCGTGTTCGTGGTAATAGCGCTTCTGCAGCACCTTCGCCTCGACCGGATCGACCTGCAGCAGCTCGGCCACGAAGGCGGTCATGTTTTTGTCGATCTGCGCGAAGAGGTTGATGTGATGCGGGTAGAGCGTGTTGTCGAGGTCGAAGACCCAGTCCCGCACATGGGCGAAATCTTCGGGCGAGGGGCGTTTGCGAGCTTGGGTCATCGGGTCCTTATGGCAGAAGCCGCAGCGGATGCAACGGGGGCCGGGGCGTGAGCCACCGGCACGAACGGGCTTGCGAGGAAATAGGATTGGTCGCCGCTTCGGGAAGTGCTATTTCTGCGTCATGGCGAGCAAGATATCGATCCGGACCGCAAAGAACGGTGTGATCCTCCAGGATCGCAAACGCCTGCCATGCCGTTTCCATCCCGTCACGTCCGGCACGATCCGCCACCGCACGGCCTGATCCGCGGGCCCCCGGGCCATTTCCTCCGCTCACGCGTCATCCCCCGCAGCGTCCATGACGCCTGCACATCTTTCCGGATCGATCCCCATGGAATTCTGGGCCATCATCACCATCGGTGCCGCCTTCCTGCAGAACATGCGTTCCGTCCTGCAGAAACATCTGAAGAGCCGCATGGGCACCACGGGTGCCACCTTCGTGCGCTTCGGCTTCGGCCTGCCCTTCGCCTTCCTCTATCTTGCCATCCTCAATCTCGGCTTCGACCGGCCGCTGCCGGTGCCCGGCCTCGTCTTTGCCGGCTGGGCGGTGGTCGGCGCGCTCGCCCAGATCGCCGCGACCTTCCTGCTGGTGCATCTCTTCTCGTTTCGCAACTTCGCCGTCGGCACCGCCTATTCCCGCACCGAGCCGGCCCAGGCGGCGCTGATCGCCCTGGTGCTTTTCGGCGAAACGATCACCGCCGGCACCTTTGCCGCCATCCTCGTCTCGATCGTCGGCGTCATGCTGATCTCGGTCGCCCGCACCACGCTCACGCCCGCCGCTCTGGTCACTTCGGTGTTGAGCCGCACGGCCCTGATCGGCCTCGCCTCCGGCCTGTTTTTCGGCCTCTCCGGCACCGCCTACCGCGCCGCCTCGCTGTCGCTCGCCCCGACCTTGCCGGCGCCCGATGCGGTGATGCAGGCGGGCTATACGCTCTGCGTGGTCATCGTCGTGCAGACGGGCTCGATGCTCGCCTGGATGCTGTGGCGCGACCGGGCGGAACTCTCCCGCATCCGTGCCGCCTGGACGATCAGCACCCTGGTCGGCTTCGTCGGCGCCACCGCTTCCTTCGGCTGGTTCATCGCCATGACGCTGCAGCAGGTGGCGGTGGTCAAGGCGCTGGCCCAGGTGGAAATGCTCTTCACCTTCGCTTCCTCGGTCCTATTCTTCAAGGAGCGGATCAACCGGCTGGAGGTGGCGGGCTGTGGGCTGATCGTGCTCGGGGTGCTGTTGCTGGTTTTGGTGTGAGGGGTCCTTCTCCCTCCTTGCGGGGGAGAAAGCGAAATCGAGGAATTGGCCCGATCAGGGCCAAACCTCAGATTTCGCAAGAGGGGGGCTCGGTGAGGCTGTCATCCACCACAACCCAAGTGCGGAACGAACCCTCGGCAGATCCTCGGGACGAAGCCCGAGGATGACGGCATGTGGGATGGGTCCAGTGTCCCCGCCTGCGTTTCTGAGTGTTGCGACGCTTGCGGAGGATACCCGCCCTCTCCGCGATCGTCATCCTCGGGCTTCGTCCCGAGGATCTGCCAGCGTGTCGGCAAGCTCGCGGCGCCTGGCAGCCGGCATATGGAAACTGTCAAAAACCCCAAGCGTCGCCGCCGGTCGGGATCATCTCCCTCCGGGTCGGTTTCATGCTTGTCTCGGACGAGGCGCCAGAAGCAACCTGTCTAAGGAATTGTGTGGCTCCTTCCGGCGCCTCGTTCGGCGTTTTGTCCCGCTGCATGCGTCTCTCTGGCAAGGCGGCGACGGGCGTCGTCATCCTCGGGCTTGACCCGAGGACCGAGGATTGACCGGGCGCGAGTCCGGCTGCGGCAGTCACCTCCGAAGAGTATCTGCCAGAGCCTGGCCGGTGGCCCGGGAGGTTCCCGCCGGATGGTGCACCATTCCGACCGGGACCCTCGCCCGGGGGATGATCGTCTGGCCATTTGCGACCTCGGTCCTCATCCCCGCCGTTTTGTTCGCCCCGCCGTCTGGGATCTTCGCGACGGCACAGGCGCCTTGTCTGTGTGCCTCTGAGGCACGTCCTTCCGATCGGGGTATCCGGTGAAGAGGCATCCGACCCCGTCACCTTTGTATCCAGCCCCACGTCCGGAGGGAGACCGTTGCAGCGGGCCGGGATCTTGGATCTGCGACAACCCTCCATCCCGGCGCCGGCCCCGCCTCGCCTGACATCGCATCGTCAGGTGTATCCGAGGGCGGGACAGCATTGATTCTATGAGAGTGAAAATGGGCGGGGATGAAAAAATGTGTGCGGGTTTGATTTCGTTGGGAAATGTCTGGAAGTCGTCCCCCTTTTTTCGGCGATTTGCAGCTTTTCTCGTCTCCCGTTGGGGGGAACGGGAGCGAACCGCCGGGGACAGAGTTTGTGACCTTTGCCCCTCACCCTACCCTCTCCCCGCGAGCGGGGAGAGGGGGCGCCAGCGGTGGCCGCCTCGGCCTTCTCCCCGCGAGCGGGGAGAAGGTGCCCGAAGGGCGGATGAGGGGCAAAGGCCGCAAGCGCGACGCCGCGCGAAGGCTGTGAGAGGAATTGGTGAGGGGAGTGCCAACGGAACCGTGCCCCTCTCCGGGAAAATCTGAGTTTAGGCGGCTTGCGCGGACCTCAAGCCTTCGATTTTCCGTCCTCCCGCACATGGGGGGAGGTGGCGCGCCGCTGGCGTCGGAATTCGTGGCTTTTGCCCCTCACCCTGCCTTCTCCCCGCCTGCTGGGAGAAGGTGCCGGCAGGCGGATGAGGGGCATCTGCGTAGAGACCCGCAAAACCATTTGCGCTTTTTTTCCCGCGCGATACATCCAAGACACCGCGAACGCCACGCCCGGAGACATCCATGACCGCCTCGAACACACTCGGCACGCCCGCATCCGAGCATGCCTATCCGAAGCGCTGGACGGCGCTTGCCGTGATGATGCTGGCGAATTTCATGAATCTGCTCGATGTCACCATCGTCAATGTCGCGCTGCCGAGCCTGCAGTCGGGGCTGGGGGCGACGTCGAGCCAGATTGAATGGGTGGTGGCCGGTTACGTGCTGGTCTTTGCCTTGGGGCTTCTGCCCTTCGGACGGCTGGGGGACGTGCGCGGCAAGAAACGGGTGTTTCTGGCGGGGGTCGGCGCCTTCACCTTCGCCTCGCTGCTGTGTGGCCTTGCGCCCGGCATCAACAGCCTGATTCTGGCGCGCCTGCTGCAGGGGGCAGGCGCTGCTGTGATGACGCCGCAGGTGCTGGCGATTGCGCAGATGATGTTTCCGCCAAAAGAGCGGGCGGCGGCCTTTTCGCTGTTTGGCCTCAGCGCCGGGCTTGCCTCCGTCTCCGGCCCGCTGCTCGGCGGCTGGTTGATCAGCATGGATCTCTTCGGGCTCGGCTGGCGACCGATTTTTCTCATCAATATTCCGATTGGCCTGATTGCTATCCTGCTCGGCTCCCGCCTCATTCCGGCACTGCCCGTGCGGCCGGGATTGAAGAACGATTTCGGCGGCATCCTGCTCGCGGGTCTCGCGATCTTCTGTGTCATCTTCCCGCTGATCGAGGGGCGCGGCTTCGGCTGGCCGGCCTGGTGTTTCGCCATGCTGGCGCTTTCGGTGCCGTTCGCCGTCGCATTTGCCCTCTGGGAGCGTCGCCAGCACCGGACCAAGGGGCCGGAACTGCTGCCGCTCAATCTGATGACCAACCGCAACTATGTCATCGGCACGCTGATGACGGCGACCTTCTTCTCGACGCTGCCGGGTTTCTTCCTGACCTTTGCGATGTTCCTGCAGCAGGGTTTTGGCTTCACGCCGCTGCAGTCAGGCCTGACCACGGTGCCGTTTTCGTCGGGGATCTTCGTCGCCTCGCTGATCTCGGGGCGGCTCGGCAATATCACGCCGCGCCTGCGAGTCGTCGGGGGTGTGCTGATGGTGATCGTCGGCATGGCGGCGCTGCGCTATCAGGTCCTGGGCTTTGGCGACGTCGCCGACCGTGTGGCGCTGCTGCCCTGGCTGCTTTTGAGCGGGCTTGGCATGGGGATTGCGATTGCGCCGATGTTCCAGCTGGTGCTGGCAGGCGTGCCGCCGCATGACGCCGGTTCAGGCTCCGGCGCGCTGCAGGCGATCCAGCAGGTGGGAAGCGCGCTCGGCATCGCCATTGTCAGCCAGATCTTCTTTGCCGATCTAGCGAAAAGCGTGGCGGCAGGCGTCGCCAATCACGCGGCCTATATCCATGCGCTGGCAACGGGACTGTTTTATAATTTTGGGGGTTACGGGCTGGTGCTGATCGCCGTGCTGATGATGCGCGCCCATGCGGGGCCGGCGGTGCAGGAAAGGCCCCTGCCGGTCGAGTGACCGGCAAGGGGATTTTGAACCTCAGGGCACCAGAAGCGTGCCGGCGCCGGTTTCGGTGAAGAGCTCGAGCAGGACCGAATGGGCGGTCTTGCCGTTGAGGATGACGACGCCCTGGACGCCGGCCTTGATCGCGTCGATGCAGGTCTCGACCTTCGGGATCATGCCGCCGGAGATGGTGCCGTCCTTGATCAGCGCGTGGGCCTCGGCAACCGACAGCTCCTTGATCAGGTTGCCGTTTTTGTCGAGCACGCCGGGCACGTCGGTGAGGAAGAGCAGGCGCGAGGCATTGAGCGCGCCGGCAATCGCACCGGCAAAGGTGTCGGCGTTGATATTGTAGGTGGCGCCGTCGCGGCCGGGAGCGACCGGGGCGATGACCGGGATCATTTCCGAGCGGGCGAGCAGGTCGAGCAGAGTGCGGTCGACCTCGACCACTTCACCGACGAAGCCGAGATCGAGCACGCGCTCGATATTGCTATCGGGATCGCGGACCTTCTTCTGCGCCTTTTCGGCAAAGACCATGTTGCCGTCCTTGCCGCAGAGCCCGATCGCCCATTCGCCGGTCTGGTTGATCAGGGCAACGATTTCCTTGTTGATCGAGCCGGCGAGAACCATTTCGACGATCTCGACCGTCTTCTGGTCGGTGACGCGCAGGCCGTTTTCGAAGCGCGATTCGATGCCCATCTTGGCGAGCATGGCGCCGATCTGCGGGCCGCCGCCGTGAACGACGATCGGGTTGACGCCGGACTGTTTCAAAAGCGCGATATCGGCGGCAAAGGCCTTGCCGAGCTCGGGATTGCCCATGGCATGACCGCCATATTTGACCACGATGGTCTTGTTCTCGTAGCGCTGCATGAAGGGCAGGGCCTGAACGAGAAGGCGGGCCTGAATTTCGCTTTCGGACGCTGACATGGGAAACCTCGCTATGGATCGCGGCCTTTTAGCGCATGTGTCGCCGCGATGGAATAATCGTCGCGGAATATAAGCGGCTGGTGACATGCATCTTCATCCTGTCGCATTGCAGAAACAGATTGCCGCCCTAAATCAGCTGCCACTGGAATACGGGGGTATCATGGAACGCGACGACATCGGCGAGCTGCTGGCCCGTGTGGCCCTTCGCGACCGTTCGGCGTTTTCGCGGCTCTATCAGAAGCTCGCGCCGAAACTTTTTGCCATCTGCCTTCGTATGTTGAAGGACAGGGGTGATGCCGAAGAGGCATTGCAGGATGTCTTCGTCCGGATCTGGGACAAGGCTGGCAGCTATTCGGGCGATGGCATGAACGCCTATGGATGGCTTTGCGCCATTACGCGCTATCGCTGTATCGACCGCTTGCGGGCGAGACGGCCGGAGAGCGAGGATCTGGAGGCGGCGGAAGAGCTCGCCGATCTCGGACCCGACCCTGAACAGACGGCGATGCTGCGTTCCGAGGGCGCACGCATTGACACATGCATGGAGGCATTGGATCCTGACCGGGCGCGCGCCGTCCGTCAGGCCTACGTCGAAGGACTGTCCTACCAGGAACTGGCCGACACATTCGCGGTTCCGTTGAACACGATGCGCACATGGCTGCGACGCAGCCTTTTGAAACTGAGAGAATGCATGGATGAGCACGCCCGACCAGAGCAAGGGTGACAGATCGCGGGACGAGGTCCTCGCCGGGGAATATGTCCTCGGCGTTCTCGGCATGCCCGAGCGCGCCGAGGTCGAGGCGCGCCTGCGCCACGACCGGCAGTTCGCCGAAGTCGTGCGTCGCTGGGAGGCCAATCTCGTCCAGTTCAACGACGACTACGCCGAGGTGTCGCCGCCGGATCAGCTGTTCGGCAAGATCGAGCAGCGACTGTTTCCGGTGACCGCGGAGGGTGCTGCGCCGCGCGGGCTGTGGAACGCGCTCTGGCTCTGGCGTGGCCTGACCTTCGCCTCGCTCGGCGGTCTGGCTTTGGTGGCCGGTCTGCAATGGGCACCCGCCTTGCGGCCGCAGCCGGCAGCGACGCGGTTGACGGCCGAGCTGTCTGGCGAGCAGAGCCACATCGCACTTCTCGCGAGCTACGACCAGCGCTCGGGCCAACTGGCGGTGACGCCGGTCGCGGCCGGTGGTGCGGAACAGAAATCGCTGGAGTTGTGGCTGGTCGAGGGCGAGCAGCCGCCGATCTCGCTCGGTGTCTTGCCGCAGACGGGTCAGGGTGAAATCGCGGTGCCCGAAGCCCTGCGCGCACGGTTGGCGGAAGGCGTGGTGCTCGCCGTCAGCCTCGAGCCGTTTGGCGGTTCGCCGACCGGAAAGGCGACCGGTCCGGTGCTGGCCGTTGGCCCTGTTCATCCGTGATCGACTAAAAGTTTCCATTCAAATCAAAGAGATGAGAGAGCGGCGAGAATTTTCTCGCCGTTTCTGAAACTTGTTTTCGAAGCGGTCCGTCCTTGGTGGTGTCCCCGATAGAGGGATCCCACTCAGGCGTCCGGCGGCCCGAACCGTCAGGACGCGTTCAAGAACACCAAGGACAGAGGAAACCGAAAATGTTCAAGATCGCCATTCGCCCGCTCGCAATCACCGCCGCCCTGCTCGCCGGCTCCGTCGCTGTCTATGCCGCCAATCCGATGGTCGGCGGCGGTGAAATGCTCGAGACCAAGAACATCGTCGAAAACGCCGTGAACTCCAAGGATCACACGACCTTGGTCGCTGCCGTGAAGGCGGCGGGCCTGGTTGAGACCCTCTCGGGTGCCGGCCCCTTCACTGTCTTCGCCCCGACGAACGAAGCCTTCGCCAAGCTGCCGGCCGGCACCGTCGACAATCTGCTGAAGCCTGAGAACAAGGACCAGCTCACCAAGGTTCTGACCTGCCACGTGGTCGGCAAGGCCGTGATGTCGGATGCGCTCGTCAAGATGATCGCCGATGACGGCGGCGAGCATGACGTGCCGACGGTCGGTGGTTGCACGCTGAAGGCCAAGGCCGCCGACGGCAAGGTGACGCTGACCGACGAGAACGGCGGCGTCTCGACCGTCACCATCGCCGACGTCAAGCAGTCGAACGGCGTCATCCATGTCGTCGACGCGGTGATCCTGCCGAAGATGTAAGATTTGGGGGAGGGGGCTCTTCAGCCCCCTGTTCCACGTCAGGTGCCTGAGCGTCAAAGGCCCTGTTTGACGGCCTCGGTGATTGCGCCCCGCAATTGCTCGAGGCCGTCTGCTTTTTCAGACGAGGTCGCGAGCACTTCCGGAAAGGCGGCCGGGTGTTTCTTGATCTTGTCGAGCGTCTCTGCGATCAGGCGAGGCACACCGGCAGCCTTGATCTTGTCGGTCTTGGTCAGCACGATCTGATAGGAGACGGCGGCCTTGTCGAGCAGCGTCAACACCTCGTCGTCGTTCTTCTTGATGCCGTGGCGGCTGTCGATCAGCACATAGACGCGCTTCAGCGTCGCGCGACCCCTCAGGTAATCGAAAACGAGCTTCGTCCAGGCGTCGACCTGTTCCTTTGGCGCCTTGGCATAGCCGTAACCGGGCATGTCGACCAAGGCCATCGGCGGCAGGTCGCCCTCCTGGCCGGAGAAGCCGTCGGGCACGAAATAGTTGAGTTCCTGGGTGCGGCCCGGCGTATTGGAGGTGCGGGCAAGCCCGGCCTGACCGACCAGCGCATTGATCAGCGACGACTTGCCGACATTCGAGCGACCGGCAAAGGCCACTTCGAGCGGGCCTTCCGGCGGCAGAAAATCCATCGAAGGCACGCCGCGGATGAAGATCCACGGGCGGACGAACAGGGGATAGTCACTTCTCTGGTTGGGATCGCGCATGGCTCTGGCCTCTCGTGAACCGGTCAATTCAGGGTTTTGCGCGGCAAAGTCAAGCCGCAGCCCCGTCGACGCGGTCGCTGGCCGGGCGCGCGTGGCTGACGAGGTAGGTGAAGAGCGCGGCCATGACGATCGCGCCGCCGAGGATCGTCCGGCCGGAGGGGATCTCGTTGTGCAGGATCACCATCCAGACCGGGGCAAGGATCATTTCGGCCGTGCCGAGCAGGGCGGCGAGCGCCGACGGGATGAGGCGCGCGCCGGTGACATAGAGCGCCATGCCGAGGCCGAGATTGAGAGCACCGAAGCAGAAGAGCAAAGCGAGATCCTGTCCGCCGACCGCAAAGGCGCCTGCCTGCGTGGCGGCAATGGCCGAGGCGATGAAGGACCCGCCACAGGCGGCCGGCGTCATGCGGATGCCGGGATAGCGGCGCGTGATCACGGTCATGCAGGCGAAGATCGCGGGGATGCTGGCGGCAAGTGTCAGCCCGAGCACCGAGCCGCCTTCGCCGATCGAGGCCGAGACCATGATGCCGACGCCGAGGATCACGGCGAAGATTGCGCCCCAGGTGACCGGCGTGATCGGCTCGCCGAGCACGATGCGGGCGAGAAGGGCGGCAAAGAGCGGGATCGACGCCATGAACAGCACGACGTTTGCGACCGGCGTCATGGACACCGCAAGCACGAAGAAGGTCGAGACGAGGGCAAAGCCGACGGCGATGGATAGGCCCGGCCAGCCGAGCGCTTTAAAGAGACGGACCGTGCCCTTCGGTCCGTCGCGCAGCAGCATGAAGACGGCGAGGAACAGGCCCGCGAAGAGACAGCGCCAGAAGACGATGGTCCAGCCGTCCGAAACGCCGATGAAACGCTGGATCGCACCGCCATAGCTCCAGGCGATGGCGGAGCCCAGGACCAGCGCGATGCCGGCCCAGGAACGGGGTGAGGGGAGGGAGGCGGCCTGGGTCATGAAGTCTCGATGCACTGCAGCAAGGGGCGACAAAGAGAAAGCCCCGGCGAGGCCGGGGCTTTGCAGGATCATTTCGTTCCGGCGGGCTTTCGCCGGAAGGCCTTGCCGATGTTCTTGAACAACTCGATGTCCACGCCGTGGCGCTTCATGATGATCGACTGCTGCAAGACCGAGAGCGTGTTGTTCCAGGCCCAGTAGATGACGAGACCGGCAGGGAACGAGCCGAGCATGAAGGTGAAGATTACGGGCATCCAGTTGAACAGCATCGCCTGGGTCGGATCCGGGGGCGTCGGGTTCATGCGCATCTGCACCCACATGGTGATGCCCATGATGATCGGCCAGATACCGAGATGCAGGAAGGTCGGAGCATCGAAGGGAAGCAGGCCGAACAGGTTGACGAAGCTCGTCGGATCCGGCGCCGAGAGGTCCTGGATCCAGCCGAAGAACGGCGCGTGGCGCATTTCGATGGTGACGTAGATGACCTTGTAGAGGGCGAAGAAGACCGGGATCTGCAGGAGCACCGGCCAGCAGCCGGCAACCGGATTGATCTTCTCTTCCTTGTAGAGTGCCATCATCGCCTGCTGCAGGCCCATGCGGTCGTCGGCATATTTGGTCTTCAGCTCTTCAAGCTTCGGCTGCACGCGCTTCATGTTGGCCATGGAGGCGTACTGCTTGCTGGCGAGCGGGAAGAACAGGACCTTGACGACGATGGTGGTGAGCAGGATCGCAACGCCGAAGTTGCCGACCAGATGGTAGAAATAGTCCATCATCTTGAACATCGGCTTGGTGAAGAAATAGAACCAGCCCCAGTCGATCATCAGGTCGAACTTCGGGATGTTCAAATTGGCTTCATAGGCGTCGATGACCGGGACCTGCTTGGCACCCGCGAAGACCAGCGTCTTCAGCGAGGTGTTCTGGCCGGCCGGGATGCTGACGGAATCGGCCTTGAAATCCGCCTGGAAGCGCGGCTGGCCATCGGTGAAATGCGTAAAGCGCGATTCAAACGGCAGGGTCTGCGCCGGGATGAGGGACGCGGCCCAATACTTGTCGGTGATGCCGAGCCAGCCACCGGTTGCCTTCGGATTGGTGACCGCTTCCTTCTCGATGTTGGAATAGGTGTCCTGGACGAGGCTGCCTTCGGTGCCGAGCACACCGAGGAAACCTTCATGGAGCACGAAGATCGACGGCGTTGTCGGCTTGTTGTAGCGGGTGATGCGGCCATAAGGCGCAATGCTCGCAGATGCCGAGCCGCCGTTTGCGATCGTGTCCTCGACGGTGAACATGTAATGCTCATCGACGGAAATCTTGCGGGTGAAGGTCAGGCCGGCATCATTGGTGTAGGTGAGCGTAACCGGCGTCGTCTCGGTGAGCGTGGCACCGGCCGGCGCGGTCCAGACCGTATTCGGACCCGGAACTTGGCCCGCATTCTCACCCGCAATGAAGCCGAGTTCGGTGAAATAGGCATCCTTGGTTTCGGCAGGATTGAACAGCGTGACGATCGGGCTCGTCTTGTCCACGGTCTCGCGATACTGCTTGAGCTTCAGATCGTCGAAGCGGGCGCCGGTGAGGTTGATCGAGCCCTGAAGGTCCTGCGTGTCGATCGCGACGCGGGCGGTCTTGGCAACGGCCGCATCACGGTTTTCGACGGTACCGGCGGTCGCAGCCCCTGCGGGAAGCGCGCCGTTCACGGCGGTGCCGGCCGCAGGCGTCGTCGCAGCGGCGGGATTGGCAGCCTTTGCGGCTTCCTGCTGCGCGATCTGCGCTTCCTGAGCCTTGCGCTGCGCTTCGATGCGCGGGTTCATGTAGAAGAACTGCCAGGCAAGGACGATCAGCACCGATAAGGCAATCGCGACGAAATAATTGCGGTTGTTCTTCATCATTCTTTCCTGGGACCGGTCTTGTGCGACCGCGTGTTGTTCGTCTGGCGGTTTTCAATACGATGGATCAGCTGTTGCGACAGCTGACTGAAGGGTGCACCGAGCACCTCGCGCCGGCCGACAATGACATAGTCGTGTCCCGGCTTCATTGCAAACGCCGCATTCAGTCGCACGGCTTCTTTCAGCCTGCGCCGCATGCGGTTGCGTTCCACTGCATTGCCATGTTTCTTGGTGACCGTGTAGCCCACTCGGGCCGGCGCGTCGTCCTTGCGGTCGAGGACCTCGAGGAGGAACAGTCGACCCTTGCGCGCTTCGCCGTTTCTGACGGCGAGGAACTGGGGCCGGCTTTTCAGCCGGCCAACAGATTTCTTGGAGTCCGTGGACGTCATGGGCCCGTCAAGCTCGTCGGGCTCATCCGGCCTTAGGCCGAGAGCTTGGCGCGGCCGCGAGCGCGGCGAGCGTTGAGCACCTTGCGGCCGCCCTTGGTGGCCATACGCGCACGGAAACCGTGGCGGCGCTTGCGAACAAGCTTGGAAGGCTGGAAAGTACGCTTCGACATTTATTTAATACCGCGGTGTGCGGCCCTTCTTGGAAGTGCAATCGCGAGATTGCATCAGCGTTTGGTTTTGTCGCACGGGTAAGCGCCGCCGGGGCGCCTTTTCCGAACGTGCGCGGCTTATACGGGCGCAAGCCCAGGGAGTCAATCGCGCGAAGGCGTATTTGACCGGGCTTTCGCCGGCTCGACTCAGATGCAGCCCGATGATCCGTCCCTCCCCATAAATGGGGTAAAACGGACAGTTAAACTTCTACCTTTAATGCTTCGACCGTTTGGGAGCATGCGTACTGATGCGCATATTTGAGGTGGAGTGCAGGACTTGAAAGTCAGCGGTAAGGTTTATTCATTAGTCGGCATCCTGGGGGCGGCGGCGGTCGTCATCGGGGCCATGGGCGTATTTGTCACGGTGCAATATGGCGCCAAGACCGCTGAGTTGATGCAGATTTCGCAGCGCGCCTTTCTAGGCGAACACCTCAATCGTCAGGTGACGGCAGTCGTAATGGAGGCCCGCGGCATATACGCTGCGCCCAGTGCGGAAAAGGCCAAGCCTTTCGCCCAGGGCATCCTGAAGAATCTGGATGACATGGATGCCTCGCTTGCCCAATGGAAGCCGCTGGTGCCCGAAGCACAAAGGGCAGCGTTTGATGCGATGATGGCAAAATCCGCTGATTTCCGCACGTTCCGCTCGGAAACGGCGCGCCTCGGAGTCGAGGCCGGCCCGAAGGAGGCCAATGCCCAGGGCAATACCGAGGCGAACCGGGCCAATCGCAAGGCCTTCCAGGCCGATATCGATGCCGTGGTCGAGGCGGATCGTGTCGAACTCGACGCGCTGACCAGCAGCCTGGCATCCTTCAAGAGCACCATGATGATGCTGATCTCCGGCGTGACGCTGCTTGCAGTCGCCATCGGTGCCGGACTGGGCATCCATATCGGCGTCAACCATCTGAGCCGTCCGATCCGCCGCGTCACCCAAGCGATGAACGGCATTGCCGGCGGCGATTATGCCACCGACATCCCGTATCGCGGTCGCCTGGACGAAATCGGCGAGATGGCGGCGGCGGTCGAGGTCTTCAAGGAAAATGGTCTCGCCGTCCAGCGGCTCAACGCCCAGGAAAGCGCCATGCGCGCCAAGAGCGACGATCTGCAGACGAGCATGGCAGCCGTAGTCGCCGCAGCTGCAGCGGGTGATTTCTCCCGCCGCATCGAAAAGGATTATCAGGACGCCAACCTCAACCGCTTCGCCTCCAACATCAACGAGCTTCTCGGCTCGGTCGAGACGGGCGTTTCGGAGACCAACCGCGTCATCGGCAGTCTGGCGGCCAACGACCTGTCGCAGGAAATGAGCGGCAACTTCCGCGGCGTCTTCGCGGAGCTGCAGGAGAACGTCAACAAGTCGTTCCAGCGCCTGCGCCAGACCATGTCGGATATTCGCGGCCGCACCGACCTGATCAACGACAACACGGTCCAGCTCACCTCCGCGACCAACGACCTGTCGAAGCGCACGGAGCAGCAGGCCGCAGCCCTTGAGGAAACCTCCGCAGCACTCGACGAGATCACGGTTGTCGTTCGCCAATCCAGCGAACGCGCCCAGGAGGCGAGCCATATGGTGACCGAAGCCAAGCACAGCGCCGCCCAGTCGGCGACCGTGGTTGGCGAGGCGGTGAACGCCATGGGCCGCATCGAACAGGCTTCGCGCGAAATATCGCAGATCATCAACGTGATCGATGAAATCGCGTTCCAGACCAACCTGCTGGCGCTCAATGCCGGCGTCGAGGCCGCCCGTGCCGGTGAAGCCGGCAAGGGATTTGCCGTCGTGGCTCAGGAAGTGCGCGAACTCGCGCAGCGCTCCGCCAATGCGGCGAAGGACATCAAGACGCTGATCAACAAGTCGGGTGAGGAAGTCGCAGGCGGGGTCAAGCTGGTGCAGCGCACCGGCGAAGCCCTGTCGGAGATCGAAAGCCGCGTTTTGAAGATCAACGACCACATCCACTCGATCGCTTCTGCTGCCAAGGAACAGTCGACCGGGCTCGCCGAGGTGAACAGCGCCATCAACCAGATGGATCAGGTGACCCAGCAGAATGCTGCCATGGTTGAGGAAACCTCCGCATCGACGCACAAGCTGTCGGCGGAAGCTGGAAACCTGGCCCAGATCATCGGCCAGTTCAAGCTGGGTGACGAGGCGAGAACCCGGATGGCACCCGCGGCAGCAGCGAGCCAGCATCGCCCCGTGGCCTCGCCGGCCCGGCAACTGGCCGGAAGTGTTGCCCGCGCTTTCGGCGGCTCCGGCCGTGCGATGGCAGCGGCTGCTGCGCCGAAGGAGAACAGCTGGGAAGAGTTCTGATTCCCGCCGCGATGCCACAACGATTTCCGGACGGCCGCAGCATCCAATGCTGCGGCCGTTTCGTATTCATGACCAAAGATTAACGTATGCGGCGATCTTCCGCTTGGCCTTGTCTATCGCGCTGCACTAAGATGACGACGCGCCCCGATCCGAAACAGACCCTAGGGATGACAGGAACTCGACTTGATGTTTGACCGGCAGGACAGCGATGTGCAGTCCGACCCCTCCGGTGGTTACCGCATGCCGAGCCGGATCAGGGGCCTGTCCGGCAAGCTGTTGTGGCTGACCATCGCCTTTGTGATGCTGGCGGAAATCCTTATCTTCGCGCCCTCCGTCGCGACCATGCGGCAGCGCTGGTTGCAGGATCGGCTGAACACGGCCGCTGCCGCAGGCGTGGTCATCGACGGTCTGCAGCCGCTCGAACTGCCTCGTAACGTCCAGGAAGACACGCTCTCGACGACGGGCACCAAGGCAATCGTTCTGCGCAAGGACGGCACGTCGCGCCTGCTGGCGGTGACCGAAATGCCGGCAGAGGTGGATGCCGCCTACAATCTCGCCGACTATTCCGAGATGGAATCCATCCGCGACGCCTTCTACACGCTGTTCTTCGGTGGCGACCGGCTCTTGCGCGTCTACGGGCCGATTGGCGACGCACCCGACACGACGATTGAGATCGTCATGGAGGAACGGCCGCTGCGTCGGGCAATGCTGGGCTATGCCCACAATATTCTGATCGTGTCGCTGATCATCTCCGTGATCACCGCGATCCTGATGTTTCTTGCCATCAACCGGGTGATGATCGTACCGGTCAGGCGGCTCGCCCGCAGCATGCAGGCCTTCGCCGAGAATCCGGAGGATCCGGCCCGCATTCTGGCGGCGACCGAGGGCAAGGACGAGATCGCGGTGGCAGGCCGCCACCTGACCCGCATGCAGGACCAACTGCAGAAGACGCTGCGTCAGCAGAAGACGCTGGCGGATCTCGGACTGGCCGTGTCCAAGATCAACCACGACATGCGCAACATTCTGGCTTCCGCCCAGTTGATGTCGGACCGGCTGGTCGATGTGGAGGATCCGCTGGTCAAGAGCTTCGCGCCGAAGCTCCTGCGCGCGATCGATCGGGCCGTCGGTTACACGAGCGAGGTCCTGTCCTATGGCCAGACCTCGGAGTCCGAGCCGCAGCGCCGCCGCTTCCGTCTGGCGGAGATCTGCCAGGAGGTGCGCGATCTCCTGCAGCTGAGCCAGGAAACGGGCATCGAATTTGTCGATCTGATTGCTGCCGACATCGAGGTCGACGGCGACAGCGAGCAGATCTTCCGGGTCATTCACAACATCTGCCGCAACGCGGTGCAGGCGCTGGTGAATTTCGTGCCCGACGATCCCGATCATCCGCGCCGCATCACGATCTCCGCCCAGCGCAGCGGATCGGTGGTGGCGATCACGGTCGACGATACCGGACCCGGAATGCCGCCCAAGGCGCGCGAAAACCTCTTCACGGCCTTTCGCGGTTCGGCCCGCTCGGGCGGCACGGGGCTGGGTTTGGCGATCGCCCGCGAACTCGTGCTCGCCCATGGCGGCACGATCGCGCTTGTGGAAAAACCGGGCCCCGGCACGCTGTTTCGTGTCGAAATCCCCGACAGGCCAGTGGCTCTGGACGACTGGCGCGCCCGCGCCTGAGCCCCGTGAACGGGGTGTCGAGCGATCATGTGACGGCAAAATGACTCTTTTTTTCCAAAGGGCGCTTGCATTCCAAAGCGTCACGCTTTAGAGGATCGCCAACGCCGACGAACAGTCGGCTGGCAAGCACCCGTAGCTCAGCTGGATAGAGCACCAGACTACGAATCTGGGGGTCAGGAGTTCGAATCTCTTCGGGTGCGCCATTCTTCTTCCTCCATGAAATCGCTGCGATAGGATGCTGGAAAGCATCGGCCGGTTGGCGCGGTTACGTCCGGATTTAGGATCGGTCGCATTGGAGCGAACCCGCTCAGGAACCATTTACTGTTCCTGATTACCTGTTTCTAATGCATCACGAGTACAACGGTCTCCACAACGGCGGTCTGTCCGCGGATGATGGGGACGTTTATGGCATTGGCGAACTGGACCAACCAGCAGGTCATCGATCAGCTCAATTCGGGCTCCAAGTGGTCCGGTTCGACCATCACCTATTCCTTCCCGACCGTCATTTCGGCCATGGCCACCTATTCGGGCGAAACCGGGTTTTCCGCCTTTAACGCCACGCAGCAGGCGCGCGCCGAGCTCGCACTGACCCTTTGGGATGACGTCATCGCGTCCTCCATCCAGAAGGTCACGGCCGGCACCACGAGCACGGCCGCGAACATCGAATTCGGCAACGCGACCTCGGGCGTTGGCTATGCCCACGCTTATTTCCCCTCGGTCGGCAGCGTCTGGATGAACAGCGCCTATAACTCGGGTCAGGGCACCAATGACCTGATGACGCCGAAGATCGGCGCGCATGGCTTCCTGACTTTCGTGCACGAGATCGGCCATGCGCTGGGGCTCGAGCATATGGGAGAGTATAACGGCAGCGCCGACACGCCGTCGTCCTACCAGGATTCGACGGTCTATTCCGTGATGTCCTATTTCGGTCCCTCGTGGGGATCGGGTGCGTCGAACGGCGAGGGGCTCGTCGCCTGGGCCGATTGGGTCGGATCCGATGGCCGGCTCTATTCCCCGCAGACCCCCATGATGAACGACATCATGGCGATGCAGGCGATGTACGGGGCCGATACCACCACGCGCACCGGCGACACCGTCTACGGCTTCCAATCCAACATCACCGGCAGCACCGCGGCGATCTACAATTTCAGCCAGAACCTGAACCCGATCATCTGCATCTGGGATGCCGGCGGCAACGACACGCTGAACCTCTCGGGCTGGAACACGGCCAGCACCGTCGATCTGGCGCCCGGGACCTTTTCGTCGGCCAACAGCATGACGATGAATATCTCGATCGCGCGCGGCGCCTGGATCGAGAATGCCGTCACCGGCAACGGCAACGACACCGTTCGTGGCAATGACCTTGCTAATGTAATCACCACCAATGGCGGCAACGACACGATCCTCGCGCTTGGCGGCAACGACCGGATCATTGCCGGAGCCGGCAATGACAGCGTCAATGGGGGTGACGGCAGCGACATTCTGGTCTTCGGCGACAGCTGGGCCAATATCAGCTGGACCTATAACGTGGCGCTCGCCACCTTCACCTTCGCGGGTGTCCTGATCGGCACCGATACGGTAACGGCGGTTGAACGTTTCATCGATTCGCTGAATGTCGAGCGCTCGCTGGCCTCGCTGATCGACCCGGGCGCCCTGCCTGCGGTGGCATCCGTGGCAGCCAGCGCCTCGACGGTCAACGAGGGGAACGGTGGTACGACCGCAGTTACCTTTACCGTGACCCTGAGCAAGGCTGCGACCGCCACCGAAACCGTGACCTGGACGGCGGCCGGTACGGGGAGCAATGCAGCCAATGCCGCGGATTTCTCCGGCGCGTTGAGCGGCACCGTCACCTTTGCCGCAGGGCAGACCACGAAGACCGTTACCGTCTATCTGAACGGCGATACGACCTCCGAAAGCGCCGAGACATTCGCGCTGACCTTGTCCGGCGCATCCTCGGGTCTGACGCTCGGCACGGCCGCGGCAACCGTCACCATCGCCAATGATGATGCCCAGACTACGCCCTATATCTTCAACGGCACCTCGCGCTCCGAAGTGATCACCGGCACCAATTTCATAGACCAGATTTCTGGCGGCGGCGGCAACGACACATTGCGCGGCAATGCGGGCAACGACGTCCTGATTGGCGCTGCCGGAAATGACATTCTCGACGGCGGCACGGGTGCTGACCGGATGACGGGCGGCGCTGGCAATGACATCTATTATGTCGATGCCCTCGGAGACGTGATCACCGAAGCCAGCAATGCCGGCACCGACATCGTGCGCACGACCCTTTCCGTCTATTCGCTGTCGAGTTGGCTGGAAAACATCGAATATCTCGGTCCCGGCGACTTCACGGGCACAGGCAACGAACTGGCAAACCGTATCACCGGCGGCGCGGGCAACGACACCCTGTCGGGTGGCGCCGGCAATGACGCGCTGATTGGTGGCATCGGCAACGACGTGCTGAACGGCGGCACCGGCAGCGATGCGATGACGGGCGGTGTGGGCAATGACACCTATGTCGTCGACAGCACCGGGGATACCGTGTCCGAACTCTCGGGCCAGGGCACCGACACCGTCAGGACCAGCCTCACCAGCTATCGCCTCGGCGACAACGTCGAGAACCTGGTCTACACGGGCAGCTCGACATTCACGGGCATCGGCAACAGCCTGAACAACGTGATGACCGGCGGCAGCGGTGCCAATACGCTGGATGGCGGCAGCGGTCATGACACGCTGAACGGCAATGGCGGCAACGACACGCTGATCGGCGGCGCCGGCAACGACGTGCTCTATGGCGGCACCGGCAATGACACCCTCTCGGGTGGCGCAGATGCCGACTGGCTGTATGGCGGCCTTGGCAACGACACGCTGTCGGGCGGGGCGGGCGCCGACAAGTTCGTCTTCACGGAATTCGGGACCGCAAATGCCGACCGTATTACCGACTTCGATTCGCTCGATCAGATCCTGCTCGACAGCGATGTGTTCACCGATATCGGCTCGCTCGGTACCCTGCTCGAATCGGCATTCGGGTCGGGTTCGAGGGCGACGACGGCCGACCAGCACATCCTGCATGATCGTGCGAGCGGCGCGATCTATTACGACGCTGATGGCAATGGCAGCACAGCGGCGGTGACCATCGGTTACGTCACGGCGGGTCTGGTCCTGACCCATGACGATTTCGCGCTGGTGGCCTGACATCAAACTGAGGGATTGCGGACGAGCGGTGCAGAAATTCTGCATCGCTCGTCTTTGTTTTGCCTCTTCCCCCGACAATAGGGCTTGGTGAACACGAAAGCGTGTTTTAACTGTCGACTTTATCGTTACAGGTCCGGATCCGGGTCCTCTCTTCCTCACGGCGGCAGACAGCGCGTCATCTGGATGGGCATGGCCGACAGGTCGGGCGAATGCCGCCAATGTGAGAGTATGACATGAGATGGAAACGCACGATTCAGCTGCTCGACGTGCATGCCGAGGGTGAAATCGGCAGGGTCGCGATTGGTGGCGTGCCAAAGATCCCCGGGGAAACGGTCGCCGACCAACTGGCCTGGTTGAACAGCGACCCCAAGGGGCAGGAACTGCGGCGCATGCTGGTGCTGGAACCGCGCGGCGCGCCCATCGGCTCCGTCAACCTTCTGCTGCCGCCGAAGCATCCGGATGCCGATGCTGCCTTCGTCATCCTGCAGCCGGATCAGGCGCATGCCAGTTCCGGATCGAATTCCATCTGCGCGACGACGGCCCTGCTCGAAACCGGCATGGTCGAAATGCAGGAACCCGAAACGATCGTGATGCTCGAGACGGCAGCGGGCCTTGTGAAGGCGACGGCGACCTGCCGCGACGGCCGGTGCGAACGGGTAAAGCTCACCATGGTGCCCTCCTTCGTGCACGAACTGGACGTCCGGCTCGACACGGAGCACTGGGGCCCGATCACCTTCGACCTCAGCTATGGCGGTATATTCTATGCGCTTGTTGACGTCGCCCAGGTGGGGCTGACCATCGACAAGGCCAATGCGCGGGCGCTGGTCGAGGCCGGCATGATCCTCAAGGAGGAGATCAACCGGAAGATCCCGGTCGTTCATCCGGAGATCCCGGCCATTTCCGGCGTCGCCTATGTCATGTTCCGCGATGTCGATCCCGACGGCGCCATCCGCACCTGCACCACCATGTGGCCCGGCCGCGTCGACCGTTCGCCCTGCGGCACCGGCAACTCCGCCAATCTTGCGACGCTGCATGCGCGCGGCAAGGCCAAGGTGGGCGATGTGATGCTGTCGCGCTCGATCATCGGATCGGAATTCGAAGTCGGGCTTTCGGCGCTGTCGGAAGTTGCCGGTCGTCCGGCGGTGATCCCGACCATCAGCGGTCGCGGCTTCACCTTCGGCCTGCATCAGGTGGCGCTCGATCCCTTCGATCCCTTCCAGCGAGGCTTTGCCCTGACCGACGTCTGGGGTCCCTCATCGGGCTCGATCGGCTAGCAGGCTGCGATGCAAGGAAGGAAGGCGGGCATACGCGACGCAATTGAGTAAAATTCGCGTCTGCCTCCTAGGCGAATTGTAAGGGTCTTGCTCGCAGCCATCTTGCTATCTGGTGGTTCGACCGAGATAAGTGCATTCTCGAAATCATAACCGACAAGACCATCAAGTACAGCCGTAGATGAAGCCAATTACAACGACAGGTTCCATGGTTCAAACCGTTGCAGGCATGCCAATGACACTGAGAGGCTGCTCGGTATTTTCCGGCTTGAGCCTTGACGAGGACCGTGAGTGGTTGTCGCGTTGCCATTCCCGCACGCTGTCGGCCGGAGAAAGTCTGGTCGATTTCGAAGATATGTCCAAAGACGTCTTTATCGTGCAGACCGGTGAAATCCGCGCAGTCTTGCGCTTCACCGTCGGCAAGGAGGCGATCCTCGGCAGCTTCAAGCGGGGCGATATCCTGGGCGAGCAGGCGGCGATTGACGATCTCGCGCGCTCGGCAAGCCTGATGGCCGTCAGCGATGCGACGGTCACGGTCATTCCCTATACGGTGTTCCACGATATCCTGAAGCAGCGCGCCGATGTGGCGCTTGCCCTGCTGCAATTGCTGTCGCGGCGCATCCGGGCCATGAACGACCGGTTGTCGGAACTGTCCTTCCTGGACACCAAGCACCGGCTCTACAACACCCTGCTCCGGCTTTCGCGGGTCCGCAACGATGGCGGCCGCGAGCGCATCATATCGCCGCCGCTCGTCCATGCGGAACTGGCCGAGCATATTGGCGCGAGCCGGGAAACCGTGTCGCGGGAAATGTCCAGGCTGGCGCGGGAAGAACTGGTTGAACGGACGAGCCGGGCCATCGTACTGAAGAACCCGGTCGAACTCTCCCGCCGAATCTCCCGCGCGCTTGAGGGCTGAGCCCGGTCTGGGTCAGGGGTAGATGACGCCCTTGCGCAGGACGACATTGGCGTAAAGTCGCGGTTCGCCGGTCTGCACGACCGTGTGCGCGGCCTTGACCCGGTTGTAGAAATCAGCACCGATCAGCTTCGTCACGGGAACCTTCGGCTCGTGCCTTGCGCAGCAGTCGATGATCTCCTGATGGACCGGATCGACCTGGTCCGGCTTGCCGCCGACGACAGAGCGGAAGATCGCCTCCGGAACGAAATCGTCGATCGGCATGACGCTCAGGATCGCATTCAACACCGGCACCAGATGATGCCCATCGAGGCGCACGAGGCGGCGGGCATGTTCGAGCGCCGGATAGTTGCCGTCGACGATGGCGATTTCGTCGCCATGGCCCATGGCGCGCAGGGTGGCGAGGAGTTCGGGGCTCAGGAGGGGATCAATTCCCTTCAGCATGATGGGTATCCTTGAACAAGACTGTCTGGTCGATGAGGTAACGGTCGAAGATCGGCAGGCTCGCCCCGCCGATGGCGCGCGCCTGATCGCCGACTTCGCCTTCGATGATTTCGGGCACGACGACGCCCTGCAGGTCGAGGCGGTTCATCGCGTCGATCGTCGCCTGGACGAGGCGCTTGCGCACCCAGCCCGGAAAGCCACCGTCGATGATGGCCGCGGCAAAGTCGATGATCGAGGCCGCGGCGACAACAGCCTGGGCAAGCGCGGCAGCCGTATCCTGGATCCAGATTTCCAGCGGTTCGCCGAAATCGATCCATTCATTGGCGGCATACCAGAGCGGCTGCGGATCGATGCCGCGTTCGCGCAGCAGGTTTTCCAGCACGAAGATCGAGGCGATGTCGAGCAGCTGGCGCGTTTCGCCATGTTTGTCGCGCACGGGCAGGGGGCCGATCGCGCCGGCCGTTCCCGTTCGTCCGACGAAGAGGGCGGCATTGACGACGATACCGCCGCCGATGAACGAGCCGATGTAGAAATAGACGAAATCCGGGTAGCGCTGTCCGGCGCCGAAGACGAGTTCTGCTCCGCAGGCGCTGGTCGCATCGTTGCGCAGATAGACCGGATGGCCCATCCTCGCCTGCACGGCGGCCTGCAGGTCGACTTCGCGCCAGATTTCCATGGCGCCAGGCGGGGCTCCGACCTCTTCGGCCCAGTTCCACAGTTCGAAAGGTGCGGCAATGCCGATCCCGGCGATACGGCCGCGCTGCGTCTCGTCCATTCCGGCTTCGAGCTCGGCAATCCCCTCGCAGATGAAGGGGAGCAGATTGTCCGGATGCGGATAGGGGTAGGTCTGGTGCTTCTGCTGGCGGATCCGCCCGGCAAAATCCATCAGCACCAGATCGGCGCTGCGCCGGCCGATCTTGACGCCGAAGGAGAAAACGGCCTCGGGATTGATGAACATCGGCACGGACGGTTGCCCGACGCGGCCGCGGATCGGTTCACCCCGGATGAGCAGTTCGTCGCTTTCGAGCGACCGCATGATGACGGAGACGGTCTGCGGGGAAAGGCCTGTGAGCCGGGCAATGTCAGCCTTCGAACAGCCGGGATACTGGCGCACCAGCGACAGCACCAGCCGCTCGTTATAGGCGCGAACGCGCACCTGGTTCGAGCCGCCGCCGGCGCTCGACTTCAGGCCCTGATCGACCGCTGAGATGTACGAATCCTGTGACACGAAGGCCGCTCCTCCCGACCGCTCCCTTTTACGGCAGCTCGTTGAGAATGTCACAGCGATTTAATAATTCAACTGGATTTATTTATTGACAGCCCAAAACTTCTGTTGTTTTTAATGGGTCGTGGAGGAGTGGGGCCGAGAGGCTCCGGAGCGGATTGCGAAGGCGCGATCCGTGCCGACACGTTGCGGCCGGAGGAGCTGGCCCACCAACTTTCGGGAGGATACCTAATGAAAAAGTCTCTGCTTACCGCTGCCTTGTCGACGCTTGCGCTGGGCGTTGTCTTCGCCGCTCCGGCCTCGGCTGCCGACGTTTCGGCCTGCCTCATCACCAAGACCGACACCAACCCCTTCTTCGTCAAGATGAAGGAAGGCGCGACCGCCAAGGCCGCCGAACTCGGCGTCAACCTGAAGGCTTATGCCGGTAAGGTCGATGGTGACCATGACAGCCAGGTTGCTGCCATCGAATCCTGCATCGCCGATGGCGCCAAGGGCATTCTGATCGCTGCTTCCGACACCAAGGCCATCGTCGACCAGGTCAAGAAGGCCCAGGAAGCCGGCCTGCTCGTGATCGCACTCGACACGCCGCTCGATCCGGCAACCGCTGCCGACGCCACCTTTGCAACCGACAACCTTCTCGCCGGCAAGCTGATCGGCCAGTGGGCTGCCGCCACCCTCGGCGACAAGGCCAAGGACGCCAAGATCGGCTTCCTCGACCTCGTTCCCTCGCAGCCGACCGTCGACGTTTTGCGCGACCAGGGCTTCATGATCGGCTTCGGCATCGACCCGAAGGACCCGAACAAGATCGGCGACGAAGATGATCCGCGCATCGTCGGCCACGACGTGACCAACGGCAACGAAGAAGGCGGCCGCAAGGCCATGGAAAACCTTCTCCAGAAGGATCCCGACATCAACGTCATCCACACGATCAACGAACCGGCCGCTGTTGGCGCCTACCAGGCTCTGAAGGCTGTCGGCAAGGAAAACGACGTCCTGATCGTTTCGGTCGACGGTGGTTGCCCGGGCGTCAAGGCCGTGGCCGACGGCCAGATCGGTGCCACCTCGCAGCAGTATCCGCTGCTGATGGCGTCGCTCGGGGTGGAAGCGATCAAGAAGTTCGCTGAAACCGGCGAGAAGCCGAAGCCGACCGAAGGCAAGGACTTCTTCGACACGGGCGTCGCCCTCGTCACCGACAAGCCGGCTGCCGGCGTCGAGTCGATCAGCGTCAAGGAAGGCACGGACAAGTGCTGGGGTTGATCCCCGCAGCTTGATGGCGGACCATGACATGACAGGGAGGGCCCTTGGCCTTGCCCTGTGAAGATCGGGGCGGCCCTTGGCCGCCCCGTGCCAAATACCGGGCCCGAAGTCCGGCACAAGAACCAAATCGGGAGGGAAGTTCCATGGCGGGAGCCCAGGAATTCGAGAAGGTGCTGACCCAGAGTGAAACGAGCGTGGCAACGTTCGAGGACCGCTCCACTCTGCGCAAGATCCAGCACTTCTTACACTCAACGCCGGCGGCCGTGCCCCTGATCGTCCTCGTCATGTCGATCATCATCTTCGGCCTGACGATCGGTGGCAAATTCTTCTCCAGCTACACGCTGACCCTGATCCTCCAGCAGATCGCCGTCGTCGGCATCCTGGGGGCGGCCCAGACGCTGGTCATCCTGACCGCCGGCATCGACCTGTCGATTGGCGTGGTCATGGTCATCTCCGCCGTGGTGATGGGCAATTGCGCCATCCACTACGGCATACCCTCCGGAATTTCGGTCATCATCGGCCTGGCCGTCGGCGGATTGTGCGGCCTCCTGAACGGCGTGCTCGTCGCCAAGGTCAAGCTGCCGCCCTTCATCGTCACGCTGGGCACCTGGTACATCGTGATGGCCACCAACTTCATCTATTCGGCAAACGAGACGCTGCGTGATGCCGATGTCGAGGCCATCGCACCCTTCCTTCAGGTCTTCGGCGAGAGCTTCAAGGTCGGCAAGGCGGTCTTCACGCTCGGCGTCGTCTTCATGCTGATCCTGGTTATCGGGCTCTGGTACGCCCTCAACCATACCGCCTGGGGCCGGCATCTCTATGCGGTGGGCGATGATCCCGAGGCGGCACAGCTTGCCGGCATCCGCACCGACCGCGTTCTGCTCGGCACCTACGCGCTCGCCGGTGTCATCGCAGGACTTGCCGCATGGGTTTCCATCGGCCGTAACGGTTCGATCTCGCCTTCGGCAGCCGTGACGGATTACAATCTGCAGGCCATTACGGCGGCCGTGGTCGGCGGCATCTCGCTCTTCGGGGGACGCGGCTCGATCCTGGGCACCCTCTTCGGGGCCTTGATCGTCGGCGTGGTCTCCATGGGCCTCAACATGCTCGGCGCCGATCCGCAATGGAAGGTGCTGCTGACCGGCGTGCTGATCATCGCCGCCGTCGCAATCGACCAGTGGATCAGAAAGGTAGCAGGCTGATGACCCAGGAACCCATTCTCACCGCGCGTGGTCTGGTCAAGCGCTACGGCCGCGTCACCGCTCTCGACAATGCCGATTTCGACCTCTATCCCGGCGAAATCCTCGCCGTCATCGGCGACAACGGCGCTGGCAAGTCCTCGCTAATCAAGGCGATCTCGGGTGCTGTCGTGCCGGACGAGGGCGAAATTCGCCTTGACGGTCAGCCGGTCAACTTCCGCTCGCCGATCGAGGCCCGCAAGGCCGGAATCGAGACGGTTTATCAGAACCTCGCGCTCTCGCCCGCACTGTCGATCGCCGACAACATGTTCCTCGGCCGCGAAATCCGCAAACCCGGCGTGATGGGGTCGGTTTTCCGCAAGCTCGACCGTCCGGCGATGGAAAAATTCGCCCGCGACAAGCTGACGGAACTCGGCCTGATGACCATCCAGAACATCAACCAGGCGGTCGAGACGCTGTCGGGCGGTCAGCGCCAGGGTGTGGCGGTTGCCCGTGCGGCGGCCTTCGGTTCCAAGGTGATCATTCTCGACGAGCCGACTGCAGCGCTCGGGGTCAAGGAGAGCCGCAAGGTTCTCGAACTCATCCTCGACGTGCGCTCGCGCGGCATGCCGATCGTCCTCATCTCGCACAACATGCCGCATGTCTTCGAAGTGGCCGATCGCATCCATGTCCATCGCCTCGGCAAGCGGCTCTGCGTCATCAATCCGAAGGACTACACCATGTCGGATGCCGTCGCCTTCATGACGGGCGCACGGCCTGCCCCGGATGCCGGTCTGGCGGCATGAGCATGTCGCTCGACGAACTCGCCGACGAAATTGTGAAGCGGGCTGAAGGACGAGCCCGCTTCCTCGTCGGTATCGCCGGCCCGCCGGGAGGCGGAAAGTCCACCCTGGCCGACGCTTTGTTCGAGCGGCTCAAGTTGCTGGGCGAAGCGCCGGCCGTCTTGCCGATGGACGGCTTCCATCTCGACAATCGTCTGCTCATCGAACGCGGCCTCCTGCCGCGCAAGGGGGCGCCGGAGACCTTTGATGTGCGCGGTCTCCGGGACATCCTTCACGCCGTGCGCGCCGGCGGCGAGGTTCTGGTTCCTGTTTTCGATCGCGACCGGGAGCTCGCCATCTGTGCGGCCCGCTGCATTGCGCCGGAAGACCGCATCATTCTCGTTGAGGGCAATTACGTCCTTCTCGACCGCGAGCCCTGGCGGCCGATTGCCTCGCAGTTCGATCTGACGGTCATGGTGGCGCCGGAGGAGGACGAACTGGAGCGTCGGCTCATTGCCCGCTGGGTCCATTACGGACTGTCCCAGGACGAGATTGAGGCCAAGGTCTACGGAAACGACCTGCCCAATGGTCGTCTAGTGCTCAGCGCCAGCCATCCCGCCGACATTACGCTCCGTTTCGGCTAAGCCGCTGGTGTGGCTGGACAGTTCGTTCGCCCTTTAATTCTTAAGTTCTAATTAAATGCGCGATCGATAAAATTGTATCGGTTTGCTTCAGCCAATTTCAGCCTCCTCCTGATACAACTCCTCCATGAAAGATTAACGCGTGCAACGTCTTCCCGAGCGTTCGGGAGACGGGCAGTCCGACGGACCAGCGCAGGAGAGGAGTGGCGGCATGACAATTCTGATCGTTGAAGACAACCCCACCAATGCGATGATCATCAAGCATCTCGCCAAGAAGGTGACCAATGAGGAGATGGTTGTCGCCTCCGACGGCAACGCTGCCTTGACCTTCTGCCACGCCGAAGCCTTTTCCATGCTGATCGTCGATCACCTGCTGCCCGGCATGTCGGGCCTGCAGTTCATCAAGGCCGTGCGGCTGATGGATCGCTATCGTGATGTGCCGGCCGTGATGGTGACGGCCGAGACCGATCCGCGCCTTCGCGAGGAGGCCCGTGCGGCCGGTGTGACCGACTTCCTGCACAAGCCGGTGGAGGCCATGGCTTTCCGCAAGCTGATCGCCGACCATCTCGGCGCCGCTGCGATTGTCCAGGACTTGCCGAAGTCCGCCTGAAACAACACCAAGATCCGGAGAAAACCCCATGAAAGGCATGCTGCTTGCTCTTCTGCTGGGCACCGCCTGCGCGACCTCCGCGCTTGCCCTGGATGCACCCAAAGGCCCGGTCGTACTGACGATCAAGGGCGCCATCACCAACACCAATGCCGGCGACACGGCTGAGTTCGATCTCGCCATGCTGGAGGCGCTGCCGGGTCGCAAGGCGACGATGGAGACGCCCTGGACGCAAGGCAAGGTAACCTTCGAGGGCCCGCTGCTGAGCGCTGTGCTGGAGGCCGTCGGCTCCGACGGGTCGCGTCTCTCTGTCAAAGCGCTGAACGATTATGCCGCCGAAGTGCCGGCCGATGACGCCAAGCTGGCGACGATTCTGGCGACCCGCATGGACGGCAAGCCGATGTCGGTGCGCGACAAGGGGCCGTTGATGGTCGTCTATCCCTTCGACCAGGATCCCGGTCTCTACAATGAGAAGTATTTCTCCCGTTCGGTCTGGCAGATCAAGGAAATCGAGGTCGGCAAGTGAAAGATCGGGAAGCGACACTCCGGAAGGCGGCGGGAGGCGGCAGCGTCGCATTCCTCCTGCAGCTGATTTCGGCTGTCCTTCTCTCCGTGCTGCTGATCCTCTTCGTCGATATCGCTCGCCAGTACCGGATCATGGAAGACGGTGTGCGCGAAAACTCCATGTGGTCGGTCTATCAATTGGACCGGGAAAGCCGTCAGCTGGACTACACTCTGTCGGTTCTGCGTCGCGGAGAGCCAACGCCGGAGGCCTATCAGGAACTCGGCTTGCGCTACGACATTCTCTATTCGCGGATCGCGATCCTCGACCAGTCGAAGTTTGGTAGCTACTTCGCCAATGATCCGAAAATTCGCGGTCACATAAGCGATATCAGGAAGACCATCACCGACATCCAGCCTGTGTTCGATGGCATTGCCGCCGGCATGTACCCCACGTCGCAGCAACTCGATCTGCTTGAGACGACCGTATCCGGTCTGGGCCGCATCACGGAACAGTTCCTTCTTTACACGAATACCCGTGTCAGCTCCGAGCGCGCCGAAAGCCGGCAGACCATTCTCGGGCTGGAACGCACTTCCGGCATCATGCTGGCTCTCCTGATGGTTTCGGTGGTTTTCCTGGTCGTCACGTTGAACCGGCAATTGCGCTCGGTGCGCGAAACCAGCCGCGAGCTGCAGGCCATGGCATCGGAACTGACCGAGGCCTATGAAGCAGCCGACGCCGGAAACCGGGCCAAGTCGCAGTTCATGGCGACCATGGGTCACGAGATCCGCACACCGCTCAACGCCATCCTCGGCATGTCCGAACTCCTGGAATTGTCGGAACTGCCCGACGATGCCCTGTCGAGCGTCAAGACGATCCGTTCATCAGGCGAAGCGCTGCTCGAAATCATCAACGAGATCCTGGACTTTTCCAAGATCGAACACGGCAAGCTGGAGCTCGAGGAGCGTGCCTTCGACATCTGTGGTCTGGCCGAAAGCACCGTCAGCATTATCCGCGGGCGGGCTGACGATGGCGGCAACACCATCGTTCTCGACCTGCCGGAATCGCTCCAGTCGCTGTTCGTCAAGACCGACCCGACACGCCTGCGCCAGGTTCTCCTGAACCTCTTGTCCAATGCGGTGAAGTTCACCAGCCAAGGCACCGTCACGCTGCGACTGCGCGAATTCTACCGCGAAGGCAAGCTGATGATCCGTTTCGAGGTCGAGGATACCGGGATCGGCATCGACGAGGCCGGCCTCGACAAGCTCTTCAAGCCCTTCTCGCAGGTGGATGCCTCGATCAGCAGACGCTATGGCGGCACCGGCCTCGGCCTCACCATCTGCAAGCAGATCGTCGAGAAGCTGGGCGGCGAGCTCGGCATGAGCAGCACGGTTGGCGTCGGCTCGATTTTCTGGTTCGAATTGTCCGTGGTTCCGGTCAGCCGCGAGGAGGCCGACAGCGTCGCGGCCAAGATCGTGGCCGAGGAAACCCTGCCACGCTATCGCATCCTTCTCGTCGAGGACAACAAGGTCAACCAGATCGTGGCGTCCCGCTTCCTGGCCCGTCTCGGACAGGAGGTCGAGATCGCCAATGACGGGGCCGAGGCTGTCGCGATCACGCGTCACCAGATCTTCGACCTCATCCTCATGGACATGCAGATGCCCGTGATGGACGGGATCGAGGCGACGCGGCGGATCATCGCCGAGGCCGGCCCGTGCGCCGCCACCCCGATCATCGCCATGACGGCCAATGCCTCGGACGACGACCGTCGTCGCTGCATGGATGCCGGCATGCAGGGCTTTGAATCCAAGCCTGTGACCCTGGAGAGACTGAAGCAGATGATCGCCTATGCCACCACGCCGGACCGCAGCGCATCGCGGAGCCAGAACCAGCCTGAGGCCGGCAAGGCTGCGGTCGAGCGCTTCGAGCTGCCGGAACCCGATATGAGCGGCATGCCGATGCGCGCTCTGCCGGGTCTGGGCATCGAGGGGCTGGACGAAGCGCGCCATGCGGAGCTTGTCGAGGCCCTCGGCGAAGAGGTTTTCCAGGAACTGGTCGAGTCTTTCTTCAACGATGCGGAAGAACTTCTGGTCGAGCTGGACGAGGCCCTGCGCAAGCAGGATCCGGACAAGCGTGACCGGGTGCTGCACACGATCAAGGGTGCGGCGTCAAATGTCGGTCTCAATGACCTGGCGGTGAAGGCCAACGCCTTGCGCCACCAGGCGCCGGAGCCGGCCGATATCGAAATGTTGGGCGACGAAATCCAGGCCCTCAAATTCAAACTCGTTGCATAGAAGCACGGAGGTGACCATGCGTATCTTGTTGGTTGACGACAACAGCACCAACCTGAAGCTTCTGACCAAGCTGGTCGGCAAGCTCGACAGTTGCGAGGCGCTGCCCTTTGCCAGCCCCGACGCCGTGCTGTCGGCCCTGCCGGAACTCGATTTCGACATTGCGATCATCGATTACCAGATGCCGGTTTATAACGGTGTCGAGCTCTATACGGAGATCGTGCGCTTCGACAAATATGCCGAAGTGCCGGTGATCTTCGTGACCGCCGACAAGGACATGACCACCCGCATGGCGGCGCTGAATGCCGGCGCGATCGACTTCCTGACAAAACCGGTCAACCCGGTCGAATTCCAGGCCCGCGTGCAGAACATCGTCAGCCTCGCCCGTGCCCGCCGTCAGCTCGCCGACCAGGCCGAATGGCTGCGCCGCGAAGTGGAGCGCGCGGTCGGCGAGTTGCGCGAGCGGGAGCAGGAGATCATTCATCGCCTGACGCTGGCAGCCGGCTACAAGGATCCGGAAACCGCCCGCCACACCATGCGGGTCGCCTGTTATTCCGAGGCCATCGCCGTCGAACTGGGTCTCTCGCCGCAGCTCTGCCACGACATCCGTCTTGCCGCGCCGATGCACGATATTGGCAAGGTGGCGATGCCCGACACGGTGCTCCTGAAGCAGGGACGCCTGACCGAAGCGGAATATCGCCAGATGCAGGCGCATGCCGAAATCGGCAGCGATATCCTGGGCCGCTCGCATTCCTCGCTGCTGCAGCTCGCCTCCGAGATTGCCGCCAGCCATCACGAGCGCTGGGACGGGCAGGGCTATCCCAACCGTCTCGCCGGCACCGCAATCCCGATCTCCGGCCGTATCGTCTGCATCGCCGACAATTTCGACGCGCTGACCACCGAGCGGCCCTACAAGCCGGCCTGGAGTTTTGCACGGACGGTGGAACACATTCTCGGCCGTGCCGGCACCCAGTTCGATCCCGATTGCGTTGCGGCTTTCGAACGGGCGCTGCCGCGAATCCAGGCGATCATGGAACAGGACCGGCGTGAACAGGCGGAAGAGGCGGAGCGCGCCATGGCGAACTCGACGGATCGCTTCCCCGGCGAACGGGTCGCCTGATGCTTTGATCCGGCGGATTGGACATGCTAAGGGCGGCGAGTTCTCGTCAAGCCGGAGGCTCGCCCCATGTCATCCCTCACCATCCGCCGCCCCGACGACTGGCACCTGCATCTGCGCGATGGCGCCATGCTGGAAGGCGTGATCGGCGACACCAGCCGGCATTTCGCCCGCGCCATCATCATGCCGAACCTCGTGCCGCCGGTGGTGACCACCGAGGATGCGCGCGCCTATCGCGAGCGGATCCTCAAGGCGGTGCCGGCGGGCGACCGCTTCGAGCCGCTGATGACGCTCTATCTCACGGAACACACCAATCCCGATGATGTGGAGGAGGGCAAGCGCTCAGGTCTGATCACGGCGGTGAAGCTTTATCCGGCCGGTGCCACGACAAATTCCCATGGCGGCGTACGCGACATGGAAAAGGCCATGCCGGTGCTGGAGCGCATGGCGAAGATCGGCCTTCCCCTCTGCGTGCATGGCGAGGTGACGACGCCGGAGGTCGATATCTTCGACCGCGAGAAGGTCTTCATCGACACGGTCCTCGATCCGCTGCGCAAGCGCCTGCCGGAGCTGAAGGTGACCATGGAGCATGTGACGACCGAAGACGGCATTGCGTATATCCGCTCCGCGGAGCGCAATCTGGCCGGCTCGATCACCACCCATCATCTGATCATCAACCGCAACGACATTCTCGTCGGCGGCATACAGCCGCATTACTACTGCCTGCCGGTCGCCAAGCGCGAGAACCATCGCCAGGCCCTGCGCAAGGCGGCCGTTTCCGGTGATCACCGGTTTTTCCTCGGTACCGACAGCGCGCCGCATGTCGATCCCCTGAAGGAATGCGCCTGCGGCTGTGCCGGCATCTATACCTCGATCAACACGATGAGCTGCCTGGCCCATGTCTTCGAAGAAGAGAATGCGCTCGACAAACTCGAGGCCTTCACCTCGCTGAATGGTCCGGCCTGGTATGGCCTGCCGGCAAACGAGGAGACCATCACCCTGGTGAAGCGGGAGGAGCCGGTCGAGTTCCCCGTCAAGATCTCCACCGGCGCCGGGCCGGTGACGGTATTCAACCCGAAATTCGCCCTGCACTGGGATGTTGACTGAAACAGCCAAGCCCCGCCTGTTTCCCGGCGGGGCTTCGCTTGGTGCGGTGTCGTAACGCGTTCTCTTGAGTGCGTCAGGGTTTCGCGTGCTGCGTGCCGCCGCCAATACCGTGACCCATGCGGTGGCCTTTTCCGTGTAGTTTGCCGGATCCTGCGCCCTCGCCACCACAGCGCTGAAAGGCGGGAAGGTGGTTGTTCTCCGAGGCGTCGCGGAGTGCGGTGAAAACCGCCGTTACATCGTCATAATCAGCGGCGGCAGGCAGCAGTTCCTTGCCGTAGAGATCCCGATTGGCAATTTCTGCCTGCACGCCCATGGAGCACGCTTCGGCCAGCGTATCCGGCACTGTCGCCGCGATCGCCTCCGAACCGATGTCGCGGTTGCTACCCGCTTCCAAGCCATGGCTTTTCATGACCTTGCGGAGTTGCTCCGCATGATGATGTTCGGCAACGATGATGTTGCTGAACGGGCGGACCTCACCGAACTTTCCGATCACCGCATCATAAAAGGCCTCCGCGCGATACTCGTCAGCGAGTGCCGCGTAGAGGGCATTTCGAGTGGCTGGCAATAGTTCTGCAGCAATGGTCGGTTGCGAAAAGCCTGAAAGAGCCGCTGTCAGACCGGCAATCAGGAGAATTGGAGAGCGCATCGGGTTGTCCTTTGGAAGATTCCGTCAATACATATAAATAAACATATGTATTGACGGAATCCGAGTGAATTCTCGGTAATCTTCCATCCATCCAGCCCGCCGTCACAAATGACGTCGCCCGGCGTTTGTCTTTATGGCGCGATGGTCGCCAACTGCGGCCAGAGACCGAGCACGCCGACGAGGATCAGGTAGATCGCGACGACGTAGTTCAGCAGGCGCGGCATGATCAGGATCAGGATACCGGCGATGAGCGCGACGACCGGCTGGATGACGAGCATATTGTCCATGGAATGGGTCCTTCGTGGGTGGTGAGCCCTTAAAGATTTGGCAAAGCGGATTGTTCCATGCGGGACCCATCTGGCGGGGCGTTCGCCTTGCTGCTATTGCCGATAAAACCGGAAAGACAGGAGAACCCGATGATCCAGACCCCCTTCACCGACCCCGCCGTGATGGCAGACCTCGTGGCGAAGATGCTCTGGGAGATCAAGGCGGTGCACTTCAACGCGGCCGAGCCTTACAAGCTCTCTTCGGGCATGAAGAGCCCCGTCTATATCGACTGCCGCAAGCTCCTGTCCTATCCACGCGTGCGCTCGGCCGTCATGGATTTTGCCGCAGCGACTCTCATGCGCAATGCCGGCTTCGAGCAGTTCGACTGCATCGCAGGTGGCGAGACCGCGGGTATCCCGTTTGCAGCGCTTCTCGCCGATCGCCTCGGCCTTCCGATGATCTATGTGCGCAAGGCGCCGAAAGGCCATGGCCGTAACGCCCAGATCGAAGGCCATATGCCCGAAGGTGCGCGTGTTCTCGTCATCGAAGACCTGACGACCGCCGGCGGCAGCATGTTCAAGTTCATCGATGCGGTGAGGGCGGCCGGCGGTGTCGTCGACCACGGCATAGCATTGTTTTTCTATGGGATCTTCCCGGAGGCCGAGCAGCGTTTCGAAGATGGCAAGGTGAAGCTTCATTACATCGCCACCTGGCGCAATGTTTTGGCCGTCGCGCGCGAACAGAAGCTTTTCGACGAAAAGACGCTGTCGGAAGTCGAGGCTTTCCTCGACGCACCGCTCGCTTGGTCGGGCCGCAATGGTGGGATTTCGTCGCTCGCTTGAGCAATTGCCCACGGCCGCACTGGAAATTCGCGGCGACTTGGTTTAAATCGATTGAAACGATGACTGGGAGGTCGAGATGATCCTGTGTTGCGGCGAAGCGCTGATCGACATGTTGCCACGCGAAACCACGCTCGGCGAGCGGGCCTTCTCGCCCTATGCTGGCGGCGCGATCTTCAACACGGCGATCGCGCTCGGTCGCCTCGGCATCGAGACCGGCTTCTTCACTGGCCTTTCCGATGACATGCTGGGCGATATCCTGCGCGATACGCTGAAATCCTCGGGCGTCGATTACAGCTATTGCGCCACGCTCTCGCGGCCTTGCACGATCGCGCTGGTCAAGCTGACCAACGGCCAGGCATCCTATGCCTTCTACGATGAGAACACGGCTGGCCGGATGATCACGGAAGCCGATCTGCCGACCCTCGACGACCGCTGCGAAGCCCTGCATTTTGGCGCGATCAGCCTGATCCCGGAGCCCTGCGGCTCGACCTACGAGGCGCTGATGACGCGCGAGCACAAGACGCGCGTGATCTCGCTCGACCCCAACATCCGCCCCGGCTTCATCAAGGACAAGGCGGCCCATCAGGCCCGCATCGCCCGCATGGCCGATATGTCCGACATCCTGAAATTCTCCGACGAAGATCTCGACTGGTTCGATCTTAAGGGCAGCCAGGACGAACGCGCCGCCTATTGGCTGACCCGCGGCGCCAAGCTCGTGGTGCTGACCAAGGGCGCGGAAGGGGCAACCGCTTATACCGCCAACTTCAAGGTCTCGGTGCCCTCCAACAAGGTCGAAGTTGTCGACACCGTCGGCGCCGGCGACACGTTTGATGCGGGTATTCTGGCATCGCTGAAGCGTCAGGGATTGCTGACCAAGGACAAGGTCGCGGCGCTCTCGGAAGAGGCTGTGCGCGAGGCGCTGACAGTGGGCGCGAAGGCGGCGGCCGTGACCGTGTCGCGGGCAGGGGCGAACCCGCCGACGGCGGCGGAGATCGGGTTCTGATCGCAACGCATTGCGGAGAACTGCCTAACGGTTCTGTCAGAAGGGGGAACGACCTTAGTGCGGTCTTCCGCATCTCCGTAGGTCCGTATCGACTGACACTGTCTTGTTAGTTCGGATGCTTGCCATTTCTGGCAAATAGCTTCGGCTCGTCCCTTTCCAATAAGAATCAGTCCGCCACCTTGGGCGAAAATTTAGGGGTAGCGTCTTAATACGACTTCGGAAATACAACCCGCTTCCTCCGTCGAGCCTACATGAACATCCAGGTACTCGGAAGTTTCGACACTAAAAAATCTAAAGTAAGAGATCTCAACTCTCACCCATTCGCCGGGCTGATAACTCTCGCACCGAAAGCCTTTACTCAATGCAGCTACGATCGGATCTCCATTTGGTATTTTCTCGTAGTTCTCATAAGCCCCCTTTCGGTACGCATCGAATAGTGTTTTGTTTTCATATGTTTGAGTGTTGGCCCATGCATATGCAGCTCCGCTGACCAGTATCAAGAACGCGATTAAATCGGATCGTCGCAGTTTTGACTTTCGCATAAATGATGCTCGATCATGTTTTGAGTATTCCTAACTATAGAGTGTCAGGACCCACTGACCAAGGAAAAGGTCGCGACGCTGACGGATGAGGCTGTGCGCGAGGCACTGACGGTGGGCGCCAAGGCTGCGTCGGTGACCGTGTCGCGGGCAGGGGCCAATCCGCCGATGGCGGCGGAGATCGGGTTCTAAGAGTGACGGCCGGACATCGGCCCGATATAGGATCGGTTCGGCAGTGCGTCACCGCCGGTGACGGATCTGGGCCGCAACACTCCTTCCGTCGGTAAAGGTTGACGCAAGATTTGATTGCAACTGTCTGGGCAGAAGGGAGTGCAATCATGAAAATCGACACAGCCGCCAGCCACCTGTTCTCGGGCACACGGAACGTTGCGAGCAAGGGTGCGGGGGCGCAGGAGTTCGAGGCGATGCTATCGGCGAAGACCGCGGATACGCAGGCGCCCACAGACGACAGCGCCGATGCCGAGCCCCTCGATTTCACCAGCATGACCCGGCAGGAACTGTTCGACTGGATGAATGAACAGCTCCGCAGCGGTCAAATGACCTTCGAAGAAAGCTCGCCCTTCCTCGGCATGACCATGAAGATCTCTGCCACAACCGGCGAGCCTGTGGACATGGCGACCGACACCTCACGGATCGACTTTACCCACAAGGCGCGGCAGGGGATCGAGTTTTATGAGGCACATTTCGACTATGCGTCCGCCGATGCCTTGCAGGCTGCATTGGATCGAATGCTGGCGGGCGGGTAATCGGCCGGAGGCTTCCGGATCTCGTTGAAACCCGGCGATGCCCTTCACGTAGAGGGAATTGGAACAAGTGTGGGTATCTTTGTCGACAACATTCGAGTTGCCGGGGATGGCGTGGGACGATCAGGCCGTTGACGCCGCCACGAACTCCACCTTGATCCGGTCCGGATCCTCGACGAACAGGGCATAATATTCTGCTCCGCCATTGGCAAAAGGATGGCGGTCCTCATAGAGGACAGCCACGCCGTTCGCGCGGCAGAAGTCATGAAGGGTATCGACGGTCTTTCTATCCGGCACACTGAAGGCGAGATGGTTTAGCCCGATACCGCTCCGGTGATAGCCCCGATGGGCATGCTTCGCCGCGACTTGCACGAAAGTCAGATAGGTCCCGCTCTCGTGATCGAGCGAAAAACCATCCTCCCAGCGACCGGCTTCCTCATAGCCGATCTTCGTAAGCAAGGACGTCCAGAACGCATGCGACGCGTCCAGGTTCGAAACGTAGATTTCGATGTGATGAAGCATGCCCGTCCCCCTGTTTTAAGGACATTGCGCGGCACTCACCCCGTCTTCCGCTCCGCAAGCGCCGAGACTAGGCCTGCCGTCGAGCTGTCATGTCCGGTCGCTGCGACCTTGCCCTGAACCACCGGCAGAAGCCCCGTCGCCAGTTCCTTGCCGAGCTCCACGCCCCACTGGTCGAAGGAATTGATCCGGAAGATCACGCCTTCGACGAAGACGCGGTGTTCGTAAAGCGCGATCAGGCGGCCGAGCGTGAAGGGCGTGAGCTGGTCGTAGACGAAGGTGATCGAGGGGCGGTTGCCGGAGAAGACGCGGTGGGGAGCCAGGAAATCGGCTTCTTCGTCCGAAACGCCCTTGGCGGTGAGCTGGCTCTTGGCTTCGGCGAGCGTGCGGCCTTTCATCAGGGCTTCCGACTGGGCGAGGCAATTGGCGATCAGGAGCTCGTGCTGGTGGCGCAGCTCCGGTTCGAAGCCGTTGGCGGCGATCATGAATTCGGCCGGGATGACGCTCGTGCCCTGGTGGATCAGCTGGTAGAAGGCGTGCTGGCCATTGGTGCCGGGTTCACCCCAGACGACCGGGCCGGAAGCGCCTTGGACCGGCTTGCCGTCGATCGTGACGCTCTTGCCGTTCGATTCCATGTCGAGCTGCTGCAGGTAGGCCGGGAAGCGCGACAGGCGCTGGTCATAGGGCAGGATGGCGCGCGTCGGGTAGTTGAGCACCTTGCGATGATAGACGCCGAGCGCACCGAGCAGCATCGGCAGGTTGTCGCGGAAGGGGGCCGTGCGGAAATGCTCGTCCATGGCGTGCGCGCCATCGAGGAACTGGCCGAAATGATCGGGGCCGATGGCGATCATCAGCGGCAGGCCGATCGCCGACCAGATCGAATAACGCCCGCCGACCCAGTCCCAGAAGCCGAAGACGCGGGCCTCATCGATGCCGAAGTCGGCGACCTTGTCGAGCGCGGTCGAGACGGCGCAGAAGTGGTGGCCGACCGCGGCCTCACCGAGAGCATCTGCCACGAAGGCGCGGGCCGTCTGGGCATTGGTCATCGTCTCGATGGTGGTGAAAGTCTTCGAGGCGACGATAAACAGGGTGGTTTCGGCATCAAGCGACTTCAGCGTGTCGGCGATATGGGCGCCGTCGATGTTGGAGACGAAATGCAGGCGCGGGCCATCATGGAAGGGGGCCAGGGCCAGTGTCGCCATGACCGGACCGAGATCCGAGCCGCCGATGCCGATATTGACCACATCGGTGATCGCCTTGCCGGTTGCGCCCTTCAAATCGCCGGACCGGATGCCTTCGGCGAACCGGCCCATGGCCTCGAGCACGTCGTTGACGTCCGGCATCACGTCTCGACCGTCTACGACAACCGGACGATTGGAGCGGTTGCGCAAGGCGGTGTGCAGAACCGCACGACCTTCGGTGAAATTGATCGGGGCGCCCGAGAACATCTCGTCCCGCTTGTCGGCAACGCCGGCCGTGGTGACGAGTTCCTCCAGGAGGTCGAGCACTTCACCGTTCACCGCGCATTTGGAATAATCCATCAGCAGATCGCCGAGCGTGACGCTGAAATGCGAGAAGCGCTGCGGATCGGCGGCAAAGGCCGCGCGCAGGTCTTCGGCATGGGTGGCGGCAACGGCGCTCGTCAGCTTGTCGAGGATGGCTTGCATCGGAATGTCCCTGTTGGCGATGATTGTCCGGGACATTAGTCGCACCACAAGGCGCTATCAAGACAGGGGGAGCCTGACAGCACCCCCTATTTCAATCGATTTATTTTCCGTCGCGCAACTCGCGGCGCAGGATTTTCCCGACATTGGTCTTCGGCAGTTCGGTGCGGAACTCGATGTAGCGCGGCCGCTTGTAATTGGTGAGGTTGGCGGCGCAATGGGCTTTCAGCTCGTCGATGGTCAACGCCTGGTCCTTCTTGACCACGAAGAGTTTCACGGCCTCGCCCGAATGCTCGTCCGGCACGCCGACGGCCGCGCATTCCAGCACGCCCGGATGCATGACCGCGACTTCCTCGATCTCGTTGGGATAGACGTTGAAGCCGGAGACGAGGATCATGTCCTTCTTGCGATCGACGATCTTCACATAGCCGCGCTCGTCCATCAGGCCCATGTCGCCGGAGCGGAAAAAGCCGTCGGCGCTCATCACCTTCGCCGTCTCTTGCGGGCGCTGCCAGTAGCCGGCCATGACCTGGGGTCCGCGAATGCAGATTTCGCCGACCTCGCCGATCGGCAGCGTGTTGCCGTCCTCGTCGCGGATCTCGATATCGGTGGAGGGGAGCGGCAGACCGATCATGCCCGAGAATTCACGCGCATCGAGCCGGTTGACGGTCGCAACGGGGGAGGTTTCGGAGAGGCCATAACCTTCGGTGATCGGACGTCCTGTCATGGCAAGCCAGCGCTCGGCCACCGGCCGTTGGATCGCCATGCCGCCGCCGAGAACGAGCATCAGGGAGGAGAAATCGATCTTCTTGAATTCCGGATTGTTCATCATCGCATTGAACAGCGTGTTGAGGCCCGGGAAGATATGTGCCTTGAAGCTCTGCAATTCCTTGATGAAGGCAGGGATGTCGCGCGGGTTGGCGATCAAAAGGTTATGGCCGCCGAGCGCCACGCCCATCAGCGAATTCACGGTGAGCGCAAAGATGTGGTAGAGCGGCAACGCGCAGACGAAATTGAGCACGTCGGGGCGGGACTGACCGGCAAAGGCCGCTTCGAGCCAGAGCGCGATCTGCTGCTTGTTGGCCAGAAGATTGGCGTGGGTGAGGGCTGCGCCCTTGGAAACGCCGGTGGTGCCGCCCGTATATTGCAGGAAGGCGATATCGCCGGGAGAGACCGGGACCGGCTTCAGCGCCAGTTTGCCGCCCTCTGTCAGCATGGCCTTGAAGCTGGTATGGCCGGGAATGGTCCAGGCCGGGACGAGCTTCTTCACCTTGCGCACGACAAAATTGACGATGTGGCCCTTTAGGCCCAGCATGTCGCCCATGGTGCAGACGACGACATGTTTGACGTCGGTACGGTCGACGACCTGCTGGACGGTGTGGGCGAAGTTTTCCAGAACGACGATCGCCTTCGCGCCGGAATCCTTGAGCTGGTGCTCAAGTTCGCGCGGCGTGTACAGCGGGTTGACGTTCACCACGGTCAGGCCGGCGCGCAGGATGCCATAGATGGTGACGGGGTTTTGCAGGATGTTCGGCGTCATGACGGCGACGCGGTCGCCCTTGGAAAGCCCCTTCGACTGCAGCCAGGCGCCGACCTTGCGCGACTGGTCTTCCAGTTCCCGGAAGGTCATGGAGCGGCCCATACTGGTGAAAGCCTGACGTTCGCTGAATTTCGCGCAGCTCGCTTCAAACAGGGCACCCAGCGAGGGATGGGCGTGCGGGGCGATTTCCGCCGGCACCGAGGCGGGATAGGATTGGACCCAGATCTTTTCGGCGGCGCGGCCGCTGAGGCGGCTCATAGTTTCCGTCATATTGTCCTCCCGAACCATTCTTTTCGTCTGCACCCCAGGTCGGGCTCCTCCCCTTATCCTGGAACCTCATGCTAGCGCAAAGGTCGTGCAAGTCTCGAAAAATTATATAACCTTGACGTAAACGTCAATACGTTGAAACCCGGGCGTTGGAAGGGAAGGGGGTGTGCCGACGAACCTGCCTTGCGCCTTGGCAGGAGAAACCACACCCGGCTGGACTTGGGTAAGGTAGAAGAGAGCTTCTGGTGTGGTCGAGAGGAACCAATCCGAGCAGCTGTTCGTTGACCGGTACGAGAACCAATCCAAGGAGGATGTATCATGGACCAGGTCAACAATGCCGTTTCGGGCAAGGACCCTTACGCCAAGGATACGGCGACCCTGATCGCCAGTGATAAGGTTGAAGGCACGGCAGTCTACGGCGCCGACGGCGACCGCATCGGTTCCATCCAGCGTGTTCTGCTCGAAAAGCGTGGCGGCCGAGTTGCCTATGCCGTGCTCAGCTTCGGCGGTTTCTGGGGCATTGGGGATGAATATTACCCGCTGCCTTGGGAAACCCTGACCTATGACGAGCAGTTGGATGGCTACCGCATCGCCCTGACCAAGGAACAGGTCGAAGGCGCCCCGAAGTATCGCGACGACAGCGAGGACTGGTATCGCAACAACGGTCGCTCGGTCTACGACTACTACGGCGTCCCGCCATACTGGATCTGACCGATCCGTTCGCGACATCTGACGGAAGAGCCTCGCTTGCGGGGCTCTTTCTGTGTGCGCGGGTGGTGAGGAACAGGACGGCAGCGTAATCGCGCTGCAGCAGGAGAGACGTCAATCAGCCCGCCCGAGCCCGTACTAAAGTTTACGGCACTCGCGCCCGAGCCTCTCCTGACACGAAAAGCTCTGCGGGGAAAGGCTGTTTCTGCCGACGCGTTGCCACGCGGGCAAAGAGGGCGGATTTGACAGGCTGCGCCGCAAACGGAGTGGATTACCGGGCGAGCCGCGACTAGGCTGTTGTGATCGCAGGAGTGACATCCTGCCCATCGAATGGTTTTCACATGATCGATACCCATCCAAAGGCTCCGACCGAAACCGGCATTCTCGAATTTCTCGCCACATGTGCGGCTTTCTATCCCGATGATGCCGTCGATGCCTCGATCGGACAGCAGCGCGCCTGGTATGATGCCCTCTGCGCCCGTTTCGACCGGCCGCTTCCTGCGGGCATGGTGACAGAGGACCGCACTGTGGAGGGTCACATTCCGGTCCGCTGGTACCGCCCGGCGAAGATCCGAACCCGAACCGTGCTCTATTACATCCATGGTGGCGGCTTCGTGGTCGGCTCGCTCGACAGTCATCACGCCATCTGTGCCGAACTGGCGGAGCATGCGGGCGCGGAACTGGTGTCGGTGGATTATCGGCTGGCACCCGAACATGTCTGGCCGGCAGCGCATGACGACGCATTTGCGGTGTTGACCTCTTTGCTCGCCGACGGTCGCAAGGTTGTTCTGATCGGGGATAGCGCCGGGGGCAATCTGGCGGCCGGGCTGGCGCTTCGTGCACGCGACGAAGGGCTGAATGGCATTGTCGGCCAGGCGCTGATCTATCCGGCGCTCGGCGGCGATCTCGTCTCCGGCTCCTATCACGAGATGGCGCAGGCGCCGGGGCTGGCGACGTCGGATGTTGCCTACTACCGGCAAGTGCTGCAGGCGCCGGCCGACAGCCCCGTCGCCCATCCGCTCCTGTCACGTTCCTTGGCCGGTCTGCCTCCGACCTTCATCACCGTCGCCCATTTCGATCCGCTGCGCGATGACGGCCGTGCCTATGCGGCGCGGCTTGCCGAAGCCGGCATCGAAGTATGGTTCCGCGAGGAGCCGCAGATGGTGCATGCATGGCTGCGCGCCCGGCACATGAGCGAGGGCGCGCGCAGAGGTTTCGAGGCGCTTTGCGCGGCGGTGACCCGTTTCGCCGCGCAGGGATAAAGGGGCCTCACATCAGATCGCGCGGAATGGCCTTTTGCGGGAAGGTCTTTTCGAACACCTTGATCTCGCCTTCGTAAGCCACGACCGACGCACTGATCAGCCAGTCCGTCTCGGTGCAGGCGATGCGCGAGGTGGAGACTGTGCGCACGAACCAGCCGGGGCGCTGCATGTCGCAGGTCCAGACGGAGGTGCCCGTCATCGACTGCGGATCACCCGGCGAGATCGACCAGACTTCGTCGCGCACCTGGCGGGTCGATAGGCCCGTGCCGGGATGCTCGAACAGGCCGGTATCCTCATAGATCGTGTAGGAAGTGCGATTGGCCTGCATATCACGTAGCACCTGGCGGCGGGTTTCCGACGGCGCATGTTCGATATAGGTCGGCAGCGGGTTCGGGTTCTCCGGCTGCTTCATCTCGAAGGTGTCGTGAGCGCCGAGCTTCGGCAGGGCGAGGCCGAGCGTGGCGATGTCGAGCGTCAGTTCCGCATCGGTCGGGGCGGGCAGGACCATTGGCCAATAGGAGGACGAGAGCGACAGCCGGATGCGGTGACCGGGACGGAAGCGATATCCGCAGGCATCGAGCGTCAAGCGGATCGGTGTCGATTCGCCGGGCACCATCGGCTCAGGTTCGCCATTGCCGTTGCGATGGGTCAGGTTCAGCACGCCGAAGGCGACGCGGGTGGCGGAGCCGTCGGGATGCACGTCGACGATCCGGGCGATCAGGTTCGCGACGGGGGCGTCGCTTGAGAGCATCACGGAGAGTTCCGGGCGGCCGAAGATATCGAGCGTGTGGGTGAGGGGGGCCGTCTGGAAGGTCAGCGATCCCGCATCGTCGCCGCGCTGGTCGCCGGCGAGTTCCGCATCCGGCTTCAGCGTGAACCACTCGCCGGCGGCGGTGCCGGTGTCGAGTGGGGATTTCAGCGAGACCGGATGAGCCGGCGCGTGCGGAACCGGATGCCCCTCCGCCAGGGAGCCGAAAGCCTCGACATAGAAATTCAGCATCTCCGGCGCTTGCCAGCGGTCCTTCGAAATCCAGAAGCCCGGATCGACATCCCGCCGCGGGGCAGGCTTCACGGCGTCGAGGATATAGGCGCGTACTTGCGGGACAGCCTCGGTGCCGTTTGCCTCGCCGCGCAGCCAGCGGTTCCAGAAGGCGATGGCCTCGCCGTGGAAATCGGCGCGCGGCTTCGGCCAGGCGAAATGCGGGTATTTGTGGATCCAGGGGCCGATCAGCGCCTTGGACCGGTCAAGCATGCCCTCAACGGCAAGCAGCGGCGTGTTGCGATAACCATCAGCCCAGCCGGCGATGACAAGCGACGGGATCGCGACGGCGGAAAAATCCTCGCCGATCGAGCCGTGTTTCCAGAAGGCGTCGCGGCGTTGGTGGGGGAGCCATTCCTCCAGGAAGAAGGGCTCGTTTTCCAGCCGTTCCATCCACATCTCCCGCCAGCGGTCGCCGACGATTTCGGGGTCTGGAGAGCGAGACTGGTAGGCGAGCATGGTGGCGGCCCAGGAAAGCTGGGCGGAGAGGTGGCAGCCGTTCTTGTAATGAATGTCGTCGTTGTAGCGATCGGTGGTCGAGGCGATCGAGATGACGGCTTTCAGCGCCGGAGGGCAAAGGGCGGCCACCTGCAGGCAGTTGAAGCCGCCCCAGGAGATCCCCATCATGCCGACGGAACCGTTCGACCAAGGTTGCGCCGCGATCCATGCTATCAGTTCGCAGGCATTGGCGAGTTCGAGTTCGGTATATTCACCGTCGATGACGCCGTCGGATTCACCCGAGCCTCTGATGTCGACGCGCACGCCGGCAATGCCGGCGGCGGCGAAGACCGGATAGGTGGATTCGTCACGCGGGCTCGTTCCGTCCCGCTTGCGATAGGGCAGGAATTCGAAGACGGCGGGCACCGGATCGCCTTCGGCTCCCTCGGGCATCCAGATGCGGGCGGCAAGCCGCGTGCCGTCGGCGAGAGTGATCCACTGGTTTTCGATGGTGGTGAACGGACGGGATGTCATGCTGTGCCTTCGGGTGATGAATTCGAGTGTGTGGTTTTCCCCTCCCAAACCCTCCCCACAAGGGGGAGGGCTTAACCCAGCCGCTGCCCTCAGTGGCGGAGCCGGGGGCCCGCCGCGTGTTCTCTCCCCCCTTGTGGGGGAGATGGCCGGCAGGCCAGAGGGGAAATTGTTCAAATGCGATAGCTCTACTGTTTTAACGGGGAGACGATGCCGGCAGGCAGAAGAAGGGTGTTCTCAGTGCCCGGCACTCTCCATGCGGCGGGTGGCGAGCGCCCGTTCCAGCCAGCCGAGTTCCATCTCGGGCACGGACTTGAGCAAGAGGTCGGTATAGTCGTCGAAGGGCGGCGACAGCACCTCCGACTTCGGGCCGAAGCGCACCAGGCGGCCGCGATGCATGACCGCCACGCTGTCGGCGATGGCGCGCACGATCGCGATGTCATGGGTGATGAACATGTAGGAGACCTGCGTTTCCGCCTGCAGCCGCATCAGCAGCGACAGGATACCCTCCGCTACCAGCGGGTCGAGCGCGGACGTCGGTTCGTCGCAGAGGATGAGCTCCGGCTCCGCCGCGAGCGCGCGGGCAATCGCCACGCGCTGTTTCTGTCCGCCGGACAGCTCGGCCGGATAGCGATCGATGAAGCCGGAGGCCATTTCGATCTGATCCAGCAACTCTTTCACGCGCGCCGTCTTCGCCGCCCCATGCAGGCCGCGATAGAAGGTGAGCGGCCGGCCGATGATGTCGCGCACGGTCTGGCGCGGGTTCATCGCCGTGTCGGCCATCTGGTAGATCAGCTGGATGCGGCGCAGATCATCGCGGCTCCGCTGCTTCAGCGCCGGGGTCAGCGGTTTGCCGTCGAAGGTGACGGTGCCCGACATCGGCGGCAAAAGGCCGGTAATGACGCGGGCAAGCGTCGACTTGCCCGAGCCGGATTCGCCGACGACCGCGAGCGTCTGGCCCTTGGGCAGATGCAGGCTGACATCGTGCAGCACCTTGAAGCCATTGGAATAGCCAGCGGTAACGTGTTCAATCGTCAGCTGCGGATTGCTCTGGTCGGTGGCCTCCTCCTTGCGAGCCTGGCGGACATTGACGAGCGCGCGGGTGTAGTCCTGGGCCGGCGCTTCGATGATCTGCTGGGTCGTGCCGTATTCGACGGTCTTGCCCTGGCGCAGAACCATGATGTCATCCGAGATCTGCGCGACCACGGCGAGGTCATGGGTGATGTAGAGAGCGGCGGTGTGGGTCGTCTCGATCGCGTGTTTGATGGCGGCCAGCACGTCGATCTGGGTGGTGACATCAAGCGCCGTCGTTGGCTCGTCGAAGACGATCAGTTCCGGGTTGGAGCAGAGCGCCATGGCGGTCATGGCGCGCTGCAGCTGACCGCCGGAGACCTGGTGTGGATAGCGCTCGCCGAAGGTTTCCGGGTTCGGCAGACCGAGCACGCCGAAGAGATAGGTGGCGCGGGCCCGGGCCTCTTCGATCGTCATCAGTTTGTGTGCGACGGTCGCCTCGATGACCTGATCGCCCAACCGATGGGCGGGGTTGAAGGCAGCGGCAGCCGATTGCGCGACATAGCAGACGCGGTCGCCGCGCAGCTTGCGAATGCCGGATTTATTTAGCTTCAGAATGTCCTGGCCGTTCAGAAGTACTTCGCCGCCGGTGATGCGGACGCTGCCACGACCGTAAGCCAGAGCCGACAGACCGATGGTCGACTTGCCGGCACCGGACTCGCCGATCAGGCCAAGCACCCGACCCTTGGGCAGGCTGAAGGAGACGCCCTCGACGATGGTGATGTCCTTTGGCGGTTCGCCCGGCGGATAGGATGTGGCTTCGATCTTCAGATCGCGGACGGTAAGCAGATCAGACATCGCCACGGCCTCCTTTCAGGCTGGATGTGCGCCCGAGCAGCCAGTCGACCACCAGGTTGACGCAGACGGCGAGCGCGGCAATGGCCGAGCCAGGCACGAGGGCTGCGGAAATGCCGAAGATGATCCCGTCCTTGTTGTCCTTGACCATGCCGCCCCAATCGGCCGCCGGCGGCTGGATGCCGAGGCCGAGGAAGGAGAGGGTGGAGAGGAAGAGGATCGAGAAGGCGAAGCGCAAGCCGAATTCGGCGAGCAGCGGCGAGAGCGTGTTGGGCAGGATCTCCCGGAAGATGATCCACATCGTACCTTCTCCGCGCAGCTTTGCGGCTTCGACGAATTCCATCACGGCGACATCGAGCGCAACCGCCCGGCCGAGGCGATAGACGCGGGTGGAATCGAGGATCGCCATGACCATGATCAGCACGAAGAGGTTCTGCGGCAAGACCGCGAGTACCACGAGCGCGAAGATCAGCGTCGGGATCGACATCATCAGGTCGTTGAAGCGCGACAACGTCTGGTCGATCACGCCGCGCGAGACGGCGGCGGTGAAGCTTAGGAAGATGCCCAGCGAAAACGAGATGACGGTCGCGGCGAGTGCCACGGTGAGCGTTGTGCGCGTGCCATAGATCATGCGCGACAGCAGGTCGCGACCGAGATTGTCGGTGCCGAGCGGGAAGGCGCCGCCCATGGGTTCCCAGACGGCGCCAACGACTTCACGCTCGCCATGCGGCGCGATGAAGGGGGCAAAGAGCGCGCAGAACACGGCGAGCGTTATGCCGAAGATGCCGACCCAGGCGCTGATGGGGATCTGTCTCAATCTCATCTCGGATGCCTCAGTCTCGGGTTGGCGACGATGGCGATGATGTCGGCCAGCATGTTGAGGAAGATGTAGACGGCCGCGAAGATCAGGCCGCAGGCCTGGACGACGGGCATGTCGCGCACGGTGACCGCATCGACCATGTACTGGCCCATGCCGGGATAGACGAAGACCACTTCGACCACGACGACGCCGACGACGAGATAGGCGAGGTTGAGGGCGACGACATTGACGATCGGCGCAATCGCGTTCGGTGCGGCATGCTTGACGATGGCACGGAGCGCCGAGAGGCCTTTCAGTTCGGCGGTTTCCATATAGGCCGAGGACATGACCGAGAGGATCGCGGCGCGCGTCATGCGCATCATGTGGGCAAGCACCACGAGCACGAGGGTCGCCGTCGGCAGAGCCATGGCCTTCAGCCGTTCGGCGATGGTCATGCCGTCATGGACGGTCGAGGGAAAGGTCGCTATGTTGAAGTTGATGGCAAAGACCAGGATCAGCAGATAGCCGATGAAGAATTCCGGCAGCGAGATCGCCGCGAGCGAGATCACGTTGATGATGCGATCGGGCATGCGATTGCGGAAATGCACGGCGAGCATGCCGAGACCGACCGCGAGCGGCACGGAAATGGCGGCGGCGAGTGCTGCCAGCGACAGGGAATTGCCGAGCCGCTTGCCGATCTGTTCTGTGACGGAATTCTTGCTGGCCCAGGAGGTGCCGAAATCGCCCTGAATGGCGCCGCCGAGCCATTCGAAATAGCGGCTGACGATCGGCCGGTCGAGACCGAGATCGGCGCGGATATTGGCGACCGCCTGAGGCGTGGCGGACTGGCCGAGATAGGTTGTGGCAAAGTCGCCGGGAAGCGCCTCGACCCCGCCATAGATGAGCACCGAAACCGCGAGCAGCAGGATCAGGCTCAGCACCAGACGCTGCACCACCAGAACGGCCAGCGGAAACCGCTGGTAGAGGGAGAGGGCCGGCGGGTCGCCGGCATCGGTCGATTGGGTCATGCGTTTTAAGCCGCTATCCAGAAAAACGGGTTTGGCCCGCGAACCTCATGTCCGCGGGCCGATGACCGGAGCAGTGCGTTGCCGACTGCCCGTTTCGGGCGATTAGGCTTCCAGCCAGACGCGGGTCGCGACATAGCCGTTGGACATGTCGTTGCCGATGTCGTGAACGTAACCCTTCACCGACTTCTGGGCGGCGTTGACGAAGTCGTTGAACATCGGGAGGATCAGACCGCCCTCGTCGCGCACCATCATGGCCATCTCGCGATACATGTCCTTGCGCTTGCCTTCATCGAGTTCGGCTCGCGCCTGGAGCAGGATCTTGTCGAAGTCAGGACGCAGGAAACGGGTGTCGTTCCAGTCGGCGGTCGAAAGGTAAGCCGTGGAATACATCTGGTCCTGGGTCGGTCGGCCGCCCCAATAGGAGGTGGAGAAGGGCTGGACGTTCCAGACATTCGACCAGTAGCCGTCGCCCGGCTCGCGCTTCACTTCGATCTCGATGCCGGCCTTCTGGGCGCTGCCCTGGTAGAGAACGGCGGCATCGACGGCGCCCGGGAAGGCGACTTCCGAGGTGCGCAGCAGGACCGGACCGGAATGCCCGGACTTCTTGTAATGGAAGGCCGCCTTGTCCGGATCATAGGTGCGCTGCTCGATGCCTTCTGGGAAGAGGGCATAGGTGCTGTTGATCGGGAAGTCGTTGCCGACCTTGCCGTAGCCACCGAGCACGGTCTCGACCATGGCTTCGCGGTCCATGGCGTATTTCAGCGCGAGGCGAAGATCGTTGTTGTCGAAGGGCGCGGTGTTGCAATGCATGATGAAGACATAGTGGCCGCGACCGGAGGTCGAGAGGATCTCGACATTCGGCGAGCGCTTCAGCATGCCGACGGTCTTCGGGTCGACGCGGTTGATGAAGTGCACCTGGCCGGAGGCGAGCGCCGCGATACGGGCGGTCGCATCGTTCATGCCGATGATCTCGATCGTATCGACGTAGCCGCGGTCCGAGCGCCAGTCGTTCTGGTTGCGCTCGAGCGTCGCGCGCACGCCGGCTTCGAAGCTGGTGAGCTTGTAGGGGCCGGTGCCGATCGAGGCGAGCGGATCGTCGTAGCCGCCGTTCGGCTGAATGACGAGGTGGTAGTCGGTCAGAAGCAGCGGCAGGTCGGCATTGCCTTCGGTCAGAACGAGAACGAGCTTGTCGCCGTCCTTCTTGATCTCCTTGATCGACTTCATCACGCCGAGCGCGCCGGATTCCGACTTCTCGTCGGTGTGGCGCTTGAGCGTCGCGACGACGTCGTCGATGGTCAGTTCCTTGCCGTCATGGAACTGCACGCCCTTGCGAATGGTGAAGGTCCAGGTCGCGGCATCGGCCGACGGCTCCCAGCTTTCGGCGAGCGCCGGAACCGCTGCACCCGTCAGCGGATCGCTTTCGACCAGCATGTCGCCCCAGCAACGGCCGATGCAGAACATGAACTGCGAGAGGAACTTGGCCGGGTCCTTGCTGTCGGTGGCGGAACCACCTTCGAGGCCGAGCTTCAGGTTGCCGCCGCGCTTCGGCTCCTGGGCCGAGGCGCTGGTGGCATAGAGCGAGCTGGCGGCAGTGAGCGTCAGGCCGGCGGCCATGGCGCGGCCCATGAACTCGCGCCGGCTTAGGGCGGCTCTGCTCAGGCTCGAAAGAAATTTGTCGTTGCTCATCGTCTGTTCCCTTGTTCTGGTTGGTTATGCGTCCGGCATTTTTTCCGTGACGGTGGCGATCGTACGGTTGCGCAATCGGGCCGACCGCCAGGGCCCTCACGCGGCTGCTTGAAACTATCTCCCTTTCCAGACCGGCTGGCGCTTCTCGGCAAAGGCGCGCGCGCCTTCGATCTGGTCTTCGCTACCGTAAAGCACGTCGACCGTCCGGTATTGCCGTTTGGTGATCTTGTTCATCGTCGTCTGGAAATCGCTTCCCTCGGCATCGCGCACGATCTCCTTGATCGCGGCATAGACCAGCGGCGGGCCGCTTTCGAGCAGCTGTGCGAGCGCCCAGGCGCGGTCCATCAACGTGGCTGCCGGCAGGATCTCGTTGACGAAGCCCCAGCGATGGCCCTCCTGTGCGTCGAGCCAACGGCCGGTCAGAAGCATGTCCATAGCGATGTGATAGGGGATGCGCTTCGGCAGCTTGATCGAGGCGGCGTCGGCCACCGTGCCTGAGCGGATTTCCGGCAGTGCGAAAGTGGCGTGATCGGCGGCGAGGATGAGATCGGCGGAGAGCGCGATCTCCAGGCCGCCGCCGCAACAGATGCCGTTGATGGCGGCAATGACCGGCTTGTTGAGATCGCGCAGTTCCTGCAATCCGCCGAAGCCGCCGACACCGTAGTCTCCGTCGACTGCATCGCCCTCGGCGGCAGCCTTCAGGTCCCAGCCGGGGCAGAAGAACTTGGGACCGCTACCGGTGATGATCGCGACCCTCAAGGTTTCGTCGTCGCGGAAGTCTGCGAAGATATCGCCCATGATCCGGCTGGTCGCGAGATCGATGGCATTGGCCTTTGGTCGGTCGATCGTGACTTCGAGGATGCCGTTTTCGCGACGGGTGCGGATAGGGTCGGCCACGCTTTAACTCCTCATCCGGATGAAGGCGTCGACGGCAATTGCGCCTTCGCCTTCCGGCAGCACCAGAACCGGATTAAGGTCCAGTTCTTCCAGTCTCGTTGCGTTGTCTGCGACATAATCTGCGACAGAGGCGACGAGTTGCACCAATGCGTTCATATCGCCTGACGGGCCGCCGCGATAGCCCGCAATCAGCTTTGACACCTTGAGCTCAGCCAGGGCAGCGCGGATTTCCTCAGCATTCGTGGGGAGGAGCAGGACGGTGCTGTCATCGATGAGATCGACCAGCACGCCTCCGGCGCCCAGCGTCAGCACCGGACCGACGACCGGATCGCGCAGCGCCCCGACAATGAGCTCCGCCACCGGTTTCGGGGCCATTTTCTCGACGAGGAAGCGTTCGGCAACCGCGCTCATGGCGGAGGCTGCGGCGAGAACTTCTCCGGCACTTCGGATGTTGAGCCGAACGGCTCCGACATCGCTTTTGTGGGCGATGCCGAGGCCCTTGAGCGCGACCGGATAACCGAGCCGTTCTGCGATCGCGACCGCGTTTTCCGGCCGGTCGGCGACCATGCCGTAGGGAATCGGCACGCCATAGGCGGCAAGCCTGGGTTTGGCACGCTCCTCGTAGAAGGTGGTGACGTCGGTCTCGACCAGGTTTGCGGACAGAACCGGCGCGGCCGCCGGTTTTGCCCAGGTGGCATGAATTTGGTGGGCGACATCAATGGCGCAGAGTGCCTCATCGATCCCGCAGAAGGGCACGATGCCTTCGGCAACAAGCCGGGTCGCGACGGTTTCCGGCATGGTTTCCGACAGGCTGGAGACGATCGCGGCGGCCGCACCTGTCGCCCGTCGCGCATCGATCACGGCATCGACGGTCGTGGTCCAATCGGTGGCATCGCAACGGTCGGCACGCGGGAAGTCGAGCACCACAAGATTGATGCCATAGCCGCCGCGCATGACCGAGGAGAAGGCTTTGGCCTGGCGCGTACGATCACCCCAGACGAAGGTGTGGTAATCGAGCGGATTGGACAAGGTGACCATCGCGCCGAGCGTTTCCCGAAGTTCGGGCAGGTGCTGCGGGGGAAGATCGCGGAACTCGACCGCCTTGCCGACACCGGCATCGGCCATCAACGAGGCCTCGCCACCCGAGCAGCTCATCGACGAGACGGAGTTGGACACGAGCGGTCCGCAGACATGCAGGAGTTTCAGCGTTTCCAGCATCTGCGGCAGGGAATGCACGCGGCCGATGCCGAGGCGTTTGAGCAGCGCCGAAGAAACCCGATCATTGCCGGCGAGCGAGGCGGTATGGGACAACGTTGCGCGCTGGGCGGCAGCCGATCTTCCGACCTTCAACGCAACCACTGGCTTTCGCAGCGCCCGGGCGCGGCGTGCCAGATGCTGCAGTGCGTCGAGATCGTCGAAGCTTTCGATATGCAGCCCGACGGCCGTCACCCGCTCGTCTTCCATCGCCGCAGCAGCCAGTGCCGAAAGCCCCGTCTGGGCCTGGTTTCCGGCCGTCATCAGATAGGCGATCGGCAGGCCGCGGGCCTGCATCGAAATGTTGAGCGCGATGTTGGATGACTGGGTGAGGATGGCCACACCCCTGTCAACATGGACCATGCCGTGCTGGTCGGGCCAGAGCAGCGCGTCATCGAGCATGTTGATGAAGCCGTAGCAATTGGGGCCGAGCATCGCCATGGTGCCGGCTGCCGCGACCAGTTCCGCCTGCAGGGCCGGGCCGTCGGGCAATTCTGCAACGGCTTCCGCAAAGCCCGAGGCGTAGCAGATGGCGCCGCCGGCGCCGCGCTGGGAGAGTTCGCGGAGAACCTCGACCGACAGATTGCGATTGACGCCGATGAAGGCGGCATCCGGCGCGCCGGGAAGATCGGCGACCGAGCGATAGCAGCGATGGCCATGGACGGTGTCGCGCGTTGGATGCACGGGCCAGATCTGCCCGCGATAGCCCGCCTTGCCGCACTGTTCCACCACCCGCGCCGCTTCCTTGCCGCCGAACACGGCGATGGATTGCGGACGGATCAGGCGAGCGAGCGGCGAGCGGGCGTTTGTCGTCATTCAAGCACCCCGCCGAGCCGACCGTCTGTCGGGAACTGCCGAGCCGGCTCGCCTGCGAAGGCGCGTACGGAGCAGCCACGTCTTCCAGCCTCGGATGTGCTCAGATCGGCATGCCTGCCCGGCCACAGGCCCTGATGCGGGTTCTGTGGCCATCGGGGGGAGGAGCCTGAGATATCTCGGATCGAGTGTGGGGAGCCGTCCGTCATGATCACGCCCCGAACGGTCGCAACAGGTCGCGGCTGATGATGTGCCGCTGGATTTCCGAGGTCCCGTCCCAGATCCGCTCGACACGTGCGTCGCGCCAGAAACGCTCGAGCGGCAGGTCGTCCATCAGGCCCATGCCGCCATGGATCTGGATCGCCTCGTCGGTCACCCGCGCCAGCATTTCCGAGGCGTAGAGCTTGGCGGATGCGATCTCGCGATTGGCCGGCAGGCCCTGGTCGAGGCGCCAGGCGGCGGCGAGCGTCAGGTAATCGGCCGCATCGATCTCAGTGATCATGTCTGCGAGTTTGAACGAGACCCCCTGGTTTGCACCGATCGGCTTGCCGAACTGGTGCCGCTCGGCGGCGTAGGGGACCGCGAGGTCGAAGACCCGCCGCGCCCTGCCGACGCAGCTCGCAGCGACGGTGAGGCGTGTGCCATACAGCCAGGCATTGGCGAGCTCGAAACCCTTGTGCAGCTTGCCGAGGATCTGCGCTGAGGGCAGGCGGCAATCGTCGAAATCAAGGATGCAGTTCTGGTAGCCGCGATGCGAGACCGACGAATAACCGTTGCGGATAGTGAAGCCGGGTGTGCCGCGATCAACGAGGAAGCAGGTGATCAGCTTCTTCACGCCCTTGGGCGTCTCCTCTTCACCGGTGGCGACGAAGACGATGACGAAATCGGCGATATTGGCGTGGCTGATGAAATGTTTGGTGCCATTGATCACCCAGTCGTCGCCATCAGGGCGGGCCGTGCAGCTCATGCCGCGCAGGTCCGAGCCGGCGCCGGGTTCCGTCATGGCCAAGGCATCGAACTTGTCGCCACGCACGGCCGGCAGCAGATAACGTTCGCGCTGGTCGTCGTTGCAGCCCATCAGGATCCCGGAGGGGCGGCCGAAGAAGACGGTAAGCGCCATGGAGGCACGGCCGAGTTCGCGTTCGACGAGGGTAAAGGTCTGGTGGTCGAGCCCGCCGCCGCCGACCTCTTCCGGCATGTTGCAGGCGAAGAAACCGAGTTGCTTCACCTTGGCCGCGATCTCCTGGCCCATCTCAGGCGGGACAAAACCCTGTTTCTCGACCTGATCTTCGAGCGGATAGAGTTCGCTCTCCACGAAGCCGCGGACCGTATCGACGATCATCTGCTGCTCTGCGGTGAGGGCGAAATCCATGCCTTATCCTCCTGCCTTCGGTCCGGGTTGCGACATAGGGCTACCTCTTCTGCCCGACATGCCGACCGGCACCATCGGGCACCGGCAGCGAAGCATGACCGGCGATCAGCGGTTCCAGTTTGGAAAGGATCACCGGAAGAGGCGGCACGGATTTGCCTTCCGCCGACGAGACATGCAGCATCAGGTGTTCACAGGTGGCCACGACTGCATTGTCGGACGCGCGTCGCAGCCAGAAGAACGAGTGCAGCTTCTTGCCATCGGAGGGCAGCAGTTGCACCTCGACAGAGAGCGCATCACCGAGCTTGCATTCGTCGAGCAGCCGCAGATGGTTCTCGACCGTGTAGTAGCTGTGGCCGGCTGAGACGTAATCCATGTCGACGCCGATGAGGCGCAGCAGCGCGTCGGAACTGTCGGCAAAGCATTGGCTGTAGCGGTATTCGGTCATGTGGCCGTTGTAGTCGACCCAGGACGGGTGGACGCGGAAGTCGGCAAGCTTGATGGGCTTGGTGGTGTCTGCGGCAGCGGGCGCGGGTGCGGCCGACCAGAGATGCGCCTCGAACTCCGCCAGCAGCTTGCCGGAACCCCAGCCGCGTCCCGCATCGCCGGCCTTCAGGGCCTGCATGATGCCGACGAGGTTCTGGTCGCGGATACGTTCCAGATCACGGATGCCGCGCGCGCCCGACTGAGCGTCCGACTGGCCGGCGATCTTGTCGACGAGTTCGTCGTTGAGGTCGACCACGTCGGTGAGCTTGGTCCAGGGCCAGGCGAGGCAGGGGCCGAACTGGGCGAGGAAGTGCCGCATGCCCGCTTCGCCGCCGGCGATGCGATAGGTCTCGAACAGACCCATCTGCGCCCAGCGCATGCCGAAGGAATAGCGGATCACGTCATCCAGCGTCTCGGTGTCGCAAATGTCGTCCTTGATCAGCCACAGCGCCTCGCGCCACAGCGCTTCCAGCAGCCGGTCGCCGACGAAACCTTCGATCTCCTTGTTGAGGATCACGCCCTTCATGCCGATCGGTGCGAGTTTCGCCTTGGCATCTTCCAAGACGGCGCGGCTGGTCTTTTCACCGCCGACGAGTTCGGCGAGCGGCAGGAGATAGACCGGGTTATACGGATGGGCGACGAACATGCGCTCGGGATGTTTCATGTCGCGCTGGAGATCGGTCGGCAGGATTCCGGAAGTCGAGGAGCCGATCAGGGCCTTGGGGTCGGCTGCCGCATCGATCTGGGTGATGACGCCGCGCTTGAGTTCGACACGCTCCGGCACGCTTTCCTGGATCCAGTCGGCGCCCGCGACAGCCTCCTCGAGCGAGGTGGCATAGGTGAGCTTTCCCTTGGGCGGCAGCGGCGCCATGGTGAGCATTTCATAGGCACGCTCGGCATTGGCGAGCACTTCGCCGATGATGCGCTCGGCCTCCGGATGCGGATCGAAGATCGTGGTGTCGATGCCGGCCAGCACAAAACGCGCAGCCCAGGCCCCCCCGATCACACCGCCGCCGATACAGGCCGCCTTTTGAATTCTGCTCATCACGTTCTCGTCCGCATGTCGGTTTGTTCTGTAACCCGCCCCCGCAAGTTCCGGGAACGGGCGGGGCATCAGCGCTTGGTGAGCTTGAGCTTCTTGCGCACCTCGTCCGGTCCGATGATCCGGGCGCCCATGCCCTCGATCACGGTCACGGCCTTTTCGACGAGCTGGGCATTGGTGGCGAGCAGGCCCTTGCCGACATAGAGATTGTCTTCGAGCCCGACGCGTACATTGCCGCCGGCAAGCACGGCGGCCGCCGGATAGGCCATGGCATTGCGGCCGATCGAGAAGGCCGAGAAGGTCCAGCTCGACGGCACGTTGTTGACCATCGCCATGAAGGTGTTGAGGTCGTCGGGCGCGCCCCAGGGAATGCCCATGCAGAGCTGGATGAGAACAGGATCCTCGATCAGGCCTTCCTCGACAAGCTGCTTGGCGAACCACAGATGCCCCGTGTCGAAGGCTTCGATTTCGGGGCGCACACCGAGATCCGTCATCTGCTTCGCCATGGCGCGCAGCATCGACGGCGTGTTGGTCATCACGTAGTCGCCGAGCGAGAAATTCATCGTGCCGCAATCGAGCGTGCAGATTTCCGGCAGGCATTCGGCCACATGCGACACGCGCTCGGTGGCGCCGGCCATGTCGGTACCGACAGGGTTGAGCGGCAAAGGCTGTTCGACATTGCCGAAAATCAGGTCGCCGCCCATGCCGGCGGTGAGGTTCAGGACGACGTCGACATCGGCCGAGCGGATGCGGTCGGTCACTTCCTTGTAGAGATCGTTGCGGCGGCTGGCAGCACCCGTTTCCGGATCGCGGACATGGCAATGCACGACGGCGGCCCCGGCCTTGGCGGCATCGATGGCGGACTCGGCGATCTGCTTCGGCGTGATGGGCACATGCGGCGATTTCGAGGTGGTGTCACCGGCGCCGGTGACGGCGCAGGTGATGAAGACATCCCGGTTCATGGCTAAAGGCACGGATTATTCTCCCTCGTTCGTTGGCCCCATTACGAGACAGAATGCCGCAGCATGCTTTGCAGGATCGGACAAGTTCTATACACTTTCGGAAATGTCGCGAGATCCACACCATGTCCGATCGCAGTCCCTCCACCACCGTGCTCGACCTGCTCGTCGTGCCCGAGACCAATCTCATTCTCGTCGCCTCCGTGATCGAGCCTTTGCGTCTGGCCAACCGGGTAAGCGGGTTGGAGCTCTATCGCTGGCGTATCCTCAGCCCTGACGGTCAGCCGATCGAAACCAAGAGCCATATTCCGATCCCGGTCGATGGTGCATTCCAGCCGGGCAGTGAGGAAGACCCTCTCTTCGTCCTCTCGAGCCACAACTGGAAGCGTCACGCCACATCGGAGCTGAAGCGTCTCCTGTCCAAGTCGGCACGGCATCGCAGCCTCATGGCCGGCATCGAATCCGGCGCCTGGCTGCTGGCGGACACGGCCCTTCTCGACAATTTTTCCGCCACCCTGCACTGGGAAGACTACGACGACTTCGCCGCCGCCTATCCGCAGGTGAAGACGGTGCGCGAGCGCTTCGTCATCGATGGCAAGCGCATCACCACGGGCGGCTCGCTGCCGACGCTCGACCTGATGCTGGAACTGATCCGCCGTCGCCATGGCTATTCGCTGGCGCTCGAAGTGTCACGTCAGTTCATCTACGAGCAGGGCGGCGTCAGCAGCAATGCCACCGCCATGCCCTCGACCGGCAGCATCCGGTTGGCCGACCCCCGCGTCAGCCAGGCGATGCGGGTGATGGAGGAGCATCTGGAACAGCCGCTGCCGCTGGTCCGGCTGGCGCGCCGCATCGGCATCAGCGAAAGGCGGCTGCAGACCCTGTTCATCGAGGCAATCGGCGCGCCGCCGCACATTCATTACCTGGCGCTTAGGCTGAACGCCGCCCGCCGCAAGGTGATCGAAACCCGCATCGCCTTCGCCGACATCGCCGCCGCGACGGGCTTCAATTCGGCGTCTGCCTTCTCGCGCAGCTACCGCGCGCATTTTCGCGAGAGCCCGTCGGACACGCGGCGCAGGCTGAAGGGATATGGGGCGGGGGCGTGAGGACATCCTGACCATATGGGATGTCGACGCCACCAACTGATTTGAGATGGGGGCGTGCCTTACTTGCTCCAGCGACGAGCAAGGTTCTCGAAGTTCACAAATATCGCTTTGTTCCCGATTTTGTCGCGGACGGCCTGTATGTACGGCTTCAGCTTCTCGAAATCGTCAATCAAGGATGATCTAGACCATTTCTTGAGGAAGTTTTCATCGATGACGTGTTCTTCGATGGCAATGGCCGTCAGTTCGTGGTCGTTGCAGATGTTGCGCAAGGCTTCGCAATAGGACTTTGCTTCCGAAAATTCATGATCATCGGGAACGACATATTGCGACAGGTCGGCCTTTTTGCGGAGAAGGTCCAGAAATGTGGCGCGAGCAGCAATATGGTCTTTGTCCCATTGCTTCTTCGCGACGGCATCATAGGCGGCTTTAACCTTTGCGTTCCGCGTTTGCGCCTGGATATTCACGCTGGCGAATATCAAACCGGCCAGCGCGGCGCTCAACCCACTGATCAGGATTGCCAGCGTCGAGAATATTGCCGCGTATTGAAGAACGAGCTGCGGGCTTTTGAATGCAAAAAACGAAAAGGCCGCTCCCGCGAACAGCGTTGGAGCGGCCAAAGCGCAAATGTACCACCAACTGATATGGTGCCCGCCGACCTTCATTACTTGGTCACGATGCCGCCCCAGCCTTCGCGAGCGAGTTTCCTGATCTTACGCATATCATCTGCTCCTCTGTTGCGAATGAACCGACGTATCCAATGAAGATAACATTCCATGGACGAAATTAAACACGGTTGTGTTGAGCTGGCCAATGCACGGAAGTTTTGAGGTCAAATGGTGCCGCTTGCAGGACTCGAACCTGCGACCCCATCATTACGAATGATGTGCTCTACCACCTGAGCTAAAGCGGCATCTGCGAACAGGCCAGAGGCCCGTTGCTTGCGGTGAGGGGCTGATACAGGGATTGCCGGGTGATTTCAAGCCGGTTTTCGGTGGCCGGGGAAAATTTCCCCGGCATGGTCAATGGTGGCTCTCTTGCTCTCGCTTGCCGCCCGGTGCCTTACTTTACCGGCCATGTCTTCGGCCAAGTGCCGGGATCGATATCGTCCGTCTCGCTGAACTCTTCCGGGCAGTCGCGGAAGGTCTCCTCGATCAGCACGAGTTGCGGACCCATCACGCCTTCGGCGAGGCGCCACTGGCTGTAGGTGCCGCAGTCGCTGATGCCGCGGCCCTTGAAGAAGGAGGAGAAGCGCTTCTGTTTCCAATCATAGGCGAGATTGAAGGCCTGGGGAGAAGCGCTGGGGGCGCCGTCCAGCATGGTCGGAAAAGCGAGCGGGGCGATCATGCCAAAACTGTCGACATAGGCGGCATAGGGGATGTTGTAAGCGCCGCTGGAGCCGCAGGGCATGACGTAGATCGTCGTGTTTTCATCGGTTGCATGCGACAGCGCATTGCCGTCGAACATGCTCGGATCCGTATCCTCACAGCTGCCACCCTCGGCGAATTGGGTACGGATCGCCTCCGGCAGGTCGGCGATTGAGGTGATGTCCGTAACCGGCAATGGCGGGTTGGGTGCCTTGTCACCCTTGGCGCTCATGGCGTCCGTATGGCCGATGCGGTCTTGATATTCGTCGATGAACAAGAGGCTTGCGGCAGCGCCGGCGAGCGGAAGGTCGGCCGTGGCAGTCTTGTCGCCGCGCTTGAGAGTGATCTTGGCGGTTGTGCCGTTCTTCAGGCCGTCGATCAGTCCGTTGCCGATGAAGTCCGCGTTGAGGGTGAACGCATAGGTGCCGGCCTCTGCCGTGACCGAGGGACCTGTCAGCACCAGCGGCTCTCCACCATCGATCGCAATGGTTGCTTCAGGCGCGCCCTCGCTTTCGGTCAGGGCATTGTCGCTCGGCGACACCGACAGCACGACCGGCGCATCCGGTTTGCCGCTGCGCCGCAGTTCGAAGCCGGACAGCTGGGTCCCGGCGAGGAATTGCCGCATGGTGCAGGAACGGGTCTGCGAGCACAGAACCTGCCAGTCCTTGAAGTCTTTGTAGGCGCCGTCGTCCGCCTGGCTGGACAGGGTGCTACCGAGGAGGGCGGCGAGCGTGAGGGTGAGTTTCAGGTGGCGCATGTGGTCCCCGCAAATCAGATCTGCGGGGACGCTAGCAGCCGGCGCTTCAGCCGCAAATCGCCTTTTTTGCGTGTATATATTCGCGCTCCAGCCGGTCGACGACGGCGGCCACCGGTTCGACCGCCTTCACCGCACCGATCCCTTGGCCGCAGCCCCAGATGTCCTTCCAGGCCTTGGCGCCTGTGGTTGCCTTGTCGAAGTCCATTTTCGACGGGTCTGCGACCGGCAGATTGTCGGGGTCCATGCCGGCCGCGACGATCGAGGGCTTCAGATAATTGCCGTGGATACCGGTGAAATAGTTGGAATAGACGATGTCGTTGGCATGGGCTTCGACGATCGCCTGCTTATAGGCATCCGACGCGCGGGCCTCCGTGGTCGCGATGAAGCGCGAGCCGATATAGGCCATGTCCGCGCCCATGGCCTGGGCGGCCAGCACCGCACCACCATTGGCAATCGCACCGGCGAGCAGCAGCGGCCCGTCGAACCATTCGCGGATCTCCTGGATGAGCGCGAAGGGAGACAGTGTGCCCGCATGGCCGCCGGCGCCTGTGGCCACCGCGATCAGTCCGTCGGCCCCCTTGCGGATTGCCGAATTGGCGTGACGGTTGTTGATCACGTCATGCAGCACGATGCCGCCATAGGAATGCACGGCGGCGTTCACCTCCGGCACGGCGCCCAGCGAGGAGATGACGATGGGGACCTTGTATTTGACGCACATCATCAGATCGTGCTCGAGCCGCTTGTTCGACATGTGCACGATCTGGTTGACTGCGAAGGGGGCGGCGGGGCGATCCGGGTTCTTCGCGTTGTGAGACGCGAGCTCTTCGGTGATTTCCGCCAGCCACTCGTCGAGCTGCGCTTCAGGGCGGGCGTTGAGCGCCGGGAAGGAGCCAACGATGCCGGCCTTGCACTGGGCGAGCGTCAGCTGCGGATGCGATATGATGAAGAGCGGCGAGGCGACGACGGGCAGCCTCAGAGTGTCTTTCAGGATCGACGGCAGGGCCATCACTTCACCTCCCATGAAGTTTACGTTTACGCAAACGTCAAATAACAGATCCTGCGGACTTGGGAAAGAGAGCCGTAGGATCGGCAAGAGCCCCAACCTGTGGCAAGATCGAAGCGGCTGGTCTCATTCCTGTGTTTATTCGCAGCCATAGCAGGCTTCCGGGCTTGCCCTTGAAAAATCGAGCGTTTACCGAATCGAAACTATGGATGCGATGTGGCAGGGGCGATCCCCGAAGGAGTATGGCGACCAATGAGCGGATTGGAAACAGCCATCCGGAATGCCCTGGAGCGTTCTGACCGGGCCAATGCCGAATCACGGGCACGGGTTTATCAGTCCGCCCGACAGGCCCTGGAAACCGGATTGCGCAAGCAGAATGTCGAAGATCCCGAAGCGATCAATCACCAGCGGCGGCGCCTGGAAGCGCTGATCCACGCAATCGAGCTCGAAGAACGCGCACGCCTCGACATGCGCGTCGAGCCACCGGTCCCCACGGTTCAGCCTCAGTCATCCGCCGCGCCGGACGTTACAGTTGAAGGTCCGGCCGCGTCGCGTGTCGCGGGCGATCGTCAGACTGGCCGCGTCGAGCCGGGCTTTGCCGCCGATCCCGTCGAGCATGCCCCGCCGGTCGATCCGGTGGCCGACCGCGAACCCGCTTTCGATGAGGATCTGCGATCATCAAAGCCGGACAGTCGCGAGGCGCATCTCGCCGATGAAGGGCCGGTCCCGGACATGCGTTCCGAACGGGCCGTTCAGCCGCGGCGCAAACGCCGTGGCGGTGTGGCGCGCCTGATGATTTTCACCATTTTCCTTGCAGCACTCGGCATCGGCGCTTGGTGGGTCTATACGTCGGGTCTGCTGCTGACAGCGGCCGAGCGCGACACCAGCGTTCCCAATCCGCCGCCGCGCGCCGAGGAAGAGGATTTTTCCGGTACGCCGGCGCCGGCTGAAGGTCCGCAGGGGCCGCAGGCCATCGACACCCGTGGCGGCTTCACCGACGACTGGATCGGCGTGTTCGCCCCGGACCAGATCTCCGCTTTGCATCCCCGCGCCAATGCCACCGTGGATATGGTGACGGCGAGCGACGGGACCGCAGCCCGCATCGTCTCGCGCAGTGGCGATGCCGAAGGTGCCGTGGAGATCACGGTGCCGGTGAATGTGTTGCGTGAGCTCGCCGGCCGCACCTCGACGATTGCCCTGACGGTCCAATCCCCGGACGACAACCCGGTGCAGATCTCGGTGGAATGCGATTTCCCACGGATGGGCGACTGCCCGCGCCATCGCTTTACCGTCAATCCGCAAAAGCTCGACGCGCTGTTCCGCGTCACTTTCGACAGCGGCATGGCACCTTCGACACCGGGCAAGTTGATCGTCAACGCCGATCTGTCGGGCAAGGGGCGCGGGCTTAACCTCTACGCCGTGCGCGTTCTGCCGGGACAGTGATCGTCCCGGCGGGTAAATGGGCTGAGAGGCGGGGGAGGCTTCTCAGTCGAGAAAGCCCGGGCCGCTGCCGATGATCTTCTTGTCCAGCTTGCCGATCTTGTCCTTGTCTTTGCCCTCGTAGTCCAGAGACAGAAGGATATGGCGGATCAGGTTCAGCCGTGCCCGGCGCTTGTCGTTGGCATGCAGCACCGTCCAGGGAGCCCGCTCCGTATGGGTTTCTTTCAACATACGGTCGCGCTTCTGGGTGTAGTCGTCCCACTTGTGCAGGGCGGCGATGTCCATGGGTGACAGCTTCCAGCATTTCAGCGGATCATGTGCCCGATCGTGAAAGCGCTTGAGCTGCATTTCCTGCCCGGTATCCAGCCAGAACTTGAAGAAGTGGATGCCTTCCTGCTCGATCAGCTTCTCGAAGCGCGGTGCCTGCTTCAGGAAGGCTTCGTATTGCTCCGGCGTGCAAAAGTTCATCACCGGCTCGACCCCGGCGCGATTATACCAGGACCGATCGAAGAGCACGAATTCTCCGGCGGTGGGGAAATGCGAGACATAGCGCTGGAAATACCATTGTCCCTTTTCCGTTTCTGTCGGCTTGGTCAGTGCGACGACACGGGCGGAGCGCGGGTTCATGTAAGCGAGGGTGGCGCTGATCGCACCGCCCTTTCCGGCGGCATCCCGGCCTTCGAACAGCGCCATGACGCGCTGTCCCGTCTTCTGCATCCAGAACTGCACCTTCACCAGTTCGATCTGCAACTGGGTCAGTTCCTCGACATAGTCCTTTTCCGAGAGCTTCTTGTCATAGGGAAAGCCGCCGGACTTCAGTGCCGCGTCCTCGATCCAATCCGGCAGGTCTGGCAGGTCGATGTCGAAGATCCGCTCCTTGCCGCGGATCTTCAAGGTGACGGCACGGCTCTGGCTTTGCGTATCCATGGTCTTCCTCCGGCTCCACTGGCCCTGTTTGTCCTTGATAATTGAGCGCATGCGAAGATAGAGCGCAAGGCCGGCATCCAAGATGGAGCGCAACAGGATGTCGGCGGGGATAAAGCGCCGCCCGCCATGGCAGGCCACCGGAACTTCTGTCATGAATCACCTTTATCAGGCTTGGCATGGGTGAAGCGCGAGGTGCGTTGCAGGTGGCAGAAAACGGTGAGAGCAGCGGCTGGCGCCGCCCCATGAGGCATTTGCTCTCGCGCTGGCTGGCGATCGTCGGTTCTGCGCTGATGGCCGTGGCGGCCTGGTACTCGGGCGCGGCGGCAGGATATGCCCTTGTGCTCTTCGTGCTGCTGGTCGGCCTCGTCATCGTGGTCGACCCGCGCGCCGAAGATGATGGCGGCCCAACGATTGCCAGCCTGCAGCCAGCCATGCCCGTCGATCCGCTGCCCTCGATCCGCGCTGCAATCGAGGCGCTCGACATGCCGGTGATCGTGATGGGCGCGCAGGCGGACCTGCTTGCCCAGAACGCGGCGGCCGAGCGTGCCTTCGGTGATCTCGGCGAGGGCCAGCATGTCTCCGCCCGCTGGCGTTCTCCCGGTATCCTCGACATGATCCGGGAGACGATCGAGACGGCAACCCCCAATCAGATCGAGCATTCGGAGCGGCTACCGTCGGAGCGTGTGTATATCGTGCGCGTGGCACCTGTGGAGGCTGACGGGCGCCCTCTGTATCTCCTCTCCTTCCGCGACATTTCCGAACTGCGCCGGCTCGACCGGATGCGCAGCGATTTCGTCGCGAACGCCAGCCACGAATTGCGCACCCCGCTCGCCTCCTTGCGCGGCTTCATTGAGACCATGCAGGGGCCGGCGAAAGATGATGCCAAGGCCAAGGAGCGCTTCCTGGCCATCATGCTCGATCAGGCCAACCGCATGAGCCGTCTCGTCGACGATCTCCTGTCGCTGTCGCGCCTCGAACTCAAGGCGCATCTGCCGCCTGATCAGATGGTCGACCTGAAGCCGGTGCTCGGTCATGTCCGGGACAGTCTTGCCCCCCTGGCCGCAGATCTCGGTGTCGAGATCCGGCTCGATCTGCCGGAGGGAAAGGTCGAGGTGATGGGCGAGCGCGACGAACTGGTCGAGGTCTTCGAGAACCTGATGGAGAATGCCTGCAAATACGGCCAGGAAGGCAAGTTTGTCGACGTGGTCTTGCGCCGCGAGCCTGGCCTGGGCACGGAAGTTCGCGTCCGAGACCACGGGCCGGGCATTCCGGCCGAACATGTTCCTCGCCTGACGGAGCGTTTCTATCGGGTCAATGTAGAGGACAGTCGCTCGAAAAAGGGGACGGGTCTCGGTCTTGCGATCGTCAAGCACATTCTCACGCGCCACCGCGCCCGCCTGATCGTGAAGTCGGAACTGGGCGTCGGCAGCGAGTTTACCGTCCGATTTTGACATAAAACTCTGCTCTGACATGACTGCGTTGAAAAACAGATAGTTTTTTCAATGAGATGAGGTGTCACAAATGTTTCATCCAACTGACATAAAAGCGTGAGCTGAGAGCCGCTATGAAGCAGCTGCCGGAGCTTGGCAGACGCCGCTCGGCCGCAAAGACACACAAGCCCATTCCGGGAGATGATTATGACCGCTCTGAAACTTTCCCTCGCTGCCTTGGCGGCCACCGTGGCCTTCGCCGGCGCAGCAGTCGCCCGCGACCAGATCCAGATCGCTGGCTCCTCCACCGTTCTGCCCTACGCATCGATCGTTGCCGAAGCCTTCGGCGAAAACTTCGACTTCGGCACGCCGGTTGTTGAAGGTGGCGGCTCTGGCGCCGGCCGCAAGAAGCTCTGCGAAGGCGTGGGCGAGAACACCATCGACATCGCAAACTCCTCGTCGCGCATCAGCAAGTCTGACATCGAACTCTGCAAGACCAACGGTGTGAACGACATCCAGGAAGTTCGCATCGGTTACGACGGCATCGTCTTCGCCTCTGAAATCAGCGGCCCGGAATATGCCTTCACCGCAGCTGACTGGCACAGCGCCCTTGCAGCTCAGGTCGTCAAGGACGGCAAGCTGGTCGACAACCCGTACAAGAACTGGAACGAGATCCGCGCCGACCTGCCGGCGCAGCCGATCCTCGCCTTCATCCCGGGCACCAAGCACGGCACCCGCGAAGTCTTCGACGTGAAGGTCATCGAAGCCGGCTGCGAAAAGGACGGCACGCTGGAAGCTCTGCTCGCCGCCAACAATGGCGACAAGGATGCTGCCAAGAAGGCTTGCAACGCTCTGCGCACCGATGGCGTCTCGGTTGACATCGACGGCGACTATCCGGAAACGCTGGCTCGCATCGCGGCCAACAAGAACGCCATCGGCGTCTTCGGCCTGTCCTTCTACCAGAACAACACCGACAAGCTGCGTGTTGCCACCATGGAAGGCGTCGTTCCGTCGGTTGAAACCATCGCCAAGGGCGAATACCCGGTTTCGCGTCCGCTCTACTTCTACGTCAAGAACGCTCACCTCGACGTTATCCCGGGTCTCCAGGAATACGTAGAGTTCTTCGTTTCTGACGAAATCGCCGGCCCGAACGGTCCGCTCGCAGCTTACGGTCTGGTTTCGGATCCGGAGCTGGCCAAGACGCAGGCAGCCGTCAAGGCTCGCACGCCGATGGCGCCGCTGAACTAAGGCTCGATCTGACCGGCGGCACATCAGTGCCGCCGGTTTTCGTTTCCGAAGGCATGGCGGGGCAAAATGGACGTTAGTATCATCATCCTGGGCGTATTGGCCCTTGCGGCGATCGGTTACGCGCTGGGACGCCGACGGGCGATGTCCCTCTCGGCCGAACGCGGCAGAAAGCTGCATTCTCTTCCCGGTTTCTACGGCCAGACGGTCGCCCTGATTACCGCCGTCCCGGCGCTGATCCTGCTGATGCTCTGGCTGACCCTGCAGCATCCCATCATCGACGCTCGCATCAGCGGCATGATCACGGATGCGTCTGTCCCGCAAGGCGGCGCACACAGCCTCGTGATGGCGGATGTCCGCCGCATCGGCGACGGCCTCGCCGTGCTGCGGGAAGCCGATGCGAAGGCCGGTGCCGACGTCGACATCAAGGCGCTGGACGCAGACAATATTCGCAGCCGTCTTGCCGCCGCTGGCATTGCGCTCGGTGCGGACGTTCCGGCGGAAGTCTTCGAGGCGGCCAAGGCCTACCGTGCCGATATCGATTTCAGCCAGTTGCTGATGACCATCGCGGTCTTCGCGCTCGCCATTGGCGCCTTGCCGCTTGCCTATATCCGCATCGACCCCGAACTGCGTGCCCGCAACATCAGCGAGAGCTTCGTGAAGGCGATCCTGATGATCTCCTCGCTGGTGGCGATCATGACCACGGTCGGCATCGTCGGTTCGCTGGTTGTCGAGACCTACGTCTTCTTCACCATCTACCCGGCGCAGGACTTCTTCTTCTCGACGGTCTGGAACCCGCAGTTCCGCGGTGGCTCCGACCTCGGCATTCTGCCGCTTCTCTGGGGCACCTTCTACGTCTCGCTGATCTCGCTGATCATTGCCGTTCCGATCGGCCTGATGATCGCGGTGTTCCTGTCGGAATATGCCGGTCCGAAGACCCGCAGCATCGTCAAGCCAGCGATCGAAATGCTGGCCGGTATCCCGACCATCGTCTACGGTCTCTTCGCACTCGTGACGGTCGGTCCTTTCCTGCGCGACTGGCTCGCCCAGCCCATGGGTCTCGGAAGCTCGTCCTCCTCCGTTCTGACCGCCGGCCTGGTCATGGGCGTGATGATCATCCCCTTCGTTTCCTCGCTGTCGGACGACATCATCAATGCCGTTCCCCAGGCGCTGCGTGACGGCTCCTATGCGCTGGGTTCCACCCAGTCGGAAACCATCAAGCAGGTGGTCCTGCCAGCCGCCCTTCCGGGTATTGTCGGCGCCGTCTTGCTCGCCGCCAGCCGCGCGATCGGTGAGACCATGATCGTCGTGCTCGGGGCAGGGGCCTCGGCCAAGCTCGATCTCAATCCTTTCGAGGCGATGACGACGGTGACGGTCAAGATCGTCAGCCAGCTGACGGGCGACACCGAATTTGCAAGCCCCGAGACCCTGGTCGCCTTCGCGCTCGGCCTCACCCTTTTCGTCATCACGCTCCTCCTGAACGTGATCGCCCTCTACATTGTCCGTAAGTACCGGGAGCAGTACGAATGACCGACCTCACCGCATTCGGAGCCCCCGCTGCAAAGGGGCAGGCCAAGTCTCTTCTGAGCGTCGACGAACGGACCCGCAAGCGCAATGCCGCCGAAGCCCGCTTCCGCCTGCTCGGCAAGGCCGCTGTCGCCTTCGGCATCATCGCGCTCGTCGGCCTGCTGGCATCGATCCTGACCAACGGCTTGTCATCCTTCCAGCAGACCTACATCACGATCGACGTCTATCTGGATCCGGCCAAGCTCGATCCTTCTGGCACCGGTGATCGCGCCGCCATCGCGAAGGTATCCACCTTCGGCTACGCGCCGCTCATCGAAAAGGCACTCGGTGACACGATCGCTGCCAAGGGGCTCGCCGCCGAGGGCCTTACGCCCAAGTCCGTGGCAGAACTCGTCTCCAAGGACGCCCCGGCCAACCTGCGCAACTATGTGCTGGCCGACCCGTCGGTCATCGGCAAGACGGTCTCCTTTGACCTGCTCGCAGCCGGCCGTATCGACGGCTACTACAAGGGCCGCGTAACGATGGAGAGCGCCAAGCTCGATCGCAACATTTCGCCTGAGCAACTGGTTCTCGCCGACACGCTGAAGCAGGCCGGTATTCTGGTGACGAAGTTCAACTGGTCCTTCTTCACCTCGGCGGACGCCTCGGACACACGTCCGGAAGCCGCCGGCCTTGGCGTGGCTATCATCGGCTCGGCCTATATGATGCTGATCGTCCTGGCATTGTCGCTGCCGATCGGTGTCGCCACCTCGATCTACCTCGAAGAGTTCGCGCCGCAGAACTGGTTCACCGATCTCATCGAGGTCAACATCGCCAACCTTGCGGCCGTTCCTTCGATCGTCTTCGGTATCCTCGGTCTTGCCGTGCTGATCAACTTCGCCGGTCTGCCGCAATCGGCGCCGATCGTGGGCGGTCTGGTCCTGACCCTCATGACGCTGCCCACCATCATCATCGCCACCCGGTCTGCGCTGAAGGCCGTACCGCCCTCGATCCGCGATGCCGCCCTCGGCGTCGGTGCTTCGAAGATGCAGTCGATCTTCCACCATGTGCTGCCGCTCGCCATGCCGGGCATCCTGACCGGTGCGATCATCGGTCTCGCCCGTGCGCTCGGCGAAACGGCTCCGCTGCTCCTGATCGGCATGGTCGCCTTCGTCAAGGAATTCCCCGCCGGTCCGCCGGATGGTTTCTTCCAGCCCGCCTCGGCTTTGCCGGTGCAGGTCTACAACTGGACCCAGCGCGGTGACCCGGCTTTCGTGGAGCGCGCCTCCGGTGCCATCATCGTCCTGCTGGTCTTCCTGATCCTGATGAACCTGGTCGCAATCATTCTGCGTCGCCGCTTTGAGCGCCGTTGGTAAGGGGGTGTATGATGATGAACAATCTCTCGACAAAGATGACGACGACGAAAGCACCGACAATGACTGAATCCAAGATTACCGCACGCGACGTGCAGGTTTACTACGGCGAGAAGCAGGCCCTGCGCGACGTGAACATCGAGATCCGTCCGCGCTCGGTGACCGCCTTTATCGGCCCATCGGGCTGCGGCAAGTCGACCTTCCTGCGCTGCATCAACCGGATGAACGACACGATCGCCAGCTGCCGCGTCGAGGGCAACATCCTGATCGATGCCGAAAACATCTACGACGCCAAGGTCGATCCGGTGCAGCTGCGCGCCAAGGTGGGCATGGTCTTCCAGAAGCCGAACCCGTTCCCGAAGTCGATCTACGAGAACGTCGCCTACGGTCCGCGCATCCATGGCCTGGCCAAGAACAAGGCCGATCTCGACGAGATCGTTTCGACCGCCCTGCAGAAGGCCGGCCTCTGGAACGAAGTCAAGGATCGCCTGGATGCGGCCGGTACCGGTCTTTCCGGTGGCCAGCAGCAGCGTCTCTGCATCGCCCGTGCCGTCGCCGTCAGCCCGGAAGTCATCCTCATGGACGAACCCTGCTCGGCACTCGATCCGATCGCGACCGCCAAAGTCGAGGAACTGATCCACGAACTGCGCGAGAACTACACGATCGTGATCGTCACCCACTCGATGCAGCAGGCCGCCCGCGTCTCCCAGCGCACGGCCATGTTCCATCTGGGCGAACTCGTCGAAGAAAACGACACGGACAAGATGTTCACCAACCCGGACGATCAGCGCACGCAAGACTACATCATGGGCCGCTTCGGCTGAGCGATCTCAGCGCATACCCTGGCTCTCTTTACAATCAAGGATCTGGCTTATGGCTTCCTCACACATCTATTCGGCCTTCGACGAGGAACTGAAATTTCTGATGCGCCGCATCTCCGAGATGGGCGGTCTGGCGGAACAGATGGTCGCCGAAAGCGTGCGCTCGCTGGTCAATTCCGACGCCGCCCTTGCACAGAAGGTGATCTCCGACGACGTCATCATGGACTCGATGGAGAAGGAAATCGGCGAGAAGGCCGTTGTCACCATCGCCAAGCGTCAGCCGGTCGCCTCCGACCTTCGTGAAATCATCGGCGCCCTGCGCATTGCCTCCGACCTCGAACGCGTCGGCGATCTCGGCAAGAGCAACTCCAAGCGCGTTGTGGCCATCCAGGCGACGGGCGTTCCGCGCAAGCTCGCCCGCGGCCTCGAGCATCTGTCCGATCTGGCCCTTGCCCAGCTCAAGGAAGTGCTCGACGTCTACACGACCCGCTCTGCCGAAAAGGCCAAGTCGATCCGCGACCGCGACGAGGAGATCGATGCGATCTACACCTCGCTGTTCCGCGAATTGTTGACCTACATGATGGAAGATCCGCGCAACATCACCAGCTGCACGCATCTTCTCTTCTGCGCCAAGAACATCGAGCGCATCGGCGACCACGCGACCAACATCGCCGAGACCATCTACTACATGACAACAGGTGCGCCGCCGGAAGGCGAACGGCCGAAGGAAGACCTGACGTCTTCCGTCGGTGCGATCACCGAATGAGCCTTGGCCACAGCGAGGTGATGGTCTGATGCAGCCGAAGATTGCCGTGGTGGAAGACGAGGAGGCGCTGAGCGTCCTCCTGCGCTACAATCTGGAATCGGAAGGATATGAGGTCGAAACGATCCTGCGCGGCGACGAGGCCGAGATCCGTCTGCAGGAACGGGTGCCGGACCTGCTGATCCTCGACTGGATGCTGCCGGGCGTCTCGGGCATTGAGCTGTGCCGCCGCCTGCGCGTCCGGCCGGAAACGGAGCGCCTGCCGATCATCATGCTGACGGCACGGGGCGAGGAAAGCGAACGGGTCAGGGGTCTTGCGACCGGCGCCGACGACTATGTCGTCAAGCCCTTCTCGACACCGGAACTGATGGCGCGCGTCAAGGCGATGCTGCGTCGGGCCAAGCCGGAAGTGCTGTCGAGTGTCCTGCGCTGTGGTGACATCGAGCTCGACCGGGAAACCCACCGCGTCCATCGCAAGAGCCGCGAAGTCCGTCTCGGCCCGACCGAGTTCCGCCTCCTGGAATTCCTGATGACCTCGCCCGGCCGGGTGTTCTCGCGCTCGCAACTGCTCGACGGCGTCTGGGGCCACGACATCTATGTCGACGAACGCACCGTCGACGTGCATGTCGGGCGGCTGCGCAAGGCGCTGAATTTCTCCAACATGCAGGATGTCATCCGGACCGTTCGAGGTGCGGGTTATTCAATGGAAGCCTGAAGCTTCAATCACTTGACGCAAACGAAAGGGCCGCACGGATCATCCGTTGCGGCCCTTTCGTTTGGCGCATGGCCCAAAGAAAACGGGCCCCGAAGGACCCATCCAAAATCTGTGTGATCGTCCGCTCGTCTTAACGAGCGGCCTTGCGGCGGTCGCTGACCGGCTGGTAGGCGAGCTTCGCATGATAGGTGCAATAGGGCGAGGCGTCGCTGATTTCGCAACCACAAAAATGGAAATCGTCCTTCATCGGATCGCCGATCGGCCACTTGCAGGTGCGCTCAGTGAGCTCCGTCAGCGCCAGGCGGCGCGAGATCGGCACGACGACGTTCAGCGGACGGCTGACTTCGACTTCCTGGAAGGTCTCGACCTCGATCTCTTCCTTGAGAAGGGTCGCGCCGGCCGCACGTGTCACGGTCCGGGTAGCGGTTGCTGCCGGGCGAGCCTGGAAGTTCGCCGGACGCTGGGGTGCGGCGGTGCGCTTGGCAGGACGCGCTGCTGAGGAGCTGCCGCCGGCCTTCGCACGACCAGGCAGGTTCAGCCGGTGCACTTTACCAATCACCGCGTTTCGACTTACGCCACCCAACTGTGCTGCAATCTGGCTTGCGCTCAGGCCTTCGGCCCAGAGACGCTTGAGTTTTTCAACCCGCTCATCAGTCCAATTCATGCCATACTTCTCCGCCGCTCGCGTGTGTCATGGCAGAATCCGTCACCGTTGCTTCGAACGAATTCGAAACAAAACCGCCTCGTAACTGTCGGTGATCACTTCCGCCGCATGCAATCTCTTAATGAAATTTAACCTAGAGGTCGGCCGACTCTGTGACAAGAGTCGCCGGAATCATCTGGAATCGATTTTCCGGTTTTCCCCAACTTGCTTCCCGAGTGAGTCAAGTATGCAACAGGTGGAATCGCCTTCCGGCACTCGCGTGCGTCGAAAGCCGGATTTTGTGCCGGACCGCCGAGATCCCGCAAGTTTCGTTGACATTGCAGGGTTAAATGCAGATAGTGCCGACGCCGCCGCAAGGCGGCATTTTTAATTGTTTCGGGCCCGCCGGGCTCGGTCCCGTCGAAAGCACGGGCATGCAGAAGGAATGCAATCGCCATGGCAGACGCTACGCCGCTCTATCAGACCTACAATCGGGCGCCCCTGCGTTTCGAGCGAGGCGAGGGCGTGTGGCTGATCACCGAGACCGGTGAGCGCTATCTCGATTTTGCAGCCGGTGTCGCCGTGACTTCGGTCGGCCATGGTAACCCGCATGTGGTCGGCGCACTCAAGGACCAGGCTGACAAGGTCTGGCACCTGTCGAACCTCTATGAAGTGCCGGGTCAGGAGAAGCTGGCCAAGCGCCTGACGGACGTCACCTTCGCCGACCGCGTCTTCTTCACCAATTCGGGTGCCGAGGCGCTGGAATGCGCGATCAAGACCGCTCGCCGCTACCATTTCGCCAAGGGGCATCCGGAGAAGTTCCACATCATCACGATGGAAGGCGCTTTCCACGGACGCACCATCGCGACGATCGCGGCGGGTGGCCAGGAAAAGTATCTGGAAGGTTTCGGTCCCAAGGCGCCCGGCTTTGACCAGGTCCCGTTCGGTGATCTCGATGCCGTCAAGGCCGCCATCACCGAAGCGACGGCCGGTATCCTGGTCGAGCCCGTGCAGGGGGAAGGTGGCATCCGGCCGATCCCGGTCGAGATGCTGAAGGCCCTGCGCGCGATTTGCGATGAGCACGGTCTGCTTTTGATCCTCGATGAAGTGCAGTGCGGCGTCGGCCGGACCGGCAAGCTGTTTGCCCATGAATGGGCCGGCATCACGCCCGACCTAATGGCGGTGGCCAAGGGCATCGGCGGCGGTTTCCCGGTTGGCGCCTGCCTGGCGACCGAAGAGGCCGCCTACGGCATGAAGCCCGGCACCCACGGCTCCACCTATGGCGGCAACCCGCTCGCCATGGCGGTCGGCAATGCCGTGCTCGACGTCGTGCTGGCCGAGGGCTTCCTCGACCATGTCCGGGATGTGGCGCTTGTCTTCCGTCAGGGGCTGGCGTCGCTCAGCGATCGCTATCCCGATGTCATTGAGGAGGTCCGCGGTGAAGGCCTGATGCTCGGCATGAAGGCTAAGGTGCCCAACACCGAGCTACTGATGGCGATGCGGGACGAGCATCTGCTTGGCGTTCCCGCCGGCGATAACGTCATCCGCCTGCTGCCGCCGCTCACGGTCAGCGCCGCCGAGGCCCGCGAGGGCATCGCCCGCATCGAGCGCGCCGCGGAACAGATCCGGGCCAAGACCGCAGTAACCGCGTAAGGTCAAGACAGGTAAAACTCATGGCATCCCCGAAGCATTTCCTCGATCTCTCCGCCGTTTCAGCGCAGGACCTGCGTCACATGCTGGACGACGCGCGCAGCCGCAAGCAGGCGACCAAGGCCGGCAACGCCGACAAGCCGCTTGCCGGCAAGATGCTGGCGATGATCTTCGAGAAGCCATCCACCCGTACCCGCGTGTCCTTCGATGTCGGCATGCGTCAGTTGGGTGGCGAGACACTGTTCCTGTCGGGTACCGAAATGCAGCTCGGCCGCGCCGAAACCATCGGCGATACCGCCAAGGTGCTTTCGCGCTATGTCGATGCGATCATGATCCGCACCACGGACCATTCACGTTTGCTGGAACTGGCCGAGCATGCGACCGTGCCGGTTATCAATGCGCTTACCGACCTCACCCACCCCTGCCAGATCATGGCAGACATTCTGACGGTCGAGGAACATCGTGGCCCGATCGCCGGCAAGACGCTCGCCTGGACGGGTGACGGCAACAATGTCCTGCATTCGCTGGTCGAGGGCTCTGCTCGCTTCGGTTACAAGATGAACATGGCCGTGCCGCTGGGCTCCGAGCCTGATGACAAGATTCTCAACTGGGCTCGCAACAATGGCGGCGAGATCATGCTCTGCCATGATGCCGACCGTGCCGTTGCCGGCGCCGACGCGGTGATCACGGACACCTGGGTGTCGATGAACCAGGAGCACAAGGCGCGCGGGCACAACGTCTTTCAGCCGTTCCAGGTCAATGCCGAGTTGATGAAGAAGGCCAAGGACGAGGCGCTCTTCCTCCACTGCCTGCCGGCCCATCGCGGCGAAGAAGTAACGGACGAGGTGATCGACGGCGCCCAGTCGGTGGTCTTCGACGAGGCGGAAAATCGCCTCCACGCGCAGAAGTCCATTCTCGCCTGGTGCCTCGGCGCCATCTGAGGCGCGGGGCAAGCGGGCAGGGCGATGTCTTGACCTTTGGCGCAGGTGATCCCATCTGTGCGCTTTCTGATCGGGCTGCTCAGGCCCTGCGAGTGGGCGTTCCTACGCCAGGAGTACATTCATGTCGAATAGACAAGCAGAACTCGGCGAATTCGGTTTCGCCGGTGACGATAGCGTGGTGCCTTTTCAGGTCGAAGGGCTCGACGTGCGTGGTCGCGCCGTCCAGCTCGGGCCGCTGATCAACACCATTCTCGACCGCCACGCCTATCCGCAGCCGGTCGCGCGTCTGCTTGCGGAAGCCATTGTGCTGACCGTCCTGATCGGCACCTCGCTGAAGTTCGAGGGCAAGTTCACGGTACAGACCAAGGGAGATGGTCCGGTCGACCTGCTGGTTGCCGATTTCACCACGCCGGAAAACGTCCGCGCCTATGCCCGCTTCGACGAACAGGCGCTGGCCGACGCCGTTGCCGCCGGCCGCTCGTCGCCGGAACAGTTGCTGGGCACCGGCGTGCTCGCCTTCACCATCGATCAGGGCTCCTTCATGCAGCCTTATCAGGGCATCGTGCCGCTCGACGGAACGTCGTTGGAGGATATTGCCGGCGTCTATTTCCGTCAGTCGGAGCAGATCCCGACGCGGGTGCGCCTGGGGGCTGCCGAACTCTTTGACCGCGACGAGAACGGCAAACCGCGCCGGACCTGGCGCGCCGGTGGCCTGATCGCGCAGTTCCTGCCGGAAGCGCCGGAACGCATGCGGCATCCGGATTTGCATGGCGGGGACGGTGACGACCGCGACGCCGAACTGCATGGCGACGAGGCCTGGGAAGAAGCGCGCATGCTGGTCGACACGATTGATGCCGACGAGCTGACCGATCCGCAGGTGGGTGTTGAACGCTTGCTGTTCCGGCTGTTCCACGAACGCGGTGTGCGCGCCTTCCCTGCGCAGGCGGTGCTGGATCGCTGCAATTGCTCGCGTGACAAGATCAAGGGTGTGCTGCAGGGCTTCTCAGCCGAGGAGATCGACTCCAGCACAGAGGACGGTCGGGTCACCGTCACCTGCGAGTTCTGCTCGACCAGCTACCACTACGCGCCGGACGAGTTCACGCCGGTGTAATGTGGTTCCCCGCAGCCGGCGCATTCGCGCCGCTGCCGCTTGTCCTCGGCATGCCGTGTGCCGGGGATATCGGGCCATTCATGTATTCTAAATAGGCTTCCCTTACTCTGTCTTCAGACCTGGTTTGAGGATGACGATGGGATTGCATGCTCGTAAATCTCCGGCGAAAGGCGCACTGACCGCGCCCGCTGACCCGGTCGAACCTGCGGCCATCTGGACACCCGCCGTCCTGCTGAACAGCCTGAAGAGCCAGTATCATGCCTGGACCAGCGCTACCCGCCGTCGGGCCATGGCGGATGCATACCGCCCGATCGTGCGGGGTTTCCTGCTGCCGGGCTGTGCCTATTATCTCTTCGTTACCTGGGGGCATTGGGGAGACGAAACAGGGATCCACCTGCTGATCCTTGGCGGATTGAGCCTCGCAACGGCGATTGCCTATGCAGTGTTCCGCTGGGTTCTTCTCCCGGCCGGTCGCACACCGCTTGCGCGGCTTGAAGCTGTCGGTCTCGCGACGAACGCCCTGATGTACGGCAATGTCGTGGCCTACATGCTGCTGCACTTCGAAGAGCAGAAGCTGATCTATTTCGTGCTGATGGCCGTTGTCTTCTCGACGACCGGGGTTACGTTGCGGGCAACGCTCGCAAGCGTCGTCGTCTCCATCGCCAGCATGTTCTGGTTTGCCCAGAAAGCGTCGCCAGAGATTGCCTACCAGTTCACCTTTATCGGCGTCGCGACATCCTTTGCCTCGCTCGGCATGGCGACCCTTCTGCGCAAGGCAATCCTGCGCCAGATCGACGCCCGCCTCTTTGCCGACCAGCTGGCGGCCCTCGACAGCCTGACCGGGATCGCCAACCGTCGCTCGATCTTTGCCCGCATCGATACGCTTGTCCAAGGAAAGACGCCGTTTTGGCTCGGGATCCTCGATCTGGACGGCTTCAAGTCGATCAACGACATCTATGGTCATGCGGTCGGAGACCGTGTGCTGTGCGAGGTGGTGGATCGGCTCGGCGATCGCAGCGGTCACGACATCCAGTTCGGTCGTATCGGGGGCGACGAGTTCGCCGTCCTCGTTATCGGCAGCCGTGAAGCGACCGATGTGGAGACGCTCGGCAATGCTCTGATCGCCGACATCAGCCGTCCTTACGAGATGCAACCGCTGCAACTGACCCTTGGCGGTACCATTGGTTTCGCCCGCTTCCCGACCATGGGTACGACCGCTCGCGAGATCTACGAGAAGGCCGATTTCGCCCTTTACCGAGGCAAGCAGTTCGCCCGGGGGCATACGGTGCTCTTCACCGATGACCAGGACACGGAAATGCGGGAGTCCCTCGCCCTTGAGCGGGCTCTGCGCGAAGCCAATCTGGAGCAAGAACTCTATCTCTTGTTCCAGCCGCAATTCGATCTTACCCGCAAGAAGGTCGTGAGCTTCGAAGCGCTCGCCCGCTGGCAAAGTCCAACACTGGGTCTCGTCCGCCCGGATCGCTTCATCCGGGCCGCGGAGCGGGCGGGTCTCATCCAGAACGTGACGCGGGTGCTGTTTGGCAAGGCGCTCGACGCTGTCGATCTGTGGCCCGACGAGATCACCATCTCCTTCAATCTCTCGGCCCAGGATCTGGCGGATCGTGCCTTCATCTTCTCGCTCGTCGCCCAGGTGGCTGCGCGTGGGATCGTCCCGGCTCGGTTGGAGCTCGAGATCACCGAAACGGCCGTAATGAAGGACATCGACGCAGCCCGCGTGCTGCTCGAGGATCTATCTGCGCTTGGCTTCAAGATTGCGCTTGATGATTTTGGGTCCGGCTATTCGAGTTTCGAATATCTGGACCAGTTGCCCCTCGACAAGGTGAAGATCGACAAGAGCTTCGTGCGAAAGGTTGCCCAGAGCGCCACCTCCCGCGAGATCGTGGCTGGCATCATCACCCTGTGCCGCAATCTCGATCTGAGATGCGTGTTGGAAGGTGTCGAAACCGAAGAGGAGATGCGGACGCTGACGCCTCTCTCGCCGCAACTGATACAGGGATATTTGTTCGGCACGCCGATGACGCAGCGCGACGTGTTCAGCCTGCTTCTTGCGGCCGATCAAGCCGGCGATGCCGCGACGGTCGCCTGACCGGCGGTCTGGTCGGACTTGCCTTCGCGGTTCCCAGGGGGTAGGAAGCCTGCATCCACTTGGACCCGGTGAAAATCCGGGTGGCTCTTCTGGCCGCCGATCCGCCAGACAACCTCAGCAACGCAACCCTCTCCCTGTCGGGCTTGTCCCGGCCCGTTGTCCTATTCTGTGGTTATTCATGACATCTTTTATCGCTTACCGTCGCGAGTGGTCCGCCAACCCTTTGCGTGAAATGCTTGCCGGTGCTGTCGCGACTTTCGCCCTCATTCCCGAGGTGATTGCCTTCTCCTTCGTCGCGGGCGTCGACCCGGAGGTCGGCCTCGCCGCCTCCTTCGTGATCGGCATCGTGATTGCCTTTACCGGCGGTCGCCCGGCGATGATTTCGGCAGCCGCAGGCTCTGTCGCGCTCGTCGTGGCGCCATTGGTGGCCGCGCACGGACTTCCCTATCTGCTGGCCGCGGGCCTGCTGGCTGGCCTGATCCAGATTGCCTTTGGCATCCTGAGGCTCGGGGTCCTCATGCGGTTTGTGTCGAATTCGGTCCGCACCGGCTTCGTCAACGCGCTCGCGATCCTGATCTTTGCAGCACAGCTGCCGCATATCCTGCATGGCGGCTGGCTGAACTATGCCATGATCGCAGCGGGTCTCGCAATCATCTACCTCGTACCGCGGCTCACCAGGGCGATCCCGTCGCCGCTGTTTTGCATTCTGCTGCTGACGATCGGCGCGTCGACGTTGAACCTGCCGGTGCTGACGGTTGCGGATCTCGGTCACCTGCCGGAATCGCTGCCGACCTTCTCCTGGCCTGCCGTTCCGCTGACGCTGGAAACGTTCCGGATCATTGCTGGCCCTGCACTGGCAATCGCGATGGTAGGCTTGCTGGAATCCATGATGACGGCGAGTGTTGTCGACGACCTCACGGATACCCCAAGCTCGAAGGACCGCGAGTCGGCGGGCCTTGGTCTCGCCAACGTCGCCGCCAGTCTCTTTGGCGGCATTGCCGGTTGCGGCATGATCGGTCAGACGGTGAGCAATGTGAAATATGGTGGACGGGGGCGTCTGTCGACCTTGTTTGCAGGCGCATTGCTGCTTGTTCTGATGGTGCTGCTGAAGCCATGGGTCTCACAGGTGCCTGTCGCGGCTCTCGTCGCGATCATGATCATGGTGTCGGTGGATACCTTCGACTGGTCCTCGCTGCGCAGCCTGGTCGTTCATCCCAAAATGTCGAGCGCCGTGATGGTGGCAACGGTACTCGTGACCGTCTTCACCGCCAATCTGGCATTGGGCGTGGCGGTCGGCGTGCTTCTGAGCGGTGTCTTCTTCACCTTCAAGGTTGCGCGTCTGCTGGCGGTCGACAGGGTCGTCGACACCGCTGCGGGCATCCTCACCTACCGGGTGTCCGGACAGGTCTTCTTCGCCTCCGCCGATCTCTTCGTCGATGCCTTTGACATCAGAGAGGCGGAGAACCTGCGCGTGGTGATCGATCTTACCCACGCGCATTTGTGGGATATCACAGCCGTCGCTGCACTGGACAAGGTTACCCAGCGCTTCCGTGCCCATGCCATTCCGGTTGACGTACTGGGGCTGAACCACGCCAGCGCCACCCTGCTCGACCGGCTCGGATCCTCGGGTGAACCCGATCTCGCCTGACGGATGACGCAATGTGAAGCGGCCACCGCGTGCGGCGGCATGCGCCTCCGGAGGAGCGGTCGGACCGTCGGGCTCTCAGGTCTCGCCGATCACTTCTTGTTCGGCCAGTGCCGTTTTGACGGCGAGATCCGCCATGCGGAGGATCGCCTCACGGGTGGAAGCTGCGGCGATGAAGCGTCCGTTGTGGCAGAAGGTGGCGCCCTTGACGCCGCAGACGGCTTCGAGGTCGCCGTTGCTGAGCCCTGCCCAGGCGGCCGGCAGATCGGCCCGCAGTTCGAACCCTTCCTCCGCCTGCCGGATGCCGGTGATGCACCAATCGCGATCGCGAGGGTGAACGACAAACAGAAGATGGTCCGCACCCGCTTTCACGATCGCCGGGCGGAACGGCATCCCATAAGGCAGTTCCAGGACCCGGCGGTCGCCGGTCTCGGCGATTGCGGCGGTCACGAGCGCCTCAGCCCGAGATTTTGCGGCCCGCTGCGCGATGCCCGCTTCGACCAGGCTACGCGCAATGGCAAGGGCAGCCTGGAACCCCCGATCTTCGGCGTCGGCATCTTTCTCGTCGAAGACTGGCTTCAAGGTCTCGAGCAGGCTCGGCAGCGTCAACCCGGCAAGCGGCCCTGCGCTGGCGGGATTCAGCGCCCCATTGTCCATGAGGTCGATCGGCAGGACGAATTTCCGGTCGAAGTCGCCATGCACCACCTCGATATCGGCTTCCGGCACGCCCAGCGCGGCAAGATAGGCGCGGCCATGGTGCTTCCAGACCAGTCCGAACGAGCTGTAGGGCTGGCCGTCTTCGCGCAGCGGCGCGCCTCGCTGGTGATGATCGAAGATCTGCGCCTGCGGATCGTAGAGCCCGCCAACGTCGTAGATGATCCGGTCCGACCCGGGCGTGATCCATTCCGCCGCCCGGCTGCGCACGATGCGCGCCTCGGGAAACAGCCGTGTGAGGATGACGCTGGAAAGGAGTTCGTCGGCATGGAAGCCACCATTGTGGGTGACAAGAAAGTCGGGCTTCATGCCTTAGTTTACCTTTCGCTGATCATCGCGGATGCCCCGTTCTGATAGCGTCAGGAGAGACTGAACTCAACCCGTCCTAGTTCAGCGTTCGGTGCATGCCCGGACTGTCCAGTGAGAAAGCAGGGATATCGACGTCGAAGGTCTCGCCGTCGTCCGTCTCCATGCGATAGCTGCCATACATCATGCCCGATGGCGTATCGAGCGGGCAGCCGGAGGAATATTCGTAGCTGTCGCCGGGATCGAGCCGCGGCTGCTCTCCGACAACGCCGGGGCCGCTGACCTCGTCGACCTGACCATTCTGGTCGGTGATGTGCCAGTAGCGATGGGTGAGCCGGACAGTCGAACGCGAATGATTGGAGATAACGATCCGGTAACCCCAGACATAGCGGCTGTCATCGGGGTCGGACTGTTCCTCGAGATAGTAAGGTTCGACCCGAACCTCGATGTCCCGTGTCAGTGCGCGATACATGCCTGGGCCCTGCGAAATCTGCCTGCGTTCATGACGACATGAAACTCCGACGACGACAATACGCGCCGAAGCGTCAAGTGTAACTATAGCATGGGATAACGTCGCAACTGTGTGCGTCAAGGCCGGTTGGCCAGCCGCAGTCCAAGCTGCGGCTGAATATTTTTGGATTTCGACGAAGTTCGCCGAGTGTCAAAGCGCTTTCAGCGCTCGACCGAAGTCTTCCAGCAGGTCCGCCGTGTCTTCGATGCCGCAGGACAGACGCACCGTTCCACCGGAGATCCCGAGCTCTGCACGGGCCTCATCGGTCAGGTTCTTGTGCGTGGTCGTCGCCGGATGGGTGATCAGGCTCTTGGCATCGCCGAGATTGTTGGAAATCTTGATGATCTCGAGCGCATTCTGCAGCTTGAAGGCCGCTTCCTTGCCACCCTTCAGCTCGAAGCACACAAGCGTCGAGCCGCCGGTCATCTGCTTGGCGATGATATCGGCCTGCGGATGGTCCTTGCGGCCGGGATAGATGACCTTGGCAACCGCGCCCTGCTCGGCCAGGAAATCGGCAATCGCGGCGGCATTCGCCGTCTGCTGCTTGACCCGCAGCGGCAGGGTTTCGATGCCCTTCAACAGCGTCCAGGCATTGAACGGCGACATGGCAGGGCCGGTGTGGCGGAAATAATCGTGCAGATTCTCGTCGATCCATTCCTTCGACGACAAGACGATGCCGCCGAGGCAGCGGCCCTGGCCGTCGATATGCTTGGTCGCGGAGTAGACGACGACATGGGCGCCGAGGTCCAGCGGCTTCTGGAAGAGGGGCGTCGCAAAGACATTGTCGACGATCAGCTTGGCGCCGACCTGATTGGCGAGTTTCGCCACGCCGGCAATGTCGACAACTTCGAGCGTCGGATTGGTCGGGCTTTCCAGGAACATCACCTTGGTGTTCGGCCGGATGGCGGCTTCCCAGTTGGCGAGATCACGGCCGTCGACCAGCGTGCATTCGACGCCGTAGCGCGGCGCGAGCGTCTCGACGACATAGCGGCAGGAGCCGAACAGGGCACGAGCGGCAACGATATGATCGCCGGCCTTCACCTGGCAGAGCACGGCGGCCGCGACGGCGGCCATTCCGGACGCCATGGCACGGGCATCTTCGGCACCTTCCAGAAGGCACATGCGCTTCTCGAACATGTCGTTCGTCGGGCTGCCATAGCGGGCGTAGATATAGCCGTCATTCTCACCCTTGAAGCGGGCTTCCGCCGCTTCCGAGCTGTCATAGACGAAACCCTGGGTCAGGAAGATTGCCTCGGAGGTTTCGCCGAAGGGAGACCGCAGCGTGCCGCCATGGACGAGTTGGGTTGCCGGGCGCCAGTTCTTGCTCATGCCGTTGCCTTTTCGAACACAAAAAAACCGGTCGCGAAAAACGGACCGGTTTACAAGTAACCCGGTCTATTTAGCCACTTGTTTAACGTGGCTGCAAGCCGACCGGCCAAATCACCACGGGATAAGGCTGCCTTACGCCTTCGCGGGCCTTGCGTCAATTGGCGGGCTTTGGTTTTGTCGAGCCCAAACAGGATAGAGAAAATGACCAGTAAACCCGGCATTCTGGCGGACCGCGCCATCGGCGCCTTGTTCGGCCAGGGACGGCTGATCAGCGAAGCCATGCTCGACCACGACCAGATCCAGCCGGCGAGCCTGGATCTGCGGTTGGGCGGCAAGGCGATCCGCGTGCGCGCGAGCTTCATGCCGGGCCGGGGACACACCGTGGCCGAGAAGCTCGAGCGGCTGACCCTGCACGAGATCGACCTGGAAAACGGCGCGGTGCTCGAGACCGGTTGCGTCTACATCGTGCCGCTGATGGAAAGCCTGGACCTGCCGGCCGAGATCTCGGCGTCAGCGAACCCGAAGAGCTCCACCGGCCGTCTCGACATCTTCACCCGCGTGATGGTCGATTACGCGCAGGAATTCGACAAGGTGCCGGCCGGCTATAAGGGAAAGCTCTATCTGGAGATTTCCCCGCGCACCTTCCCGATCATCGTGCGGCGTGGCTCGCGCCTGTCGCAGATCCGCTTCCGCGTCGGTCATGCGCTGCTGGCAGAAGCCGAACTTTTCGACCTGCACAAGGCCGAAACGCTGGTCGCGAGCGACATGCCCAACGTCTCCGGCGGCGGCATCGCGCTGTCGATCGATCTCAAGGGGTCCGGACCCGATGGCCTCATCGGCTATCGCGGCAAACACCACACATCCGTCATCGACGTCGACCGCAAGGGCGCCCACGATGTGCTGGATTTCTGGGAACCGCTCCACAGCCGCGGCCGCGACGAACTGATCCTCGACCCGGATGAATTCTACATCCTCGTCTCGAACGAAGCCGTGCACGTGCCGCCGCTCTATGCCGCCGAAATGACGCCCTATGATCCGCTCGTCGGAGAATTCCGCGTCCACTACGCCGGCTTCTTCGACCCCGGCTTCGGCCATGCCCCGGCCGGTGGCTCCGGCAGCCGTGCTGTGCTGGAGGTTCGCAGTCACGAAGTGCCCTTCATCCTCGAACACGGCCAGGTCATCGGCCGCCTGGTCTACGAGCACATGCAGGAACGCCCCGAAGGCCTCTACGGCACGGGCCTCGGCTCCAACTACCAGGCGCAGGGGTTGAAACTCTCCAAGCATTTCCGCCTGCCGGAGTAACAAAGGCACCGGCAAACCCAGCCGCCGCCGCTTGACACCGGCGGCGAACTGTTGGATTCCTCTCCCCGTCGCGGGTGTAGCTCAATGGTAGAGCAGCAGCTTCCCAAGCTGAATACGAGGGTTCGATTCCCTTCACCCGCTCCAGCTGTCTCCCATGAGGATCGACTACGAGTTATGTAGCAGTCCTTTGACCGCTAGCGGAACACTCGTGGCTACGGGAATATCTTGGCAGCAGTTGTCTTGCCGAGTTCCTTGCCCTTCGCGTCCAGGGCCTTGATCGTAAAGCGGTACTTATGCGGTTGCGGAGGACACGGCCCCTTGTAACGGAAGGCGCCGTACGGGATGTCGGTCTGACCGGAATACTCCACCTTGCCGCCGCCATGGCGGAAGTCCGGTGCGTTCAAATCCGTCATCGAAAAGCTGAGCTTGGCTGTGCCAGACGGAACGCCCGACACTCGAAAAGGCGGTGACTTGCTGTCGAAGCATTTTGAGGTGGGTCCCCAATCAAAACTAGCTTTCATTTCTGCGGCCGCTGGACCAGCCAGAACGGTAGACGCAAGGACTAGGATGATAAGGCGCATGGTTTCCCCCTTTTTGCATTCCCCTGAGCCATTGTGCAGGGGCAGGGTTGAGTTCAAGCCAGTTTCAACCTTTTCTTGTTGTCCTCCGGATTTTTTCTGTCTGCCTGAGGTTACCTCTCCCCCGCAAACCGCCCAAACGCCGCCAGCAAATCCTCCAACCGCTCGGCCGTGGCCTCATCCGTCAGGTTACCCTCGGCATCGAAGAGCGTATGCGCCCGCGACACCATCAGCCGCTTCTCTGAAAACACCCGGCAGCCGAGCGTGTGCAGCACACTAAGCCAGGCATTCTGGCTGAGCAGCGTGCCGAAGTTGCCGGGTGAGGCACCCACGAGGGCGAAGGGCTTGCCGCCGAAGACTTTGGCCGTGTCGGAAGACGGGCGCGAGAGCCAGTCGATGGCGTTCTTGAAGGCGCCGGGGATGCCGTTGTTGTATTCGGGCGTGAACAGGATCACGCCGTCGGCGACGATGATCTTGTCTTTCAGCGCAGTCACAGCAGCCGGGATACCCTCGGCCTCTTCGAGATCGCCGTCATAGAGCGGAATGCCTTGAATGCCGGCCGCTTCCAGCGTGTAGCCCTCGCCCTTGATCTCTGTCGCGGCCTTGAGCAGCGCCGTGTTGAGCGAGCCCTTGCGCAGGCTTCCCGAAATGCCGAGCAGTGTCACCATGTCTTTTCCTCGTCTCGATTTGCTGTAAGGGAGGGTAGAACAGGGAGACGAGCATGACCAGCGGCCTGCACCACATCACGGCGATCACCCGCAAGATCCAGGCCAATGTCGATTTCTATTGCGGCTTTCTCGGCCTGCGTCTCGTCAAGCGCACTGGCGGTTTCGAGGATGCAGCACAGCTGCATCTCTTTTACGGCGATGCGGTCGCGAGCCCCGGCTCGCTCGTCTCCTTCCTCGCCTGGGAAGACGGGTCCCCGGGGCGTGTGGGCCATGGTGCGGCGAGTGAGATCGCCTTCGCCATCAGTCCGTCGGCAATCGGCTTCTGGCTGACCCGTGCGCTGCAGTTCGGCATCGGCACCGAAGGGCCGCTCATGGAATTTGGCGAGCCGGTGCTGCGCCTGAAAGATCCGGACGGCATCATCGTCAAGCTGGTCGGGACCGGCGCGGTTACCGGTGGCACGCCCTGGGGCCTGAGAGGTGTCGACATAGGCGACGCGATCATCGCCTTGCGGGGCGCGACGCTTCTTTCCGAGCATCCAGCCGAGACGACCGCGTTTCTGAGCCGCCACGGCGGCTTCGTGGCGGCAGACACTCAGGGCAGCATCACCAGAATGACCTCGGAGAGCGGCCAGATCATCGATGTGAGGGATGCGACCGGTTTCTGGCCGGCTGCCCCTGGGACCGGTGCCATCGACCATGTGGCGCTGCGCCTGCCGGATGTCGCCGCTGTCGACGCCGAGGTGAAGGCGCTCTCGGCCGAGGGGATCGATGCCGTCAATGTCCACGACCGCAAATACTTCTATTCCCTCTATGTCCGCGAACCGGCCGGCGGATTGATCGAACTTGCGACCGATGACGGGGAGGGCTTCTTGGTCGACGAGTCGTTGGATGAACTGGGAACCGAGCTGTTCATTCCCGACCATTTTCGTCTCCGTCGGGAGGACATCGTACCCATGCTGCCGCAGTTCGGCCTGCCGGGCGAGCCACGCATTTTGTATCGGGATCTGCCGTTCGTGCATCGCATCCACGAAGCGGATGCCCCGGACGGATCGACGCTTGTTCTGTTGCATGGCACCGGCGGCAACGAGGCGAGCCTCTTGCCCCTTGGCCGCAAGCTGCTGCCGGCCGCGACCTTGATCGGATTGCGCGGTCGGGCAACGGAGGAGGGTGTCGCCCGCTTCTTCCGCCGGTTCGGGCCGCTGCAGTTCGACCAGGCGGATATCCGTGCCGAAGCGGCTGCATTTTCCGCCTTTGTCGAGCAGGCCGTCGAGGCCTACCGCTTGCTGCCCGAGAAGACCGACTTTCTCGGCTATTCGAACGGTGCCAACCTGCTGGCGGCGGCGATCGAGCTCAATCCAGGTGTTGTCCGCCGGGCGGTCCTGTTGCGACCGATGCCGGTTCTCGATGCCGTGTCGGGCGGCGACCTCGCAGGAACCGCAGTGTTGATCGTGGCGGGTAACGACGATCCCTACCGGGAACACGCCGAGCGGCTTGCAGATCGCCTCGATGCGGCAGGCGCAGCGGTCACCTTCGCGCGCGTGGCTGCCGCTCACGATCTCTCGGAGGAAGACGAGGGACTGGCGAGAGAATTCTTGCGCTGAGCAATGGCCACCCGGCTTGGGCTGTGCGGCGTCTTGTTCCAGTAGAAGGGCCGAAGCCGAAGTTCGATCACGGCCTTCCACGCAGCAAGCGACACGCCCATCCAGTAGACCGGGACCATCGCCCATTTCCAGCCCATGCCCTTCTTCTCGCGATCGCTCATCGGCGTCGCGCCGAGCGCGAAGAACACCGCATAGCTGCCGATGATGTTGAGGATGTCGATGCCGAGCATCATGGAGGTAAACACGCCGGGCTGCGGCGCCGGTATTTGCATGAGCGACAGGATCGACAGCGTAACAAAGACCAGCATGCCGGGATGGCTCAGCGCGGCAATCAGCATGCCGCCGACAAGCAATTGCGAGACGACAAAGGAGATCCAGCCCATCTCTTGTGCCGTTCGGACGGGCTGTCGCATCATCACCAGCCAGGTCTGCAGCCAGCCTTTGTACCAGCGGGTGCGTTGTCCGACCCAAACCCGGAAGCTCACCGGCGCATCCTCGAATGTCGGCAGCGTCAGCGTTGCGGCACGGTAGCCCATTCGGTAGAGCCGCATGCCGAGATCGGCGTCCTCGGTGACATTATAGGGGTCCCAGCCGCCACTTTCGATCAGAGCGCGCGTGCGAAAATGATTGGAAGTTCCGCCAAGCGGCAGGGGCATCCGATGAAAGCCGAGCGCGGGCAGAAGGCGTCGGAACAGGGCGGAATATTCGAGCGCGAAGATCGCACTGATCCAGCTTTCGCCGGCATTCGCGATCACCAGCGGCGCCTGCAGGCAGACGAGGTCCGGCGGGCCGAGACAGAAGCTCTGATAGGCCTCCCGCAATTGCTGCGGGTGCGGCCGGTCTTCGGCATCGTAGATCGTCACGAAGCTGCCCCGCGCCCCGGCGAGCGCATAGGTCAGGGCTTTCGGTTTCGTGCGGGGAGCCATGGCGGGAACCTCGACCACCTCGACATGGGGTCCCGGTCGCGCCGCGCGGATGGCCGCCAGCGTGTCTTCGTCATCCGCTTCGCAGACCAGCTTGATGTCGAGGCGGCTTTTGGGCCAGTCGAGGGCATCGAGCGCTGCGAGCAATTGCGGGATGACGGCCGCTTCGCGATAGATCGCGACCATCACCGTATAGACCGGCAACGGTCCGGCACCGTCCTCGGATTTTATTGTCCGCGGCTGGTTCTGACCGTAAGCGACAACGAACACACGCAGGGCAAGGCCGCCGAGATGGAAGGCCGAGACGAGGAAATGGGCGAGGTCGAGACTGACATGCGGTGCCACGGTCGCGGCGATGGTCGCGACGCAAAGCAAGAGACCGGCGAGAAAACCCTGATCTCCTGTTACTACCAGGCGCGCAGAAAGCGGTTGCGCCGTGTCGAAAAGCCGGTGCACGGCGTTGTGCGCCCGTCGTGCTTCGCCGACCCGCCAGACCGCCCGCCGGATCGCCGAAGGTGTGGTGGTGACGCAGGCTTCGATGAGGCTCCCGCTGCGTTTCAGCCTTGCACCCATGCTCTCGATCTGGGTGATGGTCGGCACGATCGCCATGACCGGCGGACGATCGGGATGATGCAGCCTAAGCATGCGCGGCTCGACGAGCTGGCTGTCGATGGCGCGGTGATCGATCACGAGTTCGCTGGGAATCTCGGCCAGAAAAGGCAGGCCGTACATGCGTGCGAGGCCGCCAAAATACGCGTCCTCGTCGATTTCGCCGCTGGCCAGAAGTTCGGCTTCGATCGTCGTTCCGCGCTGCATGGCGGTGCGCGCCATGCGCGCCAGCAGCGGCTTCGAAATGCCGAGGGTGTGCAAAAGCCTGGCTTCTTCCCGAAGCGACGCCGTGGTGCCCGAACCGGGAGCGATGCTCTGGTCCGGGTCTTGTGTACTCACCGCTGGTGGTTGGCGCACGGCAATCAGCCGCGGGCCGTATTCCCTCGTCCAAACCAACCTGATAAACATCACCGGATCGCGATGACGCCCCCACTTTCCCCGGTAGAAGATGATAGAGATGCGCGCTAAAGTTTCATCCCTAGATTTTGTCGGGTTGTGGCGACGGATTCTTGTGCTCGCCTTGGTTTTACCCTTGTCGGCGACGCATGCACCGGCCCAGCAAGGGGCTGCTGGGCAGTCTGAAGATGATGCGACCTTGCACGGGCGGGCGACCGAAGACCTGCCGGTGTTGTTCGACGCCCGGGAGCGGCTTGTCCGGCCCGACATCAGCGGCATGCTGCGCCTGCGTTTCCTGACGACGACGGACTTCCCTCCGTTCAACTTTATCGATCAGGCGGACAGACTTTCAGGCTTCCATGTCGATCTCGCCCGTGCCCTGTGTGAAGAACTCGCCATGCAGACGCGCTGTCAGATTCAGGCTCTGCCGTATGAGCAACTGGCGGATGCGCTGGATGCGGGGCAGGGCGAAGCGGTCCTCGCGGGTGTGGCGGTGACGACGGAGCTGCGCGAACGGTTCCGCTTTACGAGGCCCTATCTGCTGCTGCCGGCACGGTTCCTGGTCAACCGTCAGAAGCGGCTCACCCGCGCCGATGCCGGGGCCTTGTTTGGGCGACCGGTCGGCGTGGTCGAAAACACCGCCCATGCGGCGATGATGAAGGCTTTCTTTCCGGATATCCGCCCGGTCCCCTTCAAGGATCGCGACAGCATGATGCAGGCGATGCGCGACAAGCGCATCGATGCCGTTTTTGCCGACGCGCTGCAACTCTCCTTCTGGATGCAGAGCCCGGCGGCGGGCAATTGCTGTGTCTTCCTTGACGGTGCCTATCTTTCGGAAGCCCATCTGGGAGAAGGCATGACCGTGATGGTCGCAGGCAAGGATCAAAACCTTGCTGCAGCGCTGGAAAGCGGACTGGCCGCCCTGTCGAAAAACGGCAGGCTCGAAGAAATCTATCTGCGTTATTTCCCCGCCGGACTTTATTGAGGTTCCGGACGCGAAGAACCTAGATGCGCCGGTATCGGGCCGATGCGCTGCGCTCGAGCGCGGCACAGGTGAGCTTGTCGAGCCGGAACCGGTCACGCAGCAGTTCCAGGAGACGCAGTTCTTCCCGCTTGACCGAGAGGTCGACGGCGACGATTTCGACGGCCAGCGCATAGGCCGTCTCGTGCAGCGCTTCCGGCAGCGCGTCTCGGATCGTCTCCAATGCGATCTCAAGACCCTCCGGGCCGGCCAGGATCTTGGCGCATCGCTGCGACACGTCGAGCAGGTCCTCTTTCTCGAAATCGTCGAAAACCGGCAGGATGTCGATCAACTGGCCAATGCGCACCAGTTCGGTCTCGGCCATGGCATTGTCGACCGCAGACGCCATCACCATGACGAAGATCAGGGCCTCTTGCGGGGAGACGTGGTTGGTCATGAATGTGTTGTTCCTGTTGCTGGCTTCAGTGTCTCGCGAGAGAGTAGGAAGTGCCGGGCCGCCTTTCAAGCGAAGTGACCGTCCTTTCATCACACCGGGCAGGGTGGAACGGCAGGGTCTGTGCGCGGGCAGGAGAACCTCTAGCGCACCGCCTCACCAAAAAGCCCGCGTCTTTCGGCGCGGGCGAGTTCGGTCAGTGGGGCAAGAGAGGATGAGGGCTCCGCCTCGGCCCAGCCCTGTTTGGCAAGCCAGGCGGACACGTCCTGCAATCCGATCCAGCACCGTGTGCGGATTTCGCCCTGCCAGGCGGTGCTTGAGGTTTCGCAGGCGAGCGAGCGGTTTCGGATGAACAGCCGCTGCTGTGTGCGGGCCATCACCCCGCAGGGCCAGGTGGCGTTCGTGGCATCTCGGCAGCTGCGATCAAGTTCCGTTGCCGTGATGTCGACCAGCCTCAGCGTCTGGCTTTCCCCGAACCCGATGACACCTGCCTGCAGGCTGGTCGGTCGATGCAGCAGAACCACCTTGGCCTTGGCGCGTTTCGGCGGGTCGGCAAGCGGCGCCCGCGCCTCCACCCGTTCGAGATCGCCGGTGTCGGCAAAGGCGGGCGAAGCGAATTGCTGCGGCTCGATCGCCCGCACCTGGCGCCGGGGTTTGAGATCAGCCGTCTCTGTCGGGGGCGCTGCCGGGACCCCAGGCGCAGCACTGACATCCGGCAAGTCGAGTTCTGCGGGATCCGGCACGTCGAGATCCTGCATGTCGTAATCGACCGGATCCTCGCGAAAGCTCTGGCCGGCGGTGACCACCAGGAAGCCCCAGAGAAGGAGCCCGGCCACGCCCGCGATCAAGGTGAGGGTGCGTCGCATAGGTCGCAATTCCTACTGGCTTGCCCAGATGATCCGCGCCACCCATTCCACGTCGCTCATCTCGAGACTGCGCGGCGGATGTTCGGGATTGAGGGACTGCAACTCGATTGTCTTGGCGCCCTGGCGTGCAAGGATCTTGGCCATGACCTCGCCCTCGCGCGTCTTCACCACGACACGGTCGCCGCGCCTGACCTGTGCGCCCGGCTCGACGATCAGGATATCGCCGTCCCGGTAGAGCGGCTTCATGCTCTCACCCTGGACTTCGAGCGCATAGACACCGTTGTTGCGGCCGGGTGCAGCCGGAAACTCGACGAGATCCCACCCCTGGCCGGCAGGAAAGCCGCCGTCATCAAAAAAGCCGCCAGCACCGGCCTGTGCCATGCCGAGCAAGGGAATCGAGCTTGCCTGGGGCGGAAAGGAGCCTTCGGGAATCTGGCGCGTCCGCAGGCCTTCCGGGGACACGTAGCGCATGAATTGGTCGAGGCTGGCGCCGGTTGCCTCCAGCACCTTCGAGATGGACTCGGTCGACGGCCAGCGCATCCGCCCGTCCGCCCCGACGCGCTTGGATTTGTTGAAGGAGGTGGGGTCGAGACCGGCACGACGCGCGAGACCGGACGGCGTCAGCGCGTGCTGCTCCGCCAGCCTGTCAATCGCGGCCCATATGCTGTCATGCGAAAGCATCTTCGCGCCCCACCCGGCGCCGGAAGGTCGAATGATCCTAACCGGCAATCGCAAGAACAATACTGGAGCAGGGCCTGCGAGTAAAGCAAAAAGGAATAAAATCCTCGGGTCGAATCCGGATCAAGCCACCATGGCCATGTTGATCTTGCCGAGCTGGATCACGGCCTGGGTCCGGCTGTCCACCTTGAGCTTCAACAGGATCGCGGACACATGCGCCTTGATGGTCGCCTCCGAGACGCCGAGCTCATAGGCGATCTGCTTATTGAGCAGCCCCTCGCCCAGCATGCCGAGCACGCGGCTCTGCTGCGGCGTGAGCGTGCGCAGACGGTTGATCAGATCGGCGACGTCGGGGTCGGTCTCCTGCCCGCCGGCATAACTGGCCGGGGTGGCAATATCCCCCTCCAGCACGGACTGGATGCTGGCGCGGATATCCTCGATCCCGGCCGATTTCGAGATGAAACCGGACGCGCCGAGTTCGAGTGCCCGTCGGATGGTGACGGGATCGTCGGTGGCCGAGACGATGACCAGCGGCAGGCTGGCGAATTCGGCCCTGAGCGACATCAGCCCGGAAAAGCCGGAAACGCCGGGCATGGCGAGATCGAGCAGCATCAGATCCGCGTCCGGATGGCTTGCCGCCGCCTTGCGCGCGGCCTCGAAATCGCCGGCCTCGATGATGGTCTGGGTGCCGTCGATACCGGTGACCGCCTGGCGCAGCGCACCACGGAACAGCGGATGATCGTCGGCGATGATGAAGGTCGATGCAGCCATGTCAAAGCCCCCTCCCAAGAGCGATGTCATTTGCGCGTGATCGCGTTCTTATCTTTTAGCGCTTGCTGCGCCACTAGACAATGGTTGTAGGCAAGGGCTGTTCACGGAATACGCTCACGCATGGGCGACGCGTCACGTTCGGTCGGGCAGAGGCTTTGCCTCTTCGCTGCGAAACTCCTGCACGAGGTTGAAGAAGGCGCGCATGAAGCGCTCCATGATGCCGATCGAACGGTCGATTTCGGCATCGCTCGGAAGAGGTTCGCCGGTGGCTCGAGGAGCGGAGGCGAGTTGTCGTTCGAGCGCGGTTACGCGCTGTTCCAGCCGGGCGAGATCGGCATCATAGGCCGCCCGCTCGTCGGCGCCCATCCGGCAGGTGAGCGTGCCCTCGGTTTCGGTGCAGAGCGTCACGGCACCGGTCTGGCGATCGAGCCTGACAAAGCCGCTCTCGGATCTCTCCAGTGTATAGCGATCGGTTCCGCCATCCTGTGCGATGGCGAACGACGTCGACACGGCGAAAGCGAGAACGGCTGTGGCGAGCGGCAGGCCCAGGAACTTGGAAAAACGCATCGTCTCCTCCTTTTGCTCCGAATGACGGACGCCCTGGCGTGGACATTTGCGGCGGTTTGCGGCAAACCGCAGCCCGATGCCTGATCATCAGCGAGGAACCGGGCCGTGGTGAAGACCATATACAAGATTGTGCCGCGAGAATTATGGCAAAACGCGCGAAAGACGGGCGTTTTCCAGGGGGCGCCGATCGATCGCAAGGACGGCTACATTCATTTTTCGACGGGCGCCCAGGCTGTCGAGACGGCGCGGCTGCATTTTTCCGGCGAAGCCGACCTGCTGCTGGTGGCGGTCGACGCGACCGTCTTTGGCGAAACGTTGAAATGGGAGCCGTCGCGGGGCGGCGATCTCTTCCCGCATCTGTTCGCCGATCTGCCGCTCGATGCCGTGCTCTGGGAAAAGCCGCTGCCGCTCGGGTCCGACGGCGCCCATGTCTTCCCAGCTGAATTCCAGGAGGCGTGATCATGCCCGATCTTTTTTCGCTCGGCCGGCGCGGCCTGTTTCTCTTCGATGCGGAAACGGCCCATGGCCTGTCGATCGCGGCGCTGAAATCGGGCCTTGTGCCGGCCTGCCGTTCGAACGCTGATCCACGTCTGATCCAGACGGTGGCGGGCATACGGTTCGAAAATCCGCTCGGCATGGCCGCCGGCTATGACAAGAATGCGGAAGTGCCGGATGCCCTGCTGGCGCTCGGCTTTGGTTTCGCCGAAGTCGGTACGTTGACGCCGAAGGCGCAGGCCGGCAATCCGAAGCCGCGGATCTTCCGGCTGGAGCGCGATCGCGCGGTGATCAACCGCCTCGGCTTCAACAATGGCGGCCATGAAGCGGCGCTCTCACGCCTCGCCGCACGTGGCAGCCGGCCCGGCATCGTCGGCGTCAATATTGGCGCCAACAAGGATGCGACCGACCGGATCGCCGATTATGTCGCCGGCATCCGCCGCTTCTATTATGTCGCGGGCTATTTTACCGCCAACATTTCCTCGCCCAACACGCCCGGCCTCCGCGACCTGCAGGCCAAGGAAAGCCTTGATGCGCTTCTGTCGGCCGTTCTCGCCGCTCGCTCGGAAGAGGCGATCCGCGCCGGCAAGCGCCTGCCGGTGTTTCTGAAGATCGCCCCCGATCTGACCGAAGAAGGCATGGACGACATTGCCGAGGTGGCGCTTGCCCATGATCTTGACGGCCTGATCGTCTCCAACACGACCTTGTCACGCGACGGCCTGTCGGACCGCACGCATGCGGCCGAAGCCGGCGGCCTCTCGGGCGCGCCGCTCTTCGACAAGTCCACGGCCGTCCTCGCCCGCATGCGCAAGCGCGTCGGTCCCAACCTGCCGATCATCGGGGTAGGCGGTGTCTCGTCGGCCGAAACGGCGCTCGAGAAGATCCGTGCCGGTGCCGATCTCGTCCAGCTCTATTCCTGCATGGTCTATGAAGGGCCGGCGTTGCCTGGGCGCATCTTGCGAGGCCTGTCGTCCCTGCTTGACCGCGAGGGAGTGTCGAATATCCGTGAGCTACGCGACAGCAGACTGGATCACTGGCTGACGGCAAAGGTCTGATCCGTCTTTGCCTTCAAGCGTGACAGGAGCAGCAGGCCGCGCAACGCCAGGAACACGTTGAGCGCGATCCACAGGCCGTGATTGCCGAGAGGCGGTACGAGGGCGGCCACGCTTGCGAGATAGCCGAGAAGCGCCAGGATCATCATGTTGCGCATCTCCGACGACCAGGTGGCGCCGATGAAGACGCCGTCCATCTGGAAGGCGAGCGCGCCGGTCAGGGCGGTTAGGGCCGCATAGGGCAGATAGTTTTCGGCGAGCGCCCGGACATCGCCAGCCGTCGTGATGAAACCGATGATCGCGTTCCCGAAGGCGAGGAAGAAGAACACGCTGGCAACTGCGAGGCCGAAGGACCAGAGGCCCGTGAGCTGGACCGCCTTGACGAAGGCTTTGCGCTGGCGCGCCCCGACCGCCTCGCCGACGATCTGCTCTGCGGCTGTCGCCATGCCGTCGAGATAAAAGCTCGCGATCATGAAGAAGTTCATCAACACGGCGTTGGCGGCGAGCGTGATAGCACCGAAACCGGAGCCGATGCGGGTCATCACGGTGAAGGCGGTGATCAGCGAGAAGGTGCGGATGAGGATGTCCCGGTTGAGCCGGAAGAGCGCCATGAGCTTGGCGCCATCGGTTAGCATCGACATGCGCGGAAAGGCTGCGGCACCGTAACGCCAGAAGACGAAGCCGAGGCCCGCAAGCAAGGCGACCGTTTCCCCGATGACTGTGCCCCAGGCGACCCCGGCAATGCCGTAGCCGAAGGTAATGCCGAGCAGGATCGACATGGCGATGTTGACGCCGTTGAGCAGGAGCTGAAGCGCAAGTCCGACCGATCCCAGTCCCCGTCCGAGGACGAAACCGAGCAGCGTGAAATTGCACAGCGTGACGGGCGCGGCGAGAATGCGGATGCCGATATAGGTGGCTGCGGCCGTCTGGACGTCGCCGCTGGCGCCCATCAGGACAGGCCCTGCATGGATGATCAACGGCGCCATCAGCAGGATCAGCAGACCGAAGCCAACGGACAGCGCGATGGAGCGCCAGAACACCGCAAAAAGTTCATCGGTTTCCCCGCGCCCCTGCGCCTGGGCCACCAGGGCCGTGGTCGAGGCGCGCAAAAAATTGAGGCTGGCGAAGAGCAGGTCGAAGAGAGCGGCGGCGATGGCAAGGCCGGCCAGCGCTTCGGCCGACCCGGAGCGCCCGACGACAGCAGTATCGGTCAGGCCGAGCAGCGGCGTCGTGACGAAGCCGAGAGTCATCGGCACCGCGATCGCCAGCACGCTCCGGTGGGAAACCTCGATGTGACGGGATGGAATGGAGGGATGGCTCATCGAATGCTCCGGCAGGGACCGGAGCGGGGAATCACTCAGGCCGAGAGCACCATGGCCCAATAAGGCCGGTTACCGGAAGAGGCATCCCAGGCGACCGCAACGCCGAGCCCGTTGAACTTGCCGAGCATGTTGTCGAGATGGCGCTTGGAATCGATCCAGGCCTGCACCGCGCGCTGGACCGTATCCTGGCCCGTCGCGATGTTCTCGGCAGCGGGCAGGGGCACACTATGCCCCTTCATGCGGGCCGCAAAACTGTCGTTGAAACCGATCAGGTGAGACATTTGCCCGGCGCGGGCCATGCGTTTTGCCTGGGCAACCGCAGCGGCTTCGGCCTGCGGGTTGCGGCTGAGCGCCGAAAGCCCGCGAGACTGGCGAAGTGTGTTGACCATGGCGAGCGCTGCCTCCGTCTCCACCCGCGACTGGCCGTCGGTTGGGGATAGGACGTCGGTCGTGCGGCATCCGGCCATGGCAGCGGCAAGGCCACCTGCGGACAGAAGAAGCAGCCGCCGGCGCGGCAGGGAGGGCATTGTCATCGGCGATCAGTTCCGCGAGGCGAACAGGCGCAGAATGATGAAGGCCGGGATGACCACCGTCGCACCGATCAGGAAATACTGTCCGACGCGCCCCAAGGCATCGAAACCGGTATGCCAGAGATCGATGATGAAATAGCGGATGCCGTTGATCAGATCCATCGGCTCCAGACCGAAGACGGCCATGACGAAGCCGACGATCAGCGAGACGACGATCAGCTTGACCAGCGTTCTGCCGGGTGTGTCGCCGAGAAATCGATTGATGCCGTCTGCCATGCCTGTCTCCTGTTGATACCGAGAGATATGGGCGCACCGCCCTGTCCGCGCAAGCCGCCGGATGCGGTCCTGCCGATAGGACTTGAGTTTTTTCCGCCGATCGGTCAAGACCGCGCGCCTTGCCGTTTCGGGAAAGGCACTGAGGAACGGGCCGATGCATCCCACGCAATTCTCATCCGGCGACGTGATCGCCGATCGCCGCGCCGACTACGCCCGCATGCTTGCCGACAATGGCGAACATGAGGCGGCCGTCGAACTGATGGAGCAGGCCCTCGAACTGGCCCCCGACTGGCCGGCGGGTCTCGTGCGTCTCGCCGATTATGCGGAGAAGGTGGGCGCGAAGGACAAGGCCGTGGCGGCGCTGCGCAAGGTGCTGGAGCGGGATGCCGAGGACCTTTTTGGCGCGCGGCTGAAGCTCGCTCTTCTCGGAGCCGAAGACGTTCCGGACGCGCCGCCAAGCGCCTATGTCGAAGCCTTGTTCGATGACTACGCCGATCGTTTCGACAAGGCACTGGTCGAGCGGCTCGATTATACGGTGCCGGCCAAGCTTGCCGCCCTGGTGACCGAGCATCATCCGGAAAGATTTGCAACCACCGTCGACCTCGGCTGCGGCACGGGTCTGTTCGGCGCCGAAATCCGGCAGCGTACGGACAGGCTGGAAGGCTTCGATCTCTCGCTCAACATGCTGGCCAAGGCCGGAGAGAAAAAGCTCTACGATCTCCTGGCAAAGGCGGATCTGTCTCTGGATGCGGCAGCATCGGGCCTGTTCGTCGGAGGGCTTCGGGAGGCGCGTGCCGGTCTCGTTTCGGCTGCCGATGTGCTGATGTATCTCGGCGATCTCGGCAATGCCTTTATGCTTGCAGCGGCACTCGCCGAGCCTGACGCATTGTTTGCATTTTCCGTCGAGGATGCGGGTGACGGAGAGGGGTTCCAGCTCGCGCCGAGCCTCCGTTACGCCCACACCGAGCCGCATGTGCGGACGCGTCTTTCCGAAAACGGCTTTGACCTTCTGAAACTGCGGCGGACGACCATTCGCATGGATGCCGGCAAACCGGTCTCCGGCATCCTGTTTCTTGCGTCGAGAAGGCCCTGAAAAGCAGCATTCTTGCGATTTGATCGTTAGGTCAGGTTTCCTGACCCATCGCTCTTGCGAAGCTGGGATTCTCGCGTAGCATTTGCACTCGGGAGGCCTCGTTTTCCGGAGAGATGTGATGGCGCAAATGACGAGCATGCTGGGCATCTGGAATTCCAACCCGACCCGCCACACGCCGGCAGAAGATCTGCAGGGTCTCGTGGCCGGCAGTCTCATTGCGGCGCTGGGGCTGTACTTCCTCGCCAAGGTCGGCCTCCTGACCGGCGGCATGGCGGGCCTCGCCTTCGTCCTGCACTACTGGAGCGGCTGGAGCTTTGGTCTGCTCTTCTTCCTGCTCAATCTTCCCTTCTACATTCTGTCCTTCCGCCGCGTCGGCCTCGACTTTACCATCAAGACTTTCATCGCCGTCGGATTGACCTCCTTCCTGGTTGAAATCGAAAGCCGGTTCCTGGTGATCGAGAGCATCGCGCCGGTCTGGGCCGCCGTGCTCGGTGGTCTGCTGCTCGGTTTCGGACTTTTGGCGCTTTACCGCCACCGGGCGAGCCTCGGCGGTCTCGGCATTCTCGCAGTCTACATCCAGGATCGCTTCGGCATTCGTGCAGGGCTTGTGCAACTGGCCTTCGACCTCTGCGTCATGGCGCTGGCCTTCGCAGTCGTCAGCCCTAGCGTGGTGCTCTATTCGGTGATCGGCGCCGTCGTGCTGAACCTGTTTCTAGCGATCAATCACCGCTCCGATCGGTATATCGCGCTGAGGTAGGGCGCTCTTGTCGGTTGATCCCTCCGCCAACTCCCGAATTCTCCTGGCACGCCTGGGTGTCTTCTACGGCGTTACGCTGGCATTCTCCTGGACCTACTGGGGATGGATGTTCCTCACGGGGCAGATGGTACAGCCGGGCTCGCCAGCCACACATCTGCCAGGCCTCGCGGGGCCGCTTGTCGGAGCCATGGTCTCGACGGCAGTTTTCGAAGGCAGGACAGGTCTGATCGATCTCTTGCGCAGATGCGTGCGTCTGCCGGTGCGCCATTGGTTGGCGTTGTTGCTTGTCCTTCTCCCGCTCCTGCTGCTGGTCCTTGCGATCCTGATTGACCGCGTCCGGGGGATGGGCTGGCCGGCGCCAGACGCCTTCTTCGGTTATCCTGGCGTGCCGCCAGAAATTGGATGGTCGATGACGATTGTCCTCGTTCTCTTGCTCAATGGTTTTGGTGAAGAGGTCGGGTGGCGGGGATATGCGCTCGAGTGGCTGGCGATCGACCGCTCGGCGCTAAAGGCGACCCTCTGGGTTTCCCTGCTCTGGCTCATCTGGCATCTGCCCCTGTTCTTCGTCCACCGCAACATGGCGGATATGATTGGTCCGGCCCTTGTCGGTTGGGCGATCGGGCTTCTTCTCGGTGCCTTCATCCTGTCCTGGCTTTATCTGAAATTCCAGCACTCCATCCTCGTCTGCGCGCTTTGGCACACGGCCTACAATTTTTCCGTGGCGACGCCGGCCGCTGGTGATCTTGGCCCAGCGCTCGTTTCCACGATGGTCATGGTTGCCGGCCTCTGGGCCGCGCGAGCCTTGCGCGATGGTCGCATGACCCCGCCGCACTAAGGGTGCAGGTCACATCCCCCTTCTTTTTCCCTTTGCGTCCACTACCTTGGCGCAGTGAGCACCGCTGATTCCACCTTGTCCCTTTTGCCTGCTCCCTTTCTCCGTTGGTTCGGTGAAAAGGGCTGGAACCCGCGCGCCCATCAGTTGGAGCTGCTTGGCCGGGCGCGCGCCGGCGAAAGCCTGCTGTTGATCGCGCCGACAGGCGCCGGCAAGACCTTGGCCGGCTTCCTGCCGTCCCTGACCGAACTCACCGAGCGTGGGGCGAAGAAGCCCGGCGAGGCGTTCGTCGGCATCCACACGCTCTACATCTCGCCGCTCAAGGCGCTCGCCGTCGATATCGAGCGCAATCTGATGAAGCCCGTGACCGAGATGGGCCTGCCGATCACCATCGAGAACCGCACCGGCGATACGCCGGCCGGCAAGAGGCAGCGGCAGAAGACCAATCCACCGGACATTTTGCTGACGACGCCCGAGCAGCTGGCATTGCTGCTGTCCCATTCCGATGCCGGGAGGTTTTTCAAGGATCTGCGTTACGTCATCTTCGACGAGCTGCATTCGCTCGTGACGTCGAAGCGCGGCCATCTGCTGTCTCTGGGCCTCGCCCGGCTGCGCAAGCTCGCACCCGGCCTGCAGACCATCGGACTTTCAGCGACGGTTGCCCAGCCGATGGATTTGCGTCGCTGGCTCGTGGGCCAACGTCCCGATGTAGACGCGGCAGCTGGTGTGATCACCGTAGACGGAGGCGCGCGGCCCAACATCACCATCCTGCAAACCGAGGAACGCATCCCCTGGTCGGGGCATTCGGCGCGTTACGCCATTCCCGACGTCTACAAGGTGCTGAAGGACTTCCAGACGACGCTGCTTTTCGTCAACACGCGGTCTCAGGCCGAGATGCTCTTCCAGGAGCTCTGGACGGTCAATGACGACAATCTGCCGATCGCGCTGCATCACGGCTCACTCGACGTCTCGCAGCGCCGCAAGGTCGAGGCGGCCATGGCCGAGAACAAACTGCGGGCGGTCGTTGCGACCTCCACCCTCGACCTCGGCATCGACTGGGGCGATGTCGATCTCGTCGTGCATGTCGGCGCCCCGAAAGGCGCCTCGCGGCTCGCCCAGCGCATTGGCCGCGCCAATCACCGCATGGACGAGCCGTCGCGCGCCATTCTCGTGCCCGCCAACCGCTTCGAGGTGATGGAGTGCCAGGCGGCCCTCGACGCCAATTATCTCGGCGCACAGGACACGCCGCCGGTCGGCGAGGGGTCGCTCGACGTCTTGGCACAACACGTGCTCGGCATGGCCTGTGCCGGCCCTTTCGACGAGGAGGATCTCTACGCCGAGGTGACGAGCGCCTTGCCCTATGCCGGTCTGCCGCGCGAGACCTTCGCCCGCATCGTCGATTTCGTTGCGACGGGCGGTTATGCCCTTCGCACCTACGAGCGTTATGCCCGCATCCGCAAGACGAAGGAGGGCCTCTGGCGCGTCTCGAACCCGCAGGTGGCGCAGCAGTATCGCCTGAACCTCGGCACCATCGTCGAAATGCCGATGCTGAATGTCCGGCTCGTCAAGCGAAACCACCTGGGTTCGATCGGCCGGGGTGGCATGACGCTCGGCAAGGTCGAGGAGTATTTCTTCGAGCAGCTGACCCAAGGCGATACCTTCCTTTTTGCCGGAAAGGTGCTGCGTTTTGAAGGCATTCGCGACAACGAATGTCTGGTCTCGAATGCCTTTTCGATGGATCCGAAGATCCCCGCTTACGCCGGCGGCAAGTTTCCGCTGTCGACCTATCTCGCCGAGCAGGTCCGCGCCATGCTGGATGATCCCGATCGCCGCACGGGTCTGCCTGATCAGGTGCGCGACTGGCTGTCGCTGCAGGCGGAAAAGTCTGTCCTGCCGAAGCGTGGCGACCTGCTGATCGAGACATTTCCGCGCGGCGAGCGCTTCTACATGGTCGTCTATGCCTTTGAAGGCAGGCTGGCGCACCAGACGCTCGGCATGCTTTTGACCCGGCGACTGGAGCGGATGGGTGCCAAGCCGCTCGGCTTTGTCGCCACCGATTATGCCCTTGCCATCTGGGGTCTGGAGGATATGGGTTCGCGCATTACACGGGGCGTGCTCAGCCTGTCGGAACTCTTCGACCAGGATATGCTGGGAGACGATCTCGAAGCCTGGCTCGACGAGAGCTGGATGCTGAAGCGCACCTTCCGCACCTGCGCCGTCATCGCCGGCTTGATCGAAAAGCGGCATCCGGGCAAGGAAAAGTCCGGACGGCAGGTGACGGTCTCGGCCGATCTGATCTATGACGTGCTGCGCAGCCACGAACCGGACCACATCCTGATGCAGGCGACGCGACAGGATGCCGCCGCAGGACTTTTGGACATCGCCCGACTTGCCGATATGCTGGAGCGAATCAAGGGGCACATCCTGCACAAACGGCTGGACCATATCTCGCCGCTCGCCGTGCCGGTGATGCTGGAGATCGGCAAGGAGCCGGTGGCCGGCGAGGCGCAAGAACACGTGCTCTCCATGGCCGCCGACGATCTGATCGCCGAGGCCATGGCCTGACGCCGGAGGAACCGGCAGAACGAACGCCGCAAGCGGCAGGACTGACGCATGACGAGCTTGACCGCACGGCGACTATCGCCACCCGACACGACCGTGGTCGCCACCGAGATCGCGCTCTGCGGCGTTGCGGCGGTGTGCGACCTTGTGGGTGCGCTTTATCTGCCCGATCTCGATACGCTGGTCGTCTCCGACCTTCATCTCGAAAAAGGTGCGGCCTTCGCCCGACGCGGCCAGCTTCTGCCGCCCTATGATACGCTGGCGACGTTGCGCTTGCTCGATGGCGTCGTGACCCGATATCAGCCGAAGACGGTCATCAGCCTCGGCGACAATTTCCACGATCGGGCGGGCTCGGCCCTGATGCCTCTGCCGTTTCGGGAAATGATCCAGGCGATGGCGCGTGGCCGCGATTTCATCTGGATCAACGGCAATCATGATCCGGATGGTACGACCGATCTGCCGGGCATTTCGGCCGACGAGATCACCCTGGCCGGCCTGACGTTCCGCCACGAACCGTCCCTTGTGCATGGCAAGGGAGAAGTCGCCGGACATCTCCATCCGTCGGCCACCGTTCGTCGCCGGGAAAAGTCCGTGCGCCGGCCCTGCTTTGCCACCGATGGCAACCGTCTGGTGATGCCATCCTTCGGCGTGACCACCGGCGGCCTGGACCTGCGCCACAAGGCCTTCACCGGCCTTTTCGCCCGCAGCGATCTGATCGCCCACTTGTTGGGTCGCGACCGGATCTACTCGGTGCGTTACGGCAATCTGCTGGGCTAGCCTCAATCCTTCCGGAAAACCAGGCTCGCCAGCCAGCCGGTCAGCAGTGCGATCACCACCGCGAACACGCCGTAGACGAGAGGCTGCTGATGCGCAGCCTCGGTGATTGTTTCCTCGAGGCCAGTCTTGATCACGCGCAGCGGCAATTCCTTCTCCGCGATGAACTCGCCCGATTTGAACAGATAGGCATGCACCATATGGACCCCGTCGGGGATATTGGCGGGAAGGCGGAGCGTCGCCTTGAACAGGCTGGACGAGACGAAGCGCACGCCGTTCGTGTCGCGCTGATAGAGCCCTTGGCTCTGCTTCAACCGACGGAACGCATCGCGGAATTCTGCGAGGTTGGCGGCGGTGGTGATGTAACCCGTCGGCGTCAGCGCCAGATGGTCGATGCCGATGTTGCGGGAGGTCAGCTCCCGCGCGGCCGAAATCTGCTCGACAGGCCGGGTACTGGCCAGCGAATAGGAGATCGGCATCTGTTCGAAGGTCATCGACGTGCGGTTGACCCAGATCCCGAACAGCCGCTCCTTGCGCCGCACGGTCGTCCAGTCGCTCGGGCCTTCCAGGGTGACCACAACATCGTATTGGCCGATGGCGAGCAGCAGCTGGTCGGTATTGGCGAGCGCCCCGAATATGGTGAGGTCTGCGCCGGAGAAATCCGAGGTAATCGCGATTTCGCTGGTGGAGGTGCCGATATCGAGGCTCTCCTTGCCCGTGAAGTCGAGGGCGAGCGGATCCTGCGCCGCCACCGGGTGGATGGTGAGCAGCGATAGCATCAAGACCAAGGCAAGGGTCGGAAACCGGATCGACATCTCAGCCTCCGATCGCAATCGAATAGATATCGTCTGGCGGCACGATCAGTTCGATGGCCAGTCGCACGCCGACGGCGAGAACGAGCAGTCCGAGCAGCGCGCGCAGCTGTTCGCCGCGCAGTTTCTGGCCGACACGCACACCGTATTGCGCACCAATGACACCCGCAACCATCAGGATGAAGGCGAGCACGATGTCGACGGAATAGTTCGTCGCGGCCTGTACGATTGTCGTGTAGGCCGTGGTGAAGATGATCTGGAACAGGGATGTCCCGACGACGACATTGGTCGGGATGCGCAGGAGATAGATCATTGCCGGCACCATGATGAAGCCGCCGCCGACGCCCATGATCGAAGTCAGGATGCCGATCGCAAAACCCAGCGCCAGAATGGGGATGACGCTCAAATAGATCTTCGACTTCTTGAAGCGCATTTTGAACGGCAGGCGGTGGACCCAGTTGTGCTGGCCGGGCCGCTTCAGAGGTGCCGTTTCGTTGCGGGCTGCTCGCCTGAGCGCCCGAAGGCTTTCCGCCAGCATCAGCCCGCCGACGGTCCCGAGAAAGACGACATACAGCAGGGAGATGATCAGGTCCAACTGACCGAGCCGACGCAGCCAGGAGAATATGCCCACGCCGATACTGGCGCCGGCAAGGCCGCCGATCAGCAACACCGTGCCGAGCTTCATGTCGAGCGTGCCGCGACGGAAGTGGGTGATGGCACCGGAGACGGAGGAGGCAACGACCTGGTTCGCCCCGGTGGCGACCGCAACGACTGGCGGAATGTTGTAGAAGATCAGGAGCGGCGTGATCAGGAAGCCGCCGCCGACGCCGAACATGCCCGAGAGGAAACCGACCGCCGCGCCCATGCCGAGGATGATGAACACGTTGACCGACAACTCGGCGATCGGCAGATAGATCGTCACGTCAGGACCTCAAATGCGATTATCCGCGCTTGCGGCGCGGACGTCGTGCGGACCTGGGCGGCCCCGTTTTCAGATCAGTTCGAAGAGACCAAGTATTTGATCGGACTTGATCCCTCGGCATTTCCTTCTTGCGCCCGCATCCCCTGCGAGTCAATTCGAGATCCTGCATAAGCAGGGAATTTACGCCTTTTGTGACGGCGCGATCATTTGTTGCGGGCAAGCAGTTCCTTGACCAGCTTGTCGCTCACCTGACCGTTCGGTTCTTCGCCGATCGAGGTCTGGAAGGCCTTGATCGCAGACACCGTCTTTGCACCCATCACGCCGTCCGGATTGCCAGCGTCAAAGCCGTTTTTGTTCAGGATCGCCTGGATGTTGCGGATCGCCTTCTTCATGTCGATGCTGGCGGTCTTCAGCCCCTTGCCGGCCCATTCGTCCGGCGTGTTCGCCGAGTTGGCATCCTGGTCCAGAGGCGTTGCCTTCCACAGATCAACCTCGGCACGGGCGCGCTCCAGCTGGTCCGGCTTCATCGCATTGGCGACCTCGTCGCGTTTCTGGGCCGCATCCTTGTCGCCACCCTTGGCCGCGATGGCAAACCACTTGTAGGACTGGACGAGGTCCGGTGCCGCTCCATTGCCGCGGGCGTAGAGGATGGCGAGGTTGAACTGGCTGTCGGATACGCCGCGCTCAGCGGCTTTGCCGAACCATTCGACCGCCTTGGCATAATCCTGTGCACCGTCCTTGCCGGAGGCATAGATCACCGCCAGATTGTGCATGGCACTGGCATTGCCGGCAGTTGCAGCCAGCTCATAGTAGCGCTTGGCTTCCTTGATATCGGGTGCGAGGCCCGTTCCCTTTTCCAGGAAATTGGCCAGGCGGTATTGAGCGAGGGCAAAACCCTTGTCAGCGGAGAGCTTGTACCACTTCGCCGCCTCGGCAAAATTGTTCGCGACGCCGCGTCCTTCGGTGTAGCGCGCGCCGATTTCGAACAACGCGAGCGGATCGCCGTTCTTGGCCGCAATCGACAGCGATGGCGGCGTGATCTCGGCAGGGACGACAATGTCCGCAGCGGGAGCGGCGGCAGCGGTGGTGGCTGTCTCGACTGGCGCGGAGGGCGCTTCGGAAGCAACAGCGGGGGCCTCAGCGACGCTCAGGGTCTGGGTTGGGGCCGTTTCGACGGGGGACATTAGCGCATTGACAGGGGCTGTTGTCGGTGCGGCGGCGGTGATGGTCGCTGCAGCCGTGGATGCAGCTGGAGCAGCGGACGGTTCGTCGGCAACCGGAGCTGCTGCCGTGGCGGGCGATTCCGCAAGAGCCTTGGCTTCCGCCGCGCCATTATCGGGTGCAACGGCATCGGCTTCCGGCAGCGCCTCGCTGGTGCGTTCGGGGGTGCTCGGTTCGGTCGGGGTCACCGCGCCATTGTCTTCTGGAACGGCCTCTTCGATCGCGGCAGGAGCTTCGCTCCTTGTCAGTGTATTGACCAGCGGCATCGCCATGGCGGCAAGCAGGATGGCGCCGACGGCCATCAGGATCGGTCGCCGATAGCGGGAAAACAGCGAGGACTGTCCCGACGCCGAAGCGGGTTTCGCCTTGGCGCCGGCCTTGCCGGCCGGTTTTGCGGTCGCCTTTGCCGAGGGGCTGACTTTCTGCGTCCTGTTCATCTCCATCGCGGCCGCCTGGGCGGCGCGGCGGGCAGCGGCAATGTAATCCGTGCGGTCGCCACTTTCCGGCTCCGTGCCACCGGACTGCGCGGCTTGCTGGCTGGCGCGGACACGCTCGAGGATCTTGCGGACATCGGGCGCACCCGATCCCGGTTCCAGCAGTTCGTTCGCCTCGTCCGGCGGCAGAACATCGACGGGATCGAGCGAGGGTGCCGGTTCGATCACCTCGCGCGTCTCGACCTTCGCGGTCTGGGATGCCTTCTCTGCCTTCTTGCCCGGCATCAGCTTCTTGCCGAGTCCCGCCAGAAGGCTGGGCTTGGATGCCTTTTTCTCACGAGCTGCATCGATGACCGGCATGGCTGTCATCGTCTGGGCGAAATCGTCGGCGGCTGCCAGCAGCTCGTCATCGATCGGGTGGCTGGCGGCCGGTGCCGGCATCTCCGGCGGCTTGACGCTGGCCGTCTGGGGCTGAGCCTGAGGCTCGGCCCGGCGCGCCGGCTGTGCCGTTGCAATGGGCGCCTGGGCAAACATGGCAGGCGCATCCTGCCGCTGCGCGGACTCATGCAATTCGTCCAGACGCCCGGCAATCTGCACCAGCGTGTCGTGCAGCGCTTCGAAGGTGCGGTGGGTCCGCTCCTCGGAATGGCGGGAGTAGTCTTCGAGCTGCTTCAGGTGGTCGGAGAGCGCGGTCAGGGCCGAAAGATCGGCGGGCTGTGCCGTTCCGTTCAGGAGGTTGCGCTGGGTGAAGTTGGCCATCACCGTTTCGGCCGCCTGGCGGGCCGCCTCGATGATGTATTCGTCGCTCGTCGCGACATAGTCTTCGAGAGCGGAGATGCGGCCTGCAACCTCCAGATCAGCCGGCGGCTGGCTGATCAGAGCGGACAGATGGGCGATCTGCTCTTCGAGGCCACGCAGGCTGGCATTTTCGGTGACCGAACCGCTGACGCTGGTTTCCTCCAGCCGGTCGACCACGGCATTCAGCCTGTCCTCAAGATTGCGCAGCGCGTTGTCGTCGATGACGGCGGCGGGGTGTGGCGCGTCGAGATCCTCGATGCGCCGCGCCAGGATATCGAGACGATCGGCGAGACGCTCGTTGCCCGCGCCCTGATCCAGCGCATCGATCTTGCGCGAAATATCGGCAAGATAACCCGTCAGTTCCGGTGCTGCTGCCGGCGACTGGCCGCGTTCCAGCATGTAGGACAGCTGGTCGAGGCGCTCCTCGAGGCGTGCAGCACTCTGTTCGGCCGACAGCTGCTCGATGCGCATCGTCAGCAGTTCCAGCCGCTCGGCCAGTTCCTGCGAGGCGTCCGGCTCCGGCTGGCGGCGATCCGACAGCATTTCGATCTGCCGGGCGAGCCCAACCAGACGTTCTTCCAGCCGGTGGAAGGTGGCCGGATCATTCGCCGGTCCGCTGGCGCGGCTGTTGGCAGCGATGGCGCGGGTGATTTCGTCCAGACGAAGGTCGAGACCAGCAAATTGCTCCATCACCAGACGCTCGTTCGGGTCGATGTGAGCGCCAATATGCTCGAGAGCGCTGGCCACCGTCATCAGCTTGTCTTCGAGTGCCCGGATGGTGCGGCTGTCGCCCATGGCGCCGAGCTGGCTCTTGATCTCGTCCAGGCGGTCTGCCAGCCGGATGATCTCGTCGCGCATGGCGCCGGTGTCGAGCTCATCGAGGCGTACCTCGACGTCGCTCCAGCGCTGTTCCATGCGCTGCACGCTTTCCTCGCGGGCAAGCCCATCCATCAATGAACGCAGCGCGTTGAAATCCTGCTTCAAACCGTCAGTCCCCGGCATCCGCGCGGTTTCGAGCTGCTGGAGGCTCTCGGCAAGCCGCGCGATGTCGGCGCGCATGTCGTCCTGGGGGCGCTGCTCTTCGGCGATAGCGCGGATTGCGCGCATCTCGTCGCGAAGCCCGGCAATTTCACGCGACAGGGTTTCCGTCACGTCCTGGCGCAGCTCCTTGCGAAGATTGGAGAGGGCGGAGTTCACGTCATGGTTTGCGATCGGGCTGGCAGCCGGTGCCGGCTCTGCGCGGGGCTCACTGCGTGTGTTGAAGGCGGGGCGCGACTCCGACAGCGGTGGTGTCCGGACGGGCACGCGCGCAGGCTGATCGTCGCCACGATTGTAGAGGCTGCCGCGTTCGGCGCCACGGGCGCGACCTTCTTCCAGGGCCTTCTGGCGCTGGCGAATTTCGGCGAGCGGATCGAGCCGGCGAGGTTGCTCCTCAGCGCGGCTGCGGGGCAGGGGCCGGGGGGCAGATTCTGGTGCTGCAACCCGGGCGCCCGATTGGTTCATCAGGCCCTCGATCCTTGCCTCAAGCCCTTCGATGGTACGGCTGAGCGCATCCAGCGAGGACGGGCTGCCGGGGCGCGGAGAGGAGGATCGAGATCCGTTCATGGTTCTGCTCGCTTCATGATGCGGGGAAGGCGTCGCACCCCCCGATGCGTCCGGTGCCGGTGATTTTGTCCTTCGTTTCCCGCTCCTGGGCGCAAGAACGGCCAAGGGCGGCGGGAATCGGTGTTCGATCATCGGCTTTCAAACGCAACCTTTCATGAAACATGGTAAACAAGCCGTTAAGTCCGGTTAAGAAATACGCAAACCGAGGCTAGTTCAGGGATGTCTGAAATGCCCCGCGCAAGCCCTTTCGCGCACATTGTCGGGGGGGGAGGACTGCTGCCCGCCCGCGCGCGAAAAACCGGCTCAGGATAAATTTTGACGTTTACGCGCACGTCAATTATTTGTATAAGCCGGAACAGTCCGATCCCGTCGGAACCAAAGTCTTTGGAGGAAGATGACCGATGCCTGTCTACAAGGCCCCCGTAAACGACACGCTTTTCATTCTGAACGACGTCCTTGGTCTCGAGCGGTACAACAACCTGCCGGGCTTTGAAGACGCCACCCCCGACATGATCGAGGCGATTGTCGGCGAGGCGGCCAAGCTCGCGGAAGAGCAGCTTTTCCCGCTCAACCTGTCCGGCGACCAGGAGGGCTGTGTCCGTTCGGATGACGGTTCGGTCAAGACGCCGAAGGGGTTCAAGGAAGCCTATGACGCCTATTGTCAGGGCGGCTGGCTGGGTCTTGCCGTTCCGACAGAGTTTGGTGGTCAGGGTCTGCCCTATGTCCTGCATTCCGCCGTCGGCGAATACATGTCGTCGGCCAATATGGCGTTGATGATGTATCCGGGCCTGACCCAGGGCGCGATCGCCGCGATCCTCGTGCATGGCTCCGACGAGCAGAAGCAGAAATATTTGCCAAAGATGGTCGAGGGCATCTGGACCGGCACGATGAACCTCACCGAACCCCATTGCGGCACCGACCTCGGTCTGCTGCGCACCAAGGCGGTCCCGAACGGCGACGGTTCCTACAAGATTTCCGGCCAGAAGATCTTCATCTCTGCCGGTGAACACGACATGTCGGATAACATCATCCACCTCGTGCTGGCCCGCATCGAAGGCGCGCCCGAGGGGACCAAAGGCATCTCGCTCTTCATCGTGCCGAAGTTTATGGTCGGCGATGACGGCTCGGTCGGTGCCCGAAACACGGTCACCTGCGGCGCCATCGAGCACAAGATGGGCATCCACGGCAACGCTACCTGCGTCATGAACTATGACGAGGCGACCGGCTATCTGATCGGTGCCGAGAACAAGGGTCTGGCTGCCATGTTCGTCATGATGAACGAGGCCCGCCTCGGCGTTGGTCTGCAGGGCCTGTCGATCTCTGAAATCGCTTACCAGAACGCCGCCAACTATGCCCGCGAGCGCATCCAGGGCCGCTCTCTCTCCGGTGCCAAAGCGCCGGAAAAGAAGGCCGATCCGATCATCGTGCATCCGGACATCCGCCGCGCACTCTTGACCATCAAGTCCTTCAACGAAGCCGGCCGTGCCTTCACGCTCTGGACCGCCTTGAAGTCCGACATCGCGCATCGCTCGGGCGATGAGGCTGAGAAGCAGCTCGCCGACGACGTTCTTGGCCTGATGACGCCGATCCTGAAGGGTGTCCTGACCGACAAGGGCTTCGACCACGCGGTCATGGCCCAGCAGGTCTATGGCGGCCACGGCTACATCGAAGAATGGGGCATGAGCCAGTATGTCCGCGATGCCCGCATCGCGATGATCTATGAAGGTGCCAACGGCATCCAGGCGCTGGACCTCGTTGGCCGCAAGCTCGGCCTCAATGGCGGCCGTGCGGTCATGGCGCTGTTCAAGGAAATCGGTGATTTCTGCGAAGAGCATCGCAATGACGAGAAGATGGCCTTCTTCACCAAGGGCCTGAAGAAGGGCTTGAACGACCTGCAGGCTTCCACCATGTGGTTCATGCAGAATGCAATGGCCAAGCCCGACAACGCCGGTGCCGGCTCGACCGATTACATGCACCTCTTCGGTCTCGTCGTGCTCGGCTACATGTGGGCGAAGATGGCGAAGGCCGCCAACGACAACCTTGCCGCAGGCTCTGGCGATGCCGATTACTACAAGAACAAGCTGTTGACCGGCCGCTTCTACATGGAAAAGGTCATGCCGGAGACGGGCCTGCGCAAGGCCCGCATCGAGACCGGCGCCGACAGCCTGATGGAAATGGCCGCGGAAGCGTTTTGATTGCGCGACCTGCTCCCTCCCGCTTGTGGGGAGGGATGGGGAGGGGCCTTGTAAGGATAAACCCCTCCCCGTCGCTGCGCTCCGACCCTCCCCACAAGGGGGAGGGTTGACCCCGAGGATGCGGCCCCGCCTGGCCCAGAGTTGGTAGGCGAAGGACAGTGAATTTCCGGCGCCCCTGCGCGCCCAAGGGAGAGAGACGATGACTGAAGTCTTCATTTATGACCACGTGCGCACGCCCCGCGGGCGCGGCAAGAAGGATGGATCGCTGCACGAAGTGCCGACCCCCCGCCTCGCCGCCAAGACGCTGGAAGCGCTGCGCGACCGCAACGGCCTCGACACCTCCACCGTCGACGACATCATCTTCGGCTGTGTCGATCCGGTCATGGAAGCCGGCGCCGTGATCCCGAAGGCCGCCGCCTTCGAGGCTGGCTATGACTTTGCTGCTCCTGGCATCCAGATTTCGCGCTTCTGCGCCTCTGGCCTCGACGCGATCAACCTTGCAGCCGGCAAGGTCAAGGCCGGCTCGGACGACATTGTGATTGCCGGTGGCGTCGAAAGCATGTCCCGCGTCGGCATGGGCATGTCGGGCGGCGCCTGGTACATGGATCCTTCTGTCAACTTCCCCGGCTATTTCATGCCGCAGGGTGTCTCCGCTGACCTCATCGCCACCAAGTACGGTTTTACCCGTGATGACGTCGACGCCTATGCCGTCGAAAGCCAGAAGCGCTCTGCCGCCTCCTGGGCTGCCGGCAATTTTGCAAAGTCGGTCATCCCGGTGAAGGATGGCAACGGCCTCGTCATTCTCGACCGCGACGAACACATGCGCCCCGGCACCGACATGCAGTCGCTGGCAAGCCTCAACCCGTCCTTCCAAATGCCTGGCGAAATGGGCGGCTTCGAAGCCGTCGCCATCCAGGCCCATCCGGAAATCGAGCGTATCAACTACATCCACCATGCGGGCAATTCCTCCGGTATCGTCGATGGTGCCGCGGCCGTTCTCGTCGGCTCGAAGGCCGGTGGTGAGAGCATGGGCCTGAAGCCTCGCGCCCGCATCCGCGCCTTCACAAATATCGGCTCTGATCCGGCGCTCATGCTGACGGGCCCGGTCGACGTGACGGAAAAGCTCCTGAAGCGCACCGGCATGAAGATCTCCGATTTCGACCTGTTCGAACTCAATGAAGCCTTCGCTGCCGTCGTCCTGCGCTTCATGCAGCATTTCAACGTCGACCATTCGAAGATGAACGTCGCCGGTGGCGCGATCGCCATGGGCCATCCGCTCGGTGCCACCGGCGCGATGATCCTCGGCACGGTGCTGGACGAGCTGGAACGCCGCGATCTCAACACCGCGCTGGTCACGCTCTGCATCGGCGCCGGCATGGGCACGGCGACGGTTATCGAGCGCGTTTGATGGGGTCCAACCCTCCCCCTTGTGGGGAGGGTGGCCGGCAGGCGGGAGGGGCTTTTGCACAGGATCCCCTCCCCAACCCCTCCCCACAAGGGGGAGGGGCTTAACCCCGCCAGATCGCACCCAACGCGGAGCGGCGGCGACATCGGCGAAATCAAGGGAAGAGGAATCCCATCATGACCTACAAGAATTTCACCATCGAGACCGACGCAGACGGCATTGCCCTCGTGACCTGGGACATGCCCGACAAGTCGATGAACGTCTTCACCGTGGAAGTGATGGACGAGATCGAGAAGATCCTCGACCAGACCGTTGCCGACGACGGCATCAAGGGCGTGGTTTTCACCTCGGGCAAGTCGTCCTTCTCCGGCGGTGCCGATCTCACCATGATCAAGGGCATGTTCTCCATGCTCGAAGAGGAAAAGGCCAAGGACCCGGCCGCCGCTGTCCAGAAGCTCTTCGACGCCGCTGGCCGCATGACCTGGCTGTGGCGCAAGATCGAAACCTGCGGCAAGCCGTGGGTCTCGGCGATCAACGGCACCTGCATGGGTGGCGCGACTGAACTGTCGCTCGCCTGCCATGGCCGCGTGGCGTCGAACGCGAAGTCGGTCAAGATCGGCCTGCCGGAAGTCAAGGTCGGTATCTTCCCCGGCGCCGGCGGCACGCAGCGCGTAGCGCGTCTCGCCAACACGCAGGATGCCCTGCAGATGATGACCACAGGTCAGACCCTTTCAGCTGCCCGCGCCAAGGCGATGAACCTCGTGCACCAGGTCGTCGAACCCGGCGATCTGATCAGTGCCGCCAAGCAGATGATCAAGGACGGTCTGAAGCCGGTCGCGCCCTGGGACGAAAAGGGCTTCAAGGTTCCCGGCGGCGGAATCTGGACCCCGGCTTCTGCCCAGCTCTGGCCGGCAGCCTCGGCCATCCTGCGCCGCGAAACCGCGGGCAACTATCCGGCAGCACTCGCCATCCTCAAATGCGTATATGAAGGCCTGCAGGTGCCGTTCGACACGGGCCTTCGGATCGAGCAGCGCTATTTCACCGAGATCGTCCAGACCACCGAAGCCTATTCGATGATCCGCTCGCTCTTCGTCTCCATGCAGGAACTGAACAAGGGCGCCCGCCGCCCCGCCGGCCAGCCGAAGTCGGAGATCAAGAAGGTCGGCGTCGTCGGCGCAGGTTTCATGGGCGCTTCGATCGCTTACGTCACGGCAGCAGCCGGCATCAATGTCGTGCTGATCGATCGTGACATGGACGCCGCGGGCAAGGGCAAGACGCATTCGGAAGGTCTCGTTGCCGGTGCCGTCGGTAAGGGCAAGATGACCAAGGACGAGGGCGACAAGCTGCTCTCGCTCATCACGCCCTCCGACGATTACGGCACGCTTGCCGACGCCGATCTCGTCATCGAAGCCGTCTTCGAAGACCGTGACGTCAAGAAGGCCGTCATCGAGAAGGTCGAGGCCGTGCTGCCGGAAGGCGCAATCTTCGCCTCCAACACCTCGACGCTGCCGATCACGGGTCTCGCCAAGAACTCCAAGCGCCCGGTTGATTTCATTGGCATCCACTTCTTCTCGCCGGTCGAGAAGATGATGCTGACGGAAGTCATCCTCGGCAAGGAAACCGGCGACAAGGCGCTCGCCGTCGCCCTCGATTACGTCGCCGCGATCAAGAAGACCCCGATCGTCGTCAACGACACCCGCGGCTTCTTCGTCAATCGCTGCGTCCTGCGCTACATGTCCGAGAGCTACAACATGCTCATCGAAGGCGTGCCGCCGGTCATGATCGAAAATGCCGCGAAGTTCGCCGGCATGCCGGTCGGCCCGCTCGCCTTGAACGACGAAGTGGCGATCGATCTTTCCTACAAGATCCTCAAGGCCACCGTTGCCGATCTCGGCGAAAAGGCGATCGACCCGCGCCACATGGAGCTTGTCTCCCGCATGGTGGAGAAGGAAGAGCGCTTCGGCCGCAAGAACGGCAAGGGCTTCTACGACTATCCGGCAAAGCCGGCGAAGAAGCACATCTGGCCCGGCCTGAAGGATCTCTATCCGCAGCAGAAGCCGGACGCCGTCAACGTCAAGACACTGCAGGAACGCTTCCTTGCAACCATTGCGCTCGAAGCCGCCCGCACCGTCGAGGAAGGCATCGTCACCGACCCGCGCGAGGCCGATGTCGGCTCGATCCTCGGCTTCGGCTTTGCACCTTACACCGGTGGTGCCCTGTCCTATATCGACGGCATGGGCGTGAAGAACTTCGTAAGCCTCTGCGAACGCCTCGCGAAGGACTACGGCGCGCACTTCACCCCGACGCCGCTGCTGAAGGACATGTCTGCCAAGGGCGAGACCTTCTACGGCCGCTTCGATCCCTACGGTGAAGCCGCAAAGGCTGCTTGAGGCAAATCGGTATGAGTGGAAAAGGCGGCTTCCGGGCCGCCTTTTCTCTTTCCTGCTGTGGGCGATACCTCAGTTCGTCAGATCATAGGGGCGTCGCAGACCCTGGGCATCGAGCCAGGCGATCACGGCCTCCGGCTCGTCGGTCTGAATGATCGTCACACCCCGATCGACGAAGAAGCCCCAGACATCTTCAGGGCGTCCGGTCGTCAGCGCAAGATAATCGCCGCGACCACCAGCCACCATGCCTTCGGGGCGGTCGGTGATCGGATAGGTGTTGATCCACAGATGCGCGTTGTTGCGGATCGCCGCAGCTCTTGAGAGGGGCGAAAGCAGCGGCCCGCCATCCGACGTGAGCGGCTGCCCTGCATCACGGTGCCAATGCACCAACTCCGCTGCCGGTGCGCCGAGTGTCGATTGTGTCCGATCAATGAAAGCCGGTTCCGTCACTGCGTCATCGGCGAGGATCGGCATGAAGGCAATGTCGGGGCCGATAGCCCGGCGGATGTCCCGGGCAAGCTGTAGGCGATCCGCGTTCCAGACCGGGAGCTTGAGCAGCACGCCATCGGTCATGCCCAGGCTGCGGGCGAGCTCCGCCACCTCGACCAAGGCCTCCGGCTCGAGCTTGTTGTCGATATTGATCATGATCCGGCCGCGTGCATGCAACATGGCTTCTTCGAGAGTGAAGACATGCTCGTCCGTCAGCCTCCGCTCACCTTCAACCACGAGTCGGCAGGCTCGCAATTCGGCGAGCGTGTGGTCCGCCACCTTGCCGCGGCAGGTGGTGGTTCGGTCGAGCGTGTCATCATGCATGATCACAAGCGCGCCGTCTTTCGTGCGGCGCACATCGAGTTCGACCATCTCGACGCCGACGGATACGGCGTGATCGATGGCCGCGAAGGAATTTTCGGCGCGCATGATCACGCCGTCCTTTTTCCAACCGGCCCGATGAGCCACGACCATGACATGATCGCGGTTGAGATTGGCATGCACCAACCGGTCGTGAACGAGAGCGGCCCGGTTCGCCATGGGAATGGGCGCAAGACTGGCCGCCCCTGTGACGAGCGAAAGCAAGAGGCCGAGGACGAGAACGGCGAGACGCATGAGCAGGACTCCGATCTTCAGTGTCGTTCCCGCCGCAATAGGCGCGTCGCGTGAAACCGCCGTGAAGGTTTTCTGAAGCCTCTGTGACATCGAAGTATGGAACAGGCCCGCGCATGCTCCCGTTGAGCGCGGGACAACAGCCAGAAAGGGAGATGCCGATGAAGACGACGACCGCCATACCCGAGGATCACAGGGCGATCGAGGTCGACCTTCCCGTGAATGCCGTGTTGCATCTTTGGCTGAAGGCGGTCACACCGAATGAACCTGGGTCGGTCTCTCTGTACAGCGTCAGCGGCAAGTTCGGTGAAGTTCAGGCGGTCAATGCCGAGGAAAATTCCTTCCGCATCTACCACGTTTTCGGCGGCGGCACGGTGACGCTCGCCTACGACACGGCGGTCACGTCCCTCTCGGTCGCTTACTGGTTCACGCCGTCGGATGTGCTGGAAACCGGCATCACGGTGATCCACACCAATCCCGCCAACGAGCCGCCGGATCTTCCCGATGGCTATCACTTCCGCCCGCCCTTCGGCTGGATGAACGATCCCAACGGCTTTGGCCGCTTTGGCGGACGCCCGCATCTCTTTTATCAGCACTATTCGCATGGCCGGATATGGAACAACATGCATTGGGGCCATGCCGTCTCGGCGGATTATCTGCGTTGGCGTCATCTGCCGGTCTTCCTGTTTCCCTCGGAAGAACTCACCGTGAGACCCGACAAGCGCGGTGGCGCTTTCTCGGGATCGGCGATCGCCCGGACCGATGGACCGGGCATCCGGGTCTTCTTCACGGAAAAGATCGCGGACCGCATCCCCGAACAGGAAATCCAGCTCACGGCCACATCGGCGGATCTCTTTAGTGCCGGTGCCGCCGAGGTGCTGCTGCCCCGCAGACCGGATGGCGAAGGCCTCACCTTCGACTTCCGCGATCCTTATGTGTTCAAGGGTCCCGATGGACTCTGGAAGATGCTGCTCGGCAGCCAGAGCGCCGAGGGCGGAGTTGTGTTGCTGTATGAGACACAAGACAACACCGCTGCCGGCGGCTGGACCTACCTGGGCAAACTCTACACCGAGACCCGCTTCGAAACCTCTGCGCTGGAATGCCCCTGCCTACTGCCCATCGATGGCGATCACCGGGATCCAGCCACGCGCTGGGCCTTGATCTATGGCCTGATGAATGGCGAGGACAAGGAAACCGGCCGCCGGAACCTCACGATGATCGATATCGGCTGGTTCGATGGCAAGAGCTTTGCCAAGGCCTTCGGCCGCGAGCTGGATTTTGGCACCGACAACTACGCCTTCCAGGCTTTCGTCGACGGCAACACGCCTGTCGGGATAGGCTGGCTCGGCAATTGGGCGGACACGGGGCCGACCGTCGATTTTCCCTCGGCCATGACGCTGCCGCGCACCCTCGTTCTGGAGGGGGACACACTTCTGACCCCGCCGATCGGTGCTGCCGAAAGCCTGCGGACGCGGATGCTGGATCGCACCCGGCTCGCTGCCGGGCAGGTGGTCACGCTGCCGAATGGTGCCGCAGAAATCACGTTCGAGCTGACAGAGGCCGCAGGCGCTTTTCGGCTGGAATTCGACCACCTGGAAATTCGCCTTGCGCTTGCCCAACATGAAGAGGGGCTGGAGATCCTGCATGCCTATTTCGACCGGGCAGAAGAGCCTCCCGGCCCGCGTTATCTTGCCAAGGCTGCGGGTATCCGCCGCGTGAGGGTCTTTCTCGACTACGGGTCGCTGGAAGTCTTCGCCGATGGCGGGCGGATCGCGGGAACCAAACGCATCGCGGGGTTCGAGCCGATCCGTTCTGTCAGGCTGATCGCCGAACAGGGAGTGGTCAACAACGCAACCGTCTGGTCTCTTCGGCTTTGATCTGGCATGGCCGGTTCAGGCGTGACCGACCGTCTCGGCCTCGTTGTCGTCACCCGATCCGTAGACCGGCTTCAGCGACGTCGCACCTCGCACCCTGACCACCGTGACGGAGCAGGGTGCGGATGCCGCCACCTCGCCGGAAACACTGCCCATCAACGAGCGCAGCGTCGAATTGGCTCTGGCCCCCATCACTACATGATCGACATTGTTGTCACGCGCAAAGGTCAGGATCGCCTGGGCCGGGGAGACGGCTTCCAGAACGTGATAGGTGATATCCGCTTCATCGGCCCCGAGCGGCGCTGCCCAATGCTTGAGGGCGGCAAGCCGCATCACATGTTTGCTGTTGCCCTCGGCATCCAGATCGTCGTCGAGCGCGATACGCGCGATCTTCAGCACGTTGACGCAGGCGATGCGGGCATGCGGCGTGTTGCGGATGATGCGCTTGGCCGTCTCCCGTAAGGCTTCCGCCAGTTCCTGGCTGGCCGCGTTCAGATCGATCGCCACCATCACGATCGGTGCGGATGCGAGGATCGCTGCCGCCCCCTTGGGTTTGATCAGTTCGATCGGGTCGGGGTTCAGCATCCGCTTGACCACCTTCCGCCAGCCATCTCTGCTGGTTTTCTCCGCCCGCGCAGTGAGCCGGACATTGTAGAGATCGCCGAGATCCAGTGCGAGCTGCGCTGCGGATTGGTAGCGGCGGGCAGGGTCCACTTCCAGGCAGCGCAGGATGATCTCTTGGCAGGCCTTGGAGACCATTGGATTGAGCTCGCGTGGCGGTGGCGGGTCCCACCAGAGGCGCTTCTTCAGCCCGTTCATCCGCTGCGGATCGCCGAAGGGTCGCCGGCCGGTCGAGAAGAAATACATGAGAACCCCGAGCGCGAAGAGATCCGAGCGGAAGTCGGAGCGCACGCCGAGGATCTGCTCCGGTGCCATATAGGGCGCCGTGCCATAGGGCAGGCGGAACTCCTCGTCCATCAGGTCCGGTAGTTCGAGATGACGGGCGAGGCCGTAGTCGACGAGCACGGCCTCGCCGGTATCCCGAAACAGGATGTTGGATGGCTTGATATCGAGATGCACCACCTTCTGCCGGTGCAGGTCGGCAAGCGCGGTCGCAATCTTGGATGCAATCTCAACGACTTCCGGCTGGGAGCAGGGTAGACGTTCCAGGAGTGGGTAGAGGGATTTGCCCGGCAGGCGTTCGACGACGATATAGGGTTGCTGCGAAAAGTCGCCGCGCGCCACGAAGCGTGGGACATGCGGCCCGCTGATCCGCGGCAGGATCATGAGTTCCATCTCGAAGCCGACGATGGTGGCCGGATCCGTGCCGGAGCCGATACGCGGCACCTTCATCAAAAGGGGACCCGGGTGATCGGGATGGGTCACTTCGTAGAGCTTGGCCATGCCCCCGGTATGGGCGAGCTTGCCGAGCGTGAAACCGTCGATGACGTCGCCTTCGTCGATGCGTGTGCGTGCCATGCGGCCCCCTCTGTCCCGCGCCGTCGAGGCGCCCTTTCTCAGCGTCCCTTGTAAAGTCTGAGCGCGAGCCCTTCCGGCAGGGAGGCCGCGCGAATGGCGGAAGCGGCTCCGTCTATGTCATAGGCTGTCCAGCGGAAGGACAGCTCATAGGCGTCCGTGTCGTAAAGCGCCCAGGCCGCTGCTGGATTTCCATCACGCGGTTGTCCGACCGATCCGATGACGGCCAGCCAGCGTCGCGGGGGACCGACGGGAATGCCGATATCGGAGGCCGGAACAAAGGTCGTGACCTTGCCGCCGAGACCGAGGCCGTAGAGGGCAGGCGCATGCACATGACCGCAAAAGCTGAGCCGCGCATCGCAGCCCCGGAAATGCGCATCGGCATCGCCACGGTCATGGACATAGGTGAAGCGGCTCGGTGCTGATCCCTCCGCATGCACGTAGAGTCGGTCCTCGTCTGTGACGGAAACCGGCAGCCGGGCGAGAAACTCCCGGTGCCGTGGTTCCAGCGCCATCCGGGTCCAGTCGATCGCGATACCGGCGGACGCGTTCATGGCATACGAAGGATCGCTGATCGCCTGGTCATGATTGCCCCGCACCACGACAGCGCCATGGCTGACCATATCCATGCATGTTTCGACGCACCATTTCGGGTCGCCGCCGTAGCCCACGATGTCGCCGAGGATGACGAAGCGCTCTGCACCGCGCACGCGGGCATCCGCGAGCACGGCCTCGAAGGCCTGCCGGTTGCCATGGATGTCGGACAGAATTGCGATCTTCATGCCTTCGTCAGCCCTCCCTGCCGCGTCGGTTGGTGGCACCATAGAGTGCTTTGTCGCGCACCGCTATTCGCCGGAAGACGAAGGCTTGACGTGTGTCACGTGAACGTCAAGATCCCCGGTGTAGCCTGTCGGCAGCATCAGCCGGAACAAGGCAAGACAATGAACATCACCGCCGCCAACACCCCCGCCATGCGCGCCGCTGCAGCCCACGAAGAGCTTCTTGGGCTTCGGGCGCAGATCCTGACGGATGCCGCCGAACGGAAAACACGGATCAGCGGCGAAGGGGGCGCCCAGGACGACCCGGCCATCGACAACCTCTGCCATTATCTCGCCCTACGCCACCACGACATCCGCCCCCTCCAGCGCCGCTTGATGGCGCTTGGCCTCTCCTCCATGGGTCGGCTGGAAAACCGTGTCCTGCCCACTATAGATGCCGTGCTAAACGCGCTGTCTGCGCTTGCGGGCGGACGGCCCGATATACCTCCGCCGGCCACCGATGAAACCTCATTCTTCGCAGGCGAAGCCCGCCTGGACGAAGCCACCGGCGCGCTACTCGGCGACAGAGGATTAGACCGCCGTACCCGCATTATGGTCACGCTGCCGGGAACGGCAGCAGATGGTCCCGACATGATCCTCGACCTCGCCCGCGCCGGCATGGATATCGCGCGCATCAACTGCGCGCACGATGGCCCGGAAGTATGGCGCGCCATGACCGCTTACGTGCGTCAGGCCGGGAAGGTGGTCGGGCGTGACATTAAGGTGCTGATGGATGTGGCCGGCCCGAAGATCCGAACCGAAGCTGTGGCAACCGCTGAGAAGAAGGCCCGCCTGCAGGTCGGTGACCGGCTGCGCCTCGTCGCGGACGGTGAACCTCGTCTCGACGACGCGGTCCGCTTCTCCGCCACCGTCTCCCTGCCCGAAATGGTGACGCGCCTGACAGCAGGAGACCGGCTGCGTTACGATGACGGCAAGCTGGAGGCCGTTGTCGAAAGCGTAGGGGATGGTGAGGCTGTGGTCGTCGTGAAGCGAACGAAGGCAGGCGGAACCAAGCTGAAACCGGAAAAGGGCGTCAATCTGCCGGACACGGCACTGGGCCTCTCACCGCTCACCGCCAAGGACGAGACCGATCTCGAAACGGTCATCGAATGCGCCGACCTCATCGGGTATTCCTTCGTCAGCCGGCCCGAGGATATCGACCTTCTCGATGCCGTTCTCGCCCGACGCGGCCAGGGCGCTCGACAGCTGGGCCTGATCGCCAAGATCGAACAACCGCTGGCACTGACCAATCTGCCCGGCCTGATCGCCCGTGCGCGTCGACGGGGCCCCTTCGGCGTCATGATCGCCCGTGGCGATCTCGCCGCCGAAATCGGCTTCGAGCGGCTGGCCGAGATGCAGGAGGAAATCCTCTGGCTGTGCGAGGCGGCCTCCGTTCCCTGCATCTGGGCAACGCAGGTCCTGGAGGACATGGTCAAGGAGGGCATTCCGACCCGCGGCGAGATGACCGATGCGGCCATGGCAGCCCGCGCCGAATGCGTGATGCTCAACAAGGGGCCGGCGATCGTCGAGGCGGTCTCGCTGCTCGACCGTCTGCTCGCACGCATGGACGGACATCTGTTCAAGAAGACCCCGACGCTGCGTGCGCTGAAGAGCTGGTGAACTTCCCCTCTACTCCGCTGCGACGCGACGCTGCGAGGAAATCTGTGTCAGGAAGGCTCTCAATGCCGCCGGGCGTACCGGCTTGTGCTGCAATGTGATTGCGTGACGCTCTGCCTCTGCGCGCACCTCTGCCGAACGATCGGCGGTGATCAGGAGGGCGGGGAGTTCCGTTTTGGTCAATGCACGCAGCCGGAGAATTGCGCCAATGCCGCTGCCGTCGCCAAGATGATAGTCGGCAATCACGAGATCGGGTGCGGCCGCACCTTCCAGAGCCGCATCCATGTCGGCAATCGATCCTGCGCATGTGACGTCGCAGCCCCAGCCCGAGATCAGCAACTGCATGCCCTCCAAAATCTTCGGCTCGTTGTCGATGCACAGGACGCGGAAGCCGATGAGCGACGGTGTCGTGCGACTGTCGCTAGCAAGCTTGACGACGCCGTCGGAAGCCGGCTTGGCAACGTCGATCGGCATGACCACCTTGAACGTCGTGCCTCTGCCGGGCTTTGAAGCCAGTTCGACCGGATGGTGCAGGACACGCGCGATGCGGTCTACGATCGAAAGCCCGAGGCCAAGTCCGGAAGCGGTGCGCATCCCCTCTTCCAGCCTGGCGAATTCCTTGAACACGGTGCGGAATTTTGACGACGGAATGCCGATGCCGGAATCGGTGACCTGGATCACGACCTTGTCGCCGCGACGCCGGGCGCCGACGACGATCCGGCCGGAAGGCGTATATTTGATCGCGTTCGAGACAAGGTTTTGGATCAGGCGGCGCAGCAGGGTCGGGTCCGAGCGGACGGAGAACCGGGTGGGCATCACCACCAGTTTCAGATTTTTCTCGCGGGCCATCGGCGCAAAATCGGTCTCGATCTTCTGCAGCAACCCGGCAAGGGGAACGGTGGAGAAACGCGGTTTCATCGCCCCCGTATCGAGCCGCGATATGTCGAGCACGGCACCGAGAATGCTTTCGACTGATTCCAGCGCGGAATCGATGTTTTCGACCAGCGCACTGTTTTCCGAATCCCCGAGACGTTCGACGAGCGAGGAAGAATAAAGCCGTGCGGCATTCAACGGCTGCAGGATGTCGTGGCCCGCCGCTGCGAAAAAGCGGGTCTTGCCGATGTTCGCCTCGTCGGCCGCCGCGCGGGCTTCGGCGAGCGCATGGTTGACGCGGGTGAGTTCTGCGGTGCGCTCGCTGACGCGCTGTTCCAGCGTCTCGTTTGCCTGTTTGAGCGCCTGATCGGCCTCGACCCGGGCGGTAATGTCGCTGAAGGTTGCGACCAGACCCTTGTCCGGCATCAGATTGCAACGGACTTCGATGATCCTTTGCCCGCCACCAAGCACCATCTGGAAGGGGTGATCGAACTGGTGGAAGCCATGGATGACGGCGGCCACATCGGATGCGGCGACGTCACCGCGCTGTGCGAGGATGGCGATCATGTCGGCGAGCGGGAACCCGACCTGCCCCACATGCTCCGGCAGATCGAGAAGGCTGCGGAAACGCCGGTTCCAGATGGTGAGACGGTCCGAGGCGTCGAAGACCGCGATGCCCTGTTCCATCTGGGCCAGTGCCGTCTGCAGCATGTCCTGATTGTACTGTAGCGCCTCGGAGGCCTGGTCGAGCAGCCAGACGGTGTCGGCCGACGGGTCTTCGGCCTTTTGCAGGATCAGCGACAGCACAAGGCGTGCCGAGGACGAGCCGATCGCGCTGCCGAGCAACTGTTCGGAGAAGTGGATGAAGGCCATGTCGGCCGGGCTGTCATCCGCGAGCTTGCGGCCGGCCGCCTGTTCGTAAGAGCGGAAAGAACGCTCCATGCGCTCATTGCCGAGATAACGGGCGATGGCCGTCTTGAGGTCGCCGACCGCGACACTCGTTTTCCAGCCCCGGATGGCAAAATTGGAGCGTGGCTGCCGCTTGATGAAAATCGCCGACTGGATGCGTTCGACCGGTCGCGGATTGCGGCTGAGCGAGCCGACGATGAAGGCGAGCGTATTAATCAGCAGACTGAAGATCGTCGCGTTCACCAGCGCGTCGGCATATTGCGGCTCGAACATCGAGAGGCCGGGCAGCAGGAAGCCGAGCACGCTGGACGCGATCCAGGAGTGATCGTCGGCGCCAAGGCTCGGTAGGAACAGCAGATAGGCCCAGACGAGGAAACCCGAGGTGAGCCCGGCAATGGCGCCGCGCGCATTGGCTCGCCTCCAGATCAGCCCGCCGAACATGGCAGGTGCGATTTGCGCAATGGCCGCAAACGAGAGGAGGCCGATCTTCGCAAGCCCCGTCGTGTTGTCGGCGGAGCGGAAATACACATAGCCGAGCGCCAGCACGCCGAAGATTGCGGTGCGTCGGATATGCAGCAGTGTCTTGGCAAAATCCTCCCGCTGGCTCGGCCGCCCCAGCAGCCGCTGCCTCAGGAAAATCGGCAGAACCATGTCGTTTGAGATCATGATCGCCAGCGCGACGGACGCAACGATGACCATGGCGGTAGCCGCCGAAAAGCCGCCGATGAAGGTGATCAGCGTGACAAGGCCGTGCCCGGCTTCGAGCGGCAGCGACAACACATAAAGGTCGGCGTCACCGCCGCCCCCGAAGGTCATCACCCCGCCGATGGCGGCCGGCAGCACGAAGATATTGATGGCAATCAGATAGATCGGCATCAGGATCCCCGCGAGTTTTAGTTCGCGGGCTGTGCGGTTCTCGACCACGGTCACATGGAACTGGCGCGGCAGCATGATGATGGCAAAGGCCGACAGCAGGATGAGCAGGATCCACCGGCTTGCCGGTGTCTGATGCGCCACCGCGGCCATCACCGCAGGGCTTTCCGTCGCCTTCTGCCAAAGGTCTGCCGGCCCGTCGTAAAGCGTGAAGACGACGAAGATGCCGAGTGTCCAGAACGCGACGAGCTTGACGACCGATTCCATGGCGATAGCGAGGATCAGGCCATCCTGGTGTTCGGTGGCATCTGTGTGGCGGGTCCCGAATACGACGGCGAAGCAAGCCAGCAGAAAAGCGACGATCAGAGGTAGGTCGATGAAATAGAGATTGCCGGTGCCAATACCATAGGCCGAGGGGTCCATGACGGCTGCAACGGAACTGGAGACTGCCTTCAGCTGAAGCGCAATATAGGGGATGATGCCGACGAGATAGATGATGGTGACCAGGAGCCCGACGATCGGGTTTTTCCCGTAACGCGCCGCGACGAAGTCCGCGCCTGACGTGATCTTTTCGGTTTTGGCGAGCTCGACGATGCGCTGGAGGATCGGCATGCCGAGCGTGTACATCAGGATCGGCCCGATATAGATCGCCATGAATTCGAGGCCACGCTCGGCCGCCAGGCCCACGCCGCCAAAATAGGTCCAGGAGGTGCAGTAGACGGCAAGGCTCAAGGCATAGACCATGGGGCGGCCGCCCGGCGGCACGCCGTTGATCTTCGACTTGCGGTCGCCATAGCTTGCCACGGCAAACAGGAACAGCAGATAGCCGAGCGCCGCGACAACGATAATCCAGCCTGGGAGCACGCTTTCCTCCTCATCGTACCCGATGGGAACTCTAGGGGATGTCTGGCGATTTTGAAATCGCCTCGCGACTTGACCTAAAGTCGAAGAGAAATCGCGAAAGTACGAAAATCACCATTTCCGAATGGACGGATTTTCATTAACCATGGCTTGAACCGCCGGGGACGGCGTCGGGCACGGCAGGACAAAAGGAGAGCGGTATGCTGAACGAATTCAAGACATTCATTGCACGTGGCAACGTCATGGACCTGGCGGTCGGCGTGATTATCGGGGGGGCCTTTGGCCTGATCGTCAATTCGCTCGTCCAGGACATCGTCATGCCCGTTGTCGGCGTGATCTTCGGTGGCTTCGATTTTTCCAACTACTTCATCGCGCTCAGCAGCAAGGTTACCGCCACCACGCTCGCGGCCGCACGCGAACAGGGCGCAGTCTTCGCCTATGGCAACTTCATCACCGTCGTCATCAACTTCCTGATCCTCGCCTGGATCATCTTCCTGATGGTGAAGGGCGTGAACACGCTGCGCAAGTCGCTGGAAAAGGAAGAACAGAAGGCGACGGAAGCAGCACCGCCGCCGGCAGACATCCAGTTGCTGACCGAAATCCGCGATCTCCTGAAGACCCGCTGAGCGGGGCGAACTGCGGCCGTATCGTCGCGGTCCGGCCGCAGCCACCCATCAGCCGTATCGATCCCTTCCTCACGGAATATCATGGGATTTTTCTCTTTGGATGAGCTAGACAGGGCGCTTCGATGGAAGGAGAGCCCACTGCATGTCTTTGCTGGAAAGCCTGAGCCCGCGCGCCCTCGCAGCCCCTGAAAGCGGCATTGTCGAGATCATCAATTACGCCCGCGGCCGCGAAGGCCTGTTGCCGCTCTGGGCCGGCGAGGGCGACCTTCCGACGCCAGACTTCATCAATCGCGCTGCAAGCGAAGCACTGCTCGGCGGCGAGACCTTCTACACCTGGCAGCGGGGCATCCCGGAGCTGCGGCAGGCGCTTGCCCGATACTATCGGCGCCATTTCTCCGTCGATCTTCCGGCCGAGCATTTCTATGCAACGGGCTCCGGCATGCAGGCGATTGCGCTGGCCGTGCAGGCCATCACCTCGCCTGGTGACGAGATGATCTATCTCTCCCCGTGCTGGCCCAACATCGTTGCCGCAATCGATCTCGCCGGCGGCAAATCGGTCGGCTTGCCGCTGACATTCGCGGAGGGACGCTGGGTTCTGGATCTCGACCGCCTTGAAAAGACGATCACGCCGAAGACGCGTGCGCTCTTCATCAACACGCCCTCGAACCCGACCGGCTGGACGGCCTCCCGGGAAGATCTGAAAGCGATCCTCGACATCGCCCGTCGCCACGGCATCTGGATTTTGGCAGACGAGATTTATGCCCTTTACTACTACGGAGCGGCCGAGCGCGCGCCCTCCTTCCTCGACGTGATGGAAGAGGGCGACCGGGTGATTTTCGCCAATTCCTTCTCGAAGAACTGGTCGATGACCGGCTGGCGTGTCGGCTGGATCGTGGCGCCGCCGGAACTGGGACAGGTGCTGGAAAACCTCATCCAGTATTCGACATCCGGTGTTGCCCAGTTCATGCAGCGCGGTGCGGTCGTAGCCCTCGACGAGGGCGACGAGTTCGTGCGTCAGAACATTGTCCGCGCAACCACATCCCGCGACATCCTCTGTGATGCCCTGATTGCCACCAACCGGGTGGAGACGCTGAAACCCGAAGGCGCTCTCTATGCCTTCCTGAAGGTCGACGGCATCACGGACAGCCGGCAGGCGGCGCTCGACATTGTCGATCAGACTGGTGTTGGCCTGGCACCGGGTACGGCCTTCGGCGAAGGAGGATTGCCGTTCCTGCGTGCCTGCTTCCTGCGCAATCCCGCCCACATAGAGGACGCGGCAGAGCGACTTGCCGGCTTCATCAAGGCCCTTTGAGGTCTCGCTTTGGTGCGCGCAATGCAAACTGCATAAAATTCGAGTGAATGCGTTTAGATGATCTTCAGCAAAACTCCTAAAATGCGATCGGTTTCAATGGCTTGAGTGCGCTTGATAAGCACTCGGAAAGATAAGTCGTGCTTTCGTCTTCCCCATAAGAAAATGCGGGAAGAAAATCATGGCGATCTTGGTCACCGGCGGTGCCGGCTTCATCGGCAGTCACATGGTCTGGGCCTTGCTCGATGCGGGCGAAGAGGTCGTTGTCGTCGATCGTCTGTCCACCGGCTTTCGATGGGCCGTCGCCCCGCAGGCGCGGTTCTACCTCGGCGACATCGGCAGGCCCTCGGTATTGAAGCATGTGCTGGCGGAAAACGACATCGAGGCCATCATCCATTTCGCGGGCTCGATCGTCGTCCCGGATTCCATCGCAGATCCGCTCGGCTACTACGAGAACAATACCGCCAACACCCATCGCCTGCTGACCGCCGCCGTCAAGGCTGGCATCGATAAGGTGATTTTCTCTTCGACGGCGGCCGTCTACGGGACACCCGACAGCGCGCTGCCGATCCGCGAGGACGCAGCTTTGCGGCCCGAAACACCGTATGGCCAGTCTAAGCTGATGAGCGAACTGATGCTCAGGGACACGGCCCGCGCCCATGGCCTCAACTACGTTGCCCTGCGCTATTTCAACGTCGCCGGTGCCGACGTGAGGGGGCGCACTGGAAATTCGGCTGTGGGCGCGACCCATCTTCTGAAGGTCGCCTGCGAGGCAGCACTTGGCCGCCGTCCGTCGATGTCCGTCTTCGGCACAGACTACGATACGCCTGACGGGACCGGCGTTCGTGACTACATCCATGTCAACGACCTCGTCGACGCGCATTTGCGGGCCTTGTGTTACCTGCGCAAGGGTGGCGGTCCTCTGGTTGCCAATTGTGGCTATGGTCGCGGCTACTCCGTACTCGACATCATCGAAGCCGTCCGCCGTGCAACGAACCACAACTTCTCAGTGGAATATGTCGACCGCCGTCCAGGTGACGCGGGTCTGGTTGTCGCGGATTCCACCCTGGCGCGGACGGTCCTGGAGTGGCAGCCGAAATACGACGATCTCGACGTGATCGTCGAGACGGCGCTAGCCTGGGAGCGGCATCTCGAAGCGATGGCCACCCCCGACATCAGGGATCTGCGCAGGCTCGCCAGCGGATTTTAAGACACGTTTGTCGCCTCCGAAAGCGCCGCCCGACACCGTCGGGCGGCGCTTTTCGTCGTGTGCTTCCGCGACGCTACCGGTTCTTGATTTGAATCAAGATCAATATTGCGCTGCGATCCTATCACTGCTTGCGGAAGCGCCGACCGCCGAATTGGGTTGGGCGCACGGGTTTGCGGAGAGACGAGATGGCGATGCGACAGGGCGGTTGGCTTGCTGCAGTGGTAATCCTCCTGGCGGCGGGCGGTGGATACTACGGCTGGAAAACCTATGCCGGAGACGGTCTGCCGGACAATATCGCCAGCGGCAATGGACGCATTGAGGCCGTCGAGATCGACATCGCCGCAAAGGGTGGTGGCCGAGTTAAGGAAATTCTCGTCGGGGAGGGGGATTTCGTCACGGCCGGCCAGATCCTCGCTGTGATGGACACTGATCAGCTACAGGCGGGACTTCGCCAGGCGCAAGCCGAGCGACGGCGAGCCGAGATCGGGGTCGAAACCGCCAAGAGCCTTGTCGCTCAGCGCGAGGCCGAACGCGCGGCAGCTTTGGCGACGGTCGATCAGCGTGAGGCGCAGCTCGATGCGGCCGCCATCAAGCTCGCTCGCGCCGAGCGCATGATCCAGAGCAACACCACCAGCCAGCAGACGGTGGACGATGACCGGGCCAATGTGGCCAGTGCCCGCGCGGCTCTTGCCGCCGCAAAGGCACAGGTCGCAGCCTCCGATGCCGCGATCGGCGCGGCCAGGGCTCAGATCATCGATGCCCAGGCGTCTGTCGACGTCGCCGCCGCTTCGATCGAAAAGGTGACAGCTGACATTGCCGACAGCGTCCTGCGGGCCCCGCGCGATGGCCGGATTCAGTACCGGGTTGCTCAACCGAGTGAGGTCCTCGCTGCCGGCGGGCGTATATTGAACATGGTTGATCTCGCAGATGTCTATATGTCCTTCTTCCTGCCCACCGCCGAAGTCGGACGAATTGCGCTGGAAAGCGAAGCGCGGATCGTTCTCGATGCTGTCCCGAATTATACCATTCCGGCCCGGGTAAGCTTCGTCGCCGATGTCGCGCAGTTCACCCCAAAGACGGTCGAGACGGACGAGGAACGCCAAAAACTGATGTTTCGTGTCAAGGCGACGATCCCCAAGGAACTGCTGCAAAAATATATCCGTCAGGTGAAGACGGGACTTCCCGGCATGGCCTATGTCAACCTCGATCCGCAGCGACCCTGGCCGGATGCCCTGACCGGCACGTTGGTGAAGTGACATGGACGCCCTGTCGCGCAACGACGCAGGGCAAGGCCCGGTGGTCTGTCTGGAGAATGTCAGCCTCGCCTATGGTAAGACTTCGGCGCTGAGATCCGTCACCCTTGATCTGCCTGCCGGCGTCATGGTCGGCCTGATCGGGCCGGACGGGGTCGGCAAATCGAGTCTGCTCTCGCTCGTGGCGGGCGCGCGGGTCATACAGTCTGGCCGGATCGAAGTTCTTGGCGGCGACATGGCAAAGGCAAAGCACCGACGCGACAGCTGTCCCCGCATCGCTTACATGCCACAGGGATTGGGCAAAAACCTCTATCCCACGCTGTCCGTCTTCGAGAATGTCGAATTCTTCGGTCGCATTTTTGGCCAGGACCGGCACGAGCGCGAAAGGCGCATCCGCAGCCTGCTGGCCGCGACGGGGTTGGCACCCTTTGCTGACCGGCCCGCCGGCAAGCTGTCGGGCGGGATGAAGCAGAAGCTGGGTCTGTGTTGTGCCCTCATTCATGATCCGGATCTTCTGATCCTCGACGAGCCGACCACAGGTGTCGACCCCCTGTCGCGGCGGCAATTCTGGCAGCTGATCGAAGAGATCCGAGTCGGGCGCCCGGGAATGAGCGTAGTCGTCGCCACCGCCTACATGGAGGAGGCGGCACGCTTCGACTGGCTGGTCGCCATGGATGACGGCCGAATACTGGCGACGGGGACACCTGCAGACCTTCTGGCCCGAACGCATACGTCAAATCTCGACGCAGCCTTCATCGCGCTTCTCCCCGCCGAAAAGCGCGGAGGCCACGAGGCCCTGTCCATCCCGCCGCGTTCGATCTCGAAGACAGTGGAAACCGCAATCCGGGCCGAAGGTCTGACCATGCGCTTCGGCGATTTTACCGCCGTGGACGGTGTCAGCTTCGAGATTCCGCGTGGCGAGATCTTCGGGTTTCTGGGCTCGAACGGATGCGGCAAGACCACCACGATGAAAATGCTGACGGGCCTGCTCGCCGCCAGTGCAGGCACGGCCGAGGTTTTCGGGCGTCCGGTGGATCCGAAGGACATCGGCCTCCGCCGCCGGGTCGGCTACATGAGCCAGGCCTTCTCCCTCTACGGTGAACTCACCGTGCGCCAAAACCTCGATCTGCACGGTCGGCTGTTCGGCATGGCAGACACGGAGGTCGCGCCCCGTATCGAGGAACTCACACGTCGCTTCGGCCTGTCCTCCGCACTCGACAATCTGCCGGACAGCCTCCCTCTGGGCATGCGCCAGCGGCTCTCCTTGGCTGTGGCCCTCATCCATCGCCCCGACATTCTGATCCTTGATGAGCCGACATCGGGTGTCGATCCGGTCGCACGTGACGATTTCTGGCGCATCCTGGCGGACCTCTCCCGCTCGGACAATGTCACCATTTTTGTCTCGACCCATTTCATGAACGAAGCAGAGCTCTGCGATCGCATCTCGTTGATGCATGCGGGCCGGGTGCTCGTGACGGACACGCCGAAGGCGATCGTGGAAAGCCAGAAGACGGAAAGCCTGGAAGAGGCCTTTATTGCTTATCTGGAGCAGGCGATCGGCGAAGCGCCTGTGCCGACTGAACCTCTCAAGGGTGTCGCCTCCGATACGGTCGCGGGTGAAGTTTCCTCCATGGCTCCAGCGCCTCGCGCCTCGACGAGGCCGCGACCGCTCATAGATCGGCGTCGTCTCCTGGCCTTCAGCCGTCGCGAGGCGCTGGAGCTACGCCGCGATCCCATTCGCGCGACGCTCGCCATGGTCGGCAGTCTGATTCTGATGTTCGTGATCGGCTATGGAATCAATCTGGATGTCGAGAACCTCACCTTCGCGGCGCTCGACCGCGACGACACCGTCCTCAGCCGCGAATACATCGCGGAGATTTCCGGGTCTCGCTATTTCATCGAGCGCCCACCGATCACCGATTATGCCGATCTCGATCGGCGCATGCGGTCCGGGGACATCAGCCTCGCGATCGAAATTCCGGCCGGTTTCGGGCGCAATCTGGAACGGAACGGGACGCCCGTGGAGATCGGTGCCTGGATAGACGGCGCCATGCCGATGCGGGCGGAAACGATCTCGGGTTATGTTCAGGGCATGCATGCCGGCTGGCTGACGCGCAAGGCGCGTGAACTCTATGGCGATGCCGCAGCCACAGGACAGTTCGGGCTCGCGCTTCGTTACCGCTATAACCCGGGTGTCGAGAGCCTCGTGGCCATGGTGCCCGCCGTCATCCCGCTGCTCCTCATGCTGATCCCGGCCATGCTTTCCGTGCTCAGTGTCGTCCGTGAAAAGGAGCTCGGTTCGATCACCAATTTCTATGTGACACCGGTGACTCGACTGGAATTTCTGCTCGGAAAGCAAATCCCCTATCTCGCCATTGCCTTTGCGAATTTTTTGATGCTGACGGCTTTTGCTGTCTTCGCCTTCCGGGTGCCACTGACGGGAAATTTCTGGGCGCTCGCTCTGGGGGCTCTGCTTTACGTATTCGCCTCCACGGCGCTGGGACTTCTCTTGTCCAGTTTCATGAAAAGCCAGATCGCGGCCATCTTCGGTACCACCTTGATCACGATCATTCCGGCGGTCCAGTTCTCAGGAATGCTGTCTCCGGTTTCGGCTCTCCAGGGCGCGGGCGCCTTGATCGGTCAGGTTTATCCCGCAAGCCATTTCGTCACCATCTCCCGTGGTGTTTTCTCCAAAGCCCTCGGTTTCGCAGACCTCGGCACGCCGCTGGTGGCGCTCGCCATGGTCGGTCCCATACTGCTGATCGCGGGGACCCTTATGCTCAAGAAGCAGGCGGAGTGAGTGATGCGACTGGCAACAATCTTCCAGCTCGGCATCAAGGAACTGCGTGGTCTCGCCCGAGATCCGGCATTGATGCTTCTGATTGTCTATGCCTTCTCCGTGAACATCTACACGGCGGCGACCGCCGAACCGGAGACGCTCAACAAAGCCGCGATCGCCATCATCGACGAGGACCGTTCGCCGCTCTCGGAGCGCCTCGTCGCTTCCTTTTATCCACCCTATTTCCTGTCCCCGAAGCTGATCACGCCGGATGAGATCGACAGCAGGATGAATTCTGGTCTCGATACCTTCGTGCTGGATATCCCGCCGGACTTTCAGCGTGACCTTCTTGCCGGCAAGCTGCCGGAGATCCAGCTGAACATTGATGCCACACGCATGACACAGGCTTTCACCGGCGGCGGCTATGTCCAGCAGATCGTCACGAAGGAAGTCAACGATTTCCTCGCGCGCGGACGCGATGACGCGACCATCCCGGCCAATCTGGTGCTTCGCTCCCGCTTCAATCCGGAACTCGACAAGAGCTGGTTCGGCTCGATCAACGAGGTCATCTCGGCGGTGACCATGCTGTCGATCATCCTGACGGGGGCTGCTCTCATTCGTGAGCGAGAGCACGGCACCATAGAACATTTGCTCGTCATGCCGGTCAGCCCATCGGAGATCATGCTGAGCAAGATCTGGTCCATGGGACTCGTCGTTTTGCTGGCGACCATCTTCTCGCTGTTCGTGGTGGTCGAGGGAGCCCTGCAGGTTCCGCTCTACGGATCGATGCTCCTGTTTATCCTGGGAGCAGCCCTGCAACTGGTCGCCGCGACCTGCATGGGCATCTTTCTGGCGACGATTGCCGGTTCCATGCCGCAGTTTGGGCTCCTGCTGATGCTGGTGCTCCTGCCGCTGCAGATCCTGTCAGGCGGTATGACGCCGAGGGAAAGCATGCCGGAGGTGATCCAGTGGATCATGACGCTGGCCCCCAACACGCATTTCGTCATCCTGGCTCAGGCGGTGCTGTTCCGCGATGCCGGCCTCACAGTGGTTTGGCCGCAGCTTTTGGCGCTCCTGGCCATCTCGATCGTGTTTTTCGGGCTGTCCCTGCGTCGGTTCCGCGACTTCCTGCGCTGAGCCTCCTGTGACGTTCGCGGGATAAGAGAAGTCGGAGAAATCGACCCTTGCGGCCTCGACGGTCTCGAGGAAATCGTATTCCGTTAAGCCCGTTCTTCCCTGGGAAGAGTTGCGTTCATTAATATCCTCTACGAAGCCGTGTATTGATGCGTGCATAACACGCAGCAGAACGGAAAGTGTTTGATATGCACATGTCACAACAATCAGAAAGCTGAGGTTTTGCGGCGTTGGATGCGTCTACATTTGCGAATCAGATTGGCTGCAAATATAGAATCTGTCGCTAGACTGCCTCCTGCCCTGATGGGGCCAATTCTTGAAGGACAACCATGAAGAAGCTGCTTATTGCCTCCGTTTTCGCGCTCTCTATTCCGTTCGGGGCATCTGCTGCTGAACTTATCTTCCCGAGCGATGATCCGGTTGCTTCCGTCACCATTCCCGACAGCTGGGGGCCGAAGGAAACGGACACCGGCGTTGACGCCACGTCCGAAGACGGCGCCATCTACTTCTCCATTGATGTGGCGGATGCCGCATCTTCCGACAAGACGACCGAGATTGCGATCGACTTTCTGACAAAGAACGGCGTGAAGATCGACCCGGCGACGCTGAAGGAGTCACCTGAGACCGACGTGAACGGCCTCAAGATTTCCTCGCTTGACTACCAGGGCACAGACGAGGACGGCCCGGTCGACGTATCGATCGGCTTTGCGGCCGCCGGCGAGAAGGTCCTGATTTTCACCTATTGGGGTTCGAAGGAAACCCAGGACGCTCACCAGAAGGAGCTGGGTGAAATTCTCGCTTCGCTCAAGCCGGCGAGCTGAGGGAAACCAGACGGTCGATGACCTTCACGCTTCTGCGAACCCGCCGATTTCCGGCGGGTTTTTTGTTCGAACTGCTTAGACTTATTCGTCTGCTTCGAAATTGTCGTCTTCGGCACTCAGGCACATATCGGCACCCTCTTCGAGCTCGCTCCTGCTGAGCTCGTCGAAGAAGGCGACAGTGCTACCGATCATCTGGTTCGCGGCATCCTTGCCGCCATTAAGCTCTTCCGATTTCGCGCGGAATGTCGCGGCGGCCGTTTTGTGGTCCTCTTCGTGATCGGCATCGATGGCGCCATTTTCAAGCGCCAGTCCGATAATTACCACACAGGCCGAAGGTGAGGCGTGGTCGGGCAGTTGGTCTTCTTCGGCGCTGACTGGGGAGGCGAGGAGTGAAGCGAGGAAAAGGGCAAGAAGCGGCAGTCTGGGCAATTGGGGCATCCTACAGCGTTTAAGAGACAGGTCTTGTCGGAAGTCGTGTCACGCATCCTGTTTATATTCTGTGAAAAGCAGATCTACGCCAGCCTTCAAGATCCCGCCGGAATGCAAAAAGCCGGAGACGCGGCGGCGTCTCCGGCTTCGAGGATACCGGCACCGCAAGGGGTGCCGGTCCATAGGGTCGCATCAGGCCTGCAGGTCGAAGCGATCCGCGTTCATCACCTTGGTCCAGGCCGCCACGAAGTCGTTCACGAACTTTTCCTGGTTGTCGTCCTGGGCATAGACTTCCGCATAGGCGCGCAGGATGGAGTTCGAGCCGAACACCAGGTCGACACGGGTCGCGGTGTACTTCACGGCGCCGGTCTTGCGGTCGCAGATGTCGTAGGAGTTCTTGCCCGTCGGCTTCCAGGTAAAGCCCATGTCGGTCAGGTTGACGAAGAAATCGGTCGTCAGCTGGCCTTCGCGGTCGGTGAAGACGCCATGCTTGGAGCCGCCGAAATTGGCACCGAGCACACGCAGACCACCGAGCAGCACGGTCATTTCCGCACCCGTCAGGCCCATCAACTGGGCACGGTCGAGAAGCATCTCTTCCGGGCTGACGACATAGTCCTTCTTGGCGAAGTTGCGGAAACCATCGGCGAGCGGCTCAAGCGCTGCAAAGCTCGCCGCATCGGTCTGCTCCGCCGTGGCATCGCCACGACCAGCGGCAAACGGTACGTCGACCGTGAAGCCGGCAGCCTTGGCTGCCTTTTCAATGCCGACATTGCCGGCGAGCACGATGACGTCGGCGACGCTGGCGCCGAATTCTTCGGCGATCAGTTCGAGAACCGAGAGCACCTTGCCCAGACGGGCCGGTTCATTGCCTTCCCATTCGCGCTGCGGAGCGAGCCGGATGCGCGCACCGTTGGCGCCACCACGCATGTCGGACTGGCGATAGGTGCGGGCGCTGTCCCAGGCCGTTGCGACCAGTTCGGCGATCGAGAGACCGGAGGCGGCGATCTTCGCCTTCACGGCGCCGACGTCGTAGTTCTTCGGGCCGGCCGGGATCGGATCCTGCCAGATCAAGTCTTCTGTCGGAGCCTCCGGGCCAATGTAGCGAACCTTCGGTCCGAGGTCGCGATGGGTCAGCTTGAACCAGGCGCGGGCGAAGGTCTCCTTGAAGTAGTCCGGATCGGCCATGAACTTTTCGCAGATGGCGCGATAGGCGGGGTCGACCTTCATCGCCATATCGGCATCGGTCATGACAGGCATGCGACGGATCGACGGATCGGTCGCGTCAACAGGCATATGCTCTTCCTTGATGCCGACGGGCTGGTACTGCTGAGCGCCAGCGGGGCTGTGCGTCAGTTCCCAGTCATAGCCGAACAGCAGCTCGAAATAGCCCATGTCGAACACGGTCGGATTGGTCGTCCAGGCGCCTTCGATGCCCGAGGTCACGGCGAGGCTCGCCTTGCCGTTCTGGTTCGGGTTGAGCCAGCCGAGGCCCTGGTTTTCGACTTCACCGGCTTCCGGCTCGACGCCGAGTGCCTGGGCATTGCCGTTACCATGCGCTTTGCCGACGGTGTGGCCGCCGGCGGCAAGTGCAGCGGTTTCTTCGTCGTTCATCGCCATTCGGGCGAAGGTTTCTCGGACCTGCGCGGCAGTCGCCAGCGGATCCGGCTTGCCGTTCACGCCTTCCGGATTGACGTAGATGAGACCCATCTGCACGGCGGCAAGCGGGTTTTCCATCGTGTTCGGCTTGGTCACGTCGTCATAACGGTTGTCCGACGGGGCGAGCCACTGCTTTTCGGCACCCCAGTAGACATCCTTTTCCGGACCCCAGATGTCGGGACGGCCAAAGGCGAAGCCGAAGGTCTTCAGACCCATGTCCTCATAGGCGACGGTACCGGCAAACAGGATGAGGTCGGCCCAGGAGATCTTGTTGCCGTATTTCTTCTTGAGCGGCCACAGCAGGCGGCGGGCCTTGTCGAGGCTGGCATTATCGGGCCAGGAATTGAGCGGAGCAAAACGGATGTTGCCGGTGCCGCCGCCGCCACGGCCGTCGGCCAAGCGGTAGGAGCCGGCGGAGTGCCAGGCGAGACGGATCATCAACCCGCCGTAATGGCCCCAGTCGGCCGGCCACCATTCCTGGCTGTCCCGGAAGAGGGCCTTCATGTCCGCCTTCAAGGCAGCGACGTCGAGCGACTTGACCGCTTCGCGATAGTCGAAGTCCTTACCCAGCGGGTTGGTCTTCGTATCGTGCTGGTGCAGGATGTCGAGGTTCAGCGCATTGGGCCACCAGGCCACGGGCGTCGCGCCGGTTTCAGTGTTCGATCCGTGCATGACCGGACATTTTCCGGCACCTTTGTTGCTCAGGGTATCCATTGTAACCTCCTAGAAGAACCCGCGGGTAGCTGGACGCAGCCGCCATTGCCCTTTCGAACACGGCAGCGTCACAGCCTGATGAAGTCGCCGGCGAGAGGCGGGGGAGCCATCGCCGACTGCCGATCCAGAGCGCCTTCACCCCTTGTGAACGACGCTCTGTCGGCAGCTTCTGGAATTGTTCTAGCAAAGCGGAATCATTAATGTAAGTTAGAAATACTGATAAGTTCCATAGGAAAAAGTTATGATGAATTTCACCCTCCGCCAGTTGCGCTATTTCGATGCGCTGGCACGTCATGGCCATTTCGGCCGTGCCGCCGAGGCCTGCTCGATTTCCCAGCCCGCTCTGTCGGTGCAGATCAAGGACCTCGAAGAGGCACTCGGCGCGGAACTGTTCGAGCGGTCTGCCCGGCAGCTCCGGCTTTCGGCCTTCGGCGAGGAATTCCTGCTCAGGGTTCGCGACATCCTGCGCTCGGTCGAAGAGTTGGGCGATCTCGCCCGCGCCAACCGAAACCAACTGGTGGGGCGACTGCGTATCGGCGTGATCCCCACGGTTGCGCCTTATCTCCTGCCGGCGCTGATCTCCAGCCTCACGACCGCCAATGCGGATCTCGACATCCATGTGCGTGAAACCGTGACGCCCAAGCTCCTTCAAGAGCTGGCAGAGGGACGGCTCGATACGGCGATCGTCGCATTGCCGATCTCGGAGCCGCAGATGGAAGAGACCCCCCTGTTCAACGAGAGCTTCGTCTTGGTCCGCCCGCTGGAGGATCAAGACAAGCCCGTTCCGAACAAGGACACGCTGCGCGAAATGCGCCTGCTGTTGCTGGAGGAAGGTCATTGCTTTCGGGAGCAGGCACTTTCCTTCTGTGACATGGGGTCCGTCCGCCCGCGCGAAATCCTCGACGGCAGTTCGCTGACGACACTGGTGCAGATGGTCGGCGCCGGCATCGGCGTCACCCTCATCCCGGAAATCGCCATGTCGGTCGAGACACGCTCGGCCGCCGTCTCCATCGCCCGCTTCCAGGAGCCGCAACCCTCTCGCACCATCGGCATGATCTGGCGCAAGACCAGCCCGATCGCGCGGCAGTTAACCGAGGTGGCAGATCTGGTGCGAAAAGCGGCGGAAGGATTGCGTACGGCGGCTGCATGATCTTGTGTCGCGGTGGTGCCGCTGCGCGAGCAAGGACCCCGGTAAAACCCGCCGGAAAGCGGCGACGTGTTAAATTCTGCATATGGAATTGGCGTCGCAAATAGGCTTCTGTGCCTCTCCCAAAGATCTCTGAAGGCTCCTATCGATGACTGATCTGACCCAATGTGTTCTGAACCCCGTTGTGTCGTCGGAGGGTTTCGATCCGCTTGGCGTCGCGATCCACCGGGGTTCGACCATCGTCTTCAAGGATGCGGCGGCTTACGCGGCGCGCGGCGAGCGCGGCCATCAGGGTTACTCCTACGGTCTCTACGGCACGCCGACGACCCGCACGCTCGAAGCCAAGCTGACCGCGCTGGAAGAGGGGGCCTGGACTTTCCTCGCGCCCTCGGGCCAGGCCGCCAATATCCTGGCGATCCTGCCCCTCATCGCCGCCGGAGACCATCTGTTAATGGTCGACAGTGTCTATCCGCCGATGCGGGATTTTGCCGAAACGGATCTACGACGCCTCGGTGTCGAGGTGGATTATTTCGATCCTCTCGATGCGGAAGACGTCGCTGCCCGCATAAGGCCGACGACGCGCATGGTCTGGTGCGAAAGTCCCGGCTCCACCACCATGGAAGTGATCGACCTGCCCCGGATCGCAGAGATCGCCCATGCCCATGGGGCCTTGGTCGGCCTTGACAACACCTGGGCGACGCCGCTCAACTACAAGCCGCTGCGCCACGGCGCCGACATCGTGACGGAGGCCCTGACGAAGTTCGTTTCAGGCCATTCGGACGTGCTGATGGGGTCGCTCACGGTGGCTGACGAGCGGCTGATCGGCTCCATCCGCGCTCAGATGGGCCGTTTCGGCATCGGCGTGTCGCCCGATGATGCCTCTCTGGTGTTGCGTGGTTTCGAGACCCTTGGCGTCCGCCTGCGGCATTCGGAGCGTGTCGCACTGGAGTTTGCCCGTCGCCTAGCTGCCCATCCGCTGGTGGATCAGGTGCTGCATCCGGCACTGGAGACTTCGCCAGGGCACACGATCTGGGCGCGCGATTTTCTAGGGTCCAGCGGCGTGTTCAGCATCGTCTTCAACAAGGCGGTTTCCGACCGTGTATCGGCGGCTCTCGACGCCTTCCGGCTCTTCGCCATCGGCGCATCTTGGGGCGGTACGCGCAGCCTGGTGGCGCCAATGCCTGTTGCCCGACACCGCAGCCTTACGCCCTGGACCAGACCGGATGTGGTTCTCAGACTCAGCATCGGGCTCGAAGACGAAGCCGAACTCTGGGCCGATGTCGAACGGTTCCTGCAGGCGCTGGAACAGCATCCGGGATAAGGCGATCAGCCGCCCGGCTTGAACTGTGCTGTTACGACATGCCGGCTGCCGGGATAGGTCAGTCGAACATTGGTGACGGGCCCGTCCTGGCCCCAGGTCTGTCGTTCAATGACAAGGCAGGCCTGGTGTGGCGGGAGCCGAAGCAACCTCGCTTCCTCCTTCTCGGCAGAGATCGCCTGGATGCTGTGCTGTGCACTCGTCCAAGGCACTTCCGCCAGCAACCAGGGGCCGGGCGCGATCTCGATGAAGTCGAAGCCTGCCGCCTGCGGCACTATCGCGAGGTTGATCAGTCGCTTTTCAAGGCAGAAGGGGTCGGGCCCAGCGCTATGGAGACAGGTGATATCCAGCACGTCTGTTGCCTTGGGAAGCCCCAGCCGCCGCATGTCCTCCGCATCCGAACGCCGCGTGGTGCGGGAGATCAGGGCATAACCATAGGCGAGCTTCAGGGACTGCACCTCGTCCTTGATGTCGTGGATCTCAAGTACAGCAGACTGCGCCTTGGGCTGAGCGACGAAACTGCCCGACTTCTTCCGCCGCTCGATCAGCCCACTGCGCACCAGCTGCCCCATGACTTTGTTCACCGTCATGCGCGAGCAGCCATATTGGGCCGCGAGATCCACCTCGAACGGCAAGCGGTGTCCGGGCGGCCATTCGCCCGACACGATCTGTCCCTCGATGTCGGCAAGGATCCTGCTGTGCAGGGTGGTATCACCAGAAATCGCCGTGTCCCTCCGCAATCATCACGCCACGTTTTTCCCTTATCGGATAGCGCATGACCGTCCGAATGCAAGGCCGGTCAGGCGCTCATCAAGGCCTGCATGGTCTCCACGAACCGGCGCTCGATTTCGGCCCGCCTGACATGCCGTCCGCCTGTGACCTGTTTGCGCCCACGCACCCAGACGCTGTCGACCTCAACGCCGCCCGCAAAGATCCAGTGATCGAGCAACTGGTTTTCGGAGAGATAGGGCAGGGCAGTCGTGTCGAGTGAGACGAGATCGGCAAGTCTCCCGACGCTGAGGCCCGTCTGTGTCCCCAGTGCTGCCGCACCGCCGACAAGCGCCTGATTGAACAGGTGCCGTCCGGTCGAACCGTTCGGCTCGGCGATCACATTGCGGGCCCGGCGCGCAAGCCGCTGCGAATATTCCAGCTGCCGCAATTCGCCCGGCAGCGAGATCAGCACATTCGAATCCGAGCCGATGCCATAGCGGCCCCCTTCGGAGAGGAACAGCGGCGCGTCGAAGGTTCCGTCGCCCAGATTGGCCTCGGTGATCGGGCAAAGCCCGGCAATCGCGCACCGCCGCGCCATCTGCCGCGTCTCCTCCTCCGTCATATGGGTGGCATGGATCAGGCACCAGCGTTCATCGACCGGCGCATGCTCCAGCAGCCATTCCACCGGCCGCGCGCCGGACCAGGCGACGCAATCCTCGACCTCTTTCACCTGTTCCGCCACATGGATGTGAACCGGGCCGCCCTTGGCAAGCGGCACCACCGCTTCGAGCTCCGTTGGAGTGACAGCGCGCAGGCTATGCGGCGCGACGCCAAGCACGGCGCCGTCCAGACCGGCTACAATCCGTTCGCAGCCGTCCATCAGGTGGGCGAAACTGTCGATAGAGTTGATGAAGCGGCGCTGCCCGTCCACCGGGTCGGCACCGCCGAAGCCGGAATGAGCATAGAAGACCGGCAGGAGTGTCAGGCCGATGCCGGCTTCCGCGCTCGCCGCGCCGATCCGCTCGGCCAGTTCCGCGATGTTGGCATAGGGGCGGCCATCCTTGTCGTGATGCAGGTAGTGGAACTCGCCGACCCGCGAGAAGCCCGCTTCCAGCATCTCCATGTAGAGTTGCGTGGCCACGGCCTCCATCTGTTCGGGTGTCATCGACAGAGCGAACTTGTACATGATCGTGCGCCAGCTCCAGAAGCTGTCGCTATCAGGTCCGCGCACTTCCGCCAAACCCGCCATCGCCCGCTGAAAGGCATGGCTGTGCAGGTTCGGCATGGCGGGCAGGAGGACGGAATGTATCTCGTCTCCACTTTGCGGCGAAACGCCGGTTTCGATCCGTGCGATCGTCCCGTCGGCGACCTCAACCCGCACACCTGTCGCCCATCCCCCTGGGAGCAGGGCATTAATCGCATGAAGGCTGGTCGTTGCGGTCTGTCCCATAAGTTCCGTCTCTCCCCGATCGGGCGCAATTCCATGCTGGCAATCATGCGCCGGATTTTTCGCTTGTCATCGGATTGTTATGTATATACATATTTCGATCAAAGGAAAGGCGGAATTGCCATGACCGGGAACGAAAAGCTGAACCACAAAACTGAAACGGATGGCGCGATCCGCCTCTGGCGCAACGCGCGTTTGCTGACGCTCGCGGAAGGCGCTGGCATCGACCTGATCGAAGATGGCGCAATTGCCGTGCGTGATGGCCGTATTCTGTTTGCCGGAACTGAAAAGAACCTGCCCATGTCCGTGGAAGAGGCTGCAGAAGTCACCGACTGTGGCGGCCGCGTCGTCACTCCCGGTCTCGTCGACTGCCACACACATCTCGTTTTCGGTGGCGACCGCGCGATGGAATTCGAGATGCGGCTGAATGGCGCGACCTATGAAGAGGTCGCTCGCGCCGGCGGTGGCATCGTTTCTTCGGTCAAGGCCACCAACGCCCTTACTGTCGAGCAGCTTGCCGAAGCGGCGCTGCCGCGTCTCGACACTCTGCTCGCCGAAGGTGTCTCCACGATCGAAATCAAGTCGGGTTACGGTCTTTCGATCGAAGGCGAACTCAACATGCTGCGCGCCGCCCGCCGGCTGGAAACCCTGCGCCCGGTGCGCGTCGTCACCTCCTATCTTGCGGCCCATGCGACACCCGTCGAGTATCTCGGCCGGAATGGTGCCTATATCTCCGAAGTCGTGCTGCCCGGCCTGAAACAGGCCCATGCAGAAGGCCTCGTCGATGCGGTCGATGGCTTCTGTGAAGGTATCGCCTTCTCCGTCGAGGAAATCGCCCGGGTATTCGCCAAGGCAGCCGAACTCGGCCTGCCGGTCAAGCTGCACGCCGAGCAGCTCTCCAATCTCGGCGGCGCCAAATTCGCCGCCTCCTGTGGCGCCCTCTCGGCCGATCACCTCGAATATCTCGATGCCGAGGGTGCTGCGGCCATGGCTGAGGCCGGAACCGTTGCCGTTCTCCTGCCGGGCGCCTTCTACGCCATCCGGGAAACCCAAAAGCCACCGGTCCAGCTCCTGCGTGACGCTGGGGTCCGGATCGCCATCGCCACCGACTGCAATCCCGGTACCTCGCCGCTCACCTCCCTGTTGCTGACGATGAACATGTCGGCGACCCTGTTCCGGCTCACTGTCGAGGAATGCCTGGCAGGCGCGACCCGCGAGGCCGCGCGTGCATTGGGTTTGCAGCACGAGGTCGGCACGCTCGAAGCCGGAAAGTCGGCCGATTTTGCTGTCTGGAACATCCAGCGCCCCGCCGAACTAGTCTACCGGATCGGCTTCAACCCGCTTCATAGCAGCATATTCAAAGGCAAAAAGGTGTCCGCATGAGCATCATCCTTCACCCAGGCAGTGTCACGCTCGCCGATCTTGCCACGATCTACTGGGAACACGGTTCGGCCCGGCTCGATTCGTGCTTTGATGCCGGGATCGCCCGCGCAGCAGACCGCATCGCCGAAATTGCCTCGGGCAATGCGCCGGTCTACGGCATCAATACCGGCTTCGGCAAGCTCGCCTCGATCAAGATCGACTCCGCCGACCTCGCCACCCTGCAACGCAATCTGATCCTGTCCCATTGCTGCGGCGTCGGCAGTCCGCTGCCTGAAAATGTCGTGCGGCTGATTATGGCGCTGAAGCTGATTTCGCTCGGCCGCGGCGCCTCCGGCGTGCGCCTCGAACTGGTGCGCCTTATCGAAGCCATGCTCGATAAGGGTGTCATCCCCGTGATCCCGGAAAAAGGCTCGGTCGGCGCCTCGGGCGATCTGGCACCGCTCGCCCATATGGCCGCCGTGATGATGGGCGAGGGGGAGGCCTTCTTCGCCGGAGAAACGCTGTCCGGCCGCGACGCTTTGGCAAGAGCCGGCCTGCAGCCGGTCGTTCTGGCAGCCAAGGAAGGGTTGGCCTTGATCAACGGCACCCAGGCCTCGACCGCGCTGGCTTTGGCCGGCCTCTTTCGCGCTCACCGGGCCTTGCAGACGGCACTTATCACGGGCGCGCTTTCCACCGATGCCGCCATGGGCTCGTCTGCACCCTTCCATCCGGATATTCACACCCTGCGCGGTCATCGCGGCCAGATCGATGCCGGTGCGGCCCTGCGCGAGCTTCTCGAAGGCTCGGAAATCCGTGAAAGCCATGTCGAGGGCGACGAGCGCGTGCAGGACCCCTATTGCATCCGCTGCCAGCCGCAGGTGGACGGTGCCTGCCTCGATCTTCTGCGCCAGGTGGCGAATACCCTGCGCATCGAAGCCAATGCCGTGACCGACAATCCTCTTGTCCTCTCCGACAATTCGGTGGTGTCAGGCGGCAATTTCCATGCCGAACCCGTCGCCTTCGCCGCCGACCAGACCGCTTTGGCCATCTGCGAGATCGGCGCGATCGCCCAGCGCCGCATCGCCCTACTGGTCGATCCAGCACTCTCCTACGGCCTGCCGGCCTTCCTCTCGAAAAAGCCGGGTCTCAATTCCGGCCTGATGATCGCCGAAGTCACCTCTGCCGCCCTGATGAGCGAAAACAAGCAGATGTCCCATCCGGCGTCGGTCGACTCCACGCCGACCTCCGCCAATCAGGAAGACCATGTTTCCATGGCCTGCCACGGCGCCCGCCGTCTGCTGCCGATGACGGAAAACCTGTTCGCCATCCTCGGCATCGAGGCGCTCACTGCGGTGCAGGGTATCGAGCTGCGTGGCCCGACCAAAACCAGCGCCGAATTGCAGAAGGCTGTCGCCGTGCTCCGCGCCCATGTGCCGACACTCGAAGAAGACCGTTACATGGCGCCGGATCTGCAGCAGGCTTCCGCACTGGTCGCATCGGGTGCTGTCGCCGCTTCTGTCTCGGCAGGCATACTGCCAGCACTGGAGGTTTAAGAATGAACGTCGTCGATGTCGTCAGGGGGGCGTCCCCTGTCATTCTTGGTCTGCCGCATACCGGCACGCATGTGCCGGCCGACATCTGGGCGCGCCTCAATGACAATGGCCGCCTGCTCGCTGATACGGACTGGCACATCGAGGACCTGTATGACGGTCTGTTGACCGATGCCACCACGGTGCGCGCCACCTTCCACCGCTACGTGATCGACGCCAATCGCGATCCTGCCGGCGTCAGCCTCTATCCGGGGCAGAACACCACCGGGCTGGTGCCGACCACGGACTTCGACGGCCTGCCGATCTGGCGAGACGGCGCCGAGCCGACAGACGCTGACACAGCGGATCGCTTGGCCGCTTTTCACGGCCCCTATCATGCGGCACTCCAGGCCGAGATCGATCGGGTGAAAGCGATCCACGGCGTTGCCATCCTCTATGATTGCCATTCCATTCGCTCGAGGATCCCGTTTCTGTTCGACGGCATCCTGCCGGATTTCAACACCGGCACCGATGGTGGTCGCACCTGTGATGTCAGTATCGAGCAGGCGGCAGTCGAAGCCACGGCCGCCGCCATAGGTTACACCAGCATTTTGAACGGCCGGTTCAAGGGCGGCTGGACGACCCGCCATTATGGCCGGCCTGAGAGCGGCGTTCATGCCATTCAGATGGAACTCGCCCAATCCACCCATCTCGCCACGGAAACGCCGCCCTTCGCCTATCACGCGGAAAAGGCGGAGCGCCTGCGCAGCCACCTCAAGACCATGCTCACCCGGATCGAAGCGATCGCGCTCGACCTCAAATCATAAGGGGATCAGACATGACCAATTCTCGCCACAACATCCGCGACATCCGTTCGCCCCGGGGCAATGAACTGACGGCCAAGAGCTGGATGACCGAAGCGCCGCTGCGCATGCTGATGAACAACCTCGACCCCGATGTTGCGGAAAACCCGCACGAACTCGTGGTCTATGGTGGCATCGGCCGCGCCGCCCGCACCTGGGAGGATTTCGACCGCATCGTCGCGACGCTGAAGACGCTGACCGAGGAAGAAACCCTGCTCGTCCAGTCCGGCAAGCCGGTCGGCGTGTTCCGCACCCACAAGGATGCGCCGCGTGTCCTGATCGCCAATTCCAACCTCGTACCGCATTGGGCAACCTGGGACCATTTCAACGAGCTCGATAAGAAGGGTCTGGCCATGTACGGCCAGATGACCGCCGGCTCATGGATCTATATCGGCACGCAAGGCATCGTGCAGGGCACCTATGAAACCTTCGTCGAGGCCGGTCGCCAGCACTATCAGGGCAATCTCAAGGGTAAGTGGATCCTGACCGGTGGTCTCGGCGGCATGGGTGGCGCCCAGCCACTCGCCGCCGTCATGGCCGGCGCCTGCTGCCTCGCTGTCGAATGCGACGAGACCCGCATCGATTTCCGCCTGCGCACCCGTTATGTCGACGAGAAGGCAAAGACGCTCGACGAGGCGCTCGACATGATCGATCGCTGGACCAAGGCGGGCGAAGCCAAATCCGTCGGCCTGCTCGGCAATGCCGCGGAAATCTTCCCGGAACTGGTGAAGCGAATGCAGGCCGGCGGCCCGCGCCCCGATATCGTCACCGACCAGACCTCGGCTCATGACCCGCGCAATGGCTATCTGCCGATCGGCTGGACTGTCGAGGAGGCCAAGGCCAAGCGAGAGACGGATCCGGTCTCTGTCGAAGTCGCGGCCCGCGCCTCGATGAAGTCCCATGTCGAGGCCATGGTCGCCTTCTGGAATGCGGGCGTGCCGACGCTCGACTATGGCAACAACATCCGCCAGGTCGCCAAGGACGAGGGTCTCGAAGACGCCTTCGCCTTCCCCGGTTTTGTGCCGGCTTATATCCGCCCGCTGTTTTGCCGTGGCATCGGCCCCTTCCGCTGGGCAGCCCTGTCGGGCAATCCGGGGGATATCTACAAGACCGATGCAAAGGTGAAGGAACTGCTGCCGGACAACAAGCATCTGCACAACTGGCTCGACATGGCCCGCGAGCGCATCGCCTTCCAGGGCCTGCCCGCCCGCATCTGCTGGGTCGGCCTCGGCGACCGCCACAAACTCGCTTTGGCCTTCAATGAAATGGTACGTAACGGCGAACTCTCCGCTCCCATCGTCATCGGTCGCGACCATCTCGATAGCGGCTCTGTCGCCTCGCCTAACCGCGAAACGGAAGCGATGAAGGACGGCTCCGATGCCGTCTCCGACTGGCCGCTCCTGAACGCGCTTCTCAACACCGCCTCGGGCGCCACTTGGGTGTCGCTGCACCATGGCGGCGGCGTCGGCATGGGCTTTTCCCAGCATTCCGGCATGGTCATCTGCGCCGATGGCACGGATGATGCTCAGCGCCGCCTGGAGCGCGTGCTGTGGAACGATCCGGCAACCGGCGTCATGCGCCATGCCGATGCCGGTTATGACATCGCGCTTGATTGCGCGAAAGAGCAAGGCCTGCGCCTTCCCGGCATTCTCGGCAACTGAGCCCATGCGCGTCCTGCGGTCGGCGGACCACAAGCGCATGCCCTGGAAGAACGGAAAAGGGGAGACGGTGGAAATCGCCGTCTCGCCCCCCGGCGCCACGGTCGACAATTTCGACTGGCGGATCAGCACGGCAACCGTCGTCGAGGACGGCCCCTTTTCCATCTTCGACGGCATCGACCGAACGCTGAGTGTGCTGACAGGGGAGGGCATCACGCTTTCGGTGGCCGGGCAGGAGGCTCCCGCCACGCTCCGCCGCGACACGCCGCCCTACGGCTTCCCCGCCGACAGAGAAACGACCGCCACCTTGGTGAGCGGCCCGATCACCGACCTCAACGTCATGACCCGCAGGGGCGCCTTCACCCATGCTGTCGAACGCGCGGTCACAGAGAACCTGACGCTCCCGCCGTCAGCCCATATCCGAATCGTGCTGACCTTGTCTGACTTGACGGTCGGGCAAGAACGCGTCCGCCTGCAGCGATGGGACGCCCTGTTCCTGGAGCCCGGTGAGGACGCCCGGCTATCCAGCGCGTCTCCTGCCACTATTTACGTGATGCACATCGACAGCATCACCACATAATCGCGCCAAGGCGCGGCCCTAGGGATAGTCGCTCGCAACGCAGGTGGCCGGACCTATGTTGGGTCTCTGCAAGTAATTTGAAAGTTTAGGAAAAATGGTGCTGCTAGAGAGATTTGAACTCTCGGCCTCTCCCTTACCAAGGGAGTGCTCTACCCCTGAGCTATAGCAGCATCTGGCGGGCGAAGCGTGGTGTCGCCCGGAACGAGGGGCCTATTGCCATAGACTTTCCGGCAGCGCAAGCCGGAAAGCGAATTGTTCTGAAGTTTTCGAAGGCTCTCGCCTGGGCCTTTTGCGTCAAGAGGCTTTGGGCTATCAAGCAGGGCATGACAGACCCATTGGAAAACAAGGCCCCGCGGGCGCCCGCGAACATTTCGGATACTGTGGAACGCGCGGTCACGGGCAGTGGAAAACAGAAGCTGAGCGCCGCCGAAGAGCAGCGCCGGTTGCGCGCGGCCGCCAAGCTTCGTGAAAATCTCGCGCGCCGCAAGCAGCAGGCGCGCGCGCGGCGTGCCGGCGAGGCGGAAGATGGCGAGTGGCTTCCTGCCGCAAATTTGTCCAATCCCGATGCCACTGCAGTTCAAGAGGGAACACGGGACTGGGATGTGTCGTCCGGGGACTGAAACGATGTTTCCCAGGCTCGATTGAACCTGAAATGCTTTTCGTCTAAACAGCCAGCCTCGCCAGACTGGCTGACCCCTTACAACTCATCAGGAAAGGCGGGCCTTTTCGCCCGTATCGCAGGCTCATATGGATCGCATCAGGATAGTCGGTGGCAATGCGTTGAACGGGATCATCCCGATCTCGGGTGCAAAAAACGCAGCGCTCCCCCTGATGATCGCCTCGCTTTTGACCTCCGACACGCTGACGCTGGAAAACGTGCCGCATCTGGCTGATGTCGAAGGCCTGATCCGCATTCTCGGCAATCATGGGGTCGATATCGCCGTCAACGGTCGCCGCGAGCACCAGGACGGCTCCTATTCGCGCACCGTGCATTTCACCTGCCGCACGGTTGCCGATACGACGGCACCTTACGAGTTGGTCTCCAAGATGCGTGCCAGCTTCTGGGTCATCGGACCCCTGCTCGCCCGCGAAGGCCAGGCCCGTGTGTCCTTGCCGGGCGGCTGCGCCATCGGCACGCGTCCGGTCGATCTCTTCATCGAGGGCCTCGCGGCGCTCGGCGCCGAGATGGAAATCGATGGCGGGTATATCAATGCCAAGGCGCCGAAGGGCGGCCTGATCGGCGCGCGCTATACGTTCCCGAAGGTCTCGGTCGGCGCGACCCATGTCATGCTGATGGCGGCCTCGCTCGCCCGCGGCACGACTGTCATCGGCAATGCCGCCCGCGAACCCGAAGTGGTCGACCTCGCCAACTGCCTGATAGCCATGGGTGCCAAGATCTCCGGCGCCGGCACATCCACCATCACCATTGAAGGTGTGCCGAGCCTCTCCGGTGCCCGCCATCGCGTGCTGCCGGACCGGATCGAGACCGGCACCTATGCCATGGCGGTCGCCATGACCGGTGGTGACGTGACACTGTCAGGCACCGATATCACGCTGCTCGACACCGCGATCGAGGCGATCCGCCGCGCCGGTGCGGAAGTCTCCGCCGTCGACGGTGGCATCCGCGTGATTGGCCACGGTGATCAAATCCGCCCGGTCGATATCGTCACTGAACCCTTCCCGGGTTTTCCGACCGACCTGCAGGCGCAGTTCATGGGTCTGATGACCCGCGCCAATGGCATCTCGCACGTCACCGAGACGATCTTCGAGAATCGTTTCATGCATGTGCAGGAACTGGCCCGTCTCGGCGCCAAGATCACGCTGTCTGGCCAGACCGCCCGCATCGAAGGCGTCACCCGCCTGCGCGGTGCACCTGTCATGGCAACCGACCTGCGCGCCTCCGTCTCGCTGGTCATCGCCGGCCTCGCGGCCGAGGGGGAAACCATGGTGTCCCGCGTCTATCACCTCGATCGTGGCTTCGAGCGGCTGGAAGAAAAGCTCACCCGCTGCGGCGCCATCGTCGAGCGCATCAGCGACTGATCTCGCGCCGTCTGAGACGGCGTGAACGGCGGTCGCGGGGCGAAAAGTCTTTTTGTCCCGTTGCCACTGGACAAGCGGCAACCTATGTCCAAAACATGAAATCCGTCACGCATGGGATGGATGCGAGACGACAGGGCCGCAAGGCAGGACGGACAGGTGACATGGCAGACGTGAAGCTTCTGGCACTCGACGCGGATGATCTGGCGATCGTGTCCGCCCATATGCAGGATGCGGTTTTCAAGGTTGCCGACCTCTCCTTCTCGCCGCGATCCGGTCTGTTTTCGCTGGTGGCCAACCGCTTCGTCTGGGAAAAGGTGCAACGCAGCGCAAAAAGCTTTGAACGCTGCCGCGCAGCGCTCAGCTTCAAGCGTGTCGGTGCCGTGCGTTCGATCGGCTTCGATCGGAGCAAGACCGGGGAGGTCCTGAGCCTCCTCGCCATCCGCTTCACGGCGAAGGGCGAGGGGCCCGACGGCGTGGTGGAACTGGTTCTGGCCGGTGGCGGCATGATCGCGCTCGACGTCGAATGCATCGAAGCGCAGCTCGCCGATACGGGCGGCGCGTGGGAAACAACGTCGCGACCGGCCCACGAGGCCGATTGAAACAGCCTGGCCCGGGAATATCGACAGGGCAAACTGCAGAGACTGCGAAAAGGAAGACTGGGGACGTGGCAATCTGGCTCAATCAGACATCGGGAGACTTCGAAGCGCGTTTTGCCGCCTTCCTGACGACCAAGCGTGAAGTCTCCGACGACGTCAACGACGCCGTCCGCAAGATCATCGACGATGTGCGCGCCCGCGGAGATGTCGCTCTCGCCGACTATTCCAAACGCTTCGACGGCATTGATTTTGCACAGGTCTCCATGCGCGTCACCGATGCCGAGATCGATGCGGCGGTGGCTGCGACCTCGCCGGAGCTGATGGACGCGCTGAAGCTGGCCGCCGAGCGCATCGAGCGCCATCATGCGCGTCAGATGCCGAAAGACGATATCTACGAGGATGCGATCGGCGTCGGCCTCGGCTCGCGCTGGACGGCGATCGATGCGGTCGGCCTGTATGTGCCGGGCGGCACGGCCAGCTATCCGAGTTCGGTCCTGATGAATGCCCTGCCGGCGAAGGTCGCCGGTGTGCCGCGTGTCGTCATGGTTGTTCCCGCCACCGGCGGCGCCATCAACCCGACCGTGCTGGCGGCGGCCAAGATTGCCGGCGTCACGGAAATCTATCGGTTGGGCGGTGCGCAGGCCGTTGCGGCCTTGGCCTATGGCACAGAGACCATCGCACCGGTCGCCAAGATCGTCGGCCCGGGCAACGCTTATGTCGCCGCCGCCAAGCGCCAGGTTTTTGGCACAGTCGGCATCGACATGATCGCCGGTCCCTCGGAAGTGCTTGTGATCGCCGACAAGGACAATGATCCGGACTGGCTGGCCGCGGATCTGCTGGCCCAGGCCGAACATGACACCGGCGCCCAGTCGATCGTGATCACCGACGACGAGGCGCTCGGCAAGGCTGTAGAAGCTGCCGTCGAGCGGCAGCTGAAGACATTGCCGCGCGCGGAAACCGCTTCGGCCAGCTGGCGCGATTACGGTGCCATCATTCTGGTCGACCGGCTGGAGGACGCGATCCCGCTGGCCAACCGCATCGCCGCCGAGCATCTGGAACTCGCCGTCGATGACCCCGAGCCGCTGATCTCGGGCATCCGCAATGCGGGCGCGATTTTCGTCGGGCGCCACACGCCGGAAGTGATCGGAGATTATGTCGGCGGGTCCAACCACGTGCTTCCGACGGCACGCTCCGCGCGGTTCTCTTCGGGGCTGGGTGTCTTGGATTACGTCAAGCGCACCTCGATCCTGCGGCTTGGCCCGGACCAACTGCGCCAACTCGGACCCGCGGCCATTGCTCTGGCGAAATCGGAGGGGCTTGAAGCCCATGCCCGATCGGTTGCCATCCGCCTCAATCTCGGGGACTAGAGGATGGCGGCGGGCGATTTCCGGCTCTCAGATGTCGTGCTGGACGAGACCATCGGGCGGTCGACACCCGATGTCGAGCATGAGCGGGCAGTCGCCATCTTCGACCTTATCGAGGAAAATTCTTTCGAACCTGTCGGCCATGCCGGCGGCCCTTACAAGCTTTTTCTCTCGCTGATGGACCGGAAGCTCGTCTTCTCCATCAAGACGGAGGCGGGAGAGGATGTCGCCGTCCACATCCTGTCGCTGACCCCCTTGCAGCGGATCATCAAGGACTACTTCATGATCTGCGAAAGCTATTATGAGGCGATCCGCTCGTCGACGCCGTCACAGATCGAGGCGATCGACATGGGCCGTCGCGGCATCCACAATGATGGCTCCCAGACGCTGATGGACAGGTTGTCGGGCAAGATCAAGCTTGATTTCGATACCGCCCGCCGGCTTTTCACCTTGGTCTGCGTGCTCTATTGGCGGGGCTAGGTCCGATGGAGGATGGCGGGAATGGAAGCCGCCGGACATCGCGCCCGGGGGCGATCCTCTTCATGTGCGGGCAAAATGTCATCCGCAGTCCCATGGCCGAAGCGATTGCCAGACAGGCACTGCCATCCGGTACCTGGATCGCGTCCGCCGGCGTCAAAAAGGGTGAGCGCGATCCCTTCGTCGATGCGGTACTGGATGAAATCGGACTTTCGCTTGGCCGCCGTCAGCCGCAGACGCTCGAAGACATGGCCGACGACTTCTTTGATCTCGTCGTGACCCTGACGCCGGAAGCCCATCATGCCGCACTCGAATTGACCCGGCATTCCGCCATCGACGTGGAATACTGGCCGATGCCGGATCCCACCGTAGAAACCGGCAGCCGCGATCAGCGGCTATCCGCCTACCGCGACGTTCGCGACCGCCTGACGAAATTGATCCAGGAAAGGCTCGTGCTGGCGCCGGAATAGCGGCGTTTTCGCACTGCGTGAAACAATTTCCGAAAGCCGAATCTACAAGGTTCACAAATGCCGGGCGATTGTGTAGTTTCCGCCCACATTTTAAGGGGCCCTCCGCGCGCCCCGCTTTAAACCCCAGGAAAGACAATCGTTCTATGGCCAAAGAAGAAGTCCTCGAATTCCCCGGTGTCGTCACCGAACTGCTGCCCAACGCGACGTTCCGCGTGAAGCTCGAAAACGAGCACGAGATCATCGCCCACACCGCAGGCCGCATGCGCAAGAACCGCATCCGCGTTCTCGCGGGCGACAAGGTCCTGGTCGAGATGACCCCTTACGACCTGACCAAGGGCCGCATCACCTACCGCTTCAAGTAAGCGCCGCCGAGAACGGCCGCGAGGGGTCATGGAACTCAGACAGAAGCTGATCTTGGCCTCCGGGTCGCCGCGCCGTGTCGATCTGCTCAAGCAGTCCGGCATCGAGCCCGCGCGCCTGATGCCGATGGACCTCGACGAAACGCCAAAAAAGTCCGAGCATCCGCGTTCGCTTGCGCGCCGTCTGTCCGCCGATAAGGCGAAGGCGGCCTATCAGCAGATCCGCAAGGATCTTGCCTGGAACAACAGCTATGTGCTGGCGGCCGATACGGTCGTCGCCGTTGGCCGGCGCATTTTGCCCAAGGCGGAACTCGTTCAGGAAGCGTCCTCAGCCCTGCATTTGCTGTCCGGTCGCAGCCACTGGGTGTTCACCGGTGTCTGCCTGATTGCACCTGATGGAACCGTGCGCCAGAAGATCGTCGAGACGAAGGTCCGCTTCAAGCGGCTTTCGGGCTATGACATCGAGTGTTACCTCGCCTCTGGCGAATGGCGCGGCAAGGCTGGCGCCTATGCCATCCAGGGTATTGCCGGAAGCTTCGTCCAGAAACTCGTCGGTTCCTACACCAATGTCGTCGGCCTGCCGCTCTTCGAGACGCTGCAGATGCTCCAGGGCGAGGGATACGACGTCCACACCGGCTGGACGGAGGGCTGACATGGCCGACGAAGACAGCCCGCGCGTGGCCAAGGTGGAGCCGCTGCGTAAGGCGCTTCCCTGTCCCGAATGCCGCCGCCCTTCGACGCGCGAGAACTATCCCTTCTGTTCGGACCGTTGCCGAAACCTCGATCTCTCCCGCTGGCTGAACGGGTCCTACGCCATCCCGGTCGCAGACGACGAATCCAAGGCCGACGACGAAGGCTACAACTGACGCACGCGTGCCGGACCGGTATACGGTCCCGATCTTCTTGTTCGGATTGGCTTTTCTGCGATTTTCACATCTTCTTCAAAAAAGTGCTCTCAAGCGCTTGCCATGGCCGAACAAGATGTTATAACCCCGCTCGCTCCCGGGGACATACCCCGGCGGTTTCGAGAGAAACCGGCAGGCTTTGCATAAAAGCCGAGATGCCCGGATAGCTCAGTTGGTAGAGCAGCGGATTGAAAATCCGCGTGTCGGTGGTTCAAATCCGCCTCCGGGCACCATTTACCTCAACGAAATCAGTATGTTACCAGTTTGGTGTCAACTATATTGTTGCAGATGTCAGGCGTTATCAAAGTCTCTACCGTTTACCTACCGTTCGCTGCAAACCTGATGCCGCAAGGGCTGGTCAACTTCTTTGACTGATGTGGCCGGTTCTGTGTCTACCGTTTCCATCGATCTCCCTACCGTTTTGCCGGGAGTGAGCGCGAGGCAAAATAGCCGGTGGTCAATCGGGGTCGCTGAAGGAGCGGTAAGGGCATGTCTTGGATCAGGAGGTTTCTACCTTGGCTGGGATCGTCCGTGGCTCGTCGATCTCGACGGTGACCATTTTGCCTCGGGTATTGGGTGACAAATTGCGTCATGCCTTGTCGCCTCGTGGTTGGTGGAGCGATGTCTCGCGCTGCCTGGCTGAGTTCAAAGACACTGGCAGTGGCGACAGCCACAGGCAAGCCGACTCAAACAGTGTTGACAAAACTCAGTTTTTCCTATGTTCTCATTTTGTTCTTCGAGACTTTCAAAGTTAATTCCTTGATAGTAAACGCGTGCGATCATATCCGCGATTCGAGAGGAACGTTTCGAGAACAATTCGCTTGTGCTTCTTGCCGGGAGGGCAGGCATGCAAATGTTTTGATTGGTAGGGTGTCAAGTGGAACGAGCTGACTTCAACGATGGGATTTTCTGTGGCGGCGTCGCGGAAGAATTGCCAGATGATCAGGCTCCGCATCTTGGAGCTCTAAGCGCGCCGAGGACTGCAATTTCCCTGTTCTCGGGTGGCGGAGGTCTGGACCTCGGCATCGAAGACGCCGGATTTCGTACTCTCGCTTGCGTCGAAAAAGACGCCAATGCCTGCGAGACGCTGGAATACAATCAGTCCCGCTATTTTGGTCATGCGAAGGTGATCAACGCTTCAGTTGTCGACGTCGACGTCAAGGCGCTGATGCGTGAGCTGGGGCTCCGCAGAGGGCAGCTTGACCTGTTGTTCGGTGGGCCGCCATGCCAGACCTTCAGCCAGATCGGTAAAAAAGATGGCCTCGGTGACGAGCGTGGACGGCTGCTCTTTGCGATGGTTGATTACGCTAAGGCCCTCATGCCGAAGGCAATCATCATCGAAAACGTCAAGGGGCTCAAATCGGCTCGGGGCGTTGATGGAAGACCTGGCGGCATCGTGGCAGATTTAACTAGGCAGCTTGAAGAGCTGGGCTACCTGGTCTCTTCGAAAATCCTCGACTCGTCGCTGTTTGGGGTCGCTCAAAAGCGCCAGAGACTTTTCATCGTAGCAATCAAGCAAGAATTCGGCTCATTTGAATTCCCCCTTCCGTCGGTGGACAAACAGCACGTTAAGACGGTTGGCGAAGTCATTAGCGCGCTGCCTAACCATGTCCGCAAGGGAGAAATCCCGTTGCACGAGAATCATATCGACGTGACGCCTGAAGGCGACATCCGCCGCATTAGCTACGTAGTGGAAGGCCTGCACTTAGCGAAAATGGCTGACGCACCACCTGAGATTAAAGGCAAGCTTGGACCAAAAGACACAACGAAGTTCCTGCGTCTTGCACGTCAGAAGCCGAGCAACACACTTCGCTGTGGTGAGATTTTCTTCCATCCGATTGAAGATCGATATCTGACGCCACGCGAGTACATGCGGATTCATGGCTTCCCAGACGATTACGTCTTGCGCGGCCCAATCCGCGGACGTTCAGGGTCGGTGAAGAACCTGGACCAACATCGGCTTGTCGCCAACTCCGTTCCTCCAGCTGTTGGACGGGCTGTGGGTTTAGCTGTGCTCGCTAAAATAGGCCGGTGAGTATCCCATATGTCTGACAAGACCAATGCTGCAGTCGAAGCAGTCCAGAAGCTCTTTAGCGAAAAAGGCAACGGGTACGAATTTACAGCAGACGAAATTTGGCCGTTGATGGACAACGTCGCCATGGTGCGTAATGCCGAAGGCAGCCTAACTACGAAGCTCAGGAATAGCGGATATATAGTTGAAACCGGACGATTAAAGGTAGCTAGTTCCAAAGGGCGTAAAGGCACAACGAACAAAGCTTACACATTCGGTGAGGCATTATCTTCGGACTCGCTTGAGAAAGTGTTGTCTCGTTCACCTTCGCCAGAAGCGCCACCGACAAAATCGTTCCGTCTCGATGAGGCCGAGACCCCGAATGCCACGGGGCAGTTCCCATTGGAATTCCCTATTCAGCGTATCCTCCACGGTTGCCCCGGGTCTGGGAAAAGCTACCGTCTGCAGGAAGACGGTGCGAAAGCACACTTTCTCATCCGTACGGTGTTCCACCCGGAAACGCGATATTCGGATTTTGTGGGCGGCCTGAGGCCGGAGTCGATATATCGTATTGTCGATGAAGACGTGGAGTTCATCGGAGCGGAAGAGGACGTGCCTGGGGAACCATACGTCCAATACGCACTACAGGTCGGACCGCTGCTCAAGGCGTATCGCTTGGCATGCCTGCATCCCGACCGATCGGTAGTCCTGATAGTTGAGGAAGTCAGTCGGGCCGTGGCTTCCCATGTATTTGGTGACATGTTGCAGCTTCTCGATCGACGTGATCGGGATGGTGATCCGCTAAATGGCGTCAGCGAATATGAAATCCGACCTAGAAACGAGATCAGGTCGTGGTTGGCGCTCAACGACGTCCACCATGCTCACGTCTCGCCCGGGAACATGAGATTTCCCGCGAACCTATACATCTGGGCGACGATGAATCGGTCAGACCAGAACGCCCGCCAGCTTGATTCAGCATTCCTTCGCCGTTGGTCTAAAACCTATCTCTCTTACCGCGAAGTAGGGACCTATGACGGCGATCTGGTAAGATACGGCGGCACCGAAGTGCGATGGGGAGACCTTCGGGCAGCGCTGAATGAGAGATTGAAGAGCTCCGAAGGCGTCCCAGAAGACAAATTCGTCGGTCCGTATTTCATCTCGAAGCGACGCTTGGCCGATCCAGAAACGATCTACGAGGACCTCTGGGGCTACATCTGGAACGATGTTCTAAAGTCGCGTGCGCCGTCGTTTTTCGGTGGCATAAGCACTTTCGCCGAACTACGGGAAAAGTGGGCGGCAGGCGGTGGAAGCCCGATCGGCGAGATCATTGGGGCTGTTCCCTCGCTGACCGAATGAGGTCGGGCCAATGACGCCGTTCGCGCTCATGCTCGAAGGTGAAGTTCGGACGTCCGCACAATGGAGGGAAATCTTCTGTACGCCAGAAGGCACCGACTTGTTTGGCGAACTTGTCGATAAATCGGCTCTCAAGAAGATTGGACAGAAGAACAGTCAGTATCGTTTGGACTTCGTGGGCATCATCGCCTTCTCCAAGAAGTCGATTTTCTGTATGCCGAAAATCTACGACAGCCCTGGATCGGCAGCCAATGCAACTAATCTGTCGAACATCGTCCGGTGCATACAAAGATACCAACAGCGCGTGCGGGCCGGAGTAAGGTCTGCCAATACGCTCGACAGTGAGCCCTTATATGACGACGCCGGGCCTATGCTCAACGTCTTCATAGCGCTCGTCGCTTGGACACGGGATCATGGCATCCACCGATCTGAAGCCACCGTAATCTCCGATGCACATTCCAGCATCAACTGGCCCTACACATTCGACAACGCTACAGCGATCCACCTACGCACCGGGCCGGTTTACACAGACTTGTACGGGTTCGCGGACGCGGAATCTGAAAGTCGTTTAGGACTTATCCAGTCGATTGCCCTGTTGGAACTACAGGCCACGTTCGGACTGGTTGCCGACTTGTGGGCATCGACGTTTGACCCGGTTGTGCAGCAGTGCAAGCAGGTTCAAAGCGACTCGCATTTTCTCCCATTCCATCACGATGATATGCGAGAGGCTATTCTTGACGCGGAGCTTCATGCGACGCGAGACCATGATCGGGAATTGGTCAACCTACTGCGGCGGTGGTTTGACACCAGAGGCGACTTCAATAGGGGACTACGTCTGTTCGGGGTAAATGCTTTCCACGCGATATGGGAAGACATGTGCTCGGTCGCTTTCGGTGCCAGAAATAGCGCCGAGCTACATCTGTACGTGGCATCTCAGGCGAAACATGTGATTGGGACGGTTGCAATTGAACTGGCCGGTCAACGACCCGATCAACTGCTCTTGGATGAAGATCGTGTTTGGATTGCCGACGCCAAATGGTATCGTGCGTTCCAGAACGAGTTTCCTCCGCTTCCGGATGTCGTGAAGCAAATGATGTACGCCCAGACGGTCACAAGTGATTTCACTGTGGCAGCCAATTGCTTCGTGCTGCCGATACGAGGTGGCGTCAGCAATTTGACCAAGCTGGGCGACACTCGGATGTACTTCAACGGTGCTATCGACTCCAGATTTCCTCCGGTTGACGTCATCGGAGCTGATTGGGATGCCTTTTTGGAGAGATATCTCGCCAATTCCAACTCAACTTCCATAGCAGATCAATTGCGATCGCTTTTCCCGTAGTTGGTATTCCAATCGTCAGTAGCCCACACCGAATGGCCCGTTAACGATCCGATCGCTATATCCGCGGATGTCGACTTGCCGGAGTCCATCGAGCCCGGCATGTACCCCGTCGGACAATCCGACGGAGATCGCACATGGCAAATTTCGGCAGCCCCGCGCATCAGGCTGCTATGGGCAACCTGGGTGGGATGATGCTCGTAGCCGGCGGCGCGATGGCGCTCGCAAACGGTATCGGTGATGCCCTTGACGCGGTGGCCGACGCCCGACGTCGCCGTGCATACGGCGATGCCCTCGTTGCCGCGACCGCACACGCTGACCAGATGGAAGATATCGCTCGCACGGCAGTCAACATGGTTGCCGAGCTCGAAGCCGAGGTCGCGTCTCTGCGTGCGGCCTGCCGTCAGCGGCAACAGGTTATCGACGTCCTCGCCGCACGGGGGCGTGCATGAGCGATATCACCGAAGAAGAATGGCAGCTCCTGCGGGAGCAGTTCGGCGACCTTGCATACGAGGAGCCGGATAATCACCAAAGGTTCCTTGCGCTCCTCCGCGATCGTCGCGAAGACAAGGAAGACGAGACAAAGAAGTAAGCCCGCCGAGATGACGGGCATATCGGTTATCCAAGCTTGAACCGGGCTTCCGGATTCCGGTTGAGGATCGCTTCGGCCTTCCAGCTGCTGTGATCGAAGGCCGGCCACGGGGATCGGTCGTTCGCGGGGATCGGCGCGTGGACACCCACGACGGGGACGCCGTGGACGCCGTGCTGTTTGCCGTCAACGAATTTCTTGAGCTGTCCCGGACCGGCCTTTCCAAGCGCCGCCAGCTCGTAATCGTCCATCGTCAGCAGAAGGACACGGGCGTCGTCCGCAATCGCGCTCAGGTCCATGCCGTCACGAGCGGTCTGGCTCTTCGCGTTGCAGTACCGCCGGACTGTATCGATGCCCGAAGGATCGACGGTATCTAGAGACGCCGCCGCCGCACGACGCGCTGCCTTGAACTCCTCGATGATACCTGGCTGAGTGATCATGGGCTCGTAGTGCGGTAGCGGAGCAGCTCCGCCGAAGAGCAACCTGAACGGCCATTCCACGATATCGTCGATCCGACGTCCGATGCTTGGCAGTGAAGTCCAGAAATCCTTGCCCATACTGGCTATCGCCCGTGCAAAGGCTGCCGCTATGCGTCCTATGTTGAACATGACGTCCCCTCCTTGGTTTGACCTCGTGATCCTGGGCCTGGGGCACGCAAACAACAAAAAAGCGGCGGGGCCGAAGCCCCGCCGTTCAGTCAACAGAAAACTAAAGATTACAACGTCTGAGGGGCAGTCGTGCGATCTATGAGCAATGATGGGCGCTCTCCCGGCGACGGACAAGCCGGCCGGCGAAAATCACGGACCGATCCCGCAGGAAAGGTTGTGAGCCAGGATTTGCCGTTTGGTCTCCGTCGACATCGTATCGACCTCGTCCTGTGTCGAGCGGATCGGGATGCAGGTGCTAGTGCCGCACCCAGCGAGGCAGCTCACGGCGAACATCGTAGCGGACCTTGTCGGCGTACTGCGTCCGATAGATGGTCGCGACCTCGGCTTCCGTGATCTGTTTCACGGGCCTCGTCGACTGTCCTATCCGCTTGTGATGGGCATCGTAGACGGCCCGGGTGACGCCGTGGTTCGTGGCACCACCCGGGTCCTTCGGGTGGTTCACATATCCACCCTCGTCGCGACGAAGGTGAGCCATGGCGGCGAGATAGGTGGAAGCGGACATCGTGGTTGCTCTGTCGAATTCCACGATTGTCTGGCGACCGGCTGCGAGGGAGAAGGCGGCTTGTGGCCGCCCCTCTTGTTACTCAGCATCCCGGTCAATGACGTCATAGTTCATGATGTCGGCGACCGACCAGCCTGCGAGATGGGACATCGCATGGTCCCGGATTGCTTTGGGGCTTACTTCAGCGAACCGGAACGGAGCGCGCCCCGGATTTGCCTCGATCAACGCGAGGCTCTCTGCAATCCACCGGTCAACCTCGGCCTGCATGAGGAATTCGTCGAGGTAGTCCTCGGTGAAGCCGGAGAGATCGCGAAGGAAAGCATGGGTAGCGGCCGAGACTGGGTCTCGTTCTTCGATGGGTGGGCACTTATCGTAGTAGTAGAATGGCATCTCTTACTCCTTGAAAACTTGATGCCTTCCTTAGCTAGAGTGGTGTGTAGCGCCATTTCAAGCAACCTATGGAGGAAAATGCTGGGCTCAGTATTTTCCCTTCACGATGAGGATTCTCTGGTAGGACCCATCGGGGTATTCGATACCGACTGATGCGGCGCGGTTATGGGGTCCCACGGTGTGATCCCCGGGGTCGCCGTGATAGCCTGACATCGAAACCGAACAGCGATGCCTCGACGTGTGTCCATGGGCACCGACCGCTCGGAAAAATCGAGATGTCGGTCCAGAGCCGCCTGCGTGATCTTCTTCGGTTTTGTGGGTTTCGGGGCGTTTGGCGTGGTTTTCGGTGCCATACGACGTTCCAGACGCGATAGAAGGGAGTTTCAGACCTTGTCGACGCCGTACGTCGCGGCTTTTTGGCGGAGGTGCCGCGTATCTGGACTTCCCTAACACCCAAGGCGCGCTGTTTTCGAACCTAATCGTCGCGGCGACGCGGCGGCGGAGCCCCTATGCGAATTTCTGAATCAGCGGATGCCCGCGCCTAAGCCCTCCCGTGATGCAGAAGGGCGGCGGGAAGGACCCATCGTGTTGACAAAGGCCTCAACCGCTCAGCTTGTCATCATCGTTGGTTTCCCGCGCCGTTCAAACGACCTGCGGGAACGGGTCAGGGAGGGCCGTCAGATGGGGTTGACGCTGTCGGATGGGTTTGGGTGTGGCCGAGGCTGGCAGCGGACAGTTTGAGGGAACGGGCGCTGGCGTCGGCCCTGACCCCGGGGGGGCAGAAACACGAAACCCGGCGCTCTGGTGAGCCGGGTTGCAAGTCTTGCTGTTATCAAGAACGGTGCCCTGGTGGCTCCCATGTGTCAAGCATGCCATTTTCGCCGGCGGACGCCACCTTGACAGCGGATACGCAGAAGCCCCCCGCGTAGGGGCTAACCAAAGGCTAGCACACCTCGCTAGTCACGCCACGATCACTTCGACCATATCATGTCCCGGAAGGCCATTAAGGTACCAAACCAAATCGTTGCACGAGATGACGTCTTCGTTGAACTCACCCATCGTGTCCACGTCGAGGGTGCGCAGATCGATATCATCTTCCAGGTCAATGACGTCGAAGTTGACAGGAACATCCAGCTCAGCTGCGGCATGCAGCCGATGCGATCCCTCCAAAGCGATGTAGAAGTCCCCTGCGTCTGCGGCACGTATTGTGGGCGAGCCAAGCGTCTGCATCTCGCCCTTAACGGCGTCAAGGTGCTCGGCCTCAGGTCTGTTGATCGGTCTCACTCGTATCGTGCGGTATCCCATATTCTTCCCTTTTCTGTTCGCCCGGTTCCAGCGGGCGGTCGCTTTGGCTAATCCGCTGCTCACATTTCTATAGTGCTCCGTCCCCGCGTCGGGGACAACGCGCCAGCAGATAAAAAGTCAATTAGAATCAGATATTTGAGCAAAGATTGTTGACGCGGGATTCGCTCGAATGCGCGGCGTCTAAAACGGCACAGGATCGTCATCGTCCGCACGATTTGCGGCGGACTCCATCCTCTCGATGAGCTCGAGTCGGTAGCGCTCGGCAGCCTCTGCCTCCCTGCGCAAGAAGTCCGGGTCGCGGCGCTGCACCCAGAGTGGGTCGGCGGTCTGTATCTCCTTGGAGTCTCTCACCGTATCCGACGTCACTCTGTCCACGACGTTGCCACGGACATCACGGACGACGAAACAGCCGGTCATGAAGAGTTCGGCCGCTTCTGTCGCTTCCTCGACCGCCTCGGCGAAATCGTCTTCATGGCAATGGATGTTGTTCTCGTACTGCGTCCGGATGTTGACGTACCAGTTCGCCATCACCTGCGCGACGTCATCGAGCAACACGCCCGCGTCGACGGCATCGAACCCCAGTGGAGACTGGGGTCCTTGCAGGGCATAAAATTCGATCATGTAGACGTCCGTCACGTGCGCGCCTCGATTGCCTTGAGTTCGTAGCCGGCCGCCTCTGCAAAGCGACCGATCCGGGCGAGGACATGGGCCTCGAGGCGGCCCAGGATAGCGGGCGACACCTGGCGGCCCTTGGACGCCTTCCGATAGGTCGCGATTGTGGACGGTGCTACGCCCGCGATTTCGGCCGCCTGCGCGGAGTCGAGACCGCCGAGGTCGAGGAGCAGTGCAAGCTGCTCCTGTGACGTCATGGGGCGGCCGTTGTCGGTCATGTATAGTGTGGACAGCTCGAACATTATGACCTCCACTCCTGTTCCGCCAGTTCGTCGCCGAAATTCCAGTATTCGAAGTTATCGAGCGCGTTTTGCAGTATCCTGCGAACGAACCGCTCAACGACCGCCGCATCGATTGCCAATGTCTTGGCGAGGTCGCGGATGGCGCTGACGGCGGAGGCCTCGAAAGTGCCGATCATCGAGCCGTCTTTAACCGTTGCGCCAAGGCAGGCGCTGCCCCAATTACCGTCGAGGTAGAGATCGAAGACGACCCGCAAGGTCGTATCCGAGGCGCGGATCACGAGTACAGAGACCCTCTTCTGCAGCTTGAGCTCCTGCACTGCATGCGACAGCTGCCGATAGACTTCCCGTTCGACATCGGATGCGTAGGCGTCGAGCGCACGGCTGGCCTCGATAAGCGCGGCGACGTCCGTGTCGAGGTGGCGGTTGACGGCGACGACGTCACCGTATGCGTTGAGCAGCTCAAGGGTTTTGTCGGAAAGATACTCCTCTCCTTCCTCGAGCTTCGCGTGGACCCGGAAGTTGACGCAAGGCCGAGCGTTGGCATCGCCGAGCGATACCTCGCGGAGACTGATCAGATCGGAAAGGCGAGCGATCTTGTTGTTCCTGTCGACGTGATAGCCGGTTCCGAAGACGGCATTGCTGATTGCTTCCCGGCGCTCGTAGTCCGTTGCGCCGTAGCTGATGCCGATATTGTTGCAGTGATCCACGGCCGTCTGAAACAGCGACATCGTGGAATCGGTGGCGACAAGGAGTTTCATCTCCTCGACCGTATCCGACCAGTCTCTGTATGTGTGCTTCTTGCTTGTCTTACGCATGTATTCTCTCCTGATTGCCCCGTAGGGCAGATTGATTGGTGAAGGTGCAGGTTCCAGATGCTCCCTCTCAGACGGCCTCCGGGTGAGATGCCGTCGAAGAAGTGCATCAAGCGGCGGCGCGGCGCTGAACTCTTTCCATCGCCTCGACCAGGCTGAGGACCTTGGAGCCATCGAGCCTCCAGTGCGCCCGGTTGATGTCCTGTGTCCCGAAGGCGGCGATGATGGCAGCGCGTGCGTTCAGCTTGCGGCCCGACAGATAGCGGTACTCGTCTGCTGCGATTTCCATTTTGAGCATCGCCATTGCGATGTCGCGACCGGCATCGCCGTCGGTGCGGCCGAGGGCTGCATGCAGATCGTCCTGACGGGCGAAGTAGAGCATGAGTGCGTTGGTCGGCGAGCATGCCGATGTCTGACGCTTTGCGAGAGACACCGTGGCCTTGGGTGCAGCCTTGCGGAGCGAGACCGGCTTTGCCAGGGAAACGGTGGTTACGGTAAGTGCGAACATGTGATCTTTCCTTTGTTGAGATTACGCCGGGTTCCAGTCATTGGGCCGCATCAGGCGGCTTCGGCCATCCGTTCTCGGTATGAACGGATCGCATCGGGAAGCTGTTCTCGAACGAATTTTGCTTGCAAAAAGACGTTCTTGGCGATGTTTTCGTAGTACCGAGCGACGCCGTCGGTGAGCCCGTCACTCTCGTCGATGACCAGCTCGACGTAGTCTTCGCTCTCAGCCAGGAACACCCATGCGTAAATCGCAGCGCTGCCATTGCTGTAGGAAAACCGGAAGAACCATTCCGCCTTTCCGTCTTCTCCGCACTCTCCGACTCCATCGGCACCTTCGACCGGCCCGCCTTCGACGCAGTAGACCGGGAAATTTGCAACGCCCGGGAGGTTTTCTTTCGTGACCTTCATGTGATCTTTCCTTGTTGCTGTGACGCCCGGTTCCAGAGGACGGGGTAGGGGTTTGGCTACCGCAACGGTCAGGTTTCCCTGCCGTTTCGTCCCTGCCTGGGGTAAAGCGGAGCATCTCAGCTCCGCACTCATCAGGCGGCTTCTTTGAGCTCCTCGACAGCTTCGAGGAGCTTGCCGAAAACGGCTTCGAGGATTTCGTCTACTTCGATCTCGTCCTCGTTCAGAGCCTCCGTAACTGCCTTCTTCAGGTCACTGTCGCTGTTGATCAGGTGGCTGTCCTTGCTGACCAGATCACGGTCTTCGTCGATCCATTCCAGCGTCCGGTGCACGACGACGCCGTCAACGGCGATTGCGAATGCGATGTGGTTGCTGTCGTCCTCGACGAACTTTGCATCGGTGATTTCGATGCGGTTTTCGATCTTCTTAGCCATGTTCTTTCCTTCCATGTTCGCCCGGGTTCCGTCGGGCTGAGCAGTTAGTTGATGGAGTGTTCTCCGCCGCTCATGTAAGTATGATTGCCTATCCCCGTGGCGGGGACAACCCCGATTTCAAACAAAAATGAAGCAAAATTCGTGTCTTTGATTATGGCGCCTTGAGTTTCCAGACGTTGTAAACGAATTTAATATTAAATAACTCGTGGCGATGCTGTGTTTTTCATGAAATAAACGCCAATTAATACGAGAAGTATTCGCGAAATTGTCAACACTTATATACGGGCGTATACAGGGCCACGTGATGCGAATACTGGTATAGATGACGTGGGGGTCAGAACCGGCCGATGTAGGCAGCGGTGTCGAAACAGACGCCAAGTCGCTCGACGGCGCGGTAGACGTCAGCGAGGTCTTGCATTCCAAGGTCGGCGTCGTAGCCGAGGTCGATGACGTCGCGGCGGTTGGCGTAGCCGTCGGAGACGGGAACGACAAGGAGGCGGCCGCCGACGCTGATGCGCAATTCCGTGCCGGCGGATTCGAGGGTGACGGCGGTGGCGGTCATCGGCTGATGTCCCGAGTGCGGAAGCCGGAGTCCTTCGGCCGTTGGCTTGGGACCCGACGGGCGATTAACTCGGCAATCAGAGTTGAAGTTTCTGGACCTCCGGAACCGACACCCCAGACGCCGTGAACCGCTCCGGGTTTGCCGGAGATCATTTCGTGTAAGTTATGCGGCCATGGCTGCTTTGTCCAAATTGGCGTAATAAGGTTATTCTGATTTGGTTGACGGTATTTTTGCGGCTATGAGAAATTATTTATTGTGATTTTATCAGAAGTTAATCACAATATAATTTAATATATTAAATCTATACGTTTAAAACGAAGAAGGCGCAGGTCGTTTTGGAACCCCTGCGCCTTCCCGGAAAGAATACAGCATATTTCGGACTGCACTCGTTCGCGCAATATCGGTCCACTTGGTTAATGTGTCAAGACAACGAAAAACCCCGGCGTCGGGGAGACGCCGGGGTCGTGGTGGATGGGGCTTCGCCGGTTAGCTGCGGCGGCGGTCGATAGCCTCGAAGTATTCGCGGACCGCGTCGCCGACGCGGGCGGCCGCCCAAAAGGCAAGGGTCTCCGGAGTGCGCAGCATGCGCTGGACCTCCTCCTCCTCGCGATGCGTAGTGAGCGTCAGGAAGATCGTCGTCGCTTTGTCGTTCGCGGCGACCGTGACTACGGCCTCGAGCGACGGGCCGTGCATGACATTGAGACCGACGATATTGGTCAGAACGCCACGACGGATTTCAGCAGCCTTCAGATCGAGAGCACGTGCCGAGAAGCCGCGCAGGAAGTACGCAGCCACGACGCCACGAACCTTGTCGTGATCGAAGGGGACCGCCACGACTTGGCGGCGGACGCGCTTACGGGCAGGGGCCTTGGGGCCCTTGGTTTGGTTGGTAGTGTTCGCCATGAGCGATGTCTCCGACGGCAAAGGGTGCCGGTCCCAGGCTGAGCGTTGGTGCGCAGCGTATGAGTCCCGGTTTGTGCATGCATGCCATCTGAAACCTCCGTCCGTCATCTTGAGCGCAGGTCTACGTGGTGGAAATCAAGAAAGTATTGCGTAAATCAGTCGAAGTTGAAGGATTGTGCACCTTTCCGGTGCTCACGCCGTGGCGTCCAGAAAACGAAAGACCCCGCCGAGGCGGCGGGGTGTCGATCATCTGAGAACGGCCGGCTGACAGTAGGCGTCGGCGGTGTCGATCCGACACTGGTCTTCCTGACGTCGTATCCAAGGCTTCCGTCGAAGCGTAAACCGGGATCGCCGGGATCATGCCGCTGCCATCGAGCGCTGAGACGTGCACTTGTTTTCCCAGTCGATGTGCAGCCTGTCGTCTTCTGACACCTCGGTAGCCTGTTCGAGGTCTTGCCAACTGAGCAACTCGTCGCCGCCAATATCGTAGTCAGTCGAAATCATAGACGTCATCTCCAAATTCATTGACCCAATGATGCGGACCGGCTTTCTTGGCCTCGGCAACCCGTCGGCGCTCGATCTCAGCGCGTTGCACACGGCGGGCTGTCGTGGCGTCTTCGAAAGAAACCACGTTAGACGGCGGGGTCTCTGCCGGTGCCGGCCGGGTCTCATCGAGAAACAGTTCGAGGCATGCCACGTAGGGATCGACGACCGACCTTTCGGCCGGCGAGAGCATGCCGAGTTTGCCGAGGAGCTTTAGGCCGCGGGCGGTGAGGTCTTGGATATCAGGCTGCATCGGCGACCTCGCGGGGCGTCGGCTTGACCTCGTAAGAAAGCTGGACGTCGCTGTTGTCAAACAGTTCTTCCCACATGCCCTCGTGGCCCCCGGAGTAGCAACCGTTGACGGAAAGAACGAGGTAGTACTTCCGCTTAGTCGGACAGACGTCGAACGAGTTCTCGGCAGCCTTTCCGAAGGTCTTGGCGATGGGCCAGGCGTCGCGGGCGGTGATCCTTTCGAAGTCCTGATATGCCTCCGTGATCGCACGGACGACGCATCGGAATAGAACCCAGAACAGGTCCATCGGATCGATGGTACCGCTTGGGAAATGTATGGTCAGATCGATTTTGTTCATGGCGCTCCCCTCAAAGCTTGTCTTGTTATGTTTGCTCGGAAAAGACGGGCATCAAATCCAGCGGCTGTTTTGGGGGCGTTGGATAACTGGCGGGAGGTCTTCGAGAATGCGAAGGGCCTCACGGTCGTACGGCCAGTAGCGACCCCGGGCGGCTTCCTCTAGCCCGTGCCACCCATATGCATCCGCGATCGGCGCGACGAGATCGACAACGGCCTGGAGCGGGTCAGCATTGCACGGTCCCCGGAACTGCTTGACCGTCGATCCCCGAATCTCAAGAGTTGCTACCGGTTTCCCGTCTCGATTGCGGACGCTCAGGAGATGTAGGTCGGGGTGCTCGATGTGGCTGTCGTAGCCGCCGTAACCGATGCAGTGGTGCATCCGACGGCCCTCGTGCCGCAGCGCCCTCAGGGAGATCAGCAGCACCATCGTGTAGCCGGCCCCGAGGTCTGCAATGACGGATTCGTCATCTGGTCCGAGGGCGACGTCGGCGTTGGCATTGCGATGACGGAGTCCTTTGTTCGCCTCCTCGATCAGCCGGTTCAGGGAGGCGCACTTGAGCAGCTTCTTAGGGTGTCCGTGCTCGTCGACGTTTTGGAGCCAGGGCTGATTGGTCTGCCGCGCCACTATAAGCCAGTCGATGACGTGGCTGGCACTGATACCGTAGACATCATACCAGGCCTCGGCCCAAACTCGCCACTTGTCGTCCAGGTCAACGGTAGACCCACCGTCGTTTTCCGCTTCCCAGAAATCGAAGAACACCCTTCCGAGACCCGGGTCGATCAGATCGCGTATGGGAACCAGCAGATGATCCGGTAGATCGATGGCGACGATGAGTGCATTCATCGCCGCCGCCCATTCAGGCGTGTCTCTCAGGTCGCTCATCGCACACCTCCGAACCGGCGCTCGGACGTATAGGCCCGTGGGCGTATGGGCATGGCGGCCTGAACGTCCTGCCAGACGTCGTCGGCGGCTTCGAGTGCCTCGTCGAACGACATAGGCGTCATGCCCGGACGGCTGAATGTCGTCCAGTTGGGACGCAAGCGCTTGTAGTCGGCGATGTCGAGGCCGTCAGGCAGCGCCGCAGGATCGATGCCGCGGTGACGGCAGACGCGATCGAGTTCTACGGTGACCTGATGGGCCTCAACGCCGTCCCACAGGCGCTCGTCGGCTATGTCGGCGAGATGCTTGACGCGCATGTTGGTGACAGGTTGGCAGATGACGGCGAGGAGTTTTTCCGCGCAGGCAGCCTCGAGCGGCTGACAAGCGATGGTCAGTGCCGGCACCCGGGGGACCAGGGCCGGGATTTCAATCATCTCGATTGATCGTGAGAAAGCATCCGGGCCACGGCCGAGAGCGATATCGAGCCTCGTGAGCGCCCGGACGCCGCCGACGGAGCCGCGTATCGTCCAGCGCTCGACGGGATCGCCGTGGCCGACGTCTATACGCTGCGCACGATCGGATAGCTGCTCGATGTCCATTCCCTCGCTTTGGAGCAACGAGCGAATGATGATAAGGCCGCGGTGTATCTCGTTCGGGAGGTAACTGCGGATCGCGGTGATGTCGGCGTCTGAGGTTGGCCGAACATGTTGGTCGAAGAGCATGCCGCCCTTGAGCTCGATCGGTGACCGCCCCATACCATGATGCCAGTGACGCAAGATGCCTTCGGCCAGTGTACGGCCGGCGAGGTTGTCTATGTTGAGGCGGTGAGCTCGGACGGTGTCTTTCAGGCGTACGTCTAGGCTTGCAGCGATTCCGGAAACTTTTGCCATTTTTATCCCCTCAGATTGTTTTTGGCTCTGAGGGGATCGTGTGTGCCGGCGATGCAAGAGACACGCCGTGATTCTGTGGAAACGGGATTCAAGAAAGTGAAGTAACGGGGAGAACGATGAGTAACGCGCTGACGCCGGAGGCATGAATGCGGCCATCTGGACGATATCGGACCAGAGTTCTGAAACGGGGCTTATAGGCGTCAGAGCGACGTGTATCGACGCCTCTTCAGGAGCCTAGCCGTCAGGGCGGTTTTCGACTGCTCCCGATCCAGACCACGGACGTCTACAAGGTGGTCAATGGTCGACGCCAGCAGCGCATCGTAAACCCGGGTTTCCGATCCGGACGTCGGCTTCCCGGAGTTCATCGCCCTCACGTTCTTCGTCGTTGCGGCCTGTACGGCTGCGGACAGCGCCTCGTCGACAACGTTCGGCTGGACCGGTTTGCCCATGGCCTTGCGCTTTCGGCGAGTTGCGGCGGACAGCTCGCGGCGGCGCGGCGAAGTCTTGAATTTACACTGTGTCATCGGTCCCTCCGACTGTAACGGCGTGATAGAACCCATGTAACGGCGTGATGATGCAAGGAACCAATGGGACATCGACGTCCCACTCTCAATTCAACACGACTTGAAAAACCTCGGCGCGATTTTTCCGGCATCGACCTTCGAAAGCGCCAAGGCGGCATCACCGTCGAACACGGAACTGAAGACGTCGCGGATCACGTCGGCACCAGGTCCGTCGGTCGCAAGGATATGCAGCGCCGCGTCGGTGAGGGCGTCGCGGATGTGCTGTCGATTGACCGGCACGATCCCGCATGCGAGAGCCTCCCCGACCTTCGCACGTGTCCTGCCAACGGCCTCGGCGTTGTAGGCCCTTCTCTTGCCCGTTGCGAGTTTACGGATAGGGGTCGGGCGGTAGGCTTCGTCGATGAGTTCTGCCAGCAGGCGTATCGGTAGATCGGCCATGGGTTTGATCCTTGCGGCGCTGATACTACCATCATTGGTGCCGGCGGTTTTCGGGGGCAAGTGTTTTACATGAAAACGCTCAATGCTTGGCATTGCAACGCTGCTCGACGTATCGCACCGACCTCAGCCCCACCCTCCGGGCAAGAACAGCAAAAAATAAGCGAAGCGCCCCGTTTAAACAAAATCCCACATCCCACGTAACTTCCGCGCCCCGTGCGCCTATCCACTTAGAATTGCGCGTAAAAATCAAAAATCGTTGCGGAAGACGGCTTGCCAGGCCGGTCGTTGTCAACGGCTTAAAATCCCATAAACCCCGAATGTTCCCAAGCAGTGTTGACATTAAAATCCCATAAACCCCGGATTTCCGGCTTAATATCCACGCTCCGTAGAATGTCGGATTTCAACGATTAATCTCCATAGTTGATAGAGGCAGACGATCTTAAATTGATATCTCATTCCAAATACATAAGAGGGTCGGTTTTTACATGTTGCAGATAGCCGCAAGTTAAAAACCACATTATTGTCGAATTATGGATTTTATACTTGATTAACTCGCCGCCGACGGCAACTCTACATTAAAAGAAATGCAGAGGGGCGACATGAACACCTATAGAAAACCAATCTTCCAACCGGCCAACAGAGGTACCGTTTCATCCGCGCTCGAGAGTCGGAAATCACTGACCATCGTCGCGCCGCAGTCGCCACGTCCGCCCGAAATGCTGGCAGGGGTCACCCTGGCCGCCGGCGCTGAGCACCTGACATCCGCTGATCTCGCATTGCATGATCTCCTGATCACGAAGGCATACGAGACAGACAAATCAATGTCGGCGACATCATACGCAATCCCGATGTCGGAGTGCCTCAGGTTCCTTTGGACTGATGCTCGCAAGGAGGATGTCGTCTCATCCCTGCGGAGAATGGAGACCGTGCGCTTGTCTTTTTCCGGTGACGAGGGCCGATCATACCGAGACGTCCAGATGCTGACGTCGTGGACCGCGATATCCGGAACCGACGTCACAGTCGGGTTTCAGTTTCCCGACCCGATCAAGGAGCTGATGCGCTCGATGCCTTCCTACGGATACATCGAGCTGGCCGCCATAGGTCAGGGAGCAATGCGATCCAAGTACAGTCAGATGATATACAAGCGCCTGGTCCACGAGGTCAGCCAACGCCGATGGAAAGACGGCGGGGAGAATGCTTTCGTTCTTGAGTTCACGCCTGCCGAACTGGCGGAACTTGTCGGCTTCGCCGCGCCGGCTAAATCGCTGTTCTCGAAGCTACAGGAGCGGGTGATCTCGAAGTTTGCGGCCGACTTCCTGTCCGTTGCCAAATTCGACCTGCGGATCACCTACGACGGTCGTGCAGCACCCGCCCGTGGCCAAGGGAAGACGACATCGCTGATCCAGCTGCATGTCAACGTCCACCCGGACTCTCATCACACCGTTCGAGGCGACACTAGGCCCCTACAGGCTCAAGGACATCGGATCGGCAAGCCAGACATTCCCCGTTATCGGATCAATTCCGTATTCTGGCTGTCGGTCGCCAAGAAGTTTCAGACGCTCGGTCTTGTCCACTTTACCGCACACTGGGCATGGCTCGTGGCGCTCGATGAAGCGCTCGAAGGCGTGCCGCTCACTCCGGAATACGACAAGCGCCGTTACCGTGGACAGGCGTTGCTCGGTGCCATCGACGCGAACGGCGTCGAGGCGGCCGCCTGGTGTTTCTTCGCGGAAGAAGCCCAGATGGGAATGGATATCTGCAATTCGATCCATGTCACGAAGCGACTGACCAAGGCCGAGCGAAGCCGTGTCGCACGTCTGAAGGATCGCAAGCGGAAGCCGAGAGCTGCGGACGGTGTGAAGGAAATCAAGACCTCGAAAGCAACGGTCGAGGCTGCCCCCGACAGCCATTCGGGACCGGCCTTCTCCGATTGCACACACGTCGACATTGAGATCGATCGAGCAGCCTCGGCCGCCGAGCTGGACCACTACATCTTCTCTTATTTTGACAACGTCGCCTGGAACGGCACACGCAAAATCATCCTGCGTGCACACTTCCATCACCAGGGCATCCGCGACCGTTACAGCTTCGCGATTACCCCGGAAGACGAGGATGAACTGCTACGCGCCCTCAGGCACCAAAGGATCGAGAATTGGATCGATGGCTACCCGACATATTCCATCCAAGACGAGAAGAAGGCTGCCTGACATGACGACAGAAATTTCCCAGAAGCGCTTCGACGAGCTCATGTCGGCATCGCATCCGGCCATACTCCTTACTGTCGAGAGGATGGTCAGCAAGGAAGAGGCAGCAGATATAAATCAGGCTATCAACGACCACCTTGCCGACGTGGATGACGCAGACGACATGAGGCCGGTTTGGGTTCGCTTGCAGTCTGTCGACGGCTGCGACATCCACCACCTGCTCAACTACACAGCACCTTCAGATCGGTCGTTGCTGGACGAGCTAATTCTCGCCGTAGAAGGTATCGGTAAGTACACCATCGTGACGTCGTTCGACTTCTGCCGACGTCAATGGCCGAAGAAAACCGCGACGAAGACCAAACTCAAGACGCCGCCAAAGGTGACGTCGAACGATCCTGCGAACCCGACCGTTACCAAAAAGATCGAGTTCTATCCGCCTCCGAACCCGACGGTCTTGCCTCTGAGCCTACGTTTCATGGCATGCGAGGACGCGATGCGTGAGGCGTACAAACTAGGCGACATCTTTGATCGGTGGCCCTTTGTCGGGTTTGATCGATCCGATCTGCGCGCCTGGTCTCTGAAACTGGTGGTCGAGTTCCGGGAGCGATATCCCTACCTTGCCGAAGCCGACGCCGCGCTGCATGGCAAGCTCACCGAGGTCATCGGATGCGTGGGGAGTACCCCGCATCCGCCGATCTTCGAGTTCCGCCGATTCTGGATGTCCGTGAAACGTGGTGCGGTCAGATCGTGGGTGGAACTCGCGGATGACCTCCTCCGGGTGATGTCGGAAGGCGAGGGAGAAAAGGTTAGCCGCTCCGACGATCGCACTTCATTAACCGGACGTCGACACTTCGTCCCGCCGCGCAAGAAGCCCGCGTTGACAACCGGAATCGCACGCGGCATGGTTGCGGACGAATAAGGAACCCGATCGATGACGTCTGTCCTGCGAATAGCCCGATAGCCCCCACGCCCCGCCGATCGGCAGGGCGAAGCTATCATGTGTTTGCAGGAGTCAGAGATGTCTCGCTACGGTTCAAAGCCTTCCTTCGAAGGCGCAATCGCTCGTCTTCACTTCATGAACGTCATCACGGCTCTCGGACAAGGGGCCTCGGGAATCTTCATCGTCACTGTTCCCGAGACGACGGAAGCCGACAGATGGCTGAAGGCGGCACTGGAGTATCTCCATGAAATCCGGCACATCAGTGTCGTTGAAGCCGTCGAAGAAACCGTAGACGGTGTGAACCCCCAAGCAGCTTACGACGTCGCACTGTTGACGTCGCAGGGCCTGGGCAGCGGTTATACCGGTGCGCGCTGCATGCTGTATCTCACCGAGACCGGTCACGAAGACCTGCGCCACCCCACCGTCCGGCTCGCCGACGGTGTCCTGGATATCGATCTCGCACCCGACCTCGTCGTCCAGGCTGCGGCGGAGATGGGACGCATCATCTCCGCCGACGAGGCTCGGCTCCTGATCGGTATGCCATGGCGTCACCGTCGTCTCGCCCTGATGTCGCCTCGGGCGATCGCCGAGAGCCAAGAATTGCATCTCCTCGCCATCGAGGACGAGCGCGCCGCGAAGGTCGTCGAAGACCTCAAGAGAGCCGAGAAAGACGGAAAGAAAACCAAGACGCCGAAGCGGGCTGTCCCGGACGTCCGTCCGCTTGAAGACCTTCACGGGTACGGAGAGGCCAAGGTCTGGGGTGCGGAACTTGCACGGGACATTAAAGACTGGCGTCGCGGGACCATTGACTGGTCAGACGTCGATAACGGAGTCTTGCTTTCCGGGCCTCCCGGATGCGGCAAGACTACGTATGCCGCGGCACTGGCGAATAGCCTTAACGCACACCTCGTCGTCGGTAGCTATTCCGCCTGGCTCGGAACCGGTGACGGCCATCAGGGCAATCTTATCGGCGCGATGCGCGCGGCGTTCGACGAGGCGCGACTGCATGCGCCGTCCGTGATCTTGATCGACGAGATCGACAATTTCGCGCAACGCGGCAGCATCGGTGACGCCCGAGCGGACGAGTGGACGCGTGGTGTCGTCAACGCGCTTTTGGAGTGCATGGACGGCGCACTCGAGCGTGAGGGTGTTGTCGTGGTCGGCGCGACGAATGATCCGTCGGGTATTGATAAGGCGCTCCGCCGAGCCGGGCGTCTTGACCGTCACATCGAGATTCCGCTTCCGGACGCCGAGGCCCGGGAAGCTATCCTCCAGCAACACCTTGGCGTCGGCCCTGGTTTTCCGTTGTCGTTGCTCCGAAAGCATTCCGAAGGAATGACAGGGGCCGATCTCGCGCAGCTCGCACGCCAAGCCAAACGCCTTGCGCGCCGTGAGGGTCGGCCGCTTCGCCAGGTCCACGTCGCCCGTGCGTTCCCACGCAAGGAGCGGCGTACCCCGGACCAAATCCGACACATCTCGGTCCACGAGATCGGCCACGCAGTCGTAGCCGTCGCTCTCGGTGCGCAGGTTCACGAGGTATACGTGAAGCGCGAGTTTGACCCCAAGGCGGCTGCTCAGGTCGCTGGTGCCGCTGTGGTGCTCTCGTCAGAGACGCGCCGGGACTATCGTTGGCACTTGGATCGCGTCGCGCACATCCTCGGCGGCATGGCGGCGGAGCAAATGGTTTACGGCGCTCACGGAGACGGTGTCGTCGCTGATCTGGCCGAAGCCACCAATATCATGACGTATGCGTTGTCGAGCGTCGGCATGGGAGACACCTTGGTCTCCGACGGCCATCACGACCCGGTGTCGATGGTGCATGCCCGTCAGTTCGATCCCCGTTTGCGGCAGCGTGTCGAGGACATCCTGCAGGAGCAGGCGGTCCGTGCCAGGGAAATCCTCGAATGCCATAGACCGGCCTTTGACGAGCTTGTCCAGCAACTGGCGTCGCGCTGCCGTCTTGCAGGCGACGAAGTCCATGCCGTCGTGGACGGGTTCGCCGAGCCCCAGCTCTCCCTTGCGATCTGAGGGAGGGTCAGATGTTCGTACGCAAGTTCTACGTCGCCGACACCCATTTCGGCCACGAACGGTTGCTCGACATGCAGCCTCGGCCATTCCTCACGATCGAAGAACACGACGAACGCATCGTCGAACGCTGGAACTCGGTCGTCCGGGACGAAGACATCGTCTATCACCTCGGAGACTTTGGTTTCGCCCTGTCGCGTAACGCCGGCCGCATCAAGGAGCTGTTCGGCCGGCTCAGGGGTAGGAAGTACCTCGTCATCGGAAACCATGACGTCGACAAAAAGGGCAATCTACACCCGGCTCTGGCTGCTATGGATTGGGCAGGCCGGCCTTCCCACGCGCTGCGCACGAAGGACGGCGGCCGCGACGTCTACCTGTCGCACTGTGCTGCCCGGGTCTGGCCGTCGTCGCATCACGGCGCTGTTCACTTCTACGGTCATTCCCACGGGCGGCTTCCCGGGCACGGTCTGAGTCGTGACGTCGGCGTCGATGTTCCTGACGTCGATTTCATCCCGCGCACCTTCTCGGAGTTGACCGCGAGCATGGAGCTGCCGGATGTCCGATGAGATCGCCGAGGCGGCTGCCTTCTACGTTCGGGTCTGCGCAGAGCACGGCCGGGTGTTTCCGTTACGTAACATCCTGGTGGCATCACTGGGCTACCAGGCGGCCGAGGACAAGGAACGGTTCGTCGAGGACGTCGGAAAGTACTTGTCGACCGACCATGACAAAGAGAGCGATCCTGCCGGCGATTGATTTCCGCCGACGAGAACGCGAACCCTTCATCGATGTCAGGAACCTACTCTGAGGGGAGAGACATCAATGACATCAATGGGCAACAAGCGATGGGATCGCGAGACGGACGCAAGACTAATCGAACTCTGGGATCAGGGTCTCTCGATAGACGGCATTTCCGAGCAGATTGAAAGAACGACGTCGGCGGTGCTGCGCCGGGCGAGCAAGCTTCGTCTTCGTAGTTAGCCTGGCGACAGGTCCCGGTTCGCGCCGGTTACCGCAGACGGAAAGGTCTACTGGACGGCCGAAGATGACGCCCAACTCCGGACACGTAGATGGCAGCGCGGTGCGGCCTCGAAGACGTCGCCCGCCGACTTGGCCGAACGGTTTCGGCCGTCGAGACCCGGTGGAAGCGATTGTCGAGGCCGCCCTCTCCAAGAGTGCAGGCCGCCGTCGGCGCGCAGGTTCGCAATTGCATGTGTTGCAAGACCCCGTTCAAGTCGGCTTGGAAAGGCAACCGTTTGTGCCTGCCGTGCGGTAGCTACGCGACTGGAACGAGGGCGCAGTACGACTAGGCGGCACGCGCCTGGGCGGTACCGATCGCTTTTTGTCGGGCATACTCGGTGAGGATCAGGTCGCACCACAGTTTCATGCCCTCTTTCTTGAGTCCGAGATGCTGCGCGCCGCCGTAGGCCATGGCGGTGACCTTTGCCTGGCGGTTTCTCAGGAAGTCCGCCCTCTGCTTGTCTGTCGCCGTGACCGCGAGAGCCTCCTTCTCGTCCAGCTCGTGTGCAAGAATTACCGACGCACCGCCCGGAATACCGGCGTCGTTGAGGACCTTGGTCAGCGCTCGACGGCAGTCGTGAAGGCTCCACCAAGGTATGCCCACCTCTTCCAGCAGGTTCCGCCTCTCGTCTCGCGGCCTGATTGGGCGAGGCACTTCCTGCCTCTTCTTCCTGACCTTCTCCCCTTCCGCATAGACCTTGGGAACATGCTTCTTGTTCGGTGTCGGCTCCTCCCGGCCTGCCAGACGATACAGAATGCGATAAACACCCGAAGCCGTGACGTGGACTGTGCCACTCTTCGTTTCGCTCGGGAACGCCCAGTCATTTTCGCCAGCGGCGTGCTTAGCCTTGGATCGCAAACGGTCCACAATTGCCCAGGCATCGCTCGGGATCGGGAGTGCGTGTGACTTGCCCGCTTTCATCACGTCTTTCGTCCAGGCCGCTAGCTTCCAGCCCTCTTCTTTGTCATCGACAACATCATGCGCCAGGAGCGACAATCCCGCGTTGGCCCGCTGGCATGTCAGGACGATCCACCAAAGACCGGCCAGCGCGGCGTATCCTACGCTTGGGGTCGTCTGCACGCGTCCCGGAAGCGGTTTGTCGAGATACTCCTCCGCAAGGATGAGCGTTGCCACGATCGCCTCGATCTCTGGTCGACGTTCTCTGGGGTTAATCTCGTACGAGGCATTGATAAGGTCCCACCATCTGTCGCCTTGGATGCCGCTGTTCTTGTAGTGGTTCTTTCCGCACCACGTCATGACCGCCCGGAAGTAGGTCACCGCCTTCATTGCGCCTGCTGGCGACTTCCCTACGGTCCTCAGGATTTCGTCTCGCACGTCCTCGACGTCGCCGCGGGTGATGAGTGCTACGGGCTTGTCCATCAAGTGAGCGTATGCCGGCCGATTGAACGTCAGCCGGTAGTCCTTAACGGTGTTCTTCGTGATCCGGTCTTTTTCTCTGCATTTGGGATCGGTCTTGTCGGCGATTGTCTGCTCGACGCATTGACGGAGGGTCCATGTCGTCGGGCGGGAGGCTTCTTCCTCTGCGGCCTTCCGAGCAGCCTCTTCACGTTCTACGAGTTCTGCGGCCGCCTTCCGGACGTCGCCCTTGCCTTTGCTATTACCGTAATAGACTGCGAGGAACGCCTTGACCTGATCGACGGTCTTCCCGTCGCCGAGCATCGACCTAACGGCTCTGGCTAGTTCCCTGACTTTCGACAGCGCCGTAAGACGTCGGTCGGTTTCCGGAAACACGGAACCGATCGCTACCGATGTATTGCGGAAGCGAACGACCCATGTCGCTGACCGTCCCTGCATCTGAAGTCGCAGTCCCGTCTCTTTCTGATCGGCGTAGATAGAGATGTCTTTTCCGAACCCTTCCTTCTCGGCTTTGTAAGCCATCTGACGGACATCGCTGTCTTCGATTATCAGTTTCTTTGTTCCCATGACCTGCCGTGCCCTTCAAAACCCCTACCGCGCTCTACCGCCCCTCTACCGTTTTAAAATTGGTTGACAAGGGTAGTAGCCACAGGGTCTTTCATTTTATGGAGACCTTAATTGAAGGCTCCAAGTGTTGACAATCGCTTTTGTAATCAAGCATTTCATCAACTAGGGTCGTTGACATACGGGGCCTTGTCAACCTAGTTTGATTTTCAGGAATGAGGATTGAAAATCCGCGTGTCGGTGGTTCAAATCCGCCTCCGGGCACCATTTATTTTCCGTTATGCATCGTAAAGCGCAGACATCGGATATTGCTCCCGAAACATCCTGCTTTGCCTTGTGGACTCCACGTGCTTGCGGTCCCAGGGTGGTTGCAGTTGAGGTTGCCCCTTGTCGTCAGAGGCTGCAGCTTCTACGCCGCTCTCAGGGCGTAGGGCGATCGTTTGTTGGTGGACCTGGAGTTGTTGCAGCCAAACTGCGTCTGAGCGAGGCAGGGTGCGATGTGTCACTGGTTCGACTGCATTATGCCTGTCTCAGGCGGGCTCAACCGGGCGCTGCGGGAAGGTTGCCCCTCCTGTTGCGCCGACAGAATGCTCTCTCTGGCGATGCCGGCGAGTTCAACCAACTCGTCGAGATCGTTGAAGCCGCTCTTCACGAGATCGGTGACGACCCTGCGAATTTCCTCCGAGCAGTCCTCAAGCTTCAGCAAAGCGCTCCGAATGAGTGTGTCTTCGGTCTGATGCAGCACGGCATTCTCCTGACACGATTTTGTTGCAAGTTAGCCCAAAAAAGGTCGCAGCGCCTAACCGATTTTTCACCATGCATTTTATGGCCGGCTTCGATGTTAATGGTGCTCTTCTTCAAAGACGACCGAGCGACGGTGTCTGCGGGTGGAATATCATTCGCACTGCCCCTCCGGCACGTCGATTTCATAGGTCGTCTTGCCAGGGCCGTTCGGCAGGATCGGGACGAGGAAGACCGTCAGGTCGCAGTCCTGCGTTCGGATCGTCCATTCCGCAGCACCGTCTTTGCGGGTTCCCGTATTGCTGATCGCGCCAATGGGCTGTTGGTGCAGGATTTCGGCGAGCCGTTCGTCCGCCAGGATCGCCCCGATCCGCTCGAGGCTGTCGTAATAGCCAGATAACGCCGCCTGTGCCGACGTGGCATGGCTCACCGACATCAACATTGCGATCATGGACAGGTGTTTCATGTGGATCTCCCGGTTGTGACCGGAAGGTTCCACGGGTGGAACTCTTTGGCAAGTCTCTCGAAAGCCGCTCCGGGCCCCAACGACTATCACCACAGGCGTTAACCGCGTCCGTAAAGATTGCATTCAGCATTTGCCGGTAAAGCTTTGTTAGCCATTCCCGGAGTTCCCGGGCGCGCCCTCACGTGTCCGGCCAACCTGCGAGTTCCTGTGTCATGCGTTTCAAGGCTCTTCCGTCCCTTCTCGCCCTCACATTGGCGCTGACCAGTTGCACGGCACGGACGAGCCCCGTGGAAGCATTGCGGCTTGCGCCGTCCCAGCCGGCACAGGTTGCGCAGGCTCCGGTTCAGACACCCGTTCCGGCTGTTGCCGTCGATGAGCAGACGGGCGCAATCGCCCCGTCGCAGAACGCAGCATCGCATCCCGAAGCACTGGCCTGGGCGGGCAATACGCCAAACCAGGCACATTTCGAGTCCGCGACCATGTCGGCCGGCATGCCGGTGCCCGATCAGCGCCCGGTCGCCATGTTGATGCCCCCGGTACCACCGGCATCCTCGCTGCCGCCCGCGATCGCGCCGAGCGAGGATCAGGCCCCGGGCGCCGGCGGACGCCACCGGGTCTACAGCCAGCGTTTCAAGGATGCCAAGCCGATGAATTTCGGCAAGGTCAAACCGAAGCATCATGCCGTACACGGTGTCGATGTATCGCGCTGGCAGGGTGACATTGACTGGGTGAAGCTGAGAAGTCAGGGGGCGAACTTCGCCTATATCAAGGCGACGGATGGCGGCGATCACACCGATCCGATGTTTCGCACCAACTGGCGCAAGGCCAAGGAGGCCGGCCTGAAGCGCGGTGCTTACCACTTCTTCTACTGGTGCCGGGTTGCCAGTGACCAGGCAGACTGGTTCATCCGCAACGTGCCGCGCGATCCAGATGCGCTGCCGCCCGTCATCGACGTTGAATACAATGGTGAATCGAGCTGCCGCTTCCGACTGTCTCCGGAAAAGGCGCGCGAAAAAATGCAGGTCTTCATGGACCGCCTGGAACGCCACTACGGCAAGCGCCCGGTGATCTACACCGCGCCGGATTTCTACAAGGATAATCTGGACGGCTATTTCCTGGATTATCCCTTCTGGCTCCGCTCCGTCGCCGCCCATCCGTCCAAGATCTATCCCGGTCGCAAATGGGTCTTCTGGCAGTATTCGGGCTCAGGCCTGTCGCAGGGCGTGAACGGCAAGATCGATCTCAACGTCTTCCGGGGCTCGGTCGCCGATTGGCAGAACTGGGTGTCCGGCTCCAAGAGCTGGAACAAGGTTGCCGGGCTGCGCTAAACGCCGTCCCTCCACGGACCGCGGTTTGACCTTCATCGGAACTTAAATGCCGGGTCCCGGCTCGACGACGGGTGGCTCTGGATTCTCATCGGGATTGGGCGTTGGGAACTCATCCGGCAGGAGATCCGGCGCAGGCTCCTCAATCTCTGGCACCCAGGTCGGCGCGGGCATGGGTGGCTGGTCTGCTGGCGGTGTCTGGGGCGGCGTCACGCCGTTGCTGATCCACATTTGATCTTTCCTCATTCTGGTCAGGGCAGAAGACGGCCTCTGCTGCGTCTCAGAACAATTCCGACAGATCGCCCAATGTTCCCTCTCAAGTAAGCGGATGAGCAACGGTATCATTCGGAACTTTTCCTGCAACCTGCCGTTCGGTCCGGACAACGTCACTGAAGGGGAATGGTATGGATGCGTCGGAACGGTCGGTGATAGAGGGCGAACCGGCTGAGTATCGGGTCTTCCCTAAAAGCTGGGGCTCGGAATACACGGCCGCCGGTGAGGTTCGTTTCCGGCTGTGGGCGCCCTCGCTTGATGCGTTGACGCTGCGATTGGCCGATGAAGACGTTGTCATGTCCAAGACACCGGATGGTTGGTTTGAACTCCTTGCGACCAATGTCGCTCCAGGAACACCCTATGCCTACGTGTTACCCGACGGGCTTGTCGTTCCGGACCCTGCCGGCCGCGCCCTGAAGGGGGACGTTCACGGTCCCTCCGTTGTTATTGATCCCACCGCCTACCGTTGGCGCAGCAGCACCTGGAAGGGGCGCCCCTGGCACGAGGCGGTGATCTACGAACTGCATGTCGGTACATTCACATCCGAAGGCACATTTGCTGCAGCGGCGGACAAACTGGAAGAACTCGCAGCGCTCGGCATCTCGGCCGTCGAACTCATGCCGGTCGGCGCTTTCGCCGGGAAGCACGGTTGGGGCTACGACGGTGTGCTTTTCTACACCCCGCATCCAGCCTATGGCACGCCCGATGATATGAAAGCCTTCATCGACCGGGCCCACGAACTGGGTCTCATGGTCTTCCTCGACGTGATCTACAATCACTTCGGCATCGACGGTAACTATCTCTCCGTTTATGCCCCCGAAGTGATGCACAAGGAGGGCACGCCCTGGGGGCCGACCATCGATTTTGAGCAGAGGCCCTGCCGCGACTTCGTGGTCGAAAACGCCCTTTATTGGCTTGAGGAGTTCAATCTCGATGGCTTGCGGCTTGATGCCGCCGATCAGTTGAAGGACGAGACCTCCGAGACACATATCCTTGAGGAACTGGCACTTGCAGTTCGAGAGACATTGCCCGGTCGCCACGTCCATCTGGTGCTTGAGGACGCGCGCGGAATCACTCGGTTTCACGAACGCGAAGAGGACAATTCCGTCCGTTTGTACGACGGCGTTTGGAACGATGGCTATCATCATCTCGTCCACGCCTGGGCCACCGGCGAGCATGGTGGGCACTATAAGCCCTTTGCGGAGAACTTCTGGCCACGAATCGGCAAGACGCTTGCAACCGGTTTTGCGCTCCAGGGAGAGAAAATCGCAGGCGAGGGCGACAGGATTTTTGGTGAACCCAGCGGGCATCTGCCGCCCGTCACCTTCGTCAATTTCCTGCAGAACCATGACCAAGTCGGCAACAGGGCGCGAGGAGAGCGCCTTTGGAGCCAGATTGATCGGGACATGCGCGACCGCCTCATGGCGATGCTGATGCTTGCGCCGCAAATACCTCTGGTCTTCATGGGTGACGAATTCGCCAGCCGCTCCCTTTTCTTCTTTTTCAGCGATTATCCGGATGGCTTGAACCAGAACAACCCGGAGGACCGCTTGAATCAGGCCCGCAGTTTCGGCGCGGGAGACGATGTAACGGTAGACGAGCTCCGAGATCCCAACGATCCCCAGACCTTCAGCCTCTCCAAACTCGATTGGGACGAAGCTCACACGTCCGATGCCAGTGACGCACGGGCGTCCTTCAAAGCTTTGATCGACAAGCGGCGAACCCATCTCCTGCCGCTGATCGACGGCGTGGGCGGGGGCACTGGACATGTTCTCAAGGCAGAAGACGGCATTTTGGCAATCGACTGGCAGCTGGGAGACAAACGCTGGCAATTCAGGGCCAATTTCACCAACACCCGCACGACGGTTCCGCCGGTGAAGGGGCAGCTCATCCATGCCCTGCCGGCTTCTGCCGAAGCCGACATGCTGGACCTGGCCGAACTCGCGCCGCAGAGCCTTGTCTTTGTCTGCAGCTAACGAAAAGGGATTTCTTTTGGGTGACGCGGGAACCAACTGGTTTCGTGATCGTTTGGGAGGAAATGAGGAGGAGTGCGGCCATGACTGAGACCTATTGCGATATCATCCCCCAAGCTGCCGGCTGGGCCTTTGTGTTTGAAGGGCGCCACTCGGCCGTTTACCCCACCTATAGGATGGCAGTCGAAGCGGCCCGTCATTGCTCAGAGAAGCTCGCAAATAAGCCCGGCAAATTGGTGTTGCGCCAGCAGGATTTGCGCGGTCGAATGCACGAGGTGCAAGGCCGTTCTGACATCTGGTCGCCTCTTGGACGTGGCTCCTCTATGTCAGCCCATGCCGGCACAGGTGGTCAGGCGTAAGCCCGCTTGGGCGGAAGCTGGCAGCGGGGTGGATCTCCAGGAAGCCATAGTTCTGCAACTGTACGAGCGGCCGCCTCGGTCGCTCGTACAGTTGTGCGTGTCTTCACGGTGTGCCCGGCGCTTGCGTCCGGATGGTGACTTTCTCAACGCCCGCAACTGCGAGGCACACTTCGACGGCGCGATCGAGTTCGCGGCGCGACGCGATTTGCCCGCCAAGAAAGATTTCTCCTCCTGCCGCGACGACCGTGAGACCGGTTGCATCCAGCCCGTCAGATACGGCAAGCGCCGAGGCAACCCTTTCCTCAAGCGACGCTTCGGCGGGAAACTCGTTGGCCACCACCGGTCTTTCGTCATGAAACTGCTGTGGCTTGAAAACCATATTGCGCTCCCATTTCTGTCTGAGAATTCTAACGCGGCAGCCGGTCTTTGGTTCGCTTTGTTGACATCGATGACGCGACAAGTGAATCGCAGTCTTGGCGTCAGATCTTTGGGTGGGCGATCAGCATGAGATGGTTGCGGCGCGTTCTCCTCGACCTGCTCCCCACGGCCTCGATCGGGACCTACCTGACGATCATGGTTGCACTGGCGACCCTGCCTCTGCTGGGCTTCGCCGCATTTCTTCTCCTTGAGCTCGAACAGTCCCAGTTCCAGTCTCTCAAGCTCAACGCCGGCCGGGACGCTCAAACGATAGGCAGAAGTGTCGAACGCAAAATTTCCGATATGGAGACCGCGCTGACGCTCGTCGCCAACTCACCGGAGATGCGTGATGGGGATCTCCGGGCGTTTTACAACCGGGTTTCGGAAAGTCTCAAGGGAAGCTCGATGTATATCCTGCTTGCCCAGCGAGACGGCAAGCAGTTGCTCAATACCCGCAGGCCATGGGGATCCCGCCTTCAGCCGATGTCGAACATCGCCTCGCTGCAGTCGGCCTTGCGATCCGGTCGTGTTGAGCTATCCGGCATCTTTTTCGGCCAAACAAGTCAGCAGTGGGTGGTTAACCTCACCATGCCGATCCCGGATGGCAATCGCGCCGGGGTGGATGCCGTCGTGCTCACCCAGGATGCGGCAAGTCTCGCCAGCCATACCTCCAGGGAAAACCTCCCGCCGGGCTGGTCGGCAGCCCTTCTTGATGACGATGGCAAGGTGGTGGTGTCCAGTGGCGAAGACAGTCGACCCTCGGGCGAGCAGTTCCCGCCAAACTGGTTGGAACTGATGTTTGGTTCCTCGGGCAGTGCAGTTTTCTACCAGGATGGCGACCAGTATCTGCTCGGTTATGCACGGGTCGACGAATGGCCGTGGCGCGTCGCCGTTTGGGGACCGGTCGCCAGCGCCCAGCAGACCTTTGTCACGGCCTGGCGGAGTCTGTTGCTTGGCAGTCTGGGGCTCATGGCGCTTAGTCTCGCCGTGGCTTTGATCGCCGCCCATCAATTGCGGTCTTCGATCAGAACCATTGCCTGCATGGCGGACCGCATCGGCCAGGGCGACATCGTCTCCCCCCAGCGCACGCGGATCGTCGAGGCGAACTACGTCGCCGTTGCCCTTTCCAATGCCTCCTTCGACCGCGCCGAAGCCGAAGAACGTGTCCATTTCATTCTTCAGGAACTGGTCCACCGCACCAAGAACATTCTGTCGCTGGTCCAGGCGATGATGCGTCAGCTCGCACGCAGTGCAGATAGCGTGGAAGACTTCCAGCGTGCCGTCAGCGGTCGACTGGCGGGTCTTGCCCAATCCATTGAGGCGCTCGCCCGGCAGGAATGGGGCGGCATACCTTTGGCGACGCTCGTTGACCTTCAATTGGCGACGGTGGTCGGTTCGGGGGATAGGGTCGAGCGCCATGGACCGGATCTTCTTGTCAACGCGAGCGCGGTACAGAATCTCGGCCTTGTCTTCCATGAACTGGCCACCAATTCCGTCAAGTATGGGGCACTCTCGGTCCTCGAAGGGCGCATTCGCGTGGAGTGGGCGGTGGAAGAAGAGGCATCAAGAGAACCACAGCTGCGGCTCACCTGGAGCGAGGAGCACGGCCCACCGGTCGTTGCGCCCACGCGCCGCGGTTTCGGTTCCACCGTCATCGAGCGACACGCCGCCAGTTCGTTCTCCGGGCAGGTGACGATGGACTTCCGTTCGAACGGTCTGCGCTGGGAGTTGCTCGCGCCGTTGAGCGCCTTCACTGGCGGAACCGCCCCCTGATCAGGAACCTTGCGACCGTCACGTTGTTCTCTTCGACAGATGCAGAGGAGAGATGACGATGCACAAGGATCAATCCCCAAAAGCCGATGCAAAACAGAAGAATGCGATTGAAAAAGATGCTCAAGGGCAGTTCGCAGGCACCCAACATGGCGGTGAAAGTGACGGAGTGGTCAGTGCCAAGCCCACGGTGATCACCGGTTCCGAGGACGCCACTGTCCACAAATGGCCACCGAACAAAAAGAACCCGCCGGACGACTGGGACGCCAATTTTGATCTTCGGGACCAAAAAGAAACGTGAGCTGAGGTGTCGCCCGTACGAGGGCGCGGCAGCCGCGTAAGGGTCAGGACTCGGTCCCGTCCGCATTGCCGTCTACGATCCGCCGTAGCGCCTGCGCCCGCTCCTTTGCCGTTTCCAGAATCTCGCGGATCTCCTGGCTTTTCTCGTTGCCACGCGCAAGGCCCGCAGAAGGGGTCGCGCCTGGATCCTCCGAGCCGTCCCGCAGTAGCACCTCCTGTTCGAGGTTGCGCAACAGATACGGCGATCCGCCGGGCGCCAGTAGCGCTTCGGTCACGAGCGAAATGAGAATTTCCCGATGGGCGTTCAGCCGGCCTTCGGTCATTTGGGCATTGTCTTGCATGATTGCTCCATTGTCTTCTGCAGCGGGACTGGAAAGGGGAACAATGACCGGCGGCAAAAGTTTCCTGAACAACAGATTTGTGTGTGAAAGGACAAGGCCATGACCCCTACGGTCCGCCCTCCACAATGGCGCCGCTATCCCGATCCCCGGGATCGATTGATCATCGCGCTCTTCGCGCAATTGGAGGCCGAGCGCCAGACGCGGGAGACCTTGCGTATGGCTCTCCGCTCCGGCGCCCTCGACCCTGCCGTTTTGGAAGCGATCGCGGAAGACCCTGTGCCGGCAACCAGTGACGATATCGCGGCACTGGAGAGAAGCATCGCGCTGCGCGGCGGTGCCGTCGGCACTGAGCACAGAGGAGAAGATTGGCGATGAAAATCAGCACATGGATACTGGCTCTGGGCCTCGCGAGCCTGCTGACGGCCTGCGGCGATGGCGGAAATACAAGCGGCAGCGCTGGTTCGGCAACACAGGAAACCACCACTTCGGGCACGGTACCGGCCGGCGAGGTCGACAAGGATCCAACGCCGCAGACTGGCACAGGCGGACCGAGCCAGAGCACCACCAACGGTCAAGTAAGCCAGTGACGTGAGCGAACTCCAGTCGTAAGGGAATACAAAAAGGACCCGATGTTGTTATCGGGTCCTTTTTTGTATTGTCGGCATCAATGCGTGGCTTGGAACCGCTGCTCTGTCAGCCGCCCATAAACTTGGGCGTAGCTCTCCGCGCTGCGGTCCCAGGAGTAATCCGCACGCATGGCCTGCAACTGCAATCTCGCCCACTTCCGCTTGTCCTGATAGGCGTCCGCAGCGCGCCGGAGCGCCTGGCGAAGACCTTCGGGACGCACCGGGTGGAACTGGAAACCCGTGGCCGCCCGGGCCGAAAGGGCCGCATCATTGGCATCGATGATCGTTTCCGACAATCCGCCGGTTCTTGAGACGACGGGCACGCAGCCATACCGCATGGCATAGAGCTGGGTGAGGCCGCAGGGCTCAAAGCGGGACGGCTGGATGATGGAATCCGATCCGCCGTGAATGAGGTGTGCTGTGGGTTCGTTGTAGCCGACACTGACCGCCATCTTCCCGGGAAAGCGCGCAGCAGTCGCTTTGAGCGCATCCTCGATCGCATGGTCGCCCTGCCCGAGCACGATCAATCGTCCGCCGCGGTAGAAGATCTCATCGGCCACCTCGGCCAGCATGTCCATGCCCTTCTGCCAGGTGACGCGCGTCACCGCCGAAAACAGCGGCCCGTCGCCCGGCTGCAGGTTGAAGCGCTCCAGCAGCAAAGCCTTGTTGTTCTTTTTATTGCGAAGCGACTTCATGTCGAACCGGAATGGCAGATACGGATCGGTCGCAGGATTCCAGACTTCGTTGTCGATGCCGTTCACAATCCCCTGGAGCCGGTCGATGCGGGTGTTCAGCACGCCATCCAGACCCATGCCGAACGTGGGAGACAGGATCTCGCGGGCATAGGTCGGGCTCACCACCGTAATATGGTCAGCCGTCATCAGCCCGCCCTTGAGGTAGCTGATGTCACCAAAATATTCCATGGAATCGACCGAATACGCTTCGGGAGGCAAGCCGATCCGGGGCAGCAGGTCGGCGGCGTACTGGCCCTGAAAGGCGAGATTGTGGATGGTAAGCACGACCGGAACAGGCGAGCCCATCTGGCGCAGATAGACGGAGGTCAGCGCAGACTGCCAGTCGTGTGTATGGACAAGATCCGGCCGCCAGCCGGGCAGGGCGCCGGCCGCGATCTCGGCCCCGGCAAGGGATAGCACGGCAAAACGCTTCCAGTTGTCGGGATGGTCGTAACCGTTCTCGTCGACATAGGGACCACCAGGCCGGTCGTAAAGCGTCGGAGCGTCAAGAACGAAGAGACTGATCCCGTCGATTTCAAGGTGCCGCAGCGTTGCCCTCTCGCCCAACAGGTCGTCGAACTCCATCAGTGGCGGATGAAGTCGGGCGAGAGCCAGGATCGACGGGTAGCCGGGGATCAGCGTATGGGTTTCGATGCCATAGGTGGCGAGCGCCTTGGGCAGGGCACCTGTGACATCCGCAAGACCGCCGGTCTTGACCAGCGGGTAGATCTCGGACGTCACCGCCAAGACATGCAAAGGGACGCGTGTGAGGGCACGGCGACGGTTGGCGGCTTCATCTTCATCGCGATAATAGGCCTCGCGAACGCGTTGGATAAACTGAGCCCGGCTGAGGGCGAGAGAGAGATCGAGTCCGGCCACTTTCGTCACCCTTTCCTGCTCCTCGCTGACTTTCGCCGCGGTTGCACGGGTTCTTCCGTTATGATCAGGCCTTCCTCTTCCGCGGCGACCTGTGCCTGTGCGATCCGTCGTTCGGCCTTTTCGGTGGTTTCGTTTGCGGACGATTGAAGCCGTTCCCAGTCATCCAGGGCGGTCAGCCAATGGGCTTCGTCGGCGCCGTCCGGGCGCCCTTCTTCTTCCCAGAGCGAATAGGCTCGCCGGGCGATCCAGTCATAGTCTCGTTCAGGCATGGCAATTCTCCGTCGTCGCCGCTGGCCTGTCTCCACGGGAATGGCGTTTCGGTCGGCGCGTCTCGTCGCGTCCGCCGGTACCCGGATCGTTCGCCAGTGGTACCCCTCAACCGCTGGCAAATCCCCGGATTGTCATTCGAGGGGAACTGGCTTCAGATGAACGCGAATGCGGCCAAACAGTTCCCGTCGCAACCACCGAATTCATCCGCAGGGGAACACTTCCGGACTCGGGGCGTTTCTCGGGGCAGGCCCGTGCGCAGGCGGCGTCGATGGAGGGAACGCAGTGGCACAAAGATCGTTCTGGAAAGGCTATCTCAAACTGTCCTTGGTGACCTGCCGTGTTTCGATGACCCCGGCGGTCACGGAAAGCACCAAGCTTCGTTTCCACAATATCAACCGTGACACCGGAAACCGTGTGGTCAACCGTTACGTGGATGCCGAGACCGGCAAGCCCGTGGACGATGAGGATCAGGTGAAAGGCTATGCCCGCGGCGAAGACGACTATGTTCTCTTCGAGGACGAGGAGCTTGATGACGTGGCGCTGGAGAGTACGCGCACGATCGAGATCGAGAGTTTCGTCCCGCGGGGTTCCATCGGCTGGATTTGGTACGATAGCCCTCATTTTCTCGCCCCCGCCGACAAGGTCAGCGAAGAGGCGTTTGCGGTCATCCGTGAAGCGATGCGAAAGAGCGATACCGGTGGAATAGCCAGGCTCGTTCTCTATCGGCGTGAGCACTCGGTGCTGCTACTGCCGCGCGACAACGGCATGGTGGTCTGGACGCTCCGTTATGGCGACGAAGTCCGAGACGCCGATCCGTTCTTCTCGAAATCCCGGGAAGAAGCACCGGCCGCACGGGCCAAGACAATGATGAAAAAACTGGTCCAATCGCGCATGCGCGAATGGTCGCCGGAACTGGTGCATGATCCCGTTGAAGACCGGCTGCATGAGATCATTGCGATGCGCAGCAAGAAGCGGTCGAAACCGAAGCCCGCGCCGAATCAGGAGCGAAAGGACAACGTCATCGACATCATGGAAGCCCTGCGCCGCAGTCTCGCCTCTGAAAAGAAGAGTTCAGGCCGGAAGTAGCGGGCGGCCCTTTTAACGCCTGCGCCGGGACCGGGTGGTTTTCGTGGCGATCGGGGCCTCAGCCTTGCGGAAATCCGCCCAAGGATCGCTGTCGAGCTGCTGGAGCCGGCTCGGCGTGTTCTCCACCGTGAAATGGGCAGGGCCGATATCAGGTCCGAGTTCGTCGAACGACAGCGGCATCGAGACCGGCGCGCCGGCTCTTGCACGGGTGGAATAGGGTGCGACGGCCGTATTTCCCCGCCCGTTGCGCAGATAGTCAATCAGGATCTTGCCGTGCCGCTTTGCCTTGCTGATCGTTGAGACATAATCGTCTGGGCTGTCACCGGCCATCCCGTCAGCCAGCCCTTTCATCGCCGCCTTTACGGTCGGCCACTCGGCTTTGGGTTTGACCGGCGCGACGACGTGAAGCCCCTTGCCGCCCGATGTCTTGACGAAGCCGGTCAGCCCCATGTCGGCAAACCGCTGCCGCACTTCGAACGCGGCAGCGATCACGCGCTCCCAGCTCACGTCCGGTCCCGGGTCCAGATCGATGTTCACCATGTCCGGCCGCTCCAGATCGCTGCCACGCGATCCCCAGGGATGGATCTCGAGCGCCGCACCTTGAACCAGCGCCAGAAGGCCGTCGAGATCGTGAACGCCGACCAGAGCCTGCTCGTCTTCGTCCTTCAGATCGCGGATGGTGATGATCTCCTTGCGCATGCCGCGCCACCCGTGTTTCTGGAAGAAACAGGTCCCCTCATGACCCTCCGGGCAACGGAGCAGTGCCAGTGGTCTGTCGACGATAAAGGGGGCCATCCGTGGCCAGACCTGCATGTAATAGTCTGCCAGCCCTTCTTTCGTGACCCCGGCCTCCGGCCAGTACAGCCTGTCTGGATGGGTAAGGGGCACGCTGCGCCTCGCCGTGACTTCGGTCCGCGCACGCGGCTTGGAATCCCGCTTGCCACTCGGTGGCGAGCCACTCTCCTGCACGACTTCGTCCGCCGTCTTGTCTTCACGAAGACCACGGAACGAGGCGTGCCGCAGATGGGCATCGCCGGTCCAACCGCGAAACTCCACCTCTGCCACCAGCTTGGGAGTAACGAAGACCGCATCCTTGCGCTCCAGGCTGGTCAGCTTTTCCGAAAAGGGGCTCGTCGATTGTGCCAAGGGCTGCAGTTTCCGAAAGAGCTGCCGCGCCAGGCTCTGGCTGTAGCCTGTTCCGACACGACCAACGTGGCGCAGCCCATCCTTGTCATTCACACCCATGATCAGCGAGCCGATCGCCTTGTCCGACACGGAAGACGGCACATAGCCGCCGATCACCAGCTCCTGCCGCGCGGTGCATTTCGACTTGACCCAGTCTCGTCCGCGGCCGGAACGATAGGGAGCGTCTGCCACCTTGGAGATCACCCCCTCGAGGCTGAGCCGGCACGCATGTTTCAGCACGAGTTCGCCGCTTTCATCGAAGTGTGCGGAGTATTTCAGCGCCCCTTCCGCCGACGCCAGCAAGGGTTCGAGCGCTGCTTTGCGATCCGTTAGCGATGCGCCCGTCAGATCTTGCCCGTCGAGATGCAGGAGGTCGAAGACATAGTAGACAAAACGGTCTTGTCGCCCCTCGCTCAAATCGGCTTGCAGAAGGGAGAAATCGCTGCTGCCGTTGCCGCTCTCGACGACGATTTCCCCATCGAGCATGGCTGTTTGTACCGGAAGCGCAGTCAGCGCCTTGCGGATGTCCTTGCCGAAACGTTCCGTCCAGTCCAACCCGGTCCGGGTCAAGAGCCTCACCCTGCCATGCTCGATCCGTGCTTCGATCCGATAGCCGTCGAGCTTGATTTCGTGCAGCCAGCGCGCGCCCTTCGGCACGGTCTTGACCAGCGTCGCAAGTGCCGGTGGAACGAATTCCGGCAATTCCGCCGGCTTGCTCCCCTTGAAGATTTGGGCCGGCGCAAGGTGCGCGCCGCCTTCTTTGAGGGCGCCGTTAACGGCTTTTGTCTGGGCGGATGCTTTGGTTTTCGAACGCGTCTTGATTTGGCGCGAGTTCCAGACCTTCGCCTTTCCGTCGCCCTTCAGGCTCTCGATCGGGCGTCCGCTTTTCACCGAGAGAGGCAGTTCTTCGATGATGTCGGGATCGTCATCGGTGCGGGCAAACTCGTCCTCGCCCTTGATCAGCAGCCAGTTTTCCCGCGTCTCGCCCTCGCGCTTGGCCATCCGCACGAGATGCCAGTGCCCGTGAAGCTTCTCGCCTTTCAACGAGAATTCGAGATGCCCTTTCTTGTAACCCTTTGCCGGATCGTGGAGCGGCTCCCAGTTGCCGCGATCCCAGACGATCACCTCGCCGGAGCCATATTGGCCTGGCGGAATAATGCCTTCGAAATCGCCATAGGCCAGAGGATGGTCTTCGACATGCACGGCGAGCCGCTTTTCGCCGGGAACGAGACTTGGGCCACGTGTGACCGCCCAGCTCTTGAGCACGCCGTTCATTTCGAGCCGAAAATCGTAGTGCAATCGGCGGGCCGCATGTTTTTGGATGACGAAGCTGTTGCCTTTGGACTTCGACGCTGCCGCCTTCGGCTCCGGCGTCGCTTTGAAGTCGCGTTTGCGCCTATATTCCGCCAGTGACATGCTCAGCTCGCTTTCTTCTGCCGCGTCTCTGGGGCAGGGCTCTTGCGCGCTTTGGTGCGCTGCTTTTTGGAGCCGGACTTAGGCTCGGTGCTGGCACCTGCACTCTTGCGGAGCGCATCCATGAGGCTGGTGACGTTTTCGGCCTTCCGCTTCGGCAGTTTCTTCGGTTTGCGCCCTGCGATCTTGGCCCGCACCAGTTCGGCCACCGCAGCCTCATACCGGTCCTCGAAGGCAGCCGGATCGAAATCTCCCATCTTGGTCTCGATGATGTGGCGTGCGAGATCGAGCATTTCGGGATCGATCTTCAGCTTGGGAATGTCGCCAAAGCTTTCGGCCGGATCGCGCACCTCGTAGTCGAAGTTCAACGTCGTCGCGATCAACCCACGTCCCTGTGGTCGTATCAGCACGCTGCGCACCCGGCGAAACAGCACCGTCTGTGCGATCGCAGCGACATTGGTCGCTTCCATGCCTTGGCGGATCAGAGTGTATGCTTCGGCAGACTGCGCGTCGGCAGGCGCCAGAAAATAGGGGCGCTCGAGGTAAAGCGTGTCGATGTCGGAGCAGGGCAAAAATGCTGACAGTTCCAGCCGTTTGTCACTGTCGGGAACCGCCTCGCGGATTTCTTCGGCTTCAAGGATCACCGTGCGTCCGTCCGGCTGGTCATAGCCTTTGACCAGCGCATCCTTGTCGACCGGCTTGCCTGTGTCTTCGTCGACATATTGCCGTCGAACCCGATGGCCAGTTTGCCGATTGATGATGTGAAATGAGGTTCGCTCCTGGGCGTCGATGGCGGAGTAGAGCGCGACCGCGCATCCCAGATCTCCGACAGAGAGATAGCCTTTCCAGATCGCCCGTGCGCTCACGTCTCGCTCCCGTGTTTCGCTTGCAACGAGCGCCGGCACAGCTTTGTTCCACCGGGGGTTCTCCAGGAAAACGGGTGTCCTCTCAGCAGAAACAAAAATGATCTCTAATATTAGATAGATCGGGACAACGGCGAAGTTTTATTAACCTTCAGGCAAGGAATTAACCATAAACATGAGGAGACACGTCGGAGTGGGACTCACCTCGAGGCTCCTTCGGGCATGACGCCGTCCCGTCGTACCGGTTCTGGTCCGGTTTGAAACGTTCATGAAATCTGTTCGACGAACGACTGTCCCCGACACGGACGGTAACGGAGGCTTCTGCCTCCGGTCCGCTTCCCCGTGTTGAAACAGCGGCATCGCCGAACCGATGGGGAAGCGCCGGTCTCTCGCGAGCCGGAGGCTGTGCGGTAGGAATGACAAGTCAAGGCATGTCGACGGAGCGGGCGGCGGGATCACAGGCGGGAAGCCTGCGCGACCGGCTGCGTTTCGCCGGCCTCGACGAGGGCCAGTGTGACCTGCTGCGCCAGAACCGCCATCTCCTGTCGCCACAGCTGAAGACAGCGCTGCGTGATCTTTTCCAGCGGCTGCAGTCCTCGCCGGATGCCGCACGGGCCTTTACCAGCGAGCGCCAATACGACCGTTTCCACGACCTCTTGTCCTCCCATTGGGACGTCCTGACGGACGCCCGCTTCGATGCCCTTTATGCCGAACGGGTGAAGGTGCTCTCCGACAGCGAAAGCCGCATGGGCCTTGATCCGCGTTGGCACATTGCCGGCCATGCCGTGGTGCTGGAGCATCTGGTCACCGCTGTCGTTTCGGAAGCCACCGGCTCCGGCCTCCTGCCATCCAGCCGTCGCAAACAGCGTGAAGTCGCAGATCTTGTCGGCTCGCTCATCCGGCTTGTCATGGTCGATGTCGAGATAGCCGTGTCCCTGCGCTTCAATGAACTGCGCCTCAAGCACCACCGCGACATGGCGGCCCAGCGTGTCGAGGACCGTGCCGAGTTCGAGACGATCTTCCGCCCCGTCATAGACGGCCTTGCCGAAGGTGATCTGACCGTGCGCGTGGCGCCGGAAGTGCCGGACGCCTATTCCGACCTGTCGACCCGCATGAATGATGCGCTTGAGCATCTGCAATCGGCGTTCCTGGCCTCGGAGGCAAAGGTCGACCGGGCTCGCGGTGCGACCGAACAGGTAACCCAGACGGCAAGGGATTATGCCGGACGTGTCGAAACGCAATCCGAGACCCTGGCTGAGACTGGCCGCGCCCTGGAAACCCTGACGGTCGGCGTCAGAGACAGCGTTGCACGCACGAAAAAAGCGGAAGGCACGGTGGCTGCAACCCGTCAGTCCGTGGAGGCGAGCGGCCAGGTGGTTGGTCAGGCGATTGCCGCAATGGCCGATATCGAGGCCTCTGCCGAACAGATTGGCCACATCATCGGCGCCATCGACGAGATCGCCTTCCAGACAAACCTTCTGGCGCTGAACGCGGGGATCGAAGCGGCCCGGGCCGGCGACAGCGGTCGTGGCTTTGCCGTCGTTGCCCAGGAAGTCAGGGCGCTTGCACAGCGCTCCGCCGATGCCGCCCGCGAAATCAAGACCCTCGTCGCGACGACCAAGAACCAGGTCGAAGCCGGCGTCGATATGGTTGCCCGAACGCAGGGCGCAATTGCAGACATCGTTGTGCAGGTCGGTGATATCAGCGGAACGGTCTCCGACATCGCCCGCCAGACGGATCAGCACGCTGGAGAACTCGGGGGCCTCACCGCAACAGTGACGGCTCTCGGCGCGGATCTTGCCGGTACCGCAGAGCTTGCGCGGCAGACGAGCGACAGTTCGCAGGACCTGCACGCAGTCATCCTCGAACTCGGAGCCACCATCCGGGAATTCCACATCGAGCGTCAGTCGCGCAAGCCGCGCAACACGGCTCCGCAGATCCAGATCTCCAGCGGACGCAACGGAGATCCCACGCTTATGCCGCGTGCCGCGCAGACAGGTTTCACCGACGCCGAGGTCCCGGCGGAAGACTACGGGATGTCCTTCCCGCTCGCAGGGCTGGGAGGTTGAGAAGATTGTTTACCACCATACGCTACAACAAGAATCGACGGGCGTGCATCGCGACCAGACTGACGGCGGAATTCTTCAGCCGGCAGGAACTGTTTGGGCATGTTGCGGCGGTGGCCACATCGGACAAGGAAAACAATGATGGCGAGTAAGAAAGGCGAACAGAAAGGTTTGAAACTGGCAGCAGTTTTGGATCTGAACGAGGCATCCAATCTCAAGGCCAACATTCTGGCCATGCGCGGCGCGCCGCTGGTGATCGACGCCTCGGGCGTCGAGCGTCTCGGTGCTCAATGTGCACAGGTTCTTTTGGCTGCGGCCAAGGCCTGGGAAGTCGACAAGCATCCGTTCTCGTTTGGGAAGGCCTCGGAGGCGTTTCTCAAGACACTTCAATTGATTGGCGTGAACATCGATCATCTGCTCGCTAAGGAGATCCGGCAGTGAAGAAAAAAGTACTTACCGTGGACGACTCCAGAACCATTCGGAACATGCTTCTGGTCACTTTGAACAATGCAGGCTTTGAGACCATTCAGGCCGAAGACGGCGTCGAGGGTCTGGAAGTTCTCGAAGAATGCAACCCCGACGTCATCGTGACCGACATCAACATGCCGCGTCTCGACGGTTTCGGCTTCATCGAAGGCGTTCGCAAGAACGAGAAGTATCGTGCGGTTCCGATCCTGGTCCTCACCACGGAAAGCGACGCCGAGAAGAAGAACCGGGCCCGCCAGGCTGGCGCGACCGGCTGGATCGTCAAGCCGTTCGATCCGACCAAGCTGATCGATGCCATCGAGCGTGTAACCGCCTAAGCCAGGAATTTTTCCTATGGATATGAACGAAATCAAAGAGATCTTCTTCCAGGAGTGCGAGGAGCAGCTCGCCGAACTGGAATCCGGTCTTCTGAAAATGAATGACGGAGATCGCGATCCGGAGACGGTCAATGCCGTGTTCCGGGCCGTTCACTCCATCAAGGGCGGTGCAGGCGCTTTCGGTCTCGACGACCTGGTCGCCTTCGCGCACGTCTTTGAAACGACTCTTGATTGCGTTCGATCCAACAAGCTGGATCCTGGCCCCGAAGTCATGAAGGTCATGCTGAAGTCGGCCGACGTCCTAGCCGACCTGGTGACCGCGTCCCGCGACGGTATCGGTGTCGACCCGGGCCGCTCAAGCGGGCTCGTCAAGGAACTCGAAGCGCTGGCAAATGGCGAGGTGCCGGCGCCCTCTGCGGCTGTTGCGCCCGCGCCGAAGGCTGCCGCTCCGGCTCCGGTCGCTGCCGCCCCGGCTCCCTCTGACGACAGCGGTTTCCAGCCGATCCCCTTCACCTTCGACGGCTTCGGCGGCGAGGAAGAGCAGACGGTTGTGCCGTCGACCTTCGAAGTCGTCTTCAAGCCGCGCCGCGAGCTCTATTCCAAGGGCAACGAGGCCGCGCTCCTGCTCCGGGATCTGTCGCGCCTCGGTGAGATGAGTATTCACTGCAATACCGACAGTCTGCCGGCTCTTGAGGACATGGACCCAGAGGCAGCCTATCTGAGCTGGAAGATCCAGATCACCGCTGAAAAGGGCGAAGAAGGCATTCGACAGGTCTTCGAATTTGCCGAATGGGATTGCGATCTCGAAATCAAGGTTATCGAAGCGGAAACCAAGGAAGCCGGCGAAGAGCTGCCCATGGTGCCGGTGCCTTTCGATCTCTCGGCGCTTGATGAGGGTCCGGAATCGGATGACAGCAGCGCTCACGAAGAAACGGTGACCGCAGCCGTTGCAGCGGCCGAGACCGCATCGAACGTTTTGAAAATGGCAGCCGGTGCCGCCAAGCCGGAGAAGAAGGAATCGCCGGCCGCCGCCGCTGCGGCCGCAGCCGCCGCTGCAGCCCAGGCCAACAGCGCCGCCGGTCAGACCATCCGCGTCGATCTGGATCGCGTCGACCGCCTCATCAACCTTGTCGGCGAGTTGGTCATCAACCAGGCCATGCTGTCACAGAGCGTCATCGAAAATGATGCGACTGGCACGTCGGCCGTGAACATGGGTCTCGACGAGCTGCAGCAGCTCACCCGCGAGATCCAGGACTCGGTCATGGCGATCCGCGCGCAGCCGGTAAAGCCGGTCTTCCAGCGCATGTCGCGTATTGTTCGCGAAGTTGCCGACATGGTCGGCAAGTCGATCCGCCTGGTGACCGAAGGTGAAAACACCGAAGTCGACAAGACGGTTATCGACAAGCTCGCCGAGCCGCTGACCCACATGATCCGCAACGCCGTCGACCACGGTATCGAAACACCGGAAAAACGCGCTGCCGCCGGCAAGAACCCGGAAGGCACGGTCAAGCTGACCGCGAAGCACCGTTCGGGCCGTATTGTCATCGAGCTTGTCGACGACGGCGCCGGCATCAACCGCGAACGCGTCCGCCAGAAGGCCATCGACAACGATCTGATCGCGGCTGACTCGAACCTGACCGACGAAGAGATCGACAACCTGATTTTTGCCCCGGGCTTCTCGACCGCGGACAAGATCTCGGACATCTCCGGCCGCGGTGTGGGCATGGACGTGGTCAAGCGTTCGATCCAGGCGCTCGGCGGTCGCATCTCGATCACCTCGCGCCCCGGCCAGGGCTCGACCTTCACCATGAGCCTTCCGCTGACGCTGGCCGTTCTCGACGGCATGGTCGTCACGGTCGCTGGCCAGACCCTTGTGGTGCCGCTGACGGCAATCGTTGAAACCCTTCAGCCGGAAGCACAGAACATCCATTCCTTCGGTGCCAACCAGCGCCTGATCTCGATCCGCAACTCCTTCTGCCCGCTGGTGGATGTCGGCCGGATCCTGAATTTCCGCGCCAGCCAGGCCAACCCGGTGGAAGGTGTCGCCCTCCTGGTCGAATCCGAAGGCGGCGGTCAGCGCGCCCTCATGGTCGATGCCATCCAGGGGCAGCGCCAGGTCGTCATCAAGTCGCTTGAAGCCAACTACACCCACGTTCCGGGCATTGCCGCCGCAACCATCCTCGGGGATGGCCGCGTCGCGCTCATCCTCGACGTCGATGCTGTCGTCGCCGCCTCCCGTGGCCAGTCACTCAAGCAGGAAATGTCGTTAGCCGTCGCAGGGTAATCGTATGTCGTACGCGGTGAAAAACTTGATTGATGGGGCCCGGGAGCTCATCGCCTTCCGGGTTGGCGATCAGGAATTTTGTGTGAACATCATGGCGGTGCGGGAGATCAGGGGCTGGACCCCTGTGACGCCGCTCCCTCATGCGCCGCAATATGTCATGGGCGTGATCAACCTGCGTGGTGCGGTCCTGCCAATCGTCGACCTTTCGCTCAGACTGGGCATGAGGTGCGCCGAGCCGACCCCCCGCCACGTCATCATCGTGGCGCAGGTCAAGTCGAAGGTCATCGGCCTCTTGGTCGATGCCGTGTCGGACATCCTCACGGTAACCGACGAGCAGATACAACCGACGCCGGAGATTTCCTCCGACCTCGAAAGACTTTACGCCCGCGGCATTCTCGCGATCGACAAGCGGATGATTTGCTTGATCGAGCTTGGTGCACTCTTCAACGACGCCGAAAGCGAGGCTGCATGACGATCGCAATGAGCACATCCCGTCAGTCCGACGATGAAGTACTGGCCAGCGGCGAATATCCGCTGACCCGTCGGGATCTGAACGAGATTGCATCGATGATCTACTCGGATGCCGGGATCGCGCTCAACGATTCCAAGGCGTCTCTGGTCTATTCCCGTCTTTCGAAGCACATCCGCAATCTGGGCCTGTCCGGGTTCCGCGCCTATTGTCAGTTGGTTTCCTCACCCGAGGGAGCGACGGAACGGCGTGAAATGCTGTCGCATCTCACTACCAATTTCACTCGCTTCTTCCGGGAGAACCACCACTTCGAACACCTCCGCGACGAAGTGCTGCCCGGCCTGATCCAGCGCGCAAAGTCCGGCGGGCGTGTCCGCATCTGGTCGGCAGCGAGTTCCGATGGGCAGGAGCCGTATTCTATCGCGTTGACCGTGTTCCAGGCCTTCCCGAATGTTCTGGACTACGACTTCAAGATCCTCGCGACCGATATTGACCCGAAGATCCTGGCGATTGCCCGGCAGGGCGCCTATGACGAACAGGCGCTCGAGACCGTGTCGCCGGCTATGCGCAAGCAGTGGTTCAAGGAAGTCGAGATCGCTGGTCGCCGTAAGTGGCAGGTCGATGATCGCCTGAAGCGTCTCATCACCTATAACGAACTGAACCTGATGGCCCAGTGGCCCTTCAAGGGCAAGTTCGACGTGATCTTCTGCCGCAACGTCGTCATCTACTTCGATGAGCCGACGCAGGTCCGCATCTGGAACCGGTTCTGCGAACTTCTGCCGGTCGGCGGCCACCTCTATATCGGCCATTCCGAGCGGGTTTCGGGTGAAGCGAAGAACGATTTCGACAACATCGGCATCACCACCTATCGCTATCTCGGTAAGCAGGGAGGACGCAGGTAATGGCTTCTCCTGCTCGTGTTCTCGTTGTCGATGACAGCCCCACCATGCGGGGCCTGATCACGGCCGTCCTCAGCCAGGATCCCGACGTCAGCGTCATCGGCCAGGCCGGCGATGCCATGGAAGCGCGCGCCGCCATCAAGCAGCTCAATCCCGATGTCGTCACGCTCGATATCGAGATGCCGAACATGAACGGCCTCGAATTCCTCGAGAAGATCATGAAGCTCAGGCCCATGCCGGTTATCATGGTCTCCACCATGACCCACCGCGGCGCAGAAGCGACGCTTGCGGCTCTGGAAATCGGAGCCTTCGACTGTGTGGCAAAGCCGCAGCCAGGTGAACCGAGGCCGTTTGGCGAACTGGCCGACAAGGTCAAGGCCGCCGCCCGTTCGCAGTTGCGCCAACATCCGGTCGTCCAGGCCCAACCTGTCCAGCCGGCTGCCGTCTCCGATTTCCGCGTCGGTCGCAAGATCGTCGCCATCGGTTCGTCCACCGGGGGGGTCGAGGCGCTGATCACGGTCCTGCAGAAATTCCCGCGCAATTGCCCGCCCACGGTGATTACGCAGCATATGCCGCCAACCTTCACCAAGAGCTTTGCCGAGCGTCTCAACCGTCTCTGTGCGCCCGTGGTCGAGGAAGCGACGGATGGTGCACGCCTCGAGATCGGCAAGATCTATCTTGCTCCGGGTGGAGAACGCCATCTGCAAGTCTCGAACGTGAACGCACCGTGCTGCCGTCTGGTCGAGCGGGGACCCGTCAATGGTCATCGTCCTTCCGTTGACGTCCTTTTCGACTCCGTGGCTGAATTGGCCGGCCGCAATGCCGTCGGTGTCATTCTCACGGGAATGGGCCGCGACGGAGCCTCCGGCCTCTTGAAGATGCGCCATGCCGGCGCGCGCACGATCGGCCAGAACGAAAAGACCTGCGTGGTCTACGGAATGCCGCGCGTCGCCCATGAACTGGGCGCCGTCGAGCATCAGCTGCCCCTGACTTCCATTGGGGAGGAAATCCTCAAACTCACTGCCGCCCGAAAAGAAGGTATCGAATAATGTCCCTAGCCGAAAAAATCAAAGTTCTGATCGTCGACGATCAGGTCACAAGTCGCCTGCTTCTCAGCGACGCGCTGACCCAGCTCGGCTTCAAGCAGATCACTGCCGCCGGTGACGGCGAGCAGGGCATGAAGATCATGGAGCAGCAGCCCCATCACCTGGTCATCTCGGACTTCAACATGCCGAAGATGGATGGTCTGGGCCTTCTGCAGGCCGTGCGCACCAATCCCAACACCAAGAAGGCGGCCTTCATCATCCTGACGGCCCAGGGCGACCGGGCTCTGGTCCAGAAGGCTGCACAGTTGGGCGCAAACAACGTTCTCGCCAAGCCGTTCACTATCGAAAAGATGAAGGCGGCGATTGAAGCTGTATTCGGAGCACTGAAATGATCGATGACGGGGCAGCAAAGCGCGTCCACATCATTCAAGGGGAATGGAAGGTGGTCAACGATCCCAATGTGGTTCTGTCGACCATCTTGGGTTCGTGCGTCGCTGCCTGCATTCGCGATCCTATCGCCGGTGTCGGAGGCATGAACCACTTTCTCCTGCCAGGATCTGCGGTCCCGGGGGCAGGGGGCGGTGATGCCACCCGCTACGGGGTTCATCTGATGGAGCTCCTGATCAACGGTCTCCTGAAGAAGGGCGCCCGCAGGGACCGCCTGGAAGCGAAGATTTTCGGTGGTGCGAAAACGATCGCGACGTTCTCGAACGTCGGCGAACAGAATGCCGCCTTCGCGCAGCAGTTCCTGCGCGACGAAGGCATCAAGGTGGTGGGTTCGTCGACGGGCGGCGATCACGGCCGGAAATTGGAATTCTGGCCGGTCAGCGGTCGGGCAAGGCAGTATCCGCTCACGGGCGCAGAAACGCAGAAGACGGTTGCGCTGGAACAGCGTCCCGTACCTGTCGCCAAGCCGGTGGAAAGTTCAATCGAGTTTTTCTAGTACTGGAAATCGGATGCAAAACGAAAACAAAGCGGACAATCAGGGCTTCCAGGAAGAACTGCCAGAAATTCTCATGCGCATCGTCAGCGAGCTGCACGACGTGGCGTATCTGATCGAACGCGTCGAACCGCAGCTGCTGGAACTCGGCGGTCCGAACATCCTGTCGTCTCCGGACAGCCTGAAGGTCCTTCAGGGCATCGACCTCGCTGTTCAGAAGACGCGTGGACTTGCGGAGTTCATCGACACCATCACCGGAACCATTCCGGCCGACTGGATGATCGACATGACAACGGCGCTCAGCCTCGTGAAGCTCGCCGACATGCAGAAGGCGCTGGGCGCCGGCTTGCGTCACGGCCATTCCCAGCCCCTGGTCAAGGCGGCCGGTGATTTCGACTTTTTCTGATTGTCCGGTAACGGACGGCGGAGCCTTACATGCCTGAACAGCCGAAATGAATTCGGCTTTTCCACCCCGCGAAACGTTCGCACAAGTTTCGCTTCCTATTGTCTCGCCAAGGGCTAGAGCGCCCAGACCTTTCATGTTGATGGTGCGAGACAGAATGAATCTGTTAAATCAATTAGTTCAGATATCAAAAAACTTTGCGGCGATGGGTCAGGCGAAGCTCTTGGCCATGGCCGGTGTCACGCTCGTTTCCTTCGCAATCATCATTGCCGGCGCTCTCTACGTCAACAAACCCTCCTTTGAAACGCTCTATGTCGGCCTGGAACCGGTCGATCTCAACCAGATTAGCATCGCTCTGGCCGAAGCAGGCATCGATTTCGAAACAGGCAGCGACGGCGCAAGCGTGATGGTGCGCGCCGGCATGACGGGCAAGGCGCGTCTTCTGCTCGCCGAGCGTGGTCTGCCGAACAGCGCCAATGCCGGCTATGAGCTTTTCGACAACGTCGGCTCGCTCGGCCTGACGTCGTTCATGCAGGAAGTGACCCGCGTCCGCGCTCTGGAGGGTGAAGTCGCACGCACCATCCAGCAGATCGCCGGTATTGCGGCTGCCCGTGTGCACATCGTCATGCCGGACGTTGGAAATTTCCGTCGTGGCGAACAGAAGCCGACGGCCTCGGTCATGATCCGCGCTTCCTCTGACGCGGGTCGCAAGGCCGCCAGCTCGATCAGGCAACTCGTCGCCTCCTCCGTCCCGGGCCTCAATGTCGAGGACGTGACAATTCTCGATTCCACCGGTCAGCTTCTCGCGGCCGGCGACGAGACGGGTGGTGAAGCCGCACGCTCTCTCGGTGTCGTTCAAAACGTCCAGCGGGAAATCGAAACCAATATCGACAAGGCGCTCGCGCCTTTCCTTGGCATGGACAATTTCCGTTCCAGTGTTACCGCACAGATCAACACCGACAGCCAGCAGATCCAGGAGACGATCTACGATCCGGAATCGCGCGTCGAACGCTCCGTCCGGGTGACCAAGGAGGCGCAGAAATCGCTGCAGCGCCAGTCCGATACCGCTGCCACCGTCGAGCAGAACATTCCGCAGGCCGCGCCTGAGTCCGGTGGCGGTGGTCCTGAGTCCTCCGACGAGCAGGACAAGAAGGAAGAGCAGACCAATTACGAGATCAACAGCAAGACGGTTGCCACCGTCAAGAACAGCTATGTGGTCGAGAAGCTGTCCGTGGCGGTTGTTGTCAACCGCGGTCGCATCGCCAAGATGGTTGGCGAACCGGTAGACCAGGCGAAGATCGACGCCTACCTTGCCGAAATGCAGAAGATTGTCAGCTCCGCATCGGGCCTCGACCCGGCGCGTGGTGACGTCGTCACGCTGACCGCGATGGACTTCCTCGAGAACCAGCTTCTCGAAGAGTCGGCCACCGGGCCGGGCGTCATGGAAATCCTCAGCCGCAATCTCGGTGGCATCATCAACTCCCTGGCCTTCGTCGCCGTCGCCTTCCTGATTGTCTGGATGGGTATCCGTCCGATGATCCGCTCGGCTGGTGGCGGTGCGGATGCGGCCCTTGCCGGCGGCGTCGGCGAGCAGGCGGCCGGTCTGGAACTGCCCGACTTCTCGCCGGCCATCGGTGGCGGCAGTGCCGGCGGCCTCATGGATGGCTTCGGTTCCGACTTCGGCTTCGACTCCACCGACGATCTTCTGTCCATGGACGACGATCCCAATGGCGGCTTCAACCGCCGGGTCAAGGAAGGTCCGGAGCGCCGCCTGTCGCGGATGGTGGAGATCTCCGAGGAGCGTGCGGCGAAGATCCTGCGCAAATGGGCTGTGGAAAACGCAGCCTGACCGCAAGAGAAATAGATCAGCAGACCGATACGAACCGCGCCCGCAAGGCGCGGTTTTCCTTTATGTGGAAAGTCGTGTCTATTGAATTGCGGGGCGTGCTGGCGCATTCTCGGTGCAGCTCCGCAATACCGGATCTACTTGTGACCTTTGCCACTTTATATTTTAGAATGAACATGATTCGTTACGATGTAGGCGGATCTGTCGTTGAGTCGGCAGGAAATGATTCGGGCGGCAGGCGGGCCGTCCGAGCGGCAATGACATCGAGGGGACAGGGCAGATGGATGCCGAGCTGACGACGGGGCAAGCGGAAGGACTGGCGCATGCGGTCGATTCCGGCGTGTCGGCGCAAAGCTCGACCTCGAAGGACACCCTGATCCGCAAGCTTGCCTCGCCCGCCATCGCCGGCGACATCGCACATTGCCTGCGGCTCTTGTGCCAGTATGTCGGATCGTCCCACTATCTGCTGGCGCGCTACGATCTGGTGCAGGAAGAAGGGCTCGATTTCGTCGTGGCGGCCGACTGGCCGTTCGACATGGTGCGCCGTCTGGAAAGTGAATTGGCGACCAGTTACTCGCAGTCGACCGAACTTGAGAAATGCCTGTCGGTCCTGCAGCCAAAATACAATATCCTGCCTGAAGACGTCTATGTGCCGATCGGCCTCAGCCGCCAGTACTGCTCGATCACCCTGAATGTTGGGCGCACGCGACTGGCGCTGATGCTGCTTTTTCCTCAGGACTTCGTGCTGTCACCGGAGCGGTTGCGTGAAGTCGGCCTGTTGGCCGGTTATGCGGTCAGCCTGTCAACGACCAAAGGCCAGAAGAGCGAGCGTGACTTCGAACTGACCGACCGTGAACTGGAATGCCTGTTCTGGATCGCCGAGGGCAAGACCAGCGACGAGATCGCCACCATTCTGGGGATCTCCCGCAACACGATCAACAACTACATCACAAGTGTGATGCGCAAGACAGCGACGAAGACCAGGTCGGAGGCCATTGCCTATGCGGTCCGAAACAATCTCGTCTAGGGGAGGCGGAATGGCCAATAGTACAAGGCCGGGTGGGTCACTTCTCGAAGATGCCACCTGGTCGGGCCAGCGTCCGGTCACGTCGCGATCCGATATATTTCCGAAACTCGTTTCGCTGCAACGTTCCCTGAATGCGCGTGGGTTCGCGGCGTTTCGTATCGCCGGTGCCAATCTTCCGCACAAGCGTCGTCTGGACCCGGAGTTCGAAAACTGGAGCCCAGGTTTGGCCAGCGGCAGGGATGCCTTCATTTCGGCCTATGGCGAGACGCTTCTGGCACACATCGAAGTGTCCACGCAGCCGATCTTGTGGAGCGCGGAAGAGAAGACCAGTTTTCTCGATGCATCTGACTTCACGCCATTCGTGCATCAGCTGGAGGCCCGCCTGCTGCCCTATTCGGGCATCGCGTTTCCCGTTCGCCTGGGGGCTGTCGGCAATGGCTACGTCGTCTTCCCGACCATCGGAGGCGCGGATCTCCCCGGCGACCTCATCCTCGCGGTTCATAGTCGTTGCTATAAGGTGATGACGGATATTCTCTCTCTCGACGAGAGGCGGGCGACGCCCTCGGAGACGCTGAGCGAACGTGAGATTGCCTGTCTGCAACTCGCGGGCGATGGTCGGATCAGCGAAGAAATCGCCGAGCGCCTGAACCTCTCGGTTCACACGGTCAACGCCTATCTTGGCTCGGCGACGATCAAGCTCGACTCGGTGAACCGGATCCAGGCGATCGCCAAGGCGATCCGCCTTGGCTACATCACCTGATCACCCTCATCCGTAAAGCGGGGATGCCTGTCCCTTGACGAAGCGCGCTTCCTTCAGCCGCTCTTCCAGAATGCGCGTATTGCTGTCCGGATCGCCGGACGTTTCGTGAAACGCGATATGCTTGATATCGATGGCAGCGTGTTCCTCGGTCAGGGTCAACTGCGAGTAGATCGTGATGCCGCGCGGCTTGATTTCGAGATCGAGCACCACCTCCGGCGGTCCGCCCCATTCCAGCCGATAGTCGCCGCCGGAACCGAAGACGATGGTGCCGGGATGGAAATACAGTTCGGCGGCCGACGAGACGAGATCGGACAAGTTTCCGTAAAGTTCAAAACGCAGAAGTGAAATAAGGTCGGCAGCATCGAGAAGGCGCAATTCGCTCGCCACGGGGCTGATCGCCTCTGCCACGATGCGTTCACGCTGGTTGGTAAAGGAGCATTTCTTCATCGTGGCTAGCGTATCCGTCTTTTGGGGGCCTTGGACGCATAGACTCGGTGCACGAGTTCAGCGACGGCCTTATAAAATATCGACGGTATGACGCTATCGACCGAGACTTGCGCAAACATGGAGCGGGCAAGCGGCGGGTCCTCAAAAATGGGGATATCGTTCTCCCGGGCGATTTCGCGGATGCGCAGGGCAACGATATCCTGGCCCTTGGCGACGACCACCGGCGCCTCGTTTTCCTCACGCACATAGCGCAGCGCCACCGCAAAGTGGGTGGGATTGGTGATCACGAGCGTGGCGCGGGGAACGTTCGACATCATGCGTTTTCGCGCCCGGTCCCTGGCGATCGACCTCTGGCGTGCCTTGACCACCGGGTCACCCTGGGACTGCTTGTACTCGTCCTTGATCTCCTGCTTCGTCATTCGCAGCTGTTCGTACCAGTGGTGCCGGGTCCAGAAGACGTCGACGGCCGACAGCAGCGCAGTCGCCAGAAGAATCACCATCATCATTTTCTGCATGATGGTCGCGAATTTCACAAAGATGACCTGCGGATCGGAAAACATCGCGTCGATGACGCCGAAATATTCCCCCTTGAGTGCAAAGACCATGATCACCGAGACGACGACGATCTTGAAGACGGACTTGGCAAACTCCACCATGCCCTGAGCGCTGAACAGACGTTGCCAACCTTTGAAGAGCGAGATGCGACTGACCTGGGGCGTGATTCGCTCCAGGATGAATTCGGGAAGATGCTGTGCGACGTTCGAGGCCACGCCGAGCATGATGAGCATGATCAGCAGCGGTGCGAGCAAGGCCCCGATCTCCCACGCCAGGTGCGTGAACAGAGACACGACATCGACCGCGGTGCCGATTCGCCATTGGTCCGGTTGCTCGAAAATATCCTTGAGCGTCTCGCTCATGCGGGTGATGCCACCGGGCAGGAAGAAGACGGCGTAGAAATAGAAGGCGAGGGCAGTGGCGAAGATCGGCAGTTCGCGCGAAGAGGGCACGTTGCCCTTCTCCCGCGCGTCGCGCATCTTTTTCTCTGTCGGGTCTTCTGTTTTGCTGTCGTCGTCTTCGTCGGCCATGATCGACGCCATCCCCGGGGGCTTGCCGGGCGATTCCATGCGCCCTGAAAGATCAAGTCGGCCGCGTTTGCGGCGCGCCGGCCGGCGATCGTTCGGAGCGCCTCAGCAAACGTAACCGCCCGCCGATCGGGGTTCAATCGGCGGGCGGCGGATCCACGTGGTTTTCAACAGAGCCTGAGGCTCAGGCCGCCTGGCTGTCGCCTTCGGTATCCTTGAGCTGGATCTGACCCGCATTGGCGAGGCGGATCGCTTCCTGCGCCACGGCGCGGCGGGCAATCGCGATTTCCCGCGGATTGATGCCCGTCGTGCCGGATTGCAGATCCGATTCGATCATGCGGCGCGAACGCGGGCTGATGGATGCCAGCACGCATTCCTTGATCTCGGCGTTGGCGCCGCGCAGCGCCATGGTCAGAATGTCGCCGGAGATGTCGTTGAGCAGCAAGACGCGGCTGCGCTGCGGCATGGCAAGCAAGTCTTCGAACAGGAAGATCTTCGGCCGCACCTTGTTGACCGAGTCCTTGCTGATCGATTCGAGCGACTGCAGCAGGGTATCGACTTCCGGCTTGTCGAGTTCGTTCATCAGTTCGGCGACCTTTGCCGAACCGGTCGAATTCTTCTCGGCCTCGATCTCGGCGATCAGGTCATGAACCCGGTTCTCGATGATCTGGGCGGCCTTCGGGCTCACGTTCTTCAGGTTTACGGTGCGGTTCATGATATCGGCCCGTCGGCTTTCCGGCAGCTTCAGCAGAACCTTGGCGCCAAAGGAGGAGGGCAGCATCGAGAGGATATAGGCCACCGTCTGCGGGTGCTCGCGCATCAGGAACTTGGCGATGAAATCGGGGTCCGCATCCTGCAGACGATCCCAGATCGATGCCTCATAGGCCTGGAACGCGGTACGGCGTCCGAGCAATCCGTCAACCTCTTCCGGTGTCAGGCCTTCCTCGAGAATGCTTTCGATGGCTTTGGCATTGTCCATCAGGCCGGCGCCCTCGGTGAACAGGTCCTCGAACTCGTTGACGAGTTCGGTCAGTTCATCCGGCGGAATCGTGCGCAGCGTCTGGGCAGACGCGATGATCGTCTGCAACTCGGCCTGAGTGAAATATTTGAGCAGCTTTCCGGCAACACCCTTTCCCATGGCCAGCAGCACGGCGGCTGCCTTGTCGGCCTGGGAAAGCGGTTTACCGGTTAAGGGGCCGCCAAAATCGTCAAAGTCCATCATGGTCTTGCCCTCTCTGGCCCGTCATGGGTCAGGATGTCTTGGTCGCCATCACTTCGATCAGTTTAACACCAAAGCGCGTATCGTCGTTTTCGAGAACCGTGATCTCGCCGCGCGCGATGCGCCGGCCGTTCACCATGATCTCCACGGGTTCACCGATCTTCTTGTCGAGCGCGATGATGGCGCCCTCCTCGAGATTCATGAGACCCGAAACCTGCATCCGGCTCGACCCCAGAACGATCTGCACGTCGATCGGGATATCCATGATCAGATCGAGATTGGCGGTCAGGCCACTGCCGGGTTCCTGCTGGGTGCCACCCATCCCACCAAAGGACGTGTCGCCGCCGAAGCTACTGGAACCGCCCAGATCAGCGCCGCCGAAATCTCCGCCACCGAAGTCTACGCCGCCGATGTCGCTGCCGAGATCGCTCATGCCGAAGCCCGAATCCGTGCTCGCAGCAGCGCCGCCGAAGTCGGATTCGAATGCCGCCAGCGGGTCCGACTTGTCGTCGCTCGCGCCGCCGAAATCGCCGAAGTCGGAGCCTATGTCCGGAAGGCCCCCATCTGCATCCGCCTTGAGGACGCCGCGCAGGTCATCGACCGCCTGGTCGAAGTCGCTGTCGCTCGCACCTGGCATGGCCAGTGCGTCTGCATCCGTCTGTGGAGTCTTTTTCGTTGCCATGGACCCATTATTCCTCTTGAAACTTGCCTCAAGCTGCCTTCCGGCTCGCCTCGATAAATGCCTAGCTCATCAAATGTTTTAGAATTTCATCTTCACTGCTCACATTGTCCTTCACCCGGACCGTGTAGCGGTCGCCGGCACGGCCGAATTCGCAACGATAGAGATCTTTTCCATTCGCGCTGACGTCGACCATGACGTCACCCTTGTCACGGAAGGCAATGACATCGCCGGCGACGAGGCGTGACACCGTGGCGAGCGTCAAGGACTCGAGACGCACGCGCGCTTCGAGCGTGACCTGCGAACGCCGCACCTGTTCGGCAATCTGTTCCTGCCACTCCTTGCGCGAGCGCCCGGCCTGGTTCTTCGACTTCGGGATCGTCACAACCGTTTTCAGCAGGGCCTTCTGCGGGATGATGAGATAGAATTCCGAGGTCACTGTGCCGAGCGTAATGCCCATCTTGACCGTCACGGCATATTCGTCGACGTGATCTTCTTCCGGTTTCGCCCGGTCTTCGGCGTTGTGCGCCTTTTCCAGCAACGGTTCGAAACCGCCGGCGGCGTTGACGCCCGAGCGCAGCACATTGGCGATCTTGTCAAACACCATCGCCGAAAGGTCTAGTTCGATCTGCGACAGGGGCCGTTCGATCGGCTCCTGAATCGTCTCGGGCAGGGCGCCGAGCAGGTTCTCCATCAGGGTAATGATGAAGCTGTTGCCGCAGGCCAGCACGAAGTTCGGCGACCAGTTCCGCAGCTGTCCATCGGAAAAGGCCACATTGTCCCCGAGCTCGGCAATGAGGTCCAGCATCAGGCCGCTTTCGTGGCCATTGTAGTGAACCTGCATCGTCAACCCGGTCTCGCTATGAAAGACGTCGGGCAGGAATTCGGTGTAGAGCTGGCCGAATTCGCCACACAGCCGCTGCAAGGACTTGGCGTCGCCGAGCCCGCCGGTCAGCATGGCGAGAAGTGCTCGATCCATCGCGGGAGGGGTCTGAGTGCTTGTATCGCTCATGGTCAGGCTGCCTTGCTTTCACCGCCGCCGCCGGGGTTCATCATTTCCTGCTCGACGGCGTCGATGGACGGACGCTCATAAGAGGAGATCGTCTTGCGGCCGTATTCCAGAGCCACCTGCGGAACCGAGCCGTTCATATAGGCGAGCAATGTCTGCTTCACGATGATGTAGAGGCGGTGTTGCTTGGTACGAACGGTCTTGATCTGGGCGATCAACGGGTTGCAGAGGCAGTAAGACAGGAAGATGCCGAGCATGGTGCCGACGAGTGCGGCGCCGATCAGGCCGCCGAGAACTTCCGGAGATTCGTTGATCTTGCTCATCGCCTTGATAACCCCGAGAACGGCCGCGACGATACCGATCGCCGGGAAGCTGTCGCCCATGGCCGTCATCGCGTGGTAGGGCTTCATCTTGTCATAGAGGATGGTGTCGATTTCCTCATCCATCAGCGCTTCGATCTCATGGCTGCGGGCATTGCCGATGATGATCAGGCGGACATAGTCACAGATGAACGAGGTCAGTTCCTTGTTCTTCAGGAGGTTCGGCGCTGCCGTGAAGATCGAGGATTCCTCGGGATTGTCGATATGCGCTTCGATCTCGTTGCGCGACTTGGTGCGAAGGTCGCGCATCAGCGAATAGAGGACACCCAGAACATCGAGATAGGCGCGTTCGGTCGGCACTGAATGCTTGAAGGCTTCACCGACGGCCTTGCCGGTATCCTTGATCACCTTCATCGGGTTCGCCATGATGAAGCCGCCGACGCCTGCGCCGCCGATGATCATGAGCTCGAAAGGCTGGATGAGAACGTCGAGGTGGCCACCCATGGCCATGAAGCCGCCGAGGACGCAGCCGATCGTTATCACAAATCCGATGATGATATTCATTGTGCCCGCACCTGAACGTTACATTTCACCGAAAGCGATACGTCTCGTGCCTTGCGTGAGGCTGAATCACGGCCTCATTTTTGGGCCGGCAGACGGCTAAAATCTTGCCGTCCGAACCGACAGTTTCGCACAAGGCTTTTGGCTCAGAAGAGCAGGAGCAAGCGTAGGCAGTCTGCGTTAAATAATGATTTACTGATATTCATCTCGATCGGAGGCAATACAGTGCAATCCGGAATCTATGTGTCCCTGTCGTCGCAGATGGCGCTCGAACGCCGCCTGACGACCATCGCCGACAACATGGCCAACGTGAACACCGTCGGCTTTCGTGCCACAGAGGTGAAGTTCGACGAGATGTTGAGCAAAACAGGCAACGACCTGAATGCCAAGATCGCCTTCGTCAGCCAGGGCAACGACTATCTCTCCACCAAGAATGGCGAACTGGCTCAGACCAACAATGCACTCGACTTTGCGATCAAGGGCGACGCCTGGTTCGCCATCGACACGCCCGTTGGTCAGGTTCTGACCCGTGACGGCCGCTTCACGATGACCGACACGGGTGAGTTGGTGTCGGTCAAGGGTTATCCGGTTCTCGATGCCGGTGGTGCACCAATTCAGCTGAACCGTGCCGGCGGGCCGCCCGAAGTCGGCGCCGATGGCAAGATCCTGCAGGATGGCCGCCAGGTGGCAACGATCGGGCTGTTCACAGCGGACGTCCGCAACGGCTTCCTTCGCTATGAAAACAGCGGTGTCACGACCGTCGACAACCCGCAACCGGTTGTCGACAATCCGGAAATCTCGGTCATGCAGGGTTATGTCGAGAATTCCAACGTCAACGGTATCAGCCAGATGACGCAGCTGATCCAGGTGAACCGCGCCTTTGAAAGCGTAAGCGCGCTCATCCGTGACAGCGAGGCCTCCATGGGTGACGCGATCAAGATTCTCGGCGGAAGCTCCTGATCCTGAAATGGGACGTTAATGACATTGCAGGCGACAGACGACCTCCCACTCTCCCCCAAGCTCGGCCAGCTGGTCTCGCTTGCGCAGCGTTATTCCAAGCCTGAATATGCCGTCACTCACGGAGGTCATGTCCGGACCATTGCGGCCGGACACTATACCGTCACCGGGCTCTCGCGGCATGTGCGGCTGGGTGAATTTGTCGCTCATCGATCGTCGAATGGCATACATCTTGGCGAGGTCATCCGGGTCGAGCCGGATGTCTGCTATGTCTGCCCGATCGAGCCGGGCGAGCCAATCGGTATCCACGATGTCGTCATCCGCAAGGGAGCTTTTCGGATTGCCCCAGACGACAGCTGGTGTGGCCGCACGCTGAATGCGCTGTGCGACCCGATCGACAATGGTCCGGCCCTGGCGTCGGGCACTGAACGTCGGCCTATTTCGACGACGGCTCCGCCCTCCATGACGCGAAGCCGCGTGGAAACCGGTTTTAAGACCGGCGTGCGCGCCATCGATATCTTCTCGCCGCTTTGCCTTGGCCAGCGTCTCGGCATTTTTGCCGGCTCGGGCGTCGGCAAGTCGACGCTTCTGTCGATGTTGGCTCGCGCCGATGCCTTCGACAAGGTGGTCATTGCGCTTGTTGGCGAACGTGGCCGCGAAGTCCGCGAGTTCATCGAAGACACGCTTGGCGACAACATGGCCAAATCGATCGCGATCGTCGCGACCAGTGACGAGAGCCCGATGCTGCGCAAGATGGCACCGTTGACGGCAATAACCATAGCGGAACACTTCCGCGATAAAGGCGAGAACGTTCTCTTCATCGTCGATAGCGTGACCCGTTTTGCCCATGCGATCCGCGAGGTTGCAACTGCGGCCGGTGAACCGCCGATTGCCCGCGGCTATCCGGCCTCTGTCTTCACCGAACTGCCGCGTCTCTTGGAACGCGCCGGCCCGGGCGCCGAAGGGGCAGGCACGATCACCGCAATTATCTCCATCCTCGTCGATGGCGACAACCACAACGATCCCATTGCGGACTCCACCCGTGGTATTCTCGATGGCCATATTGTGCTTGATCGTGCGCTCGCCGACGAAGGACGCTACCCGCCGATCAATCCCTTGACCTCCATTTCGCGACTGGCCCGAAAGGCCTGGACCTCCGAGCAGGAGAAGCTGGTCTCGCGCCTCAAGGCGCTGATCCACCGCTTCGAGGAAACGCGCGATCTGCGCCTGATCGGCGGCTATCGAAACGGTTCCGATCCCGACCTCGACATGGCGATCAAGCAGGTCCCGGTGATCTACGACATCTTGAAACAGACGCCGGGCGACAAGCCGGCAATTGATGCCTATGCCGACCTGGCGAATGCCCTGAAGGCAGCGGCCGGTGGCCAGGCAGGCATGAGGCAGAGGGGCTGACAATGACCGATTTCGATGCAGACGAGCCAGTCGTGCCGTTGGTGCCGAGCCGTTCCAAGCGGCGCGTACCGACGGTTGACCGCGTGCTCGCCTTCACCGGTATAGCGCTTGCCTGCGGAGCAGCCCTTTTCCCCTGGTACGTCTTCTTCAATGAAGAAAAGTTCGGCATCCGCGTTGCCGACTGGACCAGGACGCGCGACCTGCCTGAAGGGCCGGGCCGCAACGTCTTCAGCGTTTCACCGCTCGCGCTCGTCGACAAGGACGATGATGGAGGCGAAAGCCCCGCAGCGCCGCCGCAGGTCGACCAGATCGTGACCGCTACAGTGCCGACATTGGGCAAGGAGCGCCCGGAGGGTCTGGAGCCCGCGACGTCACAGCCCTTCCCGGGCAAGAGTGGATTCCGCCTTCTTCACGTCGCCAACGGGCGCGCCCTGATCGAGGATCAGGGAGGCATGTATCTGGTCCGCGTGGGGTCGATTCTCCCCGACAACAGCCGGGTCGCCACGCTCGAACAGCGGGACGGCAAGTGGGTCATCGTCACGTCGACGGGTGACATCTATCAAAACAACTGACGCGGCGCGGGGCGAGCAAGTCCCACGCAAGATTACCGGCCTAGGCTCCGAACAGTACAAGACGGAGTGACGCCCATGAATCCCATCCAGTTGTTCGAGCTGGCCTCGCGACAGGCCGAATGGCTCTCGGTGCGCCAACAGGTGGTGGCGACGAACATCGCCAATGCCAACACGCCGAAATACCTGGCCAAGGATATCACCCCCTTCGACGCTGTTCTGGACCGGACAGCCATGGTGCAGGGCATGGCCGTCACCCAGCCGGGTCACATGGCATCCAACGATCTCAGCGACGAGAACATCGCCATCGAAGAATCGCAGCTGAACGATGAGATCGGTGTGCAGGAATCCGGAAACTCCGTCGCCATTGCGGAAGAACTTACCAAGACCGGTGAGATCAAGCGCCAGCACGAGCTCAATACCTCCCTGATGTCCTCTTTCCATCGCATGATGCTGATGACGGTGAAACGCTGATGACCGATCCCTTAAGTGCAGCCCTCAAGGTCGCGGGCAGTGGTCTGGAAGCCCAGTCCACTCGCATGCGTATCGTCTCCGAAAACATTGCCAACGCCCGCACGACTGGCGACACGCCCGGCGCCGATCCCTATCGCCGCAAGACCATCACCTTCGGCAGCGAACTCGACCGGTTGACCGGCGCCGAGACTGTCGAAGTGAAGAAGCTTGGCGTCGATAAGTCGGATTTCATTGAGGAATACGACCCTGGCAACCCGGCTGCCAACGAGAAGGGCATCGTCAAGATGCCGAACGTGAACGTCCTGATCGAAATGGGCGACATGCGCGAAACGAACCGAACCTATGAAGCCAATCTGCAGACCATCAAGCAGACCCGCGACATGGTTTCCCAGACAATTGCCCTGCTGAAGGCCTCGCAATGATCGAATCCATCACAAAGGCCGGCATGATTTCCGGCACCCAAGGCCTCGACTCCATGTCGAGCATCTTCTCGGCCAAGAGCCAGGCCGCCGAAGGGCCGACCCCTGGCATGTCCACCGGCGAGACCTTCCTGTCGGCATTGACCGACATGGCGACCCAGGCGTCGAACAACCTCAAGCAGGCCGAACAGACCTCCTTCGACGGTCTGACCGGCAAGGCGAACACGCGTGAAGTGGTCGATGCGGTCATGCAGGCGGAGCAGTCGCTCCAGACGGCGATCGCCTTCCGCGACAAGATCGTCAACGCCTATCTCGAAATCACGAAGATGCAGATCTAGTAGGGGTATAGACATATGAGAGCGCTTGCCATCGCAGCCACGGGTATGGATGCCCAGCAGACCAATCTTGAGGTCATCGCGAACAATATCGCCAACATCAACACGACGGGCTTCAAGCGCGCGCGTGCAGAATTCACCGACCTTCTCTACCAGACCGAGCGAGCCCAGGGCGTGCCGAACCGCGCCAATCAGGCGATCGTGCCGGAAGGAGCCAATATCGGTCTCGGCGTTCAGACCGCTGCCGTGCGTAACATTCATACTCAGGGCGAACTGACGCAGACGGGCAATGAACTGGATATCGCGATCATCGGACGTGGCTGGTTCCAGATCGAAAGCCCTGATGGTCAGACCTTCTACAGCCGCTCCGGCGCTTTCAACATGAATGCTCAGGGCCAGTTGGTGACCATTGATGGCTACCTGGTCACCCCACAGATCACGATCCCCCAGAATGCGACCGAAGTCGTCATCAGCCGCACCGGTCAGGTGTCTGCTCGTCTGGGGAACGATTCCAACTACACAGACATCGGCCAGCTCACCGTGGCCAACTTCGTCAACGAAGCCGGCCTGAAGCCGCTCGGCGACAACCTCTTCGCCGAGACGACCGCCTCGGGCGAGGCGATCGTCGGCGTGCCGGAGGACCCGGGCTTCGGTTACCTGAAGCAGTCCTACCTGGAAGCCTCGAACGTCGATTCCGTCAAGGAGATCACAGACATGATCTCTGCACAGCGCGCCTACGAGATGAATTCCAAGGTTATCACCACCGCCGACGAAATGGCTCAGATCGTCAGCAAGAACCTCAAGTAAGACAACTGGAGGCAAACATGAGGTTTCGCCGAACACTCGGATATCTGGCACGCATTGCGGCGCTGGCCGTCGCCACCCTCGGTCTTGGCGCGGGTCTCGCGTTCGCGAAGGACACGGCCGTGGTTCCAACGCGTGTGATCTATCCCGGCGAGACCGTGTCTGCCGACCAGGTCAACGTTGTCGACGTGACCAACCCCAATCTGTCCGGCGGTTACGCCCGCACCAAGGAAGAGGTGGTGGGCATGGTGACCAAGCGCACGCTGCTGCCTGGCCGAACCATCCCGGTTGCGAGCCTCCGCGAGGCCTTCGCGGTCAAGCGCGGCGGCAGCGTCCGCCTGACCTTTGCGATCGGCAATATGCTGATCAGCGCCAGCGGCACCCCGCTCACCGATGCCTTGGTCGGCGACGTGATCAAGGTGCGCAATATTGACTCAGGCACGATCGTGTCCGGCACGGTTATGGCCGACGGGACTGTACAGGTGATGGCAAAATGAGATTGCTCTCCAGAACGCGGATCATCTTCTGCATCCTGTCGCTCGTGCTTGCTCCCTTCGAGCCGGCGCTGGCGACGAATTCGCGCATCAAAGACATCGCCTCGCTGCAGTCCGGCCGTGACAACCAGCTTATCGGCTACGGCCTCGTGGTCGGCCTTCAGGGCACCGGTGACAGCCTGCGTTCTTCGCCGTTCACCGACCAGTCCATGCGGGCGATGTTGCAGAACCTCGGAATTTCGACGCAAGGCGGTCAGTCGAACGCCAAGAATGTCGCGGCCGTCATGGTGACTGCCAACCTCCCGCCCTTTGCCAGCCCCGGCAGCCGCATCGATGTGACCGCAAGTTCGCTCGGCGATTCGACGTCCCTTCGCGGAGGAACGCTGGTCATGACCTCCTTGACCGGCGCCGACGGTCAGATCTACGCCGTCGCGCAGGGATCCGTCATCGTGTCCGGCTTCACGGCGCAAGGCAATGCTGCCAGTGTTCAGGAAGGCATCACGACCTCAGGTCGTGTCCCCGGGGGCGCGATCATCGAGCGCGAACTGCCTTCCAAGTTCAAGGACGCGGTCAACCTCGTTCTTCAGTTGCGCAATGCCGACTTCACCACGTCGCTGCGGATCGCCGATACCATCAATGCCTACTCGGCCGCCAACTACGGTGCGCCGATCGCGGAAGCGCGTGACAGCCAGGAAGTGGTTATCCAAAAGCCCCGGACGGCCGATCTTGCGCGTCTTATGGCGGACATCGAAAACCTCGTTGTGGCGACAGACTCGCCCGCCAAGGTGGTGATCAACGAGCGCACGGGAACCATCGTGATCGGCGCCGACGTGCGGGTTTCCCGCGTTGCCGTGGCATACGGAACGCTGACCGTGACAGTCTCCGAGACACCGCAGGTCGTCCAGCCTGAACCCTTCTCCCGTGGACAGACCGCGATCCAGGACCAGACCGACATCATTGCTCAAAAGACCGGTGACAAGATCGCCGTCGTCGAGGGGCCGGACCTACGAACCCTGGTCAGCGGACTGAACAGCATCGGCGTCAAACCGGACGGGATCATCGCCATTCTCCAGGGCATCAAGTCGGCGGGTGCGCTGCAAGCGGAGCTCGTCCTGCAATGATCCAATTTAAGACCTTTACGCCGTCCCGAACCATCCTCCGCAGCGTTGCCGCTGTCCTCCTGATCGCCACGCTGCCGGCCTTCGCCGGAATTGCGGTGGGCCAGCAACAACCGCAGCCGCCGCTCGACGCGGCTTCCGAGGCTGAAATCAAGCAGTTCTGCTCCAGCATCGCCGATGCCGCGCGCGACCAGCGCTATCTGCTGCAGAAACAGGAACTCGAAAAGCTGCAAGCCGATGTCGACAGTCGCATTTCGGTGCTGGAAACGCGCCGCGCTGAATACGAAGACTGGCTCACGCGGCGTAACGAGTTCATGAAAAAGGCGGATGAGCAGCTCATCGAGATCTATCGCAAAATGGCACCGGACGCCGCAGCACCACAGCTGGCGGAAACCGATGTGATGCTCGCAGCCGCCATCATCATGAAGCTGCCGCCCCGTCAATCGAGCCTCATCCTCACAGAGATGAAGCCGGACAAGGCGGCCGCAGTCGCCTCGATCATGTCGAGCGCCGGCGACCCCACCACTTCGAAGGATCCGTCATGACCAAGCGTTCTCCAGCCCTGCTGGCCATTCTCCTCCTGGCTGGCTGCCAGAGCCAGACCATCAAGGAAATCGGCAACGCACCGGCGATGAGCCCGATCGGATCCGGTCTCCGCTACAGCCAGACCCCGCAAATGGCGCTTTATCCGAAGCAGCCGATGCAGACCGCGAGCGGATACTCGCTTTGGAGCGACAATCAGTCGGCACTCTTCAAGGATGCTCGCGCTCTGAACGTGGGCGACATTCTCACGGTCAAGATCGAGATCGACGACAGGGCCTCGTTCAAGAACGCGACAGACCGCAGCCGGACCAATGGCACGTCTCTGACATGGGGCGCCGAAGTGAAGGAGTTCCTCGGCTTCTCTACCGACACCGGCACCACGGGCGACCTCTCGACCGATTCGAGCACCAGCAGCAAGGGTGACGGCAAGACGGAGCGTTCTGAAAAGTTGAACCTCCTGATCGCGGCTGTTGTCACCGGCATTCTCGAAAACGGCAACTTGCTGATCAGCGGTTCGCAGGAGGTCCGCGTCAATCACGAGATCCGCATCCTGAATGTCGCCGGTATTGCGCGTCCTCAGGACGTCGATGCCGAGAACACCATCTCCTATGACAAGATCGCGGAAGCCCGCATTTCCTACGGCGGCCGCGGTCGCCTGACGGAAATGCAACAGCCGCCGATCGGCCAGCAGGTCGTCGACATCTATTCGCCCTTCTGACCACGGCGGGAGCATAGGGATCACTGATGGAAGAGAACCAGGAAGCCGAAGGCAAGAAAAAGTCGGGATTGATGGCGCTCGTCATTCCGCTTGTCGTGCTGACTGTCGTTGGCGGCGGCGGCGGCTGGGCAATAGGCACCATGCTGGCCCCGAAGGTCAAACAGGCGGAAGAGGCCGCGGCTGCCGCCGAAGCCCCTGCGGCTGGTCATGGTGAGGCCAAGAAGGAAGAGGGTCTGCCCCATATCTCGACGGAGGCCAACGGGGTCGTGGCCCTGGAGCCCATCACCACCAATCTCGCCTATCCCTCGGAAAACTGGATCCGGGTCGAGGTCGCCCTGATGTTCAACGGCCCTGCGGACGTCAAGATCGCGGAGGATGTTCATCAGGACATCCTCGCTTATCTGCGCACCGTTTCCCTGCAGCAGGTCGAAGGTCCCCGGGGCTTTCAATATCTCAAGGATGACCTCCAGGAGCGAGTTGACCTCCGCTCGGAAGGGCGCGTATCCAAGGTAATGTTCAGAACCCTTGTGATCGAATGATTCGGCTTCTTATCCTCGTCGCCGTCATGATGATGGCGCCGGAACTGGCTGTGGCCCAGCAGTTCCCGACCGAGATCTTCAACACCCCGATCGACGGGTCGGTGGCGGCGTGGATCATTCGGACGTTCGGCCTGCTCACGGTGCTGTCGATCGCACCCGGCATCCTGATCATGGTCACCAGTTTCCCGCGCTTTCTGATCGCGTTTTCGATCCTGCGCTCGGGCATGGGCCTGGCGACAACACCTTCCAACATGATCCTGACCAGCATGGCGCTTTTCATGACCTTTTATGTCATGGCGCCCACCATGGATCAGGCGTGGACAAACGGCGCGCAACCCCTGCTGGCCAACCAGATCACCGAAGCCGAAGCGGTGGCGCGGATCGCAGAACCCTTCCGCACCTTCATGACCGCCAATACCCGTGACAAGGACCTCAAGCTCTTCGTCGACATCGCCAATGAGCGCGGGCAGGCAACCATTGCCGACGGTAAGATCGACTACCGCGTCCTGATACCGGCCTTCATGCTGTCGGAAATCCGTCGCGGTTTCGAGATCGGCTTCCTTATCATTCTGCCGTTTCTCGTCATCGACATGGTCGTTGCGACCATCACCATGGCCATGGGTATGATGATGTTGCCGCCAACATCGATCTCTCTCCCCTTCAAGATCCTGTTCTTCGTCTTGATCGACGGCTGGAATCTGCTCGTCGGAAGCCTGGTCCGATCCTTCGCCTGACATGCGGCACGCATGCCGCGAAATCATTATTTCCCTGTTTACCATAGGCCCCGGAAGCATGAATGCACCGGGTTGGCTTAAGGTCTTGGCAACAAATGGCTGCGAGTTTGGAGCTCGCACGACGGGTCTGGTGGCAACCGAAAAAGCACCAAATGGCATGATGCCGTACCGTTCGTGACCGGTAAATTTGAAGTCCGGTATGTCCCCGTTAGTACCTCGTTTTTAAGGGACAAATCCTATGGCCAGCATTCTGACCAACACCAGCGCAATGGGCGCGCTGTCCACCCTCCGCTCGATCTCCGCCAGCATGGAAGACACCCAGTCCCGTATTTCGTCGGGCCTGAAGGTCGGTTCTGCGTCCGACAACGCCGCCTACTGGTCGATCGCTACCACGATGAAGTCCGACAACATGGCGCTGTCGGCTGTTTCCGACGCACTCGGCCTCGGCGCTGCCAAGGTTGATACCGCCTATTCCGGTATGGAAGCCGCCATCAACGTCGTCAAGGAAATCAAGACCAAGCTCGTTGCCGCAACGGAAGACGGCGTCGACAAGACGAAGATCCAGGAAGAAATCACGCAGCTGCAGGACCAGCTGACGTCGATTGCCGAAGCTGCCTCGTTCTCGGGCGAGAACTGGCTGCAGGCCGACGTCACTGCCGGCACGGACCTGGCGAAGAGCGTTGTTGCTTCCTTCGTTCGTGACGACTCGGGCAACGTCTCGGTCAAGAAGGTCGACTATACCCTCTCGGCCACGAACGTTCTGTTCGACACCGGGGGCAACCAGGGCCTGCTCGACGCAACGAGCACGATCGATGGCGCCTCCGTAACGCTCAGCGTCAACCTCGCCGGTGTTCAGACCGACGTGACGGTTGCCTCCTTCACGACCGACGATGTCATCACCGCTGGCTCGGGCAGCTCGACCTTCGATGGCAGCTATGCCAACGACGGCACGTCTGACTACGTCAAGGTCGCTGACGACACCTGGGTCAAGGCTGTCGACCAGACCGGCGTCTCCGATCAGGAAGTCGCTTATGAAGACTCCACCGGCGCTCTGTGGGCAATCGACACCACCAGCACTGCTGCGTCGACGACGTCTTCGGTATCGACGCTTTCGCTCACGGCAGCAACGACCTCTGCTCAGCTGGACGGCATGATCCAGATGGTTGACGATGCTCTGACTTCCATGACGAGCGCTGCTTCTTCGATCGGTTCGATCTCGGCCCGTATCGACCTGCAGGAAAGCTTCGTTAGCGATCTGAGCGACTCGATCGAAGCCGGTGTCGGCCGCCTCGTCGATGCCGACATGAACGAAGAGTCGACCCGCCTCAAGGCCCTGCAGACCCAGCAGCAGCTGGCGATCCAGGCGCTTTCGATCGCCAACTCCGACTCGCAGAACGTCCTGTCGCTGTTCCGTTGATCGGAGCTTCAGCGGACTTTCTTCAAACCTTAACGGTTTACTCGTGACACACAGGCCGCAGTTAACGCTGCGGCCTGTTTTTTTAATAATTCGATTTAAGAATTGTTAACCATGTTTACGTTAGATGAACCCATCGCAACGACGGGTTAACACTCATTAAAAGCAGGTTAGCAGGCATGAAGCTGACCGTCGTTCCCGGCCTATCCGGAATGTCCCTGTCTATATCAGCCAATCCAAGGGGCAGACTTCAATGACCAGCATATTGACCAATGTCGCGGCGATGTCCGCTCTCCAGACCCTTCGCAGCATCGACGCCAGCATGGAAGAAACCCAGGCACGTGTATCGTCGGGTCTTCGTGTTGAAACCGCGTCGGACAATGCTGCCTACTGGTCGATCGCAACCACGATGCGCTCCGACAACATGGCTCTCTCGGCCGTTGAGGATGCGCTTGGCCTCGGCGCCGCGAAAATCGACACGGCCTATTCCGGTATGGATTCAGCCGTCGAAGTGGTGAAGGAAATCAAGGCAAAGCTTGTGGCCGCCACGGAAGACGGCGTCGACAAGAACAAGATCCAGGAAGAAATCTCGCAGCTGCAGGACCAGCTTGTTTCGATCGCCGAAGCCGCTTCGTTCTCCGGCGAAAACTGGCTGCAGGCCGACATCACGGCCGGCACGGACCTCGCGAAGAGCGTCGTCGCCTCCTTCGTTCGTGATGCCTCGGGCAATGTCTCGGTCACCAAGGTCGCCTACACCCTGTCGTCGACCAACGTTCTCTTCGACACCGGGGGTGACCAGGGCCTGCTGGACAGCCTGAATGCAATCGAGGTCGCCTCGGTAAACCTCAACATCAACATCGCTGGTGTCGTTACTCCGGTAAACGTGGCTTCCTACACCACGGATGACGTCATCGCCGCCGGCGCAGGCGCATCGACCTTCGATGGCAGCTATGCCACTGACGGTACGGACAACTACGTGAAGGTCGGAACCGATACCTGGGTGAAAGCGGTAGACCAGACGACGGTTCCGGACCAGGAAGTCGCCTACCAGGACTCCACCTCGGCGCTCTGGGCTGTCGACACCACCAACCTTGTGACGACGGCGACCGCCTCGGTCGAATCCCTGACCATCGATAACCTGACCACGAATGCTCAGTTGGATGGCCTGATCCAGATGGTCGATACGGCTCTGGAAGCGATGACGAGCGCGGCTTCTGCCCTCGGCTCCATCAGCACGCGAATTGAGATGCAGCAGAACTTCGTCGCCAGCCTGACGGACTCGATCGATACCGGTATCGGCCGTCTGGTTGATGCCGACATGAACGAAGAGTCGACCCGCTTGAAGGCACTGCAGACCCAGCAGCAGTTGGCCATCCAGTCGCTGTCGATCGCCAACTCCTCTTCGGAAGTCATTCTTACGCTCTTCCGTTAAGACGAGGCCGGGGCAGGGGCCCATCCATCTTCTTCTGGATCATCCTGATCTCTATGCCGCGCCTTCGGGCGCGGCATTTTTCGTTCGTGGCGGCCGGCCAGCCTTGTTGTGGGCCGCAGTGTTGCCAGCTCCTCATCTCTCGCGCATTCGCTCACCGCTGCGGCGTCCACTCGTTAACGGCGGCAGGTTTTCGTGCGCCCCATTAATTTCGCGGTCATAGAGTTTAACGAAACCTTCTCGCAATTATGATTTTATTAATTAAAATCAGTCGCTTAGTTCACTCTTGATTAACTGCGTTCAGTTAGGTTGAGGCCATAGAACGAGACATTAACCCTAACGGGAATTGATGGGCATGACGCTGACACTCGTTCCCGGTGACTCCGGAATGTCCCTTTCTTAATCAGCCATTCAAGGGGCACTGAATATGACTAGCATTCTGACGAATGTCGCAGCTATGGCTGCGCTCTCCACACTGCGCTCGATCAATTCGGGCATGGAAGAAACGCAAGGTCGCGTTTCCTCGGGCCTGAAGGTCGGCAATGCATCGGACAATGCCGCTTACTGGTCGATTGCCACCACCATGCGTTCTGACAACATGGCACTGTCGGCTGTTTCCGACGCGCTCGGTCTCGGCGCAGCCAAGGTCGACACGGCTTACTCCGGTATGGATTCCGCCATCGAAGTCGTGAAGGAAATTAAGGCAAAGCTCGTGGCCGCCACGGAAGACGGCGTCGACAAGGACAAGATCCAGGAAGAAATCACGCAGCTGCAGGACCAGCTGACCTCGATTTCCGAAGCCGCTTCGTTCTCGGGTGAGAACTGGCTGCAGGCCGATATCACTGCCGGTACCGACGTCAACAAGAGCGTTGTTGCATCCTTCGTTCGTGACGCCTCCGGTAACGTCTCGGTCAAGAAGGTTGACTACACCCTTGCTGCCACCAACGTTCTGTTCGACACCGGGGGCACTCAGGGCATTCTGGACGCCACGAACACTGTTGAAGGTGCATCCGTAACCCTCAGCGTTAACCTTGCTGGCATCGCGACCGACGTAACTGTCGCTTCCTTCACCACCGACGACGTTATCGCCGCAGGTGCTGGCAGCTCGGTCTTCGACGGCAGCTACGCGAACGATGGTACCGACAACTACGTCAAGGTTTCGGCCGACACCTGGGTCAAGGCTGTAGACCAGACCACAGTTGCCGATCAGGAAGTCGCCTACGAAGACACCTCCGGCGCTCTCTGGGCAATCGACACCACCAGCACCGTGACCTCGGTCACCACGTCGGTGTCCACGCTGACCATCGACAACACGACCACCTCGGCCACCCTCGACGGCATGATCCAGATGGTCGATACCGCTCTGACCTCCATGACGAGCGCCGCTGCTGAAATCGGTTCGATTTCTTCGCGTATCGAGATGCAGACCGAATTCGTTGCTGCACTCAGCGATTCGATCGACTCCGGCGTCGGTCGCCTCGTCGATGCCGACATGAACGAAGAGTCGACCCGCCTGAAGGCACTGCAGACCCAGCAGCAGCTGGCCATCCAGTCCCTGTCGATCGCCAACTCGTCTTCGGAAGTCATCCTCTCGCTCTTCCGTTAAGAGTTTCGCTGATCCGATTACTCGCAAAGTTGACATCCGCGCTCCGAAAGGGGCGCGGATTTCATGCGTCTGCCTTGCGCGAAACTTTTCACCTTTCTCATTCTTGGCAGTTTCGCGCTTATGAGCCTTGCTTAACCAAGGTCACGCTTGTTAGATGTCACCGTTAACGATTTGTTAACTGTGACGGGGGCTGCGCGATCGCGCGGTCTGCATGATGCCCACCCGTCTTTGCCGACGTTTGTCGGATGCGCACGGACGTACGCTTGAGGGCTCACGCATGACCAGCATTATGACCAACGCGGCCGCAATGGCCGCGCTCCAGACGCTTCGCTCGATTGATACCAATCTCGAGACCACCCAGAGGCGGGTGTCGTCGGGGTATCGGGTTGAAACGGCGTCGGATAATGCCGGCTACTGGTCGATTGCCACCACCATGCGCTCCGACAATGCTGCACTGTCGACGGTTGCCGACGCGCTTGGCCTTGGTGCTGCGACTGTTGATACCGCTTACACATCGCTCGACAACGTCATTGAGGTCATGTCGAGCATCAAGGCGAAACTGGTTGCCGCCAGCGAGCCGGGCGTCGACAAGAACAAGATCAACGAGGAGATGAAGCAGCTGAAGGACCAATTGGTGTCCTCGGCGCAGTCTGCCTCCTTCTCCGGTGAAAACTGGCTTTACAACACCAATGTCAATCCGCTCGGAATAAAGCAGGTCGTATCCTCCTTCATACGCGGCGCCGACGGCACCGTGCAGGTAACGACGCTTGACTTTGATACGGAAAACTCCGTCCTGATCGACACGCAGGACGCAAGCCGCGCCTTCCTCACCAAAGCCATCGACGCGGACGCACTGAGCAGTGCTCCGACAGGCACGGCCCGTGACTACTATCTTCTCGACGTTGGCTCCCTGACCCCGGTAACGGGTACGGAGATCGCGATCGACACCAGCACGACGACCGCACAGCTTTCCGACATGATCAGCGTGATCGATGATCTTCTCGGCCAGTTGACCGATTCGGCCGCCACGCTCGGCGCGATCACCAGCCGCATCGAGATGCAGGATAATTTTGTCTCCAACCTGATGGACGTGATCGACAAGGGCGTCGGCCGTCTGGTCGATGCCGACATGAACGAGGAATCGACCCGGCTGAAGGCCCTGCAGACCCAGCAGCAACTCGGCATCCAGGCGCTTTCGATCGCCAACACCAGTGCCGAAAAACTCCTGACGCTGTTTAAGAACTGACCGGAACTCCCGGTCACACTGGCATGGCAGTCGGCACGGGTGAGGCGAGGGCCATGGGGCCGGAGATCCCATTCATCTTCGCGCAAGTTTGACCCCCTAGTTTTGAACATTGTCCATGGCAGAAAACTGCCGAGAGCTGCGGCCCCGAAGCGAAAGCCGATTCCGGAAGATGAGAAAACGTTCTGGCCCTGTTGATGTCGATGTTCCACGCGCCCACGGCGCCGTGTGCATAGCGTTCCTTGTCATCGACGGAGGGTTCCGTCGATGAGCATGCCTCTGGCCAGATATCTGAAGGACTTCTCGGCGCCACCCGCCCCACCACAGCCGGTCGAGACCTCATTCGGCGGTGGACTGGACGATTTTGAAATGGACTTTCCGGCGCTCCCTGAACCGGAGCCGGAACCGGTCGATCTCGAAGCGGTGCGCAACGAGGCTTACGCGCAGGGACATGAAGCCGGCGAACAAGCGGCATCCGAGCGGTTCGAAGCCGAGCGACAAGCGTTGGAGACGGCCCATGCCGAAGCATTGGCCGAGACGGAGCAGCGCCTCAGGGACGAGTTCGCGGCCGCTTTGGCCGTTCAACTTCCTGAGGTCGTGAAGCAGCTTTCGCTCAGCGTCAGTGAACAGGTTGCTGAGGCACTGGCACCGCTGATCGAAGAAGGGATCGTCGAACGGGCGATCGATGAATTGGCCGAGCAACTTCAATCCGCCATCTCAGGCGGCGAAGCCGGCACGATCCGGGTCCGCGGGCCGCGTGAACTGTTCGAGAAACTGCTGTCCGAACTGCCGGATCACGCGGAAATGTTGCACCACATCGACGGCCCGGATCTGGACCTGACGGCTGAATTCGGCGACGCGGCGCTCGTGACCCGCATCTCCGCCTTCAGCGCGAGCCTGAAGAAAGTGCTTTCATGAGCGACGAGAATCACCACCACGGCAAGAACGAGATCATCATCGTGAAGCGCCACAAGGGCGACCACGATGGTGCTCACGGTGGCGCGTGGAAGATCGCTTATGCCGACTTCATGACCGCGATGATGGCGTTCTTTCTCGTCATGTGGCTCGTCAACGCTGCAAACGAGGAAACCAAGGCCTCCGTGGCAAGCTATTTCAATCCGATCCAGCTCTCGGACGAGAAGCCGACCGAAAAGGGTCTGAAGAAGCCCGTTGATCAGGCGGAAGGCGAGGAAAAGAAGGAACGGTCGAAGGTCGAGGATGACGAGACGCGCGTCGGCGCCGCTGCGGCCACGGGCGAAGATATGACTGCATCCTCGGGCGAGAACTCCAACTACTCGGAAGCCGACTTCTTCGAGAACCCCTATTCGGTTCTGGCCGAGATTGCCCAGGAAGTCGGCCAGCAGGCCAATGTCAGCGCCAAGGGCGAGGGTGGTGCTGCCGATTCAGGGCCCTCGACCGGTGCCCAGGGCGGTGAGGCCTATCGCGACCCCTTTGATCCTGATTTCTGGACCCAGCAGGTCCAGACGGCGAATGGACCGGCCGGAAAGCCGACCGACGCCACGACGCCCTCGGATCAGCAACAGCAGACAGCGTCACAGCAACAGCAAGACCAGTCAGAGCCGTCCACCGAGCCGGAGCAGCAGATCGCGCTCGTCGTCCCGGGGCAGAAGCCGACGCCTGAGGATATGAAGGCGGAGAGCAGCCAGGCGGAAGCGAAGCCGCCGGCAGCCGAGGGTGAAAAGCCAGAGGACGGCAAGACGGAAGAAGCCAAGCTTGCCGATCCAGCGTCGGAACCGCCTGCAACCAAGGCGGAACTCCAGGCGGCCGATCAGCTGAAGCAGGATATCGAAAAGGCAATTGGCGGGACAGCCGGCAAGCTTGCCGAGGGGTTGATCGTCACCCCGGCCGAAGGCGGGCTTCTCGTCACCATCAGCGACCAGAGCGATGCTGCCATGTTCAATGTCGGTTCGGCAGTACCACAGCGTGAAATGGTCCTGGCCATGGAGCGGATTGGCAAGCTGTTGCAGGACCGGCCCGGCCAGATCGTCATTCGCGGACACACCGATGGCCGCCAGTTCAAGGGTACCGAAAACGACAACTGGCGTCTCTCGATGGCGCGTGCACACAGCGCGTATTACATGCTGGTCCGCGGTGGTCTGAAGGAAGATCGCATTGAGCAGGTTTCCGGCTTTGCGGACAGGCGTCTTCAGGTTCCGACCGACCCGCTGGCCGATGCCAATCGTCGCATCGAGATCCTGATCCAGGGAGAACAGGGATAAGCCATGAGGATCCGGCGGTTCTCCCTCGCTTTGTTGGCCTGCGCAGCGGCTGCCCTTTCGGGCGGCCTTGCAGCCTATGCCCAAAGCACGGACGATACCATCGAGCCATATCGTATGCTGCGCTCCCTGCAGTTCGTGCAGGACACCGTCGTCCGAGGCGATCATTCGGCGGCCGAAATGCAGCGGTTCATGCTGGGAGCCATCGACAAGCGCTTGCGCTCCGCCGATCCGGCCATCTTTGCCGATCCTCGCAATGTCGACGCGGCCCTGATCTATGCCATGAGTGGCGGCAATCCCGCGACGCTGGAGTTTCTCGTGGCACGCGATGTCGACGGAAATTTCGATAATCGCATTGCCGATGCCCTGCGTAAATATCTGAGCGGCAAGGGCACCCTGATCGCCAAGACGCTGGGCGAGATGGTCAAAGAATACAAGGACGCCGACATTGCGCCCTATCTGGCGCTGGTCGCCGGCAACGTGACGATCGCCAAGGATCCTGCCGGGTCGCTGAAATTCTATGACTGGGCGCGTTTGACGGCTCCCGGAACCATTGTGGAGGAAGCGGCGCTGCGACGTTCGCTTGCCGTCGCTGTCGATGCGAAGATCGTCGACAAGGCGTCCGGCTATGCCAATCGTTATGCCCGTCGCTTCCTCTATTCTCCCTATGCGAGCCAGTTCGCCGATCTTTTCGTGCGCTTCGTCGTCGAGCATTACGACGTTCTGAAACCCGAAGACATTGAAGCGACGCTAGGCTACATGGACGTGGACCGCCGGCGCGAAGTCTATCTCAGGATCGCCCGGCAGGCAGCCATCGCCGGTCGGCGCGAACTCGCGGTCATGGCCTCGGATCAAGCCAAGGCGCTCTCTGGCGATGGTGCGGGGGCAGATGCGCTGGCAAAGCTCTATGGAAGCCTGGTGACCATCCCGACCGATAAGGTCGATGACGCGATGGCTGCCATATTGGCTATTCCCGAAGATGCCCTTTCGCCCAAGGACCGCGCCTTGCGTCAGGCCGCAGAGGCGGTCGCAAAGGAAGTGCTGCGCAAACCGCAGGCTCCGGTCGAACCGCCTCAGGCAGCGCCGGCAGATGCATCCACTGCTGATGCCGAAGCAGCGGCCGCTGATCCAGAGCTGCAGGATCCGCTGGCGGCTCCGCCCCAGGCTGAAGCTGCGGTTCCCAATGGGGCCGAGGCGGCGCCCGCGACCGTGCAGCCTGCAGCGGCTGAGCCTCAGACATCCCCCACCATAGATCCGGAACTGCGCACCTTCGTCGATGCCGGGCGCTCCAAGCTCGATGCCATCGACGATCTTCTCAAGAAGGAAGGCCCCTGACATGTTGGATGCATTATCGGCACCCCCGACGCCCGCACCGGGCGCAATCGTATCGCAATCGGGGCCCGGCACGCGAGCGGATCAGGCGCAGGACGACAGCTTCTCCAAGGTGCTCTCCAACTCCGGCAACCAGGAAAAGTCGGGATGGCAGAGCGAAGATGATCAGGTGGGGCAAGCCCATGATGGCGATGCTGGAAAGCACGCGGTCGATGAGCGCCCGAAGCGGCCGGTCATCGATATCTCCGCGAACTCGGTGACCTCTGCTGAAGAGACGTTGTCGGACATCGGCGATCTGTCGACGGACGAACTGGCCCGGTTGCTCGCCGCCGCGCGTTCGAAGGCAAAGAACCCGTCGGAGGATGGACCGAAGTCCGCGAATGACGACCATCCCGAGCATGCCGTGTCGAAGGCGGAACTGGCCAAGGCCCTTGCGGGTGCGCGCGAGAAGAAGCCGGTCACAGAAGGCGAGACGGCAACGGAAGCGTCTACTGACCAGATCACCGCCGGTGACGCAAAGTCTCCTGACCTCGCCGATGTCTTGCGCTTGCTCGCTGGTGCGCCCCGCGAAGAGGCAAAGTCAGATGATGTCGCCGGTGAAGCCGACGATACCGCGAAACTTCCCGGCGAGCCGAAGAACCAGGCCGCATTACTGGAAGCCATCTCGGCCGGCATGGGCACAGCAGCGGATGACGCTGCAAACGGCCAGGATCAGGATGCGGATCCAGAGCGCACGTTCCGGGTTGTCAGAGGTGACGGCAAGGGACAACCCGTGGGCCTGCAGAACGAGCAGACCGGACGGCTTGACGACTCCGCAGACAGCACGCCTGTCGAGACCATCACCGTCGTCGAGGCACGCCGTTTCATCGCGCCCGCCTCGTCCACGAATGGTGCGGCTATCACGGCTGCCATGCTGGGCGACAGTGAATGGATCAACGCCATGTCTCCGGGCTCCGAACTGGCGAATGCAGCCGCCCAGTCAGGCCACGGCAAGGTGGTCAACACACTGAAGCTGCAGATGACCCCGATCGAACTCGGCAGCGTGACGGCAACGCTCAGGCTGACAGGCGAAGAATTGAGCGTTCAACTGACCGTGGACAATCCGGCAGCCCTGCGTCAGCTGTCGAACGACACGAGCGACATCCTGAAGGCTTTGCGCGCGCAGGGACTGACCGTTGACCACGTTCAGGTCAACATGCAGGTCTCGTCCGTCGATCGCAGCGCTGATGCCGGCCAGAACAGCGCGGCGGGCCAGCAACCAGGCCAGCAGACATTCCAGCCCGGCGGTCAGGGAAGTGACGGCCGCGCGCGGGGAGAAAACACCAGCAGCACGAGGGTGGCAGATGAGAGAGTGGTGCAGCAGACCGAGATCCAGTCTCCTGACGCTCGCGGCACTCGCCCTGGTCAGCTTTACCTCTGACGCTTCCGCGAGCAATGGTAGTTGCGAGCGAGAAATCAGCGCTGCAGCAGCCCGATACGGCATCCCGGAGGGCATCCTGTATTCCGTCGGCCTGACGGAAACGGGCCGCAAGGGGAGCCTGCAGGCCTATGCTCTGAACGTAGAGGGGAAAGCCTACTATTTCGACGGGTTGGAGGAGGCACTGAACGCCTTCCAGCGCGCACGAGACGGCGGAGCCAAGCTGATTGATGTCGGATGCATGCAGATCAACCAGCACTTCCATGGCGAACATTTCACCTCTGTACAGGCGATGTTTGACCCGCACCGCAATGTCGACTACGCAGCGCGGTTCCTGACCAACCTGCATCGGCGTCACGAAACCTGGACGATGGCGGTCGCTCGCTATCACGCCGGGCCAAACAACGATCCCGCGCAGAAGCGCTACGTGTGTCGCGTGATCGCAAATTTGGTCGCGACAGGCTATGGAAACTGGACGCCGCCGGCGCGGCAATTTTGCGGTGAATAGCAATTAGAAATTGATTGACAGAGCTCCACACTGCGATTTGCGGAATGTGGCAAGACTGCGTCGAAATGCGGCAAAGCAAGAGCTTGCGCGAAGCTTGTGTTAACTTTTCCACTAAAAAATTGTGTTAACATCTCGTCCAACATACTAGATCTAGTTCAAATCGGCACCAAACCCTTAATCAATTGTTAATATCTGTCATTAAGTTTACCTAGTTGTCCCTGAATCGCACGATTCGTACCCATAGCCTATCGAAACACCACACTGATTCGGAGGCGGCTGAATGATCGTCGTGGTTGATGAGCGCGAGCTCGTGAAAGACGGGTACACATCTTTATTTGGGCGCGAGGGGATTCCTTCGACCGGATTTGACCCAAGAGAATTCGGGGAATGGGTCAATACGGCGGCCGATTCCGACATTGCAGCGGTTGAAGCCTTCCTGATCGGGCAGGGCGAAGCCATGCTGGAATTGCCGCGGGCAATCCGCGACAGGACCCAGGCGCCGGTGATCGCGGTCAGCGATCAGCCGTCGCTGGAGGCGACGCTCGCGCTGTTCGACTGCGGCGTGGACGACGTGGTTCGTAAACCTGTTCACCCCCGTGAAATCCTGGCTCGGGCCGCGGCGATCCGCCGCCGCCTGCGTGCGATTACCAACTTCACCGAGATCGGTCCGATCAAGGTTTTCTCTGACGGTCGCGATCCCGAGATCGCCGGCGACATCTTCCCGCTGCCGCGCCGCGAGCGCCGCATCCTGGAGTATTTGGTCGCAAACCGCGGTCGGCGCGTTTCCAAGACCCAGATCTTCAACGCGATCTACGGCATCTTCGACGAAGAGGTCGAGGAAAACGTCGTGGAAAGCCATATCTCGAAGCTGCGCAAGAAGCTGCGCAAGAAGCTCGGTTTCGATCCGGTCGATTCCAAGCGCTTCCTGGGATACTGCATCGACTGGAGCTGATCCGGCGCCCAAGCCGGATCGCCGCTGCGGCGGCTCTTGAACGATTTGGGTCGAGAGCCGCAATGCCAGACAGCTTCACGCAAGGCCCACCTCATACCCTCTACATGACTACGGAAACGAGGATTTCAATATGAGCCTTTACGGAACCATGCGAACGGGTGTCTCCGGCATGAATGCCCAGTCCAACCGGCTGAGCACTGTCGCTGACAACATCGCCAATTCCAGCACCGTCGGCTACAAAAAGGCCTCGGTTCAGTTTTCATCCATGATTTTGCCGACCACCAACGGAGCCTACAATTCCGGCGGCGTGGAGACGGACGTTCGCTACTCCATCGCCAGCCAGGGCACGTTCAGCTACACGACGTCCGAGACGGACCTCGCCATCAACGGCGACGGTTTCTTCATCGTCAAGGGTGGCGACGGCACGCCCTATCTCACCCGTGCGGGTTCCTTCGTTCTTCAGGACGACGGCACGCTCAAGAACACGGCTGGCTACACCCTGCAGGGTTACGAATACGACTCGACCACCGACCCGACCATCGTCGTCAACGGTTTTGACGGTCTGCAGCCGGTCGATCTCTCCGGCTCCGGCATCTCCGCCGTCGCTTCGACGACCGGCACGCTCAACGTCAACCTGCCGAACGGCGCGGCCGACGGTTTTGAGCAGAAGACGTCGCTGAAGGTGTTCGACAGCCAGGGTTCGAGCCGCCTGATCGAATTCACCTACACGAAGGTCACCGACAACGAGTGGTCCGTCACGGCCACCGGCCCGGGAACCCCGGCCACGGTATTGGCCGCGACGACGTTGCAGTTCGACACCGATGGCCAGCTCATCACTCCTGCCAGCGGCGAAGTCGATCTGGATCCGTTTACGATCAGCGGTGCAGCAGTCCCTCAGATCACGCTCCAGATCGGCGGCACCAGCCAGCTCGCATCGAGCTTCTCGGTCGAAGTGGGCAAGGTTGACGGTAACGCGGCGTCCAAGGTCAAGGGTTACGAGATCGATGAAAAGGGCGTGGTCTCGGTTGCTTATGAAAACGGCGACCTGGTTCCCAAGTTCCGCGTCGCCATGGCCAGTGTCCAGAGCCCGGACAATCTCAATCCCGTCGCTGGTAACCTTTACACCCAGTCCAACAATTCGGGTGTCGTCATCCTTGGCTATGCTGGCTCCAGCGGCTTTGGATCGATCATTTCCGGCGCTCTTGAAGACTCCAACGTGGACGTCGCCGAGGAACTGACGGCGATGATCGAGTCCCAGCGGAATTACACCGCAAACTCTAAGGTTTTCCAGACAGGCTCCGAATTGATGGAAGTCCTGGTCAACCTGAAGAGATAATGGAAAGAGTAGGTTAGTCCTATGTCGCTTGCATCGTCGCTTAATACGGCCAATTCGATCTTCCGGAACACGTCCCAGCAGACGGCGGTGTTGTCCACCAACATCGCCAATGACGGGAACGAGAATTATGTTCGCCGGCAGCCCGTGGTCGTGCAGACGGTTTATGGCGCATCGACCACTCAGAACGAACGGTCGCAGCACATGGCGCTGCTGCGGCAGCTTTCCTCGTCGACCTCAGAGGAAAGCGCACAATCGACACTGCTCGAGGGCCTGGGCACACTGTCCGACGCCCTGGGCGGAAACGACTACGAGCTGTCGACATCGACCTATCTCGCCAACCTGCAGAGCAGCCTGCAGTCGTTTGCGGCCGCTCCCGGCGAATATGCACTCGCCTCGACCGTTGTCACCGATGCAATCGACGTGGCGAATTCTCTGAACAATGCGACTGTTGCCGTTCAGGACGTCCGCCAGGAAGCGGATGCCCAGATCTTCCAGCAGGTCGAGTCCCTGAACAAACTCCTCGCGGAGTTCAAGACCGTCAACGACACCGTCGTCCGCATGACGGCAACAGGCGAAGACCCGAGTAACTATCTCGACCGCCGCGACACGCTTCTGAAGGACATTTCCAAGATCGTCGGCGTCAGCGTCAACATGCGCGACAACAGCGACATGGTGCTCTACACCTCTGATGGCACGACGCTCTTCGAGACCGACCCACGTGAAGTGACGTTCGCGCGCACCTACACCTACGATTCCACTGTCACCGGAAATCCGGTCTACATCGATGGCATCCCGGTGCGTGCCGGTGTCGGCGGCAATACCGACGCCAAGGGCTCGCTGGCAGCTCTGGTGCAGTTGCGCGACGAAATCGCACCGACCTTCCAGACGCAGCTCGACGAAGTGGCGCGCGGCCTGATCGAAGCCTTCGCCGAAACAGACGCAGGCGGTCTCAACGAACTGCCAGGCCTTTTCACCTGGCCGACTGGAACGGTTCCGGCGACGGGCACGGTCCAGCCTGGTCTTGCAGCCCTGATCCGGGTCAACCCGGCCGTTCGCTCGGATGCCGGCGGAGATCCGATGCTGATCCGCGACGGCGGCATCAACGGTGCCGGCTACGTCCGCAACACCGACGGTGCGTCGGGCTACACCGACCTCATCAATGCTTATGTGGATGCGCTCTCTGCCGAACGCGCCTTCTCCGCCGATGCGGATCTGAAGACCACGGCAAGCGTCCTGTCCTTCTCCAGCAACTCGATCGGCTGGCTTGAGGAGCTTCGCTCCAACGCGACCACTGCAAACGAAAACAAGACGGCGCTCTATGAGCGCAGCTTCCAGACCTACTCCTCCAAGACGGCCGTCAGCCTCGACGAGGAACTATCGCTGCTGCTCGATGTAGAGCAGTCCTACAAGGCCGCAGCCAAGCTCGTGAGCACCGTTGACGAGATGCTGAAGGCCGTACTCGAAATGGCGGGATAATTCCTGATGTCGACGTCCAGCGTCTCCAACCTCTCAACTCAAACTGCGATGCGGTTGACCATCCGCCAGGCTCAGAACGAGCTGCTCAAGTCGCAGCAAGAAGTCAGCACCGGCTACTTCGCCGATGTCGGCGCGGAGCTTGGCAGCAAGACCTCGACGGTCGTCGATCTCAACCGGGAAAGCCTTCGGCTGACCTCGATGATCAGCAACAACTCGATCGCCACGCAGCGTCTCTCGGCATCGCAGGAAGCCCTGAACCAGATCGCCAAGGCGGCAGAGGACATGAACACCTCGCTGATCACGATCGCAGGCGCATCCAACAGCGACACGATCAACACGACCGTCATGACGGTGAAGAACTCGCTGTCGACGATGATCAGCATGGCCAACCAGTCGGCCAATGGCGAGTTCCTGTTCGCCGGCATCAACACGGACGTTCAGCCGCTCGCCGACTATACCCCCACCTCAAATGCGAAGGTGGCGTTCGACGCAGCATTCTTCGGCTATTTCGGCTTTGCATCGACCGATACCGTCAACACCGCAACAATCGTCGCAAAGGGTCCTTCGCCCAGTATGGAGGATTTCATCTCCTCGACGCTGGAGCCCATGTATTCCGGCACGGACTGGAACACCGACTGGTCGGGCGCCACGGACACGGTGATGACGAGCCGGATCACTCAGTCGGAAACGGTCAACACGTCGGCATCCGCCAATGCGAACGGCTTCCGCTATTTCGCTCTGGCTTCCGTGATCACCCAGGAATTGCTGCAGATCGGCGCACCCGCTGACTCTGTTTCGGTGGCGGTCGACGCGGCCATCGGCTACACCGGAAAGGCCATCACCGGCATCAACTCGACCCGCTCTGAACTGGGCCTTTCGGAGAACCGGATCAAGAAGGCGGATGCGTCGCTGCAGATCCAGGTCGACATCATAGAGACCAGTCTTTCCAGCAAGATCGAGGTCGATGCATACGAAGCGTCGACGCGCGTTAACAGTTTGCTGTCCATGGTGGAAGCATCTTACACGCTGACCTCCAAGATACAGGCGCTGAGCCTTGTCAATTACCTTTGATGAGCAAAGGGTGAAATGAAACTGAAGGGCAACTGAATGTACCAGTTCTCATACGCCGAAATCATGGAAGATGGCGTTGCCGACGCGAAGGAACGCGAACGCCAGGCCCTTGACCGTTGCATCCAGCTTCTGAGCGCCGCTCGCGACAAGAGCGGCTACGGCCGGGATGCGATCGAAGCGTTGTATTATACCCGGCGGGTGTGGGTCCGTTTGATCGAGGACCTGCAGAACCCCGAAAATCAGCTGGCCGACGACGTTCGCGCCAATCTGATCTCCATAGCCATTTGGATACTGAAGGAATGCGACCGGATCCGGAAGCGCCAGTCCGCAAATTTCCAGGGCATCATCGACGTGACAACCATCATCAGGGATGGACTTAAATGAAGAGCACTTTGCGCATCTCGCTCAAGTCGGGCGAACGTATTTTTATCAACGGGGCGGTTCTGCGCGTCGACCGCAAGGTGGCTCTCGAATTTCTCAACGACGTGACCTTCCTTCTGGAAAACCACGTCCTCCAGCCCGAGCAGGCCACGACGCCGCTTCGGCAGCTCTACTTCATCGCCCAGATGATGCTGATCAATCCCGAGGGCAAGGACCAGTCCCTGGCCATGTTCCGCAAGTCGGTGATCATGCTGCTGTCGTGCTTCGAAAACGAAGAGATCCTGGCCGAACTCAAGCGCATCGACGGCATGGTATCGTCCGGCCGCGCCTTTGACGCCCTGAAGGCCATTCGCTCGCTCTATCCGATCGAGGACAAGATCCTCAACAACCAGGAAATGGCGCCGGCGACCATCGAGCAGATTCGCAAGGAGATTGCGCCATGGCGGTAGACCCGGTTACAGGCGCCAGTTCGACAACGACGCAGGAAACCGCGTCGACGACAAAGAACGCGGCATCCTCGGCGTCGGCCAAGGCTTCGCTGGATTATGACAACTTCCTTCAGTTGCTCATCGCCCAGATGAAGAACCAGGATCCCACCGATCCGATGAAGGCCAGCGAGCAGATCGCCCAGCTGGCAACCTTCTCCCAGGTCGAGCAGACGATCCAGACAAACACCAATCTTGAAACGCTGATCAAGGGCAATGCTCTGAACAGCGCCTCCTCCTACATCGGCCAGACGATCACCAGCGCCGATGAAAAGACCACCGGCGTCGTGGCCTCGGTGCGGGTCTATTCCGATACGATGGTTGCGATGACCACCGACGGCAAGGAAATTCCGATTACGGTCGGTGTCCGCGTCGGAACCAAGCCGGCGACCACGACGACCGGCTCGTAAAATGCTAGGCCTTCTGGAGTGGAGGGCATGATTCGCCGCTCCGGAAGGAAACCGCCATGAATGAGGCAGATGCCCTCGACATTATGCAATCGGCGATCTGGACCATCCTGGTCGCATCAGGGCCGGCTGTCGCTGCCGGCATGATCGTTGGTATCCTCATTGCCCTGATCCAGGCTTTGACCCAGGTCCAGGAAATGACACTGACCTTCGTGCCGAAGATCCTGGCCATTATGATTACCATTGGCATATCGGCTCCCTTTGTCGGCGGCCAGATCTCGCTCTTCGCCAATCTGGTCTTCTCCCGCGTCCAATCCGGATTCTGAAAACCGCTGCGGCTGACACCCTCGCGCAAGCTTCGACGGCTATCCCTCGTCTGTAGACTGCCAGAGACATGACCCTCTGGCCGACTTCTCATGAAGAGATGGAACAGACATGGCGCAACCACCTGCACTCGTGATTCCGAAAGTCAGTCCCAGCGGGCGCGATATCGGCTTTGCATTCGGCATTGTCCTCATCCTCTGCATCCTCTTCCTGCCCATTCCACCGTTCATGATCGACCTTGGGCTGGCCTTCTCGATCGCCTTCTCCGTGCTGATCCTGATGGTCTCCCTGTGGATCCAGCGGCCGCTGGATTTCTCGTCCTTTCCGACCATCCTGCTGATCGCAACCATGATCCGCCTGTCGCTCAACATCGCGACGACGCGTGTGATCCTCTCCCACGGCCACGAAGGTCATGATGCGGCAGGCGGTGTTATTGCCGGTTTCTCCAGCCTCGTCATGGGCGGCGATTTCGTCATCGGTTTGATCGTTTTCATGATCCTGATCACGGTGAACTTCATCGTCATCACCAAGGGCGCGACCCGTATCGCGGAAGTTGGCGCCCGCTTTACACTTGATGCGATCCCCGGCAAGCAGATGTCGATCGATGCCGACCTGTCGGCCGGTATCATCGATGAGCGTGAAGCCCAGCACCGCCGGCGCGAATTGGAGCAGGAAAGCTCCTTCTTCGGTGCCATGGATGGTGCGTCCAAGTTCGTCCGCGGCGACGCCGTCGCCGGCCTCATCATCACCGCAATCAACGTCTTTGGCGGCATCATCATCGGTTATTTCCGTCACGGCATGGAAATCGGCCAGGCCGCCGACGTCTTCGTCAAACTTTCCGTCGGTGACGGTATCGTTTCGCAGGTTCCGGCCCTCATCGTTTCGCTCGCCGCCGGCCTTCTCGTGTCGCGTGGCGGCACCCCCGGCTCGACCGACCAGGCCGTCGTCAATCAGCTGAGCGGTTATCCGCGTGCGCTTTCCGTCGCTGCCGCCCTGATGTGCGCCCTGGCTCTGGTTCCGGGTCTGCCGCTCGTTCCGTTCCTGGCGCTTGGTGGTCTCATGGCATTCGGTGCCTGGTTCATCCCCCGTCAGGTGGAAGCCGAAAACAAGCTCAAGCGCGACCAGGAAGAAAAGAAGGTCATCCAGAGCAAGGAAGCGGAGAAGGATTCGGTCAAATCGGTCCTGAAAACCGCCGAAATCGAGCTGGCGCTTGGCAAGCTCGTTTCGACCCGCCTTCTGGGAGCCCATCAGGAACTGGCCTTCCGCGTCGGCAAGATGCGCAAGAAGTTTGCCAGCCAGTACGGCTTCGTCGTTCCGGAAATCAAGGTCACCGACGACATCGGCATTCCCGAAAAGTCCTACCAGATCCGTATCCACGGCACGACGATCGCGTCGAACAACCTGCGGGTCGGGGAAGTTTTGGTCGTCACCGGCTCCGGCCGCAAGCCCAATGTCCCGGGCGACGAGATCCGCGAACCCGCCTTTGGCATGCCGGCTGTCTCCGTACTGGAAACCTTCACCGAGGAATTGAAACGCGAGGGTTTCCATCCGATCGACAACGTCTCCGTCGTGCTCACCCACGTCAGCGAAGTCATTCGCAACAACCTGCCGCAGCTGTTGTCCTACAAGGACGTGAAGATCCTCATCGATCGCCTCGACCCCGAATACAAGAAGCTGGCCGACGAGATCTGCTCGTCGCACATGTCCTATTCGGGCCTGCAGGCGGTGTTGAAGCTGCTGCTCGCCGAACGCGTCTCCATCCGTAACCTGCACCTGATCCTCGAAGCGGTTGCCGAACTGGCGCCGCATGTCCGCAAGACCGAGCAGATTGTCGAGCATGTGCGTGTTCGCATGGCCCAGCAGCTGTGCGGCGATCTGACCGACAACGGCGTGCTGCGCGTCCTGCGTCTCGGCTCCAAGTGGGACCTTGTCTTCCACCAGGCGCTGAAGCGCGACGCCAAGGGCGAAATCGTCGAATTCGACATCGACCCTCGCAATCTCGAGGAGTTCTCCGAACAGGCGAGCAGCGTAATCCGTGAATTCATGGACCGCGGGCTGCCCTTCGTTCTTGTAACCTCGCCGGAAACGCGCTCCTATGTTCGCATGATTATCGAACGACTCTTTGCCACTCTTCCGGTTCTCTCCCATGTCGAACTGGCCAAGGGCATCGAGATCAAGATCCTGGGCTCGATTTCATGATTTCTGACCCGCAGGGGACTGTCCTGGTGCTGTTTGCGGTTTTCTGCCGCATCGGCGCCTGCTTCATGACCCTGCCGGGCTTCTCTTCCGCCCGCATCTCGGCGACGATCCGGCTCTTTCTTGCAATGTCGGTTTCGATGGCGATGATGCCGTTGCTCTTCGACAGCATCTATCCGCGGGTGTCCGGCGGTGGTGCTCCGCTCATTCCGGTCTTGATGGCCGAACTGATGATCGGGTTGATGTACGGCCTTGTACCACGCTTCTATGTCCTTGGCCTTCAATTCGCGGGTACGGCGATTTCCATGTCCATCGGCCTCAGTTCGCCGGGTTCGGGGGACGTGCTTGAAGACACCAGCGAAACGCAGCTCACCAATCTCTTGAGCTTCGCCGGTCTTCTCGTGCTCTTCCTGCTCGATTTCCACCATGTCGTCTTCAAGGCCCTGATGGAATCCTACACGGTGATGCCGCTCGGCGGCATGCCGGAAAGCCAGAAGATGCTGATCACGCTGACGGATACACTGTCGCAGACATTCGTCTTGATGCTGCGTCTGGCGAGCCCCTTCCTGATCTTCGGCCTGATGTTCAACTTTGCCGTCGGTCTGGTGAACAAGCTCGCCCCGCAGATTCCGATTTTCTACATCTCCACGCCGTATCTTCTCATCGGCGGGCTGATTCTGGTCTATTTCACGATCGCGGCCCTCGTCATGCAGTTCGGACGATATTTCCCGATGGTCTTCAATTTCTGAGGCGGGGTCTCTATGGCGCAAAAGAAATCCGACAAGTTGAAGCGTCTTGTCGCCGTCCAGAGGCACATGGAGCGCATGGCCGAAAGTGACCTCGGCATCACCGCGCAGCGCATCGAGGAAAACGCGCGCTCCATGGACATGGTGATGGAGGCCATCGGCTCGCTCGATCCGCTCCATCGTTTGTTTGCTCAGAATTATGCGGATCGCTTCGACCGCTTGTCCAACACTGACAAGCAACTGCACGGCCTCCAGCAGGTCCAGGAGATGAAGCTGATGCGCGAGCGCGCCAAGGGCGATCGGCTGGAGGAGAACCGCCGCGACGCCCGCGCTCATGAACAGCGCGAAGCCGACGATGATGCGATTTACGATCTGATCGACATCCGATTTGGCACGCCAGCCTCCAGCAAGCTTGGAGAGGGATAGTTGCCACGAACATGAATCGAGGATGTCATCGTGGCCATTTCACTCCCGAGCGATCTCGTGCTGGACGTCGTCCGCGCCGCTGATCCGTCACAAGTTGCCGCCGCTCAGGCGCAGATGAAAACCAATCGCGCCAATTTCCTCGCGACCAGCCTTGCCGAGAAGGGCGAAGGTTTTGGCGCGACTGTCGACATCCTGAACCGTACGACCAATGCGGCCCGTATCGAGAATACCGCCGAGACCCTGGACAAGCCGGGTGAGGTTCCCAAGGTCTACCGCGACTTCGAAGCCGTCTACCTGACCAACTTCGTCCAGACCATGTTGCCGAGCGACAGCGAGGAAGTTTACGGCAAGGGGAATGCCGGTGAGATGTGGAAGAGCATGATGGCCGAGCAGATCGGCTCGGTTCTGTCTGAATCCGGTGGCGTCGGCATCGCCAAACAGATGTACAGCGAGGCTCTGCAGCGGACGCGCGGCCAGGACACGGTGAACGCCAAGACCGACGAAACCCAGCGTGACACAGCGCTGAGCTGGGTGACCGACCTTGAGCGGCGCACTCTTGGCGCGAGCGCCGAAATCCAGAAGCCGTAAAATTCAAGAATAAGGTATAATTTCATGGAAGTTGTTTCGAGCGAATACCGCGTCAAGACCGTTCTGAGCCGGCTTGAGCGCATCATCGACAACGAAAACGAGCGGATCGGCAAGGATCCGGAATTCGATTTCAAGGTGTCGAACGCCCACAAGAGCCGCTGCCTTTATGAGCTGACCATGCTGTTTCGCGACACGGACCCGCGCGAATTCGCGGTCAACTATGTCGACCAGCTGCATGTTCTCAAGGAAAAGCTCGCGACCAATGCCCGTCGCGTCGAGGCACACCTCGCCGCCGTCCGCGCTGTGGCCGATCTCCTGAAGAATGCCGTCCGGGATGCAGATGCCGATGGCACCTACTCCCAGGAACAGTTCCAGTTCAGCGAGTTCTGATGGGCAAGATACTCGGCATCGGTCTGTGGGTCTGCATCGTGACGCTCGGCGCCGTCTATGGCTCGATCTATCTCGCCACGGCACCTGCCGGACCGAGCGAGGAAGAAACGAAGAAGGCCGCCCTGGAACTGGTGCGCGGTGAGCCGATCACCATACCGGTCCTCGCCGGAGGAGACGTCCAGGGCTATTTCCTGACCCGTATCTCCTTCATGATGGACAAGGAGAAGGTCAAGACCCAGGCTCCCCCGGTCACCGAGATGATGACGGACCAGCTCTTCACCCTGCTGGTCGGCAACAAGATGGTGGACATCGCCAATGTCGGAACCTTCGATGTCATGGCCTTCCGGGACAAGATCAAGACCGAAATGAACGCCCGGTTGGGCGAAGGCATGGTCGATCAGGTCATGATCGAGCAGCTCGACTATGTCTCCAAGGATGCAGCTCGCAAGGCCGCCGACGGCGCCCCGGGCCCCATGGAGAAGACCACCGTCGTCGAGGGCGAAAAGGTCGAGGAAAAGCCCGCGTCAGGTCACTGATCTCCGCCATCTTCAAGATTGCGTTCGGCACGCCGGGCCTTACTCTCGTAGTGAGGTCCGGCGTCGTCTTAGCGGACTCAGGGTATCAGCCGCCCTTGCAAAATGCCGCAATTTGACAGCATAGGACGGGGACAGGCAAATGCGACGTCTGCGATGGCGTTAGCTTGCTGCCAGTCTGAGGCGAGGAACAAGCACAGTGACGACGGTGATTGATGGAAAGGCGGCCGCCGCATCGGTGGTCGAAGCGGTAGGTTCTGCGGCAGAAAAGCTTGAAGCCCTTGGACATCGCCGTCCGGGCCTGGCCGTTGTGATCGTCGGCAATGATCCGGCAAGTCACGCCTATGTCGGCGCCAAGAGCCGCATGGCCAAGCAGTGCGGCTTCAACTCCGTGCAGCATACCCTTCCGGAGGAAACAGGTCAGGATGAGCTGATGGCGCTGGTGGCCTCGCTGAATGCCGACCCTGAGATCGACGGCATACTCGTCCAGCTTCCATTGCCCGGTCACCTGAAATCCGATCCGGTCATCCAGTCGATCCTTCCCGAAAAGGATGTCGACGGCCTGCATGTGGTCAATGCCGGCAAACTCGCGACCGGTGACATGGACACCGGCCTCGTCTCCTGTACACCGGCGGGTGCGATGATCCTGGTGCGTCAGATCCATGGCAAGGACCTGTCGGGCCTGAATGCGTTGGTCATCGGCCGTTCCAACCTGTTCGGCAAGCCGATGGCGCAGCTGTTGCTCGCCGCCAATGCGACCGTCACCATCGGTCATTCTCGAAGCCGGGATCTTCCCGCTCTTGCGCGTCAGGCCGACATTCTCGTTGCAGCCGTAGGCCGTCCGGAAATGGTCAAGGCCGACTGGGTCAAGCCGGGTGCGACGGTGATTGACGTCGGTATCAATCGGATCGACGCCCCGGAGCGCGGTGAGGGCAAGTTCCGCCTCGTGGGCGATGTCGCCTTTGCCGAATGCAAGCCGGTTGCCGCTGCAATTTCGCCGGTACCCGGCGGCGTCGGTCCGATGACGATCGCGATGCTGATGGCCAACACCGTCATTGCCGCCTATCGTCGGGCTGGTCAGGCCGCGCCAAAGTTCTGAGGTCCCGAGAGACGCGAGCGCTGCATCAGGCTCCGGCAGGGGCCGGGCCGGTCGACGCCCGCACGACGAGCTCCACCTTCCACAATTCCTGCATCGGCAGGGCAGGGGTGTCCCCGTTGATCATCGCGATCAGCCGCTCGCCGACACGTCGTCCGGCTGCGCGAAGCGATGACCGCGTCGTGGTCAGCGGAGTGGAGAAATTCTCGGGCTTCAGGAGCGGCAGTTCATCGTCATGGGCAATCAGCGACATGTCGACGCCGAGCTTCAGCCCTGCCTCGTTCATGGCCCTGACGGCACCCAGTGCCAGGACGGTGCTTGCGCAGAGCACGGCGGTCGGTCGGTTGCCATGCGCCAGAATTTCCTTCATCCCCCGATAGCCCTGTTCGTCTCCCATGAATGTGTGGCGCACATGAGCGGGGTCGAGGCTTAGCTGCGCTTGGGCCAGGGCCTTTTCAGCGCCGAGTTTGCGTCGAAAGGCGAAGTCGAGATCGGCCGGACCATTGAGAAGGGCGATGCGCTTGTGCCCGAGCTGCATCAGGAAACGTGTGGCGTCGAAGAAGGCCCCTTCGTTGTCCACATCGAGATAGGGGTAATCGAGCTCCATGCCATAGGAGCGGCCATGCACGATGAAGGGCAGCGCCAGCGTCTTTGCCATGGTGATGCGCGGGTCTTTCTCCCGGACATAGGCGAGGTAGTAACCGTCGACACTGCCGCTCGCGACCAGCCAGCGGATCGCCTCTTCTTCCTGTGACGCCTTGGCGGGCATGATGACGAAATGAAAGTCGCGCAGGATCGCGGCTTCAGCAAGACCGCTTTGAAACTCCGCGAAATGCATGTCGGAACTGTGGTCCGGTGAAATCGGCATGATCAGTCCGATCGACCCGGCCTTTCCCGTGGCCAATCGCTGTGCGGCGCGATTGGGCCTGTACCCGGTTTCCTTCGCGGCCAAGAGAACCCGCTGCCGGGTTTCCTCGTTGACCTCGGGATAGCCGTTGAGCGCCCGGCTGATCGTCGTTTGCGACAGCCCGAGCATCTGGGACAGTTCTTTCAGGTTCACGGGTCGCATTCCTCTCCGAAATGGGCGCAAATTTCCTCCCTTGCGGCCCAAAGCGCTTCGAATATGGCTCATAGGGGGGAGTGTTAACAAGAGGAAATATGAATAAAATCAAGGCATCTGCATGTTGCGGTGCGGCATGTTGCGGCGAATTTGCTCAACTGGACAAAAGCGCTTGACTCCATATGGAACCCAATGGGATGAAATGGGGGCCAAAGCGCTTTGAAAAATGCGCATTCGAGGGACGTTTGGCGGTCCGATGTGATGGGAGGTAAATCACATGAAGAAACTGTTTTTGATGACCGTGGCGGCTGCCGCGCTGGTCGCCGGCTCTGCTGCCGCTGCGGACCTGAAGTTCAAGCCGGGTGAAGACAGCAAGTTCAACTGGGCGAGCTTTGAAGAATACAAGGCCGCCAACAGCGCCTTGAAGGGCCAGACCCTGACGATCTTTGGCCCCTGGCGCGGCGAAGACCAGGTTCTGTTCGAAAGCATCCTGGCTTATTTTGAAGACGCAACCGGCGTCGACGTCCAGTATTCGTCCTCTGAAAACTACGAACAGCAGATCGTCATCGACACCCAGGCCGGCAGCCCGCCCAACGTGGCCATCCTGCCCCAGCCGGGTCTGATCGCCGACCTCGCCTCGAAGGGGCATCTGACGCCGCTCGGCGACGAGACCAAGTCCTGGCTTCTGGAAAACTATTCGGCCGGACAGTCCTGGGTCGATCTCTCGACCTACAAGGGCAAGGATGGAGCCCCGGCTCTCTATGCATTCCCCTACAAGATCGACGTGAAGTCGCTGGTCTGGTACGTGCCTGAAAACTTCGAGGACGCTGGCTATGAAGTCCCGAAGACCATGGAAGAGCTGAAGGCACTGACCGAAAAGATCGTCGCCGATGGCGGCACGCCTTGGTGCATCGGTCTCGGTTCGGGCGGTGCGACCGGCTGGCCGGCAACCGACTGGGTTGAAGACATGATGCTGCGCACGCAGCCGGCTGACGTCTACGACAAGTGGGTCACCAACGAAGTGAAGTTCACCGATCCGGCCGTTGTCGGCGCGATCGAGGAATTCGGCTGGTTCGCCAAGAACGACAAGTTCGTTGACGGCGGCTCCAAGGCGGTTGCCTCGACCGACTTCCGCGACAGCCCGAAGGGCCTCTTTGGTGCGCCGCCGAAGTGCTATCTCCACCACCAGGCTTCGTTCATCCCGTCCTTCTTCCCGGAAGGCACGAAGGTGGGTGAAGATGCAGACTTCTTCTACATGCCGCCTTATGCCTCCAAGGCAGACCTCGGCAATCCGGTGCTGGGCGCCGGCACGCTTGCCATGATCGCCAAGGACAGCCCGGCTGCCCGCGCTTTCATCGAGTTCCTGAAGACCCCGATCGCCCATGAAGTCTGGATGGCACAGTCCAGCTTCCTGACCCCGTTCAAGGGCGCCAACAAGGAAACCTACGCCAACGCCCCGATGGCCAAGCAGGGCGATATCCTGCTCAACGCCACGACCTTCCGCTTCGATGGTTCCGACCTGATGCCGGGCAAGATCGGTGCTGGTGCATTCTGGACCGGTATGGTTGACTACTCCGGTGGCAAGCCGGCTGCCGATGTCGCCGCCGACATCCAGAAGGCCTGGGACGGGCTGAAGTAAGCTCGCGATTGATCGCAATCCGCCGGGCCGCCTTCGGGGCGGCCCGGTCGTCGATACAGAAGAACAAGTGCCCCGGGCGCCATAGGTGACGCGGAGCGATCGACAGGGAGGGGACATCTTGGAACAGTTACTCTTTGCATTGCTGACGATTGTCGTCGGCGTCGCAGCGGCGATCGGATATTTCTACGGTTCGAACTTGCTGCTGGACCGCATCTTTCCGTCTCGCATCGCCGATACGGCCAAGGCCTCGCGCAATTTGCGCCGCGCCGCGTTGATCCGCCCCTGGCTCTTCCTGGGGCCCGCCCTGATCTCCCTGACCATTTATCTGGTCTATCCGCTCTTCTCGTCCATTGCCTATTCCTTCATGGATCGCGGCGGCGAGAACTACGTCGGCCTCGCGAACTATCGCTGGATGGTCAACGACGGTGAATTCCGCCAGTCCATCTACAACAACATTCTCTGGCTGATCGTGGTGCCCGCCGGCTCCACCTTCTTCGGTCTCATCATCGCCGCACTCACCGACCGCATCTGGTGGGGCAATATTGCGAAATCGCTGATCTTCATGCCCATGGCGATTTCGTTTGTCGGCGCATCCGTCATCTGGAAGTTCGTCTATGACTACCGCGATGCCGGATCGGAGCAGATCGGCATCCTGAACGCCATCGTCATGGCCTTTGGCGGCGATCCCCAGATTTGGATCTCGCTCCCCTTCTGGAACAACTTCTTCCTGATGGTGATCCTCATCTGGATCCAGACCGGCTTTGCCATGGTCCTTCTGTCGGCGGCCCTGCGCGGCATTCCGGAAGAAACCATTGAGGCCGCCGTCATCGACGGTGCCAACCCCTGGCAGATCTTCATCAAGATCAAGGTTCCGCAGATCTGGACGACGATCGCCGTCGTCTGGACCACCATCACCATCCTCGTTCTCAAGGTCTTCGACATCGTTCTCGCCATGACAAACGGTCAGTGGCAAACCCAGGTTCTGGCGAACCTCATGTTCGACTGGATGTTCCGCGGCGGCGGCGACTTCGGCAAGGGTGCCGCAATCGCTGTGGTCATCATGGTCATGGTCGTGCCGATCATGATCTGGAACATCCGTAATGCCCGCCGGGAAATGGAAGGACGCTGAGATGGTCGCAAAGAAACTCTCCCCGCTGACGATCGTCGTCAATCTGACTGTCCTGTTCCTGGTCGTCCTCTGGACCCTGCCGACCGCCGGTCTGCTCATCTCGTCCTTGCGCGACAAGGACCAGATCGTGGCCTCCGGCTGGTGGACGGCGCTCGGCACATCGAGCCAGAACGCCATCTACCGAGCCCCTCCGCCGAGTGCGCAGGTTGAGGAAAACGGCGTCTTCGTCATTTCCGGCAATGTTTTCGAAGGCAATGCCGGCAATGTTTCGGCCTTCGGCATCAACATCAACGCGCCTACCGCCTATGAGCCGGGCCAGACGGCGGAACGCAATGACGGCAGCAAGCTGACCGTTCAGGAGAACGGCGATTTCCGCATCGAATCCGCCACTGCCTTCGAAGGTTCGCGCGGCGACCGCATCTTCTTCACCGCCTCCGTGCCGCCCCGCTTCACGATCGAGAATTACCAGACCGTTCTGACTGCCGAGGGCCTTGGTAAGTCCTTCCTGAACTCGCTCACGGTCGCGATCCCATCCACGATCATCCCGATCCTCGTCGCGGCATTTGCCGCCTATGCACTCGCCTGGATGAAATTCCCTGGTCGCGCGCTTCTGCTGGCGGTCATCGTTGGTCTGCTCGTGGTTCCCTTGCAGATGTCGCTCATCCCGCTTCTGAAGATGTATAACGGCGTCGGCGCCTTCTTCGGCGTCCCGGCCAAGGGCTATGTCGGCATCTGGCTCGCGCATATGGGTTTCGGCCTGCCGCTCGCCATCTATCTGCTGCGCAACTACATCGCCGGCCTGCCGCGCGAGATCATGGAATCGGCCCGTGTCGATGGCGCCTCCGATTTCGAGATCTTCACCAAGATCGTGCTGCCGCTTTCCTATCCCGCACTTGCCTCCTTCGCGATCTTCCAGTTCCTCTGGACTTGGAACGATCTCTTGGTCGCCATGGTCTTCCTTGGAACGGGTGACAACGAACTCGTGCTGACCGGACGCCTCGTCAACCTCCTCGGCTCGCGCGGCGGCAATTGGGAAATCCTCACGGCCTCGGCCTTCATCACCATCATCGTTCCGCTCCTCGTCTTCTTCGGCCTCCAGCGCTACCTCGTCCGGGGTCTGCTCGCGGGTTCGGTCAAGGGGGGCTGACCGGGACGGTCAACTTCACGACATGCATAAGGATTGACTATGAGTTCCACGACGCAATCGACGCTGGTCGCCGACAAGGATTGGTGGCGCGGTGCGGTGATCTACCAGATCTACCCGCGTTCCTATCAGGATTCCAATGGAGACGGCATTGGCGACCTGAAGGGCATCACCGCCCGTCTCCAGCATATCGCCGATCTCGGCGCCGATGCGATCTGGATCTCGCCCTTCTTCACCTCGCCGATGAAGGACTTTGGCTACGACGTTTCGAATTATGTCGACGTTGACCCGATGTTCGGTTCGCTGACGGATTTCGACGGTCTGATCGCCGAAGCGCATCGTCTCGGCATTCGCGTCATGATCGACCTGGTCATGTCCCACTCGTCGGACCAGCATCCCTGGTTCGTCGAGAGCCGCTCAAGCCGCGTCAATCCCAAGGCGGACTGGTATGTCTGGGCTGATTCGAAGCCGGACGGCACGCCGCCGAACAACTGGCTGTCGATCTTCGGCGGCTCGGCTTGGCAGTGGGATCCGACCCGCATGCAGTATTATCTGCACAACTTCCTGACCTCGCAGCCCGACATGAACCTGCACAATCCCGAGGTTCAGGACGCGTTGCTCGCCGCCACCCGCTTTTGGCTCGACCGCGGCGTCGACGGCTTCCGTCTCGATACGATCAACTTCTATTTCCATGACAAGGAATTGCGGGACAACCCGCCGCTGGCGCCCGAGCGCCGCAACGCGTCGACTGCCCCGGCAGTGAACCCCTACAATTTCCAGGAACACATCTACGACAAGAACCGCCCGGAAAACATCGCTTTCCTCAAGCGGTTCCGCGCGCTCCTGGATGAATATCCGGCCATCGCGGCTGTCGGCGAAGTCGGCGACAGCCAGCGCGGTCTGGAAATTGTCGGCGAATATACGTCCGGCAATGACAAGATGCAGATGTGCTACGCCTTCGAATTCCTGGCGCCGGAGCCCCTGACGCCGGAAGTCGTGCGCAACACCCAGAACGCCTTTGCGGCAGCCGCTCCTGAAGGCTGGGCCTGCTGGGCATTCTCCAACCACGACGTCGTGCGCCATATCAGCCGTTGGGGTTCGGCTGTGCTGGACCGCGAAGCCTATGCCAAGATGATGTCGGCCCTCTTGCTCACCCAGCGTGGCTCGGTCTGCATTTATCAGGGGGAGGAACTGGGTCTGACCGAAGCCGAAATCGCCTTCGAAGACCTGCAGGACCCCTACGGCATCCAGTTCTGGCCGGAATTCAAGGGTCGTGACGGCTGCCGTACTCCGATGGTCTGGGATGACCACGCCACCCAGGCAGGCTTCTCCACAGCGCAGAAGACTTGGCTGCCGATCCCGGTCGAGCATGTGCTGCGCGCGGTCAACACGCAGGCCGGACGCGACGAGTCGGTTCTCGAACAGTATCGTCGTTTCCTGGGCTTCCGTCGCCAGCACCAGGCCTTCGCCAAGGGCGACATCACTTTCCATGAGGCAGGCGCGCATGCCCTAGCCTATAGCCGTGCGCTCGGCAACGAGAAGCTGCTCTGCCTCTTCAATATGAGCCCGGAACCGGCAGCCATTGCCTTGCCCGAGGGGCAGTGGCTTGCGCTGGATGGGCATGGTTTTGCCAGTGAGACCAACGACAATAAGGTAGAGTTGCCGGCTTGGGGCGCTTATTTCGCGCGTCACGCCTGACAGGGGAGGAAAGCATGACGGGTCTGGTTCTGAAAGACATCCGCAAGGCCTACGGGCAGGTCAAGGTCCTGCACGGGATCGATCTTGAGATCAAGGAAGGCGAATTCGTGGTTTTCGTTGGCCCGTCGGGCTGCGGAAAATCCACGCTCTTGCGCATGATCGCCGGTCTTGAGGATATCACCAGCGGCGAGATGTATATCGACGGCCAGCTCGTGAACGACGTGCCGCCTTCCAAGCGCGGTATTGCCATGGTCTTCCAGTCCTATGCGCTCTACCCGCACATGACGGTCTACGACAACATGGCCTTCGGCATGCGGATTGCCGGCGAAAGCAAGGAAGAGATCGATCGCCGCGTGAAGTCCGCCGCCGGCATCCTTCAGCTCGAGCCCTATCTCGATCGCCTGCCGAAGGCACTGTCGGGTGGTCAGCGCCAGCGTGTGGCCATCGGCCGCGCCATCTGCCGCAATCCGAAGGTCTTCCTCTTCGATGAGCCGCTGTCGAACCTTGATGCGGCGCTGCGTGTCGCGACCCGTATCGAGATCGCCAAGCTCAACGAGCAGATGGCCGACACCACGATGATCTATGTCACGCACGACCAGGTCGAAGCGATGACGCTGGCCGATCGCATCGTCGTGCTCTCGGCCGGCAAGATCGAACAGGTCGGTCCGCCGCTCGAACTTTACGAGCGACCCGCGAACCTCTTCGTGGCCCGCTTCATCGGCTCGCCGGCGATGAACATCATGCCGGTGACCATCATCGGAACGGGGGACACGACCCGGATCAAGCTGAAGGACGGCTCGGAAGTCACCATGGATCTGGCGACGGCGTCGTCAGAAGAGGGCAAGGCCGGAAGCTTCGGCGTCCGTCCGGAAGACCTGACGATTGCCGCCGGAGAAGACTTCCTCTTCGAAGGCGTGGTCGAGATCGTCGAAGCCCTCGGCGAAGTGACGCTGCTTTATGTCAATGGCCCGGTCGAAGAAGAGCCGATCGTCGTGAAGCTCCCCGGCATCGTCGACGTGAAGAAGGGCCAGACCCTGCGCTTCTCGGCCGACAGGACCAAGCTGCATCTGTTCGACGCAGTCGGACAGACCTATCGCCGCTGATACCCGCTCCGAATCCGGACATGTTAAGGCTCTGTTATCCCTGCGATGACAGGGCCTTTTCTTGCGTTCCGCCGGCCCCATCCTCAATACCGACTGTTAAGCTGTGACTGCTAGCTTTTACCCATAACAAAGACGAAAAAGACAAGGGTAGAACGATGAGAACGGCAGGTGGCAATCACTTTCTGAAAAAGGAAGAATCCTTCATGTACGACCGGGAAAACCGGTTTCGCATGGAAGACACGATGAATGCCGGGCGTCTCGAATACACCGAGAACGGCATGACCCACATGGCGGCGCGGCGCTGTGACGTCATCCGCATATCCATGAGTGGTGCCGTCATCGCATTGCTGACGCAGGTCAATCTCCCCAAGCAGTTCTACCTCGACATCCCGGACGCCCGCATCAACAAGGTTGGCGCCGTGCTAATGAAGACCTTTCCGAACAACACCGCCGAGATCCGTTTTCTCCGCCTGCTGACGCAGAAGGAACTCGACCGCATCTTCGTCTTCTCCACCCATCCGGCCCACAAGGACCGCGTGCTCGACGTGCGCAGCTGGTAACCCCGGACAGTCTCATTTCGAAAGGCCGGTGTGGCAGAAGCCGCACCGGCCTTCAGCATTTCTGACTGGACTTCGGCGGCAGGACCTTCGATCTTCCGCACACATCAAAGGGAGAATATCGAATGACCAAGCAGAAGGTAGCCATCGTCACGGCAGGGGGAAGCGGCATGGGGGCAGCGGCAGCGCGCCGGCTCGCCGCCGATGGCTTCAAAGTTGCCATCCTTTCGTCCTCGGGCAAGGGGGAAGCGCTGGCCGCCGAACTCGATGGTTTCGGAATTACCGGCTCCAACCAGTCTCCGGAAGACCTCGCGCGCCTCGTTGACGGTACCATGGAGCGCTACGGCCGCATCGACGTGCTGGTCAACAGTGCGGGCCACGGCCCGCGCGCACCGATCCTCGAGATCACGGACGAGCAATGGGTAAAGGGCATGGATGTCTACCTGCTCAATGTCATCCGCCCGACGCGGCTCGTGACCCCCATCATGCAGGCGCAGAAGTCTGGCATGATCATCAACATCTCCACCGCCTGGGCTTTCGAGCCTTCGTCCATGTTCCCGACCTCCGCCGTCTTCCGGGCGGGACTGGCCTCCTTCACCAAGATCTTTGCGGACACCTATGCGGGCGAAAACATCCGCATGAACAACGTCCTGCCGGGCTGGATCGACAGTCTGCCGGCGACGGAGGAGCGGCGCGAGGGTGTGCCCATGAAACGCTATGGGACCAGCGAGGAAATTGCCGCGACCATCGCCTTCCTGGCCTCCGACGGTGCCGCATACATCACCGGTCAGAACCTCAAGGTCGATGGCGGGCTTACCCGTCACGTCTGACATTCCCGTGATTGGCGTCTCTCTTTGAGCCAATGTGACAAGATACCCGCCCGCGTAAACGACTTGGTTACCAAACTTCTTCATTCTTTAGGACAAGCGACAGGACGGAAAATTACGGCCTGTCCCAGTAAAGCCGGCATTGCCTGTCATGTGCCGGTTTCCTTGAGTCTTTTGGTAAGCGAGTTCAAGTATCATGGCGTCCTCGACCTCATCGGTCTCCGGCGGCACCGCGCCCGCCGTTAAGAAGATGCAGTCGCGCAAGGTCAAGCGCGGCTCCAGCCTGCCGACGGTGACGGGGATCGCACTTGCCTGTGCCTTCTGGGCCACCGCGAGCCTTGCAATATTCAAAGGGCTTGCCTCTTCGCCGATCCAGGTGCCGACCTATTCAGGCCATTCGCTTCCGAAGCCGACCCTGGCCTTGTCACAGCCGTTGACGGGGCGGGCGACAAAGGCAGCTTCCGGTGACATGGAGGCGCTGGAGCGCATGCGCCAGCGTTTTGCGGAGGCCGTAGCGGCGACAGACAGTCTGGGTCTGTTGATGCTGCCCTCGGCGATGCGCCTGGCCGAAGTCGAGAAGTCCGACCGCCTGCTCCTCGCCCGTATCGAGAGTTTCACCGATCCCCAGGCGATAGCTGTGCTGCGCGAGGCGCTTGGCAAGTTCGAATCCGAACGCCAGCAGGCGGCACTTGCAACAGCTGCGCGTGATCGCCGCAGCGGTGTCGATGACGCTGCAGCCGTTGATCCGATCATGACGGCCTCCATCGATCCCACGTCCGCCTCCGCACCGGCTGCGCTCGGTTATGCTGCTCCGCCGAAGGCCGGCGACATGATGGCCGCTGCCGATCCCCGGGAAGAACCTTTCCAGGAACTCTTGTCCGAACCGCAGGCCAGCGAGCATGGCGATCTGCCGGATGACGGTCCGCTGCCGCAGGCTAAACCCCGCGCAACCGCCATCCCCGCTCCCGAGCCGCCGGTCGCCGCTGCCGCTGCCGCTTCTGCGCCTGAAAAGCCGAAGAGAAAAACGCTTGCCAACCTGCTGGCCTATGCCAAGCCGGACAATCCGATCACCACGGACGACGGGGCAGGGGGGCTTTTCAGCCGAAAGAATTCTCTACCTGGCCCGGGCAGCCGCATTGCGGTCTACGTGATCGAAGATGCGACCGTCCACATGCCCAATGGTGAAAAGCTTCGCGCCCATTCCGGTCGTGCCCACATGCGCGACAATCCGAAATATGTGCACATGAAGAACCAGGGCCCCACACCGCCGAACGTCTACAAGCTGCGCATGCGCGAAGCTCGCTTTCACGGGGTCGAGGCGATCCGCATGACCCCCGTCGGTGATGCCAAGATGTACAATCGGGATGGGTTCTTGACCCACACCTATCTGCTGCGTCGTCGTGGCGACAGCTCCGGCTGCGTTGTGTTTGAGGACTACAATCGCTTCCTCAACGCCTTCAAGCGCGGACAGGTCAATACGCTGATCGTCGTGCCCAGCCTGCGGGAACTGCCGAAATATACGGCAATGCTCTGACATCCGTCAGGATGGCTGGGAACAGTCAGGCCTCCGCAGCACCGCTGCGGAGGCTTTTTCGTGAATGGCTACGAATGCAGGCCCTTACATCGCAGGCATGACCGTGATCGACTTGATCGGCATCTCGACGCCGCCGATATCGGCCGACTTGGTGGCGGCACCCGTTTCGAGGTTCACCGTATAGAGCGCATTGTCTGCCACCAGCCAGGCGGTGTTCTGGCCTTCGCCGGTTGCCTGGATGTCGAAGGCATAGGTCTTCGGCATGCCCTCGATTCCGAGCTTACCGATCGCTTTCAGCGTTCCATCATTCGGCTTGGTCTGCTGGATCAGCGCACCGATGGTGGCGTCGATGTTATACATGGCCGTTTTTTCCGGCTTGCCCATGGAGTTGGTATAGGCAGCCGCGACGGTGTTCGGCGTCTCGCCCTTGTGCATGTCACCCTCCTCGAAGGCGAGGCTGCCGTCGACGGTCACTGCACCCGTATCGGGATGGACGCGGTAGTTCGTCGTGCCGGTCATGTAACGAAGACGATCGGCAGCCGGATTGAAATTCACCACGACCGGTGCATCGCCGATGGTCAGCGGCTTGTCCATCTTCGCCACTTCGGTCGCAGCACCGGTGGCCGGATCGATTGTGACGATCACGCTGTCGGCTGTCACGCCGACCAGCGTCTTGTTGCCGGGACGGTAGTCGATGCCGACAAGACGATCGGCGCCGGAGATCTCCATGGTCTTGGCTGCCGTTGGCTGGTCCGTGTCGAACATCACGAGCGTCTTGTCGCCGGCAAGGCCGACGACCTGAGCGGCCTGGGCGCCAAATGCGGTGAGCGCAGTTGCGGCAGCGAGGCTAAGGATACGGATGCTGGTCATGAATTTCTCCCGAATGGTTGAGCCGGCGACATCGGTGTGATGCCTCCTGATCACTCGACACGCGACCAACCTCGATTGGATGCACTCCGATTGAAATTTTTTCTGCATCCAATCCTCCCTTCTCGCGTGTCTCTCGGTAAGGAAAGGAATGAGATGGCAGTTGAAACGATCGACCCCAACGATATCCGCATGCCCCCCGACCTTGGTTGCCAAATCGGCAAGATCGCCTACTTTCGCATCAAGAGGCGTGAAGGAGTATGGATGCAGAATCCGCAAAGCGAGCTGGCTCAGGCGCTAAAGGCATGTGCTGCCGGAGAAAGAGCAGGGCTGGCTACGATCTACCGCAGCGAAGCTGCACGTATGGTAACGATCGCCGAACGCATCCTGCGGCGCCACGATCTGGCCGAGGAGATCGTCCAGGAGGCCTTCCTGCAGATCTGGAACAAGGCCTGGCAATATGAGCCCGGACGCGGCTCAGCGCGCGGTTGGCTCTATGCCATCGTGCGCAGCCGCGCGCTCAATGCCCTGCGCGACGGGGGGCGCGAGGAATTGACGGAGACCGAGAGCCTTGATCGGCTGCAGGAAGAGGGAGCGGATAGTCTCTATATCGACCTCTTCGACCAGCTGGACAGTCAAAGCCGGCTGCGGGCCTGTCTTTCCCGGCTGGATGCCCTGCGCCGCAAGACGGTGATGATGGCCTATGTCTCCGGTTACAGCCATGGCGAGATCGCCGGGCGCCTGAAATTGCCGCTCGGCACCGCCAAGGCCTGGATACGCCGCTCCGTGTCGGCACTCAGGGAGTGCATGGCATGACCAGTTGGCAGACCACAGCAGAACGCGCAGATGCCTATGTCCTGGGTCTGATGGATGATGACGAGCGGTTGCGGCTCGAAGTCGAGTTGGAGAGCGATGCGGAACTCGCACGGGCTGTCGGTCAGGCTCGCGATCGTTTCCTTGAACTTGATCTGGCCGGCCCGACATCCGCCGTGTCGCCGGGGCTGTGGACGCGTATCGAACACAGGCTGGAGGTAGATGCATCGCAGCGGATGGCAGGACCTGCGGTCAGGCCGCGGCCGGCCAATGACAACAGCGCAGGTCGCTGGAGACAGATCGCGCTCTCCGCCATCGCCGCGTCCCTGATGCTCGTTGTCGTGTTGGCTTACGGCATTCTCCAACCGTCGGAGCCACAGGTCATCGCCATCCTGATGAATGCCGATGGCGAGCCGGTCGTGATGATCGAGGATTTCGGCAATCACACCGCAAAGGTCACGCCGCTGGTCGATACTGCGGTCCCGGGTGACCGGTCGCTGCAGCTCTGGACGTTGCCGACAGCGGACATGGGGCCGGTATCGCTGGGCGTGCTCGATGGCTGGAAGACGGTGACCGTTTCGGGGCCGGAACTACCAGGCCCGCGGGAAGAACAGCTCTATGAGATCACTCTGGAGCCCTTAGGTGGTTCGCCGACGGGCCGTCCGACCGGCCCTATCCTCGGCAAGGGTTTTGCCAAAGCTCCCAGGCTCTAGAGAAAGCGAAAGGCCGGCTGCGGGCGGCCGGCCTTCCAGATGGATTGAGAGGGCAGGGGCTTAGAACTCCTGCCAGTCTTCCTTGACCGCGGCATTGCCATGGGAGGTAAGCGAGCGGGCAGCCGGACGACGTTCCGCTGGGGCCGTGACAGCAGATGGACGGTGCTGTGGCGTCGCGCTCTGGCTCTGCTTGCCGCTGTAATGATGCCCGAGCGTGAAGCGGCTGATGAACTGGCGCAACCGCTCCGTTTCATTGGCGAGCGTCGCGCTGGCGGCGTTGGATTCTTCCACCATCGCGGCGTTCTGCTGGGTCACCTGGTCCATCTGGTTGACCGCAGAATTGACCTCGGAAAGCCCCGTTGCCTGCTCGCGCGCCGAGCTTGCGATCGCCTGCATGTGGTCGTTGACGGCGATGATGTTGTCCTGGATCGTCTTCAACGCTTCGCCCGTTTCGCTGACCAGTTTCACGCCGTTCTTCACCTCTTCCGACGAGTTGCGGATCAGCTCCTTGATTTCCTTCGCCGCCTGGGCGGAGCGTTGGGCTAGTTCGCGCACTTCCTGGGCGACAACAGCAAACCCCTTGCCGGCTTCACCGGCGCGCGCTGCCTCGACGCCTGCATTCAGGGCCAGAAGGTTCGTCTGGAAGGCGATTTCATCGATAACACCGATGATGTTGGAGATCTGGTTTGACGACTGCTCGATGCGCGCCATCGCGCCAACGGCCTCGGCAACGATCTGTCCGGACCGGGCCGCACTCGTATCGGCCATCTGCGTCGAGTTGCGCGCCTCTTCGGCACGCTTGGAGGCATTGTTGACGTTGACGGTGATCTGGTCGAGGGCCGCAGCGGTTTCCTCGAGCGATGCCGCCTGCTGCTCTGTGCGTTTCGACAGGTCCTGCGCGCTGTGGCTGATCTCCCGCGTGCCGCTGTCGATCTGGTCGGTCGATTTGGCAACGGCGCCCAGCGTAGAGCCCAACTGTGTCAGAGCCTCATTCAGGTTGGTGCGCAGTGCTTCGAAGTCCGGCGCGAAGGGCTTGTCCAGTGTGAAGCTCACATCGCCGTCGGCCATCCTCTTCAGCGACACCCCGATCGTGTCCACTGCGTGTACGCGTTCCGTCACATCCGTTGCGAACTTGACCACTTTCGTGACCCGACCGCGGTCATCGAGGATCGGATTGTAGGAGGCGTTGATCACGACCTTCTTGCCGCCCTTGCCGTAGCGGGTGAATTCCGACGCCTGGAATTTGCCGGCGCGGAGTTGTTTCCAGAATTCCTGGTAGTCTGCCGATCGGCTGTACTCCTGATCGACGAACATGCTGTGGTGCTTGCCCTTGATCTCGTCGAGGCGGTATCCGAGCGCATTGAGGAAGTTGTCGTTGGCGGTGACGACCTCACCCTCTGGCGTGAACTCGATGATGGCCTGCACGCGGCCGATCGCGACCATCTGGTTCTGGTAATCGAGATTCTGCAGGCGCGCGCTGGCATTGGCCCATTCGACGACAAAACCCGTTGTTTTCGAGCCACTCTTCAGAGGCGTCACGATCAGGTCGAAGGCGTGATGCCCAACCCAGATGGTCGCCCGGTGCTGCGTCTTCAGGCTCGACAGCATGTTGCGCTGATGCGACGGGTTCTTGTGGAAGATGTCGATATTGCTGCCGATCAGCTTCGCGAATTCGAACCTTGGCAGTTCCTTCTTCAGGTCGCTCTCTGCATCGCGCAGCATTTCCTTCACGGCGGCATTCATGTAGCGGATGTTCAGCTTCTCATCCGCAATCATGATATTGGCTGTAATGACTTCCAGGGATTCAAGCTGCGCCTTGGTGCTGAATGACTGTCCAAACATGTCTGCTCTGGTCCTTCTTGCCAGTAGTGCGAGTGGACCTTCGTTCGGTTCCGAACAAAGGTAGACAAAAGGCAGAACTGGGTCGAAGATTTTTTGTTTTTGTATATCTTCTTGATTCTGCTGGTTTTTCTGCCTCCATCTATAAAATATTAGACGTTTCGAATGCGTTAAGTCCGCAGCGTTTGTTCCCTCGGGGAACCGAGTAAAAAAAAGGCCGCGATCGCTCGCGGCCCGGCTGCAGCAGTGAAGGTCAGATCAGAAGAGGACGCTGGCGCCCTGATCTGCCGGGCCGGCAATCCGGCGGAAACTTGCGAACAGCTCCCGGCCCATGCCGAACTCGTTGGCGTCGAGATTGGTGGCCGCATTGGAACGGCTGGCGAACTCGCCCGCTTCGACCAGCACTTCCAGCGTCCCGGCAATGGCATCCAGTCGAAGGATGTCGCCGTCCTTGATCTTGGCGATGGGTCCGCCGTCGACGGCTTCCGGTGTCACATGGATGGCAGCAGGCACCTTGCCCGACGCGCCGGACATGCGGCCGTCCGTCACCAGCGCCACCTTGAAGCCGCGGTCCTGCAACACGCCGAGCGGCGGTGTCAGGCGGTGCAGTTCCGGCATGCCGTTCGCCCTTGGCCCCTGGAAGCGCACGACGGCGATGAAGTCGCGCTCAAGCTTGCCGGCCTTGAACGCGTCCTGCAGTTCCTGCTGATCGTGGAACACGATGGCCGGCGCCTCAATGACATGCCGCTCTGGCTTGACGGCCGAGATCTTGATCACAGCCTTGCCGAGGTTGCCGGTCAGCATCTTCAGGCCGCCGTTCGACTGGAAGGGCTTGTCGATGGTGGTCAGCACCTTCGCATCGGCGCTCACCTCGGATGCCGGCTCGCGGGAGACAGTGCCATCCTCGGCGAGCTTCGGATCGATCGTGTAGGCGGCAAGCCCCTGGCCATAGACCGTGCGCACGTCGTCGTGCAGGTAGCCGGCCTTGAGCAATTGCTTGATCAGGAAACCCATCCCGCCGGCCGCGTGAAAATGGTTCACGTCCGCAAGCCCGTTCGGATAGACGCGGGCAAGCAGCGGAACGATGTCGGAGAGATCGGAGATATCCTGCCAGGTGAGCTGGATCCCGCCGGCGCGCGCCATGGCGATGAGGTGCAGCGTGTGGTTCGTCGAGCCGCCGGTGGCATGCAGGCCAACGACGCCGTTGACGATAGAACGCTCGTCGATCATCTCGCCCGCCGGCGTAAACTCGTTGCCGAGTGCGGTGATGGCCAGCGCCCGCTTGGCGGCTTCCTTGGTCAGCGCATCGCGCAGCGGCGTGCCCGGATTGATGAAAGAAGCGCCGGGCAGGTGGAAGCCCATGATCTCCATCAGCATCTGGTTGGAATTGGCCGTACCGTAGAAGGTGCAGGTGCCCGGGCCGTGATAGGACTTCGATTCTGCTTCGAGCAATTCCGCGCGGCCCACCTTGCCCTCGGCGTAAAGCTGACGGATGCGCGACTTCTCGTCGTTCGGCAGACCCGAAGTCATCGGACCGGCCGGAATAAAGACAGATGGCAGATGACCGAATGTCAGCGCCGCGATCATGAGCCCCGGTACGATCTTGTCGCAGACGCCGAGATAGACGGCCGCATCGAACATGTTGTGGCTGAGGCCGATGGCGGCAGCCATCGCGATCGCATCGCGCGAGAAGAGCGACAGTTCCATGCCCGGCTGGCCCTGGGTCACGCCATCGCACATGGCCGGAACGCCACCTGCGACCTGCGCCACGCCGCCCGCTTCGGATGCCGCCTGGCGGATCAGTGCGGGGTAGGTTTCGAACGGCTGGTGGGCGGACAGCATGTCGTTATAGGCGGTGATGATGCCGAGGTTCGGGACCACGTCTCCGGCGAGCGCTGCCTTGTCGGCGGGGGAACAGACGGCAAAGCCATGGGCAAGGTTGCCACAGGACAGTGTCGAGCGGTGAACACCCTTCGAGATCGCGCGGCGGGTCCGGTCGAGATAGGCTTCGCGGGTCGGCTTGGATCGTTCGACGATCCGCTTGGTGATGGCTTCGATACGGCTGTCTGCACTCATCGGATTTCGCTCCTCTTAAGGCGCGCGCGTCTGGTCACGCTGCGCGCAGGGCCTCCCGGGCCCGGACGTCGGGTTATCGCGCATCGGGCCAGACCGCGTTCCGCTGCGGCATGGCCGGGGTCACCGGTTCAGGGCGCCCAATAGATCTCGGGCGTCGTGGCCGCCCGTTCAAGCACTGCACGGATCGGCATTTCGGCCTCATCGGTCCCGGAAAGCGCCTTGTCCAGCACGCTCTTCTTTTCGGCGCCTTCGATATGAACGACAAGCAGGCCGGCATCCTGAAGAGCGGAAAAGGAAAGCGTAAGCCGGGCCTCTCCGGCGCCAGGCGCTTCCATGGTCATAACACGGCGGGGCAGGGCAAGGTCGAGTGCAGCGTCAAGATGGTCGCCGCCAGGGAAGAAGGAGGCTGTATGGCCATCCGTACCCATGCCGAGAATGACGACATCGAACGGTTCCTTCATTCCAGGAATGACATCCGACGCCTTGAGCGCGGCTTCCTGGATGCTGGCTTCGGGCCGATAGAGTGGCACGAACTGTGCTGTCGCCGCAGCATTCTTCAGAAGATGCGTCCTCACCAGCAAATGGTTCGAACGCGGATTGTCTTCCGGAACGAAACGCTCGTCGACCAGCGTGACCTTGACCTTCGGCCAATCGAGATGACGCGTCGAAAGCGCCTCGAAAAACGCCTTGGGCGTCGAGCCGCCGGAAACGGCAAGCGTGGCTTCGCCCTGTCTGGCGATCGCAGAGGAAAGCGCTGCCGCAACGGCGTCGGCAAGCCCCTCCGCAAGCGCGGCGCCCGTCTCGAATGTCTTCATCTGATGCGCCATCGAGCCCGGCCTCAGTCGTTTTCGTGCCAGGTGCGGCCGTCGCGCTCGATCAGCGCAATAGCCTGGCTCGGACCCCAGGTGCCGGACGTATAGCCCTGCGCCTTCTGGCCGATCTCTTCCCAGGACTTCAGGATCGGATCGCACCACTTCCACGCAGCTTCGACTTCGTCACGGCGCATGAACAGCGTCTGGTTCGAACGGATGACGTCCATCAGCAGGCGTTCATAGGCATCCGGATTGCGCACGTCGAAAGCCTGAGCAAAGCTCATGTCGAGCGAGACATGGCGCAGGCGCATGCCGCCCGGACCTGGATCCTTGATCATCAGCCACTGCTTGACGCCTTCGTCCGGCTGCAGGCGGATGACCAGCTTGTTGGCCTCGATCCGGCCCGCCGCATCGCCGAAGATCGAATGCGGGATCGGCTTGAAGGCGATGACGATTTCCGACATGCGGGTTGCCAGACGCTTGCCCGTGCGCAGATAGAAGGGAACGCCCGCCCAGCGCCAGTTGTTGATCTCAGCCTTGATGGCAACGAAGGTTTCCGTGTCGGAAACCGCGCCCAGTTCTTCCTGATAGCCGTTGACCGCACCGCCCGCCGAAGCCCCGGCGCGGTACTGACCGCGAACCGTCTGCTTCTCGACATTGGCCGGTGTGATCGGCTTCAGCGAACGCAGCACCTTCAGCTTCTCGTCACGAACGGCTTCCGCGTCGAGAGAGGAGGGGGCTTCCATGGCAACAAGGCAGAGCAGCTGCAGGATATGGTTCTGCACCATGTCACGCAGCGCGCCGGCCTTGTCGTAATAGGTCACGCGGCCTTCAAGGCCGACGGACTCGGCGACCGTGATCTGCACATGGTCGATATGGGCGGAATTCCACAGCGGCTCGTAAAGCGCGTTGGCAAAGCGCAGCGCCATCAGGTTCTGCACCGTCTCCTTGCCGAGATAGTGGTCGATGCGGAAGATCTGCTCTTCCTTGAAAACCTTACCGATCGTGTCGTTCAGCGCCTGCGCCGATGCGAGATCGCGACCGATCGGCTTTTCGACGACGATGCGGGTCGACTTGGTGATCAGCTTGTGATCACGGATCTTGTCGGCAATGTCGCCGAAGATCGAGGGCGAGACGGCCAGATAGAAGGCACGAACGATATCCTTACCCTGATCGAGAAGCTTCTTGAGATCTTCCCAGCCCTGATCTGACTTCGCATCGACGGAAACGTAATGGATACGCGCGAGGAATTTGGCGACCTCCGCCTCTTCCAGTTCTTCCGCCTTCAGATGTTCCTTCAGCGCGTCGAGCGTGAACTTGCGATAGTCCTCGTCGGTCATGGCCGTACGTGACGCGCCGATGACACGTGTCGGCTCCGTCAACTGCCCGGCCAGCTGCCGATGATAGAGGGCCGGCAGGAGCTTGCGCTCGGCAAGATCGCCGGTGCCGCCGAAGACGACGTAGTCAAAGGGTTCCACGGGGATGATCTGGCTGCTCATGCGGCGTCTCTCGTTCGGAAAAGCGTTGCACCGGTTCTAATCTAATCGATTTAAAAAAGCCACCCTGCGGGCGGATTTTTGTCGGTCCAATGCCGCCGAAAGGCCGAAGACCGCCTTGTCTGCGACATTGGATCGCGGGTCGCTGTCAGAAACGATCCCGCAGGGCATACCAGGTGAGAGCGAGAAACAGCAGTGGTTTGCGCAACCGGCCGCCACCTGGGAAAGGCGGGATCTTGAGGTCCTTCAGGATGTCGAGCTCGCTGGCATTGCCGGCCACCATGTCGGCATACATCTTGCCGGAATAGTTGGACAGCATCACGCCATGGCCGGAATAGCCGGCAAGCGAGGTGACGCCGGGCAGCACCTCCCGCGCGAACGGTTTGCGCGGCATTGTGATCCCGACTGAGCCTCCCCAGGCATGGGTCATCTCGACGGAAGCCAGGCTCGGATAGATCTCTGCGATCTGCCGGCGGATATGGCTTGAAATGTCGCGCGGACTGTCCGAAGTATAGGCTTCGCGGCCCCCGAACAGCAGCCGCCCGTCCCGCGTCTTGCGGAAATATCGCACCACGAAACGACTGTCGGCAACCGCCTCCGAGCCCGGGAGCACGTCCGGGAATTTGTCGAGCGGCACGGTCGCCCCGATAAAGGAACGGATCGGCATGACATGCGCGGCCGTCACCGGCTCAAGATTGCCGATATAGGCATTGGTGGCGATGAGCACTCGATCCGCGGTGATGGTGCCCCTCGGCGTATCGATCACCGTCTTGCCACCGGCCTGCCGGATCGCGCTGGCCGGCGTCCTCTCGTGGATCTTTGCCCCTACAGAGGCCGCAACCCGCGCCAGACCGACAAGAAGCTTCAAGGGATGGATGTGCCCGGTGCCCGTATCTCTCACTCCATAGTGAAAGCGGGTCGACCCCACCCGTTGCCCGGTCTCTTCGCGGTCCATGAACGAGACATGCGGATAACCGTAGCGAGTGGCCATCACTTCGGCGTCGTGGCGGTAGTCATTCTCCCAGCCGCGTTTGTGCGCGACATTCATCTGCCCGGGTATGTAGTCGATGTCGATGCCGTGCTGCTCAGCGAAGTCGAGCAGATAATGCTTGGCGTTTTCTGCAAGGTCGAACAGGGCCTTCGACCGTTCATAGCCGAGTTCCGCCTCCAGTTCGGTCGGCCAGGCGCGCTGCCCGGTGCCCAACTGTCCGCCATTGCGGCCGGATGCGCCGTCCCCGAAACGGCTGCCTTCGATGAGAACGACGGAGGCGCCAAGACGGGAGAGATTGAAGGCCGCCTGCAGGCCTGTATAGCCGCCGCCGATGATGGCAACGTCTGCTGAGACCGAGCCGTCGAGCGCCGGATATTCCGGTCGATCGCCGACACTGGCCTGATACCAGGAGATACCCGGTGCGATGGGGCTTTGCCAGGTCATGGTTTTGTCTTCCTCACACGTTGAGCAGGAGGAATTCGCGTTCCCATGGGCTGATGACCTGCATGAAGGTCTCGAACTCGCCGCGCTTCACTCCGGCATAGAGGCCGACGAACTCGGCGCCGAAGACCTCGTTGAAGTCGGGTTCACCTTCAAGCAGTGCGACTGCTTCGAGCAGGCCTCGCGGCAGATCGACGGAGCCTTCGTTGGCCGAACCTTCGGCGGCTGCCGTCGGCTCGATCTGTTTGACGATCCCCAGATAACCGCAGGCGAGCGAGGCCGCCAGCGCAAGATAGGGATTGGCATCCGAACTCGGCAGACGGTTTTCGACACGACGGGCGGCAGCATCCGAAACCGGCACACGGAACGCCGTCGTACGGTTGTCGTAGCCCCAGGCATTGTTCACGGGAGCTGCCATGTCCGGTGTCAGGCGGCGATAGGAGTTCACATAGGGGGCCAGCATCACCAGCGAACTTGGCACGTATTTCTGCATGCCGCCGATGAAGTGGAAGAACTCCGCCGATGCCGAGCCGTCGGGATTTGAGAACACGTTCTTGCCGGTCTTGATGTCGACCACCGACTGGTGGATGTGCATCGCCGAGCCCGGCTGGCCCTGCATTGGCTTCGCCATGAAGGTCGCATAGATTCCGTGCTTCAGCGCCGCCTCGCGGATCGTGCGCTTGAACATGAAGACCTGATCGGCAAGCTCGATCGGATTGCCGTGACGCAGATTGATCTCGAGCTGGGCCGGACCCTCTTCATGGATCAGCGTGTCGATCTCCAGCCCCTGCTTCTCCGAGAAGTGGTAGATGTCGTCGATCAACTCGTCGAACTCGTTGATGCCGGCGATCGAATAGCCCTGACCGCCGACGATCGAGCGGCCAGACCGCCCCTTCGGCGGATGCAGCGGATAGTCCGGATCGTCGTTCATCGCGACGAGATAGAACTCGATTTCCGGCGCCACGACCGGCTTCCAGCCCTTGTTCTCGTAGAGCTTCAATACGTTTTTGAGCACGTTGCGAGGCGTGTAGGAGACGTTCTCGCCGTCGACATTGACGATGTCGCAGATGACCTGTGCCGTCGGATCGGTTTCCCAGGGCACGACGGATAGCGTCGAGAGATCGGGCACCAGCTTCAGGTCGCTGTCGCGCGGCTCGTAACGGAAATTTTCGGTTTCATCCGGATATTCGCCCGAAATCGTATGGCGATACAGCGCCGAGGGCAGCGCCAGCGACGTGTTCGAGGTGAACTTTGAGGACGGCATCATTTTGCCGCGCGGGACACCGGCGAGGTCGGGCGTGATGCATTCGATGTCCTCGATGCCGCGCGCGCGAAGCCAGGTTGCCGCTTCCTTCCAGTTGGAGACACCACGCTTCGATCCGGGATCCGGCGGAATGACCGCTTTTTTGGAGGGCGCGCTCTGGGGTCTCAGCATGGATTTCTTCGCGGGCATGTCTCACCGGTTGGTTGTTGATGGGTTCCATCATAGCCGGACTTTCCTTAATGGCGAGGGGGTAACCGGCGAGTTTGATCAAAGTTTGCCGATAGACGCGGATTTGACAGGAGAGTTGCCATGGCCATGACCTATGACGTCGCCATTATCGGCGCCGGCGCCGCCGGCATGATGGCGGCCTTCACTGCCGGACGGCGGGGGCGCTCTGTCATCGTGCTCGACCACGCCAAAGCGCCGGGTGAAAAGATCCGCATCTCCGGCGGTGGTCGCTGCAATTTCACCAATATCCACGCCGGCCCGAAGAATTATCTCTCCGAAAATCCGCATTTCGCAAAGTCCGCGCTTGCCCGATACACCCCCGCCGACTTCATTTCCTTGGTCGACCGCCACAAGATCGCATGGCACGAAAAGACCCTCGGCCAGCTTTTCTGTGACGATAGCGCGAAAGATATCATCCGCATGCTCCTGGAGGAGATGCGTGCCGCTCATGTCGAGTTGAGACTGTCCTGCGATATATCTGAGGTGACCAAAAATTTGGACGGATTCGGGCTGCAGACGAGTGAGGGACCCGTCCGCGCTCGCAATCTCGTGGTCGCCTGCGGCGGAAAGTCGATCCCGAAGATGGGTGCGACGGGCTTTGCCTACCGGATTGCAGAACAGTTTGGTTTATCGGTTACGGAGACCAGACCCGCACTGGTGCCGTTGACGCTGGAACCCAATCTGCTTTCGTCCCTGTCCGAACTATCCGGCGTCGCCGTCGAGGCCGAGATCGCCCTCGGCAAGACGCATTTCCGCGAGGCTATGCTCTTTACCCACCGCGGTCTCTCCGGGCCGGCTATCCTGCAGATATCGAGCTATTGGCGTGAGGGCGATGAGATCGTCCTGTCGCTGGAACCGAACCGGGATTTCGTCGAAATCCTGAAGTCTGCCAAGCGCGAAAACGGCCGGCAGCAGGTCCAGACCGTGCTGTCGCAGCATCTGCCGAAGCGTCTCGCCCAATATTTCGCGGAAACGCATCGACTGGAACGCCCGCTTGCCGACCTTTCCGACAAGGCTCTCGTGGCGGTGGCCGCGCAGATCAGCGCCTGGCGCCTGAAACCGGCCGGATCGGAAGGTTATCGGACCGCCGAAGTCACCCTGGGCGGTGTGGAAACCCGCCATCTCGACAGCCGCACCCTGCAGGCGAGGGAGGTCCCGGGCCTCTTCTTCGTCGGAGAATGCGTCGACGTCACCGGTTGGCTCGGCGGCTTCAATTTTCAGTGGGCCTGGGCGTCGGGCCATGCCGCTGGCGAAAGCCTTTGAACTTTTCGCCGGTTACGGGCAAGCTTTGCATTGTAATTCAGGACTTGTTAACATGCCTCAGCCATCCTGACAGAATGCCGGCGCGCCAGCCGTGGGCGTGACATGAGGTCTGGTCGGCAGCCGTTAGGCATGTTCTCGTCACGACCTTTTCAAGGATTGCATGGATGACCTCTGAGAACCGCAAGCCCCGCGCCATTGCCATCGCCGTCAGCCGCCGGCAGGACGAAGAGCGCAATACCCTCCGCGCGCTGGTCATCAGCAGCCTGTTTGCCGCAAGCATGTTGGCGACCCTCGCCGCCGGCTATATCCTCGGCTGAAGCAAACGCCCGAAATTCGACCTCAACGGGCCTCGGCCCGTGCATTCACTTGGCCGTGGATCGCCTGATCGACCTCGACTAAACGTGGTCGACACTTGAAACGTGGCGTTCTCGTGTGGAGACGGTCTCGTTTGCGCCGCGACGGCACAGAAACCGACGCAGCTGACCTTGCGCCAATGTAGCGCTTAACCTCACCTTGATACTTTTGCTGTCATGCTGGTCCACGGAGTGGAGTGATGTCGTCGCAGACCCGTCTGCGTGGCATTGAATTGTCGGAGGAGTCCCGTCTCCGCCGCGTGGAGGACGTGTTTTGATTGATCAGATTTTGTCCCGATTTTCAATTTCGACAAAGGTTGTCGCCTTCGTGCTTCCCTTTGTCCTGTCCATCACGGCCGTCGGCCTGATGGGTCTTTATGCTTCCGGTCTGCTGCAGCAGCGCATGGAAATCTCCAACGGTACCATGCGCTCGCTCAACGGGTTCCGCATGGCCAGCGCAGCAATGACCCGCTTCCTGGGTGAAACGTCCGAAGAGACCCGCACCGCCGTGCTTTCCCAGCTCGATGCCCAGCAGGCCACCCTGCAGGACAATATCGCCGAGATTGGCGAAGGCGGCATGGGCCGCAATTTCCTGGATGAAGCGATTGCCGGAACTGGAGCGATCAACCAGAAGATCGACGCGCTGTGGCAGTTGCATCAGTCGGAGGTCGAGACCGCCGCCGCCATCCAGGAGCATCTGAAAGGCCTGATGGCCCAGCAGATCCGCGTGGCCGACGAAGCGCAGAAGCTGCAGCGCGCCGTCGTCAGCGGCGAAGGTGACGCCAAGGCGGCGCTGCGCGAGGCTGACCGTCTCGCAGCGGCCGGCTCACAGCTCTCCGAATTCATCCGCGGCTATTTCGCCGCCGGTCTGCCGGAAGCGCAGATCCCCTATCTGCAGAAGCAGATCCCTGAACTGGTCAAGACCCAGCGCAAGATCGCCAATGCTCTGCCGGCAAAGCTCAAGCCCATGGGCAAGGAGTTCCAGGCCGCGATCGGTGAAATCAAGACCCAGATCGCGACCGGAGACACCAGCCTTGATGCCGGTCGTGCGCTCGGCTCCATCGTTGCTCGTTTCCGTGGGTTCGCGGCAACGCTCGAGCAGGGTGCGAAGGAGAAATACGCCCTGTCGGTGGAGAAATTCGCCGCCGTCGAAACGGGCGCCGTTCAGGCCGACGACGTGCAGGTCGGCAGCCGCATGCTGGTGTCGGATGTCTACGACCTGCGTCTGGTCGCCGCCAACTTCCTGACCGTCAAGGACGAAAAGGCTCGCGAGCCGCTGCTGCGCCAGATCAAGCTGGTCGGTGACAATCTCGTCGTGCTCGGCGGCAGCATCGCCGACAAGGCTTTCTATGAGAGCCTCACCGCCGCGATCCAGCCGCTCCTCGCAGCACTCGCCAGCGATTCCGAAACCTTGGTCCAGACGAGCACCGCGCGTGCCGAGAGCTTTGCCGATGCTAGCCGCACCATGGACTCGATCTGGGCATCGCTCACATCCTTCGCCGACCTGCAAAAGGATGCGGCCGGCACCGAGCGTCAGGAAGCAAATCGCCTGTCGATCGGCACAACGATCGCCGGTGTCATCCTCGCCATCATCGGTGGTTTTGCCCTTGTGCTGACACTGCAGCGCCCGATCGCTCACATCACCGCCACCATGCAGCGCCTCGCCGAAGGCGATCTCGAAGCCGGTATTGCCGGCGACAAGCGCGGTGACGAGATTGGCGCCATGGCGCGCGCGCTGGCTGTCTTCAAGACAAACGCCCGCAGCAAGATCGAGATTGAAGCCGAGCGCCAGCGCGAGCAGATCGAAGCCGAGGCCGAACGCCGGCGCAACGACGAGGAGAAGCAGGCCCTCGACCGCCAGATCGAGCATGCCGTCGGCAAGCTCGCCCAGGCGCTGGAACGTCTTGCGGTGGGTGACATCTCCTTCGAGATCGAAGGCCGCTTCCACGGTCGCCTCGAACAGCTGCGCACCGATTTCAATCTCTCGCTCGCCCACCTGCGCGACACGATGCACCAGATCTCCGGCAACGTGGATCAGATCCAGAACAATGGTCGGCAGATGGCGCAGTCGGCCCTCGACCTCGCCCGCCGCACGGAACAGCAGGCCGCCTCGCTTGAGGAAACAGCCGCGGCCGTTGACGAGATCACGGCGGCCGTCCGCTCCTCCTCGGAGCGCGCGGAACAGGTGAACGGTGTCGTGCGCGAAGCCAAGAAGAACGCCGACGAATCCGCCGTCGTGGTCGGCAGTGCGATCTCGGCCATGGGCCGGATCGAAGACGCCTCGCGGCAGATCTCCAACATCATCGGCGTCATTGATGAAATCGCCTTCCAGACGAATCTTCTGGCCCTCAACGCAGGCGTCGAAGCCGCCCGCGCGGGCGAAGCCGGCAAGGGTTTTGCCGTCGTTGCTCAGGAAGTGCGCGAACTCGCCCAGCGCTCGGCCAATGCGGCCAAGGAGATCAAGAGCCTGATCAACCGCTCCGCAACGGAAGTGGCGAGCGGCTCGACCCATGTCCAGCAGACGGGCGAAGTCCTCTCCCGCATCGGCACCCAGATCGCAGCAATCAGCGACCACGTTGAAAAGATCGCAGCAACGAGCCGCGAACAGTCTGGCGCCTTGCAGGAGGTCAATGGGGCGGTCAACCGCATGGATCAGATGACCCAGCAGAACGCCGCCATGGTGGAAGAGGCAACGGCTGCAACACAGGACCTGTCGATGCAGACCGATGCGCTACGCGACTTGCTGCAACAGTTCCGCATCGAGGCGGATCGCGGGCAGGGGGCGGCTCGGGCAGCTTGACCCGAGAGTTCCACAACAAGACCAGAAGAGCCCGGTGTCGTTACCGGGCTCTTCTGCATTGATCAGCAAGGATCCGTTTGAACACAGGTCCCGTGCCGTACCATCGTCCCGGAAAGGACGGTTCGCGACCTGGAGATCCATCCAAGGAGACGGAGCCATTTGCGGTGGAGCCGAAGAGACAGAGGCTCCGAATATTGCCGGTAGAACGCATCCTCATCCCTCAGACTGCGCATCCTTGGTTCTTTGCGCAGCAGGACGAATGCCATCATTATCGAAGGTTCGGTCACGAAATCGGTCCTCCCGTTGATGTTTTGCGATACGAGGACAATATCGCTCATATTTGGCTGTATAAACGCCGCTGAATGTATTATCTATTTCATCTATGAAAGACATCGCCTGGGATGCGTACCAAATTTTTATCGTCGTCGCGCGTCAGGGCGGGTTGACGGCAGCGGCTGAGATGACCGGACTGAGCCCCGCCACGCTCGGTCGGCGAATGGTGGAGCTTGAACAGCGCCTGGGGCGGGAACTCTTCCTGCGCAGTCAGACAGGCTATCGCCTGACGCCGGATGGCGGCCAGTTGCTGGACCAGCTATCCGAGTGGGAGGCGGCGAGCCGCAAGGTCGAGGAATGGCGCCGCGGAACCGGCGGTCAGGCTTTGGTGCGCGTCAGCCTCGGCACCTGGATTGCGTGGCTGGTGGCGCAGAACATGCATGCCGTTCGCAGCGAGCGTGACCCCTTCAGGATTGACATGCACATCGCCGAACAGCGAGCCCGCCTCGCGCATCGGGAAAGCGATATCGGCATCCGGGCCTTCGAGCCGGAGGAACCCAATCTCGCCGCAGTGGCGGCAGGAGAGGTGGCCTACGCCGCCTATCGTGCCCGCAATCGGGATTGGATCGGGGCCGAGCCATGGCTGGCGGTGGATACGGAAAACGCCGTGTCGAACTATCTGCGTTGGCCGCATGAAAACAAGCCGGATCGCATCGTCGTCACGGTCAACCGTCCGCGCTCGCTGCTCGATCTGGTGCGGGCGGGCGCGGGAATGGCTGTCCTACCCTGCTTCGTGGGCGATCTCGATCCGACGCTGGAACGCACGGGGGAGGAAATCGGCCCGCTCCGTCACCGCCAGTGGATCGTCATGAACAACGATGACCGCCATCGTCGGGAGATCCGCACCGTCGTCGATCGGATGGCAAAACTGCTTGCCGCCCATAAGGACCTTCTGGCAGGCCGCCGGCCGAGCAAGACCGCGTGACAGCACAAAAAAGACGCAGCATCGCCGCGTCCAACATGTGAATATCATGGAGATGAAGAGAAATGGTACGGTTGGGGGGTCTCGAACCTCCGACCTCAGGTGCCACAAACCTGCGCTCTAACCAACTGAGCTACAACCGCACATGACCGCGTCGCTGACGCCGTCGAGGGGTCACATACGAGCAGTCGGATTTTTTTTCAAGCCCTTTCTGCGGATGATGCAAAATGCGCTTGAATGAAAAAGGGCCGCGCTCGAAAGCCCGGCCCCTTGATCTGGGAGGATCTTGTCTCTCGAAGACGGATCAGGCGGCCTTGAAGGTCGAAACGACCTTTTCTGCGGCTTCCTTGCCCGGCTTTGCGACGGATTCGGCAACCTTCTTGGCGGTTTCCTGAATTGCCTTGGCCTGCTCGATCGTCACTTCAGCCTGCTTGCGGATGAAGGAGGTCTGCAGTTCGACGAGTTCGGCGACGGACTTCACGCCGAGCAGGGCTTCGAGATGCGAGAGCGAATGCTCGGTGTTGGTGCGCAGCGCGTCGATTGCCTTGAGGCCCAGTTCGACGGTGCCGGCCTGGGCGGTCTGCACGGTGGCTTCCACGGTCTTGGTGGCTTCTTCGGTGGCGCTCTTCATCTTGGCATAGGCTTCCTTCGACTGCGCGGCGCCCTTTTCGGCGAAGTCACGGAAGCTTTCCTGCAGCTTGGAAGGGTCGAAGCTGGAGAACGAGAAGATATCCTTGGTCATGATGCATTTCCTCTTTTGGGGAGGGTGTTGCGGACCCTCATTGTGTCTCTGATGAGGAGTATATAGCACCGATTATTGTGCATTGCAATATCATTGTGCGACGCACAATTAGAATTCCTTCATGTGGAGATTCAGGGCGATTAACCTTATCGACCGAAACAAGGGCCACTTTCTGGACCCCAAGCCCCTCCCTAGCTATTAAAAATCTGTTAATTTGCCTTTCGAGGCCATGACGTGACAGGTTCAGCAATGCCCGCCCAATACCCTTTCATCGATGTCGCCGTGCATGATCTGATCCGCCCCAGGCTTGCCCGGGGCGAGGCTCTCGTGCTGTTTTCGAAGGCGCTGGAGCGGGTGTTGTGGTGCAATGGTGCGGGCGCCCGATTCTTTGGCCAGTCCTCGATCTACGATTTCCTCGAAGAGGGGCCCGACCGGGCCGATGTCACCTTCCGCCAGATCGACGCTGTCGCCCGCCAGTTGCAGGCGACCGGTGACAGCCGCAGCCTGATGCTGCGCGTGACTGCCGGTTTCCAGAAGGTGCCCGTGACGGCGACTGCAGAGCGAATCGAGATTCGCCCCGGTGAAGCCGTCGTGCTTCTGGCGGTGCCCGCCCTCGGCAAGGGGCGTTTGGGCGTTGATGAGCGTGCGCGCGACCTGATGAGCGGCTTCGATGATCCGGACACGCACATGGCCGTGTTGGATGGGGAGGGGACCGTGATTGCGGGCTCGTCCGAATATTCGAAACTCGGCGTGACGCCCCAGACGGCCCGCATGCTGGTCAATCTGGTCGAGGCTGATGCCGATCGCCTGGTGAAGCGCCCCATCCCGACGGGTCGTGGTTACCTCCCGGCCGCCATCGGTAAAATCTCCGATGATCCTTCGCTGCATCTCCTGTTTGCCGTGGAGACCATCCTCGGCCAGATGGACCCGAGCGACGATTTCGCGCAACCGACCGAATCGTCGGACATGCATGACGCGGCAGACGAAGACCCTGTCGAGGCGGTCGCCGAGCCGGTTCGTGCCGACGATCAAGATGTGCCTGCGGCTGCGGGAGGCCATGCCGTTCCGGAGCGGGAGCCGGACGCAAACGAGAGCCCCGAAGCTTTCTCCGACGTCATCGAGGCAATCGGTGCCATCGAAGAGATCGAGCCTGTTGTGGAAGACGATGCAGGTCTTGCTGGTTCGGATCAGGAAACATTCGCCGCAGAGGGTGGCGCCATCGAAACCGGAGCGGATTCGGAGCAGGCGCGCGATACGGTAGGCGAAGATAGTGTAAGTGGTTCCGACGCAATCGCCGCAGGGCCGTCGTCTTCCGGAGAGGCTGAAGCCACCGCCGCAGACCGCGATCACGAGGCATCGGAGCTGTGGGAGCCGGAGCGGGAAACTGAGACACAGGGGACCGAAGAGACTGGCGAGATGAAGGCATCCTCCGATGCGGTCGTCGCGACCACGCCCGAAAGCGCCGAGGCACCCATCGACCGGTCGTCTGTCGCGCCCGCGACCACGGTCCGGATGTTCGATACCCCTGTTGCCGATGGGAGCAATCCCTTTGTCTTCGAACCGGGGCGCCGTGCCACCCGTTTCGTTTGGAAGATCGATGCCGAGGGCCGTTTCAGCGAAGTCTCCGCGGAATTCGCCCAGGCTGTCGGTCCTCGGGCCGCAGATATCAATGGCGTCGCCTTTTCCGATCTCGCGGCGCTGTTCAACCTCGATCCGGATGGCAAGATCGGCGAGCTTCTGAAGAAGCGCGACACCTGGTCCGGCAAGACCATTTTGTGGCCGGTCGAGGGAACGAGCCTGGTGGTGCCCGTCGATCTCGCGGCTTTGCCAACCTATACCCGCAACCGGGATTTCGACGGGTTCCGCGGCTTCGGCATCGTCCGTTCCGCCGATGCTCAGGAAGATCCGAATGCAACAGGTCTGACCTTCGTGTCGACGGTTGAAACTGCAGACGATCCGGCCGATGAGAATCTGTCCGACAGCTCGCGAGAGGAAGATCTCGAAGAGTTCCTGTCCGAACTGCGTGAAGGCGAAGAACACCCGCCGGAGGATTTCGAAGAAGAGCAACTGCATCATCCGGAGCTCGATGACGTCGACCGCTGGGTGGTGGGTGATGACGATGGAGCTTTCGTCTCGCAGGACGCGGCTTCCGATATCGGCGCCGCCACGGCGGCCGATGCAGGCTCACCCCTTGCCAATGACGCAGAGACAGCATCCTCCGCCAAGCCGGCGAATGATGAAGGGCCCCGCCCGGCTAATACCTATGAGCCGCCGGTGCTTCGCATCATGCAGCCGCAAAAGCCCAACCAGCCGGACAAGATCGTCCAGCTCGAAGAGCACCGGAGCCGCAGCCGCGAGAACCTGACCCCGGGCGAACAGGCAGCTTTCCGCGAGATTGCCCGAAAGCTCGATCCTCTCGGTCTTCGCGCGCGCGTGGAAGAATCGCTGAATCCCGCATCCGCACCACCGCCGGCGCTGAGCATGTCTCCGCCGTCCGGGCCCATCACCGCTGCCGACACGACCGCCGCATCCGCCAGTGCGTCCTCGACCGAGGACGCGGCGCGGGTCGATGCGCCGGCCGAGCCCACACCGTTGGAACCGGAAATTGCAGCCGCAGCCTTGGCTGAGCCTCCGACGGCGCCCACGCTCGACGGTCTGCCGTCGCGTCGCGACCGTTGCCTCACTGCCGAGATCGTCGATCTCATGCCCGTCGCCCTTCTGGTCCATGTTGGCGACAGGCTCATCCACGCCAATCCAGAATTCTTTGCACTGACCGGATACGCCTCGCTCGACGAACTGGACGCCGTCGGCGGGCTTGATGCGCTGATCCAGCGTCAGGATTCGGACGAGAACGGCGGCCAGTCCGGCCGTGTCGTGGCCGTCTGTGCCGATGACCGCCTGGTACCGGTCACAGCCCGTCTGCAGTCTGTCCGCTTTGACGAAGCAAGCGCCTTGATGCTGGCTTTGATCGCCCAGCCGGGCGACGCCGCGGCCGGCCCGCAACAGGTCGATATTCGAAGCGAGACGCCGGCTGCGGAACAGGCTCAGCCCGCCGAAATGGCGCGCCTCAAGGTCGAGGTGGATGAACTGCGCTCGATCCTGGAAACCGCGACCGATGGCGTTGTCATTCTCGATTCGGACGGCGACATCCGGTCGATGAACCGGGCCGCGAGTGCCCTGTTCAACTTCGATGACATGGAGACACGCGGCAAGCCTTTCGTCATGCTCTTTGCCCATGAGAGCCAGAAGTCGATCCTCGACTATCTGAACGGCCTATCCGGCCACGGCGTGGCGAGCGTTCTCAACGACGGGCGCGAAGTCATCGGTCGCGAGGCCTCGGGCGGCTTCTTGCCGCTGTTCATGACCATTGGCCGCCTCAACTCGTCGAATGGGTTTTGCGCGGTGATCCGGGACATCACCCAGTGGAAGCGGACCGAGGAGGAACTGCGCAACGCCAAGCGCGCCGCCGAGACCGCCAACGCTCACAAGACCGACTTCCTCGCCCGCGTCAGCCACGAGATCCGCACTCCGCTCAATGCCATCATCGGTTTTGCCGATATGATGGCGAATGAGCACTTCGGTCCGGTTGGTCACCCGCGCTACGGCGAATACGCCCACGACATCGTGCGTTCCGGACGGCATGTCCTCGATATCGTCAATGACCTGCTCGATATCTCAAAGATCGAAGCGGGCGAGATGGAACTCGATTTCGCCTCTGTCGGATTAAACGATATGGTCCAGGCTGCGGTTTCGATTGTTCAGCCCCAGGCCAACAGCCAGCGTGTGATTATCCGCACCGCCCTGTCCCAGGCCGTTCCGAATGTCGTGGCCGATGGTCGCTCGATCAAACAGATCGCGCTCAACATCCTCGCAAACGCCATTCGCTATACACCGGCTGGCGGGCAGATCATCGTATCGACGTCCTACGAGGCGAATGGCAGCGTCACCCTGCGGATCCGCGACACCGGTATCGGCATGTCGAGAAGCGAACTGGAGCAGGCAATGAAGCCCTTCCGCCAGGTCTCGACGGGGACGCCGCGCAATCGCGGGGACGGGACGGGTCTCGGTCTGCCGTTGACCAAAGCCATGGTTGATGCCAATCGCGCCCAGTTCGCCATTTCGTCCACGCCGAACGAAGGCACCCTGGTCGAGGTGACCTTTCCGTCGCCGCGCGTTCTGGCGGATTGACGTCCGGCGACCCGAGGTCAGTTGCCCCTCAAATCGTGAGGCTTGAGACGGGGCACGCAGGCTCGATATGCTTTGAGTCATCGGGTCCGTGTCAAAACGTGTCCGCGCAATGACACGAAGAACCAGGTGAATCGACCATGACCACGCTCGGCGTACTCGCAGGCATTCTCTTTGCAATCGCAATCGGGGCCATGAGCCCGGGGCCGAGTTTCGTTCTTGTCTCCCGCATCTCCATTTCGCATTCCCGCGTCCACGGTCTGGCATCGGCCATCGGCATGGGGCTCGGAGGCGCCTTTTTCGCAACGCTGGCGCTGCTCGGGCTCGTTGCGCTCCTTCAACAGGTCGAGTGGCTCTATCTGGCGCTGAAATTCGCCGGCGGCCTTTACCTCGTTCATCTCGGTATCCGGATCTGGCAGGGCGCGAAGGCTCCGTTGGGCTCTGCGGCAGTTGGCAACGAGCCCGGAGCGGGCGCTTCACCCCTGCGAAGTCTTGGTCTCGCTTTCGTGACTCAGATCAGCAATCCGAAGACAGCGGTTGTTTATGCCAGCATCTTTGCCGCCTTGATGCCGCCTTCGCCGCCACTTTCCCTTTTGCTCGTCCTGCCGCCCGCGATCTTCGTGGTCGAGGCGGCCTGGTATGCCGTCGTGGCGCTCGCGTTTTCTGCACAACATTCGCAGCGTGTCTACCTGCGCTGGAAGACTGCGGTAGATCGGCTGGCGGCGCTCGTGATCGGCGGGCTCGGTCTTCGGCTCGCCGCCGAGACGGTATCATCGGCCTCCCGTCTGACCCTGCGATGATCCGCACGGTTTTCTTCGGCCGGTCTTTGCGCTAGAGGAAGTCCACTCCGCATCCGCTAGGGCCGACAGCTTGTACTCAGACGAAAGCGCGGGCACCGCCGCCCTGATCACTCCCGTTCGCACACGTATCGGCACGGCCACCCGGGCAGCGATGGTCGTGGCTCTCGTGGTGCTGATGCCGATCATCGCGATCTTTGTCATCGGCCTGTCGTCCGATCCGGGCAACTGGCAACACATGATGACCAACGTCATCCCGAGGGCAGGACTTCGCACGTTCTGGCTGCTGCTCTTCACCGGTCTGGTCACCGCGGCCTTCGGCATCGGGACCGCGTGGCTCGTTGCCGCCTGCGACTTTCCCTTCCGTCGCTTCCTGTCGCCGGCTCTCGTACTGCCGCTCGCAATCCCGTCCTACCTCGCCGCCTATGCCTTTGGCGAGTTCTTTGATTTCACCGGTCCGGTGCAGACGCTCTACCGTGCAGTCTTCGGCTACACCTCCTCGCGCGATTATGGATTCTTCGAGATCCGTTCTCTCGGCGGCGCCGTTCTCGTCATGTCGTCGGTTCTCTATCCTTACATCTACCTCGCCTGCCGCTCGATGTTCCTCATGCAGGGGCGTGCGGCCGCTGATGTGGCCCGTACCTTAGGCGCCGGTCCCTTGCGTGTCTTCGCCCGGATCCAGGTGCCCATGGCCAAACCAGCGATCATGATCGGCTTGACGCTCGTGATGATGGAAACGCTGAACGACATCGGAGCCGTCGAATATCTCGGGGTTCAGACACTGACCTTTTCGATCTACGACACGTGGCTCAACCGTGGCAGCCTTGCCGGTGCCGCGCAGATTGCCTGCGTGATGCTCGCTCTCGTCGCTTTGCTGCTCTTCGTCGAACGTCGCGCGCGCAAGCGGCAGCGCTTTGCCACCCACAAGACGACGGCTGTCGTGGCCGATGCCGTGCGTCTCAGATTGCAGGGCATGAAAGGCGCCTTGGCCGCCGTGTTTTGTCTTTTGCCGATCCTGTTCGGTTTCGTGGTGCCGGTAAGCGTGCTCGGTGGTTTTGCCCTGCGGCGGATGGGCGATTTCCTCGAACCCCGGCTGCTCGATGCCCTGTGGCACTCGACCCTCGTTTCCGCCTCGGCAGCGCTGATCACGGTATTGCTTGCTTTCGTGCTCGCCTATGCCGCGCGCACCGAGCGTTCCCGCTTGGCGCGCGGCGCCAGCCGCTTCGCCGCACTCGGCTACGGCATTCCCGGGACCGTGCTTGGCATCGGAGTGCTGATCCCCCTCGCGGCATTCGATAACGCCTTCGACGGCTTTCTGCGGCAGGTCTTCGGGGTGTCGAGCGGCTTGTTGTTGTCGGGGACGGGGTTTGCCATCGTCTATGCCTACACGGTCCGCTTCCTCACCATGGCGGAAGGCACGATCGACGCCGGCTTCCAGAAGCTATCCCCGCATCTCGACATGGCAGCCCGCACGCTTGGGCGCTCGGGGCCACAGACGTTGCGTCAGGTCCTGTTGCCCAACCTTCGCCCGGCGGTTCTCACGGCTGGATTGCTGGTGTTCATCGAAACGCTGAAGGAACTGTCCGCCACGATCCTGCTGCGGCCCTTCAATTTCAATACGCTCGCGACCCTCGTCTACGAAGACGCCTCACGCGGCATGGCACAGGATGCCGCCGTCGCTGCGATCATCATCATTCTCGCTGGATTGGTCCCTGTATTGCTGGTGTCGCGCTCGCTCGACGACACGCGCTGACAGCGCAAAAAAAATGGGCGGCCGAAGCCGCCCGCAGTGGATGCTGTCGAACCGGAGAAGAATGCGATCAACATCATGTCTTCGGAGCCGGAGCCGGCTCTGCCCGCACATCATTGTGCGTCTCCAAGTTGCCGACAGTCTTGCCAAATCCCAATTAACAGATCCTTACCGCCGCCCCATGCCGGATACCCTAGAATTGAGGTGTATGTTCTTGGGCCGACAGAATTCGGGACACAATCGCGTCAGGTCTTCAGCTCGGCCAGGTTGGCGAAGAGGTCAAGCGCTTCCGGATTGGCCAGCGCCTCCTTGTTCTTCACCGGGCGCCCATGCACCACTTCACGCACCGCGAGTTCCACGATCTTGCCCGATTTGGTGCGGGGGATGTCACGAACCTGAATGATCTTCGCCGGTACGTGGCGGGGCGATGCGCCGGTCCGTATCTTCGCCTTGATCTTCTTGTCCAGCGCCTCGTCCAAGGTGACACCGTCTACAAGCCGGACAAACAGGATGACGCGCACGTCGTCTTCGAAGTCCTGTCCGATGCAGATCGCCTCGGTGACTTCGTCCAGTTGCTCGACCTGATTGTAGATCTCGGCCGTCCCGATGCGCACGCCACCCGGATTGAGGGTGGCATCCGATCGGCCATGGATGACGATGCCGCCGTGTTCGGTCCATTCGGCGAAATCGCCGTGGCACCAGACATTGTCGAAGCGCTCGAAATAGGCGGCATGATATTTTGCGCCCTCGGGATCGTTCCAGAACATGATGGGCATCGAGGGGAAGGCCTTGGTGCAGACCAACTCACCCTTTTCGCCCCGCACCGGCTGCCCGTCATCGTTCCAGACGTCGATGGCGAGTCCCAGGCCTGGCCCCTGGATCTCTCCGCGCCAGACGGGCTTCAGTGGATTGCCGAGGACGAAGCAGGAGACGATGTCGGTACCGCCTGAGATGGACGCCAGTTGGATATCGTCCTTGATGTCTTCGTAGACGAAGGAGAAGCCCTCCGGCGAGAGCGGCGACCCTGTTGACGTCATCAACCGCAGGCTCGACAGATCATGCGTCGTCTTCGGCGTCAGCCCACCCTTGCGCACGGCGTCGATGTATTTTGCGGATGTTCCGAAAACCGCAAATTTCTCTTCCGCCGCATAGTCGAACAGCACATTGCCATCGGGATAAAAGGGCGAGCCGTCATAGAGGCACAGCGTGGCGCCGCAGGCGAGACCGGAGGCAAGCCAGTTCCACATCATCCAGCCGCAGGTGGTGAAGTAGAACAATCGGTCACCGGCTGCGAGACCGCAGTGAAACCGGTGTTCTTTCAGGTGCTGCAAGAGGGTGCCACCCGCCGAATGCACGATGCACTTGGGAACGCCGGTCGTTCCGGAAGAAAAGAGGATATAGAGCGGATGCGCAAAGGGCAGGCGTCGATAAATGATCTCCTGCACGGAGAAAGGCGCGACGTACTGTTCCAGGCTTCTGCCATTTTCGAGCCGTTCGATGAGCGCTGACGCGTCTCCGGCGTAAGGCACCACAAGCACGGGCACAGCGAGTCTTGCCGCCACCGCCGCCACTTTGTCGGCCACATCCTGGCGTTTGCCGTTGTACCAGTAACCGTCACAGGCAATGAACAGGCTCGGTTCGATCTGACCGAAGCGATCGAGCACACCCTGTTCGCCGAAGTCCGGCGAGCAGGACGACCAGATGGCACCAAGAGAACTGGCGGCCAGCATGAGCGCGACGGTTTCCGGCATATTCGGCATCATGGCGGCAATTCGGTCGCCGGACTTTACTCCCATCGCCTGCATGGCCTGCTGCAGACGCGAGACCATCGCGGTGAGCCTCTGCCAGCTCCAGCGGTCGGTAACCTTGTTTTCCCCCCGGAAGATCAGCGCGTCGCCTTCGCCGGGATGTGCGAGCAGGTTCTCTGCAAAATTCAGCTCGGCATGCGGAAAGAACCGCGCTTTCAGCATGTCGTCGCCGTTCGTCAGCGCGACGCCGCCTTTGGACCCGACCACGCCGCAATAATCCCAGACAGCCGACCAGAACGCTCCGCGTTCGCGGATCGACCAGTCGTGAAAGGTGTCATAGTCTTGTGAAGGGGCGCCGACGGACGAGCCACACCAATCGATGAAATGGCGCATCGGCTGCGCGGCCTTGAATGGCTCCGACGGGATCCAAAGGGGTGACTGCTCCATCAAACTCTCCTCCGCAGATGGCTGAGGCTTATAGCATATTGCACTGCGACATGAAGCCGGATTTGCGGCAGGAATTGGAGCAACTGGATTTGCAGCCGACGGACAAATCCTGTATCGCGCAGAAAGGTCGCCAACCGGTTCTGAAGTCCCGACAAAGGAAAGCGAATGTCAGAAGCCGATCGCCCCTCGCGACACGATGATGGAGAAGCGCGCAGAATGAAGTTGCGCCGGCTGCTCAAGCTCATCGTCGTCCCGATTGTGGTCCTCGTTCTCGGATTCATCGGGTTGCGGTTGGCGGCTCCCCATCTTGTTTCCAGCGCCTTGGTTCGCTCCGCACTCGCCTCGGCCGTTTCCCGCTGGACCGGGCACGATGTCACGATCGACGGAGTTTCCGAACTGACCTTCTGGCCCGCGCCGCAAGTGACGCTGACCGGGATCACCGTGAGCAGGGACGATGGCACGTCCCGTCAGGTCCTCGGCGAAATCCAAGCCTTGTCCGCCAGTTTCAGCCTGATCTCCGCCCTGGTCGGTGAACCGCGCTTCAACGCATTCGAATTCGTCCGTCCGACGATCCGCATCGAACGGGGCGTCGACGGTGGACTGGATTGGAGCAACGAGGGCCGCCTCAGCGAAGCTGTCCGTTCGGTTATGCCGAACGGCACTGACGGGCAGCAGATCGATGCCGATGCTGATGCCGACGTGGGTTCGGTTGAAGTCATCGATGGAAGCATTCTGCTCGTCGATGCGGCGAGCGGCCGTCAGTTCGAGGCACGCGGCGTCAACGCCGAAGTCGACTGGCCTCGGCTTTCGGCCGCGCTCTCAGGCACGGCCACTCTCGTCTACAAGGGAGTTCCCGTCACCCTCAAGCTGGAGACAGGCGCACCGCTGCTTCTGATTGGTGGCCAAGATTCCTTCATCAAGGCCTCTTCGGAAATACCAGGCATGGCGGGCAAGTTTGCCGGTGTCGTGAACCTGCGCCATGGTTTTGCGGGCAGCAGTGACATCGAGCTTTCGTTGACGGATGTCCCGGCGGTCTCGGCGCTCGCCCGATTGCGGGTCGCCGGCACCGAGAGCTGGAAGAAGGCCTCGCTGAAGACCCGGCTGATCAAGGCCGCGGATGAGTGGCGTCTGGAAGATCTCAGTTTCGGGATAAATGACGGCAAGGGGCAGGGTTTCATGGCCCTCAGGCGAGCGCCAGACAGCCGGCCGATCTTGAGCGGAACGCTGGCGCTGGACCAACTCGACCTTGAGAACCTGCTGCAGTCGCTGTCGATCGAGATCGGCGACCGCGCGGACGTCCGTCTGCCGAGCCTCACCCGCTGGCTCGATTTCGATCTGCGCCTCTCGGCGGCTACCGCAACCTTGGCACCTTTCGAACTGGCCGATGTCGGCGCGAGCCTGATCGGCCGTGGTGACCAGCTGAAGCTGGTGATCGCCGACAGCGAATTCCTCGGCGGCTCGCTCAGTGCCCGGATCAGCGGGAGCGGCGACGGCTTCAGTGAAGGCGCGGAACTCGCGGTCATGATCGGCGGCGCCCGCCTCGGTGATCTGGCCAAGGGGCTCGCTCTCGAGGGGCCCGTTGTCACTGGAACCGGCACCATCGATCTCAATGCCCGCCTGACCGGGTCTGGCTGGCGCCGCAATGTCGAGACCATGTCGGGAACCCTTCGGGTCTCGGCCAACGAGGGGCAGCTGCAAGGCTTCGATCCGGACGGGATCAGGCGCCTTGCGCTCGACCGGTCTTACTTCCAGTTGAGTGCGGCAGGTGCCGGCAAGTTCGATTTCGAACGCTTCGACATGTCCGTGCGTTTCGCAGACGGATCCGCAGAGATCGAGCGTTGCAATTTCGTCGGGTCCGATCAGACGCTGTCTTTCTCCGGCATCATTCCCTATAGCCGCAGGGCGCTGGCGATGATCGGCGAGTTGTCCTCGCCCTCAGCCGGGTCGGTGTCGAGTGACGTCCGTTTCTTCACGGGCGGTGGCTTTGCCGATCCGGTAATATCGCCGATCCCGTACCCGACGGTCAAAACCCCATAAACTGCAGGGTTTTGCGCCTTCTGGACAGTTCACATCGGCCCTGCACACGCTACTATGTGTCGAATCGATGAACGTCTGGGGGCGCGGACGGTGCAGGTGTTCCTTTCCGGCTTGATCAAGATGGCGCTGGCCTCGCTGATCGCGGGCACGCTTCTATCCTTTTTTGGACTGACGCCACGAACCGTGCTCGACGGTCTCGGCGTGACGGCGCAAGATATTCAGGACGGACTGGTTTCCGCCTTCGCCTGGACCGCCCCGCGTATGCTGATGGGGGCGATCGTGATCATCCCGCTCTGGTTCGTCACCTACATACTCCTGCCGCCCCGCGGGTAGCGGGTCGGTAGGAGTTTATTTTTCGCCTCTCAGCTCGTTGTCCCACGGGCCGCGACGTGTTCGTCGCGCTGGCGCTGCAGCTCGCGCTGCTTCGTGCTGATCGACGCGATGATCACACCGATCGTCACAATGCCGATCAGGATGGTACAGACCGCATTGATCTCAGGCGTCACGCCGAGACGAACCTGTGAGTAGATCTTGATCGGCAGGGTCGTTGCGCCCGGACCCGTCGTGAAGCTGGCGATCACCAGGTCGTCCAGCGACAGGGTGAACGCGAGCATCCAGCCGGAAATGACGGCAGGGAGGATGAGCGGCAGGGTAATCTTGAAGAAGGTCTTGACCGGTGGGCAGCCTAGATCGTGTGCCGCCTCTTCAAGGCTGGTGTCGAAGGTCAGGAGCCGCGACTGCACGACGATTGCTACGTAGCACATCGTGAAGGTCGTATGAGCAATGACCACCGTCATCAGACCTCGATCCACGCCGATGGCCACGAACAGCAGCAGCAGCGACAGCCCGGTAATCACCTCAGGCATGACGAGCGGTGCATAAACCATGCCGGAGAAAAGCAGGCGCCCCGGAAAGCGCCCGTAGCGGACAAGCGCCAGCGCCGTCAGCGTGCCGAGTATGGTGCCGAGCGTGGCGCTGAGCAGACCGACCCGCAGCGTGACCCAGGCAGCACTCATCAGGCCCTCGTTGCGCCACATCTCGCCATACCATTTCAGCGAAAATCCGCCCCAGACCGTGACCAGTTTGGAATCGTTGAACGAGTAGATCACCAGGATCAGGATCGGGATGTAGAGAAAAGCGAAACCGATCGTGAGAATCGTTGCGTCGAATTTTCCAGGTTTCATCGGTCCGACCTCACGCTTTCTGCTGCTGGTTCTGGAAGATCGCGATGGGCACGACCAGAAGCAACAGGAGCAGGACCGCCACGGCCGAGGCGAGTGGCCAGTCGCGGTTGCCGAAAAACTCGGTCCACAAGGTCTTGCCGATCATCAGCGTCTGGGCGCCGCCCAGAAGGTCCGGAATGACGAATTCTCCGGTAATCGGAATGAAGCAGATCATCGCGCCGGCAATCACACCCGGGATCGACAGCGGGAAGGTGATCTTCCAGAACGCTTTCCATGGCGGGCAGCCGAGGTCGCTTGCTGCTTCCAGAAGAGTGCCGTCCATCTTCTCCAGTGCCGAGTAAAGCGGAAGAACCATGAAGGGCAGGTAGGAATAGACAATGCCGATGAAGACGGCGATCTCGGTTCGGAAGATCTGGACCTGGTTGCCTTCGTCCATCAGACCGAGCGAGTGCAGAAGGACTGTCAGAAGCCCTTCCGGCTTCAGGATGCCGATCCAGGCATAGACGCGGATCAGAAACGACGTCCAGAACGGCAGGATCACCAGCATGACGAGCGTCGGCCGGATCGTGACCGACGCGCGCGCCATGGCAAGCGCCATCGGATAGCCGATCAACAGCAGCAGGAAGGTCGAGATCAGCGCGATCCGCAACGACGAGACATAGGCGTTGAAATAGAGCGGGTCTTCCGTGAGGAACGTGTAGTTCTCGAAATCCAGTTGGCTGAAGAAATCACCGAGCGCCGACAGCCCGTCGAGCACGGGTGTGTAGGGCGGCATGGCGATCGCCGTATCCGACAGCGAGATCTTCACGATGATCAGGAAGGGGGCCACGAAGAACAGCACCATCCAGAAGTAGGGGATGATGACGACGAGCCAGCGGGCTGGCCCGGATCTGGTGGCGGCGGCGACGGGTTCGGCCATGTCGCCCTCCTCAGCGTGTCAGTACGAGGCCGGCATCGGTCGGCCAAGAGAGCCAAACCATGTCGCCAAAGGTGATGGGCCGGTCGACCAGGCGCGAGACGTTGGCCTGGGCCGCCCGGAACATGCGCCCGTCGTCCAGTTTGACGATGAAAACGGAGAAGTCGCCAAGATAGCCGATGTCCCACACTTCGCCGTGCAGGGCGTTGGCGGAGGCATCTTCGGGCTTGGAGGTTGAGATCCGCACCTTCTCCGGCCGGATGGCAAATGCGACGCTGTCGCCTACCTTGGCGTCGCAGGTTTGGTCGACGGTGATTGCCGCCCCCTCGCAGTCCACCTTCACCATCTCTCCGGCAGCACCTGCTTCCTTGGCGGCGACCTTGCCTTCGAGAATGTTGATGTCGCCGATGAAGTCCGCCACGTAGCGGGAATTCGGTGCTTCGTAGATTTCCGCCGGTGTTGCTACTTGCACCAGAATACCTTTGTCCATGACCGCGATGCGGTCTGACACGGTCATTGCCTCTTCCTGGTCGTGGGTCACGATCAGGAATGTCAGGCCGAGCTTCGTCTGGATATCCATGAGCTCGAATTGGGTTTCTTCGCGCAGTTTGCGGTCGAGCGCGCCGAGCGGTTCGTCGAGCAGCAGCACCTTCGGACGTTTGGCGAGAGACCGGGCGAGCGCCACGCGCTGCCGTTGGCCACCGGAAAGCTGGTTCGGCTTGCGCTTGGCAAAGCTCTCCAGTTTCACCAGCTTCAGCATTTCCTGAACCCGTGCGTCGATCTCGCCCTTCGGAAGGTTGTCCTGTTCAAGACCGAAGGCGATGTTCTTCTCCACCGTCATGTGCGGGAAGAGCGCGTAGGACTGGAACATCATGTTGGTGGGGCGCTTGTAGGGCGGTGTGCCCGCCAGGTCTTTGCCCTGCAGGAGGATGCGACCGGTTGTCGGCTGTTCGAAGCCCGCCAGCATGCGCATCAGCGTCGTCTTCCCGCAGCCCGACGGACCAAGCAGGGAGAAGAATTCACGCTCGTAAATGTCGAGCGTCAGGTTGTCGACGGCGACGAAATCGCCAAAGCGCTTGGTCACGTTCTCGAACCGGATGAACGGTACCGCGTCCGCTTCGGTCCAAGGAGAAAATTTGCGTTTAACAGGCCCCAATGACTTCGCCATTACCCGATCCCAGACGTGAAATGATTATTGCCCCGATAGGAAGAAAAACGCCGGACGCTTGATGCGCCCGGCGGTAGGTGTGTCGACCGTCAGCTGCCGGTCTTGATTTGTGTCCAGACCCGGTTCAGCACGCGCTGTTCCTTGGGGCCGTAGGGCGAGATGGTGAAGAGTTTTGCCATGACGTCGGCTGGCGGATAGACGGACGGATTGTCCTTGACCGCCGGATCGAGCAGCGCCTGCGAGGCGAGGTTGCCATTCGCGTACTGGACGTAATTGGAAGCCTTGGCGATGACATCCGGCTTCATCAGGAAGTTGATGAACTCATGCGCTTCGGCAACGTTCTGGGCATCCGCGGGGATGGCCATGTTGTCGAACCACATATAAGTGCCTTCCTTCGGGATCACGTAGTTGATCTCGACCCCGTTCTTGGCCTCTTCCGCCCGCGCCTTGGCCTGCAGGATGTCGCCCGACCAGCCGATCGTCACGCAGATGTCGCCATTTGCCAGATCGTCGATATAGGCCGACGAATTGAATGTACGCACCGATGGCCGGATCTTGGAATAGACCTCGCCGCCTGCTTCCAGATCGGCCGTTTCCTTGCTGTCAGGGTTCTTGCCGGCATAGTTCAGGGCGATAGCGAAAGTCTCGTCCGACGCATCGAGGATGTTGATGCCGCAGCCGGCCAGCTTCTCGGCATTTTCAGGCTTGAAAATCGCATCCCAGCTGTCGACCTTGAAGTCGGCGCCGAGCGCTTCCTTTACCTTGGCGACATTGTAGCCGATGCCGGTGGTGCCCCACATGTAGTTCACGGCATATTCGTTGCCGGGATCATATTTTGCCAGGCGCTCGGAAACTTCCGGCCAAAGGTTCTTCAGGTTCGGCAGCTTCGACTTGTCGAGTTTCTGAAAAACGCCTGCCTGGATTTGGCGAGCGAGGAAAGGAGCGGTGGGCACCACCACATCGTAGCCCGACCCGCCTGCAAGCAGCTTGGTTTCCAGCAGCTCGTTGGAATCGAACACGTCATAGACGACCTTGATGCCGGTCTCCTTGGTAAACTCCTCGAGCACCGACTCGTCGATGTAGTCGGACCAGTTGTAGACGTGGACGACGCGTTCCTGCGCATGAACAGCCGATGCGATGAAGATCGTCGCCAGGGCCACTGACGCCGTACGGATGAAATGAGCCTTCATTTTTTCTCCTGTTCCAGCCTTTGGGAGCGAGGTGCCCCCGATGCCATTCCCGTTGTTTTTTAAGAGACTAGAAAGGATTTGGACGGGCGACAAGCAAAATTCTTCGCAGTCGCGAATGCTTTATCGGGTGCATCTCGGTCACTGGAAGTCGAAGGCAGAAAGCCCGGTCACCATCTCGTCGAGGCCGAGCGGGCGGGTCAGAGGCGGCTCCGCGCGGGCAAGACAGCCCGAACGTTCGCACAGACGGCATGCCGGTCCGATACCAATCGCCGGCACCGAACGGTCCGGCAGAGCGGCTGAATAGGCGACCTCGTCACGACTTGCCGTATCGCAGCCGATCAAGAGTGCGGTCCGTCGGATGCGCTCACCGAAACTCGCCTGCGGCCCCTCCAGTGTGCGCGACATCGTCAGAAAGGTCGCGCCATCGGGCATCTCGACCTGCTCGACCAGAACTTGACCCGGCTGGCCGAAGGCGGAATGGACATTGAGCTTGGGACAGCCGCCGCCGAACCTCGCATGCGGGAAGCCGGTTGCGCCGGCACGCCGGAAGCGGTTCCCCGCATTGTCGATCTCCATCATAAAGAAGGCAACGCCCGTTGCGCCGGGTCGCTGCAGCATGGTCAACCGATTGGCGGCCTGCTCGAAGGACACATTGAAGCGGGCACGCAGCACGTCGATATCGTAACGGGCGCGGATGGCGGCAGACAAAAAGGCGCCGTAGGGCATCATCAGCGCATGCGCGGTATAACGCGCCAGCTCGAAACGGGCGATGCGGCGCGCCTCGCCGGATGAGAGCTCCAGGAGCTCAAGCTCCGCCTGGACATGTTCGCCGAGCGCCAGAAGCACCACCTCCATGGCAACCTCGCGCAGCTGGTCAAAGGGTGACAGGCGCTCCGAGAGGAAGAGGCGCATGGAATGGCGGTCATAGCGTCGCCGCAGTGAGGGCATGGTCTGCACAGGAAGGGCACGAACCACGATGCCATGGGTGGACCGCAGCCAGGCCTTGAGGGCGACCGCCAGGTCATCCCCCGCCGACAGGTTGAGACCGGCATGGAAACTTTCGGCCGCCTCGTCGAGGCTGGCAAAATAGTTGGGGCGGCGTTCGAAGACCTCGCGGACCTCGTCGATCGGCAGGCGTGCACCGGAAAGCGAGGTCTCGTGGCCCTCGCGGGCAAGAAGATCCGCGAGATCGGAAAGGCGCGCCACTTGCTCGCGATAGGCGCGGTAGAGCTTGACAATGCCGCTTGCGGCATTGGGGGCTGCTTCCGCCACTTCGATCAGTTCCTGATCGCCAGGCAGTTCGCCCGACAGGAGCGGATCGGCAAAGACCTCGCGGAGCTGGCTGGTTGAGCCTCCAGCCTCGCCCTGCAGTTCGTCGAGGTCGACTTTGTAGACGGAAGCGAGCTTGAGCAGCAGCTGCACCGTCAACGGGCGCTGATTGCGCTCGATCAGATTGAGATAGGACGGCGAGATCTCCAGCGCCTCTGCCATGGCCGTCTGGGTCAACCCCAGGCCGTTTCGGATGCGGCGGACGCGGGGGCCGGCGAAGATCTTGCGCTCTGCCATTTTACAGCTCCTTTACAAAAATGACCGTCATCGATGCCGCAACTGTATTGACAATATTTACAAATTTACACGGTGCGGCTGTCAAAGGCAAGACAGCCTAACCTCTTTCATATCGTTGTTTTATCGAATTTTCTAGGCGTCTTTCGCAGTGCGGTGTAAATCTAGTCACATCAGAAGCGGAGTAGAGGACCGGAAGTTCCGGCAAGGTCCGCATCTGGCAGTGAACAGGGAGATCCGACATGACTGAATTTTACAATCTCGTTCCGAATGCACCCAAGGGCCGCTATGACGGCATCGATCGTCCCTACTCTGCCGAAGATGTGAAGCGCCTGCGCGGATCGGTCGAGATCAAGCACACGCTGGCAGAAATGGGCGCTAACCGCCTGTGGAAGCTGATCAACGAAGAGCCCTTCATCAATGCGCTCGGCGCTCTCTCCGGCAATCAGGCCATGCAGATGGTCCGTGCCGGCCTGAAGGCCATCTACCTGTCCGGCTGGCAGGTCGCCGCCGATGCCAACACGGCTTCCGCGATGTATCCGGATCAGTCGCTTTATCCGGCGAATGCCGCACCGGAACTTGCCAAGCGCATCAACAAGACCTTGCAGCGCGCCGATCAGATCGAGACGCAGGAAGGCAAAGGGCTTTCGGTCGACACTTGGTTCGCCCCGATCGTTGCCGATGCAGAAGCCGGCTTCGGCGGACCGCTCAATGCCTTCGAGATCATGAAGGCGTTCATCGAAGCCGGTGCTGCCGGTGTCCACTTCGAAGACCAGCTCGCGTCGGAAAAGAAGTGCGGCCATCTCGGCGGCAAGGTCCTGATCCCGACCCAGGCTCATATCCGCAACCTGACCGCCGCCCGTCTCGCCGCTGACGTCATGGGCGTCCCGACGTTGATCGTTGCCCGTACGGACGCCGAAGCCGCAAAGCTCCTGACCTCCGACATCGACGAGCGCGACCAGCCCTTCGTCGATTACGATGCGGGCCGCACAGCGGAAGGCTTCTACCAGGTCAAGAACGGCATCGAACCCTGCATCGCCCGTGCGATCGCCTATGCGCCTTACTGCGACATGATCTGGATGGAGACCGGCAAGCCGGATCTGGAACAGGCTCGCAAGTTCGCAGAAGCCGTGCACAAGGTCTATCCGGGCAAGAGGCTCGCCTATAACTGCTCGCCTTCCTTCAACTGGAAGAAGCATCTCGACGACGCGACGATCGCCAAGTTCCAGAAGGAGCTCGGTGCCATGGGCTACAAGTTCCAGTTCATCACGCTCGCCGGTTTCCACCAGCTGAACTACGGCATGTTCGAACTGGCCCGCGGCTACAAGGATCGCCAGATGGCCGCCTATTCGGAGTTGCAGGAGGCGGAATTCGCAGCCGAGGTCAACGGTTACACCGCGACCAAGCACCAGCGCGAAGTCGGCACCGGCTATTTCGACGCCGTCTCGCTCGCCATCACCGCCGGTCAGTCTTCGACAACAGCGATGAAGGAATCGACCGAAACCGAGCAGTTCAAGCCGGCGGCTGAGTAAGGATCGCACCCTCCCCTTGAGGGGGAGGGTCGGCACGCAGTGCCGGGGTGGGGTGACCGTCGCAACCGTCCGAGGCTCACCCCCACCCGCAGTTACGCTGCGACCTCCCCCTCAAGGGTGAGGTGACTTCAAAAACCCCAGACACCAAGAGGAGAAATGCCATGACACCCCAGACCCGAGTCAAGGAACGCGCCGAAGAACAGTCCTCGGCCATGTCCACCGATCAGCAGGCGATGATCCGCATGCTGGCCAATGACCTGCACCGTCTCAACCACTCGATCATGAAGGCCGTCGATGCCGGCGTCTCGGTCGAACTCGTCCGCTCGGCCCGTCACCATGGCGGCGACGGCAATTGGGGTGATCTGCTGATCCCCGTTATCGTGACCCAGGGCGCAAACGCGGCCTGATCCCGCAGCCCAATATCCCCCATCCGGTCCTGACCTCCGGATTGGTACCGCACAGCGATCGCCTCGGGGAGGAGGTGGATTGCTGTGCGGCTTTTTCGTTCGGCTGCCTTAGATGCGGGTGACGTCCTTCACCCAGCCGTAAGGGTCGGCCACCGTACCGCGCTGGATGCCGGTCAGTTGGTTGCGCAGCTTTTCCGTTTCCATGCCCGTGCCGGCATTGCCGATGACGAATTCGCCGTCCGGGTGGCGTACAGTTCCAATGGCGGCAACGACGGCCGCCGTGCCGCAGGCGAAGGCCTCACGCAGCTTTCCGCTCTTGGCATCCGCCATCCACTCATCGAAGGAGTAGGGCCGCTCGATGACCTTCAGGCCATTGTCGCCGGCAAGCTTGATGATCGAGTTGCGGGTAATGCCGGGCAGGATGGTGCCCGAGAGCGGCGGGGTGACGACCGTGCCGTCATCCATGACGAAGAAGACGTTCATGCCGCCCAGTTCTTCGATCCACTTGTGTTCGGCGGCGTCAAGGAACACCACTTGGTCGCAGCCGCGGCTGGACGCTTCCTTCTGGGCGAGCAGGCTGGCAGCATAGTTGCCGCCGCATTTGGCTGCACCCGTACCGCCGGGGGCTGCACGTGTGTAGTGTTCGCTGACCCACAACGTGACTGGCTTGCTCCCGCCCTTGAAATAGGGGCCGACCGGCGAGGCAATGACGCTGAAGATGTATTCCCGCGACGGGCGAACGCCGAGGAATGTCTCGCTCGCAAACATGAACGGGCGAAGATAAAGGCTGCCTTCCCCTTCCGGCACCCATTTCGCGTCGATCTTGACCAGTTCCTCGACCGCCTTGAGAAACAGTTCTTCCGGGATCTCTGGCATCGCCATACGCTCGGCCGACTTGTTGAAGCGCCGGGCATTCTCTTCCGGACGGAACAGGGTGATGCGACCGTCCGCCCCCTTATAGGCCTTCATGCCCTCGAAGATTTCCTGGGCGTAGTGCAGAACGCTGGCGGCCGGGTCGATCTGGAATGGGCCGCGCGCCTTCACTTCGGCCGTATGCCAGCCCTTGTCGGCATGCCATTGCACCACCACCATGTGGTCGGTGAACAGCGTTCCGAAGCCCAGGTTTTCAAAAGCCGCCAGCCGCTCGGCTTCCGGCATGGGAGCGGCATTCGGTACGATATGGAAGTCGAGCTCTGCGGTATTCGTGGTCATGAAAAGCCTGTGCCTGGATGTTCACGGTTTCGCGGTGTCAGGCCGAAACTGCTCCGGCCGGACGATGCCGTGGTTTGTGCGGTTCCGCTCCCGTTTGTCAACTGAAACCGTATGGCTGCAATGCAGCAAAATGCGGTTGCTGGCAGGGCTTCCCGTGGCTCGGACCGCTACAATCAGCCAAGGACGAGGGCGAGAAGGAACCACATGCCGGCGAGTGCGATCGCAGCACCGAGCGCCTGCACCAGTTTTCCTTGGGCTACGGGCTTGAGAGCAGCGCCGATCCCGATCCCGATAACGTGAATGACGCCGGTCGAAACGACGAATCCCACGGTAAAGGCGGCCGGGTCACTGGCCCTCGGGGCCAGCGCGCCGTGGGGGATGCCATGCAGGATGGCAAAAGCGGAAATCAGTCCCAGCGCCACCCATTCCGGCGCCTTCCAGGCCACAGCGATCGCCGCCCCGAGCGCAAGGACCGAGATGGCTATGCCCGCCTGAACGATGCCCGTCGGCAGGATATCGAGCATGCCGGCGACGCCGCCAATGCACATCACAAGGGGGAATGTCGCCGGCAAGGTCCAGACCGAGCGCCCACCCATCTGGGCGCCCCACAGCCCTACGGCCAGCATCGCGAGAAAATGATCCGGTCCCGCCAGCGGATGTCCGAAACCCGAGCCGAAGCCACCGAGGGGTCCGTCCATGACATGCGCCTGGGCAAGAGTGGGTATCAGGAAAAACAGAAGCGCCACGGCCGCAGAAACCAGGCGCTGGCTGGTGAGGATCAACGTTGCGGAAATTCTGCGCATCTTCCTTGGCTCCGATGTCTGTCTCGTTCGCGGTGCCGGTCGTGCCCTTATGGCCGGGCCTTTCTTCTGCGTCTACAGTTTCGTGCGATTCGGATATAGTGTTGGCGGCGCGGACCAACCTGTGGTTCCGATCGCGATTTTGCCGCAAATCTGGTTTCAGCCTTCCGCAATCTTTCCCGGAGAATGTCCATGTCGTCCAACCGCCTCTTTCAGTATCTCACGCTCGCTGCTCTCGCGGTTTCTGTTCCTACGATGGCGGAAGCGCATGTGCTGGCGGGCGAGGGCGGTGGTTTCCTGCATGGCTTCGAGCATCCGCTTTCCGGCCTCGATCATATGCTGGCGATGTTCTGCGTCGGCCTGTGGGGTGCCCAGATGGGCGGTCGCTCGGTCTGGAGCCTGCCGATCGCCTTTCCGCTGATCATGGTCGCCGGTGGCATCATGGGCATCGCGGGCATCCCCTTGCCGGCGGTCGAAAGCGGGATTGCACTTTCGATCATCGTGCTTGGAGCTGCCATCGCCTTCCTCTGGCGTCCATCTGAATGGCTGGCGCTGGCGGTCATCGGCATCTTTGCGATTTTCCATGGTTATGCCCACGGGGCTGAACTCCCGAACGCCGCCGATCCGGCCGACTACGCTTTCGGCTTCGTCGTCGCCACCGGCCTTATCCATCTCGCCGGCATTGGCGTCGGTCTCGGCTTCCAGCGTTTGCAGGGTGGCCAGATGGCCCGCGCGCTTGGAGGCCTGATCGGGCTCGGCGGCGTCTATTTCCTCGTCGCCTGATGGCAGATATGCCATCCCGTGCCTGGTGCTTTCTGCCGCTGGCTCTGGGCATCGCGCTTTTCTCGTGGTTGTTGCTGCCCGGCCTTCAGGCTGGCACCTCTGCCTTTGCGGGCATTCTGAGTGTGGAACTGCTCTTGCCCGTTGTCGGGGCCGGCGTTGTTCTGGGCCAGCTGCCGCGCAGGCCGCGCCTGTTATCCGCCGTGACACTTCTGGCGGGCGCGGTCGCAGGATTGCTCGTTCGGGAAGACATCTACGCCCTCATGGCCCCCTTGCGCGGGGCGGCATCCCATCTCTTTCTCACCGGGCCAATCGCCTGCCTTGCCGTTGGCATCACGCTGGTGCTGCCTGAGGAACGGCGCGCTTGGATCGCGCCATTGATGCTCACGGTCGCCGGTGCAGCGCTTGCCGTGGCGACTCGGCTGAGCGACCCTGCACTCTTTTCGCCCCACTATCTCCCGGCGGCCTTCGCCATTCAGACGGCAATCGTCGTCGCAGTCGGATGGCCCATCGCGCGACTTGCCCATCCGGTTCTTGGCATCGCCTCCCGGATTGCGGGCAGTTGGATGCTGGCTGTGGCACTGCTCTACGGTGGGGCCTTCATGGCCACGCGCGAACCTGCACTAACACCGCCGCCATTTCCGCCACTGCCGGTCTTGCAGGAGCCGTCGGCGTGACGCCCCGCTCTCTCGGAAGCCGGCTGGCGCTGGCAATGTTTGTGGTCGGCACCGCCGGCCCTGCATTGGCCCATCCGGATATCGCGGCCTCGGTAGCAGTCGCCTTCGAAGTGAGGGAGGCGCATGTGCTTGCCCTGTCGGAGCTGATTGTCTTCGACAACGCGACGAGCCAGCGAGTAAGCCGCCGCTTCGATACAGATGGCGATGGTCTGTTGTCGCAGGGGGAAATGACGGAACTCTCTGCGGAGCTGCAGCACCGCTTGCGCGCGCGCGCATTTTACACGGAGCTTTCGCTCGATAAGGCGCCCTTGGATCTTCCTGAGGCGGCAGAGGTCGCCGTGCGGTTCGATGGGGCCAATCTTGCGCTCCAGATCACACTGCGCCTGCCCACGCCGCTCGACCTCAAGGGGCGGACCCTTGGCGTCCTCCTGCGCGATCGTGACCTGACCATCGCATTTAGCCTGAGCAAGGTGCCGCCCGTAATCTCTGGCATAGCGGGTGCTTGCACGGTGCGGGTCGAACAACGCCCTGACGAGACTTATTTCGGCGGCCTCGTCACGCCGGATGCTGTGATGCTCATGTGTCGATAAGGGCACAGCCGGCCGTGCGAGCCGCGTTGCCAGATAGTATCGGGAGCCTTTCGCCGGGCTGAAATCCTGAGCCGTCGCGGACCGGGGGACGACTGCTCAAGCGAAGATCCCGCGATCTTTCTCCACCGCGTCCTGCAGGAACTGCACCACCGCCCGTACCCGCACCAGTTCCCGCGCACTTTCGTGATAGGTCGTCCAATAGGCGCGACGGATCTCGATCTCCGGCAACACGCGCACGAGACTGTCATGCTGCCGCGCGATATAGCTGTGCAGGATGCCGATCCCCGCACCCGCCAGCACCGCTTCCGTCTGGCCGATGGCCGAGGAAATCTCGAAGCCGGCATTCCAGTCGCGCATGACCTCGCCGGTGAAATTGAGCGACGGTGTAAAGATAAGGTCTTCGACATAGCCGATGCGGCGATGCGCCTTCAGGTCTTCGGCCGTCGCCGGCAGGCGATGTGCCTCGACATAGGCGCGTGAAGCATAGAGCCCGAGCGTGTAGTCGACGAGCTTGGACGAGACCAGGCGTCCCTGGTCCGGCCTCTCGAGCGTTACCGCAATATCCGCCTCCCGCTGCGACAGCGAGAACGAGCGCGGCACGGGCACGAGTTGGATCTTGAGTTCCGGATGCTGGGCAATCAGCGCGCCGAGCCGCGAGGCGAGGAAAAATACGCCGAACCCATCGGGAGCGCCGATCCGCACCGTGCCGGCGACTTGCGTATCGGTGCGTCCCAGCCGCGCCTGAACCTCCAGCATCTCGGTTTCCATCCGCTCGGCGGAGGAAAGAAACGCTTCGCCCTCGGCAGTCAGCTCGCAGCCATTGGTGCGGCGAATGAAGAGGCGCGTCTTCAGCGCGGTTTCCAGCGATGTCAGCCGCCGCGACAGCGTTGCATGGTTGAGCCCCAGCCGTCGGGACGCAGCGAGAATCTGGCCTGTGCGGGCCACGGCAAGAAAGATGCGCACGTCATCCCAGTTCATGCCAAGACCTCCCCTGTTGCGTGTTTTCGGGCATCAGATGTCATGGCCATGTGCGCCGCCGCTCAGGCCCAGCATCTCCAGCCGCCTGTCGAAATCGCCGGCGATGTCCGAGAGCTTGAGCGTCGCAAACCGCGAAAGCAACAGCGCCTCCGCTTCGCGCCGCGCATCCTCGAGCGCTTCATTGACGGATATCTCGACAAGGCACCCCGCATGGTCGGACGCGCTAACGAGGCAAAAGAGTTCCGGCCTCTCCAGCGCCTCGTAGACATCAAGCAGGCTGATTTCGTCCAGCCCTCTGGTGAGCTTCCAACCGCCACCATGCCCTTTCTCCGACTGGACATAGCCGCGTTCGCGCAGGCCCGCCATCGTCCGTCGAACGACCACGGGATTGGTGTTGAGCATTCTGGCGATCATCTCCGACGTCGCCGGTTCCTTGCGGCGCCCGAGATGGATCAGCACGTGCAGCATCCGGGAGAGACGGCTATCGCCGCGCATCGGCAATCCTCCATTGTTGACGGATGCGTATCGCAGAGAGCGTCATGCAACAAGCCAAGTTACATCACTTGACGAGTTTGATCATGTAACTTAAGAAGATACATAACATCAAAAGTTACATGAAGGAGCCTCTCGTGAAGTATGACGCCGTTATCGTGGGTGGAAGTTTTGCAGGTCTCTCGGCCGCCATGCAGCTCGCCCGCACTCGCCGCCATGTGCTGCTGATCGATGCGGGCTACCCGCGCAATCGCTTTGCCGAAGCGTCTCATGGCTTTCTCGGGCAAGACGGAGTAGCGCCTTCCGAAATTCGTCGCCGGGCTCTGGAGCAACTGGCGCACTATCCGAATTTCCAGCTCCTGGAAGGGGAGGCGACGGATGCCGAACGCCGCCCAGGCGGGTTCACGGTCGGCATGGCCGACGGACGCTGTGTGGAAGCGCAGGTGCTCGTGCTCGCTCTTGGCGTAGCCGATACGCTTCCGCCCATCCCGGGTCTTGCCGAGCGTTGGGGCCGCACAGTTCTGCATTGCCCCTATTGCCACGGCTACGAAATCGGTGGAGGCCCGATCGGCATCCTCGCCTCTTCGCCGCTCGCCGCCCATCAGGGCAGCATCCTGCCGGATTGGGGCCGGACCACCATGTTCGTTGAACCCGGAGTGACGTTCGACGAGGAGCGTTTGGCGGTGCTTGCTGCACGCAGGGTGATGATAGAGACGGAACGGCTGGTAGAACTCATCGGCGAAGGTGACCGGCTTGAGGCGGTCCGTCTCGCCGATGGGCGGTTCGTGGAAATTCACGCGCTGTTTGCCCAATCCAAGGTGTCGATTGCGTCTCCGCTGGCATCCCAGCTCGGCCTTGAAATGGAAGAAGGGCCACAGGGCATGCACATCAAGGTTCAGATGGGATGCACCAGCAAGCAAGGTGTCTTTGCCGCCGGTGATGCCGCCAGTCCTATGCACAATGCGACGCTGGCCAGTGCCTCCGGCGTGATGGCCGGCATCTCGGCACATCGCGCCCTGATTGAGGCATCGCTCTGGTCCTAGATTACGGCGCTTTAATTTACGCACAACGGATGCGGAAATCATCCTGTTGAATTGTGAAAATCGAAGCGCATACTGCCTCCATCAAATTTAGGAGGAAACCCATGTATCAGATCGGGCATTTCATCGGCGGCAAGCATGTCGCCGGCACCTCGGGCCGCAAGCAGGCCATCTACAATCCCGCGACCGGCGAAGTGCAGGGCGAAGTTTCGCTCGCCAGCGCCGAAGAGCTGAACGCGGCCGTCGAGAACGCCAAGTCGGCCCAGGCCAAGTGGGCGGCCACCAATCCGCAGCGCCGCGCCCGCGTCTTCATGAAGTTCGTCCAGCTCCTCAATGACAACATGGACAGCCTCGCCGAGACCCTGTCGCGCGAACACGGCAAGACGATCGAGGACGCCAAGGGCGATATCGTCCGCGGCCTCGAAGTCTGCGAGTTCGTCATCGGCATCCCGCATCTGTCGAAGAGCGAGTTCACAGAAGGGGCCGGCCCGAATATCGACATGTATTCGATCCGTCAGGCCGTCGGCATCGGCGCCGGCATCACGCCATTCAACTTTCCGGCCATGATCCCGATGTGGATGTTCGCGCCTGCCATCGCCTGCGGCAACGCCTTCATCCTGAAGCCGTCCGAGCGCGATCCGTCCGTTCCGATCCGCCTTGCCGAACTGATGATCGAAGCCGGTCTCCCGGCCGGTATCCTCAATGTCGTCAATGGCGACAAGTCGGCCGTCGATGGTATCCTCACCCATCCGGACATTTCGGCCGTCTCCTTCGTCGGCTCGACCCCGATCGCCCGTTATGTCTATGGAACCGCTGCGATGAACGGCAAGCGCGCCCAGTGCTTCGGCGGCGCCAAGAACCACATGATCATCATGCCCGATGCCGACCTGGACCAGGCCGCCCAGGCGCTGATGGGTGCCGGCTACGGTTCCGCTGGCGAGCGCTGCATGGCGATCTCCGTGGCCGTTCCGGTCGGCGAAGAAACCGCCAACCGTCTGATCGAAAAGCTGACGCCCATGGTCGAAAGCCTGCGCATCGGTCCCTATACCGACGACAAGGCCGACATGGGCCCCGTCGTCACCAAGGAAGCGCAGGCCCGCATCAAGTCGCTGATCGACAGCGGCGTCGAAGCCGGTGCCAAGCTCGTGGTCGACGGCCGCGACTTCAAGCTCCAGGGCTATGAGAACGGCTATTTCGTCGGCGGCTGCCTGTTCGACCACGTCACGCCGGATATGGACATCTACAAGACCGAAATCTTCGGTCCTGTTCTTTCGGTCGTCCGCGCCAAGACCTACGAAGAAGCCCTCGACCTGCCGATGAAGCACGAATACGGCAATGGCGTCGCGATCTACACCCGTGACGGTGATGCCGCCCGTGACTTCGCAAGCCGCATCAACATCGGCATGGTCGGCATCAACGTGCCGATCCCGGTTCCGCTCGCCTACCACTCCTTCGGCGGATGGAAGTCCTCCTCCTTCGGTGACTTGAACCAGCACGGCACGGATTCGATCAAGTTCTGGACCCGCACCAAGACGGTCACCTCGCGCTGGCCGTCCGGCATCAAGGACGGTGCCGAATTCGTCATGCCGACGATGAAGTAAGCGAACCAGCAGTTCGATCACATTCGCGCCACCCCTCGAAAGACGGGGTGGCGTTCTCTTGTCAGGCGCCAGCCAATCGATAGCTTCTGTCTCGGGAGGGCTGACGATGCCGAAGAAGAAGATCCATACCGGCGGTTGCCTCTGCGGAGCGATCCGCTTCGAAGCCGATGCGCCGGCCGCCAAACCGCACACCTGCTCCTGCAAGATGTGCCAGCGCCATACGGGAAGCCTCACCGCGACCTGGGTCGAATTCCCGCGCTACGCCGTCCGCTGGGTCGGCCCCGCCGGTATCCCGGCCACGTGGCGCTCATCAGACTTCTCCTCGCGCGCCTTCTGTTCGACCTGCGGCTCCTCGCTCGGCGCGATCGACGATCAACCGACGGTCGCACTGCTGCTGGGCGCCTTCGATCGCACCAGTGCTGCCGACCTCAAGCCCACCTATCATTCCTACAAGGGCGGACGGCCGAAATGGTGGTGCATCGAGATACGCGAAGCCTGAGACGCTGCTTTACGAGTGTCCGAGCGCACTTGAGTACGTAAAGATCTCGTGATCAATGTCGGTTATGACGCGGGGGATAGCGTCATGCGATGTGATTTCATGAGGGACATTTCATGCAACAGGCAGTTTTCGGCCGGGCGGACGCTTTGCGTCGCGGTGAGTTCCGCGGCAGCGCCGGTGAGTATTTCGGCATCTGGATCGTCAACATCCTGCTGACCATCATCACGGTCGGCATCTATTCGGCCTGGGCCAAGGTCCGCCGCAACCGCTATTTCTACGGCAACTCGTTTGTCGATGGTCACTCCTTCGACTACCACGCCAAGGGTCTTCAGATCTTCATCGGCCGCGCCATCGTCTTTGGTTACATCATCGCCTACAACGTGCTGCTGACCGTCAGCCCGATTGCGGGCGGCATTCTGGCGCTACTGATGCTGGTCCTGCTCCCCTGGATCGTCATGCGCAGCCTGCGCTTCAACGCGCGTGTCACGAGCTACCGCAACATCCGCTTCGATTTCGTCGGCAAGACCGGTGGTGCGTTCTTTGCCATCATCGTCGGCGGCCTCGTCTCCTTCTTCTCGCTTGGCATTCTGGCGCCCTTCGCGAGCCGCTGGCTTTACCGCTACATCTTCAACAATCTGCGTTACGGCGACCGCGCCTTCGAGACGGATCCCAAGATCGGCGCGCTGTATCGCGTCTGGTTGCCGGCCTTTCTTCTGATGATCGTCGGTGCCGCCGTGGGTGCCGTGGTCGGCATTTTCGGTTACTACGGCGCCGAGGGATTGGAAGACGCAACCGCGGAACCGGAGATGCGGTTGATCCTTGCGATCTATGGCGCTCTCATACCCGCCTTCCTGCTCTGGGGCATTGCGGCGATCTTCTACCGGATCGGCGTTCGCAACGTGGTCATGAACGCGACCCGGTTCGACACGCGTCACAGCCTGTTCTCCGACCTCGGTCGGTTGCGTTATTTCTGGATCGTGGTGTCCAACCTCGTGGTCTCGGTGGTGACGTTCGGTCTGATGCGGCCTTGGGCCGCCGTGCGCGAGCACCGCTATGTGATCGAGCATTCCGGCATCGTGGTCGATGGCGAACTCGACGATGTGATATCCTCGATGCAGGCTTCAGGATCTGCCGTCACGGCGGAATATCTCGATCTCGAAGGGTTCGACTTTGGCTTCTGATGACAGGCGCATCACCTCTGGCCGCTGGCATCCGCCCCGCTCCAGCCGGGCGGAGGTCGCTGACCTGTTCGGCGAGGGCCAGACGCTCTTCGTCCGTCTCGCGACGGGTGGCGATCCGGTTGCCGTGGGTGATCTCAAACGTGTCGAGGTTTCCACGCGGATCGGCCGGGTGCCCCGTCGGATCGGCTTTCCTGACGGGTCGATGTTCGAGACCGACGACAATGACGCTGTCGATACATGGCTCAAGCGCCACGGCCGAACCGGTTTCATTCACGAGCTGGAACGCTTCCATCCGCGGCTGCTCGGCATCGTCGCGGCCATCGTCCTGCTGTCGGTCGGCATCTATCGTTATGCTGTCCCGGCTCTCGTCGAGGTCGCCGTCCTTGTGACGCCGCCGGCGGTGACGGGTTGGATGGCGAGCGGGACGCTCCTTTCGCTCGACAAGGCCGTTTTCAGCCCCAGCGACCTGCCGGAGGAAAAAAAGAACGAGATCAGGTCGGCGTTCAATCAGGTCGCGGCTTTCTCGGCGCGGGGGGCTTCGGCGTACAATCTCAACTTCCGCAAGGGCGGCGTCATCGGCCCGAACGCATTCGCCCTCCCGGACGGGACGTTGGTGATCACGGACGAGTTGGTCACCCTGACCGAGGGGGATCTGGACATGATCGTCGGTGTCCTCGCCCACGAGATCGGCCACGTCGAACGTGACCACTCGCTGCGCCAACTCTATCGCGCCGCGGGTACCGCGGGTCTCATCATGCTGATTGCCGGCGATGTCGGATCTGCAGGCGAAGATATTCTGACCAATGGTGCAGCGCTCGTCGCACTCTCCTACTCGCGTGACGCCGAAAGCGAGGCGGACCGGATCTCCGTGGAACTGATGACAAAGGCGGGCCGCGATCCCCGGGCCATCGGGCGTTTCTTCGCGCGACTTGAGGAGAAGCTGGGCATTGACAGCGAAAGCTCGTTCATCTCGACCCATCCCGGGACTGCGGAACGCCGCCAGGCAATCGACGATTATGCGAAAAAACTCATGCCGGGCGGAAGTTGACGGCGGCCGAAAGTGACTTCCTGAAGCGGCGCGTAAAAAAGGGGCGGCCCTGAGAGCCGCCCCTTTCCTGCCTTTGAAGACAGTTAAAGCTTACTGCGTGGGACCCTCGTTCAGGCCGACCTTGTCCACCAGTTCGGAGGCAATCTTCCGGTTCGCCGCGATTTCGGTCAGGGGCAGGGTGTCCGGCTTGATGGCGCCGAAGCCGGCCACGATCTCCGAGGGCTTTGCATGCGGGCCTACAGGATATTCGAAGACCTTTTCGGCGTAGATCGTCTGGGCTTCGTCGGAGGCCAGGAATTCCATCAGCTTGACGGCATTGTCCTTGTTCGGAGCGTTCTTGGCGAGCGCCATGCCGGAGATGTTCACATGGGTTCCGCGGTCGGCGCTGTTCGGGAACAGAACCTTGACGGCAGCCGCCCAGTCCTTCTCCTCGGGATCCTTCTCGTTCGTCTTCATCAGGCCGAGATAGTAGGTGTTGGCAAGGCCGAGGTCGCATTCGCCGGCGAAGATCGCCTTGGCCTGGCTGCGGTCGTTGCCGTCGGGCTTTTTCACCAGATTCTGCTTCAGGCCGGCGAGCCACTTCTCGGTATATTCGGCGCCGTGATGGGCAACCATCGAGGCAAAGAGGCCGATATTGTAGGAGTGCTGACCATCACGCATGCAGATGCGGCCCTTCCACTTGGGATCGGCCAGTTCTTCATAGGTGATCGCATCTTCGGAGACGCGGTCCTTGGAGGCATAGATCACGCGGCCACGTGTTGTCAGGCCGAACCAGTTGCCTTCGCTGTCGCGATACTGGGCGGGGATCTGCTTGTTGATGTCCTCGTCGGTCAGCGGCTGGGTCACGCCGCCTTCCTTGGCTTCCGTGAGACGGGCGATGTCGACGGTCAGAATGACGTCGGCCGGCGAATTGGCGCCTTCTGCAGCGATGCGCTCAACCAGTCCCTTGTCCAGAAAGAGGATGTTCGTCTTGATGCCGGTTTCCTCGGTGAAGCGGTCCATCAGCGGCTGGATCAGCTCCGGCTGGCGATACGAGTAAATGTTGACCTCTCCATCGGCCAAAGCCGAACCGGCCGTCAGGGCCAGCATCGAAACGGCACCGAACGCAATGCGGCTCAGCGGGTTGCAGGTCATCCTCAATCTCCCTATCTAACTTAGTTGAGGCGCATATTCATGAATTGAATTAAGCTGTCAATTCCAGTCCACTTTAATCACGGACACGTGAGTCGTGAACTTGAGTATTTTGGAATTGTTCAAAAGTGCAAAAAGCGCTATATAGCCGCCAGGACAACCGAAGGAATCGTGCATGCGTTTGACAAAGCAGACAAATTACGCCGTGCGCATGCTGATGTACTGCGCCGCGAACACCGAGCAGTTGAGCCGGATTCCCGAGATTGCCAAGGCTTATGGCGTTTCCGAACTCTTCCTGTTCAAGATCCTGCAGCCGCTGAACAAGGCTGGATTGGTCGAAACCGTGCGAGGCCGCAATGGCGGCGTCCGCCTCGGGCGTCCTGCCGAAAAGATCACCCTGTTTGATGTGGTCAAGGTCACCGAAGACAGCTTCGCCATGGCGGAATGCTTCGAGGATGACGGTGATGTCGACTGCCCCTTGATCGACAGCTGCGGCCTGAATTCGGCTCTGCGCAAGGCTCTGAATGCCTTCTTCGACGTGTTGACGGAATATACGATCGACGATCTGGTGAAGGCGCGCCCGCAGATCAACTTCCTTCTGGGCATCGACGATCTGGCCCCGCGCCGCGTGGCACCGGTGGCAGTCCCGGCCGCGTGACGCCCGACAGGCCAGTCGAAATCTGAGCTGAGATCGAGACCCGCTATCTGGCGGGTCTTTCTGCTTCTGCGACAGCAAGAGACACGTCAAGATCCGTTCGGGCAAAGCTCTTGCGTCGGCAGTCGGCTATGCTACGCTTACGTTCACGGCAGAATAAGTCAGATTATTGACAGGAGCGCCAACGGGGGCTGGACAGGCCGTGTGGGGGATGCAATGGACGACTATGTGATCGTGGGAGGCGGTTCGGCTGGTGCTGTCCTTGCCGCACGTCTCAGCGAAGATCCGTCCGTCACGGTGCATGTCCTTGAAGCCGGGGGACGAGGCGATGGAATTTTCGCCCGCGTTCCCATGGCTGCGGCAGCCGTCGTTCCCGGTTACGTAAAAAGCAGCAATTGGCGATTTTCCACCGTGCCGCAAAAGGCGCTCAACAATCGCATCGGTTACCAGCCGCGAGGCCGCGGCCTAGGGGGCTCAAGTCTCGTCAACGCCATGCTCTACGTCAGGGGGCATCAGCGGGATTACGACGAATGGGCGGAACTCGGTTGCCGGGGCTGGTCCTGGGATGACGTTCTTCCCTGGTTCCGCAAGGCCGAAGACAATATTCGCGGGGCCGATACGCTGCATGGGCGCGGTGGGCCGCTTCAGGTCTGTGACCAGAACTGGGCCCGGCCGATCAATCTCGCCTTCATCAAGGCGTCAGAACAAAGCGGTTACCGCCACAACGAGGACTTCAACGGCGTGAGCCAGGAAGGCGTCGGGCTCTACCAGGCGACGCAGTTCTGGCATGGCCCGAAGCGGGGCGAGCGTTGTTCGGCCGCGGCCGCCTACCTCCACGATGTCATGCATCGTCGAAATCTAACGGTTACGACGGATGCCCATGTCGTCCGCATCCTCGTCGAGCGTGGCAGGGCCACGGGCGTGGTCTATCGCAATGCCGGGGAGGAGCGCACGATCCGGGCGAGCCGCGAGGTCATTCTCTCCGCCGGCGCCCTGCAGTCGCCCCACATCCTGATGCTTTCGGGTATCGGCCCGGCAGACCATTTGCGGCAGCACGGGGTTTCCGTCGTGCTCGATCAGCCGGGTGTCGGTGCCAATCTTCAGGATCATCTGGATTACACCATGATCTTCCGGTCGCCCGACAAGGACCTTTTCGGTATGGGGCTGACGGCGACGGGGGATCTCCTCAGTGCCGCAAGAGAGTGGCGGACCGACCGCATGGGCCATCTCCGCTCGACATGCGCCGAATCGGGCGGTTTCCTCAAGACCGACCCTTCCCTCGACAGGCCGGACATCCAGCTGCACTTCCTCGTTGGAATGGTCGACGACCACGTCCGCAAGATGCATTGGGGATATGGCTATTCGGCGCATGTCTGTGCGCTGCGGCCTTATTCGCGCGGCACAGTGCGGCTCGCCAGTGCCGATCCTTTCACCGCTCCGTTGATCGACCCGGCCTTTCTCAGCGATCCCAGGGATCTGACGACGCTCCGCAAGGGCGCGCGGCGCCTGAGTGAGATCATGTCGGCACCGGCAATGGCGCGCTACCGGGGGCGGGAACTCTATCCGGCGGGCGAAAGCGACGCCGAGTTGAACGCCGCCATCCGCGCCCGGGCCGACACGATCTATCACCCCGTCGGCACCTGCCGCATGGGATCGGATGCAGAGGCTGTCGTGGATCCGGAGCTGAAATTCAACGGTATCGAAGGTTTGCGGGTGGTCGACGCCTCCGTCATGCCGCGCCTGATCGGCGGCAACACCAATGCCCCGGTCATCATGATGGCGGAAAAGACCGCTGCCGCGATCCGCGCCGCGCGACAGCCGGCCCCGCGTGCGGAAGCTGGATTGAATTTCGTCTGAACCTTCTTATTGTCGCGCCTCCCAAGGAAAACGCACGACAGGAAAATCATGCAGGACCAACCGATCGCACCGCCGCCCATTGCCATTGTCGTCATGGGTGTGAGCGGTTGCGGAAAATCCTCCATCGGCGCGGAACTGGCTAAGACTCTCGGACTGAGTTTCATCGAAGGCGACGTTCTGCATCCTCAGGCCAATGTCGACAAGATGGCAGCCGGCACGCCCCTCACCGACGAGGACCGCTGGCCCTGGCTCACGATCATCGGCGAGACGATGGCGAACGCTTTGGCCAAGGGGGAGGGGATCGTCGTCTCCTGCTCGGCGCTGAAGGCGGTTTATCGCGATCACCTGCGCCGCGCGACGGGTGGACGGTTGGCTTTCGTCTATCTGGAAGGCTCCCATGCCCTGTTGAGCGCCCGCATGGGCGCCCGCACGGGACATTTCATGCCGCCGGCCCTGCTGGAGAGCCAACTCGCGACGCTGGAGGTGCCGACGGGGGAGCCGGGCGTCGTCACCGTCTCGATCGATCAGCCCATCGCGGCCATCGTCAACGACGCCCTCAAGGGCCTGTCCGACCTTTGATCACACCGGACGTGGTCAGCTTTCGCAGCCCACGGGTGCGCCGACGCCAATCGTGGCGTCTTTTGTTTCCCAGATCTCGCCTTACTCTTGTCTCGACAGACTAGCTGCAGGCCATCTGCATGGCGGCGAGGGTAACGGTGCGGGTCAGGCCCCTCGCTCAAACGCCAAGCTTGTCGCGAAGGCCATACCACCACGCACCCAGAACGGTGAACGGAACGCGGAACATGCGCCCGCCCGGGAAGGGATAGGCCTGCAGCGATGACCAGACGTCGAAGCGGCTCATCTGGCCGTGAACGGCCTCACCCAGGATTTTCCCGAGCAGATGGGTCGTCGTTACGCCATGGCCGCTGTCGCCATGCGAGAAGTAGACGGTGTCGGAAAGCTTGCCCATATGCGGAATGCGGGTCAACGTGAGAGCAAAGTTGCCGCTCCAGGCAAAGTCGATCTTCACGTCCTTGAGCTGCGGGAAGGTCTTGAGCATGTTGGGGCGAATGACGCCAGTCAGGTTTTTCGGATCCTGACCGCCGTAACCGATCCCGCCGCCATAGAGCAAACGGTTGTCGGCCGTGCGGCGATAGTAATCGAGCACGTAATTGGCATCCTCGACGCAGTAATTGGCCGGAAGAAGCTCCTCGATCAGCTTGGCATCGAGAGGCTCGGTTGCCATGACCTGCGAGGACACAGGCATCATCTTCTCGGTGATCTTCGGGGCGAGGCCGGCCATGTAGGCATTCCCGCACACCAGGATATGCTTGGCCTTGACGATGCCGCCTTCGGTGCAGACGAAGGGTTGCGGTCCGGTGTCGAGATGCACGACCTTCGACTTTTCAAAGATCTTCGCGCCGAGGCTTTCGGCGGCGGCTGCTTCGCCGAGCACGAGATCGAGCGGGTGGATATGGCCGCCCCGGCGGTCGATCATCCCGCCGACATAGCGGTCTGCTTTCACATATTTGCCGACATCCGCCTTGGAGACCATTTCCAGGCCGTCATGGCCGTGCTTCTTCCAGTTGGCCCGCACTTCGGCCATTTCCTTGACTTGCTTGTCGGTAAAGGCCGCGAAGAAGCCGCCATCGACGAGATCGCATTCGATGCCGTATTTCGCCACGCGCTCCCGGATGATCTGGCCGCCCTCGAGCGACATCTCGCCAAGCCGGGCGGCCCTGTCAGGTCCATAGCGCCGGGCAATCGTTTCAAGATCGCGGCTATAGCCGTTGACGATCTGTCCGCCGTTGCGGCCAGAGGCACCGAAGCCGACGCGATCGGCTTCCAGCACGATCACGGAGTAGCCGTTTTCCGCAAGCTGCAGCGCCGCCGAAATGCCGGTGAAGCCGGCGCCAATGACGCAGACATCGGCCGTGTGTTCGCCGTCCAGCGACGGGCGAATGCGCTTGTCACGGGCAGACGCTGCATAATAGGAGGCCGCATGGCCGGGATTGGGTCCGATCGACTTTTCCATGGGTCTTACCTCAAACGGTTCTGATATAGGCGTCGTATTCGACGTCGGTCACGCGGAGCGAAAACTCCGAAAGTTCCTGGAATTTGCAGGCTGTATAGAGACCGCGATATTTCGGTCCGAGCGCAGCATAGGCAAAGCTCGACTTGGCGAAGCGTTGCAGAGAATAGTCCCAGTTGGTCGGAAGCGGCTCATGACTGACCGCATGGTCGTCGCCCGAGATGGCGCCGCCGGGAGACAGCTTTTCCTTCATGCCGGCAAGCGCAGCCGAAAGGATCATCGCCAGCACGAGATAGGGGTTGGTGTCGGCGCCTGCAACGCGATGTTCGATGCGGGTCGCCGGCTTCGATGCGGTGATCACACGCACGGCCGCAGACCGGTTGTCGATGCCCCAGGAAGCGTAGGTCGGTGCATGTTCCGAAGGTCTCAGGCGGCGATAGGAATTCTGGTGCGGGGCAAAGATCGCCATGCTCTCGCCCATGTTCTGCAGAAGTCCGCCGACCGAATGGAAGAGGGCCTCCGAAGGGCCGTCCTCGCCGACATAGATGTTGCGGCCGTTCTCGTCGAGAACCGAGAAATGCACGTGCATGCCGCTGCCGGCTTGCGTGCCGTAGGGTTTTGCCATGAACGTGGCGTCGAGATCGTTGGCGCGCGCCACTCCCTTGACGATGCGCTTCAGCAGCACCGCATAATCGGCGGCGGCAAGTGCATCGGGAACGTGATTGAGGTTGATCTCGTACTGGCCGGGGCCGTTCTCGCGCAACGTCGTATCGGCCGGCACATTCTGGGCTCGAGCGGCGGAGGAGATCCCGTGGAACACCTCCTCAAAGTCCTGCAGCTCGGAAATCGAGAGGACCTGGGTTTGCCCCGTATGCCAGCGGCCATCGCGGGTATTCGGCGGGCGCACCGGATCGAGCGCCGACCGCACCGGGTCGATCAGGTAGAATTCGAGTTCGGTCGCGACCACGGGCGTGAGCTTGGCGGCGGCAAAGCGCGCCATGACATTGGCCAAAACCTGGCGCGGGTCGGCATAAAAGCTTTCGCCTTCGGTCGTCTGCATCTGCAGCAAGACCTGAGCCGTCGGTCGAGACAGCCAGGTGACGCGGGATAGGGTGCCTGGAACGGGAAAGCAGATACCATCCGGGTCGCCGGTGCCTTCAGCGAGACCGGCAGCATTTACGTCGCGGCCCCAAACGTCGAGCGCATAAACGGAGCGCGGCATTGCCATGCCCTTGGTCAAGACGTCGATGGCGCGTTCGCGTGGGATCCATTTACCGCGCGGAACGCCGTTCACGTCGATGACGAATGCTTCAAGTACTTCAATATCAGGATTTGCCGCGAAAAATTCGCGTGCCTCTTCGGCCATGTCCATGGGTCACCGTGTGGCTGATGTCGTTTGAGTTTCGGAGCGCGCAAGATCGCGCAAGCGGCCAAGCCGCTAACGGTAAACGCTTTTCGCGTTATGAATCAAACACCGGCGCATGCCACTGTCGTCTCTTCCTGATCCCCTCAACCGGCGGCGTGCTTTCGACGCAAGAAACGTCCGGCCTGTTTCCACTGGGAAACAATTTGATCAAATTATGCGGACTGAGTAACACCTCGGCGCAAAAAAGGCTAGCCCCCTGAGAAGGGGGCTAGCGAAGATCTCGTTGTCAGGGACGAAAACGCTCGGGTTTCCAAGCGCTTGCGTCAATAAAAGTCTTTTCGCCGGTGATCATTTCCGCGATCAGTCGACCGGTCGTCGGCCCAAGCGTGAGGCCATGATGCGCATGGCCGAAGGCGAACCAGAGGCCGTCATGACGCGGCGCTTTGCCGATCACCGGCATCATGTCGGGTGTGCAGGGGCGTGCGCCCATCCAGGGTTCTGCGTCCAGCCGTTCCGCGAGCGGGAAAATCTCGCGGGCGACCTTCTCCGCGCGGCCGAGTTGGACTGGCGACTTCGGCGCATCGCGGTTGGCGAATTCCGCGCCCGTCGTCAGACGGATGCCTTTGTCCATGGGTGCCAGGAAGTAACCCCGTTCGACGTCCGAGGTCCAGTTGTTGAGAACGGCGTTGCCGGCCGGCGCGTAATGCATGTGATAGCCACGTTTGACGCCGAGCAGGAAGCTGTAGCCGAATTTACGGGTGACGTCTTCCGACCAGGGACCGAGTGCGAGAACCACCTCGTCACCCTCGATCATCCCTTCATCGGATTTGACGCGCCAGCCCTTGCCGGTGGCGCCCTGTTCCAGGCTCTGCGCATCGCCTGTGACGAAACGGCCACCCAGCGACCGGAAATAGCTGAGATAGGCCTGTGTCAGCGCGTGCGGATCCGTTACCGACCACGGATCATTCCACTTCAGGCCACCGATCAGATCGCCCCGAAGATGCGGCTCCTCCTTGGCCAGATCGTCCCGGTCGAGAGCGCGATAGCTGATGCCGTATTCGCGCGCCAGCCGTTCCGCTTCCGCAACTTCCTTGTCCCGCTTCGCGGCAGTCCGGAAGACCTGCATCCATCCGTCCTTGCGGATCAAATGCCCGGCATTGGACGCCTCGATCAGGTCCTTGTGTTCCGTCACCGAGCTTTCGATCAGCGGTGCATAGGTACGCGCGATTGCCTCATGCCGGCTCTTGTTGGAGTGCCACCAGTAGCGAGACAGGAACGGCACGAGCTTCAGGATGGCGCTCGCATGGTAATGCGCATCGATCCGGTTGTTCAATCCATAGCGGATCAGAAGGCCCAGATCCTGCGGGAAACCGTAGGGCACGACGCCCTCACGCTGGATCAGACCGGCATTACCGAAGGAGGTTTCCTCGCCTGCGCCGCGGCGGTCCAGCAGCACCACGGAGCGCCCCCGACGGGCAAGGTGGATGGCAGTGGACACACCGATAATACCGGCGCCGAGAACGATCGTGATCTTGGACATGAGACTTGCGGATTCCTGCAGACGAGATTGCGACACCAAGGATGCATGTCCACTGTTGCGGTGCAAACGAAAAATTGCCGCAATTCGGCCGATCCTCAACATCCTTGCCAGAGCGCTGACTTGCGGTATCTCTCACCCGAACCGACCTTTTGCCGCGAAGGATCCCGAATGCGTCTTCTCACTCTCGCTGCCGCCTGGCTGCTGGTCGCGATTGGCCTGGTCGGGGTCTTTCTCCCGCTTCTGCCGACGACGCCCTTCATGATCCTGGCCGCAGCACTCTTCGCGCGGTCGTCGCCACGCTTCGAGCAATGGCTGCTCGATCATCCGCGCTATGGTCAGCCCCTGATCGACTGGCGCCGCGAAGGCGCCATTTCCCGGCGTGCCAAGGTCGCCTCGGTCTCGCTGATGGCTGTGAGTTATGTCATCGTCTGGTTCGTGGGGCCGCCGCAGATCTGGCTCAAGCTGCTGGTCGGCGCTATTCTGGTTGCCTGTGCAGCCTTCGTGCTGACACGGCCGGGACCGAGTTTGCAAACGACCAGGGATCCAGAGGCGTAGAAGGCGCCTGGCCAGGGGCCGCGGTCGCCCGTCCGTCAGGAATAGCCGTTGAAGCGCGAATGCCAGGTCCAGGCCGAGCGAATGATGTCGTCGATCTCGTGTTCCGGCTCCCATCCGAGGATGGTGCGTGCCGTCTCGTTGCTGGCCACGAGGAGCGGCGGATCGCCTGCGCGCCGCTCGGCCCGGGTGACGGGCAGGGGGCGTCCGGAGACGGTCTCGACAGCAGAGATGAGTTCCTGGACGCTGGTGCCGGTGCCGGTGCCGAGATTGATCGCGACCGTTTCGCCGCCGTTCAGGAGATATTCGACCGCCCTGACATGCGCGTCCGCAAGATCGGTGACATGCACATAGTCACGGATGCAGGTGCCGTCGCGTGTCTCGTAATCGTCGCCAAAGATCGAGAAGCCGGCCCGGCGCCCAAGTGCCGCTTCGATCAGAAGCGGAACGGCGTGGGTCTCGGGCGTATGCCATTCGCCGATCCGCCCCTCGGCATCGGCGCCGGCGGCATTGAAGTAACGCAGCATGACCGAGCGCATGCGGTCGCACAGATCGAAGTCGCGCAGGGCCTGCTCGACAATATGTTTGGTGCGTCCGTAAGGGTTGATCGGCGCCTGCGGATGCGCCTCGTCCAGCGGCATGTAGGTCGGCGTGCCATAGGTGGCGCAGGTGGAGGAAAAGACGAAGGCGCGGATATCTGCTTCCATCATCGCCTGGAGCAGGGCGAGCGACCCGCCGACATTTATATCGTAAAAGGCCTCCGGTTCCTTGAAGGACTGTCCGACCTCGATCAGACCGGCAAAATGCAGCACGGCTGCCGGCTTGTGCAGCGCCAGGACCTCACGCAGTCGCGCCCGGTCGCGGATATCGCCTTCTTCGGCCGGCCCCCACTTCACGAACTCGCGGTGCCCGCTTGAGAAATTGTCGTAGACCACCGGTACATACCCCTTGGCGGCCAGTGCGAGGCAGGTGTGTGAGCCGATATAGCCGGCACCGCCGGTGACGAGGATTTTGGTTTCGGTCATCAAACAGGGCTTTCAATATCGAAGAACCGGATCATTAACCGGTTCCATCCAATGCGGCCATCCCGTCAAACGGGTGAGTGCAGGAAGACCGGCACGGCTGCGCCAGCAGCACGGCGATCGAGGAACAGCCGTGCCGTGTCGAGCGCCTCGCGGATCGTCACGTCCATATCAAGATAACGATAGGTGCCGAGACGCCCGACAAAGGTAATGTCGCTCTCTTCCTCCGCCCGACGCACATAGGCCGCGAGCTGCTGTTTCTCCTCGACGAGCCGGATCGGATAATAGGGAATGTCATCGAGCCCGCACTCGCGCGAGAATTCGCGGTAGCAGACCGAGCCCTGATGCGTCTCCCACGGGGAGAAGTGCTTGTGTTCGGTGATGCGGGTGTAGGGAACCGAGACGTCTCCATAGTTCATCACCGCGCAGCCCTGATAATCGCCGTCATAGGTAAAGCGCTCGAAATCGAGAGTCCGGTAGCCGAGCTGGCCGTTCTCGTAGTCGAAATATCCATCCAGCGGCCCGGAATAGAAGACGTGGTCGAAGGCATCCTTCTGCGAGCGACGGAACACCGTGCCGAGATGCAGTGTAATGCCGGGCTGATCGAGAATGCCGCGCACCAGGTCGGTGTAACCGTTCTCCGGCATGCCCTGATGCTTGTGGAAGAAATAGTTGTCATCGTAGTTGAAGCGGACCGGGAGCCGCTTCAGGATGGAGGCGGGTAGGGCGGTTGGCGAACACCCCCACTGCTTTTGCGTATACCCCTTGAAGAACGCTTCGTAGAGATCGCGACCGACGAAACGCAGGGCTTGCTCCTCGAAGGTCTGCGGATCCGTGATGGACGTATCGGCCTGCGTCTCCAGAAAGGCGCGCGCCTCGTCCGGCCGCAAGGTCTTGCCGAAGAACTGGTTGATGGTGTGCAAGTTGACCGGAAGGGAAAAGACCTGTCCCTGGCTCGTTGTCTTCACCCGGTTCTTGTAGGGCATGAAGGTGGCGAAGCGGTTGACGTAGTCCCAGACCTCGTCGTCATCGGTATGGAAGATGTGCGGGCCATAGACGTGAACCATCACGCCGGTATCCGCATCGCGCTCCGTGTGGCAATTGCCGGCGATGTGGCTACGGCTGTCGAAGATCTCGACCGTATAGCCTTCTTTCGCTAGCGCGCGCCCGATGACCGCGCCGGAAAGCCCGGCGCCGACGATCGCAATTCTTCCCTTGGCACTCATCTGCATGTCCTGCTTGTCTGTGGTGTCTGTGTCCGCGCCACCGATCTCCGCGCTGTCAGGCGGACGGCCCTGTCCACAGACGCGCATCGCGGGGCAGCTGGGAGAACTCATCCCAACGGCGGAGCTTCTCCAGGTAGCGTTGGCGATAGGTGCCCTCGTCCTGCCAGTCGGTGTTTTCGAGCATCAGCTCAGCGCCGATCTCGTAATAGACGTCGAGATTGGTAAGATCCGGAACCGGCGTTTCCCCACGCTCGCATTCACCCTGCATCTGCCAGAACAGTTCTTCCAGGCGCCGAACGAGGGCCGGGATGTCGCGCAGAACGCTGCCCTCCCGCTGATCCTGCAGCGACTGCCTGATAACCTTGAGCGCTGCCGGGTTGCGCGCATAGGTGATGGCTTTGGCGACATAGTCGTCGGGCGAACTGCAGACGAGTTCGGGAATGCCGGCCGCAACCACGATGCTGCTGCAGAAGCGCGAGGCAAACGTCTTGCCGGGCACGGTGAGCACGGGAAGGCCCATGGTGATCGCATCCGCTGCGGTCGAATGGGCGCCGTAGGGGAACGTATCCAGGAAGAGATCGGCAAGCGCAATGCGGGCGAGGTGATGAGGATTGGCGGCCTTGGGCGCGAAGATCAGTCGCTCCGCAGCGATGCCCCGCTCTGTGGCCAGGGTTCGCAGACGCTGGTTGACCACATCCGGTCCGCCAAGCAGCCACAGCACGCTGTTCGGTGTGGCGAGCAGGATGTCCATCCAGCGCGAGAACACGGGTGCCGTGATCTTCTGCATGCCGTTGAAGCAGGCGAAGACGAAGGCCTCTTCCGGCAGTCCTGCTTCCGTGCGGGTCGGCGTCTTGGCAATGACGCGCTTGCGGTCGATCGGCTGGTTGCAGGGGATCCGCAGAACCTTCTCTGTATAGTAAACTTCAGCCTCTGGCGGCACGATCTGGTCATCGGCGATGAGATACTGATGATAGGGGCTGCCCATCGAACCCGGGTAGCCGCAGAAGGCGACGATCACGGGTGCCGGACGGTATGCGAAGATCTTGGTCCGCGCATGTTTGGTGAACCCGTTGACGTCAACGAGAATGTCGATTTCGTCGGCCACGATCTGATTGGCCGCCTGCAGATCGGTGATCGAGGCAATGTCGCGCCAAACGTCAACCGCGGCCTTGATCCGCTCCTGCGTCGGATCGTTGGTTCGGGCCTCGCCACAATAATAGGCGAAGATCTCCACCTGGCTCTTGTCATGCAACTCCAGAACTTCGCGAAGCGCAAAGCCGACCGCGTGGTCGCGCAGGTCGGAAGAAACGTAACCGATGCGCAGGCGCTGGCCGGTGCCGGTCTTGATCCGCGGCGTCTGCCGGATGAAGCCGCTCGTGTCGGGCCTGCCGACGAGGAACGTGTTGTAGCGATAGGCCTTGGCGAGCTGGAACAGCGGGTCATCCGAGAAGCAGCCGAGCGGCAGCGGCGACATGGCGTCGACCAGATTGCGCGCGGTGACATGCTCCGAGGTGACGATCACCGGCCACTTGCATTGGTGTTGACGCAGCGAAAGCCAGTGTTGGCCCGCTTCCGGCTTGTCTGGCCGCAACTCGATTGCCTGCCATAAGGCCGTCTCGGCCTCCTCGAGCAGCCCGGCGCCTTCCATCACGCGGCCGATGTGCTGCAGCGTCATCAGGCGGTGGCTCGAACGCTCGGCTGTGATCTCCGACGTCTGTTCGGCATAGGTGCGCCATTGCTGAATGGCCTGCAGCGTCAGGCCGCTGTCTTCCATGGCGCGACCAAGGTTGATGTGCGCCTGGCCAAATTGCGGATTGATCCTGAGGCAAGCCTGCAATGCTTGGATCGATCCGGCAAGGTCGTCCATCTGCCGCAGCGTCACGGAATAGTTGAAGTAGACGAAATGCAGCAGTGGGTTGTTGTCGTTATAGGCGATCCAGGCCTTGTAGAGTTCGGCTGCGAGCACGCGCTGGCCCCCGGCGCTCAGGGCCTCTGCAACCTGAAACAACTCACCCAGCGGGAGCTGTTGGTTGCGGGCGCGCAGCAGTAGGGCGGTAAACAGCGAAGCATTGTCCTGGGCGGGTGCATGATCCATGATCTGGACATTCCACGAAGCTTGGAGCCAGAGGCTCGAATTGACACGGGCGCCATGGCGCGTCGTCTCATCTAGCGGCGCTAGCTTGCTTTGGGCTTGCCACGCTGAGTGGAACGCGAACCACCAAGTCCATCAATGGGTCTATTTTGTTGTAGACTATAAATATCGGCGGAATATTACTGCGGATTCCCGGCGTTTCGCTGACCTGGAAGAATAGCGACGCGCAAAAATTGTCTGATTAGAATTTGCGACTTTCCAGATCGCCAATTAACTGAATGTTAGAATCTGAAATGCAAGGTTGGCTCAAGGCTTCTGCTGGGCTCCGACTCAATTTAGAGTGAGACTGGCAGAACTGGGTGAGAGGTTCTTGTTCAGGCAAGGATGTCACGACCTTCACAAGCGCAGGATTAGGGGTCCGCCCGGGCCTCGAATGCATGATGCCTCCCGCGTTCCGGCTCCAGTGCGAGCCATGTTTTACCTCAAGTTTTCAGTCCGCTAGGACACCCTTTCGACGACGACCGATGATGGTGCGTATCGAGGGGCCAAATCGCCAGCAGGTGCAGGATGCGCCTGGGTCCGCGGTGTCAGGGTGATCAGGCCCTTTCACAGTGCGGCGGCAGGGGAATGACATCTGCAAATCGCAACGTCAAAGGCGCGCGTAAATGACCTCGATCATCACATCTCTGACCACGACTCAGATCAAGGCCCTCTCCACGGCCAGCATTGTCTCGCTCAACACCGAAGACATGGCGGCCCTGTCTTCTGCCCAGATCAAGGTCCTTTCGTCCGCGCAGATCGCAGCGCTTGAGACGGTTGACCTTGCGGCCCTCAGCTCCGCCCAGCTCAGCGCTGTTTCGGCAGCCTCCATGGTCGGCCTCAGCGCCGGTCAGCTCGCGGTGATCGACTCCGCCAAGATCAGCGCTCTCGGCACCAGCCAGATCGCGGCTCTTTCCTCTGCTCAGGTCGGCAACCTCTCCTCCGCCCAGATCGCTGCAATGAGCAGCACGCAGATCGGCGCCCTGAGCTCGGCTGCCATCGCATCCCTCGCGACCGACGACTTTGCGACGCTCGATTCCGCAGACATCGCCGCCATCAGCAGCAAGGCCATCACTGGTCTTTCGACCGCCAACATCGCAGCCCTCACCACCGCACAGCTGGCAGGACTTTCGACAGCGCAGGTTGCGGCTCTCACGACGGCGCAGATCGGCGCGCTGACGACGGCAAACGTCGCAGCTCTGACCACCACCCAGGTATCGGCTCTCGGCTCGACCCAGGCCGCTGCCCTTGGCGGCACGCAGATCCAGAGCCTGACGACAGCTCAGGTGAGCGCGCTCAGCACCAAGGCTATCTTGGGCTTCAGCACCGCTCAGATCGACACCCTGAACACCAATGTCGCCGGCCTGACCACCGCGCACCTCGCTGTAATGACCTCTTCGCAGTTCTCGGTCATCCTGAGCGACGATATCGACACCCTGTCCACCGCTGAGGTTGCCGCGATCAACGTGAAGGGCATCGCCGGCCTGCGGACCGACGCACTTGCTTCCCTCGACACCGCCCAGATGGCGGCTCTTACGACCGGCCAGCTCGGCGCCTTGACCTCCACGCAGGTCGGCTCGCTGTCCACCGCTCAGATTGGCGCTCTCACGGGCACCCAGGCCGCTGGCCTCGGTTCTGCCCAGATCGTCGGACTGAACACGGCCAACGTCGCAGCACTCTCCACGGCAGCCGTTGCAGCCCTGAGCTCCAAGGCCATGGCCGCCCTCTCCAGCACGCAGGTCGCTGCTCTCACGACCGCTCAGGTAGCTGCCCTGACGACCGGCCAGCTAGCAGGTCTGAGCTCGGCAGCCATTGCAGCCCTCGGCACCGACGACCTCGCAACCCTGTCGTCTGCCGAACTCGCCGTCATCAGCAGCAAGTCCATCGGCGGTCTTGGCACCGCGGCCATCGGCTCGCTCACCACGGCCCAGACGGTCGGCCTGACCACCGGTCAGGTCGCAGCCCTCAGCACCGCGCAGCTCGCAGCGCTGACGACCGCCCAGGCCGCCGGTTTGACCACGGCTCAGGTCGGCGCCTTCACGTCTGCACAGGTCTCGGCGCTCAGCACCGCCAATCTGGCGGTTCTCTCCACCGGCCAGATCGCCGCTCTCGGCTCTGCCGCTGTCGGCGCCCTGTCTTCGGCCCAGTTCACCGCGCTGACGACCGCTCAGGTCGAAGCCCTGACGCCGGCCCAGGTTGCCGCTCTCGGCTCTGAAGATCTGGCCGCCCTCGGCACCGACGATATCGCGCTCTTCTCGACGCTCGACATCGCCGCAATCTCCAGCAAGTCGATCTCCGGCCTGTCCACCGCCAACGTCGCGGCCCTGACCACGGGCCAGGTTGCAGCCCTCAGCTCGGCCCAGCTCGGCGCCATGTCCTCGGCCCAGATCGGCGCCTTGACCACGGCCCAGGTGAACGCACTGGGCAGCACGCAGATCGCCGGCCTTGGTTCGGCAGCTCTGGCGGCTCTCGGCACCGACGATATCGCGACCTTCTCGACGGCAGAAATTGCCGCCATCAGCACCAAGGCGGTCGCCGGTCTTTCGACCGCCGCACTTGCGACACTTACCACGGCACAGGCCACGGCCCTCAGCACTGCCATGGTCGCTGCTCTTTCGACGGCCCAGATCGCCTCGCTGACCACCGGCAGCGTCGCTGTACTGTCCACGGCGCAGGTTGCTGCCCTTGGCTCGACCCAGGCTGCGGCGCTCGGCACGACCCAGCTGCAGAACATGACAACCGCCCAGATCGGTGCGCTTAGCAGCAAGGCAATCGCCGGCCTGTCTTCGGCACAGATGGATGTCTTCAACACCGGACAGATCAACGGCTTCGGCCCCGCTCAGCTCGCTCTCCTGAGCTCGGTACAGCTCAGCGCTCTGATGGCTGATGACATCGATACCTTCTCGACGGACGATGTCGCTGCCCTGAGCTCGAAGGCGATCTCCGGTCTGACCACCGCTGCCCTCGGCTCCTTCGACACCACGCAGGTTGCTGCCCTTACCTCGGCTCAGGTTGGCGCTTTGACCTCGACTCAGGTTGGTTCGCTCACCACGGCCCAGGTTGCTGCCTTCACGACGGCGCAGGTCGCCGGTCTTGGCTCTACCCAGGTCGCAGCCCTCAACACCGCCAACATTGCCGCGCTCACCACCGCTGCGATTGTCGCCCTGAGCTCCAAGGCTATGGCCTCGCTCAGCAGCACGCAGATGGCGGCCCTGACAACCGCTCAGGTTGCGGCCCTGTCCACCGGCCAGATCGCGGGCCTCAGCTCGGCAGCAGTCGCCGCGCTTGGCACGGACGACCTCGCGACCTTCACGTCGGCTGACATTGCTCTGATCAGCAGCAAGGCGATTTCCGGCCTGTCCACGGCAGCACTCGCCGGCCTCACCACGGCCCAGACGGCAGGGTTCACCACCGCCCAGGTCGCAGCCCTCAGCACTGCGCAGCTCGGAGCGCTCACGACCGCCCAGGCAGCGGCTCTGACCTCCACGCAGGTCGGCGCCCTGAGCTCGACGCAGGTTGCTGGCTTGAGCACCGCCAATCTCGCGGTTCTGACCACCGGCCAGATCGCCGCTCTCGGCTCTGCCGCTGTCGGCGCCCTGTCTTCGGCCCAGTTCACTGCCATGACGACGGCTCAGGTTGAAGCCCTGACGCCGGCTCAGGTCGCCGCTCTCGGCTCTGAAGATCTGGCCGCCCTCGGCACCGACGATATCGCGCTCTTCTCGACGCTCGACATCGCCGCAATCTCCAGCAAGTCGATCTCCGGCCTGTCCACCGCCAATGTCGCGGCCCTGACCACGGGCCAGGTTGCAGCCTTCAGCTCGGCTCAGCTCGGCGCCATGTCCTCGGCCCAGATCGGCGCCTTGACCACGGCCCAGGTTAACGCGCTGGACAGCACCCAGATCGCCGGCCTCGGTTCGGCAGCTCTGGCTGCTCTCGGTACCGACGATCTTGCAACCTTCTCCACCGCAGAGATCGCCGCGATCAACTCCAAGAGCATTGCGGGCCTCTCCACGGCCAATGTGGCTGCCCTCACCACCGCCCAGGCGGCCGCGCTGACGACGACGCAGATCGGCGCCTTCAGCTCCACGCAGGTCGGTGCATTGACCACGGCTCAGGTGGCAGGTCTGTCGACCCTCCAGGTGAGCGGCCTTGGCTCCACCCAGGTAACGGCGCTAAACACGGCAAACATCGCTGCTCTGACCACTGGGCAGGTCGCAGTGCTCAACAGCAAGGCGGTTGCCGCCCTGTCGTCGACCCAGATCTCCGCCCTGACCACGGCACAGGTCGATGTGCTGACCTCCACGCAGATCGGCGCTCTTGGCTCCGCTGCCCTCGGTGCTCTTGGAACCGATGATCTGGCGCTCTTCGCATCGTCCGACATCGCCGCAATCAGCACCAAGGCACTGGCTGGCCTCTCGACCGCCAATGTCGCGGCTCTGACGACCGCCCAGCTCGCCGGTCTCACCTCCACACAGCTGTCGTCTCTGTCGACCGCTCAGTTGGGAGCTCTGACCACCACCCAGGCGGCGGCACTGACCACCGGTCAGCTCTCCGCGCTGAAGGCGACCCAGGTCTCGTCGCTGAGCACGGCGAACATCGCCGCTCTCACCACCGGCCAGGTCGCTGGCCTCAGCAGCTCGCTGCTCGCAGCGCTGACCTCGACGCAGGTCGGTGTGCTGACAACCGCCCAGGTTGCGGCACTGACGACAACGCAGATTGCTGGTTTGAGCTCCACGGCTTTGGCAGCACTCGGCACCGATGACCTCGCGACCTTCTCGTCGGCGGACATCGCGGCAATCAGCTCCAAGGCTCTGGCCGGTCTGTCGACGGCGAACATTGCGGCACTGACAACGGCTCAGACCGCTGGTCTGTCCACCGCTCAGGTCGCGGCGCTCGGCACTGCCCAGATCGGTGTCCTGACCACGGCTCAAGTGGCTGGTCTGAGCACGGCCCAGACGGCGGCTCTCACCTCGTCGCAAGTCAAGGTTCTGACCACGGCCAGCGTCGCGGCTCTGACCACTGGTCAGGTTGCGGTCCTCGGCACTGCAGCGGTCTCCGCCCTGTCCACGGCGCAGATCGATGCCTTCAGCACCGCCCAGGTCGAAGCTCTGACGTCCGGTCAGGTCGCTTCTCTTGGCTCGGCTGCCATCGCTGCTCTGGCGACGGCGGATCTGGTCACCTTCTCGACCGCCGATATCGCCGCAATCAGCACCAAGGCAATTGCCGGCCTCGAAACCGGAGACTTCGGCAGCCTCACCACGGCCCAGGTCGCAGCCTTCACGGCAACGCAGATCGGTGCAATGACCGACGACCAGGTCACCGCGATCGTCGCAGCCTACCAGGCGATCTAAGAACTGCGGCGCGGCTCATGGCCGCGCCGATAAAATCGAAAGACCATCGAGAAACGGCGTCTCCCCAGGGAGGCGCCGTTTTTCTTTGTGCCCATCTCCCGGACCACGGCCGCTCCGATCCCTTGTTGAATGCGCCGTCTAACGCTCGCCATGCGTGCGCCGCACCTTTCCAGATCACGCTCCAGTCTCAGGCAAGCCCAACTGCCTAACAATGGCACGATTGGTGAACGTGCGCGATCGGCCCAGTTGTGGCGTTAGCGTTGATTTTGATGACAACATAGCATCACGGATTTTGTATATGAGCACCACGATTTCGTCCCTCAGCCTCGCGCAGATCCGGGCAGCATCGACGACGCAGGTCGCGGCCTGGTCGACAGAGGACGTGGCTTCGCTCACCACCCAGCAGATCGGCGTCCTGTCGTCGGTGCAGATTGCCGCGCTCGACACGGAAGACGTGGACGTCATGAGCAGCCAGCAGCTCAAGGCGATTTCGCAGTCCGCAATCGTCGGCCTCACGCTCGACCAACTCGCGGTCCTCGACCAGTACGATATCGAAAGCCTCAACAGCACCGCGGTCGGTAAGCTGACCACCGGGCAGATTGCTGGATTGTCGAGTGCGCAGGCGGCCGCGCTGACACCCGGTCAGGTATCCGCATTGACCGCAGCGCAACTCGCAGCGCTCGGCACAGAAGACATCGCGGGCTTCTCCACGGCAGACATGGCGGCTATCGCCGCTCGCGCCATTTCGGGCCTCACGAACCAGGCCATCGCGATCTTGTCGACGGAACAGGTCGCTGCCTTGAGCACGGCAAGCGTTAGCCAGCTGACGACGAAGCAGCTCTCCGCCCTGTCTGCCGATCAGACGGCGGCTCTGACGGAGCAGCAGGTCAAGGCTCTGTCGGCGAAGCAGATCGTTTCGCTAAAGACAGAGAGCATCGCTGGAATGACGACCGCCCAGATCGCGGCGCTGAGCACCGGCGCGATCACCGGTCTTTCCACGACCCAGATCGCGGTTCTGTCAACGGCCCAGGTCGAAGCTCTGACGGGCATCCAGGTCAAGGTCTTGTCCGCAGCCCAGGTTGCGGTCCTTGATGACGTCGACTTGGCCACCTTTACGACGGCGGAGATCGCCGCACTGTCGGGCAAGGCCGCGACCGGTATCACGACCGCCGTTCTCGCGACACTGACCACCGACAAGATCGCGGCCCTGAATACGGGTGCCGTCGCAAGCCTCACCACCGCGCAGATCGGAGCCATGACGACCGCCCAGGCCGAGGCTCTGACGAGTATTCAGGTGAAAGCACTCACGTCGATACAGATGGCGGTTCTTTCGGCCGACGCGCTCGCGACCTTCTCTTCGGACGATATCGCGGCTCTGACCAACAAGGCCGTGTCGGGTCTGTCGACGGACCTGGTCGCGGCCCTCTCGAGCGACCAGATTGCGGCCCTCGGTACAAGTGCAGTGACCGGCTTCACCACCAAGCAGATCGCCGCCCTGACCTCCGCGCAGATCGCCGCCCTGACGACAGCCCAGATCGGAGCGATGAGCTCACGCCAGATCGCCGGCTTCACCACCGACAATGTCACAGCCTTGAGTTCGGCGCAGATCGGCGCCATCACCACCGCCGGCATCATTGGCCTTTCCAGCACCCTGATTGGCGCTCTTTCGACCGGTCAGGTCGAGGCATTGTCCTCCGCCCAGGTCAAAACACTGCGGTCCGACCAACTGGCAGCTCTCGGGGCTGACGACATCGTCACGTTCTCGACCGCCGATATCGCCGCGATCGTCAATAAGGCGGTTGCGGGTCTAACAACGGATGCCATCGCCGCCCTGTCGACGGCGCAGATCGCAGCACTCTCCACCACAACGCTGGTGAACCTGACGACGGACCAGATCAACGCCCTCTCGACTGCCCAGGTCGAAGCGCTGACGACCGCTCAGGTGAAGGTCCTGAGCGCCAAGCAGATTGCCGCGCTCGGAACGGATGACATCGCGACATTCTCGACCGCCGAAATCGCGGTCCTCAGCAGCGCTTCGGTCACCGGGCTTGGCACGGATCTCATCGCGGCCCTGACGACCGATCAGATTGCGGCACTGGCCACCGGTGCAATCACCAGCCTGACCACCCAGCAGGTCGCGACGTTGAGCACGGCGCAGGCCGCTGCCCTCGCGACCTCTCAGATCAAGCTGTTAAATGCCAAGCAGTTGGGCGCGCTCAGCACAGAAGCCCTAGCCGTCCTTTCCACAGCTCAGATCGCCGCTTTGAACCCGAACGGCATCGCCGGGCTGACCAGCGACCAGATGGAAACTTTGTCGACCGCCCAGGTGGAGGCTCTCACGGCCGCCCAGATCAAGGCGCTCAATTCCGCTCAGGTCTCTGTCCTCGACAGCGCAGATCTTGCGACCTTCTCCACGGAAGAGATCGCAGCACTGACGAACAAGGCCGTGGCCGGCATCAGCACGACCATCCTCGCGGCACTCCCGACAACGACCTTGGCCGCGCTCACCACGTCGGCGGTCTCCGCCCTGACCACGGATCAGGTGGAGGCCCTGACGATCGGTCAACTGGCGGCCATGTCCACCCGGCAGATCGCGGCCTTGACGGCAACCCAGTTGGCCGCGATCGGCACCACGGCATTCGCAAGCCTCTCGACCGAGCAGATTGCGTCTCTGAGCGTGGCGGGGGTAGGCGGCCTGACATCCGAGCAGGTTCAGGCCTTGTCCACTGGCCAGGTGCAGGCACTGACCGACAAGCAGATCAAGGCGCTGAAATCCTCTCAGGTGGCAGCCCTTGGGACGGACGATCTTGCAACCTTCACGACGGCCGAAATCGCCGCGCTCACAAGTGACGCCATTGCGGGGTTGACCGAAGCCGGCCTCAGATCTCTTTCGACGGCGCAGATCGTGGCGATCAGCGTCGGCACGATCGCCAAGCTTCCGGTCGATCTGGTCGAAGTGCTGACCTCTGATCAGGTTTCGGCTCTTACGGTGAAACAAATCGCGGCGCTGAGCTCCGGTCAGGTCGCTTCCCTCTCGACCGCCAACATCGCCACTTTGAGCACAGCTCAGATCGAGGCCCTCAGCAGTGGTGGTATTGCGGGCCTCACCACAACACAATTGAACACGCTCACCACCGTTCAGGTGTCAGCCCTTCTGCCGGTGCAGGTCGCCTCCCTCGGCTCGACGCAGCTGGAAGCCTTCGGGACGGACGATCTTGCGGTCTTTTCGACCAAGGATGTTGCCGCGATCGCTCCGTCTGCCTTGCCAGGTTTGTCTCCCACCGTCATCGCCGCATTGTCGACGGATCAGATCGCAGCCTTGAGCAGCCAGTCGGTGGCTGGCTTGACGGCGAATCAGGTCACAGCCTTGAGCACCAACCAGATCGCTGCGCTGACAAGCAAGCAGATGGCAGCACTCGGCACGCTGCAAATCGGTTCGTTGACCACGGCTATGATTGCCGCGCTCTCGACCCTGCAAGTCGCATCGCTCAACACCGGCGCAATTGCCGCCCTCAACACGACGCAGATCTCGGCCCTGACGACGGCGCAGGCGGAGGCGCTGACGCCTCTTCAGGTCGCAGCACTGACATCTCAGCAATTGTCGGCGTTTGGTACCGATGATCTGGCAACGTTCTCGACAAAGGACATCGCCGCAATCGGCTCCGCGGCCGTGGGTGGCCTGACGACTGAAGCCGTGGCGTCTCTCTCCACCGCGCAGATCGAGGCTCTGAGCACAGCCGCGATCACCGGTCTTTCGACCAAGCAGCTTGATGCCATGACCACGGCACAGATGGAGGCGCTGGGTGCCGCTCAGGTGGCCGCGCTCAATTCGACGCAGCTTGGCGTTCTCGGAACGGAAGATATCGCGACCTTCGCGACCAAGGATGTGGCGGCAATCTCTGCCGGCGCGATCTCCGGTTTGTCGACGGCCGCGATTGCGGCTCTGACCACAGCGCAGGTGGCGGCCCTGAGCAACACCGGCATTGCCGGCTTGACCACCAAACAGGTGGCGGCGCTCGCGGTCGGCCAGTTCGCCGCCATGAGCACGAGCCAGGTCGCAGCCCTGACCTCGACCCAGATCGGAGCCATCGCGAGCAGCACGATCGCCACACTTTCGACCAGCCAGGTGGCAGCCCTCGGCGTGGGAACCGTGACCGGACTGACATCGGGTCAGATTGATGCCTTGAATTCCAGTCAGGTCGAAGCCTTGACCAGCAGCCAGGTCGGGTCCTTGAGCTCGGCGCAGCTCTCCATGCTGACAAGCCAGGACATTGCGACCTTCTCGACAGCGGACATTGCCGCCCTCGGTTCGCTCGCGATCGGCGGCCTTTCCCCGGCCGTCATTGCCTCGCTCTCGACGGCCCAGATCGCGGCACTCACCGCAGGCGGCATCGGAGGGTTGCGGACCCAGCAGGTCGCAGCTCTGACGTCAGGTCAGATCGCCGCTCTGAACTCGGCGCAGATCGCAGCACTCTCCTCGTCTCAGGTGGCAGCGCTCGGCACTGACAAGATCGCGCTTCTGTCCACGGGACAGGTCATGGCACTCACGGCTGCAGGCATCAGCGGCCTCTCCACAACGCAGATCGTGGCATTGAACACGGTCCAGGTGGAAGCTTTGACGACGGCCCAGGTCGCTGCGCTCAGCTCGAAACAGATTGCCGCGCTTGGAACGGATGACATCGCAGTCTTCTCGACCGCCGATATCGCGGCCATCAGTGCCAGTGCTGTGACGGGCATGACATCGGAGTTGATCGGTGCACTCTCGGCAGACCAGCTCGCAGCCTTCAGTGCTGGCGGCGTCGGCGGTCTGTCGACCACCCAATTGAGCGGCCTCACGCCGGCCCAGGTCGCGGAATTGACCACTGCGCAGATCGCAGCGCTGAGTTCCGGCCAGATCGCGGCCATCACAACCACGAGCATTGCCGCATTCTCCACCACGCAGATTGCGGCCATCAGCGCCCAAGGCGTTGCTGGTCTGTCCACGGCCCTGATCGGCGCTTTGAGCACCGGTCAGGTGGAAGCGCTGACCACGGCTCAGGTCGCCGCTCTGAGCTCGCGCCAGCTTGCAGCACTCGGGTCCGACGACATCGCCGTCTTCTCCACCGCAGACATCGCCGCAATCAACACGGCCGCCGTCGCGGGTCTGACGAACGGACTGATCGCGGCTCTCTCTGCCGACCAGATCATGGCGCTGAGCACCGGTGTGGTCGCCGGTTTGTCCACCGTCCAGGTCGCAGCCCTGAGTGTCGCACAGGTCGATACCTTGACGACGGCTCAGATCGCTGCGCTTGGCTCGCGCCAAATCGGTGTTCTCGGTACAGATGACCTGGCAGTCCTGTCGACCGAACAGATTGCCGCCATCAGCGCCACGGGTGTGGCGGGACTGTCGGCCACACAAATACAGGCGCTTCTGTCGGATCAGGTTGAAGCCTTGACCCCAGGCCAGATCGCCGCCTTAAGCTCAACCCAGATCGCAGCCTTCGACACGGCCGATTTCGGTGTCTTCAGCGATGCCGATCTCGCGGCAATCGCGACGGGGGCGATTGCGGGCATTCCGACCGCAGTGCTCGTCGCGCTTTCCCCTGACCAGATCTCGGCATTCAGTGCAGCTGCGATGTCGGGTCTCTCAACGCTTCAGATAAGCGCTTTGGGCACGCTGCAGATCGGTGCGATGAGCACGGATCAGGTTGCCGCTCTCACAACCCGTCAGATCGCGGTGCTGGGAACCGACGATCTGTCCGCTTTGACCACAGCGCAAGTCGCAGCACTGAGCACCGCTGCCATCAATGCGCTGACCACCACGCAGTTCGTCGCATTGAGTTCCGAGCAGATGGAGGCGCTGACCACGGCTCAGGTGGCCGCCCTGACCTCGGCCCAGATCTCCGTTCTCACGACGGATGATCTCGACATGTTCTCGACCGCCGACATCGCCTCAATCAGCTCAAGCGCGGTGACCGGTTTCTCGACGGGTACCATCGCCTCGCTTTCGACCGAACAGATTGCTGCCCTCGGCACCGGAGGGGTCAGCGGTCTGTCGACAGCGCAGATTGCGGCTTTGAGCACCCTGCAGGTCGAGGCCCTGACCACCCTCCAGGTCGCAGCACTCGGCTCGCGGCAAATCGCAGCCTTGGGAACCGATGACCTCGCGGTGCTCTCGACCGCCAAGATCGCATCTCTCGCCACAGCTGGTGTCGCCAACCTCTCGACCGCACAGATCGCGGCCTTGAGCATCGATCAGATCGAAGCCTTTACGTCGGGGCAGGTGGCGGTTCTCACCTCGGCGCAGATTGCCGTCTTGACAATCGACGCCATCGAGACCTTCTCGACCGCCGACATGGCTGCCATCAGTTCGTCCGCCATTTCCGGTCTGTCGACGGCCATGATCGCAGCCTTCTCCACGAATCAGATCGCAGCGCTTGGAGCGACCGGTATCGCCGGTCTATCGACGGCGCAGATCACTGCCATGAGTATCGATCAGATCGAAGCGCTCACCCCCAAGCAGGTTGCCGCTCTCACCTCGCGCCAGATCGCGGTGCTCGGCACCGATGATCTCGACGTCTTCTCTTCTGCCGACATCGCTGCGATCAGCGCCGGCGCGATGGAGGGAATGTCGACCACGATGATTGCGAGCCTCACGCCGGCGCAGGTCGGTGCCCTGAGTACAGCTGCCGTCGCGGCCCTGAGCACCACGCAGCTGGCCGCGTTGAGCTCGGAGCAGATCGACTCGCTGAGCACGACACAGGTCGCGGCCTTGACCTCGCGCCAGATCGAATCCCTGGGTACGGACGATCTCGGATCGTTCTCGACCGCCCAGATTGCCGCAATCAGTGCGACAGGGATCGCGGGTCTGACCGGTACGCAGATGGCCGCCTTGAGCGTCGAGCAGATTGCCGCCCTGTCGATTTCCCAGATTGCGGCGCTGAGTTCCGGCGCTCTGTCCGGTCTCAGCATTTCGGATCTGGAAGGCTTTTCCGCAGCCGAAATTGCCGCAATCAGTTCGGCGGGGATCGCCGGCCTTTCGACCGATTTTATCGCCGGCCTGACCACGAGTGCGGTCGCAGCCTTGAGCACGGCGAGCGTGTCGGGTCTGTCCAGCGCTCAGGTCGCAGCGTTGAGCGTGGATCAAGTCGCAGCCTTCTCGTCGACGCAGATTGCCGCCCTGAGCGCGAATGGTCTTGCCGGCCTTGACACCCAGGATCTCGCCGCTCTGTCGCCAGGCGATCTGGCGGCAATCGGTGCGACGGCCATCAAAGGACTGTCGACGGCAGTCATTGCTGCCCTCTCCACCGGTGATATTGCAGGACTGTCGACCGGCCAGATTGCAGGTCTGACCTACAATCAGATGGCGGCAATGAGCACGGCCCAGGTGGCGGCTCTTTCTCTGGCCCAGATCGGAGCCATGGGCGCTGTCCAGGCTGCCGGTCTCGGAACCGACGACATCGCCCTGCTCTCGACGGAGAAGATCGCGGCCTTGAGTTCCAGCGCCATCGCCGGGTTGAGCACGCAGGTGATTGCCGCCCTGAGCACGGCGCAGGCGGAGGTGTTGAAGCCAGGGCAGGTTGCAGCACTCACCTCCACCCAGGTCGCGGCGCTGGAACAGGAAGATCTCGCGACCTTCTCTGCCGAAGATATCGCCGCCTTCAGTCAAAGCGGCATTGCCGGCCTTTCGACGGACGACATCACCCATCTCTCCAGCACCCAGTTGGGCGCACTCATGGATCACCAGATGGGAGCGATGAATTCCGATCAGGTCGCGGCCGTCATCGCAGCCTTCCTGGGCGGCGGAACGGGTTGATCCTGAGAGGACAGAGACATCTCCGGACGGTCATCCTTCAGAAAGCAAAAGCATCAAAGCACCGGTCGAGAACTTCGGCCGTTGCTTTGATGTCGAAACCAGATGCAGTGGCGTCAGGAAACGAAATACGGCTCCAAATCCCGTTCCATGGCCACGCGTCCCTGATTGAGTTCGGCGTTGTACAGCCGATATTGCGGGCTGTTGTCGTAAGGTGGCAGAGCAGCCTCAACGGTATAGGTCGATGCCGCCTTGGGTGTGAGGGTGGCCAGATTGGTCAGCCGTACGGCTTGGCCGACGGTGAAGCGATGGATCGGCATGTGCGGTTCCTTGCTGAGCGTTGATTGACGACACATCTCAGGTGGGTAGACAACTCATGTCTTTCTTTGCCGGTGCGGATTGTCCGGCGAGTGCGTCGTCACGAAATGGCCTCTTTCGTCGACGCCACTATCTTTGGATATAGGGCCGAGGGCGGCGCGAACAAGGATGGTCGGGCAAACGCCCGACATCTTCAGGAATTGCGAAGCTCTGATCACGCTATAAAAACCCATAGATGCAAGACAGGCTCTCCTAGGATCGGGGCGTCGGATCGGCTAAGACTGCACGAACGGAACAGGCCGGGATCTCGAAACGCATGGCTACTGCGGAGCGCAACACGAAACCGCAATTGAAGATCGCCTTCGTGCTGTCGCGCGCCTTCACGCTGTCGGCCTTCGCCCTGTTTGTCGATACCATCCGTCTGGCCAGTGACGAGTTCGATCGGTCCGGCCGGGTCAATGCCGATTGGCAGGTGCTTGGCAGCACGCGCCACCTGATCACATCCAGTTGCGGGGTCCAGGTGGCGCCCACCAGCGATTTCGTCGATCCGAGCCGTTTCGACTACATCGTTGTGGTCGGTGGCCTGCTCGGCCAGCAGGCGGCGGTGGATGCGGAGACTGTCCAGTTCCTGCGCCGTGCGGATGCGCAGAAGGTGCCTTTGATCGGATTGTGCACTGGTACCTTCATTCTCGCGGATGCAGGCCTGATGAAGGGTCATCAGAGTTGCGTCAGTTGGCTGCATTATCAGGCGTTTCGCGAACGCTTCCCGGATCTCGATGTTCGCTCGGACAGGCTCTTCAATCTTGACCGGCGACGCGGTTCCTGCGCCGGCGGCAGCAGTTCTGCCGATCTCGCGGCCTTCATCGTGCGCCAGTATCTCGGCCACGATGCCGAGCGAAATGCTTTGGAGGTGCTGCAGATCGAGCGCGCCCGGTCGAACCGAGATATCCAGGTGCGCCGCCCGCTGACCATCGAATGTGAGGATCCGCGACTGAAGGCGGTGCTCATCCTGATGGAGCAGACGCTTGAAAGCGAGCTTACGATCGATCAGCTTGCACGCTCGGTGGGCCTCTCCCGCCGCCAGCTCGAAAGGCTTTTCGCCCAGGAACTGAAGGCCTCTCCCGCCAAGGTCTATATGCGGCTGCGGATGGAGCGGGCGAAAATGCTCGTCGCCCAGACGGATGCCTCCCTGATCGACATCGCCCTTCAGGTCGGCTTCGAGAACACCTCGCATTTCAATCGCGTGTTCAAGAGCGTGCACGGAAAGACGCCGGGTCAGATGCGAAACGCCCTGCCTGCCTGATCTAACCCAGAAGGCCGGGACTGTCGCTCGAACGGCCCCGCTTGGCTAGCGGACCTGCTCTCCCTGCGGAAAACCGCCAAGATGGCCGCAGGTTTGCGCAGCGAGACTCTGGCCCGTCTCCAGGCACGTTTCCCAGCCAGATCCCGCGCGGTAGGCAGAGAGAAATCCTGCGATGAAGCTGTCACCCGCACCCGTTGTATCGATGACGTCGACCGGCGGAGCACCCGCCGCGATCGTCTGTTCGCCATCACTGACACAAGCGCCGTCCGCGCCGCGCGTGACGACGGCCAGCTTCGCTCCCTCTGCGGTCAGTCGGCGCAGCATGATGTCGGCCAGTCCCGCATCTTCGCCCGCCGATCCGAAGGCAACCGAAAGACCGGATACGAGCAGGTTTTCCGGATGGGCATTCACGGATATGTCCTGTGAAACCGAGACGCCGGCCCGACAAAGCTCTTCTTTGAGCGCCCCGTGGTCGTCCATCCATCCGATATGCACGTGGTCCATGGTTTTCAGCATCTCGACCTCCGCCAATGTCGGGCGATAGCCGGCGCAGACGCCGAAATCTTCATAGGCGAAGACGCGTTCGCCAGAGGGGAGAACGTCGATGTCGGTGAAGGCGGTGTGGCCGGGCTTGCGCTGGACGTTGCCGACCTTCACGCCATGTGCGGCAAGGGCCGCGATCGTACGATGGCCGTCGGCATCTTCGCCGACCGCACCGAAATAGTGGGCCTGATGGCCGAGCCGTGCCAGTTGCACGACGACGTTCACTGCATTGCCGCCGATCAGCGACGTGCCTGAGGGGCGGAAGCGATCGATGCAGTTGTCACCGACTGCGGCAAATCTGAGCATGGTCATCCCCCTTCATGCCGTGCACGACGGGATCGCGCAAGCGTCGCGGCGCGATCCCTTCCGTTCTGTCGTCTTAGTAGGCGACGCGTTTGTAGTAACGGCGTGTGGTAAGCGGATGATTACGCATGACCTCGAGATGGGCACTGATCCGCTCGAGCACGGTAGCCAGCAGAACAGGCGAGATTAGCTTGCGAACCTCGGAAGAGATCCCCGGAAGCTCGAAGTTCGCCGTATCCAGCACCGTGATTGTGTCGGTATAGGTCGGGGCGAATTTCTCGACGCGTTCGGCCAGCGGCCGCAACTCGTCTTCGCCTTTGAAGAGGATCAGACTGACGCCTTTTTCAATGAGCTCGAGAGTGCCGTGGAAGAAGTCGGAGGCATGCACGGGGCGGGTGCGGATCCACTGCATCTCTTCCAGAATGCACATGCCGTAATAGAAGGCCTCCGGCCACACATTTCCGGCGCCGGTGATGATGTGGTAATCGGTCGCCGCCAGCTTCTGTGCGAAGGCTTCCGCCTGAGGCTCAAAAGCGCGTTTCACCTCGAGCAGCAGGGCCGGAAGGCGGTCCAATTCGCTGGCGATTTCGGCATAGTTCGAGATTTCGCCGCGGTGGCGCATGACAGACAGGGCGATGAACAGCGATTGCAGATAGAAGGATTCACAGGACGTGTCGTCCTCGGCGAAGTTGACGAACACATGGTCTCCGCCTTGGCCGAGCGGCGTCTCGGCATGGCCGACCAGCGTGATTACGGTCGCTCCGATCTCCTTCAATTTTTCCAGAAGGGCAACGCTCTCCTTCGTGGTTCCCGAAAGGGACGGGATCACGACGATGGATTTGGACGAGAGATTGGCCGATCCCGTGAGGATCAATTCCGCTGGCATGTCGATGAAGGCGGGAAAGCGGGAGCGACGCTGAAGCAACTGGGCTGCGGGCTGCATCAGGATGGCGGCACCACCCGTGCCGAGGAAATAGATGTTTTCAGCGCCGGCTGTCAGGCAGTCGGAAACCACGCGGTCCAGACGGTCGCGCAAGGCAACCGCACCGCCCTGGATCGTGAGGAAACGGTTTTCGTCGAAATTCAGCATTCGGCTCTCCATCCGTGAGGTTCGGCGATAATGGCACAGTAAGTTGTAAGACAACTGACATCATTATAACTCTGCGTCAAGGTGATGAAGGGAGGGAGGGCTCGGCAATTTTCTCAAGGTTCGTAGCGGCTGTAACGAACCGGCACGATGCTTGACCTTGCAGCCTTTGTCAGACAAGAACGGTGTAAGACAAACTGCGAGGTGGCCGTGGACGATCCGATCCGTGATTCCAGAACCCTGGCGATCCAGCTTCGGGACCGGATCGCAGAGCTCATTCGCGCCGAGGGGCTCAAGCCCGGCGACAAGCTGCCGACCGAAGCTCAGCTGACCCAGCGGTTCCGTATCTCCCGTCCGGCACTTCGAGAGGCACTGAAACTTCTCGAGCAGGACGATATCATTTATGTCGAGCACGGCCGGGGTCGATTCATATCGGCGATGTCGGCGGTCCAGGTCGACAGACCGATCACCGTGTTCGAAAGCGTCACCGACATGGCGCAACACTATGGCTATCGGCCGGTGAACAAGGTCCTCTCGATCAGCGAGGAAGATGCGCCGGCTCTGGTGGCGGACAAGCTCGGTCTGGAGAGCAAGGCGCGCGTAATCAGGATCGAACGTTTGCGCCTGCATGACGAGGAGCCAATTCTCTACTGCATCGACTACATCCCGCGTACGATCATTCCTGCCAAGGTTTACGACATTGACTGGAGTGGCTCGCTGCTCAATCTGCTGGAGCAATATCGCCACCGGCCGCGAATGTCGGCGGCGACAGTCTCTTCGGTCCTTTTGCCCTCGGACGTCGTGGAGCGTCACGATCTACGTGATTTTGGTCCGTCCCTGCTGATTGCCGAGACCTGTTTCGACGCGGCGGGCAAGCCGGTCAATTATGCGCTGGACTATCATCGAGGCAGCCATTTCACCTTCAGCCTGGTCCGCAAATAGGCGCAACCCCTGGAGGTCGGCTGCTATTTGAGAACCAGCCACCCAGAAACGATGATGATGGCCGCCCCCAAAAGGGTGTGCATCTCAATCGGCGCCGAAAACAGAAGTGCTCCGTAGAGACAGCCCCAGATGATTTGGCTGTACTGGAACGGGGCCACCACCGATGCCTCCGCAATCCGGAAAGCACGGATCAGCAGCCCGTGACCGGCGAGAAGCAGGATGCCCCCCGCCACCACCAGGGCGACGTCCAACGGGCGTACGGAGACCAGGCCCCCATGGGCCGACGCGACCGCCAGCGCGAGCGGGATCAGCACGACGAACAGGGAGGACAGCAAGGCCTCATCGTTCTCCTCGATCTTTGTTCTGCGCAACAGGAGGAGCGAGAGCGCAAACAGCACGGCCGAACCAAGCGCTGCCAGATGGCCGAGGTTGATCTCGGCAGACCCCGGTTGCAGCGCCACCGCCACACCGGCAAAGCCGAGGATGACACCCGCCCAGCCGGTGACCGAAAGCCGCTCACCGAGGAGGACAAAGGACATCACGGCCACCAGGATGGGCGTGAGAAAGGCCAGAAGATAGGCTTCCGACAGCGGCAGCAATGCGAAGGCGTAGTGGATAAGCACCGTGTCGCCGGCAAGCAGCGCCGCACGCAAGAACGCGGTCTTTGGTTGTCGGGGCATGAGCCGACGTGTGTTGCCGGTCAAGGCGGCATAGAGGCAGAGGACTACGAAGGCTGCGATCGTGACCAGAAGCGTGACCTGGGGTGCCGGTAGTCGCGCAGTGCTGAGCTTGACGATCGCATCCGTCCCCGAAAACACGGCGAAGGCCAACAGTGTGAGCACGACACCTCGACGGTTGCTCGACGCGCGGCCGCCTCCGGTGTCACATACGCAGTCAGCGGACATTGAAGCGACCGAACCGTTCCTCGATGCGGGCCTGCAGGAACTCGAGACCGATCGACAGAAGCCAGTAGATCATCGAGGCGGTGATCAGCATCTCGATATGGCGGAACTCGGTCTGCCCCTGGGTCCTGGCAAGATACATGATCTCCCAGACACCAACGACCGATACGAGGGAGGAATCCTTCAGCATCGCGATAAACTGGTTGCCCGTCGGCGGAATGATCACCCGCATGGCCTGTGGCAGGATCACCAGTCCCATTGTCTGGCTGGGGGAGAGGCCGAGTGCTGTCGCACCCTCTGTCTGACCACGCGAAATGCTCTCGATGCCGGCCCGGAAGATTTCCGTCATATAGGCGCCGTAGCATAGGGAAAGCGCCAGGATGCCGGCCGGGATAGCCCCGATGACATAACCGACCTGTGGCAGGCCGAGATAGATGATGTAGATCTGCATGAGCAGCGGGAGGCCTCGGAAGAGCGAGGTATAGAAAGTCGCAAGCCCGTAGATCACGCCGTTGCGGGAAAGCTTGGCAATCGCTCCGGCCAGCGCGATTGCGGTCGCGATGACGATCGAAATCGCCGAGATGAACAACGTCGTCGTGACGCCCTGGGTGATCAGGAAGCCGATCTTCTTGGCGATGAAGGCAAAGGAAAGGTCGAAGGAGTAGAAGAAGACCATCAGCAGGCCGAAGAGCTCCAGCCAGACCGCGACGATCTGATGACTGCGCTTCAAAAGGTGCAGAAGCTTCCAGTTGAGGGCCATGATGATGGCGATCAGGGCTGCGGACAACGCTCTCGCGGTCGCCGGATGGTCGGCAAGAACAGCATCGGCGGCAGGAACCAGCCGGCCGATCCAGGCGCCACTGATGCCCAGAGCGTAAAGGGACAGCGCAATGAGCACGAGGATCAGCAAGCCGCCGACGCGCCGGGAGGCCTCCGGATAGGTAAGAATAAGACGACCGATCATTCTGCTGTCCTTTCAGGCCGCTCGTTCGCGCCACCAGTCTTGTGCCTGGAGCTTCCAATACGTGAGTTGTGCGGCTGCCAGACCCGCCATGCCGCCAGCCCAGACCAGGCCGAAAGGGGCAAACAACTTGTACCGGTCACTTTCGCCAAGGATCCCTTCCGCAACCACCTTGCCCCCGATCGCTGTCGTGTTCAGGCCGTGACCGCCGAAGGCAGTGCAATGCCAGACACCCGGCTGCATTTCACCGATCTGGGGCATGAGGTGCCGGGCATAGGCCATGAGCCCCGACCACGCCAATTCTGTCTTGAGGTCGCGCAGCTGTGGATAGGTACCCGTCATCTCCCGCCGCAGTTCGTGGACCAGGCCGGACATGGAGGCGGCGCGCGTCGTAATTCGCCCACCCCATAGAAGCCGTTTGCCGCCATCGACCAGGCGGTAGTAGTCACCGGCCCGGCGGTTGTCGCCGATACCGTCTCGGGTGGTAATTGCCGTGGCAATCAGCTCCGGTGCCTCCTCGCTGACCATGACATAAGTGGCGATCGGCAGCATCGCCCGTCGGAGCCGTGGGTTCAGTTGGTCTGTGTATCCGCCGGTCGAGAAGACGACGGTTCGGGCGGTTACCGTGCCACCCGCTGTGCGCACCGTCTTGTTGCCAGCGTTGAGTTCGGTGGCAATTGCACTCGAGTTTTCGCAGATCACACCGCCCAGCCGCTCGATTTCGGCCGCGAGACCCCGCAGGTAGTTCAGCGGATGGATGTGAAATGCCTTCCGATCCCGGACGCCGTGAAAATAGCGCGTGGATTTCAGCTCCTGCCGAACGCGTGCGGTGTCGAGATATTCCAGGTCCTGCCCGTATTTTTGGCGCGCCTCGGTGGCATAGGTCCGCAGACCGTCGCCGTCATCATAGCGCATCACGCTTGTGACGCCGTCGACCGGATCGGCGCCGGCGATGCTAAGACTTGAAATCGTGTCTCTGACGAAATCGACGCCTTCGATCGACATCAGATAGAGGCGGTGTGCCGCCTCTCGGCCGGCGATCCCGGATATCTGTTCGACATCGGTCGCATAACCGGCACTGACGAAACCGCCATTGCGCCCCGAGGCGCCGAACCCGATCGACTTCGCCTCGAGGACGACCACCTTCTGCCCGCCGCGCGACAGTTGCAAGGCCGTGGTAAGGCCGGCGAGGCCACCGCCAATGACGACCGTGTCACAGGTGATGTCGCCTGAGAGCGCCGGCCGCTCGGTCCGGTCGGTGAGCGTCCTGGAATAATAAGTGTCGGGATAGTTCATGGGGGCACCGGAGGCGGTTGGGCGTGGAGAACCTGTCTCCACGCCGGCAGGTCAGTTGGCGCTATAGTCCTTGCCGTACCACTTGGTGGTCAGGGCGGACAAAGTACCGTCTTTCTTCATCTCCTCGATGATGCCGCCGACCTTGGCGGTCCATTCCGGATCGACCTTTTCTGCGATGACCACCAGAGGCTCCCGGAATGCGTATTCGCCTTCAAGGATCCGCAGCGGATAGCCGTTCTTGATCGCATTGAGCGCCGTCTGTTCAGGGGCGATCACGGCATCAAGGCGAACGCCGTCGCCGAGGCGGAGGTCATCGAAGGGCAACATGGAATCGGCGAAGGTACGCACTTCACCGGGCTCGAGCTTGTATTCGATCGGCGGCAGGCCGGGGGCGTCGATTTCAAGCTTTCGATTGATGAAATCTTCCGAGGTTGTGGCCGTCTCAACGCCGATGACCTTCCCGTTCAGATCCTCGACCGATTTTGCCGTGCTGTCCTTGTGCAGGACATAGACATAGGGGCTGAAATAATAGATGCCGACGAAGTCGATCACCTGTGCGCGGGCTTTGGTCGGCGTGACGGAGCCAACGCCGAGATCATAGCGTCCTTGCCAGCGCCCGCCCGTCAGGGTTGCCCATTCCGGTGTTTCGAAGCTGACCTCAACGCCGAGCCGCTTGGCGATTTCCTTGGAAACGTCGATGTCGAAACCGACCATCTCGTTATTGTCGTCGAGATAGCTCTGCGGCGGCCAGCCGCTGTTGGTGGCGACGACCATCGCCTTTTTCCCCATGACGCGATCAAGTGTCGAACCGGCATGCGCCGCAGACGTCATTGCAAGGACAGCGGCCCCCAGGGCCAAGCCGGTGATGAACTTCTTCATGGCATTCCTCCTGTAAGACGAACAGACACTGTTCCCTGTATATGTAAGATGTCTGACAATGTCAGTTGATGTCATGAATTCGAAACTGTCAATCTGTAAGGCCGGACATGCCGTATGAAAAAAGCTGATCCAGTCATCTGCTTTCGTGATGGCGGGAGAAAGTGTCGGTTCGTCAGACAACTCAACCCGCGGGGTGTCCAAAGATCAGGTGAGCGTGGCCGTCATGGCTGGGGCGAAATCCGCAGCCTTCATCCTCCGATCGGGGACCTCGATCGCTGTTGCGGCGTTTCCATGGTGATTGTGGATGATGATGTCGCAGAAGCGACCAAGCAGGAGGGAGCCCCCTATGGTCACCGGAAAACAGATCGCGGCAGCGCGTGCGCTGCTCGGAATGAGCGCTGCTGATCTCGCCGATCGGGCCGGCAGATCGCTTGTCGCGATCGAAGATCTTGAGGCAGGCTCCGTCGATCTCCCTGAGGATGACGTCGAGATGGCCGCCGTGACCGCAGCTCTGGAGATGGCAGGGGTAACCTTCATCGCCGAGCGGACAACGAGTGCCGCCGGCGGTGTAGGAATCCGCCTCACCGTGCCGACGTCAAGCTCTCTCGAAAGTGACACACGCGAGACCGTGCAGTATCCGGAGATGGCCAAAAACGGACCCTTTGGTGCGGGCGGTTGAGCCCGATCAGGCCGACTCGGGTTGCCAAAAATACGCCCCCTCGATCACCGCCGTGAACCTCCAGCCGGAGCGTAGAGGAAGACGAAACCGAGAAAGGCTCCGACCCAGGCAAGGCCTGCGATTGACAGGAGAGCGGTCGTGTTGACCGAGAGAAGGGCGGCGACGATGCGGGCCAGCGCCGAAATGATGGCGAGCGCATAGATAAAGCAGACGGTCGACCAAGGAGCGTGGAGCGCTTGACCACTGTGTCCCCGAGTTGCCCGTGTCATCACGGCGAGCGTCATGATCCCGATCGCCCCGGCCGTCCAGGCATGAATACCGGCCGTTGAAAGGCTGGGCTCTTCAAGCAGGAGTGAGAGCCCCGTCAGGAGGAAACCTGCAGGCACGAAGAAATAGCCAAGATGCAGAATGAAGAGGAGCGGTTCACCCCAGGTCCGTTCGGGACACCAGCGGATTTGACGGACGAGATGGGCCAAAGCGCCCGCCATCATCAGCATGCCGACCGGCACTGTCATTTCAAATGGTGCCCGCGCCTGCACCACCCAGGAACCGAGGGTGAGTGCAGACAACACGATGACGGCCGCATCGAAGCGTGAAAACGGCACAGGGAGTTTCCCTGGCTTGCGGGTCTTCAGCCAGTTGCCGGTAAACGCGGGCACGATACGCCCGGCAACAAGGCAGATCATCAACAGGATGACCGAGAGCGCGAGCCGGGTGGAGACGAGGACATCGCCGACGGTCTGCAGTTCGATATAGAACGAGAACTGCGCCAAGCTGAGAAGCGCCAGGATAATCAGGATCTTGTAGTTGCGCCGGTTACCCGCAGCCTTGAGTTCACGCCCGATCACGACAGTGAAGACCGGTAGGAAGGCAAGCGCCATGGGAATGGCAAGGGCGAGACCGATCCAGCCGGATAGAAGAATGGCAACCCGCCCGATAAGCCAGAGCAGGAAGAGCCAGAGCAACGGCTTTCCAGAGATGGCCGGTCGGCCGGTCCAGTTGGGCACCGCAGTCAACAGAAAGCCGGCGACCACACACGGGACGAAACCGAACAGCAATTCGTGCTGATGCCACGCAAGCGGCGGAAGTGCGGAGGGCATGTCCAGCAGGCCAAGATACCAGGGCACCCAGATGGCGATGACGAGTGCGGCCATGAGCGCGCCTGCCGGAAAGAACAGGCGAAAACCTCCAGACAGCAGTGTTTGAACGAGTGATTGAGGGGGAAGACGGTGCATGCCAATGCCTTTCGAGGCGGAAACAATCGAGGCCCCGGAAGCCGAGTTGGCTCAAACGCCGGGGAAGGGAACGCGTATGATCACGGGGCGGCGGCTGGGGCAGCGTCGCCTGTCGCGGCCAGAAGGCTGTCGATCAAGATCTGTTCTGCGCACACGTGGCGCCGGAGATATTCCTGGAACCCACGCACCATGAGCGCCACCGTCTCCAGCGACAGCGAACAACGGCGATCGCCAAGCGCATTAAGCGTCATGGCCAGTTCATGGGCCGCCCGGCGATCAAGTCGGTGTTCAGATTTGATCTGGGCAATCATCAACGAACCGAAACAGGAGCCGGCGTTTTCTTCGAGGCGAGGATAGAAACTCTCCTCTTCCAGCCTTTGCGCCTCCGTCAGCAGAGGCTCCACGCGGGCGGCGAGTGTGGCGACCTTGGCGGGGATATCCCCGCCATCGAGATCTGCCGCGAGTTCCTCAAGTTCCAGGCAGAGCGCGAGCAGTTCAAGATGCCGGCCCTCGAGAAGGCTGACCTGCGCGGCCGTGATGCAGTCGTTTGTAGGCATCCGAATCTCCTACTGTCCGAAAAACAGGATGGCTGCGATCACGCCAGAGGCTGCGATGGCGGAAATGGTGCCGGTCGGCTGGAGAACGCCCATGCGATAAAGCATGAGCGCAAAGCCCATGATCACGGGCGTGGCGACGACGAGGCCAATCTGTGCATCCGTCATGTCGGTCTTCCTTTCGTTGTGCCGACACTCTGCCTTGCCTTTCGTCAGGCTTCTTTGCGCTTCCACAAAGAGGAAGGGGCTTCGCTCTTCTAGAAGCGGGGCTGACCAACGGGAGATGCGACCATGGCCTATCAAACGAGCCTCCGGCCGGAGGCAAAGGACGACCAACTGCTGCTCTGGATCCTGGTGTGGAGCGAACTCATCGCCTTCGGGATCCTGATCCTGGGTTTTCTCGTCGTCTCGACTTTCCAGGCAGAGGCTTTCGGGCTCGCCCGTCTGCATTTGCGGCCGGGAATAGCGGGAGCCAACACGTTGATCCTGCTCATCAGTGGCTATTTCGTCGCTGTGGCGATGCGCCAGCGCGATGATCTCGCAGCCGTAAGGCGGCCGCTGACGGTCTCAGCGATGCTCGGGTTCTGCTTCGTTGCCGTCAAGCTCTTCGAATACTGGGGTGAGTTCCGCTTTGCCGCAGACGCCACGCTCGATACCTTCTTCGAGCTCTATTTCATCATCACCGGCTTTCACCTCCTGCATGTCGCCTTCGGGGCGATCATTCTTTTGCTCGTCGCCTTGCGACCGGCCCGGGAGAACGTGACCCTGATCGCCACGCTCTGGCATGTGATCGACCTCGTCTGGCTCGTCATCTTCCCCATTCTCTATCTCGCGTGAGGCCCGTCATGACCCGCAGACAACAGGAAGAACTCTTGGGCGCGCTTGCCATGCTGGTAACCTGCGCGGTCGGGGCGGCGATCATCGCGGCCCTTGCCGGCGCAACGGTGGTCCCCATCCTCGCCGCACTGGCCATCGCCTATGCCAAGGGGCGTCTCGTGATCCTCGATTTTCTCGAGCTTCGAGGCGTGGCGCATCCGATGCGGCTTGCCCTCATGACTTGGCCCGCGCTGTTGCTCAGTGCCGCCTTTGCCCGTTCGCTGGCGGTCGCCTTCACCGGATGATCGTCCCGCTCTTTGTCGATGCGCAAAGAAGGCTTTTCACCAGTCGCTACAAACGGACCGTCCCGCCATGACGACCACAGCAAGCACAGGCGCATCGCGGCGATCTCAACGACCGGCACCTTAAACACCGGCAGACGGAAGGACAAAGGCATGGCTGAGCGCCTGACCAAGACCGGAGCGCGCAACGTCTTCTACGGCGGCTCCATATTCTTTTTTGCAATCTTCGTGGGGCTGACAGCCCATAGCCATTACTACATGCGCACCACCTCGACGGACGAGGCGACGCTGACCGACAGCGTCGCCCGCGGCAAACACGTCTGGGAGAAAAACGCCTGCATCAACTGCCATACGCTGCTGGGGGAGGGGGCGTATTTCGCCCCGGAGCTCGGCAATGTCTGGACCCGCTGGGGCGGCCAGGAGGACCGGGACAGCGCGCGTGAGACGTTGCGTGCGTGGATGGCAGCGCAGCCTTCCGGCGTCGAGGGTCGCCGGCAGATGCCGCAGTTCAACCTGACTGACGACGAGATCAACGATCTCGCCGACTTCCTCGAATGGACCAGCAAGATCAAGACGCAGAACTGGCCGCCGAACGAGGCCGGCTGAGCCCTTCGTGACCCAAGGAGACATGACCATGAAATACCAAACCCAGAAGGTCGCGATGCTGTATTTTTACGGCGCGCTCGGCCTCTTTCTCGCCCAGCTGCTCTTCGGCGTCCTGGCCGGCACGATCTACGTGCTGCCGAACACACTCTCCGAGCTCCTGCCCTTCAATATCGTTCGCATGATCCACACCAACTCGTTGATCGTCTGGCTGCTGATCGGTTTCATGGGGGCCACCTATTACCTGCTTCCCGAAGAAGCCGAGACGGAACTCTACAGCCCGAAGATCGCCATCGCGCAGTTCTGGATCTTCCTGATCGCCGCCGCCGTCGCGGTCGTCGGCTACATGTTCCACATCCACGAGGGGCGCGAATTCCTCGAGCAGCCTTTCGCCATCAAGGTCGGCATCGTCATCGTCTGCCTGATGTTCCTGTTCAACGTCACGATGACGTCGCTCAAGGGACGCAAGACGGTCGTCACCAACATCCTGCTCTTCGGTCTCTGGGGTGTGGCGATCTTCTTCCTCTTCGCCTTCTACAATCCGATAAATCTCGCGCTCGACAAGATGTACTGGTGGTATGTCGTCCACCTTTGGGTCGAAGGCGTCTGGGAATTGATCATGGCGTCGGTCCTCGCCTTCCTGATGATCAAGCTCAACGGCATCGACCGCGAAGTGGTCGAGAAGTGGCTCTACGTCATCATCGGTCTGGCGCTTTTCTCCGGCATCCTCGGCACGGGCCACCACTATTACTGGATCGGTGCGCCGGGCTACTGGCAGTGGATCGGGTCGCTTTTCTCGACGCTCGAAGTCGCCCCCTTCTTCACCATGGTGATCTTCACTTTCGTGATGACCTGGAAAGCCGGCCGAAAGCATCCGAACCGCGCCGCACTTCTCTGGTCGATCGGCTGCTCGGTCATGGCTTTCTTCGGTGCCGGCGTCTGGGGTTTTCTGCACACCCTGTCCTCGGTGAACTATTATACCCATGGCACCCAGGTGACCGCAGCCCACGGGCATCTCGCCTTCTTCGGGGCTTATGTGATGCTGAACCTCGCGATCATGGCCTATGCGGTGCCTGAAATTCGTGGCCGCGCGCCCTACAATCAGTGGCTTTCGATCGCGAGCTTCTGGATGATGTGCACGGCGATGTCCGTCATGACCTTCGCGCTCACCTTCGCCGGCGTCATCCAGGTTCATCTGCAGCGGATCCTTGGCGAAAGCTACATGGCCGTCCAGGATCAACTCGCCTTCTTCTACTGGATCCGTCTCGGCTCGGGTGTCGTCGTACTCATCTCCGCGCTGATGTTCCTCTGGGCACTCTTCGTGCCTGGCAGACAGCCAGAGGCGCGCATCACGGCCCTTGCCGAACCCGCCGAATGAGGCCCAGCCCCGCCGCCCTCGGCATCGTGGGAGGCGGGGTGGCTCATCCCATCTCAAGGATCAGATCCATGAACATCATCGCCCGCAATCTGCAGCCCGATATCCCGGCCTATGCTCCCGCCGGCAACGAATGTGCCCTGTTCGAGACCGCCTGGACGCGGCAACTTCCTCTGCTGCTGAAAGGTCCGACCGGCTGCGGCAAGACCCGCTTCGTCAGCCACATGGCCGAAAAGCTCGGCCTCCCGCTCACCACCGTCTCCTGCCACGACGATCTGGCCGCAGCCGATCTGACCGGCCGCTTTCTTCTGAAGGGCGGCGAGACGGTCTGGGTCGACGGCCCGTTGACCCGCGCCGTGCGTGAGGGGGGCGTCTGCTATCTCGACGAAGTGGTCGAGGCGCGCAAGGACGTTGCCGTCGTCCTGCATCCGCTCACCGACGACCGGCGTATCCTGCCCTTGGAACGCACGGGCGAAGAGCTGGAAGCCCCGCTCTCCTTCATGCTCGTCGTCTCTTACAATCCCGGCTATCAGAGCCTGTTGAAAGCGCTGAAGCCCTCGACCCGCCAGCGCTTCGTTGCCATCGAATTCGATTTCCTGCCCAAGGCGCGCGAGATCGAGGTCGTCTCCGCAGAAAGCGGTCTTCCGGTGGCAACGGTGGAGCCGCTGGTCGAACTGGCGCGGAGGCTGCGGGCTCTGAAGGGTCACGATCTGGAGGAAGGCGTCTCGACCCGGCTGCTCGTCTATTGCGCGAGCCTTATCGACGCCGGTCTTGCCCCACGCGATGCCATACGTGCAGCCATGATCGAACCGTTGACCGACGAGCCGGATGTGCGCGCCGCCCTCCTCGAACTGGCGCAGGCGATTATCCGCTAGGAGCAAGGTCATGCTGGACTTTCTGGAGCTAGAAGAGACGGTTGGACGCGCCTGGCACAGACTGGCCGGCGATACCCGAACCTGGCCGCGGTACCCTCAGGCAGTTGTCACGCTCGAGGAAATGCTGCCGGTCCTCTCCGTCTGCTTCCGGGGGTTTGGCGGAGAGCGCACCGTGCAACTGGGGCCGGCGCGGGCAAAGACCTCGCAGCATCGGCTGAAGCTTCGGCAGCGGCTCGGTCTCGGCGAGGAAAAGCTCGTCCATCCAGCGCGTGACGAGGCGAGCGTGATGCTGCCTCCTGTGCTTGACCTGATGCCGGAGCCAGCCCTCAATCGCGATCTCTATGTGTGGCTGGCAGCTGCCATGGCCGTGATGCCGCTCAAGCCGGTTACGGAGACCGATCCGCTGAGGGCCGATCTCGCTCTGCTACAGGCCGCATCCGATCTCGAAGCCCGGGTGCTTCAAGCCTTCCCCGGTCTTGTCGAGCGCTATCGCAGGCTGTGTTCTGCGCTTCTCTCGGAGCGCCGGCGTGGCTCGCTGCCCCGGGTCGAAGGCGTTCTTGAAGACAGGATCATCGATCTTCTCCGCCATGGTGCAGGTCTGGCGCCACTCTCGACGGGCGGGGAATTCCCTTTGCAAGCGCCCGCGGGATACCTGCCCATCCTGCCCATACCGCTTTGGCCGCAGGCGCTGATACGAGACGAGTGGCACGGGCGAGAGGACCGGGATGAACCGATCGGTCAAGGCCGGCGGGAGGCGCAGGCCGCCGGCCGCCACGTCGCGACCCGCGAGAAGGATTCGGCCATCAAGGGGGAGCGCAGCCCCTTCATCCTGAATCGCTTTGAAAAAATCCTCGCCATGGCGGAGATGGTCAATGTCGACCGGCCCGGTGATGACAGCGACGATCACGATTCTGCCGCCGCAGACGAACTCGATGAAATGGTGCTGGGAGAACGCAAGGGTCGCCCGTCGGCCAGGTTCCGCTTCGACCTGGATCTTCCGCCGGAAGCACGCGTTCATTCTGCACTTGAGGCCGATTTGACCTATCCGGAATGGGACTACAGGCGCGGGATTTATCTGAAGGATCATTGCCGGGTGATTGCCGCTCCCGCTTCGGAGCACAGTTCACCAATGGTGCCGTCGGAGGAAATGAAGGCGCTGACGCGCCGGGTCAGACGCCAGTTCGAAGCGATGCGCCCGCGCCACGAACTGCTGCGGGCGCAGGTGGATGGCGTCGATCTCGACCTCGATGCGGTGGTGCGCAGCCGCACCGAACTGGCTGCCAGCGGCGAATGCTCCGACCGCATCCACCTCGCAAGCCGTCCACAGGTCCATGATCTCGCCGTGACCTTGCTGGTCGATGTCTCCCTGTCCACGGATGCCTGGTTCAACGACCGCCGGGTTCTCGACGTCGAGAAGGAAGCCTTGTTGGTACTGGCAGAGGGGTTGTCCGCCTGCGGCGACACGCATTCCATCCTGAGCTTCACATCGAGGCGGCGCGATTGGGTGCGGCTGGAAACCATCAAAGACTTCGACGAGCCGATGAGCGCGTCGGTCCGCAATCGGATCGCCGCTCTCAAACCCGGCTACTACACCCGCATGGGTGCTGCCGTTCGCCACGCGACGGCAAAGCTTGCGGAACGTCCCAACCGAAAGCACCTGTTGCTGGTTCTGACCGACGGCAAGCCAAACGACGTCGATCATTACGAAGGCCGTTTTGCGCTCGAAGACACTCGCCGGGCCGTGAGCGAGGCGCGCCGTCGTGGCGTCCATGTCTTTGGCGTGACCGTCGATCAGGAGGCGAAAACCTACGTTCCCGCCGTCTTTGGCCATCACGGCTATGCCGTAGTCCCGGATATCCGACGTCTGCCGGCCGCCCTGCCGCAGATCTACCGCGCGCTCGTCCGCTGATCCGCGAACGCGCGATCTGAGAGGCCCGGGTCGCGAAATCGGCTCGGGCCTCTTGCCGTCCGTGGGAGACCTCTGCCGTTCTTTGTCGCAGCACAACGACGCTGCCAGCACTCTGGCTCAAATGGGGTTGCACGCCGGCCTGCACGTCGCGGATCGGCCCATCGTCTTTCGACAGGAATATTCTATGACAGCACCCGATACAGACCATCTGGCACTCGACGTCCGTACCATTCCCCGCCCCGAACGGCATCCGCGCATTTTCGGCATGCTGAATTCGCTTCAGCCGGGTCGCGGTGTCACCTTGACCGTCGACCACGATCCCTTGCCGCTCTACTATCATCTCGAGATGCATTTCTCCGGCCTCTTCGGCTGGGAATACCTGGAGCGTGGACCCGAGATCTGGCAGGTCCGGATCACACGGGAAAAGCACGAAAGCTGCAATTGCAATTGCGGCGGTAGTCATTGAAGAAGAAAGGCGCGACGTGCCCGCCATGTCGCGCCTGATGGGAGCCGGACAGTAAGCGCTGCGGCCGCCGGTTCCGGAGGAGGGAAAGCCGATGCCACCACGTTTCAAGGACCTCGATGTCCGACCGATCCTGAAAGAGGGCGGCGAGCCCTTTCCGGCGATCATGCAGGCGGTGCAGGCCCTTCAGCCGGGCGAAGGACTGCGCCTGCTGGCGACCTTCCGCCCGACACCGCTGCTGACCGTCATGGCGAGACGCGGCTTTGATGCCGAAATCAACGAACTGGATCACGGCGACTGGGAAGTCCTCTTCTTTCCTATGCCGAGCGCTGCCGCCAACATCGCCGTATCCACAGGGGCCGAGGAAGCGGCCGGCTGGCCCGACCCCTTGTGGCAACTCGATCTCGTCGGGCAGGAACCACCGGTTCCGATGGAGAAGGTCCTGTCCCGCATCGATCTCATGGAACCGGGTGAAGTCCTTTTCGCGCTCTTCTCCGACGAACCCGTGTTCCTGATGCCGGAACTCGAGAAGCGTGGTCACCAGTGGGTCGGAAAGCCGGATATGAACGGTTCGGGTTACCGGATGCTGATCCGCGTCGGCGGCCACTGACGCTCCCATCCCAGGGCACTCTTCGAGGACATGACACCATTTCCGAGTTCTCCTGGCGCCGCGTCCGGGCGTGTTTGTGCGCGCGAGAGCCGTGCTGCCTACTTTTGAGATTGTCTTGATCTACATCAACAGCATGCGAATTTATTCTTGTCGATCGGAAGCATGAGGTGGCGCATTTCCTTCCGAATTTGTTCCGCAACAAATAGAAACGTCGGTTTGGTCGTAAAACGGAAAGCAACGGAGCGGTTGACGCTTCGCTCTTTCCAAAGGAGTGACTGACATGACCCAGAGCCTCACACTCACACGCCGCACGATGCTGACGGGAGCCGCGATCGCCGGAGCCCTTGCGCCGGTCTTCGCTTCGACCGTGGCGCGTGCCGAGGGCGGAGCCATCAAGACTGACGCCGCCGCCGTCGCCGCCGATATCGCCAAACTCGAACGGGTAAAGGTCGACCTCGTCCGTCCGCCTTTTGTCCATGCCCATTCACAGAAGGCCGAAGGCGCCCCGAAAGTTGTCGAGTTCACGTTGACGATCGAAGAAAAGAAGATCGTCGTCGACGATGCCGGGACCGAGGTGCACGCCATGACCTTCAACGGCTCTGTTCCCGGCCCGCTGATGGTCGTGCACCAGAACGACTATGTGGAACTGACGCTGATCAATCCGGATACCAATACACTCCAGCACAACATCGACTTCCACTCGGCCACCGGTGCGCTCGGCGGCGGTGCTCTGACGCTGGTCAATCCTGGGGAGAAGGCGGTCCTGCGCTTCAAGGCGACGAAGGCGGGCGTCTTCGTCTATCACTGCGCACCTCCCGGGATGGTTCCCTGGCACGTCACCTCGGGCATGAACGGCGCGATCATGGTCCTGCCGCGGGAGGGGCTGACGGATCACAAGGGCAACGAGCTGGCTTACGACAAGATCTACTATGTCGGTGAGCAGGACTTCTATGTGCCCAAGGATGCCGACGGCAACTACAAGAAATACGAAAGCGCCGGCGACGCCTATGCGGATGTGCTTGAAGTCATGAACACACTCACCCCGAGCCACATCGTCTTCAACGGTGCGGTGGGAGCTCTGACCGGCGACAACGCGATGACGGCAGAAGTCGGCGACCGCGTCCTCATCGTCCACTCGCAGGCAAACCGCGACACCCGCCCGCACCTGATCGGCGGTCATGGCGACTATGTCTGGGCGACCGGCAAGTTCGCCAATCCCCCGGAACTCGACCAGGAAACCTGGTTCATTCCCGGCGGGGCGGCTGGTGCTGCCTACTACACTTTCCAGCAGCCCGGCATCTACGCCTATGTCAACCACAACCTGATCGAGGCCTTCGAAAAGGGCGCGGCCGCCCATTTCAAGGTCACCGGTGACTGGAACGACGATCTGATGACCGCCGTGGTAAAGCCGGAAAGCTGATCGAACTGCCGGAGGGCGCCCGCGAAAGGCGCCCTTCGACCCTGCCCGCGCTCCGTGAGGATTGCTCAATGCTCACCTCGATATCCGCCCCCTTGCCGCACAAGGCCATCACTTCGCTGCTCTTGCCGATGGGCTTGATCGCCGCCCTTTCCGCAGCAGTCGTTCTGCAGGCGGGCCTCGTCCGTATTGCTCCCTCCGCGCTGCCGGATCCGTCCGTGATCACCGTTGAGCCCGGCACATTTGCCTACCGCCAGCCGGGCGAATTTTATCGTGGTGGATTTGCAGTCGACGGCCCAAAGGCAGACGAGACGGTAGGACGTCCGCTGACCATCATGAAGTACCAGGTGAGCACTCTGGACTACGACGCCTGTACGGCTGATGGAGCCTGCCCCGCCCGGGAAACAACGACGGCGTCGCGCGCCGACATGCCGGTCACGGGCGTGAGCTACGACGATGCGACCCTCTATGCAAAGTGGCTGACAGAGAAGACGGGCTCGCTCTGGCGTTTGCCCGAGGATCGCGAACTCGCCTTTGCCGCTGCCGAGGATTTTCCCGATGATGCCCTTGGCATAGATGCCGACAGCGGCAATCCCGCGCTGCGCTGGCTTGCCGATTATGAACGCGAGGCGGCCCGCAAGCGCTCGCGCGATCCCGAACCCATGCCCTATGGCAGCTTTGGCGAGAACAGGTCGGGTCTTGCCGATTTCGCCGGCAACGTCTGGGAATGGACCTCGACCTGCAATCGGCGCGTCGATCTGGCTGCCAACGGGAAGGCGAACGCCGTGGAAAGCTGTGGTGTCTACATTGCGTCGGGCAAGCATCGTGCGCCGCTGAGCTCCTTCATCCGCGACCCGAAAAGCGGCGGCTGTGCGGTGGGCGTGCCGCCGGATCACGTCGGCTTCCGGCTGGTCAAGGACACCCGCTGGTATGCTTCCTTCCTCTTTGCTCTTCAGCCGCATTGATGTAGCTTGCCTCCGCTTCGCATGAGCGCCTTCTCGTCGCGAAGCGGCCGGTTTCCGACCTGGCCGATGCGACATGCGCCTGGGCGAAGGAAGCCGTTTTGAAACTCGACCGGACGATCATCAAATCGCTGCCTCTCTTCGATCGCATGACCGATGACGAGCTCGACCGTCTGCTCGTACCGGCCCAGTCGAGACGCGTCCCGATCGGTGAAACCGTGTTCGAGCAGGGTCAGCCGGCGCAGAACTTCTTTCTGCTGTTGCATGGCCGTTTGAAGGTCACGCAGGTGACGGCCGATGGTCAGCAGATTATCGTGCGCATGGTCCATCCCGGTGATCTCTTCGGCTTTGCCAAAGCCCTCCAGCGCGCCGACTATCCCGGCACAGCGATTGCTGCCGTCGACAGCGTCACGCTGTGCTGGCCGACGGATCTCTGGCCGAACTTCGTCGAGCACAATCCGCGTCTCGCCGTCAGCGCCATGGAGACGATTGGCCAGAGACTGGAAGAAGCCCATGTTCGCATCCGGGAAATGTCGACCCAGGAGGTCGAGCGCCGTGTCGCCCATACGGTCGTTCGGTTGGCCAAAAAGGCCGGTCGCGTCGAGCCTTCGGGTCTGCGCATCGATTTCCCCATCTCCCGGCAGGACATTGCCGAGATGACCGGCACCACCCTGCACACGGTCTCGCGCATCTTCAGCGCTTGGGAAGGCAAAGGACTGATTGAGGGCGGGCGCCAGAAACTCCTTGTCACCAACCTGACCGCACTCGAGCAGCTCGCGACAGCCACAGCCGAACGGAAGTGAGTGCCGCGGCGTGCAACGACCGCCCGGCTACTTGATTTTGCGCAAAGAAGCCGGCCTTCGGGGCGCCTATGTCTGTCTCAACGGAACGACAGCGTTCCCGCACACAGGAGACTGACAATGAGATATCCAAGCATGATCGCCGCCGTTGCAGCCCTCGCACTGGCACTTCCCGGCATCGCCGCTGCGGCCGATTTCGAGGTGAAACTGCTGAACAAGGGCGCCGATGGTGCCATGGTCTTCGAACCGGCCGGCCTGAAAATCGCAGCCGGTGATACCGTAACCTTCATCCCGACCGACAAGGGCCACAATGCCGAATCCATCAAGGGAATGATCCCGGACGGCGCGACCGAGTTCAAGGGCAAGATGAACGAACAGATCAAGGTGACCTTCGACGTGCCCGGTCTCTACGGCGTCAAATGCGCACCGCATGTCGGCATGGGCATGGTCGCAGCCATCCTCGTCGGCGATGCTCCGGCCGCCAATTTGGATGCCTTTAACGCAGTGAAGCTGCCGAAGAAGGCGCGTGAGCGGATCGACGCGGCCGTTGCCGCGGCGAAGTGATCAAGGTCTCTACCGCCCGCAATGGGGGGATCCGCATCGGCCACTGAACACGGGCTCAATCCGTGTTCGGGGGCAGAGCCCCCTGCGTGGGTTCAGGCCGCGACTGCAGCGGCGTGATGGGCCGCCCTGTATCGGATCAGATCCTCGATCGATATGAGCGGCAGGTCATGCAGCTTGCAGAACGCGATGAGATCGGGCAACCGCGCCATCGTGCCGTCGTCGTTGGCGACCTCGCAGATCACACCGGAGGGTTGGGCGCCGATCAGACGTGCAAGATCCACGGCCGCTTCCGTATGGCCAGGCCGTCCCAGGACGCCGGACGGATGCGCGCGCAGCGGGAAGATGTGGCCGGGCCGGGCGAAATCGTCCGCAGAAGCGTTCGGGTCCATCAGGGCACGGACAGTGGCAGCACGATCCGCAGCCGAGATGCCCGTGGTTGTTCCGTGAATGTAATCGACCGAAACCGTGAAGGCCGTCTTCAGGTATTCCGTATTGTTGGGAACCATCAGCGGGATGTCGAGGGCATCCAGTCGATCGCCTTCCATGGCGATGCACACAAGCCCGCGGGCATGCTTCATCATGAATGCGATGGTTTCAGGGGTCACGTGGTCCGAGGCGACGATGATATCGCCTTCGTTCTCGCGGTCCTCGTCATCGACGACCACGACCATGCCGCCACGCGCCAGTGTTTCCAATGCGTCTTCAATTTTCGAAAGTGTCATTCCAGTGCCTTTCAAGGGTTACCGCGTGAGCGGTCAAAACACGACCTGACGGTCGCCATTCCATCCCTTGGGCGAACACAGCACAGCGCCTCCCTTTCGCAAGGGGCCGCGATAGCCGATGCTCTCTTTCATCCGGACTTTAACCGTCGGCTCCGGCATCGCACCGGATCTGCTGCCTTTCACCGGGGTGAAAGCGCTCGCGGGCTCCCGGCAAAGCCGGATACCGCCGGTGGGGAGTTTCACCCCGCCCTGAGAACATGGAAAGAGTAGGGGAGAATCCACCGGTTTTTCAAGGGCAAACTGAGCATGTGCAGCAAAAATCGACGCAGATGTCGCAATTGCTGCTGACATGGGTGCCAAATAAAAAAAGCACGGCGCGCATGGCACCGTGCAGGCTTGGGAGGCCTTTTGTTAGTCGGGGGTTACCAGCAGCAGAAGCCACCATCGACCAGGAGATCGACGCCGGTGACGAAGCTGGATGCGCCGGACAGCAGGAAGACGGCGGGGCCAACCATCTCGTCGACGGTTGCCATCCGCTGCATCGGGGTCTGTTCTTCGAACAGTTTCGTCTGGTGAACCATTTCGGGCCGCGTGTTCATTGGCGTTGCCGTGTAGCCCGGGCTGATCGTGTTGACGCGAATGCCGCGACCGACCCATTCCATCGCCATCGACTTCGTCATGTGAATGACGCCAGCCTTGGAGGCGTTGTAGTGGCACTGGTTCAGGCCGCGATTGACGATGACGCCGGACATCGAGGCGATGTTGACGATCGAGCCCCGACCGTTCTTGAGCATGGCGCGGGCTTCGGCCTGGCAGGAGAGAAAAACGCCCTTCAGGTTGATGTCCATCATCGTCTGGAACTGGCTCTCCTCCATCTCCTCGGCCGGGTTGGCATTGGCGATGCCTGCGGCATTGACGGCAAGCGTGAGCGGTCCAAGCTCGGCCTCCGTGCGGGCGACCGCATCGTTCAGAGCAGTGGACTGCGTCACGTCAGCGGCGATTTCGATGCTGCGGCGACCGGCTGCCTGCACGTGGCGCGCGGTTGTCGCCAGACCGTCATCCGTGCGGCGGTCGAGCAGGGCCACATCCGCGCCGCACTGGGCAAGCCCGATCGCGATCCGCTGGCCGATGCCGCTGCCGGCGCCCGTCACGAGCGCCACATTGCCCGAAAGATCGAAGAGTTTCGGGGCGTTCAAAGTTGTTTCCGACATGGGTCGTTCTCCTGCAAATCAGCTCGTGGCCAGTTCCATGACCGATACGTCATTCGCATCGGCCCGGTCGAGAATGCCGGCCTGTTTTCCCTGTGCCATCACCATGATCCGGTTGGAGACGCCGAGCACCTCCTCAAGGTCCGAGCTGACCACGATGACGGCAATGCCCTGGCGGGCGAGTTCCATGATGGTGTCGTAGATCGACGAGCGGGCGCCGACATCGATACCGCGGGTCGGTTCGTCCAGCACCACGACCTTGGGATTGCGGGCCAGCCATTTGGCGAGAACCACCTTCTGCTGGTTGCCGCCAGAGAGCTCGCCAGCATTCTGCTCGCCACGACCTTTGACCCCGAATTTCTTGATATAGCCGTCGGCGAATGCACCGAGCCGTTTTGAGGTCATCAATCCGGTTTTCGAAACGGCGTCAAAATTGGCGTAACCGATGTTTTCGGTGATCGAGTGTTCGAGAACGAGGCCCTGGAGCTTGCGATCCTCCGGCACCAGAACGACGCCGTTGCGGATCGCAGCCCGAGGAGAACGCGGCGTAATCACTTTGCCGTTGAGCACCACGTCGCCGGAAGCGATCGGGTCGGCGCCGGTGATCGCCCGCACGAGCTCGGTGCGCCCAGCACCGACGAGGCCGGCAATCCCGAAAACTTCTCCACGCTTTACCGCGAAATCGATGTTGCGGAATGTACCCGTGGGCGATGAGAGCCCACGCACTTCCAGCATCACGTCGTCCGCAGGGGCGGGGACTGCCGGGAACATGCGGTCCAACGACCGGCCCACCATGGCTTCGACAATGGTCCGGATCGGCACGTCGCCGCGATCGAATTCCTGGACCTTGGCGCCATCGCGCATGACCACGATCCGGTCTGCGATCTGCCGGATCTCTTCGAGGCGATGGGAAATGTAGATGATCCCGACACCGTCGGCCTTGAGCCTTTCGATCTGCCGGAACAGGAGTTGCGTTTCCTCGCCACCGAGTGCTGCTGTCGGTTCGTCAAGGATCAGCAGTTTAGCATTCAGCGTCATCGCCTTTGCGATTTCGATCAGCTGCTGCTTGGCGGTTGAAAGGCCTTCGACCAGGCGGCGGGGCGAGATGTCGAGGCCAAGTCTCTGCAAGCCCGCGTAGGCGCGGTCCTCCATGGCCTGTCGATCGATGCGCCCGCCTTTCTTGAGATAGCGGCCGACGAAGACATTCTCCGCGATCGACAATTGCGGAAGCAGTTTCAGTTCCTGATGGATCATGCCGACGCCGGCATCCATGGCGGCACGTGGGGTGGCTGGCGCATAGGGCGCGCCGAGCCACGTCATGGTTCCGGACGTTTGCTGAACGGCGCCGGAAATGATCCTGGACAGGGTCGATTTCCCAGCGCCGTTTTCACCCAGCAGCGCCACGACTTCACCCGCTCTCACATCAAGGTCGATGCCGTGCAGGACCTCGAGCGATCCGTAGACCTTGCGGATCTGCCGGAGCGAGAGGACGGGAGGGAGGTCATTGGCAGTCATGGCGCTGTCTTCCGGATGGGATCAGGGATGCTCGGCGACGAACTTCGGCGCGGTCTCCGGCGTCGTCAGGAAGCCCGGAAGCAGCTGTTCGGCCGGGAGCTTTTCGCCGGCAGCGAGCTTGATCGCGCTGTCGACGGCCAGACGACCGATGCCGCGTACCTGCTGGGTCGCCGTGGCGTCGAAACCGCCCTGCGCAAGGATCGGAAGAGCCGTCGTGTCGCCGTCGAAGCCGCCGACGTAAACGCGCTGCGAGACGCCCGATACCTTCACAGCCTGAGCTGCACCGAGGGCCAGACCATCGGCCTGGGCGAAGATCAGCGAGACATCCGGGTTCGCCTGCAACAGGTTCTGACCGATGTTGAGGCCTTCAGCCTGCGACCACTGTTCGCTCCACTGTTCTGCAACAAGTTCCACACCAGAATTCTCGCCGATCGCCTTCATGCAGCCCTTGGTGCGCTCGACTTCCGGCGTCGTGCCCTTCTGGCCGTGGATCATGATCATCTTGCCCTTGCCGCCGGCGAGACCGATGATGTGCTTGCAGACTTCGTAGGCGGAAGTCGCGTTGTCGGTGGCGATGAACGTATCGCCAGGAGCGTCGTCGGCATTGCGGTCGACGTTGACGACCGGGATGCCGGCTTCCTTGGCGAGGCGCGTCGGGACAGCGGCGGCAGCGGCACCGGCCGGAATGTAGATGAAGGCGTCGATGCCCTGGGTCAGCAGATCCTGAACCTGGCTCACCTGGGTCGCGCTATCGTTCTTTGCGTCGACGGTGATGACCTCAATGCCCTTCTCCTTGGCATAGGATTCCACACCGATCTTGATCTGGTTGAAATAGTCGGCCTGCAGGTTCGAAACGGCGAGCCCGATCTTCTTCACGTCTGCGGCAGACGCGCCGAGCGGATTGAGGGCAGTCGTCGCCAGTGCTGCGGCAGCCAGAAGCATAGTCTTGAATTTCATGGTAGATCTCCTCCGTTGTTTCGGGACCCTGCTACCACCGCAGGACCGAAGTTTTGCCTGGCATTCTGCCCGGCGTTGAACTGGCGGCTTCCCGCCAAACTGGATGCGTGGCCGAAGCGTCACTTCCTCTTGATGGCTTCGGCTGCGACGGCGAGTGCGATGACGACGCCGATCACGACGGCCTGCGTGAAGGGCGAGACACCCAGAAGGTTTAGGCCATTGCGCAGGACGCCGATGATCAGAACGCCGATGATGGTTCCGAGGATGCCGCCCTTGCCGCCATTGAGGCTCGTCCCGCCGATAACGACTGCGGCGATCGTGTCGAGTTCATAGGAGACGCCGGCGGTCGGCTGGACCGAGTCGAGGCGCATTGCGAGAACGACGCCGGCAAGGCCTGCAAGCAGTCCGGACACGACATAGACGCCGACCGTGTAGAGATTGACGTTGATGCCGGCGAGGCGCGCGACTTCCTGGTTGCCCCCGATCGCGTAGAGCGAGCGACCGCCCGAGGTGTAGCGAAGATAGATCCAGCCGAGCACGAAGACGACCAGCATCACGGCCACGGTCAGCGTCAGGAAGCCGCCGTAACGGGTATAGGCGAGCAGGCTGAACCAGGAAGGAAACCCGACGATCTGCTGGCCGTCGGTGATCATGTTCGCGAGGCCGCGCGCCACTGACATCATCGCCAGCGTCGCGATGAAGGCCGGCACGCCCAAGGCCGTTATCAGGAGCCCGGAAATCGCCCCCGTCGCCGCGGCAACGCCGAGCGCGATGAGAATGCCGACGGGCAGGGGAAGGCCCACCTGATTGGCCAGGTAACCCATGACCATCATCGTCAGCGCCAGCACCGAGCCGACGGCAAGGTCAATGCCGCCGATCAGGATCACCATCGTCATGCCGACGGCCATGATGCCGAGCACCGTGATCTGGTCGAGCACGTTGAGCAGATTGCGCGCCGACATGAACTTGTCGGTGGCAAACGAGAGGAAGATGCACAGCAGGATCAGCCCGATCAATGGACCGGTCGTTCCCCTTAATGCCGACAGCGCGCTGGCTCCGGTCCCTCGATCCTGGTCTGTCGCTGACACCGACATCCATTCCTCCCATGCTGTCCGTTCTAATCAGAACGGCATAAATATTCATTGCTGTGTGTAAATTCGTAGCGCAGGCTTCCACAGGCTGTCAACTGCCCTCGCGATGCTCGAATGCAGATTTAATTTGGGGGCTCCGGCTTGACACAGGCGGAGCACGTGCAATTATATCGATAGCAGCATATTTATTCATAATGAGGTTTCCATGCAGCCGAATGATCTTGATCGCATCGCAAGGCAGATACGCCTTCGCGATCTCCAGGCGGTTTACGAAGCGGGCGCTGGCCATATCGGCGGTGAAATGTCGGCGATCGACATTCTGACAGCTCTGTATTTCCAGGTTTTGCGGATCTGGCCCGATCAGCCGAAGCATCCGGACCGCGATCGTTTCGTGCTGTCAAAAGGCCATGTGGCCCTGGCGTTTTATGTAACGCTGGCCAAGCGTGGATTTTTTCCGGAGGAGGAGATTTCCACCTTCCTCAAGCCCCATTCGCGCCTCAACGGACACCCGAACTGCAACAAGGTTCCCGGCGTCGAGACCAACACTGGCCCGCTCGGCCATGGTCTTCCCGTGGCCGTCGGCATGGCAAAGGCCGCCAAGCTGACGGGCGCTGCCTATCATACCTACGTGCTGACCGGTGATGGCGAGATGCAGGAAGGCTCCAACTGGGAAGCGATCTCGTCGGCGGCCCAGTTCGGCCTGGACAATCTGACGCTGATCATCGACCACAACCGCTTCCAGCAGGGTGCAGCCTTGAGCGACACCAACAACATGGCGCCCTTCGGCTCCAAGCTCCAGGCCTTCGGCTGGGACGTCACGGAGATCAACGGCAACGCCATGGATGAGATCGTCCCGGCGCTGCAACACCGCTCCGATCGCCCGCACTGCATCGTCGCCCACACCAACAAGGGCCACGGCATCTCCTTCATGCAGGACAAGGTGGATTGGCATCATAAGGTGCCCAATGCCGAGCAATACAAGATTGCCCTCGCCGAACTCTCGGAGGTGCTGTGATGAACGCCGTGACCATGACTGAAAAACTCCACGACTGCCGTGATGCCTTCGTTTCCGTGCTTGAGCGCCTCGGCGCCGAGAACTCGAAGGTCGTTGCCGTCTGCAACGACTCTGTCGGCTCCTCCAAGCTCGGCGGCTTCAAGTCGAAATGGCCGGAACGGCTGGTGAATGTCGGGATCGCCGAACAGAACATGGTGGGCGTCGGTGCCGGTCTCGCCAATGGCGGCCTGCTTCCCTTCGTCTGTGGTGCCTCCTGCTTCCTGACCGGGCGTTCGCTCGAACAGGTCAAGGCCGACATTGCCTATTCGAACGCGAATGTGAAACTCGTCGGCATCTCCTCGGGCATGGCCTATGGCGAGCTCGGTCCGACCCATCACTCCATCGAGGATTTTGCCTGGATGCGGGTGCTGCCCAATCTCCCGGTGATTGCGCCCTGCGACTCGATCGAAACCGCAGCGGCTGTCGAGTGGGCGGCCCGTTACGAAGGGCCGGTCTTCCTGCGCCTGTCGCGCGTCGGCGTACCGGACCTTCTGCCGGTCGGCCATGTTTTCGAGCCGGGCAAGGCAAACCGCCTGCGCGACGGTGACGCGATCACGCTGATCGCCAACGGCACCCTGACCCACCGCGCGATGAAAGCGGCCGCCATCCTGGCCGAGCGTGGTATCGAAGCCCGTGTCCTGAATATGGCGACCGTCCGTCCCATCGATGTGGACAGCATCGTCGCGGCTGCACGCGAGACCGGTGCTATCCTGACCGCGGAAGAACATTCGGTCTATGGTGGTCTGGGCTCCGCCGTGGGCGAAGTCGTCGTCGCAGAGGCGCCCGTGCCGATGAAGATCCTCGGCGTGCCCGGCATCTTCGCCCCGACCGGCTCCGCCGAGTTCCTGCTCGACGAGTTCGGCATGGCGCCGGAAGCCATGGCCAATGCGGCTGAGGAACTTCTGGCGCGCAAGAGCGGCCGCGGCTGACGGCTGCAGAACCAATTCGGATGTCGCTCCTCGTCTGGAGCGGCATCTTCCAGCATTCGGAGCCGACATGACTACCGCCATACTCGCGATCGACCAGGGAACCACGAATTCGAAAGCCGTGCTCGTCTCGGCCGATGGCGAGATTCTGGCCCGGGGGTCTTCACCCGTTGGCATCTCCCACCCGCAGCCGGGCTGGGTGGAGCAGGATCCTAAGCGTGTCTGGCAGTCCGTGCTGGAGGCCATAGGCGCGTGTCTTGCTGCGGCAAAGACGGTGTCCATCGCCGGGATCGCCATTTCCAACCAGCGCGAATCCGTCACGATCTGGGATGGTGAAACCGGAGAACCGCTCGGCTCCGTCGTCAGCTGGCAATGCCGCCGCAGCGCACCCGTCTGTGCCGAACTCAATGCATCAGGCCATTCTGCCCGGGTCGAGGCATTGACCGGTCTGCCGATCGACCCGATGTTCCCCGGCCCCAAGATGAAATGGCTGCTCGACCGGGCGCCCGGGGGACGTCCCTTGCGGCTCGGCACGATCGATTCCTGGCTCATCCACTGCTTCACCGGCGGCAAGGTCCACGCCTGCGACGCCTCCAATGCCGCCCGAAGCCAGCTTCTCGATCTGAACAAGAAAGCCTGGAGCGATGAGCTTTGCGATCTCTTCGGCGTGCCGAAGGGCTTTCTGCCGGAGGTCCGCGACAGTGCTTCGCGCTTCGGCGGGACGCTGGGTGTTCCCGGCTTGCCCGACGGAATACCGGTTGCCGCTGCGATCGGCGACAGCCACGCAGCTCTCTTCGGCCATGGTGCCTTCGCCCCAGGCGACGGCAAAGTGACCTTCGGGACCGGCTCGTCGATCATGACGACCCTGCCGCTTTTCATCGCGCCACGAAACGGCATTACGACGACCATCGCCTGGTCGATCGATGGCCAGCCGACCTATGCCTTCGAAGGCAATATCCTCGTCTCTGCCGCCTCGCTGCCCTGGATGGCTGACATCCTTGGCCTGCCCGATGTGCAGGCATTGATTGACCTCGCTGAGACGGCCGAGCCTCAGGGGCCCGGTTTCGTTCCCGCATTCGTCGGTCTCGGCGCGCCGCATTGGCATGCCGACGCACGGGCACTCTTTTCCGGCATCACGTTTAATACGACCCGGGCACAGATGGCGCGCGCCGTAACGGATTCGATCGCCTTCCAGGTGCATGACGTCTTCAAGGCCATGGCTGCCCAGTCGCCGACGCCGCTCGGCAGGTTGTTCGTCGATGGCGGCCCGAGCAAGAACACCTTCCTGATGCAGTGCGTCGCTGACATGCTCGCCCACCCGGTGATCCAGTGTGATGCTGCGGAAGCATCAGCGCTCGGGGCGGCCTATCTCGCCGGCCTGACGCTCGGCCTCTGGAGCGACCTCGAAGCGGTAAGAGCGCTGCCGCGCAAGACCGAAAGCCTCCCGCCGAAACCGGCAGATACGACTTCACGCCTGGCCACCTGGCAGGATGCAATCTTCCGCTCGACCGTTTCCCCGACATCATCTATGGGTGAATAAAAATTCACCCATCGGAGGGGTTCATGGGACGTCTCAACGAGCTTCGACTTATCGCCCGTGTCGCGCAGATGTATCACGCCGAAGGCAAGCGCCAGGCAGAGATCGCCGAGATCATGCACATGTCGCAGGCGACCGTTTCCCGGATGTTGAAGCGCGCCGAAATGGAAGGGATCGTGCGAACCACGATCATTCCGCCGCCCGGAACCTTCGCCGATCTCGAGACCGCCTTGCGGGAGCGCTACGGACTGACCGAGGCGATCGTCATCGACTGTTCGGAGGATCGCGACGGCGCGATCATGGCCCGCATCGGCGAGGCCGCCGCCCATTTCGTCGAGGTTACCCTGCAGCAGGACGAGATCATCGGCGTGTCCAGCTGGAGCCAGACCATCCTGCGCATGGTCGACAACATTCACCCGCTGAAGACCGGCCGCGCCAAATACATCGTCCAGATCCTGGGCGGCATGGGAGAGGCATCGGTCCAGACGCATGCGACCCAATTGACCGCCCGACTGGCAAAACTGACTGGCGGCGAGCCGCGGTTGCTGCTCGTCCAGGGCATCACCTCGTCACGCGAAGCCAAGCTCGTGATGCTCGCAGACCCCGTGGTTCGCGGCACCATGGATCTTTTCGGCCGGCTGACGCTCGCCATCATCGGCATCGGCGCCGTCGAGCCTTCGGAACTTCTGGCCCGGTCCGGCAACGTCTTTTCGCGCCAGGAAATGGCAATGCTGCACGATGCGGGTGCCGTCGGCGAGATATCGTTCCGCTTCTACGACCGCGACGGCAAGCCGGTCGAAACCCCGCTCAATGACCGGGTCATCGGCATCTCGCTCGAGGATCTGCGCAAAGCCGACCGCGTGATGGCGCTGGCCGGCGGAGAATCGAAGACCGAGGCGATCGCAGGGGCCCTGAGGATGGGCATCATCGATGTGCTCGTCACGGACAAGTTTACCGCAGCGCGACTGACGGCGTGATCGTCCCATCCGGGGCGGACTGTCGGATCGGCTGCATATTGGAGGAGTAGATCATGCAGCGTTTTTCAGGGCAGACCGTTTTCGTCACCGGTGGCAACAAGGGCATCGGGCTCGGCATCGCCCGCCGGTTCGCCGAAGAGGGGGCGAAGGTTGCGATTGCCGCGATCGAAGCCGATACCGGGGAGGTCGCCCGGCGGCTCGCCGAAGAGACGGGTGCCAACACGCTCGGCTTGCAACTCGATGTCACGAATTCCGCCGCCGTCCGGGAAGCATACAAGGAGGCGGAAGCCCGTCTCGGTCCGCTGAGCGTGTCGGTTCAGAATGCCGGGGTCATTACCATCGCCAAGGTCGAGGATCTGAGCGAGCGGGAATGGGACCTGAACCTCGACGTCAACACGAAGGGTGTCTTTCTCTGCTGCCAGGAGGCGGTCGCCCGTTTCCGCGCCAGTGGCACCAAGGGACGCTTGATCAACACGGCCTCCGGCCAGGCTCGCCAGGGCTTCATCTATACGCCCCACTATGCTGCATCGAAATTCGGTGTCGTCGGCCTGACCCAGAGCCTCGCCAAGGAACTGGCGAAGGAATGCATCACTGTCAACGCGATCTGCCCGGGCATCATCCATACCGAGATGTGGGACTACAACGACCGTGTCTGGGGCAAGATGCTCGGTGACTATGGTCCCGGCGAACTGATGGCAGAGTGGGTCGAAGGCATCCCCATGGGCCGCGCCGGCACGCCTGCCGAAGTGGGCGCCCTCGTCGCCTTCCTGGCCTCGGCGGACGCAGCCTATATCACCGGCCAGACGATCAACGTCGACGGCGGACTGATCATGTCGTGATCCCAGGCATGAGGTCTGAAATCGACCCGACGCCGACAAGGCTGAGCCGCGCTCCCGTCCGGTGAAAGGTGCACCAGTATTCCTTCATCGCGCTGAGACCCGCTGCAGGGTCGCGACATCGTCCATCACGCGGAGGTCAGGTGTGGGGCCGGCAGGCAAATTGGCTTGCCCGGCGCAGGCTTGCCGTGAGAAGGATGCAGGCCTCCCGTCGAGGCAACGGCATCGGTGGCCCCAATTCCGAGTTCTGCCTTGCGCTGGCCCTGGCACTCGAGGGGGCCGAAGGCTTTCATGCCCTGGCCTGCGACACCGACGGTGTGGATGGGGCCGCCGAAGTCGCAGGGGCTGTTGTCGGACCGGATCTTCTCAAGGCTGCAGCCAAGATCGGCATTGATCCACGGCATGCGCTTGAGCGGAACGATGCACATTCGTTCTTCGCCGCCCTTGATGCTCAGGTGGTCACAGGGCCCACATTGACCAACGTGAATGACTTCCGCGCGATCCTGATCCGACCGCGCCTCGCGGGCTGAGAGGGCGCGGCCGCGCGTCGGGCTAGGATGTCTCCTTCGGCAGCGACCTGCCGACATCTTCGGAGGGATTAGCCCGTAAGCGTCCGTGGACGAGGGGGCGGCATAGGTCAAAGCAGCCTCAGGCACGAGGTGGGATCGTTGATGGCCACACTACCAGTTGGCCACCGGTCTTGTTTCGAGCCTGCCGGACTTTTGGATCTGGATCGTTGGCATCACAATGTCAGAGGGTGGTTTTGGCAGGGAGCACAGTGGCATGGGCTCCGGTTGTGCCTCTCCTTGCTCAGGCCAGAGGAATTCGCCCTGTGTGAGTTCCTTTGCCGGAGGCAGGCTCGCATAGGCGCCGATCAGGCTGACGGAAGCTGCGGCAAAGGCCAGTATCATGGTTCGCATTGTCTCGCTCCTTCTCAGGGTATGTTGATGTGGCGCACAGTCGGCCCAGTCTACGGGCATGGAGGTGGCGCCGGATCGGCCGGAGAAACCCGGCCGATCTTGCGTCGTGAACCAGCTCGCTGGCTCAGGAAGCGTTCGAAATCGAACGGCTGACGAGGCTGACCGACTTGTCAGCATTGACCTTGTAGACTTCGCGGACATCGCGACCGTCACCGTTGGAGAAGGTGTGGAAGAAGGTCGAACCAGCGGGAGCCTTTTCGAGCTGGACGTTGGCGTCGTCGTAGGTGATCGAGCCCGGGATCGGCTGGACGCTGGCGAAAGCGGCCGTGCCGGCTGCGAACGAGATCAGGGTGGCGGAGAGGGCAGTCAGAATGGTCTTCATGGTCGTGTTCCTTCAAGGGTTGAGTGAGGGCCGATCTTCGGCCGGTTTCATTGAATTGCTGCTGCAAGACAGGTCTCTGGCGGGAGGCCTGGTGGGGCGCTGATCTCACATCGGGGAGGAGAAGAATGCGTGGTTGATCAGCGAGTTCAGAGTGACAGCGAGGGGGATGAGGTTCCATTGAACCTGAGTTCGCTCGCCTCCAACATTGGTATGATTGAGCCATGCCGAAGGCATGGACCGGGATGACCCAAGGTTTGGGTTAGGGCATCGATCGGGGAGGGGCGCATGCCAATACGTCGGCGAAATCGGATCGCACCCGAGCACGAAATGCCCGCAATTGCTGGTCCGACAGCAGATGCCGATCCTCCCACACCATCCCCATGTATAGGGGCGAGCATACCAGCGGCTGATGGGTTGCATTTTGCGTGCGGCGTAGACTTGCCATGCGGGCCGGGCCGGCGCCGGAGGCGTCTCTCGGAGACCCAGCACCCACTGCATCGCGAACAGGAGATGACCCATGGAGCCTCTCGCAGTCGAGGCGCGCCGCAAGGCCGCCCTCAACACCCCGGCAAAATTTTCACCCGAAGCCGTCCACGACATATCCGCAGCGCTGACAGGCCTGCTTGCCGATACCTTCGCCCTCTATTTCAAGACCAAGAACTTTCACTGGCACATGAGCGGGCCGTCCTTCCGCGATTATCACCTGCTCCTCGACGAGCAGGCGGGCCAGATCTTCGCGATGACCGATGCGATTGCCGAGCGCGTCCGCAAGCTCGGCGGAACGACGATCCGCTCCAGCGGCCATATCGCCAGGCTCCAGCGATTGCTGGACAATGATGCTGCCTATGTGAGCCCGCAGGATATGCTGGCCGAGCTGCGAGACGACAACGAGCGTTTCGTGTCTTTTGCCCGTCAGACGCACGGCCTTTGCGGCGAACATGGCGATGTCGCCTCCACGAGCCTGCTTGAGCAGTGGATCGACGAGGGAGAGCAGCGTGTCTGGTTTCTCTTCGAGATTTGCCGGAATACGCAGTAGCATTCACTGGAAAGCGGGCGCGGTCCGCGCGCAGCCGACAATCGAACGGGACTGGACCAGAACCATGGTCCGGTCCCGCTTCTTTTCCAGCCCGTCTTATTAAGAACGACATAAGACCGCAGCAACGGACACCGTGTCGTCGGCTGCGGTAAAAAGTTTGAGAGCGTGTTAGATGACGAACTGGAAGCGCCAGGCGCGCGGCTGAAGGGGTGTGCCGCATGCCGGGCGCTTTCAAGTCATTGAAGTGGGGATGTCTGCCTCAGGCAATCCGTTTGTTACGCCGCCAGGTCGCGGGTGTCTGTCCGGTAAAGCGACGGAAGACACGGCAAAGATGCGACTGGTCGGCAAAGCCGCAATCAAGCGCGATTTCGCAGAGTGGCGTGTCTGTGTTGAGCATCAACTGCTTGGCATGATCGATGCGCCGCCGCGAGATATAATCGTGCGGGGACGTCCCGAACGTGGCGCGGAAGGCAGCGGAGAAATAGCTGGTGCTGAGCCGTGTGATCTCGGCCAACTCATCGATGTTGATCCGTTCGGAAAACGCCTTCTCGATATACCGCCTCACCCGTCTTGCCTGCCAGGGCGCCAGTCCCCCCCGTGTCGGGGGCTCGGGCCACTCTTCGGCGTCGGAGTTGCCGACAAGTGCTGACGCTCTGCGGATCAGGTCCATGGCGTCGTTTTCGTTCTGCTCGGCAAGCGACATGGCTTGGGCGAGCAGGCGGGTGAGCTGGTGGTGCTGCGACGCAAGCGAAACCGCGCCCGCAGGCGCCCGGTGAAGGCTGTCGTCGATCTGGAATGGAAGTGCTGACATGACGATCCCCATTGGTCTTGGTTTATGGGGTGATCTTCGGGCGAACGGCGATTCAAGAATATTGTACGGGAATTGATAAGCGTCAGACTGCAGTGCTAGCCTCGCATACCCACGTATAGTTGCCGGAGCATCGCAGCCGGTTTTAAAAAAGCGGAACACTTACAATTCCTGGAAGGCGAAGGATGTCCGTGAGCCCTCTCGTTCTGGTCGTCGATGACGAGCAAATCGTCCGCAGTTCCGTCGATAGTTTGCTGCGCTCGGTCGGCTATCGGGTGAAGTCCTATGCCACGCCACTGGATCTCTGCCGCGACGTACAATGCCTGGAAGAAGCCGACTGCCTGATCCTTGATGTCCGTCTTCCCTTCACGAGCGGGTTGGATTTCCAGCAGAAACTCTCGGATATGGGCGTCGAAATCCCGATCGTTTTCGTAACAGGCCATGGCGATATACCGATGTCGGTAAGGGCCATGAAGGCCGGAGCTGCGGACTTTCTGCCAAAACCCTTTCGAGATCAGGACATGCTCGACGCTGTCGCTGCCGCCTGCCTGACGCGGGCTGCGGCTAAGGGCGAGACCAAGTTCGAGGCTGAGCTGAAGGAGCGGTTTTCCTCGCTCACCCCGCGCGAGCGCCAGATCATGGAAATGGCAACGAGCGGCCTGATGAACAAGCAGATCGCGGGTGAGCTCGATCTGAGCGAGATCACTGTCAAGATCCATCGCGGCAAGATCATGCGCAAGATGATGGCGAAAACCTTTGCCGATCTGGTGAAGATGTCCGAGGCCATCGCGCGAAACCAGGGGACATCGGCAGGCCGATAAACTCAGGTATAGTCGATAAAGTTATGAAATACGGCTATTACTGCATGCAAGTTGAACCCGGTCCCGACCGGAGATTGGCAGATCAAGGTGCATGCTCCCCGGCTTATTTCAGTGATCGACGACGAAGTCGAAGTCCTTCGTGCCACGAGCAGCCTCTTGCGATCCTGCGGCTTCGACGTCGCGACCTATTCTTCCGCTGAAGATTTCCTCCATTCGCCCAGCAACGGCCGCTCGGCCTGTCTGATCTCTGATGTCCAGATGCCGGGCATGAGCGGGATCGAGCTCTTTGCGGCGCTGAGACAACGCCAGGACCCTGTCCCGGTCATCTTCATCACCGCCTTTGCCGAAGCCCCTGTGCGTCAGCACATCGAGGCGCCCGTCTGCGTGCTTCAGAAGCCCTATCAGGCGGAAGCCCTGATCGCCTGCATCGAGCGGGCAATCAGCGTCCAGCCGCAGACCTGACGAGGCGCCGAGGCGCCCCGCTTTTCTGGCCTATTTCACAAGCCGAGTTCTCGCCGGAATGGCAATGAGGTGCCGTACAGTCGGTCGCTCCTCGCCTTGGTGATAGCCGATGAGCTGGCCGTGGATCTCAGCGTCCGCGTGCGACGCACGTTCATGCTGTCGCAGATGTTCGGCCCAGGATTCGACGAAGAACCATTCGATAATCTGCTCGGGCCTGGCCGCATCCTCGCTCACGCCCCAGAGATAGGCGCCGTCTCTGCGTCGCGCTTCGGCATGGAGGTTGAGCGCTCGCAGGAATGCGGGGCGATCGGCTGCGGTAACCGAGTACTCGACCTGCACCATGACGGGTCCCTGATCATGGGCAACACTATCCGCCACGATGGGTTCTGGCCAATGGTGGGACGCGGAGAGGTCCTCCTCGCCCAGCGGCAGCTTGATCAGGTGCATGAGGACTGCGCTCAAGCTCAAGCCTGCCGCCGCAATCAGCAGCGTCGTCGTCAGCCCCATCGCCTCTGCCGTGATGCCCCAGGCAATGCTGCCCACCGTCATCGCCCCGTTGAAGACGGTGAGGTAGACCGCGAGTGCACGCCCGCGCACCCAGTTGGGTAGCACGGCCTGGGCAACACCGTTGAGGACGGTGAGCGTCGAAATCCACGCGCTGCCCAGCAAGAAGAGGCAGAGGAAGGCCGCCCATTGCGGTGGAGCAAAGGTCAGCACCACCATGACGCCGGCGCTGAGGATCGCAGATCCCAGGAGAATGGCATCGGAATCGAGACGGTTGCGCAGTCTCGGCAGGATGGTTGCTCCGCCGATGGCCCCGGCACCGACCGCGCCAAGCAGCAGGCCAAAGAAGCTCGCCCCGCCTCCTAGCAGGTCCTTGGCGACAAGCGGGAGAAGCGCCCAGGTGGCGCTTGCAAAGATGAAATAGACACCGGCCCTCAACAACACGATGTGCAGCTTGCTGCTCGAGCGGGCATAGCGCAGCCCCGCGCGAAAGGCGCCGAAGAAGTGCTCGGGGATGTGGCTCACCTCGGCCCGTGGACTTTGCCACCAGAGGAGTGCGCCGATCACGAAGAGGTAGGTGGCCAGATCCGCTGCATAAGCGAAAGCCGCTCCGAAGGCGCCGAGCAGGATGCCGCCGACCGCAGGGCCGATCGACCGTGACACATTGATCCCGACGGAGTTCAGTGCGATCGCGTTGCGCAACTGGGGCCTCGGAACGAGATCCGGCACCATGGATTGCCAGGCGGGACCGGCAATGGCTGCGGCCGTTCCGCCGACAAGGGTGAGGCCGATCAGGAGCTCGACGGTGATCAGCCCGCGCCAAGCAAGCAGGGTCAGGGCAAGGCTGACCGCAAGCATCACCACCTGCATCGCCATCAGCAGCTTGCGCCGATCGAGAATGTCGGCCAGCACGCCCGCCGGCAGCGCCAGCAGGAAGATCGGCAGTGTCCCCGCGGCCTGGATCAGGCCGACGGCACCCGGAGAAGCGGAAAGATCGGCGACGAGCCAGGCACTCGCGACATCGCGCATATAGGTGCCGGTATTGCCGATGACGGTTGCGGTCCAGAGGACCGCGAAGGCCGTGTGGTGGAACGGAGCAAGCGCACTGCCGGCCTCCGCTTTGTCAAGCTGCACTTGGGTCATGACGATCACCTCTCGAAGGTTCGGTGCGACGAAGAGCCCTGCTTTGAGATTGGCAGGGGGCAGACACACGAAGGCCGCCGCGGGTTAGGCGGCGGCCTCTGAGGCACACGCCGGCTCAGCTCTTCACGAAGGCCAGCAGATCCGGATTGATGACGTCGGCATTGACGGTCAGCATGCCGTGCGAGAAGCCCTTGTAGACCTTCAGCGTGCCGTTCTTCAGAAGCTTCACCGAAATCTCGGCAGAAGCGGCGATCGGAACGATCTGGTCGTCGTCGCCATGCATCACGAGTGTCGGCACCGAGATGTTCTTCAGGTCCTCGGTCTGGTCGGTTTCCGAGAAGGCCTTGATGCCGTCGTAATGGGCCTTGGCACCGCCCATCATGCCCTGGCGCCACCAATTCTGGATAACGCCTTCATGCACGGTCGCGCCTTCCCGGTTGAAGCCGTAGAAGGGGCCGGCCGGTACGTCGCGGAAGAACTGCGCACGGTTGGCAGCGAGAGCCGAACGGAAACCATCGAACACTTCGATCGGCAGACCGCCCGGATAGGCTTCGGTCTTCACCATGATCGGCGGAATGGCGGCGACCAGCACGGCCTTGGCCACACGGCCCTGCGGTTCGCCGAAGTTCGCGACATAACGCGCCACTTCACCGCCACCGGTGGAGTGACCGATATGAACGGCATTGCGCAGGTCGAGCTTCTCGAAAACGGCCGAGGCATCGGCAGCATAATGGTCGAGATCGTGACCTTCGCTCACCTGCTGCGAGCGGCCATGGCCACGGCGGTCATGGGCGATCACGCGGTAACCATTCAGGAGGAAGAACAGCATCTGCGCGTCCCAGTCATCGGACGACAGCGGCCAGCCGTGATGGAAGACGATGGGCTGCGCATCCTTCGGACCCCAGTCCTTGTAGAAGATGTCGACGCCGTCCTTGGTGGTCACATAATTCTCGGTCATTGGTATCGTTCCTTCCTGTTGAAGTGCGTTGAGGGTTTCCGAGGCAAAGACCGGGAGCGTCGTTGCCAGCGAAAGGGTGGCGCCCGCGAGCAGTGCCTGCCGCCGGGACAAGAGGAATTCGTGTTTCTGATCCATCACTTGGTTCCTGCTGATTGGATGATCCGAGACTAGGGCCTGGGTGCCGTCTGCTCTTGTCGCCTAGGCCGGTTTTTTGGACGTTTGACCGCTCGCATTCATGCCGGCGACGAGAAGGAAGGCGCCGACCAGACCGAGATGCTCGAAGAAGGCATTGGTCGCGCCCGTGCGTGCCGGACCCTCCGGCATCGTCCAGAACTGCAGGGCGATCAAGGTCGCCGCGAGCGTGAAGGCAGCGAGCGCAAGCGCTCCGGTGCGGCGTTGAAAGCCCGTGATGACCATGGCTGAAGTCGCGAGCTCGAAGGCAATCACACCGGCTGCGAAGAGGGGTGCCGGCAGCAGGCCAAAATGGGTCATTTCCTGAATGGCGCCCTCGAAGTCGAAGAGCTTCGTCAAGGCACCCTGAATATAGGCCGAGCAAAGCGCGCTCAGCATCAGGATCTTTGCCGTCGACCCGTTGAGCGCATCGCGGCGCGCCGGCGGAGTGGTCTGTTCGAAACGCGTAATTGTTGTCATCGTCTTCTCTCCTAAACGGCCCAGCAGGAGCAGCCGAGCGCACCGAAAAAGCCCTTGAGATCGCTGATGGGCAGGCTGGACGTCCAGGCGCCGGCATGGTCGTGACCATGCACACCGCAGTCATTGGCGCAGCCGCAGGACGAAATCGCATGGCGGCGCAGCGAGTTCTTGCCAGCCCCTTGCGGCTCGCCCCAGCCGGCATAGCCACCGAAGGTTCTGACCGGCGACCAGTCGGGCATGGCAGGAGGAAGCGGCGGCGCATCAATGCCGCTGAAGTCACCGGCGCCGTAGACGACCTTGCCGCCCACGATGGTGAGGTCGGAGGTCAGGAAGGAGATCTCGTCCTCCGGGCAGGAGAAGTAGTCCTTGCTCGGCACGATCAGGTCGGCGAACTGACCGGCCTCGATGCGGCCTTTGCGGCCCTCTTCATTGCTGAACCACTGGACCTTCTCGGTCCACATGCGAAGCGCCGTTTCCCGGTCCAGGCAGTTCTGCCGGGGGTAGAGGCTCATGCCGCCCACGGTCTTGCCTGTGATCATCCAGGACAGCGAGACCCAAGGGTTGTAGGAGGCAACACGGGTCGCATCCGTGCCCGCAGAAACATGCACGCCGCGATCGAGCATTTTGGCGATTGGCGGCGTTGCTTCGGCGGCACCATGTCCGTATCGCTCGACGAAATACTCGCCCTGATAGGCCATGCGGTGCTGCACCGCGACGCCACCACCGAGAGCCGCCACGCGGTCGATCGAACGATCGGAAATGGTTTCCGCATGGTCGAAAAACCAGTTGATGCCATCGAGCGGCGTATCGCGGTTCACCTTTTCGAAGACGTCGAGCGCCCTCGAGATGGTCTCGTCATAGGTCGCATGCATGCGCCAGGGCCAGCGGTTCTGCGCAAGCACCCGCACGACCTCTTCAAGATCGCCTTCCATCTCCGGCGGCATCTCCGGACGTGGCTGGCGGAAGTCCTCAAAATCGGCGGCGGAGAAGACCAGCATCTCGCCAGCACCATTGTGGCGGAAGTAGTCGGTGCCCTGCTTGTAGGTGACCGAGGAGGTCCAGCGGAGAAAGTCTTCCTTCTCCTCCTTCGGCTTCTGGGTGAAGAGATTGTAGGCGAGCCGAACCGTCAGCAGGTCCTCGTCCGCCAGCTTCTGGATGACGGCATAATCATCCGGATAGTTCTGGAAGCCACCGCCTGCATCGATAACGGCGGTCACGCCCAGCCGATTGAGCTCACGCATGAAATGGCGCGTTGAATTCACCTGGTAGTCGAAGGGAAGCTTCGGTCCCTTGGCGAGCGTCGCATAGAGAATGCCGGCATTGGGCTTGGCAAGCAGCAGCCCGGTCGGATTGCCAGCCGCATCGCGCGTGATCTCGCCACCCGGCGGATCCTTTGTGTCCTTGGTGAAGCCAACAGCGCGAACGGCGGCGGCATTGAGGAGCGCACGATCGTAGAGATGCAGCAGGAAGACAGGCGTGTCTGGCGCGATCGCATTGATCTCGTCGATTGTCGGCAGCCGCTTCTCGACGAATTGATGCTCGGTGAAACCGCCGATCACCCGCACCCATTGGGGTGCCGGCGTCACCGCCACCTGGCGCCGAAGCATGTCCATGGCATCGGCCAGTGAGCGGATGCCGTCCCAGCGCAGTTCCATGTTGAAGTTCAGCCCGCCGCGGACGACATGGGTGTGATTGTCGTTGAGGCCGGGCAGGACGCGTTTTCCGCGCAAGTCGACGGTCTTGGTCTGCGGACCGGCATGTTTCATGATCTCGGCGTCGCTGCCGACAGCGAGAAACTTGCCATCCTTGATCGCAATCGCCGTCGCCGACGGATTGGAACGGTCAAGCGTGGTCACGAGTCCGTGGTAGAGGATGAGGTCGGCATCCATCACAGTGTTCCTTCTGAATTGGGAGGGCTTCGGTATGCGGGCGAGGAGCTCAGCCCGCCCGGTCCTGCGGCCTGCGGGGCTCGCTGAGGTCGGTCGTCGTCCGCGTTTCGCTCGGCTTCGGGAGCGATGTCATGATCGGCTGCCGGACGAGGGCGCCTCTGGCGAGTGGCACGATCTGCTCGCCGATGAGGATGCCGAGCAGGCCGACCAGCGCGACAACAGGCGGGGCAGGGGAGCGCACGTTGAGGACCCCGTAGATCACGCCGACGAGCAGCCCTGCTGCGAGTGAGATGAGGTAGAGTTTCATCACCGTTTCCTTTCGGCGTGAGATCGAATGCATGCCGTGGGCTGCGAACGTGTCGTCCACCTACGCCTGGCGCGGGAGGGGAGCCGCGCCAGGCGTGGTTGGTCGTTCCGGTTGGGAGGCGGGACGCGGAACGACCGGCGGGGACGGGATCAGTGGCCTTCGGCGGCGTTGAACATCGTCTTGGCGTAGGTGACGCCGAGGCCGTAGGCGCCGCCAAGCTTCTTCGCGATGCCGGTGGTTGCCTCGTAGGTCTCAGCCCGGGCCCAGTCGCGCTGCAGTTCGAGCAGATACTGGAGCGAGGTCATCGGCTGGGCGCCGGCCTGCACCATGCGATCCATGGCGCGGTCATGCGCTTCCGTGCTGACATCGCCGCAGGCATCGGCGATCACGTAGACCTCGAAACCCTGGTCGAGGGCCGAAAGGGCCGGGCCGACGATGCACACGCTCGTCCAGAGGCCGCAGAGAACGATGCGCTTCTTGCCGATCCGGTTGACGTCGGCGATCACGGCTTCGTCTTCCCAGGTGTTCATCGAGGTGCGGTCGAGCATCGGCTGACCGGGGAAGGTGCTGGTGATCTCGTCGAACATCGGGCCGGAGAAGCTCTTCTCGGCAACGGTGGTCAGGATCGTCGAGACGTTGAAGGTCTTCGCGGCATTGGCGACAAGTGCAGCATTGGTGCGCAGGTTGACGGCATCGATGCTCTTTGTGGCAAAGGCCATCTGGGACTGAAAGTCGATCATGATCAGCGTGTGATCGGCGGCGTTGAGAAGGCGGGCGCCGGGGGCGGCTTTGGCTTGAATGGTCATTTTCATTTCCTCGGTGCTTGGGAGAAGCAGTGACGAGGAGAGAATGCCTCGGACCGAGGTCGGTCTCTTGTCGGTTACTCAGCCGTTTTGGACGTTTCGCTGATCTCCAGCGGTTACCCTTGATACGACGTGTTGATGAACCGGAGTGCGTTCAGTTCCTGTGCCGGCGATAGTCGCCGGGGGACATGCCGGTATGGCGCCGGAACGCACGCCCGAAAGCGGCCTGCGAGGAGAAACGGCAACGGAAGGCGATTTCCGCAAGCGAGAGGGTCGGGTCTTCCAGGAGTTGCTGCCCAAGCAGCAGCCGTCGATTGGCTACATACTCCGACGGGGACTGCCCGAGTGCTGCCTTGAAGGACCGGGCAAAATGATAGCGGCTGAGACAGGCGACTTCGGCAAGCTCCGCCACCGTCAGATCGGCTTCCAGGTTTTCCTCGACATAGTCGATGACCCTCTTCCGCCGGGCCGGGCTCAAGGCGCCGTTCACGTCGGCCGACGTGACTGCCAGGCTATTTCCCGAATACCGCGAGAGCAGATGCAGGGTGAGCGCCATGGAGAGCTGTTCCACGAGCAAGTCCCCCGCTGCCGTTTCATGGCGCATTTCCTGAAGGACGCGGACACAGATCTGCCGGACAAATTCATCGGCCACATCGGCCAGATAAGCGATGTCGCCGGATGCGACAGGCTGCGAGGTCAGCTCGCCGACCGTGGCAAACTGGTGCTCGGGGAGATAGAGATGCAGGATCTCGGGCAAAGCCTCGGTGATCCGGATGGAATCTTCCTGAACACCGATCGGACAGAACCAGAGCGTGCCGCTGCGGACCGCCGTCGACTGAAATCGACCGTCCCCCCGACGATGCACGAAGCCCGTCGGCGTTCCCTGGAGAGCCAGGGTGATCTCCATCTGGGTGCTGCAAATGTCGGGTATTTCGCAGGCTGGATGCGCACGCACTTCCGCGCCCAGATTACGCCACCGCCGATCCACAGAAGAGTTGATGACACCCGCCTGAGGGAATTTGAAAATGCCATGATCGTGTAGTGACGACATGCGCCTTTGCCCCTCTATAAGCAATTATCATAAAACTCCGATGTGCTGTTCGCAATGCCAAGTTTTCGCATGCGCAGCAAACTCGGCATGTACGACAGCACGTGGGGCAAAGACAGCCTTGGCTTGTCGATGCTACGACAGCAAAATGGGCAACCATGTCGGGTGACGACCATGTTCCAGGTAGCCAGAGATAGCGGAATGTTCGATCGAGCGTGGCTTCGAGCCTGCAATCAAACTCTTGTCTGGCAGTCTGCCGGGGCAAGCTTCTATCGTCTGTCGCAAGACGATGGCGAATGGGATGCGCTCTTTCTCCCCCGATCCAGGGAGCCGGTGCGCTCGCCTCAGGCCGACCTGCGCCTGCGCCGCTATGCAAATGCCGAGATCTGGCTCGATACCCCCGCCGCCATTCTCGAAGAAGACGAACACCGGGTACTTGTCTTCGATACGACAAGCATTCTGCTTGGATTGTTGTCACCTTCGCCCGTTCCGCTGCAGGAGTTCCTGCCACGGGCGCTCTCCATGGTTCGTTCGCTTGCGGCAGCCCATGCTGATGGCGCACCGCTCGGCTCTCTCCATCCGATCGATTTTGCCATCGATGAAAAGGGTGCTGTGCGTTTGCGAGCGATGCCCGCCACGGCCTCCGCCCAGACACTCGGCGTGATCGACGAGATCATCTATCGGGCGCCCGAGCAGTTGCGACCGGTGGCACCGCAGTGTGACAGCAGGAGCGACCTTTACGCGCTCGGCATGATCCTCTTCCGGCATCTGACAGGCATCTTCCCGCTGGCAGCCAACTCGCCGGTCGAATGGCGTCATGCCCATTTGGCACTGGCACCGATGGATGCCAGCAGCATGTTCGCAGATCTGCCGCCGGTGATCGGGCAGATCCTCAAGCGCCTACTCGCAAAAGAGCCGGCTGCGCGCTACCAGTCCGCCCTGGCACTGGAGCTTGACCTTGCGCGCTGCGACCAGGAATGGCGCGAGAACGGCGAGATCAGCCAATTCGAGATCGGACGCGTCGACGCGCCTTTCGCTCAGCTCTTGACCTCTTCGCTCTTCGGTCGAGGGGAAGAGGAACAGATCCTCGGCAATGTACTCGATCGCTTCTTGGTTCATGGCAAGCCGTCGATGATATCGGTGCATGGCCAGCCCGGCGTCGGCAAGTCGAGCCTCGTCCAGAGCCTTGCCAAGATCGCCGGTGAAAGAGCCCTGTTCATCCAAGGCAAGAGTGATCAGCATCAGTCGGAAGTCCCCTATGGGCCCATCGTGCAGGCCATTGGCGCCTTCATCGACGAAGCCGTCCGTGCGGATCATGTGACCCTGGCATCGCTTCGAAAAGCACTTGCCCGTGAGCTTCAGGGCAATGCATCCTTGCTGGTCGATCTCCTGCCAGCGGTGGAAATACTGACCGGACCCCAGGCGAGCCGGATCGAAATACCGGGGCCGATGGTCCAAGTCCGCTTGCAGCGGGCCTTGCGCGCGGTGCTCTCCGTCGCGGCAGCGACGATCAGCCCGCTTGTCCTGTTTCTCGACGATATTCAATGGGCCGATGAAGCGACGCGCTCCTTCCTGTCGGTCCTGGTGAACGAACCGGTCACCGGGCTTCTTCTGATCGTTGCCCGGCGCGAGCAGTCCGGCGAAGCCCAAGCCCTGTCCGACCGTTTGATGGCGGAGGCACGCGTCTCGATGGCTGAGCTGGCAGAACTCTATCTGCGGCCGCTCTCTCTCCAGTCCACACGGCAGATGCTCGAAACGATCTTTTCCGATGCCCCGGATGGTCTGTCTAATCTGGCTGAAACGCTGCACGAGAAGACGGGAGGAAATCCCTTTTATCTTCGAAGACTGCTGCAGGCACTCGTTCAGGATGGCGTCGTCTATTTCTCGCCAGCTGAGAAGGCTTGGCTATGCCGGGTTGAAGATGTCGCTCGTTATCCTGCCAGCGAAAACATCATCTCCTTCGTAACGGCCCGTCTTGAGAAGGAGGGCTCTGAGGCACTCGGTCTTCTCCAGACGATGGCCTGCATCGGTCCTGAAGCAGAAAAGGCCGTCCTTGCCAGGGCGCTTGGTCTGTCAGACGAAAACCTGCAACAACTTGCAGCCCCATTGGCGCGTTCGGGCTTCGTCGTGCTGTCGCCTGCGAAACTCAGCTTCACCCATGACCGCATTCAGGAGGCCGCCTATTCGCTGATGGACGAGGAGACGAGGCGTGATCGACACCGTCATCTGGTCGATGTGATGATGTCGATATGGGACAGCGGCACCAATGCTGCTGCCTTCGCCATCGCCAATCAGATCGAGCAATCTCGGGCCGAAGATCTGCCGCTCGAAAAGCGAAAGCTGTTCATTGAGGCGCTTCTGGCCGCTCTCTCCCATGCAAGGCGTTCAGCAGCCTTCGGTCAGGCGGTCCGCTATGGCGAGACGGCGGTCAAGCTCATCCGGGACGACCTTTGGGGAGACGACTACGGCCTCGCGTTCCGTGCGCATATCCAACTGTGTGAGGCTCTGCTCGGATCAGCCTCGCTCGAGGCTGCAGAGCGCCGGCTCAACGAACTCCTTCGATATGCTCGGTCGGCGCTCGATAGAAGCGCTGTCTTCCGCCTTCGGGCGAACCTGTTGACGCTAAAATCAGATTATGATGGCGCAATCGACGAAGCGTTGCTGGGTCTTGACGAACTCGGCGTGAAGCTCGCACGCGGGGCGAGCGAAGCAGAGCAGGTTGAAGTCTATCGCTCCATCCGCCGACGACTGGACGGCAGACAGATCTCCGATCTCGAACACATACCTCTCATGGAGGATCCGCGCATCCGTGCGGCCATGTCGCTGCTGGCGCCTCTCATCTCATCGGTGTTCACGACGGATGGGCTGCGCTTCATGCATCTTGCCAAGATGGTCGAACTCACACTCGATTATGGGGCAAGCCCGGAATCCACCCATGGCCTCGCCTGGTTCGGCGCCATGATCTCCGACAAATACGATGCTTATGCCGATGGTCTGAGCTTCAGCCTCGCCGCCCGAGCATTGGTCGACAAATACGGTTTCGAAGAGCATCGAACCTCGGTCTTGCTGGCGGTGGATCAGGTTGCCCCTTGGACCCGCTCGATGCCTTATGCCCTGGAGCGCGTGCGCGAAGCCCTCGATGCGGCTCATGCGGCGGGTGATGTTGGCTGGATGTGTTACGCACGTAACCACCTTGTTTCCGACCTGATTGCCATGGGTGAAGAGATCCCGACTATCCGGCGAGAGGCGGAGGAGTCGATCGCGGTCACCCGCCGCTTCGGCTACACTGACATAGAGCATATTCTGGCGGCACAGCTCCGTCTTGTCGTCGACCTCGCCGAAGGGCAGGGCGCAGTGCAATCGTCAGAAAGCCTCGCGCAGACGGCACCTGTGGTTTCGCCGACCACGGCTTTCTGGGTTGCCTTCTATGAGGGCACCTCGCTCTATTACAACGGAGCCTATGCGGAAGCCGTCGATAAACTGATGGCCGCCGACGCATTGAGCATCTTCCTGCTTGCCCATATCGATACGGGCTTCTGCAAATTCTATCTCGGCCTCGCTCTTGCCGCCAGCGGACGAGACGCATCCGCAGAAAGATTCGACGATGCCCGTCTCGACGAAGTTCGCTCCCGTCTCGCGCTCTGGGCAGACCTCAATCCCCTGAACTTTGCTGACAAGCTGCTGCTCCTCGATGCCGAGATTGCCCGCAGAAACGGAAATTACGCCGAGGCGCTTGTCCTTTACGAAAAAGCCGCCGCCGCGGCACGCTCCTCCCGCTTCGAGCATGAGCATGCGCTGTCGCTTGAACGTGCCGGGGCCTGCTGCCTGGAGATGGGCAACCGCATCAGTGCCAATGCCTATCTGTCTCTTGCGTCAGAAGCCTATGAGCGCTGGGGCGCGAGGCACAAGGCAAGAAGCCTGAAACCGTCTTTTGCCGTCGATTCGGAGCGGCGTCCGGCTGCCGGCTCTGGCCTTGCCTCGGCCGCCGGCGACCTGGAGACCGTCCTGGGGACGTCGCTTGCGCTCTCGGAAGAGATTGTTCTCGATCGGGTGATCGAAACGCTGATGACACGCATGCTGGTGCATGCCGGCGCTACTCGCGGGCTGCTGCTGAAGATCGCCGATGGCAAGCTGGAGGCAGAGGCGTCCGCCTGGACCGAAGGCGGCAGCGTCCGCGTCAGCACCCTCAATCCGGATCGCTATGGCCTGAGCCCACCCTATTCGGTGATCGACCGCGCGCTCCAGACGCGAACCCCCTTCGTGATTTCAGGCTCCGACTTCGGAGCCTGGGCCGCCGACAAACAGTCCGCCGCCGGGCGCTCGATCCTCTGCGTCCCGCTTCTGCGCCGTGGTGAACTCACCGGTCTGCTCTGCCTCCAGAACGATTATCTTGAGGGGGTTTTTGCCGCGGACACCGTGGCACTCCTCAAGCTCCTGGCTTCGCAGGCGGCAATCTCTCTGGAGAACGCGAGGCTCTATACAAAGCTGCTGCAGGAAAACGAGCTTCGCGCACGCAGCGAGCAGGCGCTTGCCGGCGCCCGAGCCGAACTCGAGAAGAACGCCCGCCTGACCCTTCTCGGCGGCATCGCCGCCTCCGTCACGCACGAGCTCGGCCAGCCACTCTCTGCCATTGCCTCAAACGCCGGCGCCGGCCTCCGCTGGTTGAGCCGCGCCGAACCGGATATCGCGGAAACCCTGAGCGTGCTGACCGAAATCGAGACCAGCGTCTCGCGTGCCCATGACATCATCCGCGCTTTGCGGGCGCTCTCCAAGCAGGCCCCGAAGGTCGAGGAGATCGTCGACGTCAACGAAGTCATTCTGGAGGTGTTGCGCATCGCACGATCCGAGGTCGAGCGTCACGGAACCGAAATCCGTCTCGACCTGTCTGCCAGCGGAGCCACGGTGCTGGGTGATGCGACGCAGCTCAAGCAGGTGGTGTTGAATCTCGTGCACAACGGCATGGAGGCGATGAACGACCTCCCTCGCCAAAGGCGCAGGATCGAGATTGGCTCGACCTATACCGAAACCGAGCTCGTCGTGACCGTGCGAGACTTCGGCAGCGGGATCCCCCCGGAGATCGCCGCTCAGATCTTCGAACCCATGTTTACGACCAAAGCGTCTGGCATGGGCATGGGCCTTGCGATCTGCAAATCGATCATCGACGCTCATGAGGGCGTGTTGAGCGTCAGCAGTGAGACGGTTGGAACCAAGTTCATGTTTTCGCTGCCGCTGCACCGCCTGACCTCGATCTGACCTCGATGAAGCGTTGATCTTTCCCTTGCATGATCGTCGAGCGAGGTCGGCAGGTAAGAGGGGAAAGTGCCGGAAACATACAATCGGTATACAATTCCGTCTGAGCCCCGGCGTTGCCGATCTCAGGTTGCGCGGCATGGATGGATGGGGGGTAGCCCTGATCGCTGAACTGATTGCGTGAAATCATCCGCAGAATCGGACCGCTCTGAATTATGCAGATAATATAACTGCTTAATGATGAGGGAGGGGAAGCGAAGAATGGCTGGGGAACCTGGATTCTCACATGATTTCAACAGCTTAGCAAAGTCCCTATTGATTTTCCTCTGTTTTCCTGCCGCGAGCGACCGTGGATGCCATCTTTGTGCCCTGGCTTTGGGCCGACGTCAACTTGGCGGGAGAGCGGCAATAATTTCCGCTTAAGAGCGTCAAGCCGAAGGTCAGGTGGGCATTTTCGCGCGTCCGCTGTGCGCCTTCAATTCGGTCGTACCGGCCATCGTGGTGCGTGGCCCAAAGCGGCCATAGATATGCGGCGGAGATGATTTCTGCGAACCAGAAATGGGCATAACGCGAAGCGCACGTCGCTAGCGAAAATCCATTCATGAAAAATTCTTTGGGCGGCCTTGTAACAACTTAGATTTCTGATGGTCTTCCTGTTGCAACGTACAGCGCCAGGCCAAAACATGAATTCTAGAAATCAAGATCAGTGCCTTCCACCATCCGTTTGGAAACGGCCGAACCGTTTCGATCGAAACCTGATCGTCATAGGTGCAGGCTCAGCCGGGCTCGTCTCGGCCTATATCGCGGCCGCCGCCAAGGCGAAGGTAACGCTGGTCGAGGCGAACAAGATGGGCGGCGATTGCCTCAACTTCGGCTGCGTGCCCTCGAAGGCGCTGATCAAGAGCGCCAGGATCGCGCACCAGATGCGCCATGCCGACCACTATGGTCTGGAGCCGGTCGAGCCAAAGGTGCCTTTCTCCGCCGTGATGGAGCGTATCCACAAGGTGATCGCCGAGATCGAGCCGCATGACAGCGTGGAGCGCTACACCGGCCTCGGCGTCGAAGTCCTGCAGGGCTATGCAAGGTTGATTAATCCCTGGACGGTGGAGATCGCGCTGAACGATGGCGGCACGCAGCGTCTGACGACGCGCGCAATCATCATCGCAACCGGTGCGCAGCCCTTCGTGCCCCCGATCCCAGGCCTCGCCGAGATCGGTTATCTGACCTCGGACAACATGTGGGAGCGCCTTCGCGATTGCCCAGCCGTGCCGCAGAGGCTGGTCGTTCTGGGGGGAGGACCGATCGGCTGCGAGCTGGCGCAGAGTTTTGCCCGGCTTGGCTCCGAGGTCACGCAGATCGAGATGGCACCGCGCCTGATGATGCGCGAGGACGAGGATGCAGCCCGCTTCGTCGAGGCGTCGATGAAGGCTGACGGCGTCAATGTCCTGACCAGCCACAAGGCGGTCGCCTGTGGAACAGGTGCCGGCGAGAGGTGGATCGAGGTCGAGAAGGACGGGGCCAAGTTCCGCATCGGCTTCGACGAGATCATCGTCGCTGTCGGACGGGCGCCACGGCTGAAGGGCTTCGGGCTCGAAGACCTCGGCATCAAGGTGGATAGGGTCGTCGAGACCAACGACTACCTCCAGACACTGCATCCGAACATCCTGGCGGCCGGCGATGTCGCAGGGCCCTACCAGTTCACCCATGTCGCCGGGCATCAGGCTTGGTTCGCGGCGATCAACGCGCTCTTCGGGGATCTCAAGCGCTTCAAGGCCGATTATAGCGTCATCCCCTGGGCGACTTTCACCGATCCGGAAGTGGCGCGGGTGGGCTTGTCCGAGGCCGAGGCGAAGGAGAAGAAGATCCCGCATGAGGTGACCCGCTTCGGCATCGACGATCTCGATCGCGCGATTGCGGACGGGTCCGCCAACGGCTTCGTCAAGGTGCTGACCGTGCCGGGCAAGGACAAGATCTTGGGCGCCACCATCGTCGGTGAACATGCCGGCGACCTGCTCGCCGAATTCGTCTTCGCCATGAAACATGGCCACGGCCTCGGCAAGATCCTCGGCACGATCCACATCTATCCGACGCTCGCCGAGGCCAACAAGCTGGTCGCCGGCCAGTGGCGCCGCAATCACATCAACGGCTTCCTCCTGTCACTGCTCGAACGCTTTCAGACCTGGAGGCGTGGATGATCGACGCCAAGATCCTGCCGCTGCAGAAGGCGGCCCTGCAGCCCGTCGCCGAATTCCTGGCGCATCGCGGGGTGAAGGCAGATCAGGTCAGCCTGATCGGTTTCCTCGCAGGTCTCGGCGCCTTCGCTGCACTCTGCTTCGGCTCTTTCCTGGCAGCACTTCTGCTGATCCTCGTGAACCGCGCGCTGGATGGCCTCGACGGCGCCGTCGCCCGCATTTGGGGGCCGACGGATCGTGGCGCCTATCTCGATATCGCGCTTGATATGGTCTTCTACGCGTTGATCCCGCTCGGCTTTGCGGTGGCGATGCCCGACGTGAATGCGCTGCCGGCTGCCGTCCTGATCGTTTCCTTCGTCGGCACGGGCTCTTCCTTCCTTGCTTTCTCGGCAGTTGCCGCAAAACTCGGTCGCAAGGCGCCGGAATTCCCCACCAAGGGGATCTACTATGCCGGTGGTTTGGCAGAAGGTTTCGAGACGATCGCGGTCTTCGTCGCCATGTGTCTCCTGCCGCACCACTTTCCGCTTATCGCCTATGGCTTTGCCGCCCTTTGCGCGCTGACGACAGTCATCCGCTGGCGCCAGGGCTGGCTTGCCTTTTCGGGAGGTGACCAATGAGCCTTGTCCTATCTCGGTCAGAGGCCAGCATTCAGCCGGTCGAGCGCATTGCGAACCGTCAGCCGCGCCCGGTGCAGAAGCACGCGCATATTGCCCTCGGAGATGTCGAGCAACGCGCAGACTTCCGCCGGATCGAGCTCCTGCTGGCCGCGCAGGATCAGCACCGCCCTTTGCGCGGGTGGCAGCGTTTCGATGACCGCCTCGACGTGTTGCAGAACGCTTCGCCCCTCGATGTGCCGCTCGGGCGTCAGGTCTTCCCAGAGCTCGGGTCTGGTGCGCCAGTGTCCGCTCCCGTCAAAAGCCTCGCCGAGACCATTGCCATCCCCCAGATCGTCGAAGGACACGATGCGGCCTTCGCGACGAGCGCGGCTGCGCGCCCTGTTGAGGAGGATCGTGTAGATCCAACTTGCGAGCGACCCGCGTCCTTCGAAGAGATCGATGCGGCCGAGCACAGCCACCCAGGTGTCCTGCACAACTTCTTCCGCGATGTCGCGCGACCGGACGATGCCCGCGCAAAAGCGGATCATCGCGGCATTGTGCCGGCGATAGAGCAGCTCGAAGACTGCACCATCCCCGTCAACGAGGTGTCGCGCCAGAGCCAGATCGTCACCTTCATCCTGCGCCACGCCGCCCCCTGCCTCAGCCCGGGCGCCATTAGCAAAACAATCGCCTTCCATGTCCAGCAGCATTCGACCCCATCAAGCCATAGTGACCATAGGGGATCAGTCGCGCCGGAACCGGTGATCTTACAGGGCGCGCGGGCGTTTCGAGGAAACCACGATGATTGACAGCCGTTCCCCGCAGCAAGGCCGCCCACCGGAGGACGAACGCACCGCCTCGAAGGGGGCTGTCGGTCGAGGCAGCCTCTGGCGCTATACGCCTGTCGTCCTCGTCGTCGCGGGTCTGGCGCTTGGTTATGCCTTCGGCCTGCAGGATTATCTCAGCCTTGGATTTCTCGCCGAACAACGCCAGGCTCTGAGGGCCTATGTCGATGCCAATGTGTTCTGGTCCGCGCTGCTGTTTCTCGCCGTCTACATTCTGGCTGTCGCCTTCTCGTTTCCGGCGGCCTCCGTGCTGACCATCTTCGGCGGCTTTCTCTTCGGCTGGATGATCGGCGGCGCGCTGGTTGCCGTTGGTGCCACGATCGGTGCTTCGCTCCTGTTTCTCGCCACGCGCTCTGCCTTCGGCGACTTTCTGCGCCACCGGGTCGATGGCGTGGTCAAGAAGATGGCGGACGGTTTTCACGAAAATGCCTTCGGCTACCTCTTCGTCATCCGTCTCGCGCCGGTCTTTCCCTTCTTCGTTGTCAACATCGCGGCCGCCCTGTTCGACATCAGCCTCGGCCGGTTCATCGCCGCGACGTTCTTCGGCATCCTGCCCGGCACCTTCGCCTATGCCTATCTCGGCCAGGGTGTCGACAGCGTATTGGTCGCGGCACAGGCGAGCGGCCGGGAAGCGCAGATCTCGGATCTCGTGACACGCGACATCACGCTCGCCTTCTTCGCATTGGCGCTGGTGGCGCTGATCCCGACGCTGGTGCGCCAGATCCGCAAACGCAGGACGTCGCCATGAGATTTCGTTTCACCATGTCCGGGGAGGGCTGAACCATGTTTCGATGCAGTGAAGTCGCCGAGCGTGCCAGCCTTCTGATCGATGGCGGTCTCGGCTTCTGGCCGCGGCTGAACATCAAGCTGCATCTCGCCATGTGCCGGGGATGTAGGGCCTTCGTCGAGCAGATGCGCATCACTCATGCTCTGACCGCCATGGCAGGTGCCATGCACGATCCGGTGCCGAGCGAGGAGATCAAGGCTGCACTCGCGAGACGACAGATGAGGTCTGGCAAGAAAACGTGAGATCCGCCGGATCTCTGAACCGTAGTTCAAACAAAAGCCGCAACGCCTCAGCGTCCGGCGGTCGATTTTGAGGGAGTAGGGCACACAATGCGATTGATGACAGGGATCTTCGCCGCCGCACTGATGGCAGCCACAAGTATCGTTCCGGCCAAGGCTGCCGGCCCCGAGCTGACCGATTGGGCTGCCCTGGAAAAGGCAGCGTCCGGCCAGACGGTGTACTTCAACGCCTGGGGCGGGTCTGAAAACATCAACGCCTATCTCGAATGGGTCGGCGCCGAAATGCAGTCACGCTACGGTGTGACCGTGGTGCAGGTAAAGCTTGAGGATACCGCAAGCGCCGTTGCAAAGGTGATCGCCGAGAAAGCCGCCGGCAAGAACGAGGGCGGGTCGGTCGATCTCATCTGGATCAATGGCGAAAACTTCGTCTCGATGAAGCAGCAGGATCTGCTCCTCACCCCCGGCTGGGCAACGGCGCTACCCAACTGGCGCTATGTCGATATCGAGAACCAGCCCACCATTCTGACTGATTTCACCGAGCCGACGGAAGGGCTGGAAAGCCCCTGGGGCGGCGCAAAGATGGTCTTCTTCTACGACAGCGCCCGCACGGAAGCATCCAATCTGCCGGACAATGCCAAGCAACTGCTCGACTGGGCAAAGAACAATCCAGGACGGTTCTCCTATCCCGCGCCGCCGGATTTCATTGGCTCCTCATTCCTGAAACAGGTGCTGAGCGAAGTAATTGCCGATCCCGCCAAGCTGGCAAAGCCGGTGGTCGAGGAGAGCTTCGAGCAGGATGTGGAGCCGCTGTTCGCCTATCTCGATCAGTTGCATCCGGTCGCCTGGCGTTCGGGCAAGACCTTCCCGCAGAACTATCCGGATATGAAGCAGAAGCTGGCTGACGGCGAGTTGGACATCATCTTCGCCTTCAATCCGTCCGAAGCCTCTGCCGGCATCAAGGCAGGCGAACTGCCCGAGACGGTACGCTCCTTCACCTTCTCCGGCGGCACGCTCGGCAACACTCATTTCGTCGCCATTCCCTACAATGCCAATGCCAAGGAGGGGGCGCTGCTGACAGCGAACTTCCTCATCTCGCCGGAAGCCCAGCTTCGTAAGCAGGACCCGGCCTATTGGGGGGATCCGACCGTTCTTGCCATGCCGAAGCTTCCGGAAGCCGATCGTGGCGCCTTCGCAGCGCTTGACCTCGGAGCAGCCACCCTTTCTCCGGACAAGCTCGGTCCCGTGATTGCCGAGCCGCATGCGAGCTGGATGGAGCGCATCGAGGGTGAATGGCGCCGACGCTATGCCAGCGGCAACTAAGCCGTGACAGCTCGAGCGACCGATCGCTCTTTCGTGGCAGGATTAACCGCACGTCTCCCGAGGAGTGCGGTCGCCCTCACGCTTGGCCTTCTGGTCTTGCCGATCACCTTCGGGCTCCTTGGCACGCTGCTGCCGGCCTTCGGCTACCTGCCCGCGCTCGGCGGAGATGACCTCAGCCTGCAACCCTTTCGAGACCTTGTGGCGACGCCGGGTCTGGCCACAGCCTCAGTCTTGAGTGTGGCAACCGGGCTCGCCGCCACGTTCATCTCTCTCGGCATCACGCTGGTCTTCGTTGCGAGTTACGCGGGCACACCGACGCTGTCGCGCCTGCAGCATCTGCTGTCGCCGCTGCTGGCAGTTCCGCATGCGGCCGCCGCCTTTGGCTTTGCCTTCCTGATTGCCCCCTCAGGCTTCCTCATCCGCCTTGTCGCGCCACTTCTCGGCATCGATCGGCCGCCGGATATTCTCATTCCCCATGATCCGATGGGGCTGACGATGATTGCGGGCCTGGTGATCAAGGAAACGCCCTTCCTCTTTCTCGTCACGCTCGCAGCCTTGCCGCAGGTCGAACTCCCGGCGGCCCGAAGGCTTGCAGCCTCCTTCGGCTATGGACGCATCGCAGGCTTCGTCTACCTGCCCTGGCCGGCGCTCTACCGGCAGATCCGTTTTGCTGTCTACGCCGTCATCGCCTACTCGTCGTCTGTCGTAGACGTGGCCCTGATCCTCGGCCCTGACTTGCCCGGCACGCTGGGAACCCGGCTCGTCCAGTGGATGAATGATCCGGATCTGTCGGCGCGTTTCCTCGCCTCGGCCGGTGCCGTCCTGCAACTGGGTGTCACCGTGGTCGCACTCCTGTCCTGGTTTGCCGTCGAACGGCTAGCGTCTCTTCTGCTTCGCTTGGCGAGAGAAAAAGGCTGGCGGTTCCTCCGCGACCAGTTCCTGCGCCGCGCCTCGATCCTTATCGTCGGCCTGATCGGCGGCGCGGTGTTTGCAGGCCTTGCAATTCTGGCCCTCTGGTCTCTCGCCGGTCTGTGGCAGTTTCCCGATCTCCTGCCGCAGAATTTTACGTTCAGAAGCTGGATGAGTGCCCTGACGCGCATTGCCGACCCGCTGGTGACGACGCTGGTGACGGGCCTTGCCTCGACGCTCATGGCCATCCTCTTGACCATCGGCTGCCTCGAACGCGAGCTTCAGACGGGACGCAGCGTCGGCGATAAGGCGCTGTTGATGCTCTACCTGCCGCTGATCGTGCCGCAGATCACCTTCGTTTTCGGCCTGCAGCTTCTTTTCATTTATAGCGGTGGCGGCGAATACAGGCTCATAGCACTCGTGCTCGTTCACCTCGTCTTCGTGCTGCCTTATGTCTTCCTTTCGCTGGCGGATCACTGGAGGGCACTCGACCGCCGCTACGAGATCATCGCCACGGCCCTTGGTCGGTCGCGGATTTCGGTGCTGCTGTCGATCCGCCTGCCCATGCTGATCCGTCCGATCCTGACGGCGCTTGCCGTTGGCTTTGCCGTCTCGGTCGGGCAGTATCTGTCGACATTGCTGATCGGCGAGGGGCGGCTCTCGACTATCACCACGGAGGCCGTTGCTCTCGCCTCCGGCAACAATCGTCGCGTCATCGGAGTCTATGCCCTGCTGCAGACCATCCTGCCTTTCCTCGCCTTCGCGCTCGCCGCGTTGATCCCCGCAGCCCTCCACCGCAATCGCCTGGACATGAGGGTGTGATGATGCTCCAGCGACAGCCCACCAACGGCCTCTCCCTCGCGAATATCCTGATCCGCCTCGGAGATGTCAGCCTGATCGAGGTGACCGCAGATGTGCCTGCCGGTTCGGTCTTTACCGTCATGGGACCGTCGGGATCAGGCAAATCCACCTTGCTGTCCTTCATCGGCGGCTTCCTCGATCCGGTGTTTGATGCCAAGGGCGCCGTCTCCGTCGACGGCGTGGATCTCCTGTCGCTCGCACCAGAAGCGCGCCGGGCCGGGATCCTGTTTCAGGACCCGCTGCTCTTCCCGCATATGTCTGTTGGTGCCAATGTCGCCTTCGCCATCCCGGCAGATGTCGCGGATCGCCGCCAGCGTCGGCAGATTGCGGCAGACATTCTGGTCGACATGGACCTCACAGGTTTTACCGACCGCGATCCGGCCACGCTTTCGGGCGGGCAGAAGGCGCGGGTGGCGCTTGCCCGCGTTCTCGTCTCTCGACCCCGATTGCTGCTGCTCGACGAACCCTTCTCCAAACTCGACATGGAGCTGCGTGCCCAGATGCGCGCCCTGGTGTTCGAGCGCGCAAGGACCGCCGGCCTGCCGGTCATTCTCGTGACCCATGACGAGGCCGATGCCGAGGCTGCGGGCGGTCCTGTTCATCGTATCGGCATGAAGGAGCCCTCGGATGGCTGAGGGACGCGCAACGCCCGTCCCGGTCATTCTGCTCGGCGGTGGCCACGCCCATGTCGAGGTGGTGCGCCGGCTGGGCGAGCTCGGCTTCGGCGCGCAGATCACGCTGGTTTCGCCCTCCCGTCATGCACCGTATTCCGGCATGTTGCCGGGCCATATCTCCGGTGAATACAGTTTCGACGATTTCCATATTGATCTGGCTGCCTTGTGCACACGCTCCAGCGTCACCTTCCTCGAAACTACCGCGACCGGCATTGACCCGGAACAGCGCGTGGTCTCGCTCGCGAGCGGCGAAAGCCTCGGCTACGGCCTGCTCTCGATCGATATCGGCTCAACGCCCTCACTGCCCAAGGGCATATCGACCGGCATCTCCGTAAAGCCAATCGCGAGTTTTGCCGATCGGCTTGCTCGGCTTGATGCGCTGGCGGGAGAGGGACGGCTCTCAACACTGGCGGTGGTGGGGCAGGGCGTCGCTGGTGTCGAGGTGGCCTTTGCGTTGAAGCGCCGGTTGGAGGGACGCGGTATCGGTGTTTCCCTCGTCGGGCGTACCGCAGAGCCGGTTCCGGAGCGTAGCCGTTGGTCGCGGCGACTGCTCGAACGGGAAATGCGCAAAGCAGGCATCGCTCACCACCCGGCTTTCGATGTGGTGGCTTTTCGCGACGGCGAACTGGTGTCGCGTGACGGGCGGCGGCTCGCGGTGGATGAGGTCGTCTGGACAACATCAAGCGGCGCGCCTGCCTTCCTGCGCGAGACCGGGCTCCTCCTCGACGACATGGGTTTCATCCGAGTGGATCATACCTTGCGATCCCTTTCTCATCGGGATGTTTTCGCGGCCGGTGATGTCGCGTCTTTGCCAGACCCACGGCCCAAGGCCGGCGTCTTCGCTGTGCGTCAGGGGCCCGTCCTGACTGCAAACATCCATCGCAGCCTCTCTCAAAAGCGCCTTAAGCCCTACTGCCCGCAGTCCTACTGGCTGGTGCTGATCTCGCTCTCCGATGGGCGGGCTATTGCCGACAAGTGGGGCCTGGCAATCTCTGGCGCTTGGGTGGCCCGATGGAAGTATCGCATCGACAGCCGATTCATCCAGAAGTATCGACGGTGAAGCGACGGCCGTCCTATTCTGGTCCGTCCCTGCCTTCCGCCCGGTCTTCAGAGCGTGCCTGTGTCGTACTTTTCTGAACCGGATGTGCTTCCGCAATCAGGTTTGCTCTGATCTACAAGGCGACGGGCAATCTTCGCGCGATCCAGATCCTGTTGGGGCATAGCAAGATTGAAAACACCGTGCGGTATCTCGGCGTCGACGTTGAAGATGCCCTTGAGTTAGCGGAGCGTACCGAGATTTAGGCTATCTTAGTACTGATTCCGGTTGTCCGCTTCTGCGGTTCTAGCGTGAGAAGCGGACAGTCTCCTGTCGGCCCCTTTCCGGACATCGCTTGCGGGTCCCCAGCCAATTCCGCGAGACCTGCTTAAGCACGACGGATGCCCAGGCGACTAGCAGCCAGCATTGCTCAAGCTGTTGAGAAGGCGTCACTTTTTTCTGTGAGAAACAGTCGATGATTTTGTGCTGAAAACCAACCTAAAATGGCCTGCCTGGAGAACCTGGATTCTCACATGATTTCAAAGGTTTAACAAAATGGCCGTTGATTTTCCTCTGTTTTCCTGCCGCGAGCGACCGTGGATGCCATGTTTGTGCCCTGGCTTTGGGCGGACGTCAACATGGCGGGAGAGCGGCAATTATTTCCGTCCAAGAGCGTCAAGTTGGAGGTCAGAACAGTGTCTTCGCGGGGGGGGGCAGCTACGCGCCTCCATTTCAGTCATAGATGTCGTTATCCCCCCTCCCGTCCGAAAGCGGACACAGCTACGCTGCCGCGCGAGTCTGGCAGGCGCCTGCGATCCCGTAGTCATGCTGTGCGCAGCCGTGATGGCGCCACGAGACTTTGACGCCGTCCGGCATCCACGACCGGTGGTCGCTCTTTTGAAGCCAGCAAGGCCTGTGCAAGACCAACGAACGCGCCGAAGCGATACCGCTGCTTGAAATCGCAAGAGCGCTCCGCTCTATAGGTGTCGCGACCAGTGAACCGGGTGGGGGCTTGGATATGTCAAACAGCGAATGGCGCGTGGGCGTTCTCTTTTCCCGCAGCGGTGTCACCACGGTGACGGAGACGGAGCATTTCCTGGGAACCGCATTGGCGGTTGAAGAAATCAATGCTGCGGGGGGCGTGCTTGGACGGCCGATACAGCCAATCGCCTACGACCCCGGTGGAGACAACAGTGCCTATCGCAGTCTCGCCCGCCGCCTTCTGGCAGAGGACGATGTCAACATCATCTTCGGCTGCTCGACGTCGGCGAGCCGCAAGGCGGTGCTTCCGATTGTCGAGCGTCACAATGGCCTGCTGTTCTATCCCTCGATGTATGAAGGCTTCGAGTATTCGGAAAACGTTGTCTATACGGGCGCCACGTTGAACCAGAACACCTTTGCGTTGGCGGAATTTCTTTTGCGCAATTACGGCCAGCGCATCTATTTCGTCGGTGTCGACTATATCTATCCTCGCGAATCCAACCGGGTGATGCGCGACATCGTCGAATCCAAGGGTGGGCAGGTTGTCGGTGAACGCTACATTCCGCTGCATGCCGGCGACGACGTTCTGCAACAGGTGCTCTCGGACATCACGCGACTGAAGCCGGATGCGATCTTTTCCACCGTGATCGGCAGGCCCGCCCAGCAATTTTATCGGATGTATGCCGAGGCGGGATTCGACCGCCGTCGCACACCGATCGCCAGTCTGACCATGGCCGAGACCGAGATCCGCGAGATTGGTGCGAACCTCTGCACCGGGCACATTCTTTCCGCGACCTACTTCCAGACAGTTGAAGGCGAGGCAAACAGTCGTTTCGTCGAGGCCTATAAGAGCCGCTTCGGCAGCGACGTGACCACCAGCGTTTGGTCGCAGCCGGCTTACACGCAGGTCCACCTTTTTGCGCGGGCGCTCAAACGCGCCGGCTCGCTTGAGACCCACCGCATTTCCGAAGAGGTCCTGATGGAGGACTTCATGGCCCCGGAAGGTCGTGTCAGTTTCGACAGCGATACACGTCACCTCTGGCTGCATCCGCGGATCGGCATTGCCCGTGAGGACGGCTTGTTCGATATCGCGTGGCAGGCGCCCGGACCGATCAGGCCCGATCCTTATCTCACGGCATCCCGCTTCGAAGATGCATGGTTGGAGGTTTGAGATGGCAGGCCCCAACAGGATCATTCAAGACCTACGGCGAGCTCGCGTTTTGGTTGTGCATCCGCGTGACGAAGACGGCGATGTTCTGGTCTCTCATCTTCGCCGACTCGGGTGCGAGGTGCGGGCAATCTGGCCCCTGCCTGCAAGCCTGCCGCCTGACATCGACACCCTGTTCCTGCATATAGAGGATACGTCTGTCGAGCACGCGGTCCAAATCAGCGAGGCACAGCAGCCGGCGATCATCGCGATCCTGACCTATGAAAGTCCCACTGCATTGCAGGCGATCATAGACCTGGACGCCCATGGCGTCATTTCCAAACCATTGCGACCGCTGGGGATACTGACCCAGTTTGCCTTGGCTCGCTATCGTCACAGCTATGAGAAGCGCTTGGTCGGAAAGGTGCAGAAACTCGAGGAGACGTTGAAGGGACGCCGGCTCGTGGAGAAGGCCGTCGCGGCCTTGCGCGCGATGAACGGTCTAGATGAGGATGCCGCCTACAAGTTGTTGCGTGATCAGGCGACTGCGAAGCGCGTTCCCATGGCCCAGGTCGCCGAATCGATCGTTGCCGCACATGAAACCATGCGCAGCTTCGGTCTGCCTCTGCCGGGTTCGACGGGGCACAAGACGACCGAGACTTAACCCGGTCTCGCTTAGGGCCCGTAGGGCCCTTGTGCCCAAGGTTTGGACAGTGCCCAAATCTGCTCAATTTTGCGTCTTGACTTGCGTTTGCTTCCATGGAAGCTTTGTCAGCGAGCAAGATTGCTCTGCGGCAAGGTTGCCGCTTCAACATCATGGCTAAGCAGCCTCTGGTTCACGGATTGAGTTCCGTGCCGGAGGTTTTTTGCGTTTGGAGAATGACTTGACCGATCCGGTTCTGACGTCACGAAATTTGACAGTGGCAGCGATCCAGTTCGAGCCGCGCATTGGCGATCGAGCTTTCAATCTTGCTGCCATCGATAGGATGGTTCGTCGAGCGGTGAGCGAAGGCGCCGATCTGGTCGTCCTTCCGGAACTGGCCGATACGGGTTACGTGTTCCAAAGCACGACCGAGCTTTCCACCCTTGCGGAAACGGTTCCGGGTGGCACAAGCGCACGTTTTCTTGCTTCGCTTTCACGTGATCTCACCGTTCATATCGTGTGCGGTCTGGCTGAGCGCGATGGCGACATCTTTTACAATTCCGCGATCCTCACCGGGCCGGAAGGCTATCTGGGCAAATATCGCAAGCTCCATCTATGGAACGACGAGAACCGGTATTTTGCGCCGGGCAATCTGGGGTTGCCGGTCTTCGACGTTGGGATCGGCACGGTTGGTATCGCGATCTGCTACGATGGGTGGTTCCCGGAAGTGTTCCGCCAGCTCGCGCTCAATGGTGCCGAGCTCATCTGCGTGCCGACCAACTGGGTTCCCATGCCCGGCTCGGAAAGCCAGACCGACACGATGTCGAACATCCTAACCAAGGCGGCAGCGCATTCCAACGGCGTCCACATTGTCTGCGCGGACCGGATCGGCACCGAGCGGGGCCAGCCATTCATCGGGCGGAGCCTGATTGTCGGGCCGGAAGGCTGGCCGCTTGTCGGCCCGGCCAGCGCAGACCGCGAAGAGATCCTGCTTGCCCAAATCGACCTGTCGAGTGCGCCGCGCAGCCGCGCCCTCAACAGTTTCAATCATCTGCTCGGCGACCGCCGGACGGATGTCTATCGCTGAGTGCGAAACTACGACCACCAAAGAAAAAGGGGAACACAATGATACGCAGAACCATGATGCTCGCTCTCGCCTCCGTCGCTTTCGCAACGGCGTCTTACGCAGCAGATCCGATCAAGATCGGCGTCCCGGTCGGGCTGTCCGGTGCCAACAGCGTCGTCGCGCCTTCGGTCGTTCAGGCCGCCGAACTGGCGGTCGAGGAAATCAATGCCAATGGCGGCGTCCTCGGCCGGCCACTCAAACTTGAAATCGCCGACGATGCGTCTGGCGCTGCCGGCGCGCAGAAGGCGTTCGATAGTCTGGTTTTCCAGAAGGAGGTGGACGTCCTCATCTCGATGGAAACCAGCGCCGCACGCAACGCCGGCCTGCCGATCGTCACCAAGGGTGATGTGCCGTACATCTACACCTCATTCTACGAGGGCAAGTCGTGCAATCCCAATCTCTTCGTCAACGCTTGGGTGCCGGAACAGCAGGTGCCGCCGCTGGTCGACAATTTCACTGGTAAGCAGGGCGCTAAGAAGTTCTTCCTGATCGGTTCCGATTACGCCTTCGGTCGGGGCATGCTGGAATTCGCCCGCGCCTATATCGAGAAATCCGGTGCATCGGTCGTCGGCGAAGAATATCTGCCGATGGACGGCAGTGACTGGACGGCCGTCATCTCCAAGCTCAAGGCCTCCGGTGCCGATGCCATCATTACCTCGACCGCCGGCGGCGCGCCCAACGTGACACTGACCAAGCAGCTTCGCTCCTCCGGCGTCAGTCTGCCCTATGGCAACCTGGCCGTTGACGAAGGCACTGCAAAGAGCATGGGAGCGGAAGCGAGCGGCATCTTCCTTTCCGCATCCTATGTCACCAGCATCGACAGCCCGGAGAACAAGGCCTTCCTGGCGGCCATGGAAAAGAAGTTCGGCTCCGATCTTCGCACCCCGAATGACCTTTCAGTACCCCAATACGAAGCGATCTATCTTTACAAGGCAGCGGTCGAAAAAGCCGGTTCGACCGAAACGGCGTCCGTGCTGGAAGCGCTGCCGGGTGTCTCCTTTACCGGTCCGCGCGGCACCATTTCCATGAGCAAGCAGCATCACGCGCCGCTGACCATGTATCTGGGCCAGGTTCAGGATGATGGCAGCGTCAAGGTGGTCGATAGCTACAAGGACGTTGATCCCGGCGAGCAGTGCCCGAACCTCTGATTGCTGGCAAGGTGGGGCGAAAGCCCCACCTTCGATCCTGGGATGACATGCATGACACTTTTCCTCGACATCATCAGTACGGCGGCGATCCTCTTCATCGTCGCATCCGGCCTGCTGACCATTTTCGGTGTGCTGAAGATCATCAACTTTGCCCATGGGGCATGGCTGACGATCGGAGCTTACTGCGCGGTCGTGGCCAATCAATTGGGCTTGAATCCTTGGTTGGCCGCCGTCCTGGCCTTTTTGTCCGGCGCCGTTCTCGGGGCCCTGGCCGAACGCTTTATCGTCCGCCCACTCTACCGTCGTCCCTTGGATGCCATTCTGGCCACATGGGGCTTAGGGATCGTTGTCGGGCAGTTGATCACCCTCTGGTTCGGACGCGACGTGCATTTCACGCCGGCTTTGCTGCCAGGGACGCTCGACGTCCTCGGCACGAGTTATTCGCTTTACCGTCTGTTTGCAGTTGTGGCGGCGCTTGCGATCGGCCTCGGCTTTGCCTTTCTGCTTGAGGGGACCCGGCTCGGCCTTTCGGCCCAAGCCGTCATCATGAACGAGAACCTGGCGCGCGCACTTGGCATGGACACGACCAGGATCCGATTGGTGACCTTTATGATCGGGACGGGCCTCGCAGCACTGGCCGGCGTGCTTTTGGCGCCGTTGACCAGCGTTGATCCCAATATGGGGGTTGCCTGGCTGACGGGCGCCTTCATGCTGGTCATGGTCGCTGGCACGTCCTTTGGAGCGCTTGCCGCCGCTTGCCTGCTTTTCGGGGCAGCGCAGGTGCTCGTCTCCATATTCTTAAGCCCTGTCCTTGGCGGAATCACCGTCGCTTTGCTCTGCGCCATCGTGCTGCGCATTCGTCCGAAGGGATTTGCCCGTGCCTGACAAACACAAAATCCGGCTCGCGCTGATGGCAGCCCTCGCACTTAGCGCATTGTTGCTCGTCATCTTCGGGCCTCTGGTCCTTGATCGCTTCAGCCTCAACGTGCTGACACGGTCTATGATCTACGCGATGCTCGCGATAACCGTCGATCTGCTCTGGGGCTACACCGGTATCCTGACATTCGGCCAGGCAGCCTTCTTCGGTGTCGGGGCCTATGCTACCGCCATGGTCCTGACCCATATCGGCGCGAGCCCCTCCCTCTTTGTGCTGGCGCTCGTGGCTGCCGTTCTCGTTCCGCTCGTGCTTGGCCTCGCAGTTGGTTGGCTGTCCTTCTACCACGGCTCGACGCCCCTCTATGCGACCGTGATCTCCCTCGTGGTGCCGATTGTCATTACCCAACTCATCTATTCCGGTGGCATATGGACCGGCTCGTCGAGCGGTATGGTCGGTTACCAGACACTGCCGCTCGGGCTTCCGGGCTTCTTCCGGCTGACGGGGGTCTGTCTCCTCGTGCTTGCCGTGGCCGCTTTCGTGTTCGTGCGCTCGGATGCGGGTCGTCTTCTGGTTGCCATCCGCGACAACGAGACGCGTGTCGCCTATCTCGGGATCAGCCCGGCCCGGATCAAGATCGCCCTGATGGCTGTTCTCGCTGGCGTGGCGGGGCTGGCAGGCTTTCTCTTCGCCAATGCCTCCGGTGTCGTGGCTCCTGAAAACAGCGGTTTCGTGTTCGGCACGGAACTGGTCGTCTGGACGGCTCTCGGCGGTCGCGGCACGATCTTCGGCCCCCTGCTGGGCGCGATTGGCATCGACTATCTGAGTGCCAATTTGTCCGGCGAGCTGCCATTCCTTTGGCAACTCGTTGTCGGGGGCTTGTTCGTGGTAATGATCATCCTGTTGCCGGGTGGCCTGGCCTCTCTTGTGACGGCGCGTTTCGGACGAGGTGGACGCAAACGTCGTCTTGATGCCCTTCCGTCAGCGACCCTTGTGGGTGCGCTGACCATGAGTGCCCCCGTTGTTTCCGTTACCGGGCTCGGCAAATCCTTTGGAGCACTCTCCGTGCTGAAGGGCATCGACTTTACCGTTCGCCCAGGCGAGCTTGTCAGTGTGGTTGGTCCAAATGGGGCAGGCAAAACGACGCTCATGCGCTGCCTTTCCGATGGAACGGAAGCAATCGAAGGTCGCGTCGAAATAGGGGGCAGGGATATTGCCGGTCTGCCACCGCAGAAAGTCGTGGCGCTCGGCGTAGGGCGCAAGTTTCAGGTGGCGAGTGTATTCGACAGCATGACCGTGGCCGAATGTCTGCGCATGGTGCGAATGGGCCACGAGAGACCTTCTTTGACGCAAAGCCCTGATGCAATCGACCTTCCCGCCGCCGCGATCGAAATCCTGCGTCTGACTGGGTTGACCGACATGGCAGACCGGCATGTGTCCCTCCTGTCTCACGGACAGCGCCAGGCGCTGGAACTGGCCATGGTCGTAGCCCTGGAGCCGCGTCTCATTCTGCTGGATGAACCGACGGCCGGCCTCAGCAAGGCAGAACGCATGACCATCGGTGTGGTCCTCAAACGCCTGACAGCGGACCTGGGCTTCGCTGCAATCCTCGTCGAACACGACCTCGACTTCGTCCGCGAAATTTCGAGCCGGATTGTGGTTCTGCACCAGGGCAAGCTGGTTCTCGATGGCACGGTCGAAGACGTTGTGCAGTCGGAGACCGTCCGTACCATTTACTCGGGAGGCGCCCATGCGTGAGATCGTCAAACTCGAACTCTTGGGCCTGCGCAGCGGCTACGGCACCGTCAGCATCGTTAACGGCGTCACCCTCTCGATCCAATCAGGCGAAATCTTCGCTCTGATGGGCAAGAACGGGATGGGAAAGACGACCCTTCTGAAGTCGATCTTGGGCCTGATCAGACCAACCGAAGGCGAGGTGAGTGTCGACGGCAAGCTGATCAATGGGCGAAGCACCGCCGAACTGATCGCAGCCGGGATCGGTTATGCACCGCAGGAGCAGCCGTTGTTCCAGGATCTTTCGATCCGTGACAACCTGCGACTGGCGCTGAAAAGCGACCGGGAGCTAAAGCCGGCGCTTGAGCGTGTCTTCGGTTACTTCCCTTTTCTGAAGGAAAGAATGCAGCAAAAGGCCGGAACGCTGTCCGGGGGCGAACAGAAGATGCTGATCCTCTCTCGCGCGCTGATGCTCAAGCCCAGCCTGCTCTTCATCGACGAGATCTCTGAGGGTTTGCAGCCCTCGGTCGTCTCGAAGATTGGCGAGGTCCTCGCCCATGAGCGAGATGATAACGGAACGACCATCATTCTCGTGGAACAGAACCTCGATTTCGCGCTCTCAATCGCTGATCGTTGGGCTGTGCTAAAGCTTGGCGCCATCGACGATCAGGATCACAACGGCCCCGGCACCCGCGAACGCGTGCTCCAGCATTTGAAGATCTGATCCATGCAGTATCGCACCAATGCATTTCTACCCTATCCGCAGGCGCCCGTTGCGAACGCCGCAACGGGGCCATTGGAAGGCTTGCGGCTTGGTGTGAAGGACTTGGTCGATGTTGAGGGCTATCCCACGGGGGCCGGAAACCCGTATCTTCTCGCAGCCTCCGGCATCAAGGAACAGACGGCGCCACTCGTGCGCCGCTTGCTCGATCTCGGTGGGATATTTGCCGGCAAAACCCATACCGACGAGCTCGCTTATTCGCTGATCGGCAGAAACCTGCATTTTGGGATGCCGATCAATCCCTTGTATCCCGACCTCATTCCCGGGGGATCCTCTTCCGGGTCGGCGGTCGCGGTCGCTGCCGGGCTTGCGGACATTGGCCTCGGGACCGACACGTCCGGTTCCATCCGATTGCCCGCCACGGCAAACGGGTTGTTCGGTTGGCGCCCGAGCTTTGGCCTGCTGGACCCGACCGGTATCCGTCCGCTTGCACCGAGCTTTGACGTACCCGGCCTATTCACCCGCGACTTTGCCACTCTGCGGCGGGTGATGCAGTCCCTCGGTGTCCACGATACACGCGCACCATCGACAATCCTGGTCGTGGATGACCTCGTGTCGCTGTGTGATCAGGATATCGCCGACGCTTTCTGGGCCGCGGTCAGAAGGCTTGAGGCTCCGGTCGTCACACGAGCTTCGTTGTCTGCAACCGCGTTTTCAGATCTCGCACGCTGTTTCACCACGATATTGCAGAAGGAAGCTTGGCAGACCAACCAGGTCCTGTTCGAGCATGCCCGGCAGACGCTGGCTCCGGATATTGCGCAGCGACTGATTTCAGGACGAGAGATTTCGGACGACATGTACACTGCAGCGGTCTCGCAGCGTGCCCGCTTCCGCAAGGCCTTCGAGGAGACAGTGCACGACGCCGTCCTCGTGATGCCGACCCTGCCAATGGTTCCGCCCCGACGCGATGATACGCAAGAGCGTTTCGCCTCCTTTCGGGCTCGCTCCATCGAGTTGCTCTGCATCTCGGGCCTTTCCGGTTGTCCACAGATCACGATGCCATGGCCGTTACCGAGTGGAGAGCCTGCCGGCATTTCGCTCCTCGCGCCACACGGCTTTGACGGATCATTGCTCGCGGGACTTGCTAACTGGTTCGCTTGATATTGTTTGTTCAAACGATATCCATGGCGTCATTGGGCAAAAGTATCAGCAAAAAAGGCGATAACGGCATCAGGCGATGTGCTGGACAAGCGGAAGGCGAAGCCCTGCCTCAGGGCGTTGGCCACTCCGTTTGAAATCGATGCGTCCGCTTGTAGCGTGCGTCCGCCAGCAGCAGACAGTCCGCTCCCGGCCCCTTTCCGGAAATTGCTTGCGGGTCCCCAGCCAGTTTTTTCGAGACCCGTTTCAGTACGACGGATGCCCTGGCGAATAGCAGCCAGCATTGCTCAAGCTGTTGAGAAGGCGTCACTTTTTTCTGTGAGAAACAGTCGATGATTTTGTGCGGAAAACCAACCTAAAATGGCCCGCCTGGAGAACCTGTATTCTCACATGATTTCAAAGGCTTAACAAAATCGCCTTTGATTTTCCTCTGTTTTCCTGCCGCGAGCGACCGTGGATGCCATCTTTGTGCCCTGGCTTTGGGGCGACGTCAACATGGCGGGAGAGCGGCAATTATTTCCGCTCGGGAGGGCTGAGCCCTCGGTGAGGCGGGCATGTTCGCGTGAGAGCTTTGCGCCTTCAATTTCGACGTCGAGGTAGAGCGCCTCGAGGAGCAAAAAAGGCGGACATTCCTCCAACGCATTGCCGACAATCGGATTAAACATTACGATATCACAAGCAGCCCCTTGCGTATGCACGTTCGCTTCAACTGGGCGCGGCGGATTGCAGCAGAACTCAGCCGATCAATCCTGACGGATCTCTCTAGATTTCTCACAGGAGCCAAGCAGTATCATTTACCTTCAACATCGCAGGTCACCCCGGTCATCCAAGGCATTTGAGCCGCGAGCGCTTTTACGTCCTGGCAGTATTCTGGCGAGCCTGCGAATTCCCGCTCTCCAACTCTTAGTTCGATGGCGATATTTGCAAGACTTACCGCGTGTGGATTATCCACCAGTTGTTCTAGTGTTGACGGTGTATGACAGAACTCTTCACCTTCAATCTCGTACCAATTACATTGCTCAGGTAAGCCGTTTTCTTCATGCTCTCCTATCATGTTCGTCATAACAGAGATTTTCTTCATCTCGATCGGAAACCCAAAATTAGGCTGTTGAGCTGCATGCGGCGGTTCCGCCGAAGAGGGCATGCGTTCCTCGCAGGCATAGTTGACAGCCTGTGGCGGCCGAGTTTCGTGCCAAGCCGCTTTACCGCTCTCGGAGCAGTCGTACTCGATCGAAGCGTCACATTGCTTCAAAAGAAGCAGAACCTGACTTCTGGCACCGCCCTCTTCCGTTTCGATTTCGTTGATGCCAAGTGTCGTGTCGCTTGTCTTTTTGAATTCGAACTGCCGCGTACCAAATGGGCACTGGATTTCTGCGGATGCGGAGTTGTCGTCACCTGAAACCGGTTTAGTTATGTGACATCCTGCCTGCGCCCAGATTAGTTCAATGTAACTGCGTGCGAACCTGTCCGCCTGCTCAGGAAAATCCATACAATCCCAAGAAAAGGCAGGTGACATATTTGAAGGCAAGTGCGCCTCAAGCTGCCACCCCGAAAGTGTCGAGGCGGTCGACTTTCGGTCCGGTAGGCCCTGCGCGGCAAGAGCTTGACTGCAAAGCACGCCCGAAATGCAAATTGCTTTTATCATCGAGAGAGATTTCAATGTTTTCGCCCATTTGTTGAGGGTTTCCGCGGACGGATTCCGGTGCCGAACCTTGCCTGTCGTTAGGCAATCACAGTCGCATGATATGCAAGACGTTCGATGACTCGACTTAGTCATTCGTCGAGAACACAATCGATATGAATGGGGAGATGAGGATCATTATCATGTAGCCCGCAAAAGTGGACGCCTCTTCAAAGATATTCATGATATCATCATCAGGTGAGAGGCCATGATAGGCGGGGTAGAGGATGTACGCAGTATAAGCAACGTTGGTCACCATCGAGACACATGTTAATGCAACGATCGAGATCATTCCAAGGGTGGCATCGCTCGCTCGCCGTCGCGACGTGTAAAATATTATCATTGAAAATGTTGGACCAAGATAGACAACTGTTGCGTAGAAGAAGCATATGGGAACCTGAGTTGGCAGCAAAACATGATCTCCAGGCATTATTTGCATCCTGTAGCCAAGTATTATAAGTATATTTATGATGTAAAAAGTAACCCACATTCCAAATACGGCTATACTTAGCCGTTCGTTCCAAATATTATTTCTGGCATCCATTTTTTACTAGCTCCCGTTCAAGCGCAGACTTCAGTTGATTGTGAAAATATCTTGAGGAGTAATGCCCAGTGAATGGTTCACGCCATTGGAAGCTTGTTCCGCGCTCCAGAACGGTGCGGGTGGAGAGCGTAATCAAATCGTCGCTTATTGTGATCTTGCTATCAAGAAAGCGGAAGTACAGTTTTACTTTTTCTGGAAGAGGTTCTGCGGCTTCCTTGTTATATTCTTCTAACTTCTTCTTTCCGAGCGCTGTGGCAGCCGTGCTCCACGCTGTTCCAGCGCCGATAGCCTGATAGCCGTCGGCTGGCGTGGGCTCCAGAGAAAGATCGATCTCCGTCAGAGCGCTTCCGAGAAGACTTCCGATGTTCTTTTGATTGAGGCGTGAAGGATCACAGACGTCTAACGGGGAAATTGCGCCCATCCCGCCAGCAGCCATGGCCTCTCCAGATACGAGAAGAATCTCTGATTTGTCGATCTCTATGTTGTTGGCGACCGCCGACGTTACAGATGTGAGCACAAATGCGGCGATAGCGAGGACGGCATTTGGTAAGAAGTTCATTGTCAAAAACGTCCCATTATTCTGCTTCCATTTTCTTGCTTTGCTCAATGCTGCGTCGACGCATTTCATCTTCGGGTACAAAAAATTGGTCGCCAAAAAAAACCCTCCAGGACTTTGTCTCATTGCTGCATATGACGCTGGTGGGATTCGGTGTCGCATAGTCAGGTGAGGAGTAGGTCTGCTCTTTCAGTTTTACCTTTGCCCGGTAGACGGCTTTTCTTACTTCTCTTTCCCGCTTTTTGGCCGATGGGTAACGGCACTCTCCCCGAGAGCTCTGGTCAGAGAACTCATACGCACTGTAGTTTTCAAAAAAAGATTCGAAATCAACGAAGCGCTGATGGTCAAGCTCGTCCGGCTCCATACGAAAAACAAAGTTCGCGAGGAAATCCGCAGCGTATTTGTCGGCAGCTAGCTCCCTAGCTTCAAAGTCTGCGCAATCCGCAAATTTCCTTTCGTTATGATGGAGCCGAATATGACCAATTTCGTGTGCTATTGCGAACATCAGCTTGCTCAGGAACTCGTTCGTGAACTCAGCGACCTTGGCGATCACCTCGTCCCTGTTTTTCAGTTCCTTTCCGAAAAGCAGGTAACCGACCGGGACAGGGGTATCCGGACCTGGCGCAGAAAGATTGTTTTCGGCAAGTATTTTTGAGTAGTCATGGGTGGCAACTTCTTCAAGATGTTTCTTGAAACCGTCGACCGAACCAAAGGCCGCCTTAATTGCTTCTTCCGATATCCGGTTAACAAATCCGTTTGTTATTATGATCCCGCGTTTGTCGGAAAGGATTGAAGACTCATCACTCGGCACGAAGGTCAGACGGATGTCCGCGTTGTCGGAGGCGTTTTCCAACGGGCTAAACAAGAACGATGCATCGTTGCCTACCCCGAGTGCGGTAGACACTGCGGCCTTTGTTGAAAAAATGGCGTAGCGATCGAAGAATGCGTCGGCTGTACGAAGATTGTTAATCGCGATCTGCTCAGAGAATACTCCTACGAGTGCGAACGCTACTGCGCTGTCGAACGGTGGCGAGACCGATGTGGGATCAACATTCACGCTGAGATAACTAACGCCCGGATTGAAATCGAGGCAAGATCCAATCGTGCCATACGAAGTGGACGGGAGTATGCCGCAGGCTGCAACAATTATGCAGCCGCGAAGCAGTCGCATCGGCTTCTTTGACCTCAGCACTTAACCCCTCTTAGACTAAGTCTACCTAGAAAGCTTTTTGCATATAATTGTAGATATCGCTAGCCGAGAGGCTCTAATTTTGTAGCCGACTCGTATTTCTGCAACAAGGCATATGCGAGACCATGTCACTGGTTTCGCGTTACTACAGCAGGGCTCCCGAAGCCTTGGGGTGCAACTTTGTCCAACTGGATACGGTTGAAGCATTAGCCGCCGCAAACTTTCGTTGGCGACCGTGATGCGGGCATCCTGTTGCCACGCGCTCCATAGCACACAGACGCTGCCTCACTGGGTCGAACGTCAACGAGCATGAGCCGGCGCTTCAGCATTCTTCAAAGCTAAAAGTCGACTGTCTGCTTGCTGCCCCATAGTGCACATCGCTTGCCGGTCCCCAGCCAATTCTCGCGAGACCCGTTTCGGAGCGATGGATGGAGTGAAGAAGAGCAGCCTGGATTGCTCAAGTTGTTGAAAAGGCGTCGCTTTTTCTGTGAGAAATAGTCGCTGATTTTCAGCGAAAAACCGGCCTAAAGTGGCGTGCCTGGAGAGCCTGGATTCTCACATAATTTCAAAGGCTTAACAAAATCGCCTTTGATTTCCCTGTGTTTTCCTGCCGCGAGCGACCGTGGATGCCATCTTTGTGCCCTGGCTTTGGGCTGACGTCAACATGGCGGGAGAGCGGCAATTATTTCCGCTTAAGAGCGTCAAGCCGGAGGTCAGGTGAGCATTTTCGCGGGTCCGCTGTGCGCCCTCTAATCCGCCATTCCGCCCTCCGATAGGTGGCCCCGAAAGCTGCCATTCGCGTCGGTCTGCACCGGCACACTCTGGAACAGCTTTCGCTTGACCACTTAACCTCTGGCACTCCGCATGCGGGCTCGATGGCGGACCAACCGTCGCCAATGCTGGTCTGTTAGAAAGATGGCGGACTGCCGACGGAGTTCGGCACGCGCTGGTTAGCAAAATTGAGACGCCAACAAAGGGAGATGGCGCGCAATCCAGACCTAAAAGCAAGGCAGCAGGCCAGCCCACTGCACCCTAAGGAGCCAACTCGTTGCGCTGCGGGGCAGGTCCAACACGAAGGGGTGACGGAAAACGCCGTTGGCGGTTGTAGGTAGGGGAAGGCTTTCCCCTAGGCACTGCGTTCTAGTCATGTTCACAGATGCGCTTGAATGGCCGCGATCCACTCCATGACCTCGTGCTTCGTATCCGCACCGTCCTGATAGCTGGCGCGCTGCCTTATTTCTTCGGCAGTCATGTGCCGCATGATGTGCGCACAGATGATGGTCTTACATGCCCCCGGATTTGTCTTACTGATCCGAACACCGTTATGGTCTTCGGGCTGGTAGTTGAAACCAGTCTGCCTTGCGTTCTGTCGAGCGGCGGTCAGGTGCATGGATAGCTCATCGGCCATCTTCACGAAATCAAGGTCGATTCCGGCAGGCAGGCTAAGGAGGTTGTTCGTAAGTCGTGTGAGTGCGTCAGGATGGAAGTAGTTGTCCATACTGCGTTTTCTTGTGAGGAATGCCGTCGTGTGCGGCCTTGCCTGCATGTCCTGTAGCCATGTAGTCTTCTCCGCCTTGATCGGAAGCGCCGCGCTCGTGCGATCCGAATCTTGAAGCATAACCTGCGGGACGTTCAACTTATCCAGATAGCGCCGCTCGACCCAGTCCTTCAGCGTGTTGTCTCCTCCGCCGATTGTCCAGAAGATGTAACGCTCGTCGATCTGAGCAATTTCCCCGGCAGCTACCAAGACCTGCATCATAGACCTGATTGCGTCGATGTCGGTCTTTCCCTCTACAAGGACCGCTACCTTAATGCCCTGTTTAGCAAGCGGATCAGGGAGAACACCGAGAGCGTCCGCGATTTCGGCGTACACTCCATCGCCCTGCGATCCACTGCGCACGCGAACAGCGCCGGTCGCCGGGTCACGATCAACGAAGCGGAGACTTTCTAGGGGGATAAGGGCGGCAAGCGCCGGAACGTGCGTCGTCAGCACAACCTGATCGCCCGCCGCGGCTAGGGCTTTCAAAGCGCCGATGATCTGCTCTTGGTTGTCAGGATGCTGCGATGTCTCAGCTCTTCGATCGCATAGACAACCCTTCTGCGCGGTGCGTTTCCGGCTTGTGCTTCGGTGCGTCGCTTTTCAGCTTCGGCCTGAAAGAAGCTCAAGAGCACAAGACGGCGGACGCCAGAGCCCCTCTTGTTAAGTGGAATGCCATCGTCAGCCTCGAGGTCGAGCTTGAAGATGTTCTTCCAAGAGGGCTTTTTGAATTTTGGCTCCAGTGTCGATGCAATTTCGGGATAGGTCTCTCGCAGCTTTTCAAGCGTCCGTTGGGCCATCTCCTGAGCCTTCCGATGGACTTCAGCAGTAATCTGATCGAGCTGGGGCTCAAGAGTTTCCAAAGCCTGCTCGATAGCGATCTTCATCGGATTCTGGACCTCAGCGTCCTGATCGCTGCTCTGCCGGTCCGATTGAAATAATGCGAATATAGGCATGTAGGCTTGTAAGGACGACCATATCGTTTTGCCGTTTTCCTCGTTCAGCGGAACGTCACGAAGCTGGAGGTTCAACCCACCGATGGATTGATAGATCGCCTGCCGCATCGAGGGGTTTTCGGCCTGGCTGCAATTGTTCTCAAGGCCCCGCTCACGAATGATCGTTCGGAGATCACGCTGGTTCTTTTGTAGAATGTCTGCGGCCTCGGGCGTTGTGGGGTGGACCGCTTGAGCGGAAATCACGGCCTTTGGCGTCTGATTTCCGCAATTGAAAACCTTGTGCACTTCGAGGTCGCCATCAGCGTTAAGCAGGTGTTCTGCTTGGAGGGTCGTCAACGCATTCGAGTCGAGAATGAGCTGATTGGGCAAATCATCAAAAACGACGCCGATGCGCACGTTTCGCGCATTTCCCCCTTTGCTCGCATCGGCTGGCTCAATTTTCGCTACACCGCCTTCAAAAAATATATCTAGTGCTTCGAGAATGGTCGATTTTCCAGCATCGTTGCGTCCAATGAAGCCGGTCAACTGCGCAAAGGGAATTGTGGTTCGCTCCTTATAGGACCTAAAATTATCAAGTATCAGAGCCTTAATTCTCACAACCACCTCCTTGTCGCGAAGTATTACTCGCGCTGTGCGTTCATTAGCGACGAAGCGTGGTTGAGGGTCAAGGGTAAAGAGGCCGCCTAGGCGGCGGCCGCTCGCGGCGGTGAAGGTGCCGTGCTGGTTTCTGTGCGCATGAACCGCTCGCGCTCGGGCATCTGGATGAAGTCATCCAAGAAGCGGTAGAAGGCGCGGTTGCCGCCTAATTTGCATTAGCGGCGGCGTAGATGGGATCGGACCTTGACCGTCGGCTTTCTCAGTTTCTCGACCAGAAGCGGATAGTCAGCCGTCGGCCCCGTTACGGAAATGATTTCCGACTTGCTTGCTGATTGCCGCTCCTGAGGACTTCAGCTACTCCCTGATGGCGGATGCAGTCTCACTGCCCGAAGATCGATGTGAGTATAGGGCTGACGACTTGACCAGAGTTCAACAACGCCCCCTGCTAGGGCTTCTTACTAACCCGTTCGCGCGCAGCGCACGCGCATTTGAGCTCTCTGGGCGGGCCCTTCTGGTCACTCTACGCGGCTCGACATTGACGGTTTCGCTTGGGGACCTGATCAAACCGCCATCGGTTGAAAGGGGGCTATTTGGATCCTCTTGCAAGTTCTCGGCGTCCGGTGGACGCGAATTCTTGTTGCGCGGCGTTCTGTATCCGGATGCCTACTCCTTCTCTGATGAGGTAAAGGTCGCTTGGATCGCCTTCAACCTTGAAGCACTTGAGCGCGATGCGGATCGATTAACCCACCTTCATGCTCAGATCGCAGATTTGGCAGAGCCGACCGCCTATCCCGCTGCCTGTCTCATTTCCCCTCTGCTGGCTGATGCAAGAGCTCTGGATGCCTCACTTCTGTCGAAGCTCAACTTAGAGGCCATCGGTCCGGAAGCGGCAGCCTGTGTAGCACGGGTTAGAACCTTTGCGGAAAAGCCGAAAGCCATACGTTCGGCTGCAATCGACTCCTTTGTCACCAGCGAACTGGAGCGCTGGGAAGAGTTCTTTGACACGATCGAAAGCAAACCACTGACCCCCGAACAGCGACTTTCGGTCGTTGTCGATGAAGACGCCACGCTGGTTCTCGCTGGGGCCGGCTCCGGCAAAACGAGCGTCATCACAGCCAAGGCAGCGTATCTGGTCAAATCCGGTATTCGCCGGCCGGAAGAGATCCTGTTGCTGGCATTTGCAAAAAACGCGGCAGCGGAAATGTCCGAACGCGTTGAAGCACGCTCTGGTGTCCCGATCGTAGCCCAGACATTTCATGCCATTGCCTATGACATCATTGGCAAGGTGGAAGGCACAAAGCCACCTCTGGCAGACCACGCCACCGATGACCTGGCATTCACCAACCTGATCAAGCAGATCCTCAAGGATCTCGTCCTGACCCTGACTGAGGTATCGAGAGCCATCATCCAGTGGTTCGCGCACTTCCTGGTCGAGCCCAAGACCGAATGGGATTTCAAGACGAAGCACGACTACTACAGCCACCTGGAGAAACAGGATCTTCGGACCCTCCAAGGGGAGAAGGTGAAGAGCTACGAAGAGCTGCAGATCGCCAACTGGCTCTACGAAAACGGCATCGCCTACGACTATGAACCAGACTACGAGCACAAGATCGAGGAAACCGGGCGCCGGGATTATTGTCCCGACTTTCGCTTGACCGAGAGTGGTGTTTACATCGAGCACTTTGGCGTTCGCCGTCAGATGCTGCCCGATGGCACCGAGCGCTTGGTCACAGCTCCGTTTGTGGCTCGAGAAGCATATTTGGCTGGCATGGAGTGGAAGCGGAAGGTTCACGCCGAGCATGAGACCACGCTGATTGAGACCTACAGCTATGAGCGGCAGGAAGGGCGCCTGCTTACCAGCTTAGCTGAAAAGCTGACGCCTTATGTCACCCTCAATCCACGGCAAGCCGACACCATCTTCGATCGTGTCGTCGAAATGGCGCAGGTCGATACGTTCTCGCAATTGCTGGCAACTTTCCTGCGCAAATTCAAGAGCGGCGGCTACACCGTGTCTGAGTGCGATGCAAAGGCCGAGCGGATGAAACTCGGCACTCGAGGAAAAGCCTTTCTCGCAGTCTTCGTGCCTGTATTTACCGAATATCAAAAGAGGCTCGGCGGACGGATTGACTTTGAGGACATGATCCTACGGGCGGCGCACTACGTTGAAACGGGCCGATATGTGAGCCCATACCGCCATATCCTTGTTGATGAATTTCAAGACATTTCTCAGAGTCGGGCGCGGCTGGTGAAGGCAATGAAGGCCCAGCATTCGGATGCACGGCTTTTCGCTGTCGGCGACGACTGGCAATCGATCTTCCGTTTCGCAGGTTCTGACATTCACCTCATGCGCCAGTTCGGCGCTGAGTTCGGCGGCAGCTTTGACGGCGAAACCGGAGTTCATCGAGCCGTTGATCTTGGGCGCACATTCCGTTCGGTAGATCAGATCGCCTATGCGGCCAGATCATTCGTGTTGAAGAACCCCGCCCAGATATCCAAACAAATCGTTCCTGCCGGCACAGCAACCGAGCCTGCGATTAAGATCCGGATGGTCGCGAAGAACGATGATCAGACCGTTCTGGTTGAAACGCTTCAGGCCTTGTCCAGTGGAACTGAGCCGGGGACGACAGCCACAGTTTTGTTGTTGGGGCGATACCGTTTTCTTGAGCCCGATATGCGAGATCTCCAGCGGCGTTTTCCGAGGTTGCGCATCACCTTCAAAACCATTCACGCCTCGAAGGGGCTCGAAGCTGATCACGTTGTTCTGCTAAATGCCGACAGCGGGCGGGCAGGCTTTCCCTCGGAGACGGTCGACGACCCACTGCTCAGCCTGGTTTCACCCGAGCTTGAGGCCTTCGAAAACGCAGAGGAGCGCCGCGTCATGTACGTGGCCATGACCCGCGCCAGGCACACGCTGACAATTCTCGCTTCGAAGTCGCGCCCATCATCCTTCGTTATCGAGTTGGTAAAGGAGCCTGGGTACGGGCTCGCAGCCTTCGCCGAAGAGGAGGTTGTCCATGAGTGTGGAGAATGCGGCGGGCGGTTGCTCGACGTCAAAGGCCAGGATGGACGGATCTGGTACCGTTGCGAGCATGTGGATCATTGCGGAAACATCCTCCCGGCTTGCCCGTCCTGCGGCGTTGGCCTGCCCCGTCATCTTGATGGGACGCCCGATCTCGCATGCCGGTGTGGCTGCACGGTTCCGACTTGCCCGGAGTGCGGGGATGGTTGGCTGGTCGAACGCTCCGGGCGATATGGTGCATTCCAAAGCTGTGTCCGCTTTCCCAGTTGCACCGGAAAGGCTCGCAGTGCGGCCGCTCCGGACAAGGCCAGAAGGCGAAGGCAGAGTCAGACCGGGCAGATACAAGGATAGCGCACAGATGAAGCGTAGCCATGCTGAGACATCACTCTGAAATGCTTGCAACTCCAGTTTGCCTGCTCCCCTAACGTGTGGCATGTTCACGCCAATGGGATAAGCATCTGGGTGGGGCATTGTCGGCAAACTTTGGTCATCTGCAGGAGATCAGCCCGGAGCTGCATCGCCTCGGCACGCTGGCCGAGCGCTTCTTTGCCGAGGATGCCAACACCTCGCTGATGAAGAGCCGCCAGTTCGGCGAGTACATGGTCAAGGAGATCGCCGCTCTTTCCGGGGTCTATGATTCCGCCGCGCGCGAGACCACAATCGATCTATTGCGCCGTCTGGCGACACAGCAAGTTTTGCCGCGCGAGGTGGCCGACATCTTCCATGCGGTTCGTAAGAGCGGCAACGATGCGACCCACGATCTGGCCGGCTCACCCGCCGAAGCGCTGGCGGCGCTCAAGTTCTGCCGCGCACTCGGCGTCTGGTACCGCCGAACCTATGGGCGTGATCCGGGGTTCAAGCCTGGTCCTTTTTTGCCGCCCCGACCCTCTGCGGATATTGACGAGTCGACCCAGGCGGAATTGGCAGTGCTGCGTGCCCAGGTCAGGGAAGCCGAGGAAAAGCTTGCCGCTGCCCATGCCTCGGCCGAAGACCTCGCAAAAGCCCGCGCTGCTGCCGAAGAGCTCGCCCGCCAGGCGTCAGCCGACAGTGCCGTCTGGGAGCAGACCGCCGTCGAGATGGAGGCCAATCAGGCCGCACTCGCCCGCAAGCTTGCTGAACTGCAGAAAGCGGCAGAAGCCCAGCCCGAGCAGTTGCAGATCGAGTTCAAGCAGGCGGGCCTGAAAGCGGCGAGCAGCCTGGAGCTAGATGAACGCCAGACCCGCCGGCTGATCGACGTGCAACTCGTCGATGCCGGATGGGAAGCCGACAGCGACCGCCTGGCCTATCAGAGGGGCACCCGACCGGAGGAAGGCCGCAACTTGGCCATCGCCGAATGGCCCTCCGAAGGTGGCCGGGCGGATTATGCCCTCTTCGTCGGCCTCACCTGCGTTGGTGTCATCGAGGCCAAGCGCGAAAGCGTCGATGTGCCCTCTACCTTGCAGCAGGCCGAGCGCTATGCCCGTACCTTCTTGCTCGACCCCGAAAACGCGCATCCGCACGGTCCCTGGAAACACGGCCTTGATGAGCCCTTCCGCGTCCCCTTCGTCTTTGCCACCAATGGCCGACCTTATGTCCGCCAGTGGGTGACAAAATCCGGAATTTGGTATCGGGATGTCAGGCGCGAGACCAATCACGCCGTCCCGATGACGAGCTGGTTCTCGCCAAAGGATCTCCTCGACAAGCTGACCACCGATGTCGATACCGCAGCCCAGGGTCTGGCCGAAGAAAGCTTCGGCAAGGGACGCATGCGCCCCTATCAGGAAGAGGCGATCGCTGCGATCGAGACTGCCGTGGTAGCTGGCCAGCGCGACATCCTCGTGTCCATGGCGACCGGCACGGGCAAGACACGCACGGCAATCGCGCTGATGTATCGCCTCCTGAAGCACAAGCGCTTCCGCCGCATTCTCTTCCTCGTCGATCGCAAGGCGCTCGGCCGGCAGACAAGCGATGCGCTTGAGACGACCGAGATCGAGGGCATGCTGAACTTCGCCCAGATCTACAATGTCGCCGGCCTGGAGCAGAAGCTGCCGGAGGATGAGGACCAGGTGCAGGTCGCCACCGTCCAGTCCCTGATCGCCCGCATCCTCAACGAGCCGGATCCGGCCAAGCGCCCCACGCCCGGCACCTTCGACTGCATCATCGTCGACGAGGCCCATCGGGGTTACACGCTGGATGCCGAGCTCCGCGAAAGCGATATCGGCTTCCGCAACATCGATGACTACCAGTCGGCCTATCGACAGATCCTCGACTACTTCGACGCCGTGAAGGTGGCGCTGACGGCCACACCCGCCCTTCACACCCGCGAAATCTTCGGCCACCCGGTCTTCCATTACGGCTATCGTCAGGCCGTGGTCGAAGGCTATCTCAACGACCACCTGCCGCCGAAGCGCATCACCACGGCGCTTTCGGAGGCCGGCATCCATTTTGAGGGTGGCGAGGAGGTCGAGATCATCGACCGCAAGACAGGCCAGATCGATCTCTTCGAGCTGCCCGACGAAGTCTCGCTCGATTACGACCTCGCCGACTTCAACAGGCGCGTCTATTCGGAATCCTTCAATCGCATCGTCTGTCGGGCGATTGCCACCGAAATCCCGCCCTCGAAGCCCGGGAAAACGCTGATCTTCGCCGCCCGTGATGCTCATGCCGATGACATCGTGCGCCTACTGGTCGAGGAACTGCAGGAGGAATACGGCAAGGAAAACGTGCCGCATGGCATGGTGACGAAGATCACCGGCACAGTCGACAAAGCCGATGACCTGATCCTGAAGTTCAAGAACGACCCCTATCCGAAATACGTCGTTACGGTCGATCTGCTCACCACAGGCGTCGATGTGCCATCCATCTGCAATCTCGTCTTCGTCCGCAGGGTCAAGAGCCGCATCCTCTATGACCAGATGATCGGCCGCGCCACGCGGCTCTGCCCCGATATCGGCAAGGAACATTTCCGCATCTTCGATGCCGTCGATCTCTATGCCGAGCTGCAGGAAATGAGCGACATGCGCCCGGTCGTGGTCAAACCGGATATCGCGCTCGGCCAGCTCGTCACGGATCTGCAAAATGCGGAAACGGAAGAGGACCAGAGTTGGGTGGCAGCCCAGGTCATCGTGCGCATGCGAAGCCTCATCAAGCGCATGGATGCCGAAACCCGCGAGAGTTTTGAGCGCCACACCGGCGAAAGCCCCGACATGGCGCTGCAGCGTCTCTCCACCCGGCCCGGTGCCGAGTTGCAGGAGTGGCTGGCCTCCCATCCCCGCGCCGTCGAACTGCTCGAACGCCGCCCGCTCTTCACGGATAAGAATTATGGCGTCGTCATCTCCACCCATGAGGACGAGCTGCTGCGCATCGAGGAAATCTTCGGCAAGAACACGACGCCCGAGGATTACATCACCGGCTTCGAACGCTTCGTGCGCGAGAACATGAACCAGGTCCCGGCGCTGATTGCCGTCACCCAGCGCCCGCGTGATCTCACCCGCAAGGAACTGTCCGAACTCGCCGGCCTGCTCGACGAGAAGAATTATTCCGAAGCCATGCTGCGCGCCGCTTATGGCCGCGCCCGCAATGCCGATATCGCCGCCCATATCATCGGCTTCGTCCGCCAGGCAGCTCTCGGCGATCCGCTGATCCCCTATGCCACCCGCGTCGACAACGCGATCGTCAAGATTGAAGCCTCCAGGCCCTGGACACAAAAGCAGAAGGAATGGCTGCGCCGCATCGGTCGCGCCTTGAAGGATAAGCCCGTGGCCGATCCGACCCTGCTCGACCAGGGCGCCTTTGCCGACAAGGGCGGCTTCAAGCGCATCGCGCAGGAGTTTGATGGCGAACTCGACGAGGTGCTGCATGCCTTCAACGAGGCGATCTGGGCGCCGCCCGCCGCGTGAGACTCAGGCCGTCGTTGACCATCGACGGCTGATGACTACAACCGCAATCACGATCCCGGATCAAATGAGAATCATGCCATGAATGCCAATGCCATCGTCCAGAAACTCTGGCGCCTCTGCACAGTCCTGCGCAAGGACGGCATCACCTATCAGCAATATGTCACCGAGCTGACCTATCTGCTGTTTTTGAAGATGATGGCCGAACGCAACCGCGAAACGGGCAGCCTGCCCAAGGGCATGCGCTGGGCGGATCTGGTTGCGGCGAACGGCTTGGCGAAACTCGAACATTACCGCAAGGTTCTCGTCACCCTCGGCGCCGCCAGCTCAAGGCTCGGCGAAGACGATGTTCTCCTCTCGCCCCCCGGCGAAGGCGCGAGCCCGGAAGAGCGCAGGCGTTATGCCGATGCCCGCCCCCTGCCGGAGATGGTGCAAAAGATCTTCGACAACGCCTCCACCTTCCTGCGCGAGCCGCAGAACCTGACGACGCTGGTCACCGCGATTGATGAGCTCGACTGGTTCTCCGAAGAGCGCGACCAGTTCGGCGATCTCTATGAAGGCCTGCTGCAGAAGAACGCGGAAGAAACCAAGCGCGGCGCCGGCCAATACTTCACCCCCCGCGTGCTGATCGAGCTTCTGGTCCGCCTCATGCAGCCAAAGCCCGGCGAAGTCATCCAGGACCCCGCCGCCGGCACGGGCGGCTTCCTGATTGCCGCCGATCGCTACATGAAGGCGCGCACCGACGACTATCTGGCACTCGGCGAGAAGGAACAGGAGTTCCAGAAGCGCCGCGCCATCCATGGCATGGAAAACGTGCCGGGCACGCTCCGCTTGCTGCTGATGAACCTTTATTTGCACGATATCGACGGCGATCATGTCGATCTCGGCGACACACTCTCCGACAAGGGCAAGGGTCTCGGCCGTGCCAATCTCATCCTCACCAACCCGCCCTTCGGCCCGGCGGGTGGCGCGCCAACCCGCGATGACCTCTCCGTCACAGCAAACGTCTCCTCCTATCAGCTTCCCTTTGTCGAACACTGCATCCGCGCGCTGCAGCCCGGCGGCCGCGCGGCGATCGTTGTGCCGGACAACGTGCTGTTCGAAGACGGGCGTGGACGCGAACTGCGCCGGATGATGATGGACTGGTGCGAGTTGCACACCATCCTACGCCTGCCGACCGGCATTTTTTATGCGCAAGGGGTGAAGACCAATGTCATCTTCCTGACGCGGGGCAAGACCGAGAGCGGCAACACCAAATCCGTCTGGATCTATGACCTGCGCGCCCAGATGCCGAAATTCGGCAAGACCACGCCGCTGACGGAGGCCCATTTCGAAGGCTTCGAACAGGCCTTCGGCAAGGACCCCTATGGCAAGGAGCGCGGCCCGGACGAAGGCGAAACCGGACGCTGGCGGATGTTCACCCGCGAGGCTATCGCCGCCCGTGGCGACAATCTCGATATTGCCTGGCTGCGCGAGGCGGAGGAAGAGGCAGAGGAAGGCCTTATCGAACCCGACGACATCGCCGCCGCCATCCTTGGCCATCTCCAGGCCGCGACGCTGGAGATCGAGGCGCTGATGGCGGAGCTCAGCGATGGCCTGCCGGAGGCGGCGGAATGAGCGAGCTGCCGAAGGGGTGGGTTGCAACCCGTCTTGAAGATATTGCGGATGTGATTTCTGGGCAGAGCCCCGAAGGAGCTCGTATCAACGAAGAGCGTTTTGGTCTTCCCTTCTATCAAGGAAAGGCTGAGTTTGGGGAAGATTTCCCCCAGCCTCGTAAATGGTGTGATTCCCCTGAAAAGATCGCGCGCACGGGGTCTATCTTGCTGTCGATTAGAGCGCCGGTTGGGCCCACTAACTTCGCGAAAGAGGAATGTGGAATTGGTCGAGGACTCGCGTCGATCAACGGACTTGGGGGGATAAGCAATCTGTTCGTCCGTCAAGTGCTCAAACATGTTGAGCCAGCGTTGAAAGCAAAAGCAACCGGAACCACTTTTGAAGCCATCACCTCAATCGTTTTGAGGCAACAAGAAATCCCTCTGCCCCCGTTGGCCGAGCAAAAGCGCATCGTAGCCAAGCTGGATGCGCTGAACGCGAAATCCAAACGCGCCCGCACCGACCTCGCCCGCATCGAAACCCTCGTTTCCCGCTATAAGCAGGCCGTGCTCGGTAGGGCGTTCAGCGGGGAGTTGACGCGGGAGTGGCGGCAACAAGCACCTTTGATCGTGGACACTACGGCTGCAATTAAGGCCAAGTCTAATACCGGGTCAGGCCGGGTGGCTAAGGTTGGAGCTGCAATCCAAGAGCAACGAGACCTGGTTTGGAAATGCCCGTCGAGTTGGCGCTGGGATCAGGTGGGCAACTGCACATTCGTAACCAAGCTCGCCGGTTTCGAATACACCAAGCACGTCGTCTATGACCCCGACGGCGACTTGCGTGTCATCAAGGCGGAGAATGCAGGTCCGGACGGCTTCCGGAAAACAGCATTTTCCCGGATTGATTCTAAATCGGTTTCGATGCTCAGTCGTTCCAAGCTCGTGGGCGGCGAACTTCTTGTCGTCTTCGTCGGCGCCGGAACCGGCAACGTTGCCGTCGTTCCAAATGAGGAAGAGTTTTTCCTCGGGCCAAACATAGCGATGGCTCGCCCTGATCCGGAGAAAGTTTGCAGCGAATACTTGGAGAACTTTTTTCGCAGCAACAGTGGGAAGGCATTGCTTCTGGCAGCAACTAAGGCGGTTGCACAGCCTTCCCTTTCAATGGGAGCTATACGTGCGACTCCGGTGGCGCTGCCACCCCTCGAAGAACAACACGAAATCGTCCGCCGCATCGAATCCGCCTTCGCCAAGATCGACCGGCTGGCGAAGGAGGCCAAGCGCGCGCTGGATCTGGTGGGCCGGCTGGACGAGGCGATCCTGGCCAAAGCCTTCCGCGGCGAACTGGTCCCTAAGGACGAAAATGACGAGCCCGCCGAACACCTGCTCGCACGTATCCGCGCCGAGCGCGAGGCGGCACCGAAGGGGAAACGTGGACGGGGAGCCAAGGCATGACGGTTTACGAGAGCACTCTGACCCCCGGCAATTTTACCCTGGAGGGTAAGAGGCCGCATATCTACATCACGCCTTTCTACCGAAAACTCCCGCCCGATGTCTTCGGCGGCACAAGCGTTCACACCCCGGCACCGCGCCGCGTTCGTCTGGAATTCGGCGCCTTGCGCACGGACACTTTCGTCCCCACGGACAAGAAGGGTCGGCCGCGCACCGTCTTCCAGGACCGGAACTTCGTCCGCGATTTCTTCGCTCGCACGGGAGCAAAGCCCGGCGACATTGTTCTCTTTGAGGAGGTCACGCCTTACCATTTCCTCTTGTCGCTGAAAACGGCGGCGGGGAAGGTGATAGTGGCATGAGACCCGTCGGTGAATGGGATGACAAACAACTCGCCAACCTGATCGGCAACTATCAAAGGCTTCAGCGGGTTGACGACCCCTATTACCTCGAAGCTTTGTCCGAAATGGCCCGCCGCAAGGGCGCCGGGCTGGATTTCGAGAAGACATTCAGCGCTGTTCTGAAGGCCGCGAAAGAGCGGCGATTCCTGTCCTACAAGCAGTTGGCGGACGAAAGCTGCGTTGAATGGTCCAGAGTGCGCTACGCCGCCAACCAGCATTTGGGCGACCTGATCGAATATGCGCATCGCAAGGGATGGCCGCTACTGAGCGCCATCATCGTCAACCAGCAGAACCTGGCGGACGGCCACATGGAGCCGTCCACCCTCAGGGGGTTCTGCGAGGCGGCGCGCTCCCTCGGATATGCTGTCGCTGATGAGAAAGCCTTTCTAAAGGATCAGCAGCAGCGGGTGTTCGAGTGGGCTGCATTACACGACACTGAGACGTGAGCGCGGAGGGGCGGATGCCGAAGGTCTTTTTCACCTATGTCTGGGGACCGCCCGGCGACCCGTGCTGGCCGTTGACCTTCGGCTCCAAGGCCGCCCGCACGCAGGCCAACAAGGCCCTAACTGAAGGTGACTATGTCTTCACCGTTGGCACCAAGGGGGAGGCGACACAGCGAGAGAGCCAAGGCCGCGTCCTTGGCCTCTATCAGGTCTCATCTCTCGAAGTGAACACGATCGATTACATGGACCAGATCGGCACCAGCGGCAACACGGAGCGTGCGGCAAGCGAGTTCCCCTATGCGCTGCATCCGATATCGGTCTGGGAAATCACGTCACCGGAGAATACCTTCTCGCGCCTCGTCGGCCCTCTGACCGGCGCCTATCATTTACGGGCACAATCGACCGTCGTCGAGCTCGATCCGGAGACAGCGGCTCCGCTGCTAGCACTCGCGCGTCGCCCGGTCTCGCTGGCTGAGCCGAGAACATTGCTCGGACGCGGTTTGGTCGCCCACAAGAACAGCAAACTGGCGCCCAAACACGAGGGCGCGTTCAGCGGCGCCTTCGGCGAGCATGATATATGGTATGTCTACGTCCTTGCGCTGAAGGATCGACAAGGTCGCGACCTTGCCTTCAAGATCGGTTATGCCAGCGACCCTGCCGCCCGTTGTGCGGCCTATCAGGCTCCCATGGCTTCGGAAGTGACTGGCCTCACCTGGAAGCCTGCCTGCAGTCAAGCGACTGGAAGCGAAGATGACGCCCGCCGGATAGAACAGGCACTACTGGCGCATTTTTCGAAATACAAGCTGCCCAGCAACGGAGAGATCATTCGCGGACCTTCGGAAACGCAAATCCTATCGACACTGGCAGTCATCCTCCGGCAGGGGTGAGAAACCAGGATTAGCCCATTCAGTGATCTGAATTAGTCTCAGCGAGTGGGGGACGCTTGCAGTCAGGCCGGAAATCATTTCCGCAGCCTCAGCCCTTGAACACCTCTCTACGGTGGTACCCCAGAAACTGCGAATGCGGCCGCTCATCAGCGCGTGCCGGCACAAGCAGGCGCCGCTCTGGATTGATGAGCCGTGTCACAGTGTCGGGAACACCACCGCTGGCGATCAGCAGACCGTAATCATCATCGACCGAGATCAGTCCGCGGTCGAACATCCAGTGCACAGTTCCGGATAGAGCCAAGCCATTGCGGACGCTGTCCGGGCCGCCATCGGCCACCGGGCGAATGTGCGCGGCCTGCACCTCCGATCGCCCGCCACCATTGATCAGCTTGAGGCCGGTGACGGCGCAGGTATCCTGATACGCGGACTTGATGGCCACGGAAAACGCCCGGTCGCGGAACGGCCGCTGCACCACCTGTGAGACGATCCGACGGTCGACGCTGTCGGCCTCGTAGGGCATCTGAGGATTATGACCAAAGCCAATGCGCGCCTCCTCGACCGGATCCGGCGCCGGGCGTTCTCGATCCCGCTTGCCGAGCACATGCGCGAAGCCAGCCGCGAGGATCAGGTCATATTCGGCGTCGGAAATGTTGCGGACCGCGCGACCGAAGGCCCCCTTGTTCGTGGAGCCATCGTCTTTCTTTAGGCCGCTCTCGTAATAGTGTTCCGCCTCCTTGAAGGGGACGGCATGATCGAAGGGCAGGAAGTCATCGACGAGCGCGTAGAAGTGGTCGGTCTTAGATGGATCCTCGATGATGTCGATGATCCGGGCCGTCGCGAAATAAGCCTGCCTGCCGCCCGTCTTCATTAGATCGCCGCTCGGCCGCCTAGGTTCGTAATAGACGATCCAGTCTCCCCGCGCGGCTTCGACCTGCCGCAGATATGTGCGCGGGAAATGGTACCGCTGCTCTGGCAAGTCGTCATAAGTAGGATCGACCTTGGTCGTCAGAATTGCCTTCGCCATTGCACGCCGATCCCTCGCATAGCACTCCCCGCCGTTCGTTTCTGGCTACCAGGTCGCGCATTTCATGGGAAGCGCAAGTGATGGGTGACTAGGGGCGGTTTTGGTGGTCTGCGACACCCAAAAGGGAGCTTGGGATTTACTTAGGTGAGAATGAAGCAACAAGTTCTTTCAGCCTGTGGACGGCCCCATTTTTTCAAGTATCTAAAGTAAAAATCTAGGTAAATCGCCAATTGTTGACAACTTCATTAGTCGTTACTGATTTGACATTACTTCAAAGTGGCTCATAATTAAGGGGTAGATTTCAAACGAGTCTACAACGTCAAAACAACGCAGGAGTTATCTCGTGACCAACACTACAAAGACACCATCGACCACCGCATCCGCCGATCAATTTTACAAGGCCCATAGTGTCCCCGAGGACATCAAGAGCCGCCTCGAAAGCACTGCCATATTTCTGATCAGCGCGACGCGACGGTCTACTGAAGAGACCTTTGAACTCGGCGAGCACCTCGAACAGGCCGCCACGCTGCTGCCGGATGGAACAGTGGAGCAATGGGCGGCCGAGCGGTGTGGCTACACAGCGCGTCACATCCGAACCTTGCGCGCAACGGCGCGTAACCTTGGTGCATACAGGCAGGTTCTCGTTGAACTCGCCGTCGGTCCGACCGTTGTCGGCAAACTCAGCTCAGCGAACCCTGAACAGATCGACCAAGCGATCGGCATGGCGCGGGAAACTGGCCGCCTCAGGGTTCAGGACGTAACGGCAATCATTTCCGGGTCCAAGGAAGGTACCGAACAGGAGGAGGACGTCGATCCCTTTGATGTCGGCGGTCCTGACGGTCTCAAGGCTATCGTTGCGCTCAAGGTCCGCGAAGGCATGAAGTCATTCATCGCACACGTGAATGAAATCCGCGCGCATATCGAAGAAGCGCTGCCGAAGCAAAACATCGTCAAAAAAGCTCTTGTTCAGAGAACGGCTTTGACTGCACGGCTGGCAAGGGAGGAACTGAAAAGTCTTGCCGAGTTCGTTACACCGCACCCCGAAGCAGCTTACCACATCAACTCCACATTGCTTCCGGCTCGCACGAAATGGGCAGCAGTCGGCGATCTTCTTTACAACATGGGCGGCGAAGATACCTGGCCGGACAAAGCGGGACTTCGCGCGTGGTTGGAAAACGAAGTGCTCCCGCTGCTGAATTGGGTGGCTCCGAAGCCGCCAGAGTCGAGAGCATTGAAGGCTAAAGCCGCTTCCGTTGACGTGCTGCCCGCCAAGAAAGCGACGGCTAAACTGGCGAGGGGATCAAAATTGATAGCCGAGACCTTTCCGACACTGAAGGAAGGTTTGGAGTCGATGTTTGCCGGGGTCGGTATCGACGCTAGGGTAAACCTTACCGCCCCGGAAAAGAAGACGACGATCCCGACTTTGTCGGAGGCCCTCGCCAAACCCCAGTCCCACAGTCCGCGTCCTGCCGTCCTCGGCGAAGCCAAACTCGCCTCAGCGGCAGCAGCTTGAGGTCCGATCGGAAGGCTTGACTGTCCATTTTGCCATCGAACTCGAAAGGGCCGCTCGTCGGCCCTTTTCAATTTGGGGATCAGTTCCGACCTGATTGAGGATGGGATCCGATGGGCGATCTCGAATGCGATCGCTGTCCGGACGCTGTGAGCCCACCGTTAACCTTGTACCGGCTTTGTTCTGTTTTGTTTTCCCAGGGTCCTTGAGCCCCAGCTCGGGTCCTGCCAGGGTAAGCGCGTTCCGGATGACCGGAACAAGCGGCCCAAGCCAGTGTTTGCACCACTGACAAGGGCCTGACCGTCAACCTTGATAAGAAGGAATCGGGCTATGAGCACGAATACCGCTTCTGTCCCCTATGGGGAAGTTCTCAACTCACTCGCCAACGCCAGCGCATCGGCCATGTCAGGCTCCCGCCCGCGCACGTTTGGTTTTGGCCGCAATGTGGCTGCCGCGCCGATCCGTGAACCCGCCGTGTTGCGCCGGCATCCGCACCTCGTCCGCTTCGCAGACGTCGAAGCCGATCTCGATGTCCTCATCGATCGCGCCATCACTGCGATCACGGATGGCGAACCGACCGAAGATGAGATCTTGGGCCACTACGTTCACATCGCGTCGCTCGTCCGGGCGGTCTCGTTCCGCGAAGGGAAGCTGCTCGAATACGCGTTTGAACGGGTGGCCCGGGCGAATCCGAATGTGCTGGTGCTGACGCAATCGCTCAAACTGCCGCTGGTCAAGGCAGCGCTTGAAGCGGTGTCCGGCAATGATTGGTCGAGCCTCGACGGTATCAAACTTGATTGCGAGTCACCGGCCAAGGGCAGCTACACGCCGGACTTGATCGTGGTGAACCGCGCGCGACACACGGCCTACATCCTCGACCTCAAGCGCTCGCTCGCGTCATATGGCGATACCAGCCGCCTCGAGGAACTGAAGACAAAGATGATGGCCGCGGCGATGGTTTTGCCAGACTGGCTTTACAAGACCCAAAAGCGATTGATGGTTGATACCGTTGAAGTCGCGATCGTCGATGGAGCCAGCCGTCCGAGTGATCACGCCACCGGCATCTGGGCGCTCTCCGAAATCGATGACCTGCTTGAGATCGACGGGGCCGCATCTTGCATGGCGGAACTGCGCCGCCGCTTCGGCATCCGGGTGCAGCAGCTTCTCGAGGTTGAAGCGCGCAAGGCTATTGGGGTGGATGAGCGGTTCGCCGAAGCGGTTGCCGATACTAAAGCCGAGCTGATCGCGCTGAAGCCACCTCGGATCAACCTCAACGGCCCGGACCGGACGTTCGAGGAAGATATGGCTGCCCGATCGTTCGACGAGGATCTGGATCGCGCCCCCTGGGAGGAAGAGAGCTTCGAGCGGCTGGATTCAATAGATGTCGACAAGCCGCGCCCGGTCTTCTTCCGCGTCGGCTACGCTCGCCGTCCTGCGCCGCATTGATCTGATCCGTTTGATGATCTGAGTACTGCAGCCAGGCGCTTGCCGTCAGGCTGTGGGCGTTGATCGCCACCGCTTTCGGGCCGTGGATCCTCTCACCATTCCCCGTTCCCCGTTTGCGCTGGACCCTGATGCGGTCCAGCCAAGGAGTTCCCATGTCTTCTGACATCCATTCGGAGGGGCTGCCGCGCATGCATTGCGAAGCTGTCACCCCGAGCAACCGACCGACGACACTTGACTGCCACCGTCCCCACGATGCCTTGCTCCGTACCCGGCGTGCCCCCACCGATCAATCGCCCACGGATGATCCTGCCGTCGCGATCGGCCTCGCACTTGGTCACGTTCGGACCCAAGACGGACTGACTGGCGCCGTGCCGCCTCGCGTGATGGCCCACCTGCTAGTCCATATCGAGCGTGGCGATCCAGCCTGCCAAGTGGTTATGGATTGGCTCGCCAAGCGCAGCCGCAACACCGCCATGCAGATCCAGCGTCGCAGGGTTCGCGAGCGCGCCCGGCCAGAGCCGGGCCATCTCCGGAAACGCGCCTTGCGGGCACGAGACCTTGGCCTATCCGACTTGGCAATTATTGCCGAGACTGCGGAGGGTAACATCAATGAGTAAGATCGCCCGTTTGTTGGTTCACCGGCTCGAACAGCTTGCCAGGCGCGAGGCGAGGCGCAACGCCCTGCGCAACGGTTTGCTGGACGTGAAGGCCATCGAGATCGACGGTCACATGACCCGGCGCTACACGCCCGTGTTCGACACCTCGTCCCTCACCGGCGATCGGGACAGGGACTTGGCATGGGTGCGGCGGCACTTTGGCGACTATCTGCAGCCAGCGGCGGGAGCGTTCGCAGGCACTTCCGTGCCCGCTGGTCTGCGTTCGGGATCTCGGCGGCGGTCCAATTCTAAGAATGAGCGTCTGTCTGACGCTGATCATGCAAACCGCGCCTATGCCATCGGCCTGATCGGCCAAGCGGGCAAAGGACCCCTCGTCACCAACATCATCGCTGCCATCGTCCTTGCGAGGACGATCGAGAGAGCCCGTGTGACCTTAGCTACAGTGACACGCGCGGCGGCGATGCCGGCTCCGGTGATCGCCTTGCATGCGCCGATCATCGGCTTCGAATCCGCAATCCGACGGCTGATCGAAGTCCCGGGCTTTGTGCCAGGTGGCGATCTCAAGGGGCTCGACGGTGAGTATGTCTATGACGACATGACCATCGCCGGAGATGAAGGCCCGGGAAGAACCTACGTCCTGTTGCTTGGGCACCTCTTGCGCCGCGTGGCTGGCGGCAATCTGCAGCGTCGGCTCCTCAATGCGCTGCGACGTGACTATCCCGTCGTTGCAATCTGCGAAGATGCGAAGGGTGTTCCGGACGCAGTCAGCATCGCGGCCGACATCAATCTCATCGGCGGGAGGCTCGACTACCCATTCCTGATCCTAATGCTCGAAGCTATCTACGGCTCAAACGGAAGGTCAGCGCTCGATCGGTGGACCAACGCCTACGATCTCCACTACCTCACCATCGATGACGTTGTGCTGGCCTTCCGACCGCGGCGCAGCGCAGCCGAGGTCGTTGCGATCCTTGCGTCGCTTACCGAGCGCAATCGCATTGCGGCGCGCGATGGCGACAATGATGACGATGAGAGCGACGGGTCCTCAACTGGCTCCACAACGTCGAAGCAAAAGCCTGGCAAGGCGAACCATGACACGTCTGCTTCGGGGCAAGACAGCAGCAGTGGCGGGTGGAGACGCGACAAGCCGTCCGGGGCCGAGGTCATTCCGCCAGAGCCCTGGAACGAAGACGGCAGCCCGCCGAGTCTCGCGGTCGAGACGCTCCCCGGATACGGCAAAGCCAAAACCTGGGCGCTTGATCTCAAGGCCGACCTTGATGACTACCGAGCCTCGGCCCTCGCCTGGTCTGACATGAGCACCAAGCTGCTTCTCTCGGGACCACCGGGGACCGGCAAGACGACATTCGCGCGGGCGCTCTGCAACAGCCTTAAGGTGCCGCTGGTGGTCAGCTCCGTCTCGACCTGGTTGCAGGGTGCGCATCTAAGTGACGTCCTCAATCGCATGGCCAGGACCTTTGCCGAGGCGCGTGCCGTGGCACCTGCTATTCTCTTTATCGACGAGATCGACGGCATCGGAAAACGCCAGCCGGCAGAGCGAGAATACGCGGACTATTGGAATGGTGTCGTCAACAAGGCGCTCGAACTGCTCGATGGTGCGGTCAAGGGCGAAGGCCTGATTGTTGTCGGGGCGACCAACAGACCGGAGCAGATCGACGAGGCCCTGAAACGCTCCGGGCGCCTGGAAACCCACATCGAGATTCCGAGGCCTGACACTGCGACGCTGGCCGAGATCTTCCGGCATCATCTTGGCGAAGATCTGAAGGTGCTGGTCGCCGAGTGGCAGGTGCCAACCAAGGAGGAACCCGAGATCCCCAAGCCGTCCCCGGATGCGGACGACAACCTGAGTCAACAAGCAGCGCTGAATGGAGGCAGCCAATGATGGATCAAGCCATGACCAATACCGGATCAAGTGTGAGCGACGCTCAATCGGTCCTGAAGCGTCTGGGGACCCGCGCGATGGGGCTCACGGGAGCCGATGTCGAGCGCATTGTACGCGAGGCCCGCCAGGTCGCCCGAAGGCAGAAGCGTCTAATCCGCTATCAGGACCTCGAAGACGGTATCCGGATGAACAGGCCGCAGCTTCCGCACGATTTACGCTGGCGCTTCGCTGTCCACGAGGCAGGGCATGCAATCGTCCATCACGTCCTCAAGCTCGGTCCAATCCAGGGGATTACGATCGATATGCCCGATGGCGGGTACAGTCTTCTAGCGTTCCAGAGGTCCGGCAGTGATACGCTGAGCTATCGCGAGGACCTGCTGGCGATGCTGCTGGCCGGGCGGGCCGCAGAGCAGATTGTCTTCTGCTCCGTGTCCGTCGGCTCGGCGGGATCAGATGACAGTGACCTCGCCCGTGCGACCGGGCTTGCCCTCGCGATTGAGCGCAGTCTCGGCTTTGGAGCGGTGCAGCCGCTCCTCTACCGTGACGACAAGGATCCGACCCAAGTCCTCGATGCGCATCCGGATCTGGCCGCTCGCGTACATGCTCGGCTTGAGAAGGCGTTGGCGAAGGCGATGGATCTGCTCACCGGAAGCCGGGATAAGCTTGATCGGCTGACGGCGGTTCTGTTTGAACAGCAGGCGCTGGATGGGGAGGCGGTAATCGACATCCTCGATGACCGGACCAGCGTTGCCATCCGATAAACGATGTCGATTTGAGCCAACTGACTTCGAGTTGTCGGCAAGGCATCTCGCGTTGGCGGTAATCTGAAACAAATTGCGCATGTTTGATTCCGACCTCGGGATTTCTGATTCAGAAGTCTGGCAGATCGATTCTGTAACGGCGTTCACCCTAAGGCAAATCGACTTGCATCGAGATAACGCGCCCGCAACTCGAAACAAATTGCGCTTGCTTGATTCCAAACTCTGGATTTCCGATTCAGCACTCGATGGTTTCGATTCAGCCAAAACAAGCTTGTGTCGCGCCGCCGGTCCCCTGACCATGATAGGGCCAGAAATCCATGAGGAGGGCGTATGACATTGAAAGCAGCGAGGCAGCGCCAGAAGGCACTGCGCGACGCCAACAGGCGGGCAAGGCGCCCGGAACGGGATGACGTTGCCCGCGTTGCCCTGTTCTGGCTGATCCGGAGGGCAATCGAAAAGGGGCAGGAAGCCGAGCTGGAGAAGTTCCAGGAAAAGATCGTCTCGATGCTGGTTGACCAGGGTTTTGACGAGCGCGAATGCGATCTTGTTTTCGATGATCTCGTAGGAAAGTACCGGGTCGATGACCGTCCGTTCCGGCGAAAGCTTCACCTTCTCCATCCAGATGGCGCTCTTGAGGATGAGTGAGAGCTGACCAGAGTTAGCTTCGGTGCCTTCGTGTTTACCGCTGTTGCCAAGCAGTGAGCGCCGAACGGCGTTCATCTGATCCGGACGTATTCCCCCCATTACTTCACAAAACGCCGTTTGATTCTGAATCGGAATTCCACAGCGCCCCCAACCTCAAACGTTTCGTTAACGCAGCTCGCCTAGCTCGACTGCCCCTCTCGATCGAGGGGCAGAATAACCACGAGCATGATGTGAAATGACGAAGCTTACAGCCATCAGAACCTTTCAGCGAAAGATCGACGCCTATTGCCTGCAGCGACTGAACCCCATCTTTTCCAGCGATGACGCTGAGGCGCTCAAAGCCTACATGCGACGCTTAATCGAGCGCAGATGCGGACCGCCGAGAACCAATGGCGGAACCGACTGGCAAATCGTTTCCAGAGTGACTGGTGTCGACGCAGAGCTGTTGGCAACGCATCACCGTGCACTTGATCCGGGCTTCGATGCAATCATCCGCTGGGGCAGGGACGGCAGCCTGTCTGAAGCCGATCGATCTGTCCCGAGGCCCCGCCGAGTAGCAGCGGCGCGTAAAGCAGCAAAACCCGCTATGGCGAAAGAGGGGGCGGAATCACGCCCATCAACTATCGAGCCGACGGCTTCGCAGAGAGTGTCCTCGGGAACAGTGGAGTTTCCCGAGCCTCTTTTTACCGAATGGATCGAACCCTCCGGCTTTGCCGAGGCTCTGGCGCTTCATATGCGAAGGCACAGTGAAACCTACTGGGTTCTGCACCGATCAATCGTTCGACCGGACGAGCCAACCGACAAGAACACGATCCTGAGCTGGATGGAGGGCAGGCGCGTGCCTCGCAGCACAGACAGCTTCGAGGTGCTGGGGAGGATCGAGCGCCGCTACAGGCTGCCCCAAGGCTATTTCAAGGCGAAGCTGCCGCATCAAGCACGCTCATGCTCCGGCTTTGATCTATCAGGGATCGAGCCCGCCGAGCGTCGCCGACTGGCCTGGCATCTGCCCGATGATTTCAACTCTCTGCCGTTCGCCAAACGGGAGGAAATTCTTGAATGGGTCCGGCGGGTGATCATCAGCGGCTCTACCGATTATCGGAAATTTCAGGCGGCGGCGGCGAAGCAGCGCTATGCCATCAGGTTCCCAGGAGTAGCCTATGGCGGGCAGGTGCACCGGAGTGGAAAGATTGACGTCACTGTGGATGACCACGGTGCGATCGAGGATCCCGACCTTCTCTCTGGTGTTATCGATGCGCCGCCAGCGCTCGCCATGGAGATGGCCGATCTCATTCGTTTCAAAACGTCTGCGCTCACCTCGATCGGCTTTCAGCGCAGCGGGGTCTGGGGCGAAGAAACTGCTTCCCAAAAGATCGAACATCTTGGCTTGATGTTCGGGGCGCTGGCGGCCTCGAAGAGCGGAGAAATTCAAGGGTGCGGGGTGCCCCTGCGCCATCTGACCTTTGGCCTTCTGATCTTTCCAGGCGTTTGGGACTGGTATCTGCAATGGCGGGAGTGCCGCCGGGGCTTCTACACGTCCTGGGAAGTCGACATGCTGCGCATTGCGTTGGCGATCACCAAGGAGGGGACTGGGTGGCTTCGCCAACATCCAGAGCTTCTGACCCGGGTGCATGCGATTCCGGGGCTCGTCTCTCAAAACGAGATCGACTACGCCCGCGAGGACTGGCATGGCGCCTGCGAGGATTTCCACAAGCATGCGTCACAACGCGTGAAGGAAATTCAGCGCATCGCACGCGTCCATCGCGATCCCTTCGAACCCATTATGCCCGTTCTTGAAGCTGAAAGCCCGGTCGGCGAGTACAGGAAGATCACAGAAGAGATCATTCGGCTGATGCCTGATGAGGAGCTCTATCCTCGCCCTGCCGCCGAGGCCGTCCGCTCATTTCTGATGTTGCGACTTGGGCTGCATCTCGGATTGCGCCAGAAGAACCTGAGGCAATTGATGTTGTGCCCTCGGGGGCAGATCCCGCGGTCTGAGCGTGTCCTCGAGAAGATGAAGCGCGGCGAGATCCGGTGGAGCGATCGAGACGGCGGCTGGGAAGTGTTGATCCCGGCCGTCGCATTCAAGAATGCCCATTCCTCATTCTTCGGCGACAAGCCCTTTCGTTTGATCCTGCCGGATCTTCTCGATCTGTATCGTTACATCGACGCCTATGTCGAACGGCATAGGGCGGTGCTGTTGCGAACGGCAGAGGATCCCGGAACCTTCTTTGTGAAGACGGTCAAAACGACCAGCACTGAGGCAGCCTATGACATCACCAGCTTCTATGAAGCGTGGCGGCTGACGATCCAGCGATACGGCATCTACAATCCCTATACCAGGCGAGGGGCCATCAAGGGTCTCTTGCCCCACGGCCCGCACAATGTCCGTGACGTGCTGGCCACGCACATCCTGAAGCAGACGGGCTCATATGAGCAGGCGAGCTACGCCATCCAGGACACCGCGGACATGGTGGCAAAACACTATGGTCGCTTCCTGCCTCAAGATAAGTCGGCACTCGCCGCACGTATCCTGAACCAGGTCTGGGAAGCGGCATAAGGGTCAGGGCCGATTGAGGCGGAAATCATTTCCGCCTCGACGTTTCCTTCTTGCCCTCACGCGCCCACGGAGGCGACTGCTTGTTCTCAATCCAGGGCAGGAGCTGGAGTGGCTTGTGTTCGACGTTCGATGTGATCACGGGGTAGTTTTGAAGAACGCTCCGCATCAGTGGGAGCCCGGCAGGATTGGTGTAGCGTGTATTGGTCTCGCTCCCCTCGGTGAGGCGACCTGAGATATCATCGATAACATCGGGCGACACTCCGGCCTGTTTCAATGTATCTGCCATTCCGTGGCGCAACGCATGGATCGCCCGGCCCCACATTTTCTCTCCAAGCGCATCACGCATAATCGGCGAGAACGTATCGTAGAAGCGATCGCCAGGGTCATTGTCGGTCTTGTCAGAGAACAGGTCAGGGAAAAGGGGGCCATATCCCAGTTTCTTGATCGCTTCGACATAGTCGATGAAGCCGAGCCGCACCAATTCGTCCGGGATCGGCAGCAGCCTCTCGGACTGTGTGTTCTTCAATCGCCGGTACTCGTTCGTTCGCAGCACAATGACATAGCCTTCCTCGTCCTTTGCGATGTCGTTGACGTGAAGACCAGCGAACTCATTCCTCCGGCTACCGAGATATGTGAGCATGATCGGCAGGTAATAAAGTGAGTCGTGGAAGACCTGTTTCCCGGGCTTCCTTCTTTTCCGGCGCAGATGATCCTGAGACCCTGTGTAGACTGGGCTTGAGAAAATTGGCGCGATGTCTTTCGGCGTAGGCTTGTATTGCTGGTGACGAATGTCTCCTGCTTTCGGCTTCCTCGGTCGCAGACCCTCGAAAGTCCAGGCCTCAATTTCGAAACCGTGGCCTTTGAGGTGCTTCAGAAAATGCTGAAGGTTTCCGAAATGTTTGCGAATTGTCGTGGCCGCGAGCCCCACTTTCGGCTTGGTTCCGGCAGCCTCAGCCAGGCGTTTCAATCTGTCACCTTCAGCACGCAATTCCGGGGCTGACATGACACGCATTCTGCTGCTTCGTCCCCAGTCTGTGGGGATATGGTTTAGGTGCTGACGGAGCTGGCCGATGTGATACTGCTCGATCTGGCCGGAATGTTCGACGCCGTGCTCGATGAGAACGGACTTGAAAATTCGAACCAACGCCATGGCATCTCGCCCGGTCGCTGGCTCCCATTCGTTACCCATATTGGCGATCAGCTTCTCACATTCCTGCTCGAAGTCAGAAACGGGGACGACCCGCTGTGCCCCCGACTTCGGTGCCAGAATGGCTTCGCTTGGCTCTGCTGGGCGCGGGGTCAGATCGAGATAGGCAGGCTTTGGTTCTTCCGAGGCCGGGGCCGGGGCGGGGGTCACGGGTGGAGGCACGACCTCCGCCTCTGCGGGAATGGAAGGAGTCTGGTCTAAAACCGGAGCGGCGACTTCGACTGCTGGGATCCGCGGTGCGGGACTGGCTGGTCTGCCGCCGCCAGTGAACTCGCTTAAGGTTTTATCGACCAGTTCGTGGCGCTCATCGATCTCGAGCAGGGCTGCTGCGCGACCCTCGAAGATCTTCGACGCTGCTCGCTGGCGATTAATCGCGGTGTCTTCAATTTCGAAGTGGTACATCAGCCTGCTGATGCCGGCTTCAAAACTTGCGCTAACGGCTGTCGTGCGCTCAGCACGATAATTGATGCGGATGGCATCGACGTGAGAGACTGGTACGCCATTTTTCAAGAGATAGCTAAGGCCGATGCACCCTTCCTCCAGGGAGAGTTCCACACGGGTTCCGAACTTAGCAAGCAGTTGGTAGGCCCAGCCCGCTTCAAGATCGAGCTCCATGTCAACGACATCACCCGCGCGCCCAAAGATCTTCGCAGCTTCGCTGATCTCTCCCAGTCGCTCGAGTTCCTTGTCGCGCTCGTGTTCAAAGAGCTTCTGGAGCTGCTGCTTGGACATTGTTTCCTTCGACTGCATCTTCAATTCGGCAAGCCGCGTGTTGAGTTTGCGGCCGATCATCTGTGCCTTCCTATGATCCGAACAATGAAGGGTCAGTGAAAGTCGGCTGCCGGGTTGGCAGTGAATGAAGGCTGCTGGAATGCGTGGCCGCCAGTAGAAGATGTTTCCCCGGCGGATAAGATTTTCGACCCCGTGGCGGACTGCCATGACGTAGACACCCTGAATCAGGCCCGAAGGTTACCCCGTGCCTATTTCGGCTTGGGTCTCACCTTTGGGCATCAGTTTTGGGCATCAGGTCGCCGATGACGCCAAAACGGGATCCGGCACGACGGAAAAACATGAGAATCAAGTCTTTTTGGGAGAATTGGCTGGGGAACCTGGATTCGAACCAAGATTAACGGAGTCAGAGTCCGTCGTTCTACCGTTGAACTATTCCCCACCAGGGTATCGCGTCGGCGATCGGTGAGCGGGCTTATAGACAAAAGCTTCTGCGTTGCAAAGACCCAAATCGCAAAAAAATCATCGAAGTTGAAAGCTTTGTCGGCCGGCGGCATGCGCTCCGATGTGGCCGAGGCGAAGGGGGCATGCGCGCCGTGGCCAGAGGTTCAGAAAAACCGTTTGGCGCAAATGGCTTGCGCTGATATGCTTTGGTCAACGAAACGAATGATGAAACCAGCGGCATGTGTCGATTTCGGCACCTTGCGCGGTTCAGTGGATAACTTCAGTGACAGACCCCAATCGCGGCGGACAGCCGAAAAGCGAGGGGGCGTCGACGGGCAGGCGCAAGGGCGGGTCTCACCGCCGGCGCGGCAAGGGCAAGAAGACGGGACCGGCTCCATACGGTCTCGATGCTTCTGCTTCGGCAGGATCGGCGGCAGCGCCGGTCCCTGAGCGACGTTCCGAAACGGTGATTGCGGATGGCCCCATCCGCAAGAGAAAGCGGCGCAGGCGCGGAAAAACCGCAGGTGCCTCGCCTGCGCATGATCACAGCCATGGAGATAGTGGAGCGGTTGTCATGCGGTCGGCCGACCGCAGGGCGGGTGAAGCCGCTGGCGGCTTGGCCGCGCAGTCAGCCCGATCTGCCGGGAATGCTACGGCCCCTGGAGCGGCGCAGCACGCGCCGCACGGATCCGCGGAACCGCAGGGTGAGCGCTCGCGCCAGTCAGGTGCCGTGCCGAATGGTGCACCGGTTTCGGCCCGTGGCGATCAGCCGGCGGGACGCAAGGGGCGCCGCCATCGCAACAAACGCGGTTCGGCGCAGAAGCCCGGCCATGTGCGCCCCCTGGCGGGCTCCGAACCGCCCTCTGTCGCCCACAAAACGCGTGCCGCCGATGCCGCCGCGCTGGCCAAACCCGCTCCGGCCAAATCGGGCAGCCATCGCCCGGCCCAGGCGCCTGTGGTCGATCGACCGCGGGGCAATTGGGAGTTCGCCTCCGACGATCTGTATGCCGCACTTGATCTCGGCACCAACAATTGCCGCCTGCTGATCGCCCAGCCGACACGACCCGGTCAGTTCCGGGTCGTCGATGCCTTCTCCCGCATCGTGCGGCTCGGTGAAGGCCTCGGCGCTACGGGTCGCTTGTCGCAGGATGCCATGGACCGCGCCGTCGACGCGCTTCGCATCTGCGCCTCCAAACTCGCCGGTCGTGAGATCAGGCGCATGCGCCTGATTGCCACGGAAGCCTGCCGTGCGGCAGAGAATGGCGAACTCTTCCTTGAGCGGGTGACGGCGGAAACCGGCCTGAAACTCGAAATCATCAACCGCGAAACCGAGGCGCGGCTCGCCGTCTCCGGCTGCTCGTCTCTCGTCGGACGCGAGGCGAGATCGGTGGTCCTCTTTGATATCGGCGGCGGCTCTTCGGAAATTGCGGTGATCCGCATCGCCGACAACAGGTCCAGCCGGCTCGCGAACCACATCACGCACTGGACCTCGCTTCCCGTCGGTGTGGTGACTTTGTCCGAGCGCCATGGTGGCCGTGACGTGACACCCGAAATCTTCGAGGCGATGACGGCGGAAGTGGGCGGCATGCTGGCCCGCTTCGAATGCCCGGATCTCGTTATCGGGTCGGATGGCATGCCGGAGGATTTCCACCTGATCGGTACGTCAGGCACGGTCACGACTTTGGCCGGCGTCCATCTCGATCTACCGCGTTATGATCGCCGCAAGGTCGACGGCCTCTGGCTGACCGATGCGGAAGTCACGGCGATGCAGGCGAAACTCCTGTCCTGGGACTATGCCGGCCGTGCGGCCAATCCCTGCATTGGCCCCGATCGCGCCGATCTGGTGCTCGCCGGCTGCGCGATCCTCGAAGCGATCCGCCGCCGCTGGCCGTCGAGCCGCATGCGGGTCGCCGATCGCGGCCTGCGAGAAGGCCTTTTGACCGATATGATGGCCGATGACGGCGTCTGGCGTCGCGGCCGAAGCCGCCGTGCCCCGACAGCACACCAGACGCCTCCACAGTCTCCGAGGGAACGCTGACCATGGCAAAGCCACCCATTGCCGGCAACCGGACCGGCCGCAAACTCGGCCAGAAGGTCAAGAAGGGCAAGCTGAAGGCCTCGTCCAGACGCTGGATCGAGCGCCACATCAACGACCCCTATGTCCAGCGTGCCAAGCTTGAGGGTTACCGCGCGCGTGCCGCTTTCAAACTCTTGGAGATCGACGAGAAGCACCAGATCCTGAAGGGTGCGACCCGCATCATCGATCTGGGGGCCGCCCCCGGTAGTTGGTCGCAGATCGCCGCCAAGGTGACCGATTCGACCGATGAGGACATCCGGGTCGCAGCCATCGACTTCCTCGAAATGGCACCGCTCCCCGGTGTAAAAATCCTGCAGCTCGACTTTCTCGATCCGGATGCGCCCCGCCAGCTGATCGAGGCCGTTGGCGGCACGCCGAACCTGGTGATTTCGGACATGGCCGCCCCCACGACCGGCCACCAGAAAACGGATCATCTGCGCACGATGCATCTTTGCGAAGTGGCCGCGCACTTCGCGGTGGAGGTTCTCGCCGAAGGGGGACACTTCCTTGCCAAGACCTTCCAGGGCGGCACGGAGAAGGATCTGCTCACCATGCTGAAGCAGAACTTCCGCCAGGTCATGCATATCAAACCGGCGTCGTCGCGCCAGGAATCGGTGGAAATGTTCCTGCTCGCCAAGGGCTTCAAGGGCAGAAGAGGCCCGGGAGTCGTCGAGCTTGACGAAGACGGCTTTGTACGTGACCCGCGCGAGGATGTTCCAGAAAGCGAAGATCTGGATCAGGGCTGAGGCGGGACGGGCATGTTCACCTACATCACCATCGGCATCAACGATCTGCCGCGCGCAGTCAGCTTTTACGATGCGGTTCTGGCAACCCTTGACATCGAGCGGCGGGAGATCAACGACACCGAAGCCGGATATGCTCTGGCCGGCGACAGCCGCTGCCGGTTCTGGATCACGCATCCCTTCGATCGCCGTCCGGCAACCGTCGGCAATGGTTCCATGCCGGCCTTCGAGGCATCATCACGGGCGGCGGTCGATGCGTTTTACGCCGCGGCGCTTGCCCATGGCGGCACCGATGACGGTGCACCGGGCATCCGCATCTTCCATCCGAATTTTTACGCCTGTTATGTCCGCGATCCCGATGGAAACAAGCTTTCGGCCCTGTGCGAACGCCCGGAGTGATGAAGCCGCCAGGTCACTTCACGCTGATCGTCTTGTCCTCCGGCGTCCGGCGATAGCCTGACACGGCCGAGCCCACATCGCGCGAAAGAGCGAAGAACGGCAGGACAGCGAACACCGACAGACCCGCGACCACGGCGAAGGCCAGATGGAAATCGCCGAGCGACAGCGTCTCGCCGGTCACGCGCGTGCTGGCCTCAAGAATGGCGGCTGCCGTTGCCACACCGAGCGCCAGGCTCACCTGCTGCAGGACCGAGGTCAGTGACGTCGCCTGCGATGCCTGCCGGTCCTCGATCTCGGCATAACCCAGCGTGTTGACGCCGGTGAAGAAGAACGAGCGGCAGAAACCGCCGATCAGCAACATGGTCATGATCAGCGCAATGGGCGTTGCTGGCGAAAAAACGCTGTTCGCCGCCGTCGTGATCGCCCCGCCGATGCCGGCTGCGATGAGCAGGTTGCGAAAGCCGGCGGCGGCGAAGGCGCGACGCGCAATGAACTTGGTCGAGATCGCCCCGACAGCCGCAATAAAGGTCGTCATGCCCGACTGGAAGGCGCTCATGCCGAAGCCGAGCTGCAGCATCAGCGGCAGAAGAAACGGCGTGGCGCCGGCCGCGATACGGAAAACCGTGCCCCCGATGATGGCGGCGCGAAAACTCCTGTTGGCAAACAGCGTGAGGTCGAGCAGCGGGGCAGGGTGGCGCCGCGCGTGCAGCACATAGAGGATGAGGCAAACAATGCCGGCAAGCGTCGCAGTCGCGCCGACAGCGATCGGCAGGGCTGGCAGGCTCAAGACGGAAAGACCGAAGACGAGGCCGGATGCCGCCCCCGAACTCAGGGCAAAACCCCGCCAGTCGATCGCCGCTGTCTCGATCGGCTCGATCTCCGGCAGGTAGCGGCTGGAGAGGACGAGCCCCAGAAGTCCGATCGGAATGTTGATCAGGAAGATCCAGTGCCAGCTGAAGAAGGTGGTGATGAAGCCACCCACCGGCGGTCCGGTGATCGGACCCAACAGGCCGGGAATGGTGAGAAGCGCCATGGCCGACACCAGCTCGGATTTCTTGGTGGTGCGCAGCAGGACGAGACGCCCCACGGGCGTCATCATAGCTCCGCCCATGCCCTGCAGGAACCGGGAGGCCACGAAGAAGAACAAGGAATCGGCCATTGCGCAGAGCAGCGAGCCGATCATGAAGACGATGATTGCCGCCCGGAAGATTCGCTTGGCCCCGAACCGGTCTGCCATCCAGCCGCTCACCGGGATGAAGATGGCGAGCGCCACCATATAAGCGGTAAGGGCGAGCTTCAGCGTGATCGGACCGACACCGAGATCGGCCGCAATGGTCGGAAGCGCGGTGGCGATTACCGTGGAGTCCATCTGCTCCATGAACAGGGCGACTGCGAGGATCAGGGGCGTAATGCGGTTCATGGGCATTCCGGAGTGGCCGTCGAGCGGTTCGGCAGCTGTGGCCTCATAGCGCGTCCAGGCCCAGGGTGAAACCCTTTTGCCATGCCGCGCGTTCTAGGCAACACCTGCAATTCGCCCGTCACACGGCAGAAGGCTTCACGTTGGTGTGAGGGAACTTTCCTCCGGCATCACCCTGCCTATTTCGGGTTGTGACCCTGCTTCCGGGGAGAGGACTTGTCGCTGAGGAGATTTCCATGATTTCGATGAAGAGAAGAATGATATTGGGCGGCGCCGGTGTCGCGCTCGCCTCCCCGATGATCATGACACGCGCCGCCGTGGCGCAGCAAACGAACGCTGACACATCCATGAGCATCGATCACGCCATGCCCCCAGAAACGCATCGTTTCAACCTCGGCAAGTTTGAGGTTCTCGTCGTCAAGGACGGCGCCCGTCCCTCCGGCAAGCCGCAGGAGACATTCGGCACCAACCAGTCGCCGGAAGTGGTCGGAGCTCTGCTCGAAGCCAACTTTCTGCCGCCGGACAATTTCGTCAACAGCTTTGCCCCCGTGCTGGTCAACACCGGTTCTGATGTGATCCTTTTCGATACCGGCCTGGGTGAAGGTGGTCGAGCCAACGGTCTCGGGCGTCTTGCCGAAGGTCTGACCGCCGCCGGCTACAAGCGCGAAGACGTCACCGTTGTCGTCCTCACACACATGCACGGCGACCACATTGGCGGGCTCATGGAAGGCGGCCAGCCCGCATTCCCCAACGCACGATACGTGACCGGTCAGGCGGAATATGATTTCTGGGTCGATCCTGCCCGTGCCGGCACGCCGGCGGAGAATGGCCAGAAGGGGGTTCTCGCCAACGTCAAGCCGCTGGCCGAGAAGACCACCTTCATCGGTGACGGCGGCGAGGTGGTCTCCGGCATCACCGGCATGGCGGCTTTCGGCCACTCCCCGGGCCACATGATCTATCGTCTGGAATCAGAAGGCCGCCAGCTCGTGTTGACCGCCGACACGGCCAATCACTTCGTGCTCTCGCTGCAGCGCCCGGACTGGGAAGTGCGCTTCGACATGGACAAGGCAGCGGCAGCGGCGACTCGAAAGAAGGTCTTCGACATGCTGGCCACCGACAAGACCGCCTTCCTCGGCTATCACATGCCGTTCCCGGCCGTCGGTTATGTGGAAAAGATCGACGAAGGTTATCGCTTCGTACCGAAGGCCTATCAGTTCGACATTTGACGGTCGCCGTCCGCGGCTCGGCCTGCACAAGCCTCGTGCGGGCCAGTCGCCGAAATTCAGTCCGGCAAATCAAGTTTGTTGCCGGCGCCGGGATGCGGTTCCAAGCGCCGCAGTTCTGCGGCGGCACTTCGCAACAGCGATATCATCCGGTCCTGAAGCACCTCGTCCATGATCTCGATGCCGGCTGCCTGGAAATCGTCCTTGATCCGGCTCAACAACTCGGCGTCGCCGGTCGTCGCCATTCTCGCAAGTTCGTTTGCATAGCTCTGCGCATCTTCGGGGTCGAGCACGGTCGTCGCCCATTGCGCCATGAGGGCGCCCCTGCGCGCGCAGATCCTGTCGAAAGGAATGTCCTTCTGGAGATCCGGGGCCCGTCTTTCCTTGCCGCTCCTGATGCTCTCACCGCTTGCCATGGGATCGCCTCCGTCTTTCTCCCGCGCTCCTCCGAGGGACGCTGTCTGATAGCATGCCGGATTTGACGATCTGTTTATTAGGAAGATTTAATTTTCGTTGCTTCGTCACGACCAGCACCCGAAAGCACTCATCGCGCATCAGCCTTGCAGGTTTTGCTATTCCCTTCCTGTCATGAACGTGTTACCAGCCCTCGCCAACTTCCAAGCATTTCATGCAGAAGCGACCGAACGGGGATTCCCGTTTTCCGGGCGGATTCTGCCTATTCAAACGAAGGAATTGGCAATGGCACGCATCGTAATGTCGGCAACCGGCGCAGAAGCGCTCACCTTCGACGACGTCCTCCTGCAGCCGGGGCACTCGGTCGTGATGCCGGGTCAGACGAATATCGCAACCCGGATCGCACGGGACATCGAGCTCTCCCTGCCGATTCTCTCTTCCGCCATGGACACGGTCACCGAAAGCCGGCTCGCCATCGCCATGGCCCAGTCCGGCGGCATTGGCGTCATTCACCGCAACCTGACCCCGGTCGAACAGGCCGAAGAGGTCCGTCAGGTAAAGAAGTTCGAAAGCGGCATGGTCGTCAATCCCGTGACCATCGGCCCGGATGCGACGCTTGCCGAAGCCAAGGCGTTGATGGGCGCTCACGGTATTTCCGGTATACCGGTTGTCGAAGGTTCGAGCCGTCCCGGCCGCCTCGTCGGCATTCTGACAAACCGCGACGTGCGCTTCGCTTCCGACCCGAACCAGAAGATCTACGAACTGATGACCCGCGAGAACCTCGTGACGGTCAAGGATGGTGTCGACCAGCAGGAAGCAAAGCGCCTTCTGCATGCGCACCGCATCGAAAAACTGCTCGTCATCGACAACGAAGGACGCTGCGTCGGCCTGATCACCGTTAAGGACATCGAGAAGTCGCAGCTCAACCCGAATGCGGCAAAGGATGCTCAGGGCCGTCTGCGCGTCGCGGCCGCCATTTCCACCGGTGACGACGGCGTCGAGCGCGCCGAGCGCCTGATCGACGCGGGCTGCGACGTGATCGTCGTCGACACGGCCCATGGCCACAGCCAGAAGGTCCTGGATGCCGTCGCCCATGTGAAGAAGATGTCGAACGCCATCCGCATCATCGCTGGCAACGTGGCGACCGGTGAGGGCACCAAGGCGCTCATCGATGCCGGAGCCGATTGCGTCAAGGTCGGCATCGGCCCCGGCTCGATCTGCACCACGCGTGTCGTTGCCGGCGTGGGCGTGCCGCAGCTCGCAGCCGTCATGGCCGCCGTCGAGGAAGCCAACAAGCTCGACATTCCCGTTATCGCCGATGGTGGCCTGAAGTTCTCCGGTGATGTGGCCAAGGCAATCGCCGCCGGCGCGTCTGCCGTCATGGTCGGCTCTCTGCTCGCCGGCACCGACGAAAGCCCGGGCGAGGTCTATCTCTACCAGGGCCGCTCCTTCAAGGCCTATCGCGGCATGGGCTCTGTCGGCGCGATGGCGCGCGGCTCGGCCGACCGCTACTTCCAGGCGGAAGTGCGTGACACGCTGAAGCTCGTGCCCGAAGGCATCGAAGGTCAGGTTCCCTACAAGGGACCGGTCTCCGCCGTTTTGCACCAGCTGGCGGGTGGTCTTAAGGCTGCCATGGGTTATGTCGGCGGCAAGGACATCAAGGAATTCCAGGAAAAGGCGACCTTCGTGCGCATTTCCGGCGCTGGCCTGCGCGAAAGCCACCCGCACGGCGTGACCATCACCCGCGAAAGCCCGAACTACCCAGGCGCGGCCTGATGTTCGGCGGATTGCCCGGGCCGCATCAGGCGCCGTTGCCCTGGGCAAGCGGCATCCTGTCGGCCGGGTTGCTGGCGTGGATGCATCTCGGCTTTGTCAGACCGTTCGCCGAAATTACCGGCGGACGGGCCATGCCTGATCTCGATATCGACAGTTCGGGGGAGGGGCTCCTTGCTCTGAAGTCGCTTCTCGAAACGAGAGCCGAAGCAGCGGAACTCCTGCATACCATGCATCTCGGCCCCGACCTGCTGCTGCCGGCGGTCCTCAGCATCTTTCTCTTCCTGCTGATGAGACGGGTCGCACCCGGTGCGGAACTCTACGGCCGCCCGGCCGAGCGTCTGCTGCCGATACTGACGGCTGTCCCCCTGATCTACGGTGTCGCCGACTATGTCGAAAACATCCTGAGCCTCATGCTGTTTCCGCCCGCCATGCCGGCTCCGGGGAGCGTAAGCCTTCTGGCGGAGGCCATCTCCTGGCTGACGCGCCTGAAATTTGCAGCGCTCGTCATTTCCGGCATTCTCGTGCTGCGGCTGGCCGTCGGTCCGAAGTCGGCGGCCACACCGTGATCCCCGCATTCCAAGATATTTGAGGACGTGATTTCCCATGACCGGTTTTGAAATGTTCTGGCCCCTCGTCGCGCATGCCTTCCTCGTCTTTTGCCTGTATGCCTTGCTTGTCGTCCGCCGCGCCGCCGTGGTGCGCGAAGGAAAGATCGAGCGCATTGCCTTCCGCGAAAACCATGCGGAGCCGGAGGAGAGCAGGGTCGTGAACCGGGCAATCGCCAATCAGTTCGAGCTGCCGGTTCTCTTCTATGCCGTCTCCGTCCTGCTCTTCATCACGGAAGCCGACAATATCGTCGCGGTTCTCCTCGCCTGGCTATTCGTTGCCGCGCGCTACGTACAGGTCGCGATGCATCTCACGGGCAATCTCCCCCTGCGCCGTCTGTCCTTCATGGTCGGCTTTGCGGCGCTCTTCCTCCTCTGGTCCTGGCTGGTCCTCTGGATGGCGACCAGCTGACCTGCTGGTTTTCCGGTACGCTGTGGAGCCTGACGTTGGCGTTGAGGCCACCCCTTCAGGATCGACGGTCTGCGTCTCTCCGAACAGGCGCAGTATGACAATCCGATGAAATCTGCGTCCGTTTGATGCCGATCAACCGGAAGCAGCCATCCCGCGCATAACCTTTGTCCATACCCGCCGGTCGAGCACCGGGGGATGGTCACGGAAGAACGACGGGAGAGCGACATGGCATCGACAATGAAGGCTGCGGTGGTCCGCGAGTTCGGCAAGCCGCTGGTAATCGAGGAAATGGCAATCCCGGATCCAGGCCCCGGCCAGATCCTGGTGAAATACGAGGCGACAGGCGTCTGCCACACCGACCTCCATGCCGCCAACGGCGATTGGCCGGTCAAGCCCAATCCGCCCTTCATTCCCGGCCACGAAGGTGTCGGTTACGTCGCCAAGCTCGGTGCCGGAGTGTCCCGCATCAAGGAAGGCGACCGCGTCGGTGTTCCGTGGCTGCACACCGCCTGCGGTTGCTGCTCGCCCTGCCGGACCGGCTGGGAAACACTCTGCGGCAGCCAGCAGAACACAGGCTATTCGGTTAACGGTACCTTTGCTCAATACGGACTCGCAGACCCTGACTTCGTCGGTCGTCTTCCGGATAATCTCGAATTTGGCCCGGCGGCCCCGGTCCTCTGCGCCGGTGTGACGGTCTACAAGGGCCTCAAGGAAACCGAGGTCAAGCCCGGTGAGTGGGTGGTCGTCTCCGGCATCGGCGGTCTGGGTCACATGGCGGTGCAATATGCCAAGGCCATGGGCATGCATGTGGTCGCAGCCGACATATTTGATGACAAGCTGAAGCTCGCGAAGGATCTCGGTGCCGACATCGTCGTCAACGGCAAGGCCGCAGATGCCATCGAGCAGGTCCAGAAGGCGACAGGCGGCGTTCACGGCGCGCTGGTTACCGCAGTCTCGCCGAAGGCCATGGAACAGGCCTATGGCTTCCTGCGCTCCAAGGGCACCATGTCGCTTGTCGGCCTGCCACCGGGCTTCATCTCGCTGCCGGTCTTCGAGACGGTCCTCAAACGCATCACGGTGCGCGGTTCCATCGTCGGCACTCGCCAGGATCTGGAGGAAAGCCTGCAGTTCGCCGGCGAAGGCAAGGTCGCCTCGCATTTCAGCTGGGACAAGCTCGAAAACATCAACGACATTTTCCACCGGATGGAGCAGGGCAAGATCGACGGTCGTATCGTCCTAGATCTCGCAGCCTGATTGAGACGACGCTTCCCAGACATCGAGCGGCGCGGTTCCTCCGCGCCGCTCGATTTTTTACTGTTCCCGATCAGTCTACGGATTGGATGGTGATGACGCGTGGCTGGCTGCTGCTGCAGGCGCTGTCCTCGCAGACCCCGCCGATCCAGACTTCGCCATCGCCGAACATCAAGCCTTCGCTGTTGACGAAGGCACTGCCATAGTCCTGATTCCGCACGATGTTGACGATCTTGTCCGTGAAGATGTCGTTGTAGCTCTCCAGCAGCTGCTCCTCGTCCTCGAATGTCCCGTCCTCTCCGCCGATGCTGATGGTGATCGGATAGGAAATGAGGCTCGCCACGATCTCGGCCTTGCCCTCCACCACCGCGCTCTGGAAGGCGTAGAACAACTCCTTGTAGTCGGCGGCGTCACCGAGCAGATTCTCGATCTGCCGGTCGGTCTCGGCCTCGTCGGCACGGGCATCGGCGCTGCCGATGTTCGGAACGACACTTGCCAGAAGAGCGAGGGCGAGCAGGGCAGAGCGAAAGCGAAAAGTCGGCAGCGGCATGCGGGCGAGGTCCTCTGTAAAGGTCGTGATTGGGGCCCAGCATAGGTCGAAACGGGTTTTGCCGTCGAATTACTTTTGGGGTGAATGTCGCGAATGGCCGTCTCAAACGTGAACAGAGCATCACCCGTTCACCACTGGTTTCCCGAGGCTTTGCCCATTATCTATTGCGTTGCAGCAATAGTCGGGACCAAGCCATGTCAGACGCCGTCACCAATTCCGAGACCGATCGCATTTTCGTTTTTCAGGGCGGCGGAGCACTCGGAGCCTACCAGGCGGGCGCTTACGAGGCCATGCATGAGCGTGAGCTCGAACCCGATTGGCTGGCGGGTATTTCGATTGGTGCCGTGAATGCTGCCATCATTGCCGGCAGTCCGCGCGAGAGGCGCATCGCCCATCTGCGGGAATTCTGGAACACTGTTTCTGGCGGTCTCGATTTTGGCTGGACCGCCGAGGACAATATGCTGCGTCGGATGCAGAACGATGCGGCCGCGATGGCCGCGACGATGTTCGGCGTGCCCGGCTTCTTTTCGCCGCGTCTGTGGACCCCGCAGCAGTTGCTGACAAATCCCGATACCCGCGTCAGCTATTACGACACGGAGCCTTTGCTGAAGACGCTGCAACGTCTCGTCGATTTCGATCTGCTCAACGACAATCAAACGCGGCTCAGTCTCGGTGCGGTCGAGATCAGAACCGGCAATTTCGCCTATTTCGACAACCGCCAGACCCGCCTCGATGTCCGCCACATAGCCGCCTCGGGCGCCTTGCCGCCGGGGTTTGCGCCGGTGGAGATAGATGGACGCGCTTACTGGGACGGCGGCCTCGTTTCCAACACGCCGCTGCAGCATGTGCTGAATGTGAGCGATGCGACGCGCGACCTCGAGATCTTCCAGGTGGACCTGTTCAATGCACGCGGTGAGATGCCGCGCGACCAGTTCGAGGTCGAAAGCCGGGTGAAGGAAATCCGCTATTCCAGTCGAACCCGCATGAACACGGACGAGTTCGCCCGCCGCCAGACAGTCCGTCGCGCCGCGAAACGCCTGCTGGACAAACTGCCTCCCGAATTCCGCGACGATGAGGACGCGAAGGTGCTGCGTTCGATCGGCCAGGAATACGATGTCACGATCGTTCACCTGATCCACCGCCGTGCCACCCATGCGACCCACGCCATGGATGTGGAGTTCTCGCGCCGTTCCATCGAGGAGCATTGGAAGGCAGGTTATGACGATGCCAGTTACACGCTCGATCATCCCAAATGGCGCCACCGCGGTCGCCCGAGGGACGGGATCCAGATCTTCGATCTGGCCCGCGAACGCCACCTGCGGGCGGTCACTTGATCTCCATTTGCGACCTTTTTTGTGTTAAGAGACCGGGCTGGGGAAAACCAACGCGCCATTAACCACTTGGAGACCGGCTCACCCTATTGCTCTTGCAGATTGTCAAGGGAGCCGACCGATGATGGGTCGGTCGAAAGTCGATGATAGACCGGACTTCGGTGCTGCGCCTCGCTTTGCGCAAGTTGCCGCAGCAAGAACGCAGCGTCCAAAGGCTTGAGGCCATACTCGACTCTGCCATGAGCCTTGTCCTGGAGAAGGATGTCGCCAGCGTCACGATGAGCGAGATTGCGCAGCGTGCGGGCATTCCGATCGGATCGCTCTACCAGTTTTTTCCGCAGAAGGCGGCCATCCTCAAGGCGCTCCATGACCGGTTGTCCATGGAGATCGAAGACCGTGTCAGTCAGATATTCGCGGGGGTGAATTCCCTCGAGGACGCGGCGCAACGCGGTGCCGATGCCCTGTTTGAACTGCACACCTTGTTCCGCGACCGCCCGATCTTCATGTCTATCTGGCAGGCGATCCAGACCGACAAGGATCTGAACCACCTGTCAAACGATTACCACGAGCATCTGATCGGACTGTTCCTCAAGGACCTTTCCCAGCTGATTCCGGCCGAGGAGTTCGGCAAGATGCGCGTCACCCTCAAGCTGTTCATCATCACGAGCGGAGATGTGATCCGTTTCGCGACGAGCCAGAACCCCGAAGCGGCCAAGCTCTATCTCGAGCGCTGGCATCAGATCGTGCGCAACTCTCTCTTCTCTTCCTGACGCTCTCGGTTACCAGCCGGGGATCATGTTCCCGGCCTTGAGGCGCGGATAATAGCGAGAAAAGGTCTTGGGCTCGCCGTCCATGTCATCTTCGACCTTTGCCGGCGTAATGTTGTCCAGGCAGGCCGTGATATGATCCGTGATCGCGTTGAGCAGCGAGATCGAGAAGCCGGGCCGCTTCATCAGGCCGATCTGTACCGGCGGCAACGGCGGAAAACCATCGCTGGCGGTCAGCACCTTCATGCCTGTTCTCAATGCCGATTCCGGCAAAATGGATACCGCCATGCCCGCCAGCACGGCGGCTGCCACAACTGTCGACGACCAGCTGGTGAACAGGATCTGGTAGTCGCGCCCATCGGCATCGAGCGCAGAGCAGGCCATTTGTCTCCACTGGCAGTCCCGTCGACCAACGGCGAGGGGCACGGGCGCATCGTCCTTCAGCGGGTGGTTGGCAGACCCCACCCAGCAGAGCGGCTCCGTGCGCACCACGTCCGACTGCCGCAGCAGAGGGTTGTGGGTGACAAGCGCGATGTCGAGTTCGCCCCGGCCCATTTTCTCGGCCAGATCCACAGAGGGTTCGCAAACGATATAGAGTTCGACATTGGGATGCGTCTTGGCGAACCGACCGATGATTTCCGGCATGTAGCGGTCGGCGTAGTCGTCCGGAGTGCCGATGCGAAGTGTGCCTTCCAGGCGATTGTCGTCAAAGGCCGCGATCGCTTCCGAATTGAGCCGGATGATGCGCCTTGCATAATTCAGCAGCTTGTCTCCGTCGGCCGTCAACCGGTTGCCGCGTCCGTCCTTGATGAACAGCTGCTTGCCGACCCGCTCCTCCAGCCTCCGCATCTGCATCGAAACGGCTGACTGCGTCTTGAAAACACGCCCCGCAGCCTTGGTGAAACTGCCCGTATCCACGATGGCGATGAAGGTTTGCAATTGATCGATATCGAGAGGAGCCGACATGGACAGTACCCATCAGAGCGGTTGATACTTATCATTAGAAACATTCGTTGGACTGATCAATATCATTTCGACATTCTGGTGCTGCATTCCCCGCCGGCCGATTGAGGCCAATCGATCCACTCCAGCCCTCATTGCCTCGTCGCTGTCGCGATCGGGGCCTGTCTCCTCGTGCCTGTCGAAAGGACGAAAACCATGCGCACGACCGAACGTATTCTTGATCTGGATCTTGCATTGTCAGAGACCGCGCGCCCCACGCGTATGGCCCATGCAGGCGTCTGGCTCCGCAACGTTTGGACGGCGCTCCGTAATCGTCTTGCTGCCAACAACCTCGCCGATCTCGACGATCGCCTGCTCAACGATGTCGGCCTCAGCCGCTCCGACGTCGTCCGGGTGTTGAAAGAGCATGGCCTGGCTGACGATCCTTCGCAGCAGTTGACACGGCTTGCCCGTCGCCGGTCCGAACAGGCGTTGCGCGGTCGCAAGGTCGGGTGAGACGACTTTATCCCCGCAGGGTGACAGCCAATAGCCCTGCCTTTTGCCCGGTCCCGGTGAAAATCCGGACCGGGCTTTTTTGTAAACGCTAAAATAACGAAGTGTATTGTGAAATGAGAAAGGAAACAGGCGGCGAGTAACCACTTGCTAACGGCCGTGTGTCAGCCATGAAACGGCTTGATCGCGTTACTCTCATGGAGATCCTTCATGCGCATTTCGACGAAACTGCCGGTCGCTGCGACCCTCTTTGCCCTGGCCATCCTGAGCGCGTCCGTCGCGATCGGTCTGGTCCAGCAGAGCCGGATCCTGGACCAGCAGGTTTTCCAGAAGCTGGAGGCAACGGCGGATGGCCGCCGGAACGAGACTCGGCGTTTTCTGGATGGCATTCGGCTTGATGCGCAGCAGACGGCCTCCAACATGACGACGCAGCAGGCGCTTGTCGGCATTACCAGCGCCTGGGCAAAGTTGGGCGATGATCCCGCCACCGAACTCCATCGCCGTTACATCGATGAAAATCCCAACCCGATCGGTGAAAAGTTCAAGCTCGAAACGGCCAAGAAGGACAATTACGATCGGGCCCACCGCCAGAGCCATCCGGCCTTCCTCACGCACAAACAGGCGCAGGGCTATTACGATATCTTCCTCATCGATGAAGACGGCAATGTCGTCTACACGGTGATGAAGGAAACGGATTTCGGCACCAATCTGGTGACGGGGCCTTACAAGGATACCGGCCTTGCCAAGGTGTTCCAGAAAGCCATGAAGGGCGAGGATCCGAATGCCTTTGCCAATTCGGATTTCGAATCTTACGCACCGTCCGCCGGAGCGCCCGCTGCTTTCGTTGCCGTTCCCATCATCATGAACGATCGCAAGGTCGGCGTTCTCGCCTATCAGCTTCCAAACGACCAGATCAACGCGATCTTCTCCAATACACGCGGTCTCGGTGACACGGGGGAAACGCTGCTGGTCGACAAGGCCGGCTTCCTGGTGTCCGACAGCACACGCACCTCGGGAGACGACACGCTGAAAGTCAGCATCGCATCGCCGCTCGTGACGGCGGCGCAATCCGCTCAGGATGCCACCGGCACGATTGATGGCTATCGCGGTCTCAACAGCTATGCGGCAACCGTTCCCCTGCAGTTCGGTGATGTCAGCTGGTCGGTCGTCGCGCTGATCGGCGAGGAAGAAGTGTGGGCAGAGCTCCTCTCGGCCGGCATGAAGTCGATCGGCTTCGGTGCCGTCCTGGTTCTTGCCGGCTCCGTGATTGGTCTTCTGTTCTCCCGCACGCTTACGCGTCCGATATCCGAGCTTGTCGGCTCCATGCGCCGCCTCGCGGACGGCGACACGAACATCGAACTCAAGGGCCTTGAACGCTCCGACGAGATTGGAGACATGGTGCGTTCGGTCGCGGTTTTCCGTCAGGCAGAGATCGACAAGCGCGAACTTGAAACGGAAAACGAGAGCCGCCGGACAGCAACCGAGACAGAACGTCAGGCCCGCGAAGCCGAGCGCGCGGCCGCCCAGGCAGAGCTGAGCGAGGCGATCGACGTGCTTGGAAATGCCCTGCAGCGTCTCGCCAACGGGGATCTGACCGCCACCATCCACAAGCCGCTGACCGGCAATCTCGATCGTCTTCGCCTTGATTTCAACGCTTCGCTGGAACGTCTGTCGGGCACCGTCGCGGCGGTTCACGGCAATGTCGCGGAGATCAATCGCAAGAGCAGTGCCGTCAGCTCGTCAACGGCCGATCTGAGCAGCCGAACCGAACAACAGGCTGCAGCCCTGGTCGAAACCTCGGCCGCCATTCGCCAGATCATGGATGCGATCCGTCATTCGTCCGAACGGGCGGAGAACGCATCCCGCCTGGCGGTCGAGGCGCGCGCCAATTCGGATCGTTCCGGCGAAATCGTCGGCGGCGCGGTCGATGCCATGCAGCGCATTGAGAATGCGTCGAGCGAGATCTCCAAGATCATCAATGTCATCGACGAAATCGCCTTCCAGACCAATCTCCTGGCGCTCAACGCCGGGGTCGAAGCCGCGCGGGCGGGGGAAGCCGGCAAGGGCTTTGCCGTCGTCGCGCAGGAAGTCCGCGAACTCGCACAACGCTCGGCAACCGCCGCCAAGGACATCAAGGCCCTGATCACCAAATCCGGCGAGGAAGTGTCGAACGGTGTCGGCCTCGTTCGCGAGACCGGTTCGGTCCTGTCGGCAATCGCAGGCCAGGTCGTCCAGATCGGCGATCACATCCATTCCATCGCCTCGACCTCGAAGCAGCAGTCGGCGAGCCTCAACGAAATCAATGCCGCTGTCGGCCGCATGGAAGATGTGACCCAGCACAATGCCCGGGCTGCCGAGCAGACCAATGCCGAAATGGCGGGCCTGACGCGCGATGCAGGAATGCTGTCGGATCTCGTCGGCCAGTTCACGGTCGAGGCGGGGGCCGCGTCTGTTCAGAATCGTTTCGCCGATCAGCGAGACACCGGCTTTACCCGCAAGACGCCGCCAGCCGGCGCGGGGCCATCGGTGGCTCCGGTTGCTCCGGCTCGCCCCGCAGCCAAACCGAAGGTCGCTCCGGCAGAAGCCGGTAACCGCGCCGTGGCCTCACCGGCCCGCTCGCTCATGGACAAGATCTCGATCGGCCTCGGCGCCAAGCTCAGCCAGGCCAAGGACAAGAAGTCGGATTCAGATTGGGAAGAATTCTGAGCTGTCAGCCAAGGACCTGACGACAACGGCGCGGGAGACCGCGCCGTTTTCGTTTGCTCTGCGGCAGAAAGCCCGGCTCAGGTCCTGTCTTCGGGCTCCGGCGGTTCGTCCGAGGTCGCAGCCTCGCGCTTGGACGCGCTCAGATAGGTCTCGAAGATCTGCTCCATGCTCTTCTGATAGCTTTTCTGCACTTCCAGCCCGCTGTCGAACATGGTGTTGACCATGGCGGAGAAACCCTCCTGTAGCTCCTTTTCGGGCGCCTTCGGCGCCTCAGGCCTCGGAGCTTCCGGTTGGGCGGACGGCTGCCCCGTATAGGCGGCAGCCATGTCCTGGAAAGCCTTGGCGAAGGGGTTGACCAGGAAAGGATTGGTTTGGGCCTGGGGTTCCGGCTTCTTCTGTCCGCCCATCATCTCCTGGAAGGCGCGGGTGAAGGGATTGTCGAACATCGAGTCGGCCTGGGGCTGCGGCTTCGGCTGCAGCCCGGTGCTTTCCAGCCATTGCTGCATCATGGTCGCCATCGGCGATGTCGCAAACGCAGTCGAGCCGCCAAACTGCCCAGTAGCCTGCTTGAACAGACCTCCCATCATGGTGTCGGCCATCACGGGCATCATCTGCTTCAGGATGTCCTGACCGATGCCGGTCAACTGCGCCGCCTGCGCCGCGATCGCCCGGGACACCTCCTTGGAGCCGAACAGCTGCTGCAGCACCTGATTGCCATCGGCTATACCCTGCGGCGTGAAGGCTGAGCTCATGTCCTCGAAATACTTGGCATAGTTGCCGGAACTCATCGCCGAAATGAGGGCGGAGAAGTCATAGGGATTGGAGGTGTTTCGCTTGAAGCCGGAGGCAAAGGCGGGCGTGAGCGCGGCGATGGCCTTGGCCGCCTGTTCCTGCGCCAGCCCGAACTGCCGCGCCATGGCCTCCATCGCCCTGCCGTTCTGTGCCTGGAGCATCATGTCGAACAATGGCAGCATGGACCTTTTCTCCCGAAATGTGCGCGGATGTCGTCCGCACTATAGACGGAAAAAACCCTGCGCAAACCGGTTTCTACGGTTTTGCCCAGCGTCGCTCGTCGGTCCGATCGTGCGGCGTATCAGTACTGGTATTCGTCGAAGACGGGGTCGACCGAGCCGTTCCATCGCCCGTGATAGAGGCTAAGAAGGTCGTCGGCCAAAGTCGTGCCCTTGGCCAGAACCTCGTCCAGCGTGTTGAGGAAGATGCTCTCGTCTTGCCCGTCGCCGTTGATCCGTCCGCGGGATTTGAGGCCCTGGCGGGAGATGGAGACCATGTCACGCGCCACGTCGAGCAGGGCGCGCCCGGCCACTGTCGCCTTCAGCCCCTTGGCCGGCACGCTGTCGCGCATGGCGATGACGTCGTCCACAGTCCAGTCGGCCGTGGCGGCATCGGCGGCCGCAAGCGACGCGTCGTCATAGAGCAGGCCGACCCAGAATGCCGGCAACGCACAGATGCGCCGCCAGGGGCCACCATCGGCGCCACGCATCTCAAGGAAGCGCTTCAGCCGAACATCGGGGAACAAGGTCGAAAGGTGGTTCGTCCAGTCGCCGAGTTGCGGTTCCCAATCGGCGATTTCGCCCTTGAGGGCTCCGTCCATGAACTGGCGGAAGGTGATGTGGGTACAGTCATGATAGCGGCCGTCCCGCACGATGAAATACATCGGCGCATTGATCGCCCAGCGTACATAATCGCCGAAGGAGAAATCCTTGGAGAAGGTGAAGGGCAGCACACCGGCGCGCTGATTGTCGGTGTCGCGCCAGATGTCGCCACGCCAGGAGAGCAGTCCGTTCGGCTTGCCTTCGGTAAACGGCGAGGAGGCGAAGAGCGCGGTCGCCAGAGACTGCAGCTTCATCGACACGCGCATCTTCTGGCGCATGTCCGCTTCTGACGAAAAGTCGAGGTTCACCTGGATGGTGCAGGTCCGGTACATCATGTCGAGCCCCTTGGTGCCGACCTTCGGCATGTAGCGCGTCATGATGTCGTAGCGAGATTTCGGCATGCGTGGGGTCTCGGCAAGCGTCCATTTCGGGCTGCCGCCAAGTCCCAGAAACCGGATGCCCATCGGCTCCGCGATATCCCGCAGGACCGCCAGGTGCTGGTTGGATTCCTTGCATGTCTGGTGAAGTGTCTCGACCGGCGCGCCCGACAATTCGAACTGTCCGCCGGGCTCGATCGAGATCGCGCCCATGCCCTGCTGTTCGCCGAGCCCGATGATGTTCTCGCCGTCCATGATCGGCTCCCAGCCGAGCTTTTCCTGCATACCCTTCAAAAGGGCGGAAATGCTGGCATCGCCGAAATAGGGCACCGGGCTGTTGTCGGCGCGGAAGAACGCGAACTTTTCGTGCTCGGTCCCGATCCGGAACTGCTCCTTCGGTTTGGCACCCGCGGCCATATAGGCAGCCATGTCGTCGAGAGTGCCGAGAGGCGTCTGGTCGGTCGTGTCACGGGCCATGAATGCTACCTTAGTGAGGCGTCGTCACCGGGCGAGAACGCCCATCCGACAGGCTGATTGAACCGGATTTATATGCCGCGCAAGTGAAATTCTCTCAAGCACGGCTCAAAAAACTGGAATGGAGGAAGCGGCTGAAAAGCCTCACCGCCAGTCACCGATCGCTGCCTGCACGACAGCCATGGCGGCGACGGCGGCCGTGTCGGCTCTCAGGATGCGCGGACCGAGCGGAATGGCCGTCACGAAGGGAAGGGAGCGCAGAAGCGTCCGTTCTTCTTCGGAAAATCCCCCCTCGGGGCCGACCAGCAGCGCGAGCGATGTCTCCTCAATGCGCGATAGGGAGGGCAGGGGATTTTGCGTCGCGCTGTCTTCGTCGCAATAAATGATCCGCCGATCCGGCGACCAGCGGTCGAGGAGATCGCGGAGTTTCTTCGGCTCGACGACGTGGGGAATGGCGAGGATCCCGCATTGCTCGGCAGCTTCCACGGCATTAGCCTGAAGCCGCTCGATGCTGCCAATTTTGCCCTGCACATGCTGGGTCATGACCGGCTGCAGAATACCCGCTCCCATCTCGACCGCCTTCTGGATCAGGTAGTCCATCCGGCCGACCTTGAGCGGCGCAAACAGGAAATGCAGGTCACAATCCGCCGGTTGCGGGCGTGTCTCCTCGATAGGCGTGATCAGAAGCTTCTTGCGCGAGGGAAAATGAATGCTTGCCCGCCACTCGCCATGCCGCCCGTTGAAGACGAGAAGCTCGGCCCCTTCTTCGAAGCGCAGCACATTGGCGAGATAGTTGAACTGCTCAGCCGTCGCCTCGATGGCCAGGTTCTGTGCGAGGTCAGCGGTCACGTAGAGCCGCTGCATCCGGTAATTGGCACGCATGGAAGTCTCTTCTCCGGGATCAAAGAACGAGGTGAGACATAACCCAATACAGCGCCGCTGCAAGTCCGGCGGAGGCTGGAACGGTGATCACCCAGGCCGCGACGATCGTCATGAAATGCGAGCGGCGCACGAGATAGCGACGGCGGATTTCCTCCGGATTGCGCTCCGCTTTGGGCTCGACGTCCCAGCGTTCTGCCTTGGCACGCATGTATTCCACGCGCCGTTTCGAGTGGCGGGTATACCATTCGCGAAAGAAACCCACCCCGAACACGGCCCCGACTGCGATATGGGTCGAACTGACAGGAAAGCCGAGCGCCGAGGCGAGGATCACGGTCGTTGCGGTCGAAAGCGACACGCAATACGCCCGCATCGGGTTCAGCTTGGTAATCTCCTGACCGACAATGCGGATCAGTCGCGGCCCGAAAAGCAGGATGCCCAGGGAGATGCCGAGCGCACCGATGGACAGGACCCAGAATTGCGGCGCTCCGCCCCCGATCCCGCCATCGGCAAATGTTGCAGAAACGATGCCCGTCAAGGGGCCGATCGCGTTGGCGACGTCGTTGGCCCCATGGGCAAAGGACAAGAGCGCGGCGGCGCAGATCAGCGGTAGGCGGAAAAGCTTGCGCAGCGATTGGTTTCGATTTTCCAGACCGGCGGCCTGCCGGCGCACCACCGGCCTCACCGCAAGCCAGACCCAAAGTCCGCAGACGACGCCGATTGCAAGCGCGGCAGGCAGAGAGATCGGCGTGATCCGGTTCAGCCCTTCGATGCTGATATAGGTGGCGAAGGTCGCCGTCATGACGGCGATGAGAACGGGCACCCACCGCATCGCCGAGGCGATCTTGTCCTCGCGATAGATGATGAATTCCTTGATGAAGGCCAATACGAGCGCCGCAATGACCCCGCCAAGAAGCGGGGAAACGACCCAGCTTGCGGTTATACCGGCCACGATGCCCCAGTTGAGCGATCCAAGCCCCGCTGCCGCCGCGCCGGCACCCAGGACGCCGCCGACGATGGAATGGGTGGTGGAGACGGGGGCATTGACCCAGGTTGCGAAGTTGACCCAGAGACCAGCGGACAGAAGCGCCGCCATCATCGCCCAGATATAGGCATTGGCTGTGAGGCTCGTCGCGGGGGAAATGATTCCTTGCGAAATGGTGGCGACCACCTGGTCGCCGGCGATCATCGCGCCCGCGATTTCGAAGACGACCGCCATCGAAAGCGCCGCCCCCATGCTGATCACTCGGGCTCCGACCGCCGGGCCGACATTGTTGGTCACATCGTTGGCGCCGATGTTCATTGCCATATAGGCGGCGAGCGCCGCTGCGGCCATGACCACGGCCGTGCCGGGACGGTCCGTCGCCGCAGCCGCTGCCACGATTGCAGCCAGAAGAAGGAAGATCAGGGCGAGACCGTAAGGTGCAAGCCCCCGCGAAACATGCTGCGAGGCCTCTTCCACATAAGCGATCTTGTCCAGATCCTTGTCGAGTGTCGGCTTTACGAGCTTCGGCGTCGATTTACCCATGGCATAAGCTTTCCGGAAGAGGCTCCCTTCCGGTTCCTCATACGTGGCATGGTGTCAGAATGATGTGAAACGTTTTCGGTGCTGGCGGGCACGCTTCGCTTCGATCCCGAACGCCTAGCGGCAAAGGGAGCGACATTCAATATGACAGTATTGTTACAGCCCGTTCACGCGACATTTGCAGTGATTTTGCCCGGGATTTCGGCCTGAGCGGCAGCCTGCTTGCCGAAGGCGAGGAACAGAGCCTTCAACTCCGGTTCGTCCACCCGGTTCGCGGCTTCTTCGCAGCTTACCCATTCGAGCCGCCTCGTGCCCTTCTCCGGAAAGTCCTTGAGGAGGCTCTTCACCTCAAGCGCATGAACCTGAACCCGGGTCGCCACCTTGTTCCCACCGCGCATGCGCTTCATGTAGGTGTAGAAGCCGAACGGTTCGGGACCCGCCTTTCCCTTGATGCCGGCCTCCTCATAAGCTTCACGTTCGGCAATGGCATGAGGCTGCTTGCCCGGCATGTGCCACCCCTTGGGGATGACCCAGCGGCCCGTATCCCGGCTCGTGATCAGCAGCACCTCGAGCTCTCCACTCTTCTTCTTGCTTCGATGGCAGATCGCAGCGAATTGCTGCCGCGGCGGGCGCTGCAGCATGAGCTTCAGGTCGGAGGTGATGCGGCCGATGATACCCAATGAACGGTTGCCTCGATTCGTTTATATAAGAATACGCCAAAATGCCTGCGAAACGCGACGAGTATTGCGGGCTTCCGGTCTATTTTGAAGGAATGTTTCGCGCCCACTATCAGGTGTAGTCGAAGAGTGTTCCTGTCAATGCGACATCCGTTGCCCGGACCTCGCCTTGACACGAGCTCCGGCCAATCAGGGTTGCGCAAAAACCCCAAGTTTGCGCAACCCCTCGATCACGCCCCAAGCCGCCGTGCCCTCGGTTTCAACCATGCTCTCATTCGCCTGCGCGAAGCTGGTGAGTTCAGGAAGTGCGTTGCCTGGCAGAATACCCCGAACGCCGTCAAGTTCGAACATCGCCCGATCATTCCCCGTGTCGCCTGCCACGACCACCTCTTCCAGCTCGATCCCCAGTTCGCGGCAAAGCCAGGTAAGCGCCTTACCTTTGTCGGCGGTGTCGGGGACCACATCCAGGTCACGGTTGCTGGAATAAACGATACGCGCCTTGTGTCCTGAACCGAGCAGAAGCCGCTCCAGCTCCAGGATTTCCTCTGCCGTTGCATCATGCAGGTACCAGCTCGATTTGTAGTCGTGCTGATAGTGCGCCGGCTGCCGCGTAAGCCGTTCCATCATCACGAGATCGGCCTCGATCAGATCGACATCGAAACCATCGGCAATCAGGTTCCGGTAGGTCTCGACCAGTTGCGAATGGCTCTGGCTGTGCAGCATGGTGCCCACACCGCCAATCAGGAAGTCCGCGGGCGGCAGTCCCTCATCGCTGGTAAATGACAGAATGTCTTCGATCAGCCGGCCGCTGTTGTAGACGAGGATCGGTCGCTCGCCATCGGGCAGGGATTGCCACAGCCGGGCAAAGGCGCGCGACGCTTCGCGATCCCCGGCGAGGGTGCCGTCGAGGTCCGAAGAAAAGAGGCGCACCGGTTTCAATCCCCGTCGTTCCATGGTTCAGCCCAGTCGCTTTCTTCCAGAGCTTGCGCCACCGGACGCCCTTCGACAAGAGCGACGAGTTGCTGCGCGATCCCGGTCCAGGTGAAAAGGCTGCGCGCCTTGTGAGCGCCCATCCGTGACAGCCGGCCATAAAGCCGAGCATGCTTGAGCGGTTTCATCATGGTGATGCCCAGATCTTCCTTGTCGAACGGATCTGCATAAAGCGCGTGACGACCGTAGCTGATCGCCCGGAACAGCCCGCCATGGATGGTGACGATCGTTGGGGTGCCGCTCGCCATCGCCTCGATCGCGGTCATGCCGAACGGTTCGTACCGGCTGGAAAGCACGAAAAGATCAGCGGCGCGGTACATGTCGGGCAGGTCTTCATCCGGTATGAAGCCGGTAAATTCCACCTTGTCGACAATCCCGAGATCGGCAACCTGTTGCTTCAGCTGGGTGAGAATGGCCTCTTCCTGCGCATCGAGGCTTTCTCCGCCGAGTGCCAGCCGCAGCCGGGCGTCCGGTACGCGCTGCGCCAGAACAGAGAACGCGTCGATGAGAAGGTCGTAGCCCTTGTTGGTCGCAAGCCGCCCCAGTGCCAGGACGGTGCGTCCTTCGAAACCGAAGCGCTGGCGCACCATCTGCCGGGACGATTCCGAGACGGGGTAGAAACGATTATCGTCATAGCCGGGCGGTATCATGTGCACGCGGTTCTGCGGCAAGCCGTAGTCTGCCGTCAGCATGTCGAGCTGGATGGGGGTTGTCGCGATCACCAGTTGGCAGCTGCGATAAACGATCAACTCGTGCTGAATGCGTTCCTTGAAATTGAATTCCTGTTCGAACTTGTCGGCTCTCTCCGGATAGTCGGTCTCCATCTGCCGCTTCTTCCAGAGCCCGAGCGAGTGCGGTGTATGGATATGCGGCACGCCGAGCGCTTCCGACAACCGCTGGCCGGCGACACCGGCATCCCAATAGTGGCTGTTGATGAAGAGGTAGGTCAGGCCTTCGCGTTTGATGTAACGCAGCGCCTTTTCATTCCATTCGCCCAGATGGCGATGCAGATATTCCTTCGGGATAAAGTCCGGGCCGCCACAGGGGATGCGGATAACCCGCACATTATCGTCGACAGTATCGAACTCCGGCTGCTCCTCGAAGCGTCGGGTATAGATGTCGACCTTGTGGCCGAGTTGCCCGAGCTTCTTGGCCAGTTCCAGCACATAGACCACCTGTCCGCCAGTATCCGCGGCGCCGAGCGGTGGCTGGGCAGCAACATAGCCATGCGTTGAGATGAGCGCGATGCGCGGTGTGTCCAATACGTCCGATGTCGGTGCCATGGTCTCCGCTTTGAAAATTTCGTTCCTGGAAAGAAGAAAGTAAACCCGAAGAGCCGGGTTATGTTCCATCTTTGAGGATTAAAATTCTCGGAGACCAATCTGCCGCAACGGCATCAATCGCTTCCGTGGTCCTTGGATGCCCGTGTTCCGCGCCCCGCGACTTGGCTGCCATCCCGCCGGATGAGGCGCAGTTTCGCGATTCTGTCCCACTCGTCGGAGCGCGCGCTTTCCGCGGCGGCCTGCATGACAAAATCGATATGCGCCTGTGCCGCCTCTTTGGCGGCCAAGGGTTTGCCGGCTTCGATGGCCGCGTGGATCGCCACATGCTGCTCCAGCAGCCGCTCCCGGGCGTCCGGCAACGAGAAGACGGCTTTCCGGTTGAAGAAGATGCCCTCCGACAGCAGCCGGTAACAGGCGCGCATCGTGTGAAGGAGAATGATGTTATGGGCAGCTTCGCCAACAGCGTTGTGAAACTCGACATCGGCTGCAAGCTCGGCCTCGGCCTTGCCGTCTTCATGCGCTTTCCGCATGTCTGCGATGATCCGCGCGAGAAGCGCTTTGTCGGCGTCCGTGGCCCGCTTCGCCGCGAGTTCGGCGGTCAGTCCTTCCAGCTCGCGGCGGTATTCGAGATAGTCCCGGGTGGCACGGGCATGCCGGGAAATGAGATCGGTCACCGGTTTCGAAAAAACCTGCCCGATGATGTCGGCGACATAGGTGCCCCCGCCATGATGACTGATCAGCAGTCCGCGCGTCTCGAGTTCCTTCAGGGCTTCGCGAAGGATCGGCCGCGAGACATCAAGCGATTGTGCAAGCTCCCGTTCGCCCGGGAGCCGGTCGCCGTCACGCAGTACGCCGTCGAGGATGAGCTGCTCGATTTGCTGCACCACTTCATCCGCCGTCCGGCTGTGGGGAACGCCGGAAAAGAGTGTCTCGTCGTTATCGCTCACATCGGTCTCCTTGAGGCCAGACTTACCAAGTGGCCCGCAGATTGGTCAAATAATTTGGCCAGTTGAGTTGCGCGTGACCAGCAACAAATCTGCGGATCGACCGCGCCCTGTGACGATTGCGCCTTTGCTCCGATGCGACTGCGCTGTTAGCTTGACAATGGGCAAGGGAGACGGATGACGTGGCAAAGGGTGATTTCGCATTTCCGATGGCAGCGGAGCGCGCTGTGGCGCTCGGCGAAATCCACGCGCGACCCTATGCATTGGTGAAATCCGGCCGGGTGATCTTTCAGTTGGCCTTTATGATGGATGGCGGCGCGGCGGTTCATCATGCAGCGATCTCCGAACTGTCGCGCGCGCGCGGTGTCGCACCGCCTGACAAGCATGCGCGCCATCATGCACTGGCTTGGGGGCAGGGGACCCTGCGCTGGGAGCGGCATACGGAATTCTCGACCTGGTTCTGGGACGGTCCCCTTCCCGAAACCTTCGGCGGTGATGTGCCGATCCATCCCTTTGGCGATGGTTTCACGGCACCCGGTCCGCTGATCTCGGGTATCCGCCTCGAACTGCGGACCGATGGCCCTGAAATCGCAGATGCAAAGGCGGTTTTTGATCCGGCAAGCCTCTGCTACAGCGAGCTGAAAAACGGCCAGGCAGCCGTGCTCACCGACTTCCGCCAGGATGGTCATGGCCTCACCCAGATCCTCGTCATTGACCGAGGCATGACGGAAGCGGGACGCGGCGCCGTCGTCCAGCGCCTGCTCGACATCGAGACCTACCGCACCATGGCCATGCTCGGCCTGCCGCTCGCCCAGACGCTCTCGCCGGAGATCCGCCGCATCGAGGACGGCCTGACGGCCGTCACGCAGCGGATGAAGGCGCATGCCCGCGACGAGTCCGACGAGATGCTGTCCGAACTCACGCGCCTGGCCGCCGAGCTTGAAGCCAATGCAGCCTTGAGCCTTTACCGTTTCGGCGCGAGCCGCGCCTATGACGGCATCGTGCGCGAGCGCATCAAGACGCTCGACGAAACGCCCGTGCCCGGCCACGAAACCCTGGGCGCCTTCCTCGAGCGGCGTCTGGCGCCGGCCATGCGCACCTGCCAGTCGATCGAAGAGCGCCAGGCGAACCTCTCGCGAAAACTCTCGCGCGCCACCGCCCTTGTCCGCTCCTGGATCGATGTGGAACTGGAGCGGCAGAACTCCGATCTGCTGACCGCCATGAACAGCCGCGCCGAAATGCAGCTTCGCCTGCAGCAGACAGTCGAAGGCCTCTCGGTCGCCGCCATCTCCTACTATGTCGTCGGTCTCGTCGGTTATGCCGTCAAGGCCGTGCCCCACGATGTCCTGCCCTTCGACCCCGCCATCATCACCGGCCTCTCGGTGCCGCTCGCCGTGCTTGGCGTCTGGTGGGTGGTGAGAAGGATCCGTAGGAGCCACGAACGGGACGGCTGATCACCGCTCCACGGCCTCGGCAATGACGTCGGCGATCCACTCGTTGAGGCTCTTGTCTTCGGCGCGCGCCGCAATGACGGCGGCTTCGTGCAGTTTCGGATCGAGCCGCAGGTTGAATTTGCCGGAGAACTGCCGGTAGGGCTCGACGCCTTTCTCGGCACACATTTCCAGAAAGACGGAGAGCGAAGTGGCGCCCTCCTTGCGCAGCGTCTCGATGCTTTCGCCATAGAAATCTGCGCCGCCATTCAGCCCCAGAAACTCTCCGCGCAGAAGACCGAGTTCCGGATCGAGCGATACAACCGCCTTGTAACCTTCGATGTCGATGACATTGTTCATGGCGTCACTCCATTTTCTTCCAGCCATTTGCGGATGCTGGCCACCGCACCCTTGTCGGTCTCCGGTGTCGGATGCGGCCTGTGAAAAACCCTGACCTGACCGAACAGAAACACGCCGACGCGCGAACCCTCCCGCTCGCTGATCTCCGCACCGAGTGCCGCAAACAGCGCTTCTATGTCCGGCCAGCGGATCGTGCCGCTGACGGGCCGGGCGAAGATCTGCTCCAGCGTCGCTCGATGCTTCTTTTTCATTGGGCGATGATACCACGAAGCGGTACTACATCAAGTCTTCAGTGAGGTGACATCTTATGCATGGCGCATTTGTCCTTGCCGAGCGTCAGCGTCCGTTCGATATAAAGCCAGCAGAAGTGGATGAAGGCAGAATGGCAAGACAGACCAAGGCAAAACTCGACAAGAAGGGGCTGACCGGCCTTGGGCTCGAGAAACTGGTCGATATCCTTCTGGAGGAATCCGCTGCGAACAAGGCGCTGAAGGCCCGGCTGCAGACGGCGCTCGCGGGCGAGACCGGGCCTGACGAGATGGCCCGGCTGATCGACAAGCGGCTCGACGCCATCGATCAGGCAACGACCCGCATCAACCGGGCCCGCGCGCGCGATCTTGCCGGCGAGTTCGCAGCCCTGGCCCGCAACATCCTCTCCGAGCTTGGGGCTGCCGATCCTCAGGCTGCTGCCGAGCGTATCCTGCGCTTCCTCGGCCTCCGTTTCCCCGTTTCCGCCCGGATGGCGACCGACAATGCCCGCCTCTGGAAGGTCTTCGAGGATACCGAGCTCGCCGCCCTTGAGCTGATCAAGACCGTAGGCGCTGAGGAGCAGCCGCTGCTCGTGCCGCATCTGGAACGCCTGCGGTTGCGCGACCGCTACGGCGAACACACCGGTTTCCTGCGCGCGCTGACCGGCGTCGTCTCGGGGCCGGCAGCGAAGGCGTGGCGCAAGGTGCTGGCGGAGGTCCTGCCCTCCGAACCCTTGAAGCTCGGCGCGCTCGATCTCCTGCAATCGCTCGCTCTTCATCAGGGTGACATCGACGATTTCCTCTCACTGGAGCGCCAGAAGCCGGACAACCGCCGCGACACGCTCGCCGTGGCCAGCATGCTGCATCAGGCCGGCCGTCACGAGGACGCGCTGGAATGGGTGCGCGAGCGCCCGCGCGGCGTGCGCCTCATCCCGGTCAATGGCGTGCTGGCATCGGTCGGTCCAGACTATGGTGCTCATGAGCGCCGCCTGCTGGAGGCCGAGATTCTCGAAAGGCTGAAGCGTCGCGAGGACGCCCAGGAACTGCGCTGGCGGGAATTTGCCGAAACCCTCGATCCCGAGGTCCTCAAGCTCTACCTGTCGAAGCTCGACGATTTCGCCGAATTCGACGAACTCGACCGGGCGCTGGCGCTCGCAAAGGAGCACGAGGACATCTATCTCGCGCTCGACTTTTTCCTGGCCTGGCCACGCCTCGATCTCGCCGCCGCCCATGTCCTGCGCCACAGCCACGACTGGGAGGGCCGCCACTACGACGACCTCGCCCCCGCTGCCGAGGCATTGTCGGCGAAGGAGCCGCTGGCCGCCGTCGTTCTCTACCGCGTGCTGGTCGAAGACATCCTCCGTCGCGGCATCGGCATGGCCTATCCCCATGCCGGGCGCTATGTCGGCGAGCTCGCCCGCCTCATGCCGAACCTGCCTGAAGGTCACGGCCTTTCGACCCATGCTGCGTTTCTGGCGGAGCTAAAGCGCAATCATTCGAAGAAATACGGTTTTTGGAGTTCGGTGCCGGGTGGGTTGGCGGCGCAGTCCTAGCGCTCCCAATAAGGCACCGGCCCGTATAGCTCCGCTAAGTAATCGATGAACAACCGCACCTTGGCTGGCAGGAACTGGCGGCTCGGATAGACGGCGGACAGCGCCACATTGCGCGAGCTTTCATACTGCGGCAGCACCTGCACCAGTTTGCCGCTCTTCAGCTCCGCCCCGACATCCCATGTGGAGCGTAGCGCAATGCCGAGGCCGGCGATCACGGCCTCGCGGATGACCTCGCTGGAATTGGTGATCAGCATGCCCTCCGGTCTGAGGGTCACCGGCCCGCTTGGCCCTTCCAGCCGCCAAGAGTCGTGGTTATGGGCCGGCAGGCAGCGATGTTTCTTCAGGTCCTCCAGGGTCTCGGGCGTCCCATGCGCGGCCAGATAGCCAGGTGCAGCGCAGAGCACGCGGCGCACGGGTGCAAGCCGGCGGGCGACCAACGAGGAATCGTTGAGTTCGGCAATACGAATGGCGAGATCGAAGCCGCCGCCAACGATGTCGGTAAACTCGTCCGACAGCACCAGATGGATCGCCAGATCCGGATGCGCCTCCATGAAGGGCTTCAAGTGCGGCGCGACATGCATGCGGCCGAAGGAGGTCGATGCCGAGATCTTCAGCGTGCCGTTGACCTCCGAGGAACGTCCTGACGCAAAGGCTTCCGCCTCTTCAAGCCCGCCCAGCACCGTCAAAACCCGCTCGTGAAAACCCTGGCCGGCCTCCGTCAGCGATATCTGCCGCGTCGTGCGCTGCAGGAGCCGCGTGCCGAGCTTGTCCTCAAGCCGCTTGATGCGTTTGGACACAACGGCCGGCGACAACCCCAGATCGCGCGCCGCCGTCGACATGCTGCCGGCAGCGATGACGCGGACGAAGACTTCGAGATCGCCAAGATTGGTCATGAGTAGCCGCCACTGTTTCCGATTTGGTCATAAGTGCATAGCATTTGCCCTGCGAAAGTCCTAGTGGTAAGAAAATTGGACCAGTTGAGCGAAAGGCCTCCTGTCGCTAGGATCGGTGCATGTCGGGAGGAGACCATCATGAGTGAGGCCATCGCCTTTTTGCCGCCGAGAGCGCAGGTCCTGTCGCGTCGCGCCGAGATCCTGGCCGACCTGAAGGAACTCGTGCCCGCCGGCCGTCTCGTGGCCGAGGAAACCGCGCTGGTGCCTTTCGAAACCGATGGCTTCATCGCCTATCGCCGCCGCCCGCTTGCCGTCGTTCTGCCGGAGACCACAGCGCAGGTCGCTGCCGTGATGAAATACTGCCACCGCTACGGCATTCCCGTCGTCCCGCGCGGTGCCGGCACTTCTCTGTCGGGCGGTGCGATCCCGCAGGAGGACGCCATCGTTCTCGGCCTCTCCGCCATGACCCGCATCCTCGACACCGATTACGCCAACCGCTGCGCAACGGTCCAGGCAGGTGTCACCAACCTCGCCATCTCCGACGCCGTCGGCGCCGACGGCTATTTCTACGCGCCAGATCCGAGCTCGCAGCTCGCCTGCACCATCGGCGGAAACATCGCCATGAATTCCGGCGGCGCCCATTGTTTGAAATACGGCGTGACCACCAACAATCTCCTTGGGGTCAAGATGGTGCTGGTGGACGGCACGGTGATCGAACTGGGCGGCAAGCATCTGGACGCCGAGGGTTATGACCTGCTCGGTCTCGTCTGCGGCTCGGAGGGGCAGCTCGGCGTGGTCACCGAAGCCACCGTCCGCCTGCTGGCCAAGCCGGAAGGCGCGCGCCCCGTGCTTTTCGGCTTCGACAGCGCAGAAGCCGCCGGCTCCTGCGTCGCCGATGTCATCGGCGCCGGCATCATCCCCGTTGCCATCGAATTCATGGACAAGCCGGCCATCGAGATCTGCGAGGCATTCGCCAAGGCCGGCTATCCGCTCGATGTCGAGGCGCTGCTGATCGTCGAGGTCGAGGGCTCTGAAGCCGAGATGGACGCCATGCTGGCCGCAATCGTCGAGATCGCCAAACGCCATGGCGTAAAGACGGTGCGCGAAAGCCAGACAGCGACGGAGGCCGCCCTCATCTGGAAAGGCCGCAAATCCGCCTTCGGCGCCACCGGTCGCATCGCCGACTATATCTGCATGGATGGCACCGTGCCGCTCAGCCAGCTCGCCTACGTGCTGCGCAAGACCTCCGAGATCACCGACCGCTACGGGTTGCGCATCGCCAATGTCTTCCATGCAGGCGACGGCAACATGCACCCGCTGATCCTCTACAACATCAACGACCCTGAAGACGCGGCGAGGGCGGAAGCCGCCGGCATGGAAATCCTCAAGCTTTGCGTCGATGCCGGCGGCTGTCTCACCGGCGAGCATGGCGTCGGCATCGAGAAACGCGACCTGATGCGCCACCAGTTCTCCGACATCGACCTCGCCCAGCAGATGGCCGTGCGCTCCGCCTTTGACGAGGGCTGGATCCTCAATCCCTCCAAGGTCTTTCCGCTGGAGGGGAGGGGATGATGCCAAGCATGCTGACCCCCTCGACCGAAGCAGAAGCCGCGGAGCTCATCCGCGAGCATGCCGCGAAGAAAACCCCGCTGCACATCCGCGGCGGCGGCACCCGGGCGGGCTTCGGCAACGCCGTGAGCGCCGACTCCACGCTCTCCTCCTCGTCCCTCACCGGCATTGTCGAATACAACCCCGCCGAAATGGTCATCACCGCCCGTGCGGGCACCCCCGTTGCCGAGATCGAGGCGGCACTGGCCGAAAACGGGCAGGGCATGGCCTTCGAACCCGTCGACCATCGTGGCGCCATGGGCACGATAGGCGCGCCCACCATCGGCGGCCTCTTCGCCGTGAACAGCTCCGGTCCGCGCCGCTTCACGGCAGGGGCTGCTCGCGACCATCTGCTCGGAGTTCGCTTCGTCAATGGCGCAGGCGATGTGGTGAAGGCTGGCGGCAAGGTGATGAAGAACGTCACCGGCCTCGACCTCGTCAAGCTGCTCGCCGGGTCCCACGGCACGCTCGGCTTCCTCACCGAAGTCACCTTTAAGGTCTTGCCGGTGGCGAAGACCTCGGCCACCCTTGTTCTCTCTGGTCTTGAGGACGAGCAGGCGATGCAGGCGCTCGCCGCCGCCATGTCGCTCTCCGTCGAAGTCTCCGGGGCGGCCCATCTGCCGGAAAGCGTGCGCGGCCGCTTCATCTCCGGAAAGCTTGCAGATGGGGCAGCCACCGTCATGCGCCTCGAAGGCCTGGAGGCCTCCGTAGCCGTGCGCGCCGAAAAGCTGGCGGCGGCCATGGCAGGCTTCGGCTCGGTCAGCCGCCTTGATGATGCGGATTCGAAAACGCTGTGGCGCGAAATCCGTGACGTCCTGTCCTATGCCGACGGCACGGCGCGTCCGCTGTGGCGTGTGTCCATGGCGCCATCGGAAGCCTGGAAGCTCGTCGCCGGCTTGCGACTGCGCGCCGGCATCGATGCCTATTACGACTGGCAGGGCGGTCTCGTCTGGATGCGCATGGAGGCTGATGCGGAAGCCGATGTCTTGCGCCATGGCATCCGCACGCTCGGCGGCGGCCATGCGACGCTTGTCAGGGCCGCACCGCTGGTCCGCGCCGAAGTCACGGCTTTCGAACCGCAATCGCCCGCCGTCGCTTTGCTTTCCGCCCGAGTCAGGGCAAAACTCGACCCACACGGGATCTTCAATCCCGGCCTGATGATGTGAAGGAGTTTGTCATGACTGATCCCAATTTCCAGCCGCCTGCGACCTCTGGTGGGGAGGGTTGGTTCTCTCCCGGCCGCCTCAATGTTCAGGTGGTCTATGCCCTCTATCTCGTCAGCTTCGTGGTCGGCATCACCGGCATCATCGGGCTGATCATGGCCTATGTGAACCGCGGCAAGGGGCCGGCCTGGGTCGATACGCATTACACCTATGCCATCCGGACCTTCTGGATTGGTCTGCTCTACGCGCTGATCGCCAGCATCCTGATGCTGGCCTTTGTCGGTGTCATCCTGATCTTCGGCGTCGCCATCTGGATCGTCGTCCGCTGCGTCATCGGCCTGCAGAAGGCCTCGGCCGGCGAACCGATCGCCCGTCCCACCAGCTGGTGGATCTGATATGCGGACAGACTATCGGCAGTGGCTCATCGCTCAGGAATACTCCGACAACACCATAACGGCGCAGTTGCACCGCGTATCGAAAGTCGAAAGCGCCTATGGCAGCCTTGATAACATCTTTGCCGATGGTCGGTATGAGCAGTTGATCTCGGAGTTGACCTATTCGGTCGCAGATGAGCGAACTGGGCGACCCAATCCGTCGAAAATTATTTTCGAGGGCAATATTCGGAACAACCTGCAATCCTATAAAAATGCAGTAGTTCGTTATCGGAAGTTCCTGGCGAGCGATTGGGATGGGGCTGCTGTGGCACCTGTCCCGAATCCGGAACCTGAGATGGAAGAGCCGGGGGAGCCCCTAGCGGAGAAGCAAAGGCTCTCCCTCGAGCGGGACATGCAGGCCGCGTTAAGGCGGGAGATCCGGCTGCTTGAGCCGGATCTGGAGATTATTGATGACGGCGCTGAGCGAGCCGTGAACTTAGGCTTCATCGACATATTGTGTCGCGACAAGGCTGCTCGTACCGTCGTCGTCGAACTTAAAGCCGGTAAGACCGATGCACGCGTGGTCGGGCAGGTTCTAGGTTACATGGGTGATCTTATGGATGAGGACGAACTATCCGAAGTACGCGGCATCGTCGTCGCGCATGAGTTCGACCGCCGCACGATCGCGGCCGCGCGGGCCGTCCCAGGCTTGAGCCTCGTGCGCTACTCGATTTCGTTCAGATTTGAACCCCAGGGGTAGCTCGCATGCAGACCAATTTCACCGCTGAGCAGCTCGCCGATCCCCATGTCGCGGAAGCCGAGAGCATCTTGCGCAAATGCGTGCATTGCGGCTTCTGCACCGCCACCTGTCCCACCTATGTGACGCTGAGCAACGAGCTCGACAGCCCGCGCGGCCGCATCTACCTGATCAAGGACATGCTGGAAAACGGCCGCCCGGCGGATGAGCAGATCGTTACCCATATCGACCGCTGTCTCTCCTGCCTCGCCTGCACGACGACCTGTCCCTCCGGTGTCGACTATATGCACTTGGTCGACCATGCCCGCACCCATATCGAAAAGACCTATCGCCGTCCGCTGATGAACAGGCTGACCCGCAACATGCTGGCCATGGTTCTGCCCTATCCCGGCCGCTTCCGGCTGGCCTTGAAGCTCGCGGCTCTGGGGCGGCCCTTTGCCGGCCTTTTCGACCAAGTGACGGCTCTGAAGCCGATGGCTGCCATGCTCAGGCTCGCCCCTTCCAAGGTCCCGCCAGCGTCGGACTTCGCAAAACCCGCCACCCATGCTGCGTCAGTTGCCCGCCGGGGCCGCGTCGCCATCCTGACCGGTTGCGCCCAGCCTGTCCTTGATCCCGGCATCAACGAAGCGGCGATCTCGCTTCTCACCCGCCTCGGTGTTGAGGTGGTCGTACCCCAGGGCGAGGGCTGCTGCGGCGCGCTCGTCCACCATATGGGCCGCGAGGAGCAGGCGCTCGACAGCGCCCGCCGCAATGTCGATGTCTGGACCCGTGCCATCGAAGAGGGCGGCCTCGACGCGATCATCGTCACGACCTCGGGCTGCGGCACGACGATCAAGGACTACGGCCACATGCTGCGTCTCGATCCGGCCTATGCAGAAAAAGCGGCCAAGGTCTCTGCACTTGCAAAGGACGTCACCGAATATCTCTCCACCCTCGATCTGCCGATCTCCGAGAGCAAGGGGCTGACCGTCGCCTATCATTCCGCTTGCTCCCTGCAGCACGGGCAGAAGGTGGTGATGGCACCGAAACTGCTCCTGAAGTCGGCAGGCTTCGCGGTCAAGGATCCGCCGGAAGGCCATCTCTGCTGCGGCTCCGCCGGCACCTACAACATCATGCAGCCCGAGATTTCAGCTCGGCTCAAGGCGCGCAAGGTCAAGAACATCGTGTCCACGAAGCCCGACATCATCGCCGCCGGTAACATCGGTTGCATGACCCAGATCGGCTCTGCCACCGGCATCCCAGTTGTGCATACGGTCGAGCTTCTCAACTGGGCCTATGGCGGTCCGCGTCCCAAATCCCTCGATCGCCAAACTTCGGTTTGAGGGCAGACCGGCGGAATGCTTTGTTAAGCAAAAGCTGTTATACCTGTGCCAGGATGGTTCATTCGGGCGCCGACCATGGGAAAAAACACCTGCCGCTCGCCTTGCTCGTCCTGTGTTCTTGGGCAATGCCGACCATAGCTGCCGAACGCGTTTATTGCGCCGCGTCCGATGCGGCGGTCAGTGTTTCCCTGGAGACGGGCTTCAGCAAGAAGGACGAGCAGCAACTCATCCATTTTCGCGGCATTGCCGGGGTCCGGGACGCAGCTGTCCCGATGGAATTCCGCCGTCTCGATCTGAACTCCGACATGCTACGCCAGTACTGGACCGACAAGCACGACCTCCGTTTCAGCATGCAGGCCTTCTCGCCCCCGAAATCGCCCGTCTACCGCATCACGATGTCGATCCTGACCACCCGCCAGACCGACAGCGCCTCCAGCTACAAGGGCCGTTATCGTCTTGCTGTCCAGCAACTCGCGCCGGGCAGCCGCGTGGAGGGTGACATTCTCTTCGATCACGAGACGCCGATTTTCTGTGCGATCAAGGGGTAATGTCTCAGCCCCTCCGTCTGCTCAGAACTTGTAGCTCACGCCGAGATTGACCGCATTGGTGAGGATCTTGGTCTTCAGCGTTGCCCCGGAATCGATGTCGACGTCGACCCAGGAATAGTTGCCCTTGTATTCAAGGAACGCAGACCAGTTGCGCGTGAATTCATAGGCGACACCCGCCTGAGCCTGCAGCGTGGCACCGCCGAGCTGATATTCGAAAGTCCTGCCCGAACCACGCGTCACCTCGACATGCGGGATGTTCACGCCCGCACCCGCGCCGACGTAAGGCACGAACTTGGTGCCTTCGATGGGCATGCGATAGAGCGCATTCAGCGTGAGAAGGTTCAAGCCGTCGGAAAATTCGAAATGCGACCAGCCGGACGACGCGAGCGTTTCATCATCGGCATAAACCTTGGCATGGCTGAAATCGACCGCAAGGCCGACATTCGGCTTGCCCAGTCCATCCATCCACCAGGTGCCGCGCACCCCGTAATAGGGCGGGCTCTGGAAGGATCTGCCTTCCCAGCCGGCGCGGAAATCGGCGCCATCGGAAACATCAATGTCACTGTGGGGCGCCGTCTGAAAGCCGCTATAGACAGAAATGGCCATTTCAGCCTGTGCGGCAGATGCGAAGGCAGAAAGAACGACGCCGGCAACCGCCAGCGAAAGTGCACGCAATGTCATCAAGAAGTCCCCGCGGTGGATACCGGCGGGGTTTCTCAGCCACGCCGTCTGCCGAAGACTGCCTCGCCGAGACGACAGGACGATGACAAGGAAACGGCCGCGCTTTTGGCGCGGCCGAGGCAATGGTCTGACGGTCGGTTGCTTTCAGCCGCCGAAGATCGTGCGCAGGATGTCGATGCCCTTGTCGTCGAAGGAGACATCGCCCTGCTTGTTGCCGGGGCCCACCACGATCACCTTGGCACCGATTTCGGCGCGATCGTAGAGGTGTTCCACATCCTTGTTCATCATGCGGATGCAGCCGGACGACATGTTGAGACCGATCGTCCAGGGCTGGTTGGTGCCGTGGATGCGAAAGATCGTGTCGCGGCCGCCCTTGTAGAGATACATGGCGCGGGCGCCGAGCGGATTGTCCGGGCCGCCTTCCTGCACGACCGGCAGGATATGGCCCTTGGCGGCTTCGCGGCGGCGCATTTCTGCCGGCGGGCGCCATTCCGGCCATTCCGACTTGCGGCCGATCTTCACGATACCGGACCAGCCAAAACCGTCGCGGCCGACGCCCACCCCGTAACGGGTCGCGCGGTTGTTGCCTTCGACGAAATAGAGGAACTTGTTGTTGGTATCGATGATGATCGTGCCGGGCTTCTCGTCGGTCGTCAGCCGGACGACCTTGCGCTTGAACTTTTCGGCAACGGTCTTTTGTTGCGCCACCAGCGTGACGTCACTGGTCGTCTGGACTGGATTGAGGCTGATGGCGCTCGCCGGCATGGGAAGCAGGAAGGTTGCCGCGATCAAGGTCGCGGCAACGCGGGTCGTGATGGAATCAAGCATGGTTCGTCCCCTGGAAATACTGGGGTTGGAGCCTATCCGCTTCCTTTTCTAATGCAAGGCCCTCTGCAAGGCTTGTGATGTCGGGAGTGCTTTAGATCACAATGACCTTGGTGCCGACCTTAACCCGCTCGTAGAGGTCGGTTACATCCTCGTTGCGCATGCGGATGCAGCCGGAGGAGACGCCGCTGCCGATCGACCATGGCGCATTGGTGCCGTGGATGCGGTAAAGGGTCGAGCCGAGATAGAGAGCCCGGGCGCCGAGCGGATTTTCCGGCCCGCCTTCCATGCTGGCCGGAAGATAGTGACCCTTGGCCGCCTCGCGGGCGATCATCTCTTTCGGCGGGTTCCATGTCGGCCATTCGCGCTTGGCGGTCACCTTGTGCGTGCCGGCCCATTCGAAGCCCGGTTTTCCGACGCCGACGCCGTAACGCTTGGCCATGCCGTCGGCCATCACGAGATAGAGGAAGCGCTCGCGGGTATCGATGACGATGGTGCCCGGCTTTTCGGTTGTCTGGTATGCGACCATCTGGGGCAGGAACTGCGGCTCGATCTGCGTGCGCACGGGCTTGTTCGGCCGCATTGCAACCGGTTGAACGGTCGGCTGCTGTCCGAAGAGCACACGACGCTGTTGCACAAGCGGACGCTGACGGGCCGGCTGCGCCTGCATGACCTGCTGGCGATAGACCGGCACCATCTGCCGTCCGGCATTGACGGTAGGCCGTGTGGCATAGCCCCGCGTCTGCACTGGCACGCCGCCGAGTTGCAGAACCCAGGCCGCTTGCAGGTCGGGGCTCACCATGACCGGCGGTCGGGTCTGGTAACGGTCATTGGCCGTGGCGGAAAAGGCGAAGGGCAGGCTGGCGATCACGGCCAGCAGGACGGATTTCTTCAACATCGGACAACTCGCAACTTGGGACCGAAGACAGCGGCGGGCGCAAAGCCCGCCCGGTTCAGTTGGATCGTGCCAGAGTGCCGCCCGCGAATTGGTAAAGACGCATTCATGAAAATGCGATCTCGCTTGTAAACCTTCTGTCAGGGTTAGCGAGCAGTTTGGAAAAATCGTGAACAAATGGTAAACGAGCTGAAATCGCGCGGGAGAATCTTATGGAGCATGTGGCAGAAGGCTTGATCCGGGGAGAGGACGGTCTCGACCGCTGCTTCTGGCATGGCGGTCTTGAGGACTACCGGCGCTATCATGACGAGGAATGGGGCCGCCCCGTCACAGACGATGCCAGGCTCTTCGAGAAAATCTGCCTCGAAGGTTTCCAGTCCGGCCTCTCCTGGCTGACGATCCTGAGAAAGCGCGAAAACTTCCGCGCAGCCTTTGCCGGCTTCGACTTCCATCAGGTCGCCCGCTTTGGTGACGAAGACATAGCCCGATGCCTCGCCGATGCCGGCATCATCCGCCATCGCGGCAAGATCGTCTCGACCATCAACAACGCCCGCCGGGCGGTGGATCTGGAGATCGAGTTCGGTTCGCTCTCTCGCTACTTCTGGAGTTACGAACCCGACGCTTCCGAGCGCCCGCCGCGCATGGACTATGCTACGCTCAAGGCCAACCCGACATCGCCCACCTCGATCCGTCTGTCGAAGGACCTGAAGAAGCGCGGCTGGACCTTCGTCGGCCCGACCACGGTCTATGCCTTCATGCAGGCCATGGGCCTCGTCAACGACCACATCGAAGGCTGCTGCTGCCGTGCGCCGACGGAAGAGCTGCGCACCCGGCTCATACGCCCGTGACCGTCAGTCGATGCTGACGGCGAGGATGCGGCTGATCTCGGTCAGCGACCGTCCGGATTGCGCCCGCCACGTGTTGAAGGCCGCCTGCACCGCCGCCTTGTCTTTCGCCGATGTCGGCGCCTTGTCGACGACGCCCTCTGCGATCAGCCGGTTCACCACGCTTTGCGAGAGGATGAAGCTGTCGATCCCGGCAAAGCGCAGGAAGTATTGGCCCGTGTTGCCGCCGAGCCGCGAACCCTTCTTCTGCAGAACGTCGAGGAGGCCGATGAAATTGTCCGTCGGCCAGCCGGCGAAGAAGGCGGCCGCCGAACCATGTTCACGCGCGATCTCGGAGAGAAACACGGCATTCTCCTGCACCGCCTTTATCTTCGGCCCATGCCGCACGATGCGCGTATCGGAAACGAGACGACCAAAATCCTCATCATGCAGCATCGCGCAATGCCCGATCTCGAAGCCCCCGAAGGCCGCCTCGAAGCCCGGCCACATCGCCTCCACGACCTTCCAGTTGAAGCCGGACTGGAAGATGCATTTGGTCATCAGCGCCAGAAACCGATCATCCGCCATGGCTGCAATCTCTGTCTGCGGCTTCGGATGCTGCAGGCTCTCGAGCACACCGACCTCACCCTTGCGGGCAACCGCGAGCGCATAGATTTCGTCGAAGGAGCGCATGGGGCCTCAATGCTGAAGGTTGGCGACAAGCTCAGGCACATGCCCGAGATCCGGGATCTCGCGGAATCGCGGCGCCTCCGCGGGCTTTTCGACATGCTCCAGCACCCAGGTGAGTTCATGCGGCACGAAGACCCCCCATGCCCCGGCGGCGATCGCCGGCACCACATCGGATTTCAGCGAATTGCCGATCATCATCGACCGCTCCGGTCCCTCGCCATGTTTGCCAAAAATCCGCCGATAGGTGGTGGCCGTCTTGTCCGAGACGATCTCGACTGCGTCGAAATAGTCGCCGAGGCCTGATTGCGCCAGTTTGCGCTCCTGGTCGAAGAGGTCGCCCTTGGTGATCAGCACGAGGAAATACCTGCCCGCCAGCGCCTCCAGCGCATCGCGGGCATGCGGCAGGCATTCGACCGGGTGGCTCAGGAGGTCGCGACCGATCGAAAGGATTTCGCTGATCACGGAGGATGGGGCTCGCCCCTCGGTAATATCGAGCGCCGTCTCGATCATCGAGAGGGTAAAGCCTTTGATGCCGAAACCATAATGGGCGAGGTTGCGCTTCTCGGCCTCCAGCAAGCGCTCGGACACGTGCTCGCCCTCAGCAAACTCGGAGAGCAGGCTGCGGAAATGGCTTTCCGTCAGCTTGTAATACTGCTCGTTCTGCCAGAGCGTGTCGTCGGCATCGAAGCCGATCACGGAGACAGGGCGGTTTGACATGACGCCTCCTCTTAAGTCAGGGGGCCGAGACTAATCCCTCTCCGCGGCAAAGCAATGGCGCCCGAAGGCGCCATCACCATTTCAGATCTTGCCGAGCTTACTGCCCGTTCTTGGCCAGCCACGCCTTCATCATGGCGATTTCACCCTCCTGGGCCTTGATCACCTCTTCCGCCAGTTTGCGGATTTCCGGATCCTTGCCGTGTTCGAGCACGATCTTTGCCATGTCGATCGCGCCCTGATGATGCGGGATCATCCCCTGGACGAAATCGACATCGGCATTGCCGGTGAGCGGCACGGCCATGTCCTTGTGCATCCGGGCATTAGCCTCGGCAAAGGCCTTAGACGACGGGCTGTCGCCCATCATTTCGCCCATTGAGGACATGTCGTGTCCCTGATGGGTGTTGTCCTGGGCGAAGGCGGATGTGGTGATAAGTGCGGTCGCAAGCGATGCCGCAATAAAGATGGTCTTCAGCATTGAAATCTCCTGTGCTGATCGATGTCGGATAGTCGCGGCCGCGGGCCACGAAATTTCATCGGATCAGGCGCGGGGAGGGGGCGTCGCAGGTGCCGTCAATTGCGACACGAACCTTGGCAGACGGGCGGAAGCCTCGGCGGCCCGCGCCGGTGTGCCGCTATCGGCAAAGACCGCCTCTGCAGGAAGCGTAAGGCAGGCCGCGCAATGCCCGGTCATCTTTACGGGCTTCATAGGTTGGTCGGAGCCGGGATCAGTGTCGGCAACGGTCGTTGGTGAGCTCGAATGCGGACAATCAACATCGGCCATCACATCTGGAACCGGGGCAGGGTTGTGCCTCATCCCGCTACCACCATCCATCGCAGGCGCCACGGGCTTTGCCATGGCCGACATGCCGGTCATGGGCATGGCGCCGTAAGCAAGGGCCGCGACGAGCAGCAGGAGGCGGACGAGCGATGTCATGGCTTGAAGATGGGCCGCCATTCCGCCGAAAGCAAGGCACCCGGAAGCAAGAATGACGCTCAGCGCGCGACAACGTGATGTACGATCCGATAGTCCCGGCTCTCTTCACCAAATGGGATCACCGGCCAATCCCAGTGAACCGAAGATGTGCCGAGATTGACGCCATGCAGGAGGTCGTGGGTTTCGTGCTCAACACCGTTTCGGTCGATGACCGTATAGCTGACATCGGTGACAAGGCAGGTCCTCGCCGGCAGGTCAGCCAGCCCCTCGACATGCGCCGAAACCACTTGGCGCATCCTGTCGTCTTCCGCCGGCTGCCCACCGAGCCGCCTGGCGACGCCGATGCCGATCTGTGAGAGCAGATTGGCCGAAACCACCAAATCGAGATAGGGCACCTGCCGGAGAAACGACAGCGGCTCCAAAACCTCGCCAGCAAGCAGGGCATCAATCCCCGAAAGATCCCGCTCGATCAGCCGTACATTCTTGAGACCCTTGACCTTCAGCCAAGTCCGGACGCTGGCCAGATGCACGAGATCGACCAGCACCACCGTATCGAACAGCCGCGATAGCTCGGCAACCGGCACATCGCGCAGCAGCCCTGAGCCTAGTACCACCGCCGTCCGCTTCTGCCGACATCCCTCCGCAGCCTCTAGAATGGCCGCCTTCGTCTGTCGCTCATGCTCGGCCCAGGCGGCACGGCAGCGATTTGCCCGCGCCCAGAGATTGACCGAGGAGCGGATGAAGGGGCGATGGCCAGCCGAGGTCAGCGGCCAGGTCGCGGCATAATTCAGGGCTTCGAGGATCATGTCTTACCGATAGACGGAGCTGCGATGGCCGATCTCGAACACGAGCACGATGAGTTTGCCGTCCTGGAATCGCAGATGATGCGATAGTCGCCAACCCGGTAACGCCAGAACTGACCCAGTTTGGAGCCCTGCAGGCGATCTGCGATTTGTCTGGGATCATCGAGCCCGGCCACGCGCTCTTCTAGGAATTTCCGGATACGCTTGCGAGTATCAGGGTCAAGTTTTTCCAGTGATTTCCGAACTGGCTGGCGATACTCAATCGTCCAGACCATGCCAGAATTCTTTCGAACTCACGACGCGGTCTTCACCGCTCTGAATGCTCTTCATCGCCGCTTCTGCAGCGGCGATATCCTGGAGGTCTTCCAGATGCCGCTGCAGTGCCATCGTCGCGTAGTCATCCGGATCTAGCCCATGTAGGTCTCCGTACCGGGAAATAACCCGATACAGGTCATCCGGAATTTGGATGGCAACGCGCTTGTTCATCGGTCCAACCTTTGTTTCGGGTGTAAACTTACCACCAAACACACCCATTTTCCAGCATCCGCCCTCCGCGCCGCCCGCCTTCGCCCTTGCCGCCAAATCCTTGATCCTCTAAGACACCGGCACCTTTTTGAAACGAAAATTCCGGTTGTCATCATGAGCGATAAGAACAAGAAGCCCCAGAAGCTGAAGGCCCGCCTGCCGCGCGGCTTCGTCGATCGCGAGGCTGCCGACATCCGTGCTGCCAACCAGATGATGGAGACCATCCGCGAGGTCTATGAGCGCTACGGCTTCGACCCGATCGAGACCCCGCTCTTCGAATATACCGATGCGCTCGGCAAATTCCTGCCCGACTCGGACCGCCCGAACGAAGGCGTCTTTTCGCTGCAGGACGATGACGAGCAGTGGATGTCGCTGCGCTACGACCTGACGGCGCCGATGGCCCGTCATGTTGCGGAGAACTTCCAGGAAATTCAGCTGCCGTTCCGCACCTATCGCGCAGGCTACGTCTTCCGCAACGAAAAGCCCGGCCCGGGCCGCTTCCGCCAGTTCATGCAGTTCGACGCCGACACCGTCGGCGCGCCGGGCGTCCAGTCCGATGCCGAAATGTGCATGATGATGGCCGACACGCTGGAAGCCCTCGGCATCAAGCGCGGCGACTATGTCATCCGGGTCAACAACCGCAAGGTTCTGGACGGCGTCATGGAGGCCATCGGCCTCGGCGGCGAGGAGAATGCGGGACGGCGTCTGGGCGTCCTGCGCGCCATCGATAAGCTCGACAAGTTTGGACCTGAAGGTGTGAAGCTTCTGCTCGGCGAAGGCCGCAAGGATGAGTCCGGCGACTTTACTAAAGGTGCGGGGCTGAACAACGATCAGATCGCCGAGATTTTGAAGTTCGTAGAGGCAGCACAGAGCGGTGGATCCCCTACTTTCTTCCAGGATTTGGAAAGCACGCTGCTCGCGCGGAGTGAAACCGGGTTGGCTGGTCTTCAGGAGCTTTCGACCATGAGCAGCCTATTCCACGCTGCTGGCTATCTCGGTGCCAAGGTCAAGATCGACCCCTCCGTCGTCCGCGGTCTCGAATACTACACCGGCCCCGTCTACGAAGCCGAACTCACCTTCGACGTCACCAACGAAAAGGGCGAAAAGGTCGTCTTCGGCTCAGTCGGCGGCGGCGGGCGTTATGATGGCCTCGTCTCGCGCTTCATGGGCCAGCCGGTCCCGGCCACCGGCTTCTCGATCGGCGTCTCGCGCCTGATGACGGCGCTGAAGAACCTCGGCAAGCTCGGCCAGGACGACGTACTCGGCCCCGTCCTCGTCACGGTCATGGATGGCGATGTCGAGAGCATGGGCCGCTACCAGCGCTTCACGCAACAGCTTCGCGCCGAAGGCATTCGCGCGGAAATGTATCAGGGCAACTGGAAGAAGTTCGGCAACCAGCTGAAATATGCCGACCGCCGTGGCGCCCCGATCGCCATCATCCAGGGCGGCGACGAGCGCGCGCAAGGCGTCGTCCAGATCAAGGACCTGATCGAGGGCAAGCGCCTCTCCGGCGAGATCACCGACAATGCCGAATGGCGTGAGGCCCGCGTCGCCCAGGAAGTCGTGGCCGAGGCGGACCTCGTCGCCAAGGTCAAGGAAATCCTCGCCGCCCAGGCGGAAGATCGCCGTCGGGCAAAGGGTGTTTGATGTCTGAGTTCGTGGCTTTGCCCCTCCCCAACCCTCCCCACAAGGGGGAGGGAGCCGGCCGGCGCATGCCGCTTGCGCCCGGGGTTGCCTCATCTGCGAGCCTGGTGGGTAGGGCCGGCGCTCGCCCCAAATCTTCTCCCCCCTTGTGGGGGAGATGGGCGGCAGCCCAGAGGGGGACTTCCTTCCCAATTGCAGGTTCAATCACATGCCCCTGACCGACATGCCGGATTTCGCCGGCACCATCCTGCAGGAATTCACATCACGCGGCACCACCCGCGTCGATACACCCGTGATCCAGCCGGCCGCCCCCTTCCTCGACATGGCGGGTGAAGACCTGCGCCGCCGCATCTTCCTGACTGAGAACGAGCGCGGCGAAAGCCTCTGCCTCAGACCGGAATTCACCATTCCCGTTTGCCTGCGCCATATCGAAACTGCGACTGGCACGCCGAAGCGCTATGCCTATCTCGGTGAAGTCTTCCGCCAGCGCCGCGAAGGCCCGCAGGAGTTCTACCAGGCCGGCATTGAGGATCTCGGTGACATCGCCACCGCCGCAGCTGACGCCCGTGCGATTGCCGACAGCGTCGCCATCCTCACCCGCCTGCTGCCCACCAAGCCGCTTGGCGTGACCCTCGGTGATCAGGCGGTGTTCGAAGCCGTCGTCAAGGCGCTCGGCCTGCCCGCCGGCTGGCAAAAGCGCCTGATCCAGGCCTTCGGCAACCCGGTCCAGATCGACCAGCTCCTGCGCACGCTCGCCACCCCGACGCCGGTGCCGGGTCTGGCGCCGGAGGTTTCGGACCTTCTGGCAAAGGGTGACCAGGAGGTCCTGATCGCCCATATCGATGCGACCATGCAGCAAACCGGCTATCTCACCAATGCGAGCCGCACCCCTGCCGAGATCGCCCGCCGCCTGAAAGAAAAGCTGGAACTCTCCGAGACCCGCCTCGATGGCGCGGCCCTCCTTCTGCTCCGCGAATTCCTCTCGCTCGAGCTGCCGCTTGGCGATGCGTCGGCAGCCCTTGCCGGCTTTGCCGATGCCGCCGGCCTGAAGCTCGGGGCCGCACTCGGCCGCTTCGATGAGCGCGTGGCAGCACTTGCGAACATCGGAACCGATCTCACCCGCATCACCTACCGCGCCGCCTTCGGTCGCCCGCTGGATTATTACACCGGCCTCGTCTTCGAAGTGGCCGTTGAGGGCAAACCCGCAGTGCTCGCCGGTGGCGGTCGCTTCGACCGGCTGCTCACCCTGCTTGGTGCAGAGACGCATATCCCGGCCGTCGGTTTTTCGCTCTGGCTCGACCGCATAGAAACTGAGAGGACTGCCTGATGACAATCACCATCGGTCTGCCCTCCAAGGGCCGCATGAAGGACGATGCCTCCGCCATCTTCGAGAAGGCTGGCATGAAGATCGTCGCCGTCGGCAACGACCGCTCCTATCGCGGCCGCGTCGAAGGTTTCGACGATGTCGAGATCGCCTATCTCTCGGCCTCCGAGATTTCGCGGGAGATCGGCAATGGCACGGTCGATTTCGGCGTCACCGGCGAGGACCTGATCCGCGAGGGCCTGGCGGAAGCAGACGCCCGCGTTGAGATCGCGGTTCGCCTCGGCTTCGGCCATGCCGATGTCGTCGTCGCCGTGCCTGAAATCTGGTACGACGTCGACACCATGGCCGACCTCGGCGATGTCGCCGCTGAATTCCGCACCCGCCATGGCCGACGCCTCGCGATCGCCACCAAATACTGGCGCCTAACCCAGCAGCATTTTTCCCGCCAACACGGCATCCAGCTCTATCGCATCGTCGAGAGCCTGGGCGCCACGGAAGGCGCACCCGCTGCAGGCCAGGCCGACATCATCGTCGATATCACTTCGACCGGCTCGACGCTCCGCGCCAACCACCTGAAGGTGCTGTCGGATGGCGTGATCCTGCGCTCGGAGGCCTGCCTTGTGCGGGCGCGGAAGCCGGAGCATGACGGCAATCCCATGATCGGTCGGATCGTCGAGGCTGTGCGCAGCGTCCTCTGAGGGCCCCATGTCACACGCGGATGCCATTCCCGGCTTGTATGCGCGTCACGCGGAAGCCTTTGATCGCGGGCGCGGCAAGAACGGTTTTGAGCGTCCCTGGCTGGACCTCCTTCTCGCGCCGTTGTCTCCCGGTGCCCATGTGCTCGACATTGGATGTGGCTCCGGCGAACCCATCGCGGCGGACCTGATCGATCGGGGCTTCGTCGTCACCGGGCTCGACGTCTCCGTACCTCTGATCCGCCTCTGCCGCGAACGGTTCCCGGCACATGATTTTCATGTCGGCGATATGCGGGATCTGGCGCTGGGGCGGACATTTGATGCGATCATCGCCTGGCACAGCTTCTTCCATCTGACGCCCGAGGCGCAGCGGGCGATGTTCCCGCGCTTCGCATCACATGCCGCAAGCGGCGCTACGCTGATGTTCACATCGGGGCCCGCAGCCGGCGTGGCCCTCGGCGAGTTCGAGGGCGAGCCGATGTATCACGCGAGCCTCGATCCTGATGAGTACCGCTCCCTGCTGGCCGAGAACGGGTTCACCGTGCTCAAGCATGTGGTCGAAGATCCGGCATGCGGCGGTGCAACGGTCTGGCTGGCGCGACAGTCTTAAGTGGAAATCACAGATACGAAAAAACCCGCCGGATTGCTCCGGCGGGTTTCCTTTTGCCTTGTGGGGCAGGGATCAGGCGGTGACGGCAGAGGCCGAACCGCGACGGGCGTCGATCGAGTAGGCGCCGGCACCGACGATGGCAAGCGCGATGTAACCGCCGGCCAGCGTCAGGTTCTTCATGACCATGATCTGATTCAGCGTGTTGATCCAGCCGAGTGCGCCTTCCGGCCAGCCTTCGATGGCAACGGTGCCGGTGTGGAAGACGAAACCGGTGAAGACGCAGAAGAGAGCGACGGTCCAGGCGGTTGCCTTGGTCTGGAAGCCGACGAGGATGAAGAGACCGGCAACCAGCTCATAAAGGCCGGCAGCATAGGCCAGGAGATCGGCGGCGGGCAGGCCGGCACCAGTGATCATGCCGGCAGTGCCAGCCGGATCGGCGAGCTTGCCGTAGCCCGACATGATGAACATAAAGGAGAGGAGAACACGGACGAGAACGAGAAGGGCATTGTTGGCGGAAGACATTGCAGGCTCCATTGGGTTGCAACTGAAACCTCACCCCTGTGGGCTCCAGAATGTGAAGCCTAGATGCCCGTTTTTTCCCTTTGCGGATAGGTTGACGACATTTGACTGTTCGTTCACAAAAATGAAACGAGCACTCTGCTTCGCCATGCCATCCGCTCAGGTGGGAGTGACAGTGGCTGCGGTCGGAAGCTGGAAACGGGGAAATATGAAAAGCCCAACCATCTTGCCGCGACTGCCCTCGAAACCGGTAGATTCGCCGATGCAGAACACCGGCTGGCGCTGATTGCTGGCAGAGACGATGGTCGTCGAATAACAGAAGCGCGACGGTTCGGTTGCCGCCTGCTCGAACAGCCTCAGGATATGGCCACGATCGGCGGGATCGTAGCAGCGCATGACTGTCAGAAGGCCGCATTCATGGTTGTCCAGACCATGAAGGTGGCGGGCACGGTTCCCCAGCGTCAGGAGCCCATTTGTCAGGTCTCCTGTCCAGTCTTCCGACAGGCCGAACCGGCACGCGCCTTGACCGAAGAACCGGTCGCCCTCTGTGTCGCCCGCCGCAAAGCTTGTTGCGAGATCTGCATTTGCAATTTTGAACAAGGTAGTCCCCAGATTCGAGCCCACAGGCCCAACATGCAGGATGCCATGCCCCGCCAGGCACAACCTCCAAGCTCCCCTCCGGCCGACGCCGGTCTCTTATAAAGTCGGGACGTGCCGCTCCGATAAGCCGCACGCCTTCGATCCGCAGGAGCCCCCACCTGCGCCCGGTCCATCCGGGAAATCCTTCGGACGCCATGTGAACAAAAGCTCACATCAAAGAGCCTACCTCGAGAGGGAGGCCAACACCCGTTCACCTGCAGCGCATTTTACCCTGCAAATTAACCGGCTAGATACCATGAAACTATGTAGATGAAAACGCCTCACATTCGCTCTGACCTACAATCAACCCATAAAGGACGACGGTATCGTCAATAAAATTAGAAAAAACTAAAATAAAGATATTCCGCAATTCCGGGAGTTTTGTTTGCTTCGACAAGAAATCAGCCGGCTCGGTAGCTATTCTCATTCGCACAGATACTGTCAACACCTGCGACGAATGGTTGCATGATCATTTTAGGATTTACTCGCGGACATCCCGCGCCACCTCCACTCGCATACGAAAAAGGGCGACCCGAGGGCCGCCCTTCTCAAAGACTGAACCGGATGGCTCAGATGTCGGACCCGAAGGTCTTACATCATGTCCATTCCACCCGTTCAGCGCGCTTGACGCGCTGAACCACTTAAAGTGACGGGCGGCTTTGATGGACCTGATGGTAAGACCCGAGGTCTTACATCATGTCCATGCCGCCCATGCCGCCCATGCCGCCCGGCATGCCGCCAGCAGCTTCCTTCTTCGGGAGCTCGGCGATCATGGCTTCGGTGGTGATGAGCAGCGAAGCAACCGAAGCTGCGTTCTGCAGGGCGGTGCGAACGACCTTGACCGGATCGACGATACCCATGGCGATCATGTCGCCGAATTCGCCGGTCTGGGCGTTGTAGCCGTAGTTTTCTTCGTTCTTGTCGAGGATCTTGCCGACGATGATCGAAGCTTCGTCACCAGCGTTGGTGGCGATCTGGCGAACCAGAGCCTGGAGAGCGCGGCGAACGATGTTGATGCCGGCTTCCTGGTCGTCGTTGACGCCCTTCACGGTGATCTTCGTGGAAGAACGCAGCAGAGCGGTACCACCGCCCGGTACGATGCCTTCCTGAACGGCCGCGCGGGTCGCGTTCAGAGCGTCGTCGATGCGGTCCTTGCGCTCCTTGACTTCGATTTCGGTCGAGCCGCCGACGCGGATGACGGCAACGCCACCGGCGAGCTTGGCCAGACGCTCCTGGAGCTTCTCGCGGTCGTAGTCGGAGGTGGTTTCTTCGATCTGGGCCTTGATCTGGGCAACGCGGCCTTCGATGTCGGACTTTGCACCGGCGCCATCAACGATGGTGGTGTTTTCCTTGGTGATCGAGACCTTCTTGGCGCGGCCGAGCATGTCGAGGGTAACCGACTCGAGCTTGATGCCGAGGTCTTCCGAGATGACAGTGCCGCCCGAGAGGATGGCGATGTCTTCCAGCATGGCCTTGCGGCGATCGCCGAAGCCCGGAGCCTTGACGGCAGCGATCTTCAGGCCGCCACGCAGCTTGTTGACGACGAGCGTAGCAAGGGCTTCGCCTTCGACGTCTTCAGCGATGATGACGAGCGGCTTGCCGGTCTGAACGACGGCTTCGAGAACCGGCAGCATGGCCTGGAGGTTCGAGAGCTTCTTCTCGTGCAGCAGGATGAACGCGTCTTCGAGGTCAGCGACCATCTTTTCCGGGTTCGTCACGAAGTAGGGCGACAGGTAGCCGCGGTCGAACTGCATGCCTTCAACGACTTCGAGTTCGGTTTCAGCGGTCTTGGCTTCTTCGACGGTGATGACACCTTCGTTGCCAACCTTCTGCATGGCTTCAGCGATGTCGTTACCGACCTGCGTGTCGCCGTTTGCCGAGATCGTGCCGACCTGGGCAACTTCAGCCGAGGTGGAGATCTTCTTCGCCTTGGCCTGGAGATCCTTGACGACTTCCGAAACGGCGAGGTCGATACCGCGCTTCAGGTCCATCGGGTTCATGCCGGCAGCAACGGCCTTGGCGCCTTCGCGAACGATGGCCTGGGCAAGAACGGTTGCGGTGGTGGTGCCGTCACCGGCGATGTCGTTGGTCTTCGAAGCGACTTCGCGGACCATCTGGGCGCCCATGTTTTCGAACTTGTCTTCCAGTTCGATTTCCTTGGCGACCGATACACCGTCCTTGGTGATGCGCGGAGCGCCGAAGGACTTGTCGATGATGACGTTACGACCCTTCGGGCCGAGGGTAACCTTCACGGCGTCAGCGAGGATGTCGACGCCATGCAGCATCTTTTCGCGCGCGGTGCGGCCAAACTTGATTTCTTTAGCAGCCATGTTCAAAACTCCCGGGCGTCTAGCCCATTGGTGAATTGGTTAAAAAGGAAGTCGGGTATCCGGCTGAAATCAGCCGATGATGCCCATGATGTCGGCTTCCTTCATGATCAGCAGGTCAACGCCGTCGAGCTTGACCTCGGTGCCAGACCACTTGCCGAACAGGACGCGGTCGCCGACCTTCACGTCGAGGGCAACCTGCTTGCCGCTTTCGTCGCGGGCGCCCGGGCCAACAGCGATGACTTCGCCTTCAGCCGGCTTTTCCTTGGCGGTGTCGGGAATGATGATGCCGCCCTTGGTCTTTTCTTCGGACTCGACGCGCTTGACGACAACGCGATCGTGCAGAGGACGGAAATTGGTGCTTGCCATTGTCTAATCCCTCGATCAAATGACATTCGCGATCCCGGATGGGACCACATCGGAATTTGTTAGCACTCTCCCTCGGGGAGTGCCAGCGAGGCTGAGATAAGAACAGCCCTCCGATGAGTCAAGCGCGCGCGTGAAAAAAGGACGTGTGGGAAAAAGGAGTGTGCATGCCGGCGAAGTCCACCGACATTCACGACACCCAGGTTCCGATCGATCGCCCTGCATCTCCGACATTTTCAGAACTCGTATCCGCCTTTGCCCGGATCGGCGTCCTCTCCTTTGGCGGCCCGGCCGCGCAGATCGCTTTGATGCACAAGATCTGCGTCGACGAAAAGCGCTGGATCGATGAGGCCCGTTATCTCCATGCCCTGAATTACTGCATGCTGCTGCCAGGACCGGAAGCGCAGCAGCTGGCCACCTATATCGGCTGGCTGCTGCATGGCGTGCGCGGCGGGATAGTCGCAGGCCTTCTCTTCGTGCTGCCCGGCCTTGCGGTTATCCTCGGACTTTCGACACTCTATGCGCTGTACCAGGACACGAGCCTTGTCGCCGGCCTGTTCTTCGGCCTGAAGGCGGCCGTTCTGGCGATCGTCGTCGAAGCCGTGATCCGCATCGGCAAGCGGGCGCTGAAAAGCGGTTTCCACCGCTGGCTGGCTGCCGCCGCCTTTCTCGCTCTTTTCCTCCTCTCGGTGCCGTTCCCGCTCGTCGTGCTTGCCGCAGCCCTGATCGGCCTTTTCCATGCGCGCGGCGCGCCGTCTGCGGCGGCGGAGATCTCGCACGAGCTTCGTGCCCGTCCGCCCCTGCTGAGCCAGATCGCAACGCTTCTGTTCTGGATTGCCGTCTGGCTCGCGCCCTTGCCGCTTCTCTGGCTTCTGCTGCCCGAAACCGCACTTCCTGAAGTCCAGAGCTTCTTCTCCAGGATGGCTCTGGTCACCTTTGGCGGCGCCTATGCCGTGCTCGCCTATGTCGCCCAGGTCGCGGTCGATCACTATGCCTGGCTGAAACCCGGCGAAATGCTCGATGGCCTGGCGCTCGCCGAGACGACGCCCGGACCGCTGGTCCTCGTCCTCTCCTATGTCGGCTTCCTCGCCGGCTTCCGGCAGAGCGGGGCGCTCGATCCGCTGCTCGGCGGCCTCCTCGGTGGCGTCATCGCCGCCTGGGCCACCTTCATCCCGAGCTTCATCTGGATCTTCGCAGGCGCCCCCTATATCGAGCGGCTGCGCGGCAACCGCCTCCTCGGCGCGGCACTCTCCGCCATCACCGCCGCCGTGGTCGGCGTCATCCTGAACCTTGCGGTGTGGTTCTCCCTGCATGTGATCTTCACACAGGTCGAACCGGTCGCACTCGCACCCCTCGGTCCGCTCACGCTGTCGGTGCCGCAGCCCGTCTGGACGAGCCTGGACTGGCAGGCTTTGGTCATCGCGGTGGTGTCTGCCGTGCTGATCTTCCGCTTCCACCTCGGCATCGGCAAGACGCTTCTCGCCGCAGGGGCGTTGGGCCTCGCTGCCCGTTTCCTGCTCTGAACCGGTGCGAGCGGCCGTTGCAATTTCGATCTCCGCGACGCTTGCCCCTTGCCTTGCCGCCCGTCCTTTGCCATGTCACCCGTCTTACCTTGAGAGTCAGGACAGACGATGACCCGCAGCATTTCCACCCTTGCCGACGTGACCGACGCGTATGACGTCATTCTCTGCGATGTATGGGGTGTGCTGCACAACGGTATCGATGCCTTCCCGCTCGCTGGCGAAGCGCTGACGGCAGCCCGCGAAAAGGGCCTGACGGTGGTGCTGATCACCAACTCGCCCAGGCCTGCCATCGGCGTCATCCCGCAGCTGCGCGCCATCGGCGTTCCAGACACGGCCTATGACCGCATCGTCACCTCGGGCGACGTGACCCGCACCCTGATTGCTGCCGGCCCCAAGAAGGTCTTCCTGCTCGGCCCCGAACGCGACCTGCCGCTCTTCGACGGTCTCGATGTCGAAGTGGTCTCGAAGGATGAAGCCGATTGCGTCGTCTGCACCGGCTTCTTCGATGACGAGGTCGAAAAGCCGGAAGACTATCGCGACATGCTGACGGATTTCGTCGCCCGCAAGGTACCGCTCATCTGCGCAAACCCGGATCTGGTTGTCGAGCGCGGCCATCGCATCATCCCCTGCGCCGGCGCTGTTGCCGCCTTCTACACCGCACTCGGTGGCGAGACCCGCATTGCCGGCAAGCCGCACACGCCAATCTACGAGGCAACGCTCGCCGCCGCCCGCGAAGCCCGCGGCGAGTTCGACAAGTCCCGCGTGCTGGCCATCGGCGACGGTATGCCGACTGACGTCAAGGGCGCCGTCGATGCCGGCCTCGACCTTCTCTACATCTCCGGCGGCATCCATGCGGGCGACTACGCGACCAACAATGTGACGGACGAGGCAAGGCTCAAGCTCTTCCTCGATCGCGAAAAAGTCGCACCGCAATACTGGATGCACAGGCTGGCATGAGGCGCATGCTGAGATGACCATCTTTCACCGCAACGAAAAGAAGGAACCGCTGCCCGCAGCGCTACGCGGCGGCGTCGTTGCCATCGGCAATTTCGACGGGGTGCATCGCGGTCATCAGGCGGTATTGAACCGTGCCTTGGAGCGCGCCGAGGCGCTCGGCGTTCCCGCGCTGGTCCTGACCTTCGAGCCCCATCCGCGAACCGTCTTCAATCCGGACAAGCCGGTCTTCCGGCTCACCCCGCCATCCTTGCGCGCCCGCATCCTTCAGGCCATGGGTTTTCACTCGGTCATCGAATATCCCTTCGACCGGGAATTCTCGCAGCGCTCGGCCGAGGACTTTGTCGTCACCATTCTGCGCGACTGGCTGGATGCGAAGGAGGTCGTCACCGGCTTCGACTTCCATTTCGGCAAGGGCCGGGAAGGCGGCCCGGCCTTCCTGATGCAGGCCGGCAGCCGCCACGGCTTTGGCGTCAGCCTCGTCGATGCTTTCCGTGATGAAGGCGCCGACGTCATTTCATCGAGCCGCATTCGTGGCCTGATCGCTGAAGGGGATGTGGCGCAGGCCGCCGGTCTGCTCGGCTATCGCTACACGGTCGAGGCGGAGGTCATGAAAGGCCAGCAGCTCGGCCGCACGCTGGGCTTCCCAACCGCAAATATGCATCTGCCGCCGGAGGCGACCTTGCGCCCCGGCATCTATGCCGTCCGCTTCCGCCGCCCCGACGGCATCATCCGCGATGGTGTTGCAAGCTTTGGCTATCGCCCGACGGTCACCAGCAACGGCGATCCCTGGCTCGAAACCTTCATCTTCGACTTCTCCGGCGACCTCTATGGCGAAATCGGCTCCGTCTCGCTCTTTGGCTTTCTGCGTGGCGAATGGAAGTTCGACGGCCTCGATCCGCTGGTTGCCCAAATCCGCAAGGATGCGGAGGAGGCGAGGGCGCTTCTTTCCGGCGTGAAGCCCATCAGTGACCTCGACGCGGCGATCGCCTTCTGAGGTGACGCTTGAGGTAGCGCTCCGCCGTCGTCGATGTGAGTTGCCGAGCCGTTCAGCGTCACATATGCATGCTTATATGTAAGGCGAGCCCGTGACCCGACGGGCGATGCTGGAGATGGACTTGACCGAATTCACCCCCTTGATGTCTTTTGCCGGTGGCCTTCTGATCGGCCTCTCGGCGCTGCTTCTGATGCTGACCTGGGGCCGGATCGCCGGCATGACCGCGATCATCGGCGGCATTCTGCCACCGCTCGGTGCCGACTGGTCCTGGAAACTTGCTTTCCTCGCTGGCGCGATCCTGGCGCCGCTTGCGCTGTCGGTCGGCGGCTATGAAGTCGAATATTCGGTACCGGTCTCCACCACCGCCCTGGTCATCGGCGGCCTTATCGCCGGCATCGGCGTCACCTTCGGCTCCGGCTGCACCTCGGGCCATGGCATCTGCGGCATGGCGCGCCTCTCGCGCCGCTCGATGGCCGCCACCGCCACCTTCATGGCCTTCGCCATCCTCACGGTGTTTCTCATCCGTCACGTCTTCGGGGTCGCGATCTGATGCGGTTCCTCGTCGTCTTCTTCATCGGTGCCCTTTTCGGGACCGGCATCGTTCTGTCGGGCATGGCAAACCCCGCCAAGGTCCTCAACTTCTTCGACCTCGCTGGTACCTTCGACCCCAGCCTCGCCTTTGTCATGGCCGGCGCACTCTCGGTTGCAGCTCCCGGCTATGCGCTCCTCTTCCGCAGGCGGCAGGAGCCGCTTTTCGATGCGACCTTCCGTCTGCCCAAGGTGAGCACCATCGACGCGAAGCTGATCGGCGGTTCCGCCGTCTTCGGCATCGGTTGGGGCATCGCCGGCTTCTGTCCGGGCGCGTCGATCCCGGCGCTTGGTCTCGGTCACGCCTCGGCGGCGATCTTCGTTGCGGCCCTGCTCATCGGCATCCTGATCGCCCGGCGCCTGGCAAAGGCCGATTTCTTCGCCGATGCCGCCAGTAGGGTCGGCTGAGGCGCGTCAGGTCGATGTCCCGGCAGGTGCGTTCCATTGCGGCTTACCCCTGTCCGCGCCCGCAAACTCTCACCTCGGCCGGTTAATCATTAATATCGAGATATCATGATTTAGTGTCAGCATCCGTTTTCGAAAGTGTGCTGATCCGATGTTAGACGTGGTGACTGTCCTCACCTACAATGCGGTAATCAACCTCGCTGTGTTGGTGGTCGCCACCATCGCGTGGGTGCGCAATCCACACCAGAAGGAGATCACCTTCTGGGCCCTGGCGGCCTGGTTCATGGTGGTCGGCACGATTTGTTCGAGCCTCACGGAACACGTTCCCTACAACATCATGGCCTATATCGGCGGCGTCATCTATGTCGCGCGGACCGGCCTGATCCGCCTCGGTTTCAAGGAATTCTTCGGACAGCCCTACAGATATTGGCAGGCGTTCGGCATCGCGATCATTGTCTGCATCGGCATGGTCCTTGCCGAGATGCTGGAGGATCCCACACCGGTGCGTGTTTCCCTCGTCTATTTGGGATCAGCCGCCAACCTGGCCCTTGGCGCGCTGGATCTCTGGCGCGGCAAGCCGGGCGAAGCTCTGCCATCAGGTCGCCTGGCGGCGGCGGTCTACGCGGCTTATGCGCTGGCGAGCCTGGCGATTGCGCCGTTCCCCATCCTCTATCCCATCCGGTTCGAGGGAACGACCCCGATCTCCGAATGGCTGACCTACACCAGCATGTTGCTTCTCGTCTTCAATCTCCTCGCCTTCCTCATGGCTATGGTGCTGAAGCTTGAGCGCAGCGGCGAAGTCCAGCGACAACTGGCCGAGCGCGACCACCTCACCGGGCTCACCAATCGCCGCATGTTCCTGCAACAGGCGACAAGGCTGGCCGCACAGCCCGGCACGGCGATTGCGGTCCTCGATCTTGATCACTTCAAACGGATCAACGACACCTATGGCCACAAGGGCGGCGATGATGCGCTCGTGCAGTTCGCCGAACGCGCCTCCCGGTTCCTGCCGCAGGAAGCGCTCTTCGGTCGACTGGGCGGCGAGGAGTTCGGCATTTGTCTCCCCCGCCAGAACGGCGCCTCTGCCTGCAGCATCCTCGAGGCGGTGCGCCTGGCGGTCTCGACCGAGGACATCCGCTCCGATCATCATCGCTTCCGGCTTACGCTGTCCTGCGGTCTCGTTGTGACGGAAGCCCCGGTACGTAGCCTGGATGCCTGGATGGCGCTGGCCGATGCCGGTCTCTACGCGGCCAAGGCGCAGGGTCGCAATCGCGTTATCCTCCAGGAGCACGTGCCACTGAAGGACGAGCGGTCCGCAGCCTATCCGGAAGCCCCGGTGTTGGATGACGGGAGCGCCATTGCGCGCCTGTCCGCCTGACCAGCGGACGCGCCCGGATATCCACGCAACTTGACGCATCCGTTGCCATGTCGCCTAGTGCGGCCAGGAAATCAGTCGAGACAGCCCGAAAGGCAGCCGATGGCCACGACGCCGCGCAGACCCGCCAATCCGAAGGATGCCGCCGAGGCTCTGTTCAAGCCCGCGAAGAAGCCCGCAGCCCCAGTGGTCGAGCGCCGCGCGCCGCCGCAGGTGAAGGAACTGGTCTCGATCAAGCTCGACAGCGCCGTCCTCGAACACTTCCAGAAGGACGGTCCCGGCTGGCAGGACCGCATCAACGACGCCCTGCGTGCGGTCGTCGAGGCGGAGAGCAGCGAGTAAAAGTCGCCGGTTGCGTCAATCGCCGTCCGCCGGTGGCCATTGCATTGAGGTATGGACGATCGCGAGGATGGCGAGCTGGCCGTCGAAGATGGAAGCGCGGTCACGAATGGCTTGACGCGTCCATCGAACGATCATGAGCGGCTCGCCTTGAGAACCAGTTCCCTTCGCTCGGCGAATATCCGTTCGGCATCGTCAACCGCCACGACCTTTCCGGCCACCACTTCGTCCCGGCCACGCGCCACCTTGGCTTCCAGAAACTGGCGATAGTCGTTGTCGACCTTCTGGCGCTCGACATAGTCCTGGATCATCTCCCGCAGAACGTCGCTTTCGGAGGTCTGGGCGGATGTAACCGCGGCCGCGAAATCCTGAGCCAGCTTTGGATCAAGGTCGAACTGGATATGGGCTTTCTGCGCCATGCCACTTCCGTTCCGTCACGATATCACTGAGGATCTGCGCTGATGACATGAGTTTAGGCCTGTCTTCGGAGCCTGTCCATCTCGCCCATCTTGCCCCTTCCTTTCGGCGCGAAAAACCCCTAAAGAACGCGGCGACATGACGTATCTTTCGGCGGCCCGGATCATTCGAATTATTGGCCCGGCCCTCCCGGTGGCTTGAAGAGCTGCGGGAGGGTCCGGGTTTTTGGCGTTGGGTCAGAAGCCCCACGCCCGCTTGCCGCCAATCCATGACATAATTCCGCGACCGTTTACGTCGCCCTATCCGATGGCTGATCCATGACCGATACCCCTGAAAAGATCGATTATTCCAAGACCCTCTATCTGCCCGAGACAGAATTCCCGATGCGCGCCGGCCTTCCCCAGAAGGAGCCGGAAATGGCGGCGAAGTGGAAAGAGATGGGTCTCTACAAGCGCCTGCGCGCCTCCGCTGCCGGCCGCGAGAAATTCGTCCTGCATGACGGCCCGCCCTATGCCAACGGCAACATCCATATCGGCCATGCGCTGAACAAGGTGCTGAAGGACGTCATCACCCGCTCCTTCCAGATGCGCGGCTTCGACTCCAACTATGTGCCCGGCTGGGACTGCCACGGCCTGCCGATCGAGTGGAAGATCGAGGAAAAGTATCGCGAAAAGGGCAAGGACAAGAACGAGGTCCCGGTCAACGAATTCCGCAAGGAATGCCGTGAGTTCGCGCAAGGCTGGATCAACATCCAGGCCGAAGAATTCCGCCGCCTCGGCATCGAGGGCGACTTCGACAATCCCTACACCACCATGGCCTTCCATTCGGAAGCCCGCATCGCCGGCGAACTCCTCAAGATCGCCATGTCCGGCCAGCTCTATCGCGGCTCCAAGCCGATCATGTGGTCGGTCGTCGAGCGCACGGCGCTTGCTGAGGCCGAGGTGGAATATGCCGAGGTCGAAAGCGATACGATCTGGGTGAAGTTCCCGGTTCTTATGGTCGAGGTCGAAAGAGATTCCGGGAAGTCTGATCTTCTTGGGGCCTCCGTCGTCATCTGGACCACCACCCCCTGGACCATCCCGGGCAACCGCGCGATCTCCTATTCGTCGAAGATCGAATACGGTCTCTACGAAATCACCGAGGCCACGAACGATTTCGGTCCGCAGCCCGGCGAAAAGCTGATCTTCGCCAAGCGCCTCGCCGAAGATGCAGCCACCAAAGCCAAGGTGACCTTCAAGCTCATCCGCGACGTGACCGCTGCCGAACTCGCCGCCATCACCTGCGCCCATCCGCTGGCCGACCTCGGTTACACCTTCGACGTCCCCATGCTCGATGGCGACCATGTCACCGACGATGCCGGTACCGGCTTCGTCCACACCGCCCCCGGCCATGGTCGTGAGGACTTTGACGCCTGGATGGCGCAGTCGCGCGAGCTGGAAGCCCGCGGCATTTCGACAAAGATCCCCTTCACCGTCGACGACGCCGGTTTTTACACCGAAGAAGCCCCGGGCTTCGGCCCGTCAGCGGAAGGCGGTGCGGCGCGTGTCATCGATGACAACGGCAAGAAGGGCGATGCCAACAAGCGCGTGATCGAGGCGCTGATCGCGGCGAACAACCTGTTTGCCCGCGGCCGCATCAAGCATGATTACCCGCATTCCTGGCGCTCCAAGAAGCCGGTGATCTTCCGCAACACGCCGCAATGGTTCGTGTATATGGACAAGGACCTCTCCGACGGCACGACGCTGCGCACGCGCGCGCTCTCGGCCATCGACCAGACCCGCTTTGTCCCAGCCGGCGGCCAGAACCGCCTGCGTGCGATGATCGAGCAGCGCCCGGACTGGGTGCTGTCGCGTCAGCGCGCCTGGGGCGTGCCGATCTGCGTCTTCGCCGATGCCGAAGGCAATGTGCTGAAGGACGAGAAGGTCAACGCCCGCATCCTCGAGGCCTTCGAGAAGGAAGGGGCAGACGCCTGGTTCGCCGAAGGCGCCAAGGAACGCTTCCTCGCCGGCGAGCACGACGGCGAGAAGTGGCAGATGGTGACCGACATCCTCGACGTCTGGTTCGATTCAGGCTCGACCCACACCTTCACCCTGGAAGACCGCCCCGACCTGAAATGGCCAGCTGACGTCTATCTGGAAGGCTCGGACCAGCATCGCGGCTGGTTCCATTCCTCGCTCTTGGAAAGCTGCGCCACCCGCGGCCGCGCGCCCTACAACGCCGTCATCACTCACGGTTTCACGATGGCGGAAGACGGTCGCAAGATGTCGAAGTCGCTCGGCAACACGGTGACACCGCAGGACGTCATGAAGGAATCCGGCGCCGATATCCTGCGCCTCTGGGTCATGTCGACCGACTATGCCGAAGACCAGCGCCTTGGCAAGACGATCATCCAGACCAACATCGACGCTTACCGCAAGATCCGCAACACGATCCGCTGGATGCTCGGCACGCTCGCCCATGACAAGGGCGAGGAGATCGCCTATGCCGACCTGCCGGAGCTCGAAAAGCTCATGCTGCACCGTCTGGCCGAACTCGACCAGCTGGTCCGCAAGTCCTATGACGAATTCGACTTCAAGCGCATCGTCCGCGCCCTCAGCGACTTCGCCAATGTCGAACTCTCGGCCTTCTACTTCGACATCCGCAAGGACACGCTCTACTGCGACGCCCCGTCCAGCCTGAAGCGTCGTTCGGCTCTCTTCGTCATCCGCAAGCTCTTCGATTGCCTGGTCCTGTGGTTCGCGCCGATGATGCCCTTCACCACGGAAGAGGCCTGGCTGTCGCGCGATCCGAAGGCCGAGTCGGTGCATCTCGAGCAGTTCCCGGTGATCCCGGCCGACTGGTCGAACGAGGCGGTCGCCGAGAAGTGGAAGAAGGTCCGTACCGTCCGCCGCGCCGTCACCGGCGCGCTCGAAATCGAGCGCAAGGAAAAGCGCATCGGTTCTTCGCTGGAAGCTGCCCCGGTCGTCCACGTTGCCGATGCCGAGCTGTTGAAGGCGCTGGACGGTCTCGACTTCGCCGAGATCTGCATCACCTCGGATATCCAGGTGGAGGCAGGCGAAGGCCCGACGGAAGCCTTCCGTCTCGACGATGGCACCAAGGTCGCCGTCGAACCGAAGCTCGCCGAAGGCACGAAATGCGCCCGCTCCTGGAAGATCACCAAGGATGTCGGCTCCGATCCGGATTATCCGGACGTCTCGGCCCGCGACGCCCAGGCGCTGCGCGAGCTTGCGGCGCTGAACTGAGGAAATATTACCGGATGATTTGCGCTTTCGTGGGTCATCCGGTAAAACTGCCTGAAATTGGCCGAAATCCCCCGGCAGCGGTGGGAGAGATAGTATTCGGCGGCACAGATGAACTGCGGCGAGGCTGGTAGGCATTCATGAATTCGGCATATCTGTTCAGAGTTGGCCTCGGTCTGGTTGGTCTTTTCGGGGTCACCGCAGGTCTTTCAGGCTGCGTGGGTAGCCCGACTTACGGGACCGACAAGACCGCGATGGAGCAGTTGGTAGACGACGTCGGCTCGGCTGTGTCGATCGCGCCGCGCGAAGCGGCCAACAAGGGCACCAAATACAATCCCCGTCCCGATCTGGTCCTGCCGCCGGGCGGTACCCAGACGGCGGCCCTCGTGCCTCCGCAGCCTTCGGTCGCCAACCGCGAAAACAATCCGAATTGGGTCGAATCCCCGGAAGAAGCGCGTGAACGCCTTGTCGCGGAAGCCGACGCTAATGCCGACAACCCGCGTTACCGGTCGCCTCTGCTCGCCGGCTACGGCACCTCGGGCACGATGACGGAAACCCAGAAGTGGCAGGCCTTCCGCGAGGCCCGCAAGCTGCAGAAGGGTGCCTATCTCGACCAGCGCCGCCTCTTGTCCGATCCGCCGTCGGTGTATCGCCAGGCGGACGAAGCGACCCTCACCGATCTTGGCGAGCCGGAAGCCAAGAAGGAAAAGCGCCGCAAGAAGATGGCCAAGGCCGCGCAGCAGAACAGCTCGTGGTGGATGCCCTTCCAGTAAGTGGCTCTTTTTTGAATTCGATCAGGGCAGGGCGGAAACGACCTGCCTTTTTTCTTTGAGGTCTTTGATGTCTTTCACCATTCGGCCGGCCACTCCAGACGATGCCGCAACGATCCTTGGCTTCATCACCGAACTCGCCGTTTATGAAAAGGCTGGCCACGAGGTGGAGGCGACGGAAGAGACGATCCGTGCGTCGATCTTTGGTCAGGGCTCCGTCACGGAAGCCGTTATCCTCGAGGCGAACGGCAAACCGGCCGGCTTTGCCGTCTGGTTCTACAGCTATTCCACTTGGCAGGCGAAGAACGGTCTTTACCTCGAGGATCTCTATGTCTCCCCGGAATTTCGCGGCTCCGGCGCCGGTAAGCTTCTCTTGAAGCACCTTGCCAAAGTCGCCGTCGATAAAGGATGCGGCCGCTTCGAATGGAGCGTGCTCGACTGGAACGAACCGGCGATCCGCGTTTATGACGCGATCGGGGCCGAACCGCAAAACGAATGGATCCGTTACCGCCTGAGCGGCGAGACGCTGAAGGCCTTTGCCGCCAGCCCGTGAGACGAGCGCTTGCGGGCGATCATTCGTCGGTGTCGATCACCCGCGCGAGCAAAGCGAGATAGAAGGCCTCGATTGCCGGACCGATGATCGAAATCCAGATCAGCGCCATGTTCCGGTCGCCGGGATTGTTGCGCGAGACATAGGCCACGAGAGCCATGGCGACAGCGATGGCGGCGGGGATCGCCGAAACTGCCACGATCCGCGGCGCCTGCCGTGTGACTACCCCTTTTGTCGACCACTGCATCGGCAAATAGGGTCTTTCCGGGGCAATATTTCGGTGACCCCAGGCCGCGATCAGGGTCATCGCGATGAGTGAGAGAAGGGGGACGATGAGGATCATGCCTCTCTCCTCGCCTCAAAGAAGCCTCGCAGCATCGCGCTGGCCTCCGTCTCCCGAATGCCGGAATAGACCTCCGGTGCGTGGTGGCAGGTCGGTTGCGCATAGAAGCGGACACCGCTTTCCACTGCGCCACCCTTGATGTCGCGTGCGGCGTAATAAAGCCGGCGGATGCGGGCAAAGGATATCGCCGCGGCGCACATGGTGCAGGGCTCGAGCGTCACATAGAGATCCGCTTCGATCAGGCGCTCATCGCCGACAGCGGCGGCTGCCCGCCGGATCGCCAAAATTTCCGCATGCGCCGTCACGTCGTTTGCGGCGCGCGTCTCGTTGCCGCCCCGTCCGATGATCTGACCGTCACGCACAACGACGGCGCCGATCGGCACTTCGCCGCGTTCGCCGGCGGCCAGTGCCTCCGCGAAGGCGGCGTCCATGAAGCCGTTTGTCTGCGCCATGCCTGAACTTTCCACTTAACCAGAGCCGCGTGACCTGATACGACAGCCCAAACCACAGGCAAACAGCAAATGACATTCAAAGACAAGTCCAGGCGTCCGGGGGCGAAGTCCTCCGACCGCAGCGGCAAGCCGCAAACCAGAAAGCCCGCCACGAAATCGGCTGGCACCTTCGCAGACAAGCCGGCGGCAAAGCCCGCCCGCGCACCGCGCGCGGAAGCCCCGGCATCTGACGAGACGATGAAGCCCGAGCGTATTTCCAAGCTTCTCGCCCGCGCAGGTGTCGCCTCGCGTCGTGACATCGAGCGCATGATCATGGAAGGCCGCGTCGTCCTCAACGGCAAGCTGCTCGACACGCCCGTCGTCAACGCCACGCTTGCCGACAAGATCGAGGTCGACGGCCAGCCGATCCGCGGCATCGAACGCACACGCCTCTGGCTCTACCACAAGCCGGCCGGTCTGGTGACGACCAATTCCGATCCGGAAGGCCGCCCGACGGTGTTCGAGAACCTGCCGGAAGACCTGCCACGCGTCATGTCCATCGGCCGCCTCGACATCAACACCGAGGGCCTGCTGCTGCTTACCAATGACGGTGGTCTCGCCCGCGTGCTCGAACTGCCGACCACCGGCTGGCTGCGCCGCTACCGCGTGCGCGCCTATGGCGAGGTTGATCAGCCTGCCCTCGACGCGCTGAAGGAAGGCATCGCCGTCGACGGCGTGCTCTATGGCGCGATCGACGCGACGCTCGACCGCAAGCAGGGCCACAATGTCTGGATCACGATGGGTCTGCGCGAAGGCAAGAACCGCGAGATCAAGAACGTGCTTGGCGCGCTCGGCCTCGAGGTCAACCGCCTGATCCGCATCTCCTACGGTCCGTTCCAGCTCGGCGATTTGCCCGAGGGCCAGGTCCAGGAAGTGCGCGGCCGCATGCTGCGCGACCAGCTCGGACCGCGTCTGATCGAGGAATCCAAGGCCAATTTCGACGCCCCTGTCTACAGCCATGGCGGTGTGGAAGTCGAAGATGACGAAGACACGGCCGCCAGAAAGCCTGCCCGTGCGGCAAAGGCGGATTGGGGTCGTGAAGAACGTCCCGCAGGCCGCCGCCCGGACAAGCTGGACAAGAACGACCGCCGCGAGCGCGCGCTTGAGCGTCTCGACACGAGCCGCAGCGACAGCGGCAAAAAGTTCGGCGACAAGAAATTCGGCGATAAGAAGTTTGGCGACAAGAAATTCGCCGACAACAAGTTCGACGACAAGCCGAAGCGTGCACCGGCGGCCGCCAAGAGCCGCACGGCGAATGTCTGGATGGCGCCCGGCGCCCGGCCGCTCGGTGAAAAGGCAGCGGCTGCCGCTGCCCGTCGCAAGCCGGATAACCGGCCGGAACGTCCCGTGGATCGTTTTGACGACCGTGCAGGACCTCGCGTCGTGGTCAGCCGCGCCCATGACGACGAGGGCGAATGGATCCGCGCCGACGGACCGGACAAGAAGGCCGGCTTCCGCGATGGTGGCCGTGACGACAAGCGTGGCGGTTCAGGCTTTGGTGCTCGCGCGCCTCGCCGCGATGGCGACGACCGCGGCCCGCGTCGCGAAGGTGCAGACCGCGGTCCGCGTCGAGACTTCGGGGATCGTCCCCCGCGTCGCGATGGCGAGGATCGTGGACCGCGTCGTGACTTTGGCGACCGCCCGGCCCGCGCCGAGCGTTCGGGCGAAGATCGCCCGCGCGGCGCACGCCCGTTTGGCGACAAGCCCCGTGGTCCGAAGGCCTTCGGTGACAAGCCGGCAGGCCGCGCCTATGGCGACAAGCCAGCCGGAAAATCCTTCGGCAAGCCAGGTGGCAAACCGGCGGGCAAGAGCTTTGGCGGCAAGCCGGGCGGTCGCCCGGCAGGCGGCCCGCGCTCCGGCGGTCCCGGTGGCAAGCCCGGCGGTGCCGGTCGCGGCGCGCCCAAGGGCAAGAGGTAAGGCCTCATGCGCATCGTTGGCGGAGAATTTCGCGGCCGTAACCTGGCCACGCCCAAATCCAATGACATCCGGCCGACCGTCGACCGGACGCGCGAAAGCCTGTTCAACATTCTCTCGCACGCCCATCCGGGCGTGCTTGATGGCACCCGCATCCTCGATCTCTTCGCCGGCACCGGCGCCGTCGGCATCGAGGCCTTGTCGCGCGGCTGCAAGTCCGCCCTCTTCGTCGAAAACAGTGTCGAGGGTCGCGGTCTTCTTTGGGAAAACATCGAGGCCCTGGGACTGCACGGCCGCGCCCGTATTCTGAGACGCGACGCGACCGATCTCGGCCCCTCGAACAATATCGAGGCCTTCGACATCGTGTTCGCCGATCCGCCCTATGGCAAGGGGCTCGGCGAAAAGGCGCTTGCCGCAGCCCATCTGGGTGGCTGGCTGGCGCCGGGCGCGCTCGCGATCCTGGAAGAACGCGCAGATGTTGAAATTGCCGTCGACCCGGTTTTCAACTTCATCGAACAGCGCACCTTCGGTGACACGAAAATGTACTTCTTTTCCTATAGGCCGGTCTGACACTCTCTAGAGAGCAGGCCCGCCTCATGGATCAGATCGCCGAAACCCCCATCCCGTCCACCGGCCAGAAGGTCGTTCCGTCCATCGGCCTGGCGCTCGGGGCCGGTGGCGCACGGGGGTTCTCCCATATATCGGTGCTCGAGGTCTTCGATGAACTGGGCATCCGCCCCTCGCTGATCGCCGGCTCCTCGATGGGGGCGATCATCGGTGCCGGCTACGCGGCCGGCATGAGCGGGCGCGATATTCGTGAATATGTGCTCGATCTCGCCGACAACCGGGCGCGTGTCCTGAACATGTTCTGGGGGCTGCGGCCGGCCAGCATCCGTGCGCTCGGCGGATTTCGGCTCGGCCAGTTCAACCTTCGCCGCATCCTGCGCACCTTCCTGCCCCCCGACATCCCCGAGACCTTCGATGCCCTCGGTCTTCCGCTGAAAGTGGTCGCCACGGATTACTATGGCCAGAGCGAATTGATGTGCGCGCAGGGTGATCTCTACGAGGCTCTGGCGGCCTCCGCCGCGATCCCGGCGCTGTTCGCACCCGTCGTGATCAATGGTCGCTTGATGATCGATGGCGGCATCTTCAATCCTGTGCCTTATGACCACCTCGCCGGCGAGACTGAGCTATTGGTCGCGATCGATGTGATCGGCGCCCCGGAAGGCGACGGCTCGCTCGTTCCGAACCGCATCGACAGCCTCTTCGGCGCCTCGCAACTGATGATGCAGTCGCATGTGGCGTTGAAGATGAAGCTCTGCCAGCCGGACATCTACCTCCGACCTGATGTCAATGGCTTCCGTGTCCTCGATTTCTTCAAGGCCCGGCAGATCCTCGAGGCCGCAGACCGCCTGAAGGAACCGCTGAAGCGGGACCTCTCGGAGCGGATCGAGGATTTTATCCGTCGTTGAGTTTCTACTCCGCCGCCACCGTATCGTCAGCGTCGACGCTTTGTACCTGACGTTTGGGCTTGACCAGCGGCTCCGGCTTGACCGGTCGGTTGTGCATGAGGTCGCGACCTGCAAGGATACCCTCCTGCGCCTGAAGTTTCAGCCGTTCCTCGTCACGGCGACGAATGTCCTCGCCGATCTTATAGGCGTCGTCCTCGGAGACGCCGAGCCCCTCCAATGTCCGGCGACCGAATAGCAGGCCCGATTCGAGGGTTTCGCGCAGCTCGTATTCGACATCGCGGCCGCGCAGTTCGATGCTGTGCACGCGATCGTAGGAGCGGGCGTAGATCCGCATATCGGGGCATTCCGACTGGATCAGTTCCACGATCTTGTTGGTAGTCTCTTTCTTGTGCGTACACACGGCAACGATCTTCGCCCGTTCGATCCCGGCTGCCCGCAACACGTCGAGCCGTGTGCCGTCGCCGAAATAGATGCGAAAACCGAAGGCCGCCGCCTGCCGGACGCGGTCGGCACTGTCATCGATGATCGTCACGTCGCGTCCGCTGGCCAAAAGGATCTGCGCGACGATCTGGCCGAAGCGCGAGAAGCCGATCATCAGCACGTCGGATCCCGCACCCTCGAAATCCTCCTCCAGTTCTTCGTGTTCGGTCTTGTCCCGTGCCAGCAGACGCTGTCCGAGCAGCGCCGAAAGCGGGGTCAGCGCCATGGAGAGCGTGACGATCGAGATCAGGAGGGAAGACTGTGCGTTGCTGAGCACGCCAGCCGCAGCCGCCGTCGTGAAGAGCACGAAGCCGAATTCGCCGCCCTGTGGCAGGAGCAGGCCTATCCGAAGGGCGTCGCGGTGCGGAGATCCCGCTATCCGGCAGATCACGTAGAGCGACACCGCCTTGATCGCCATCAGCACCGGCACGGCGATGACGATCAGGAGCAGGTTGTCGAGAATCACCTGCAGCTCCATCGAGAGACCGACGGCAATGAAGAACAGCGCGAGCAGCAGGCCGCGGAACGGCTCGATATCGGCCTCGAGTTCGTGTCGGTAAGACGATTCCGCCAACATGACACCGGCGAGGAATGCGCCCATGGCCATGGACAACCCGGCGAGCTGCATGACGAAGGCCGACCCCAGAACGACAAAAAGCGCGGCCGCGATCATGACTTCGCGCGCGCCGGTCCGTGCGATGATCTGGAAGAGAGGCGTCAGGAGGTAGCGCCCGGCCATGATCATGGCGACGACCGCCCCGATGGCACCGGCGACCTCCAGCCAGGGTGATTGCTGGACCTCGCCGCTTGGCGTCCCCAGGACGCTGACCATGGCCAACAGCGGCACGATGGCGAGGTCTTGAAAAAGGAGGATCGAGAAGGAACGTTGGCCGTAGCGACTGTTCATGTCGCCATAGTCTTCGAGGAGCTGCAGCGCAAAGGCGGTAGAGGAAAGGGCAAGACCGAAGCCCGCGACCAGTGCACCCCGCCAGTCGAGCAGGCCCGACGCCATGACGATCCCGCTCAGCACGAGGCCGGTCAGCACCACCTGACTGGTTCCAAGCCCGAAGATATCGCGTCGCATATGCCAGAGCCGGGTTGGCTTCAGCTCGAGCCCGATGATGAAGAGCAGCAGAACGACACCGAGCTCGGCCACCGCCAGGATCTCGCCCGAGCCGCCGATCAGGTGCAGGACTGGCCCGATGACCACGCCGGCGGCAAGATAACCAAGAACGGTTCCGAGCCCGAGCTTACGGAAAATCGGGGCGGCAATCACTGCGCCTCCGAGCAGGAGCAGGGGTTGGGCGAACAGGGCTTCGGTGGCGCTGGCCAAGTGTCAAACTCCTCATGGGTCCGCAGGCGGACAGAATGGTATAGGGACTATGTCGGGCTCGTGAACGGGAAAAGCCCGAACCGCACTTGATGCCCTTTCTAAGGCACAATAAATGGAGCGGGAAGGAAAGGCCAAGCCATGCCCCATGAAATCGATTCCGCCAATCTCCTCGACCGCGCAGAACAACTGGTACAATTGGCGTTGAAAGCCGGCGCCGAGAAGGCGGATGCCGTGGTTGTCCGCTCGCGCTCCAAGGGCGTCAGCGTCCGTCTCGGCAAGGTCGAGGCCACCGAGGCCTCCGAAAGCGACGATTTTTCGCTGCGGGTTTTCATCGGGCGGCAGGTCGCCAGCGTCTCGGCCAATCCCGGCTTCGACCTGACCGCCTTGGCAGAGCGGGCCGTGGCCATGGCCAGGGTCTCGCCGGAAGATCCCTTTGCCGGTCTCGCGGACGAGAGCGATCTCGCCCGCACCATCGCCGATCTCGAACTTTATGATCCGACCGAGGTCTCCAGCGACAGTCTGCGCGAAAGCGCGCTTGCCATGGAAGAGGCAGCGCGCTCCGTCAGCGGCGTCAGCAACTCGCTCGGCGCTGGCGCCTCCGCCGGCATGGGCGGCCTGGTGCTCGTCACCTCGCACGGCTTCTCCGGCAGCTATGCAGGCTCGCGCTTTTCCCGCTCCGTCGGCGTCATTGCCGGGGAGGGCACGAAGATGGAGCGCGACCACGATTTCGACAGCCGCCTCTATTTCGCCGAGCTCGACAGCCCGGAAGAGATCGGCCGCCGTGCCGCCGAACGCGCCATCCGCCGCCTGAACCCGCGCCAGGTGCCGACCGCCTCCAACCTCACCGTCGTCTTCGACCCTCGCGTCGCGCGTGGGTTCGTCGGCACCATTGCCGGGGCCATCAACGGTGCCTCCGTCGCTCGCAAGACATCCTTCCTGCGCGACAAAATGGGCCAGCAGGTCTTGAAGGCCGGTCTCAACATCACAGACGATCCGCTGAAGGTGCGCGGCTCCTCGTCGCGTCCCTTTGACGGTGAAGGCATTCTCGGTGAGCCGCTCACCATGATCGAGGACGGCGTGCTCAAGCATTGGTTCCTGTCGTCCTCGGCTGCCCGCGAGCTGGGCCTCAAGACCAATGGTCGTGGCGTGCGCGGCGGGACCGCCGTGTCGCCCTCCTCGACCAACCTCGCGCTGGAGCCGGGCGACATCTCCCCGGCGGAGCTGATCCGCAATGTCGGCACGGGCCTCTATGTCACCGACATGATCGGTCAGGGCGTCGACATGATCACCGGCGAATACAGCCGGGGTGCGAGCGGCTTCTGGATCGAGAACGGCGAGCTGACCTACCCGGTTTCCGAGATCACGATCGCGTCCAACCTCAAGGACATGTTCATGCGGATCACGGTCGCCGACGACATCGACCGCAAGTTCGGTGTCGCCGCGCCGACACTCGCCATCGAAGGCATGACCCTTGCCGGCCTCTGAGGGCAGCGTCTCCCGCACACCGTCTGGAGAGGATCGGACCGCGGACTGGGACGCCGATCTCCGGCTGATCAGCGAGGCAGCCCGGGAGGCCGGGCAGGTGGCGCTTTCCCATTTCGGCCAGTCTCCAGAAGTCTGGTGGAAGAACGAGGGCATGTCCCCGGTCAGTGCCGCCGATTATGCGGCAAATCGTGTTCTCGAGGGGATCTTGCGGCAGGCGCGGCCCGCCTATGGTTGGCTCTCGGAAGAGACGGATGACGATCCGGACCGGCTCGCCCGTGACACGGTGTTTGTCGTCGACCCCATCGACGGGACAAGGGCGTTTCTCGCCGGCAAGAAGACCTGGTGCGTCAGCGTCGCCGTGGTCCATAAGGGTGTCCCTGTCGCAGGTGTGCTCGTTGCACCGGCGCTTGACGAGGAGTTTACCGCGACCGCTGCCGGCAAGGCCCATCTGAACGGCGTCGAAATTGCCGTTTCCACACCGGGTCCGGATGGCCGCCTGAGGATCGCCTCTGCTCAGGACATGGTGGCCGGCATCGACCGGAACCTGCGTCCGCGCGTCGAACGTGTCGATCACATTCCGTCGCTGGCCTACCGTCTGGCCCTTGTGGCCGATGGCCGCATCGACGGTACGCTGGTCAAACCGAGATCGCATGACTGGGATCTGGCCGCCGCCGATCTCATCCTGTCGCGCGCAGGCGGCGCCTTGACCGATCTGGAGGGGCGGAGGCTTGTCTACAACCGTGCCGACGTTACCCATCCGGTGCTTTGTGCGGCCTCTGTGGATATTCTTCCCGGTTTGCTGAAGAACCTTACCCAACTTCCCCGGAGTTGACCTTTCCGGCGAAATCGCGCAGATGAATGTGCGACAGACGACCAACGGAAAAAGACGGTAAACATGACGGATTCCAGCCAGAACAAGCAGCTCCTCCACCTGGTTTTTGGCGGCGAACTGTCGAACCTGGAAGACGTCCAGTTCCGCGATCTCGACGCCCTGGACATCGTCGGCATTTTCCCCGATTACGCGAGCGCTCTCGTGGCCTGGAAAGGCAAGGCGCAGGCGACCGTCGACAATGCACATATGCGGTATTTCATCGTTCACATGCACCGGCTGCTCAATCCGACGGAAAAGTAAGCGGACGTCGGGCGGTCTTCCCAGCCGCCGCTCCGCAGGATCCGCAAGGGTCACGTTTTGAACTCAGTCTTCTTGCATCTCTCTGATATTGCGTTGCCCGCCTCCGGAAAGGGCCAAATGGTATTGTCGATCAAGATGAGCAGGTTGATCCGATGACGCTGAGCGAGGCCCTGGCATCGTTTGCGGTAAAGTCCTACGGGTGGTTGGGGGCGGCCGTTTATCCGCTGACCGCGCCTTTCCTCGCCTATCGCGCGGCCAAGGGTAAGGAAGACCGCAGCCGCCGTGGCGAACGTCTCGGCCATGCGAGCCTGGAACGACCCTTCGGTCCGCTTGTCTGGATCCACGCCGCAAGTGTCGGCGAAACCACCGCCGTCATTCCGCTGATGCGGGAACTGCGTCGCCGCGACATCCATGTCTTGCTGACCACCGGGACGGTCACCTCCGCCGCTGTCGCCGAGAGCCGGGTAGGCGACATCGTCATCCATCAATATGTGCCGCTCGACTTCCGCCCCGCCGTCCGGCGTTTCCTGGACTACTGGCAGCCGGATGCTGTGATTGGCGTCGAATCGGAAATCTGGCCCACCACGCTCTCGGAATTGCACCGGCGCCATATTCCGCAGATCCTGGTTAACGCACGCATGTCCGATCGCTCCTTCGATCGCTGGCAGCGCTACAAGTCGGTCGCCGAAGCCCTGTTCGGCAAACTCGCGCTGGTGATTGCCCAGTCGGACGTCGATGCCGAACGTTTCAGGGATCTTGGCGCCTGGCCGGTGATTGTGTCCGGTAACATCAAGGTCGACAGCGATGCGCCTCCCGGCGACGAGACCGTCGTGGATCTGTACCGGCGCCAGATCGCAGGCCGAAAGACCTGGGCCGCCATCTCCACCTTCGAGGGCGAGGAGAAGATCGCCGCCATGGTGCAGAGGGCGCTGAAGGCCCATACCGGCCTCCTGACCGTGCTCGTACCACGTCATCCAGAGCGCAGCGACGAGATCGAGGCGATGCTGGTCGAGAAGGGTCTCACGGTTGCCCGGCGCACGCGCGGCGACGCCATCACGGCGGAGACCGACGTTTTTCTCGGGGATACCATCGGCGAAATGGGCCTCTATCTCCGTCTGACCGAGATTGCCTTCGTCGGCCGTTCTCTCTCAGGCGACGGCGGCCAGAATCCGCTGGAGCCGGCCTTGCTCGGCTGTGCCATCCTGTCCGGTCCGCATGTCAGCAATTTCCGGGAGAGCTATCAGCGCCTCGTTCGCAAGGGCTCGGCCCGCATTGTGCGCGATGCCGAAATGCTCGCAAAGGCCGTGCATTTCCTGCTCAACAACGACGTGGCACGGCTGAAGATGATCGATGCCGGTCACGAAAGCGTGCAGGAAATGCGGGGCGCGTTGACGGCGACTTTGAAGGGGCTCGAGCCCTATATCAGCCCGCTTTCGGTCAAGGCAAAGCTGGAGCCGCGCGGCGCGAGCCAGAGCTGAAAATAGCCTCGGGGGACACGATGAACGACAAAGCCAAGATCGCCGGCATCCTGTTCGACAAGGACGGCACGCTTCTCGATTTCGATGCGAGCTGGGGGCCGGTGAACCGCAAGGTCGCTCTCATCGCGGCTGGGGGCGATCAGGGGCTTGCCGACCGGCTGCTTGAGGCCTGCGGCATGGATCCTGTCACCGGTGCCATCGTACCGGACAGTCTGTTTGCCTCCGGCAATACCCGCGAGATCGCCGAGGGTATGATCGCAGCCGGCGCCGTCGTACCGCTCGAGACCCTCGTGCCTGGCATTGATGATTGTTTCGCCGAGGCAGCGCTCCTCTCCGTTCCGATCACCGAGCTTGAGCCGCTCTTTGCCCGCCTGCACGGGCGGGGCCTGAGGCTGGGCATCGCGTCGAGCGACAATGAGCGATCGATCCGCATCGCCGCCGAACGGTTCGGCATCCTGCCCTATCTCGATTTCATCGCGGGATACGACAGCGGTCATGGCAGCAAGCCCCATGCGGGTATGGTGCTCGGCTTTTGTGCCGCAACTGGCCTTGCCCCGGTCCAGGTCGCCGTCGTCGGAGACAACAATCATGACCTGCACATGGGCATCAATGCCGGAGCCGGTCTGAAGGTTGGTGTCCTCTCTGGCACTGGCTCGCGCGAGACGCTGACTGCGCATGCCGATGCCGTGCTCGCCGACATCACGGCACTTGAGGCCGTGCTCGGCTGATACGCAGAAACCCTTTTGGATTGCAGGCGCTTGACCATTTCCTGCCGCAATGGTTCTTGTTGCGCGCAAGAGGGCATGGATGGATGCCCACTGCCAAGGCAGGGATGAGGATGGTTTCGGAAGCACCGCCCTTCTGGTGGACGTCGATCGGATGGCAGGCGCGGAGCCTGGCTCCGGTCTCCTTCGTCTATGGCCGGATTGCGGCCGCTCTGATGCGCCACCGCCGCCGCCACGCGCTGCCTGTGCCAGTCATCTGTGTCGGCAATTTCACCGTGGGCGGCGCCGGCAAGACCCCAACGGCCATCGCGATCGCGAGAGCGGCCAAAGCCAAGGGTCTCAAACCCGGTTTCCTCAGCCGCGGCTATGGCGGCTCGCTCGATGTCACGACCGTCGTCGACCCGCATCACCATCGCTCGACCGCTGTTGGCGATGAACCTCTGCTGCTCGCTCGGGAAGCGTTGACCGTCATTTCCCGTCGCCGCATTGCTGGCGCCGACCGGCTGGTTGCCGAAGGCGTGGACCTCGTCATCATGGATGACGGGTTCCAGAGTGCCCGTCTGAAGGTCGATTATGCACTGATCGTCATCGACAGCATGCGTGGCATCGGCAACGGTCGCACCGTTCCGTCAGGCCCGGTGCGCGCACCGATCGGCGTACAGATGAGCCATCTCGACGCCATCCTGAAGGTCGGCAAGGGCGACGCCGCCGACAAGCTGGTCCGCCAGGCGGCCCGCAGCGGCAAGCCCGTCATGGTCGCTGAAGTTTTGCCGGCGCAAGAGCACGCCTTGAAGGGGAAGTCTGTGCTGGCCTATGCAGGCATTGCCGATCCGGCGAAGTTCTATCGCACCCTGGAAGGAATGGGTGCCGTCATTGTCGACCGTCAAGGATTTCCCGACCACCATCATCTGGCCGACGACGAAATATCCGACCTGCTCGAGCGTGCTACCAGACAGGACCTGCAACTCGTCACGACCGCCAAGGATCACGTCCGCCTCGCCGGTGGCCATGGCCGGAGTGCCGAGCTGTCGCAGCTTTCGCATGTGGTGGATGTCGACATGGTCTTCGACGACCCGAAGGCGCCCGACCGGATTATCGAGGCGGCCATTGCCAATTGCCGCCGTCGCAGGCTTGTTGCGTCTATAGAAGCCTAGCGGTTTTGAGTGGGCAGGGCGCCTGCACGCTTTTCGGCTTCAAGCGATGCCGCAGCGTCGGCATAGGCCTCCTGGCGGGCGACGCTCCAATAGCGCAACTCGTCGATCAGTACGGGCCTGCCGCTGATGGCGCAGGTCACGAAGGTGCCGGGTGTCAGGATCTGGAAATCGGCATCGAGATAGCGGAGCTTGGCCTCGCGGTTGCCGCTGCCTTCAAAACGGTTCATCACTCTTCTCCTGCGCCGCGTGTCACGAAACTGCAATACAGCGGCCTCCCCCTCATTTAAAGGGCATTTTCGTTTCGCCCGGAACTCAACTGCGGCCGAACAGGCGCTCTATATCCGAGAGCTTGAGCTCGACATAGGTCGGTCGCCCGTGATTGCACTGGCCCGAGCCAGGTGTCTGTTCCATTTGCCGCAGCAGGGCATTCATCTCCTCGACCCTGAGCTGTCGTCCGGATCGCACCGATCCGTGGCATGCCATGGTCGCTGCGACATGCTCCAGCTTGGCATTCAGCCGGTCGGCCGTGTCCCATTCCGCGATCTCGTCGGCAAGATCGCGCACCAGGCCGGCCGTATCCATCTCCCCCAGCATTGCGGGGGTCTCCCGGACCGCAATGGCACCAGGGCCGAAACGCTCGATGGCAAGACCCAGCTGCTCCAGACCCTCGGCATGGGTCATCAGCCGGTCGCAATCCTCTTCCGGCAGATCGACGATTTCGGGGATCAGCAGCCCCTGCGAGGGAAGCCGGCGCCCGGTCAGGGCCTTGCGCATCTGTTCGAAGACAAGCCGTTCATGCGCGGCATGCTGGTCGACGATCACGAGCCCGTCCGAAGTCTGCGCCACGATGTAATTGGCATGCACCTGTGCGCGGGCGGCGCCGAGCGGATAGCTGGCGATCGTCTCGACCTGGGCGGGTGAGGGGGGCTGGACCGGCTCGCTGCGCGCGGTCGGAACGGAGAGGCTGTCGAAAGCAACCTGCGCCGCCTCGGACAAACCGTTTCGGGCCGGTGCAAAAGCCGAATCAGTCGCCACCGAACCGAAACCGCCGTCGAAACCCGAAGGGGCAATCTGCAAAGGCCTGCTTGGCGATGCCGCCGCCGACCAGCCCTGCGACGCTTGCGGCGAAAATCCGGGACGAAACGCCCGCAGCATGCCGCCGGCCCCCGTCGTCGATGCCCGATCACCCTCCCGCTGCAGGGACTGGCGGATGGCGCCCACGATCAGTCCGCGCACCAGGCCCGGATCGCGGAAGCGCACGTCCGATTTAGCCGGATGCACATTGACGTCGACCAGTGCCGGATCAAGTGTCAGCGAAAGAACGGCGACCGGATATCGCCCCTGCGGGATGGTTTCCGCATAGGCGCCGCGGATGGCCGAGAGGATCTGCTTGTCCTGCACCGGGCGCCCGTTGACGAAGGCGTATTGGTGGGCGGAATTGCCTCTGTTGAAGGTCGGCACGCCGGCAAAGCCGGTGAGCTGCACATCCTCGCGCTCGGCATCGAGTTCGATCGCATTGTCGCGAAAATCCGCACCCAGCACTTGCGCGATGCGCGCCAGATGGTCGTCCCCGGTGGCCGGGAACTCGAGGAGCGACCGGTCCGTGCCCGAAAGCACAAAGCGGATGGCCGGAAAGGCGATCGCCATGCGCTTGACGATCTCGGTAATGGCACCGGCCTCTGCCTTTTCCGTTTTCATAAATTTTAGACGTGCGGGTGTGGCGAAGAACAGGTCGCGCACCTCCACGGTCGTGCCTGGATTGGCAGCAGCAGGGCGCACCTCGCCGACTTTGCCGCCGGTGACCGATATCTCCGCGCCGCTGCCGGCGCCATGCGGCCGACTGGTGATCGTCAGCTTGGCCACGGAGCCTATCGAAGGAAGCGCCTCGCCTCGGAAGCCGAGCGAGCGGATGTCGAACAGCGTGTCGCTGAGCTTCGACGTGCAATGCCGGCGAATGGCGAGCGCAAGGTCGTCCGGTCCCATGCCGCAGCCGTTGTCGATGACGCGCAGCAGCGTCTTGCCGCCGCCGGCGGTCGCCACCTCGATCCGGGTGGCACCCGCGTCGATCGCATTTTCGATCAGTTCCTTGGCAGCGCTGGCGGGACGTTCGATGACCTCGCCGGCGGCAATCTGGTTGATCAGGGTTTCGGAGAGCTGCTTGATGATCATGCCGCCATTTTCCCGGATTCGCGGTCGGCGGGAAAGGCCAAATCGCCCTCTGCTGTGACTGCCCCCATCATTAAGCCGGTTTTAACGGAATGATTCTAGTTTGACCAATGATCTGCGATGCTAGAGCAGGTCTGCGGGCCAGAGGAAGAAGGACACAGCCGGTATGTCCTTTGCAGGGTTCCTCGCCCATCGAACACGACCGGCATGTTCATCGCCTATCTTCAGCAGGAATTCAGGCTTGTCGCATCCGCGGCAATGGTCTCAGAGGCAGCAGTGTGAGCGAGTATCCACCGGCCCCCGGCGACAGAAAGGGACACCAGGGTCCGGATGCGCCATCGCCCGAGGCCTCGCTCGATCTTGCGCTGATGGATGCGGTGTCCGATGCTTTTCAGGCCGCCTTTCTGATCTATGACCGCAACGATGCGCTGATCTTTGCCAGCCGCTCTGTCTCAACCTTTCTGCCCCTGCCACCCCAACATTTCCAACGCGGAAATCGCCTGCGCCACCTGCTCGGCGCAGCCTATGATCTGGGTCTGCGTGCCGGCGAATCCGAGATGGCGGCTCTCAGCCGTGAGGAATGGCTGACCCGCCAGATTGCCGCCCACTGGAAGGAGCGCCACGAGATCCAGGCGACAGAAGACGGCAAACGTTGGATACGCTATTCCAAGCGCCGTCTTCCGTCCGGCTACGGCTTCTGCATCATGACGGACATCAGCGAACAGAAGCGCCGCGAGGAGCAGTGGCGTGCCGATGTCGAGCGGGTGCAACTGACCGAGGAAATTCTCGACAATCTCGCGCACCCGGTTTTCGTCCAGGACCGGAACCTGCAACTCGTGGCTGTCAACAAGGTCTTCTGTTCGGCGCTGTCGATCGGCGCCGACAATGCGCTGGGTGTCGATCTCGGCCGCATCTTCGATGCCGAACTCGCCGCAAATCTTCAGGCGGTCTCGCGTGACGTCATGGAGAGCGGGCTGACCGCCTCCATCACCCAGTCCATGCGGCTTTACGGCGATCCGCCGCGGCCGATCCTCGTGCATGTCCAGCGAGTCGGCAAACCGGGCCGCTACTTCGTGGTCGCAAGCCTCGGGGAGGTTGGGGCAACCGGGGTTGTCCCGGTCGCCGCCACGCCCGCGCCCGAACAGTCCTCGTCTGCTTCCCCCGCACGGCTCGTTCGCGCCGACCGCAGCCTGGCCGGGCGAAAGGCGCTCATCGTCTCCGACGATCGACGCTTCGAGGCGAACGCTCTCGACATTCTCGAACTCCTCGGCCTGGACAGCTGCTGTGTGCGCGGCGAAGAAGAGCTCGACGCCTTTCTTTCGGCTGCCCGGTCGGTTGGCGTGGCCATCGATCTTGCCATCGTCGATGTCAATGCCGACCCGCGATGCCTGGAGATCCTTCAGTCGGCGGAAGTCGATTATGCCAGCCTGGCCGAGACCGACGTTGCCGCCGAACTCGCTTTCATCGTCCTGGAACGTCTGGCAGCGCTGAGGGCCAGGCCGGAGCCGGTCGACGACTGGGAGATCAGCACCGAAAAGGACACGGGGTTCCCGGAGGTCCTAGAACAGCCCGCCATCGCCACCCCGGCAAAATCCTCTCTGGTACTGGTGGCCGAGGACAACGAGATCAACCAGATCGTCTTCTCGCAGATCCTCGAAGGGCTAGGTTATGCCTACCATGTTTGCGACGACGGAGAGGAGGTCGTGCGACTGTGGGCCGAACTCAACCCGGCGGTGATCCTGATGGATGTGACGCTGCCTGGTATCAACGGCTTCGAGGCGGCACGCCGTATCCGCGACGTGGCCGGCGATGGTCCGGAGGCAACCCCGATCATCGGTGTGCTTGCCCAGGCCTTCGACCGTGACCGGGAAGCCTGCTACGCGTCCGGCATGAACGATGTGATCCTGAAGCCGCTGAGCCCTGACGTCGTGGAGCAGGCTCTCACGCGCCTCGTACCCCAGATGGCACGCGCGACGAACGGCTGAAAGGCTCTCCGCTGCTGCCTGCAAGTGTCCGTCGCTATTATTATATTAATGCTTTAGATCCATTATCGCGCCTGTGGAAGGAACCGTAGCAGGAAGAATGAATGGGTCCCGCTGGCACTGCCATTGAGCAGCACAACCAGAAAGAACTGCAGCGCATGGCCTACACCGATCATCTGACCGGATTGGGCAACCGCAACCGCCTTGCAGACAAGATCCGCCAGCTGGCCGCCGATCGCGCCGCCGATCCTGCTCCCTTCACCGTCGGCATCGTCAATCTCGACGGCTTCAAACCGATCAACGACCTTTTCGGCCAGGCATCCGGTGACGAGATTCTCTGCCAGGTCGCCCACCGCCTGAGGGCCTGCGTTCCCGATGGCGCGACGGTCACCCGTCACGACGGCGACGAATTCGCCATCGTCCTGCCGCTGGTCTTCGAGCGCACCGGCGCCGAACGCGCCGGCCAACTGATCAAGGACGTGCTCTCCGCCCCCTACGATCTCGGCGATCGCAACGTCCGCCTTTCCGCCTCGCTCGGCTTTGCCGTCTATCCCTTCGCCGGCGAGGAGTTCGAAGAACTCATGAAGAGCGCCGAGACCGCACTTTATCGCTCCAAGCGTCGCGGCCGCGGCCAGGTCACTGTGTATTCCCGCGAGATCGCCCAGGAAATGAAGCGCGCGACGCAGCTCGAACAGGCGCTGCGCAATGCCATCATCAACGACACCGTTGATGTGCATTTTCAGCCGATCGTTCGGCTTCGCGACAACCGCGTCGTCGGCTTCGAGGCACTCGCCCGCTGGATCGACCCAGATCTCGGTTTCGTCTCTCCCGCCGTCTTCGTGCCGCTCGCCGAAGAGCGCGGCTTCATCGATACCCTGTCGGAAACCCTGTTGCGCAAGGCGGCAGAGGCGACGCTGGCCTGGCCGCGCGATCTCTTCCTGTCGTTCAACCTGTCCTCGGTCCAGCTAATGGACCTGCGCACCTCCCACAACACGTTGTCGATCCTCAACAGCGTCGGCTTCGACCCGCGTCGGCTGGAGATGGAGATCACCGAAACGGCGGTCATGACCTCGGCCGATACCGCTCGACGGATCATCAAGGACCTCAAGGACGCCGGCATCCGCATTTCGCTCGACGACTTCGGCACCGGCCAGTCGAGCCTCGGACGTTTGCGTGATTTCACCTTCGACAAGGTGAAGATCGACCGCGCCTTCGTTTCCGCCATCACCACGGACCGCACCTCCGAGCACATCATCAAGGCCATCATCACCATGTGCGAGGGCCTCGACCTCGAGGTGGTCGCCGAAGGGATCGAGACGGAAGCAGAAGCACAGAAGCTGCGGGAACTCGGCTGCGGCATGGGACAGGGCTATCATTTCGGCCGCCCTGCCGACGCGGCTGCCACGTTGCGCTACCTTGCCGAAAACCATCATGAATTCGCTCTGATCGATCGCGCCTCGGCCTGACCGGGCGAAATTGGATCAGGCCTGTTCGAGCAGCCAGTTGCGCACGCGTGTGGCCGCGCCGCTAAGTTCGCGCGAACGCGGCCAGACGACATGAAAGGCAAGCTCCGTGCGTAGCGCATGGCCGCCGACTTCCACCAATTGACCCTGCGCCACCAGCTGCCGCACGAGATGGGTCCAACCGAGCGCAATCCCCTGGCCGGCCAGCACCGCCTGGATCACCAGGACGTAGTCGTTGATCGCCAGCCGCCGGCTGGCCGGCTTGTAGTCAATACCGGCCGAGGCAAACCATTCGGGCCAGCTGCAGGCCTGACGCACCGGTTCTTCCAGCCAGATCAGTGGATGGCGGGTGAGGGCCGCCGGGGTCTCGGGCATGCCGTGTGCCTCGACGAAAGCGGGGCTTGCCACGGCTGTGATGACCTCGGGCGCCAGCAGTGCCGAGTGGTAATGCGGCCAGTCCTCAGCCTTGCCGCCGCGCACCCCGAGCGGAATGGCCTCTTCCTCAAGGTCAAGATCCCGGACGCTGGTCTGGATGCGCAAATCGATATCCGGCAGGTCCTCACGTAGGGCGGTAAGGCGTGGTAGCATCCACATCGAGGCAAAAGCGGTGGAGGCGGCAAGCGTGACATTCACCTCGCGGCCCTTGCTTCGAATGTCCTCCGCCGCGCGGCCGATGCGCGACAGCCCGGCCGAAACATCCGCGTGAAAGCGCTCGCCGACCTCCGTCAGCCGGGCGGCCCGATGCTGGCGCTCGAAGAGCGCGACCCCGAGCTGCTGTTCCAGCCCGCGGATGGCATAGGAAACCGCCACCTGCGACATGCCGAGTTCGCTCGCGGCCCGGGTGAAATTCTCGTGCCGTCCAGCCGCCTCGAAGACGATGAGCGCATTGGCCGACGGGATCAGGTGGCGATAGGTTGTCATAAGGTCAGCTTATTGCATCGCGAGGAATTTTCCAGCGTCACAGGCAATTAGTGCTGCTTTACCCTGCGATAAAAGCGAGGGCAGGGCAGATGGACACAGTGACGGAAGCAGCAGGCGGCAGGCGAAGCAGACCCGCGCGGCGCAGCACAGGATCGCAGTTCGCGTTGAAGGTTCCTTTCATCCGCCGCAACATCCCGACCTACGATATTCTCTCGGAGGAGAACCTTCTCCGCATCGAGGCCGTGGCCGACCGAATTCTCGCTGAGATCGGCATCGAATTCCGCGACGACCCCGCAGCGCTCGACCTCTGGCGCAAGGCGGGTGCCGAAATCGAGGGTCTGCGCGTGCGCTTTCCCAAGGGCATGCTGCGCGAAATCCTCGCCTCGGCGCCCTCTACCTTCACCCAATATGCCCGCAACCCCGCGAACAATGTGGAGATCGGCGGCAATGCGGTCGTCTTCTCACCGGCCTATGGCTCGCCCTTCGTCATGGACCTCGACAAGGGGCGCCGCTACGGCACCATTGAGGACTTCCGCAATCTCATCAAGCTCGCCCAGTCCTCGCCCTGGCTGCACCATTCCGGCGGCACGATCTGCGAACCGGTCGACGTGCCCGTCAACAAGCGCCACCTCGACATGGTCTACAGCCACATCAAATATTCCGACCGCGCCTTCATGGGGTCGGTGACGGCGGAGGAGCGTGCCGAGGAATCGATCGAGATGGCCCGCATCCTGTTCGGTGCCGATTTCGTCGACCAGAACTGCGTCATCCTCGGCAACGTCAACGTCAACTCGCCGCTCGTCTGGGACGGCACCATGACAAAGGCCTTGCGCGCCTATGCCCGTGCCAACCAGGCGGCGGTTATCGTTCCCTTCATTCTCGGCGGCGCCATGGGCCCGGTCACCAGTGCTGGCGCTATCGCCCAGTCGCTGGCCGAAACCATGGCCGGCTGTGCGCTGACTCAGCTGGAGCGCAAGGGCGCGCCGGTCATATTCGGCAACTTCCTCTCCTCCATGTCACTCCGCTCCGGCTCCCCAACCTTCGGCACGCCTGAACCGGCGATCGGTTCCATGGTGGTCGGCCAGCTTGCGCGCCGGCTGAAGCTGCCGCTGCGCTGTGCCGGCAATTTTTCCAATTCCAAGCTGCCGGATGCCCAGGCCATGCAGGAAGGCGTCATGTCGATGATGTCGGCCGTGCATTGCGGCGCCAATTTCATCCTGCATTCGGCCGGCTTCGTCGATGGCCTGCTCGCCATGTCCTACGAGAAATTCGTGATGGACACGGACTTCTGCGGCGCGCTGCATTCCTATCTCGCCGGTGTCGTCGTCGATGACAACACGCTCGCGATGGACGCCTTCGAGGAAGTCGGTCCCGGCAGCCATTTTCTGGGCTCCGCCCACACCATGCGCAACTACCAGACCGCCTTCTGGGACTCGGCCTTGTCGGACAACGAGCCCTTCGAGAAATGGTCGGAAGCGGGCTCCACGGATATGGCGACGCGCGCCAATGCAAAATGGAAGAAGACGCTCGCCGAATACGAAGCGCCGCCTTTGGACATCGCCATCGACGAGGCGCTTCAGGATTATGTTGAGCGAACGAAGCGCGCCAAGCCGGATGCCTGGTACTGAATAGGACGCAATGACGCATGACTGAAAGCCGGGATCCGCTCCTCCAGCCCTTCCAGCTGAAACATCTGACCCTTAAGAACCGCATCATGTCGACGGCGCACGAACCGGCCTACTCAGAAGCCGGCATGCCGACGGAGCGTTACCGGCTCTACCATGTCGAAAAGGCGAAGGGCGGCATCGCGCTTACGATGACGGCGGGTTCTGCCAGCGTCAGTCGCGACAGCCCGCCCGCCTTCGGCAACCTGCTCGCTTGGAAGGACGAGATCGTCCCGCATCTGAAGCGTCTGACCGACGACTGTCACGAGCACGGCTGCGCCGTGATGATCCAGCTCACCCATCTCGGCCGCCGTACCAATTGGAACAAGGGCGATTGGCTGCCGGTCCTCGCCCCGTCTCCGATCCGGGAGCCGGCGCATCGCCACTTCCCCAAGGAAATCGAGGATTGGGACATCGAGCGCATCGTCGCCGACTATGCGACCGCTGCCGCCCGCATGCAGGAAGCCGGTCTCGATGGCATCGAATTCGAAGCTTATGGGCACCTGATGGACAGCTTCTGGTCGCCGGCCACCAACCGGCGTGACGATGAGTTCGGCGGTTCGCTCGACAACCGCATGCGCTTCTCTAATCTTGTGATCGATGCCGTCCGCAAGGCCGTTGGCTCCGACTTCATCGTCGGCATTCGCATGGTTGCCGACGAGGACTGGGACAAAGGCCTCTCCCGCGACGAGGGCGTCGAGATCGCCAAGCGTTTCGCATCCGGCGGCAAGATCGATTTCCTCAACATTATCAGGGGCCATATCGAGCACGATGCGTCGCTGAACGACGTCATCCCGATCCAGGGCATGGCGGCCTCGCCGCATCTCGATTTCGCCGGTGATGTTCGCGCGGCCACGAAGTTCCCGGTTTTCCACGCCGCCCGCATCGCCGATGTCGCGACCGCCCGCCATGCGATTGCCGAAGGCAAACTCGACATGGTCGGCATGACCCGCGCCCACATTGCCGACCCGCACATCGTCAGAAAGATCATCGAGGGCCGCGAAGCCGAGATCCGTCCCTGCGTCGGTGCCACCTACTGTCTGGACCGCATCTACGAAGGCGGCGAAGCGCTCTGCATCCACAATGCCGCGACGAGCCGCGAGGCGCTGATCCCCCATGACCTTCCGAAAGCCGAGACGTCTCGCAAGGCTGTGGTCGTGGGCGCCGGACCGGCCGGGCTGGAAGCCGCTCGGGTGCTGGCTGAACGTGGTCACATGGTCGACGTTCTGGAAGCCTCTGGCAAGGCCGGCGGTCAGGTCAACCTCATGACCCGCAATCCCCGGCGCAAAGAGATGGTCGGCATCGTCGACTGGCGTCTCGCCGAGCTCGACCGTCTCGGTGTCACCATCCACTATGACACCTATGCCGGCGCAGATGATGTGCTCGCCTTCGAACCGGATCTCGTGGTGATTGCGACCGGCGGCATCGCCCAGTCGCCGGAACTGGAAGCGGGTGAGGATCTGGTGGTGTCGAGCTGGGATATCCTTGCCGGAGCCGTGAAGCCGGAAGGCCCGGTGCTCTTGTTCGACGACAATGGCGGCCACCAGGGCATGAGCGCCGCGGAAGTGATCGCCACTGCCGGCGCAGACCTAGAGGTTGTCTCCCCGGAGCGGTTCTTCGCGCCCGAAATGGGCGGCATGAATCATGTGCCTTATGCGAAAACCTTTGCGGAGAAGAATGTTCGCGTCACGATTAATTCAAGGCTGACGGGTGTTCGCCGGGAGGGCAACGGTTTCGTGGCCACGCTCGGCTCCGACTTTTCGGATGTCCGGGTCGAACGACGCGTCGCGCAGGTGGTGGTGGAACATGGCACGATGGCCAATGCGGACCTCTATCTCGAGCTGAAGCCGCTATCGCGAAACCGCGGAACGGTGGATTATGCAGCACTCATCGCCCGGCGAAATCCGCTGCCGGTGAAGGATGAAGCCGCGAGTTTCGACCTCTTTCGCATCGGTGACGCCGTGGAAAGCCGCAACATCCACGCGGCGATCTATGACGCCTTGCGCTATTGCAGTCTGCTCTGACCGCAACGCGAAAAGGCGACGCCGAAGCGCCGCCTTTCACACCTTTGAGCTGATGGCTCAGATTAGTTCTTGGTCGACGACGTGGTCGTGTCGTCTGCCGGCATGCCGGTGCCCGTCGTGCCCTCGGTCGTGGCAGCAGTGTTGGCGTCCGAAGCCTGGTCTTCCAGAGTGCGGAATTCCGGCGCATTGCGGAGGCTGTCGGCCGTTTCCGTGGTGGTCAGACGGATATCAGCATCCGCTGCCTGTTCTGTCGAGGTCTGGCCTTCACCGCCTTCGCGGGTGATGGTGATCTTGTCGAACGGAATGGCGACATTCTTTTCGCCGATACCGAGGAAGCCACCCACGCCGACGACTGCAGCGACAACGCCGCCGTCATTCTGCACCAGCAGGTCGTTGATGTCACCGATCGACTGGTTGTCGGCCGTGTAGATGGCCTGGCCCATGAAGTCGTTGACGCTGATCTGGTTTTCAGCCTGTTCAGTCAGATAAGTGGCCGAACCGGAGGCGCTGGTGCCTGCATCGGCAGTGTTCGGAGCCATCGTGCCCGTTGCACCGGTTGCGTCGGTCGCGCCGCCAGTGGCGTCAGGCGATACGGGAGCAGTGCCGGTTGCGGCCGGAGGCGTCGTGGTGGTCGTGCCCGTGGCGTCCTGGGCGAAAGCGACCGGGGCCATGGCGGTGGAGCCGAGCAGCACGGCTGCGGCGATCGTCGTAAGGGTCTTTTTCATGGTGGACCTACCTTTCCTCTGAGATGGTCTTGCGACTGACGCTGCCTTTGGGCAGGTGCCCCTGGGCTGCGTCGGTTCGGGAGGAAAATGTCTGGCGGTCGTCTTCGTTCCCCGGTTTATTTTTGATCATCCATGGGAACAATTGCGGTGTTCGAAGGTTCGACCGCGCCTTGTCGAAGCAGGCTCGAAGAACAGCGGAAGGAACCTAAGAAAACCGGGAAAGTGTACCGGTGCGCCGGTTGGACGCACCGGATGTCGATGCCATCAAAGCTTGAAGAAGGGCTCCGGCTTGCCTTTGACCGCCACGCCAAGCTCGAAGAGCTTGCCGGCATGCACATCTTCAGCCCGTTCGCGATCGGTCAAACCTTCCCAGCAGGACGTCACCGCGAGGCGGTCGAAGCCAGCGCCGAAGAAGGCGGGGCAGGTTGGGCGGCGTGTCGGGATTTCGTAACGGGCGATCTGCCGGCCGTCCGGCGCGTAGCGGTCTACAGCGCCACCATCCCAGTTGGAGTTCCAGATGGTGCCATCCAGATCGACCACAGATCCGTCGATCACCCCGTTACGGGCGGACTGGTCGATGAACACGCTCGGTGCCCCTGTCGGCATGCCGGTTGCTGGATTCAGGTCCACGCGCATCATGTGGTTGACCTTCGAATCGTTGAAATAGCCCACAGCGCCGTCCGGCGAGAAGCAGATGCCGTTCGGAATGCTGACCGCCTCGAACAGCTTCGTCACCTGCGTTCCCGCCACATGATAGATGGCCCCCGCGCCGGTATCGGCCGTTTTGCTCATCGTTCCGATCCACAGCGCGCCGCTCGGATGAACGCGCCCGTCATTCGACCGGTTCTGCGGCTTGTCCTCGATTGCGGCGTAGGCTGAGAGCCGGCCGGACGAGCGCTCGCGCAGGAAAAGCCCCTGGTCTGAAGCGATCAACTGCCGGTTCTCGTCGATCACGGCGAGCACGCTGCCGAGGAAGGGAAGCGCGTGTTTGACGACAGCGCCCGTCTCTACGGTCAACTCGCACAGCGTCTTGCCCAGAATGTCGAACCAGAAGAGCGAGCCGGACAGAGGGTCGTAGGTCGGGCCTTCTCCCAGTTCCATCTGGTCAGCCACCAACACCTTACCCTTGAAGCTTTCGGTCTGGATCACGTCATTCTCCTCGTTGTCTTTGCGGACCTGTCGGCATTTCACTGATTTGCGACAGGGGTTTACGGTAAAATACACAGGGTCTCTGGACCCTCTGGCGGTTAGAAGTCTATGGTCTGCTACCTAATGGGGTTGAGATTCGCGTGGAAGCTCACTTCTGTTCTCCCTGGGTATTCTTCCATATCGTGTCGAATTGCCCAAGGAATGGGGTTGGCGCAAATGGCTTAAATCGTGGATGATGCCGCCGTCTCTCGAACAACCTCAGGTTTGGAAAACAGTTGACGTATTCATCGACCAAGTTTGGATTTCTCGTGACGGCGAATCCGGCCGCGAAGAAAACGCTCCCATGACAGATCTGGATCCGCCCGCAGTTGAACGCATCGAAGGCCTGGTGACCGAGGTCAAGTCCTTCAAGACCCAATTCGATGTGTTTCGCTTCATGAAGCGGGCCACGGAGATGTTCGGCTCGCGCTGCTTCATGGTGCTCAACATGCCTGGCTCGACAGCAAGGGATCTGAGCAGCAGTTCGATCATCACCAACTGGCCTTCCGATCTCCTCAGCGAGTTTGACCAGGTTTCCCTTCTCTCCGATAGCCCTGTTCTCGCCCATCTGCGTCGCGCCTCAATCCCCTTTCGCTACGATATGGACGACACCAGCTTCGTCAGGGATCCGCGCTCGACGGAAGTGGCAAAAACCCTGTTTTGCCGCTTTCGGATGAACCGCGGGGCCTATTTCCCCGTCCATGATGCAAGCGGCGCGCGCGGTGCGGTTGCTTTCAACGGCGACCGCGAACCCTTTACAACGACGGAGATGATGGAACTGACCTACCTGTCGGTCCATGTCTTCAACCGGCTGGCGGAAATCCGGGAGATGGATAGCCGCAACAGCGATATGCTGACCGAACGAGAGCTGGACTGCCTGAACTGGACGGCTGCCGGCAAAACCAGTGTCGAAATCGCAGAGATCCTGACGCTGTCCGAACATACCATCAATCACTATCTCAACCGCGCGACCAAGAAGCTCGATGCGGTCAACCGCACCCAGGCGGTGGCCAAAGCGCTGCGCCTCGGCCTGATCAAGTAAAGCCTGACCCTGTCGCTTTTTTGGGCGCATCTTTTGCGGAAGCCTAGTTTGCTGGCAGCTGCGCGCCCTGTTTACCGGTCATTTGCCCTGATTCTCTCCTAATCCGGGGGCTGTATGCACCCTTTTCGGATTGGCACGCTTCCTGCATTTTATCAGACAGTCCAGAGGGGACGCTGCAAGCCGCCCGGCAAGGGTGCTGCAAGGACAAGCCGCCGCAGGGTGCTCATCCCCCTGCCGGCGGCTTTCCTTTTTGCGCGATCCCTGTTCAGCCGAAAATCTGTCGCAGGGTGTCCGCCGCATTAGCGGTTGGCGAAGCCGCGGCTCTCCAGTATTGGTGCCGCAGCACTGGTGAAGCCGAAAGAGGATAGTGATGGTCGAATTGACGCGCGATGTGGTTCTGGAAGCACTCGGCCGCGTTCGTGGCCCGGATCTCGATCGCAGCATCGTTGAGCTGAAGATGGTTTCAGACATCTTCATCTCCGATGGCAAGGTCTATTTCTCGATCAACGTACCGGCGGAGCGCGCCCAGGAGCTCGAGCCTCTGCGTCAGGCGGCAGAGCGAACCGTGAAGGCACTTCCGGGCGTCAAGGGTGCTGTCGTCAGCCTCACCGCCGAACGCAAGCAGGGTTCGGCACCACCGCCGCCGCGCCCGTCCGCAGCGGCCCCCGCCCATTCCCACGGTCATGCCCCGGCGCCGTCCGGCCCGCAGCGCTCGAAGGCAGGCGTTCCCGGCATCGAAGCGATTATCGCGGTCGCATCCGGCAAGGGCGGAGTTGGTAAGTCGACGACGGCTGTTAACCTGGCTCTGGCGCTCAAGGCCAATGGTCTGCGCGTCGGCATTCTCGACGCCGATGTCTACGGCCCGTCGATGCCGCGTCTTCTCGGCATCACCGGTCGCCCTCAGCAGATCGAGAACCGCATTATCGTTCCCATGGAGAATTTCGGCATCAAGGTGATGTCCATGGGTTTCCTGGTCGACGAGGGGACCGCCATGATCTGGCGCGGCCCCATGGTGCAGTCTGCTCTGATGCAGATGCTGCGCGAAGTTGCCTGGGGCGATCTCGACGTTCTCGTGGTCGATATGCCGCCTGGTACCGGCGACGCCCAGCTGACCATGGCGCAGCAGGTGCCCCTCTCGGGTGCGGTCATCGTATCCACGCCGCAGGATCTGGCCCTGATCGATGCCCGCAAGGGCCTCAACATGTTCAACAAGGTTGAGGTTCCGGTGCTCGGCATCGTCGAAAACATGAGCTATTTCATCGCGCCGGATACGGGCAATCGCTACGACATCTTCGGGCATGGCGGCGCGCGGGCCGAAGCCGAAAAGATCGGCGTGCCCTTCCTTGGCGAGGTGCCGCTCACCATCTCGATCCGCGAACATTCCGACGACGGCACGCCCATCGTGGTCGCAGAGCCGGAGGGGCCGCAGGCCAACGTGTATCGATCCATCGCTGAGAAGGTTTGGGCCGAGGTGAAGGCGCGCTCCGGTCGGGCAGCGCCCACGATCGTATTCGAATAGGACCCGAAAAGTGGCGGGGATGTGACGTTTTTGCGCAGCAGCTGTGCAAAGACTGCATTTCCGCCGTCATGATTCGTCTTGGCTTTCTCTGCGGACTGTGATTGTGTCCGCCCACAGTCATCCGAGGCGTGCGATGAGAGCGACCTGTCCTTGATCAGGGCCTATAGAACAGACGGAAGTGCCGTAACATTCGGCCCCGACTCTGCCAGAAACCAAATTACTTCCGACATCATCTGGATCGACCTCGTCAGCCCGAGCGTCGAAGAGGAACATGCTGTCGAGCAGGCGATCGGCATACCGCTGCCGACGCGCGAGGAGCTGAAGGATATTGAGCCTTCCAGCCGGCTCTATGTCGAGAATGAAGCGGTCTATATGACGGCGTCGTTGATCTACAAGGCTGACACGGCCCTGCCGCAACTCACCGACATCGCCTTCATCCTGCACGACAATCGGTTGATCACCATCCGTTATGCCGAGCCGAAATCGTTCGCCCTGTTCAGCGCGAGCCTGCTCAGGCTGAATGACCAGTGCAAGTCCGGAGCAACCTTGCTCGGCAGTCTGCTGGAAACGGTCGCCGATCGCACGGCCGAAATTCTCGAAACGCTGGCTGCTCGCCTTGATAGCCTGTCAGTATCCGTCTTTGTCGATCGCAAGACGGCCAAGCGACGCCCGCCTCGTTTTCTGGAAGACAAGCTTCTCGACATTGCCGCGCACCACCAACTGGTCAGCAAGGTGCGCGATAGCCTGGTATCCCTGTCCCGACTGGTGACCTTCCTCAGTTCCCAGTCGGTTGTCCGCTCGGACGCGCTTGCAGCCGAACTCTGCAGCATTGTCGCCCGCGACATCCAGTCGCTGGGCGAGCATGCGGCATTTGTCGGCAACAACATTACATTCATGCTCGACGCCTCGCTTGGCCTGATCAGCGTCGAGCAGAACGCCATCATCAAGATCTTTTCGATTGCATCGGTCGTCTTCCTGCCGCCGACGCTCGTCGCCTCGATCTATGGCATGAACTTCCGCCTGATGCCGGAGCTCGAATGGGGCTTCGGTTATCCCATGGCGCTCGTCGCCATGCTGATATCGGCAGTGATACCCTTCTTGTTTTTCCGTTGGAAAGGCTGGCTCTGACGAGCCTGTAGTCTCATGCAACACAGCGATAACCAGTCCGCGACTGGCCCCAAGGATGTGCGCAGCCTGTTCTTGCTCGCGGTCGGCTCCGTCGGCGTCGTCTACGGCGATATCGGCACCAGCCCCCTTTACGCCTTTCGCGAGGCATTGAAACCAATCGGCGCCGACGGCATCACTCACGTCGAGATCATCGGCCTCATTTCACTGATGATCTGGGCTCTGACCATCATCGTGACCTTGAAATACGTTCTTTTCCTGCTGCGCGCCGACAATGACGGGGAGGGCGGCACGCTCTCTCTTCTCGCACTGCTGTCGAAGACCGCCAACGGGCATGGCAAGATTCTGATGGTGCTCGGTTTGATCGGAGCGGCACTGTTTCTGGGCGATTCCATGATCACGCCGGCTCTGTCCGTCCTTTCCGCCGTGGAAGGCCTGAAGCTCGTGGCGCCGAGCATGGCGGAGTTCATTCTGCCCATTTCGATCGCCATCCTCGTCGGTCTGTTTGCCGTGCAGTCCCGGGGCACCGGGGCCGTCGCACGGTTTTTCGGTCCCATTACGGCCCTGTGGTTCCTGGTGATGGCAGCCGGGGGCATCATTCACATCTTTGACGATCCGGCCATCTTCGCAGCTTTCAATCCTTGGTATGCGATCAGCTTCTTGCTGCGCGAAGGATTTCTTGGCGTCATCGTCCTTGGTGCTGTCTTCCTGACGGTTACCGGTGCGGAGGCCCTTTATGCAGACCTTGGGCATTTCGGCCGGCGTCCAATCCAATGGGCATGGTTCGTGCTGGTCTTTCCGGCTTTGGTCCTCAACTATCTGGGCCAGGGCGCGCTGGTGCTCCACAACCCGGAGGCCGCTTCCGATCCCTTCTTTCTGATGTTCCCCTCCTGGGCACTCCTACCGATCGTCATCCTCGCCACATTTGCGACCATCATCGCCAGTCAGGCCGTCATTACCGGCGCCTTCTCTCTCGTGCGCCAGGCAATCCATCTCGGCTTCCTGCCGCGCATGCAGATCCTCTTCACCTCTGAGACGCAGACCGGCCAGATCTATCTGCCGTCCGTCAACACGCTGCTGCTCATCGGGGTCGTGGCCCTGGTTCTGCTCTTCGAAAGTTCCGAGGCGCTTGCCACCGCCTACGGCATCTCGGTAACAGGTGCGATGGTTGTCACGACGATTATGGCGTTCGAGTTCGTTCGCAAGAAGTGGAACTGGAGCTTGCCGCTGGCTGTGGCCGTGCTCACTCCCTTGCTCGTTCTGGAGATTGTCTTCCTCGGCGCGAACCTCCTCAAGATCCATGATGGCGGCTATGTGCCCGTGCTCTTTGCGGCCGGTTTCACCATCGTCATGTGGACCTGGCGTCGCGGCACCGCGATCATCTTCCAGAAGACCCGACGCGACGATATTCCCCTGGAATCCTTCATCGGCATGATCGAGAAGAAAGGGGATCACGGCCCTGCCTGTGTGACCGGGACCGCCATCTTCCTGACCAGCGATCCCACGCGGGCGCCGGCCGCCCTCATGCACAATCTGAAACACAACCACGTCATCCACGAGCGCAACATCATCCTGACCATCCGCACGCTCGGCCGCCCGCGCGTTGCGGAGGACCAGCGTTTCGAGGTCGAGGAACTGTCGGAACGCTTTTCTCGCGTCGAAATTCGTTTTGGTTTCATGGAGACGCAAAACGTGTCGAAGACATTGGCAAGCCTGCGCCGCGGGGGACTGAAGTTCGATATCATGTCGACGTCCTTCTATCTCGGTCGTCGCAAGCTGGTGCCGGGCAATGCCATGGGCATGCCACACTGGCAGGACCGGCTCTACATCGCGCTGGCCGATCTCGCCGCCGACCCCTCCGATTACTTCCGCCTGCCGGCGAACCGTGTGGTGGAATTGGGGTCCCACGTGATCATCTGACCCCCTGGTCTGATAGACTGCAGCACAAAAGCCGTCGGGATGCCCGGCGGCTTTTTGCGTGTGCACGCTTCCGTTTCGAAGCGTCGTTGCGAGGCGTTAACCATCCATCAAGGTTAACGAGAGATAGTTTGCTAATGTAGTTCCCGTCGCTTCCGCGTAGTGTTGGAGTCTGGCCTTGCGTCTCTCGTCCCGTCCTTCGAAGAAGGTCCTGTCCCGTTTGGAGACCTGGACCTCTCCCCTGGTGTTCGGCCTCGCATCCTGGCTGATCTTCCCAACCGTCGCCGCCCAGGCCGATATGGCGGGTATGCTGGCAGGCCTCGATCGCGGCGCCAGCAATTGGCGTATGGTGCTCACGGCCTCGCCGGCAGGGTCCATTCATGAAGCGAGCCTCTCATTCCCCGGGGAGCAGTCCGATAGCCTGCAGGCCGGTGCCGGCCTCGTCCTCCCTGACGGCCGCCGCATCGCATTCGACGGTGGCAAGGCCGATCCGGATGCCTTGCCTGACGAAATGCGCGTGACCCGTGACTTGAAGAAGGGCAGGGTGGTTGCCGTCGAGCCGATGCTGCCGCCACGCGCTTTTTCCGCCGGTTCCATCCTGCAACGGACCAGCTTCCTCTTTGATCCGAAGGTCAATACGCCTGCCGCTTTCACTCAGAAGGACGGCAAGACGAAACCGGTCGAACTCGCGAGCTTCTACTTCAAGCGTGAGACCCCCGCGGTTGATCCCACGCTCCCGGCAATGATCGCCGATCTCGTGACCAATACCACGCCGGATGTGCTGGCCACCGCCTATGCGCCGCCCGCACCGGATTACGCCAGCGTCTCGCCATTCGATTCGATCCTGACGAACAAGGACGAGAACGCCGGGCGTTTCGTGCCAGAGATCGGTCCGCAGGATCACGCCTGGGCTGCGACGCCCCTGCCAGCAGGTGTCTTCTCGGCGAAGGAGCAGAAATGCCTCGCCGAAGGCATTTATTTTGAGGCGCGCGGAGAATCCGTGAAGGGCCAGGCCGCCGTCGCACAGGTCATCCTCAACCGCGTCCGCAATCCACACTATCCGGATACCATCTGCGGCGTCGTCTATCAGAACGAAGACTGGCGCAACCGCTGCCAGTTTTCCTTCGCCTGTGATCGGATCCCCGATATCGTCACCTCACCGCGCCACTGGAAGATCGCGAAGGAAATTGCCATGGCGGTCACCGCCGGCAAGATCTGGTTCAAGGATGTCGGCTCGGCAACCCATTACCACGCCACCTATGTGCGCCCGGCCTGGGGCCCGACGATGAAACGGGTGGAGAAAATCGGCAAGCACATCTTCTACCGCACCTATGGCGGCGGCTGGAGCTGACGCCATCAGCGCAGCCGGTCGAGCCATCCGCTGAGCAGGGGGACGACCAGGAACGATGCCAGATAAAGGGACGGGGCCGCGATAAGGATCGGGATCAGCGGACCGAGGTTGCTCTCGGGCCAATAGGTCCAGCCGATATATGTGCCGATCCACCAGCCTGCCAAAAGTGCCAGCAGGATGCGTGTCACGAACCGTATCATGAAATCGTCCTCCGCATCCGGGCCTCGACGACATCCATTTAGCATACTTCGCTGTCGGTCGGCATGCCACGGGTTCGGACCCGGCGGGCTCCGACTTCCCTCTGGCCGGATGCGGGGGATTCTCGCCCTGTGCCGCGGCCAAGTGACACGATTTGCCACTTGTCATCCGACGGGAAACGCCCCATTACACTTAAGTCTATGATTTTTCGGGGTTAATTTGTGGTGTAACTTGCCCCTTCTATGCCTTGACTATATGGGGCCTCAAAATTATGGTGCGGCCGACTTCAAAGCGGGCCAGAAGGGTATGTCTCCGGCCGTTTCTGCATTCAATTCGGGCGCAAACGGCCCATCGAAGACGGAGCGGACGTAGAGGATCATGACGGATAACCGGGAAGAAGGTCTGGACGAACGTCGTCGACGACTGGCCGCCGAACTCGCACAGCGAGGCGTCGCGGACAAGGCTGAGGAACGGGACGAGATCCGCGCCGAAGAAACCCGAAAGGGTTACGGAATGGCGATGAAGATCTCGAGCGAGTTCATCTCGGCCGTGATCGTCGGTGCGATCCTGGGCTATCTTTTCGACCACTTTGTGGGCACGTCTCCCTGGGGCATGATCGTCATGCTTCTCCTGGGTTTTTGTGCCGGTGTGTTGAACGTCTTGCGCACGGTCGGAATGGTGGCGACGCCAAATCCCGTCGAGCGAAAGATGGATTTGGAAAACAAGGGCAAGGACCGCTAGTCGGTCCGCGCCGGAAGAGAATGCCCGCTCCGGCGGCAAAAGCGAAAGAGCAGAACGTGTCGAACGATCCTACTCATCAGTTCCTGGTTCAGAAGATTGTGCCGATCGAAATCGGCGGAGTTGATCTTTCGTTTACCAATGCATCGCTGTTCATGGTTGCCACTGTAGCCGCAGCCGCAGGTTTCCTCTACTTCTCCACCTCCAATCGCGGCTTGATCCCGACGCGCATGCAGTCGGTCGCCGAGATGTCCTACGAATTCATTGCCTCCATGCTGCGCGAAGGCGCCGGAAGCCACGGGATGAAGTTCTTCCCGATGGTCTTCTCGCTCTTCATGTTCGTTCTGACGGCGAACCTGCTCGGTATGGTGCCCTACTTCTTCACCATTACCAGCCAGATCATCGTAACCTTTGCCCTCGCGCTCTTTGTGATCGGCACGGTTCTCGTCTATGGCTTCTACAAGCACGGCCTTCACTTCCTCAAGGTCTTCGTGCCGAGCGGTGTTCCCGGCGCGCTCCTGCCGCTGGTTGTCGCGATCGAAGTGATCTCGTTCCTCTCGCGTCCGATTTCGCTCTCCGTGCGTCTCTTCGCCAACATGCTGGCTGGACACATCACGCTCAAGGTTTTCGCAGGCTTCGTAACCTCGCTCAGCGCGCTCGGTGCGCTCGGCGTTGGTGGCGCTATCCTGCCCCTCCTCATGACCGTCGCCCTGACGGGTCTCGAGTTCCTCGTCGCCTTCCTCCAGGCCTATGTTTTTGCGGTGCTGACTTGCATGTACCTCAATGACGCAATACACCCCGGCGGGCACTAAGGATCACCGACATCGGCGCCTCTCGCGCCAGTCAATAGCCGCAAACAACCATCTCGAAGGAGTTCATTCATGGAAGCGGAAGCAGCAAAGTTCATCGGCGCAGGTCTGGCTTGCTTTGGCATGGCCGGCACGGCTCTCGGCCTCGGCAACATCTTCGGCAGCTACCTGTCGGGCGCCCTGCGCAACCCGTCTGCCGCTGACAGCCAGTTCGGCCGTCTGGTATTCGGCTTCGCCGTTACGGAAGCTCTGGGCATCTTCTCGCTGCTCGTAGCTCTCCTTCTCCTGTTCGTCGTCTAATAGCGACTACAGTCTGGGATCACGGCGCGCCAAACCGGCAGCCGTGATCTCGCGCATTTGAGCCTACACCTGGAGGTGAGCATGTTTGTGACCCCCGCCTTTGCTGAGGAAGTCCCGGCAGAAGGCCAGCTTCACACGGAAACCGGCGTTGCCCATGACGAAGGTCACGGCAAGGCAGTATTCGGACCGTTCGATACCAGCACCTTTGCATCGCAGCTTCTGTGGTTGGTCATCACGTTCGGCCTCTTCTACATGCTCATGCAGAAGGTCATCGTCCCGCGCGTCGGCAGCATCCTTGAGACGCGCCACGACCGCATTGCGCAGGATCTCGACGAGGCCGCCCGGCTCAAGTCCGAGGCCGATGCCGCCATTGAAACATACGAGCGCGAACTGAGCGCAGCCAAGGCGAAAGCCGGCCAGATCGCTTCCGTCGCCCGCGATGAAGCCAAGGCAAAGGCTGATGCAGAGCGCGCCAAGGTCGAAGCCGACCTGAACGCCAAGATCGCCGCCGCCGAAACGCGGATCGCCGAGATCAAGGCCAAGGCATTCGCCGAAGTCGACACCATTGCCATCGATACTGTCGGGTCGATCGTCGAAGAACTGATTGGTTCCAAGGCAACCGCCGCCGACATCAAGGCCGCCGTCTCCGGCGTCGCCAAGCAGGGAGCGTGACGAGCATGCATCTCGACGCAACTTTCTACGCCCTCGTCGGCCTGATCATCTTCCTCGCCCTGCTCGCCTATCTCAAGGTGCCGGGCATGATGGCGAAGGCACTCGACGAGCGCGCTGACAAGATCTCCGCCGAACTGGCGGAAGCCAAGCGCCTGCGCGAAGAGGCCCAGCATCTGCTGGCCGAATACCAGCGCAAGCGCAAGGAAGCCGAAGCGGAAGCAGCAAGCATCGTCGCCGCTGCAGAACGCGAAGCAACAGCGCTCGCTGCCGAAGCCAAACAGAAGACGGAAGAGTTCATCGCCCGTCGCAATGCGCTCTCTGAGCAGAAGATCAAGCAGGCCGAAACCGAGGCCGTCAACGCCGTACGGTCGGCGGCCGTGGATCTCGCAGTCGCTGCGGCCGAGAAGGTCCTGGCGAAGAAGGCCGACGAAAGCGTGCAGCAGGCGCTGTTCAAGGCCTCGCTCGGTGAGGTAAAGTCGCGCCTGAACTGAGTTCGGGCGGCGTCACGAGCGCCGAAGATTTTAAACGCCCCGATCGGTCACCGATCGGGGCGCTTTTCGTTTGGAGGCACCGGCATGGCATTGCGTTCTCTCGGTACGTTTGCGGCCGTGGCCGCGCTTGTCGGCCTGACATCGCTCAAGGCGGTATGGGCTGATGAGAAGCTCTCATGGCTTGGTTGGAGCGGCGAGGGGGCGGCGTCGCTTGCTTATGGCCTGGCAGAAAGCGATCACGTCCTGCTCTCACTGGCCTGTGAGAAGGCCGGAAGCCCCATCCGCCTCGTCTATCCCCATGAACCCGAACAGCCGGTGGAAGGCGGCACCTACCAGTTGACGCTGAAGACGGAGAAGCAGGCGCTGTCGCTCACGATGACAGGCACCCGGCTGGAAATGGACGATCTCTTCATCCTCGAAGGCGAGTTGCCGAAGGGCACTGATCTCGTTGCGCTTCTCACCGCCGGAAAGACGTTGACAGTCGCCGTGGACCAGGACGTGACGGAACTTCCCCTCGATGGCGCGGCCTCGGCCGGTTCCGCCTTGTTCGAAATCTGCGGTCGCTGACTCCATCGGTCTAGAGCGCGGTTGCCGGGGCAAGTTCGGTATCTGGACCAGGTTTCAGCGGCCGGAAACTCATCCGATGCAAAGGGCAGGGGCCGTGCGCGACGATTGCGCTGCGATGGCGGTCTGTCCCGTAGCCGGCATGCAGATCGAAGCCGTAATCGGGATAGACCAGCCCCGCCCGAACCATCATCCGGTCGCGCATCACCTTGGCAACGATCGAAGCGGCGGCAATCGACACCGAACGCGCATCTCCCTTCACCACCGCCTCGCCGGAACAGCCGAGGCCGGGTGGCACGTCGCGACCGTCGGTCAGCACATGCCGTGCCTCGAGGCAAAGGCCGGCCACGGCACGGCGCATGGCATCAAGGCTCGCCTTGCGAATGTCGATCAGGTCGATCCGACGGGGCGAGGATGACGCGATGGATACGGTCGCCGTGGCGATGATCTCCTCATAGAGGGCCTCGCGCTGGCGGGCGGAGAGCTTCTTGGAGTCGTTCAGTCCCGCCGGAATGTGCTTGGGGTCGAGAATGACCGCCGCCGCCACGACGGGTCCTGCCAGAGGCCCGCGTCCCGCCTCGTCCGTGCCGGCGACAGGCCAGGAGCCTCGCCGCTTGGCCCGGCTCTCCAGGGAAAAATCCGGGACCAGCGGCAGGTCTGGAAAAAGGCCAGGAGAATCGGGTGGCGTGCGCGTTTTCATGCGGCAGAAATCGCACGCGCACCCGACCTCCTGCAAGTCCCCGGTCCCTTCGGCCATTGACGACCTCAGGGGCGGCTTACCAGGGACCACATCCGGTGCGAGGCGGCGGACAACCGCACCGGAATCTCAAACGATACGCCCTATCAGAGCAGGGAAAGCTGAACCCCGTCGCTGTTCGGCGACAGAAAAAGATCCTCGCGCAGATGCAGGCTGCGGCGAAGAAGTCCGAGCCGCTTTGTTGCCATCTCGAAGCGGCGGCTGATCTGCCAGGCATAGGGACCGGCACCCTTCATCCGCTTGCCGAATTCGGCATCGTAATCCTTGCCATCCCGCATGGAGCGCACCAGCGACATCACGTGGCGATAGCGGTCCGGATAGTGCTGCAGCAGCCAGTCGCGAAACAGCGGGCTCACTTCGAGCGGCAGGCGCAACAGCACGTAACTCGCCTCGGACGCACCAGCAGCCTTGCCGCTGTCGAGGATCCGTTCGATCTCGTGGTCGTTCAGCGCTGGAATGACGGGCGCCATCATGATGGCCACGGGAATGCCGACTTCCGAAAGTGTCTTGATCGCCTCCAGGCGCTTTGCAGGCGTCGAGGCGCGCGGCTCCATGGTCCGGGCGAGCTTGCGATCGAGCGTGGTCACGGAAATGCCGACCTTCACCAGACCCCGCTCCGCCATCGACTTCAAGATGTCGATATCACGCAGGATCAGCGCCGACTTCGTCACGATCACCACCGGATGATTGGCCTTGTCGAGGACCTCCAGGATCTGGCGCATGATCCGCCATTCCCGCTCGATCGGCTGATAGGGATCCGTATTCGTGCCGATGGCGATCGGCTTCACCTTGTAGCCGGGCTTCGACAGTTCCCGTTCCAGAAGCCGCGGTGCATCCGGCTTGGCAAAGAGCTTCGCCTCAAAGTCGAGGCCGGCCGACAGGCCCATGTAGCTGTGCGTCGGCCGGGCAAAGCAATAGATGCAGCCGTGCTCGCAGCCGCGATAGGGATTGATCGAACGGTCGAAGGGAATGTCTGGGGAGTCGTTGCGGGTGATGACAGTGCGCGGCTTTTCAACCTGCACCTCGGTCTTGAACGGAGGCATCTCCTCCAGCATCTGCCAGCCGTCGTCGAAGGCCACGCGCTCGAGCTTTTCGAACCGCCCGGACGGATTGATGCCGGCTGCTCGTCCACGCCGGCGATCGATGTCGATCCGCAGGCCGGATGCGCCCATGACTGCATCGGCAATATCTGCCGTATTGCCGGGCTGAAAGGCAGCCTGGCTCACAAGAGACAGCTCGTTCATGTTTGCTCCTCACGGGCTTCGCCGGCCCGTTCAATGACTTTATTCCTAAGCCACAAAAGAGAACAATGCAAGAACAAACTTCATAAATCTGTCAGTGGCAAAACTTTGTGCAATGCGATAGATGTAGGCAATGCTGACAGTCATCATGGAATGCCGCGATCAGGAACCGGAACTTGCACAGACGCTGTCGGTGCTGGTGGCTGGTGCTGTCGAGGGGTTGGTCAGCGATGTGGTGGTGCTGGATCACGGTTCGCAGGACGGTTCTTCCACGGTTGCGGATGCCGCAGGCTGCCGCTTTTATCAGCAATGGGACATGAAGGACGTGCTTGCCAAGGCGCGTGGCGAATGGTTGCTTCTGGTCGAACCAGGTGCGCGCCTCGGTCCGGGCTGGGTCGATGAGGTGGCGGAATATGTGGCTCTGAACGGCGTGCCGGCGCGTTTTTCCGAGTCGAGAACCTACAGGCTGCCGTTCTACCGCCGGATCACGCGCAGCCGCCCGCCGCTGGAAACCGGTTTGCTGATCCCCAAGCGCCAGGCATTGGCCGTCGTCGATTCGCAGACGGATCTGCTGCAACTCGCGAGGGGCCACAAAGCCCGGCGGCTGGCGAGCGAGATCATCCCCTCCTGGGTCGCGCGGGAGGCCCGCCGTTGATCGGCAGCAGCCTCAGCTTCCCCGCTTCAGGTGTTCGTCCAGTCGCGGCATGATTTCCACGAAATTGCAGGGCATGTGGCGGTAATCGAGCTGCAGCCTGATGATCCCGTCCCAGGCATCCTTGCAGGCACCGGGCGAGCCGGGGAGCACGAAGATGAAGGTGGCGTTCGCAACGCCACCCGTTGCTCGCGACTGAATGGTCGACGTTCCGATCTTGTCGTAGGAAATGCGATGAAAAACCTCGGAGAACCCGTCCATCTTCTTTTCGAAGAGCGGCTCCAGTGCTTCCGGTGTGACGTCCCTTCCAGTAAAGCCCGTGCCACCGGTGGTGATAACCACGTCGATCTCGGGGTCTGTCGTCCAACCCTGCACCTGCTCGAAAATCGCCGCCTTGTCGTCCTTGACGATCGCCCGCGCCACCAGGCGGTGTCCGGCCTCGGCAATTCGAGCCGCCAGCGTATCGCCGGATCGATCGTCGGCGGCCGTTCGTGTGTCGGAAACGGTCAAGACGGCGATGCCGACGGGAATGAAGGGGCGGCTTTCGTCAATCCGGCTCATGAAAGCTCTCCAGCGATCGTATGGCTGAGCAAGACATACCAGTCGGGACGGAAGCTGGACAGGGCGAGCGCCGCGCGAAGTGCCGCAGGCTCGCTGTCGTAAAGGCCGAAGCAGGTGGCGCCGGAGCCCGACATGCGCACGAAGCCGGCCAGGCTCTGACTGAGATAATCGCAGGCCTCGGCAATCTCGGGTACCAGCAGTTCCGCCGGCGGCTGCAGGTCGTTGCGAAGTTCGCTCAGTCCGGCCAGCCAACCATTGCTGCTTTCTCCCGAAGGAAGGATGCCGATTGCCGGATTGTCCCGCCGCGAAAGCCGTCGAAAGATCTCCGGCGTTGAGACAGGCAGCATCGGGTTGACGAGCACGATCGGGAAGGAAGGCAGTGCGACAGGTTCCAGGGCCTCGCCGATCCCCTTCGCGCGAAGCGGTCGCGACGTCAGGCACATCGGCACATCCGCGCCAAGTCTCAGGGCAATCGCTTTCAGCCGTTCATCGGGAAGCTTGGCCTGCCACAGCCGCATCAGCCCGCGCAGAGTGGCGGCTGCGTCGGCTGAGCCGCCGCCAATCCCGGAAGCAACCGGAAGGTTCTTCTCAAGCGTGATCGCGACGGGTCCATGGCTTTGACCGCTCTCATCGAGTGCCGCCCGCAAGAGGTCGCGAGCCCGCAGCACAAGATTTCCCTCTTGGCCGGCAGGATCGAGCGCAAGCACCGGGCCGAACCGCCCGGCAAGAGAGAAGCTGTCCTTGTCAGAGGAAACGAAGCGCAGCTCGTCACCATCCTCGGCGAAGGTCACGAGGCTATCGATCAGATGATAACCGTCCGCGCGCTGGCCGGTGACATGCAGGGCAAGATTGATCTTGGCCGGAGCGGTCTCTTCGACCTTCTCCGGCAATGTCGCCTTAACAGCCGTCATCGGCATCAGGTCTTCTTGTCGTCTTTCTTGGGCTCGGTCGCCGGCTCGGCATTGACCTTGGCGGCATCGGCCTCGATCGGGGGCAGCCCCTTTTCGATCTTCGCCTGGATCGCCGGAACCTGGGACTCTTCAGGTTCGGACGCCAGCGCCCGCTTCCACTGGAATGTGGCCTCGAGTTTGCGGCCGACGCGCCAATAGGCGTCACCCAGATGATCATTGATCGTGGCGTCGCCCGCTTTCAGCTCGATGGCGCGCTCCAGCTCGGTCACCGCTTCGTCGAAACGGCCCATCCGGTAATAGGCCCAGCCGAGCGAATCGACGATGTAACCGTCATCCGGGCGAAGCTCCACGGCCTTCTTGATCATCTCCAGGCCTTCCTGGAGATTGCGGTTCATGTCGACCCAGGAATAGCCGAGATAGTTCAGCACCTGCGGCTGATCGGGGTTGAGCTCCAGCGCCTTGTGGAAATCCGGCTCCGCCTTGTCCCACTTCTTCAGGCGCTCATAGGCAATCCCGCGCTGGAAGAAGACCGACCAGTGGTTGCGTGTCGGTGCGGGGCCGATGACCTCCACCGCCTTGTCGTAATTCGCAGCCATGGCCGCGTAATCCTTGGCATCGGACAAGACGCTGCCATAGGCGAGATAACTGCGCACATCCTTCGGATCGGAAGCGATCAGCTTCTGAAGATGGGTGCGGGCCTCTTCCACTTTCCCGGTTTCAGCCAGTGTCAGGCCAAGCTGCAATTCGGAGATCCGGCGCATCGGCGAGGTCTCGGGCACCTGGCGGTAGAATTCGATCGCCTTGTCCGGCTGACCAGCCTTTTCCGCGATGCCGCCGAGCAGGATCAGCGTGTCTGCCGCGTCCTTGTCCAGCGCCCGCGCAAACTGCAGGTAAAGCATGACAGTGTCTTCCGCGCCATCGCGGTTCAGCGCGCCGCCGATGGAAAACAGGATGCCGGCAGCCCCCTGAGCAGCCGTCTCGACGACCGGCTTCGGCTTTCGCCCGGCCTCGATCTCGTCACGTAGCGCTTTGAAGGGCGCAAAATTGGTGATCAGTTCGTCGCCGGCCGAAAGCGCATCGAGCGCCTTCTGCTTGTTGCCGGCATTGGCTTCGAGCGTGGCAAGCGCCATGACGGCACGGGCATAGGTGTCGGGTGCCGTCGCACCGCCATTCTTGTCGGTCACGGTTTCGGTGAAGGCCTTGCGGGCGGTGTCCTCGTCGCCGATGACGCTCGCGATGGCGCCGATATTGTAACTCTTGAAAATGCCGTACCAGCTCGGTCCTTTGAGATCCTGCAGCTGTTTCAGGGCGTCCTTGCCCTTGTCTTCGCCGACCTTCGTCCAGGCGATCAGCAACTCGTTCATCAGTCGATCGAGATCGTTAGGACCTTCGTATTTCAGCGATTTCATCGCCTTTTCGTAATGGCCGTCGCGGATCGCCTGGAAGCTCAAGGCGACCGAGGTCACCCGTTCAACGGCCGGATCCTTTTCGAGCAACTTGGCGAGCTTTGCGCCCTCGTCGAAATCGCCGTTCATGAACAGGGCGATCATCAGACGCTGCTGCAGTTCCAGCTCGTTCGGAGAGAAGTCCAGGGCCTTCTTGTAGAACTGGATGGCATTCGGGTAATCGCGATCGGCCTCTGCCGTCCGTGCGGCGAGAAAGGCACCTGCAAAGGAATCGACGGTTCCGTAATCGAAGCTTTCCGTGCTCTCAGGGGCTGAAGCCTTCGAAGACGATGCCGCCTGCGAGAATGAAACGCCGAGGAGCAGCGCCAGTGCAGTGCCGGCGAGGATGCGAAGGGCGGGGCTTTGCCGCATGAACGAGCCTTTCAGGAACCGGTGAAGAGCAGTCTCGCCCACTCGGACGACACGCAATGATTCACGCACAGAATGGCTTTTTTGAAGCAGCCCCGCAAGGCGATCCACAGGTCTGCGTCAATTGACGCGGGAAATGCAGAAATCGATCACGTCGTTCAGCGCATCCTTCCACGGCGAGTTCGGCAGCGGCGCCAGCGCGTCACGCGCGATCTTGCCGTAATGCTGCGCCCGCTGGATCGTGTCGTTGAGCGCGCCGTATTTGCCGATCAGGCCAAGGGCCTTTTCGAGCCTGACGTCGTCGTTCTGCCCGCCTTCGATCGATTCTTTCCAGAAGTCGCGTTCCGCAGCCGTGCCCCGTCGATAGGAGAGGATGACCGGCAGCGTGATCTTGCCCTCGCGGAAATCGTCGCCGACATTCTTGCCGGTTTCGGCAGCCTTGCCACCATAATCCAGCACGTCGTCGACCAGCTGGAACGCGAGCCCCAGGTTCATGCCGTAGGATTTGAGCGCGCTGCGCGTCGCCTTGTCGGTCCCCGCAACGATGGGGCCCACCTCTGCGGCGGCTGCAAAAAGCGCGGCCGTCTTCGCGCGGATGACGGCCAGATAATCGTCTTCCGTCGTTTCCATGTTCTTGGCGACGGAGAGCTGCAGCACTTCGCCTTCGGCAATCACGCAGGCAGCCGTCGAGAGAACATCGAGCGCATCCAGCGAGCCGACCTCGACCATCATTCGGAAAGCCTGGCCAAGCAGGAAGTCGCCGACGAGCACGCTGGCCTGGTTACCCCAGATCGTGCGGGCGGTGGACTTGCCCCGACGCAGATCGCTTTCGTCGACCACGTCGTCATGCAGCAGCGTCGCCGTATGCATGAATTCGACCGAGGTCGCGAGCTTGATGTGGTGATCGCCCTCGTAGCCGAACATGGCGGCCGTCGCGAGCGTCAGCATCGGCCGAAGGCGCTTGCCGCCGGACGAAATCAGGTGATTGGCGACTTCCGGGATCATCTGTACGTCGGAGCCGGCCTTGGACAGGATCAGCTGGTTGACGCGCTCCATGCCGCTTTTCGTCAGGTCTACCAGAGGCTTGACGGATGCCTGTTTGTTTTTGCTTTCCTCAAGCGGTATGACTACGCCCAACGCACCGGACTCCTGTTCAGTTTGGTCGCCGACCATAAAAAGCCGGGAGGGCCACGGCAAGGGGCGAATTGCCTCGGTCCGGGGCGTAACGCGGGTTTTACCTGTTAACAGTGAGTTCTGAAATCCATGCATGAGATCATTCGCAGCAATGACGTCGTCCTGCTCTCCTTTGCCGAAAGCCTGATGCGCGACGCCGGGATCGCCACGATGATCGCCGATCAATCCATGAGCATTCTGGAAGGATCGCTCGGTATGTTGCAGCGCCGCCTGCTGGTGGATTCCGACTGTGTCGACCAGGCGCGCCGCATTCTGACCGATGCGGGCTTGGGCGCAGAACTGCGCGACCGCGAGGACTGAGTCGCCATGGCGGCAGGTAGAGAGCCGTTGAGCGAGCAGCCAGTGCAGGAAACGGTGGACGCTTTCCATCGTGGCCGCTTCCATCTCGTTCAGCCCGTCGGACGCGGCCACCGGGCCGGCATGGACGCCATGCTGCTCGCGTCGCTTGTCGTTGATGATCGTAGGGTCCGCGTGGCCGATCTCGGCGCTGGCGCAGGAGCCGCAGGCCTTGCCGTTGCGGTCCGTCTGCCAAACGCCTCGGTTACTTTGGTCGAGCGCTCTCCCGATATGGCCGCTTACGCTCGCAAGAGCCTGGCACTCGCAGAAAACATCGACCTTGCCGAGCGTGCCGAAGTCGTTGAGGCCGATGTCACCCTGACTGGCCGCGCCCGTGTCGCTGCCGGCCTCGCCGATGACAGCTTTCACCACGTCATCATGAACCCGCCCTTCAACGATCCCGGTGATCGCAAGACGCCGGATGCCTTGAAGGCGGAAGCCCATGCGATGACCGAGAACCTGTTTGAAAGCTGGATCCGGACCGCTGGCGCCATCATGATCCCCGGTGGCCAGCTCTCGCTGATTGCACGGCCCCAGTCGATTGCCGAAATCATCGCCGCCTGCGGGAGGCGTTTCGGCGGCATCGAGGTCACGGCGATCCACCCGCGCGAGGGCGAAAATGCCACCCGTATCCTGGTCACCGCGATCAAGGGCTCCCGCGCCCGACTGCAGCTGCGCGCACCGCTTCTGATGCATGACGATCCGCAGAGCCATGCCTTTGCACCCTTCGTCGACGATCTCAACAACGGGCGCGCCGGATACCCGCGGCTGCGTTGAAAACACTGATTTTTCCAGGCGCGCCATTGTGTTTGCGCCGGCGCATCTTACATCTCCTCTCGATATTGAAGATCGTGAGGAGTTGAGACGCGACCATGGCAGACTTTCTGAAACGGCTGGTTCCCAAGCGCTTCCAGAAGAAGGGCACCGTCATTCCGGTCGTCCGGCTGCATGGCCCGATCATGAGCGGTGGTTCGCGCTTCCGCCCGGCGCTCAACCTCTCCTCCATCGCCGGCCAGCTGGAAAAAGCCTTCGGCATGAAGGACAGCCCGGCCGTGGCGCTGTCGATCAATTCCCCCGGCGGTTCTCCCGTCCAGTCGCGCATGATCTATGACCGCATCCGCGCGCTCGCCGAGGAGAAGAACAAGCGTGTCCTCGTCTTCGTCGAGGATGTCGCAGCCTCCGGCGGCTACATGATCGCGATTGCCGGCGACGAGATCATTGCGGACGCCACCTCCATCGTCGGCTCGATCGGCGTGGTCTCCGGCGGTTTCGGCTTTCCCGAACTCCTGAAGAAGATCGGCGTCGAACGCCGCGTCTACACCGCTGGTGAGAACAAGGTGATCCTCGATCCGTTCCAGCCGGAAAAGGAAAGCGACATCGAATATCTGAAGACCCTGCAGCTGGAGATCCACGAGATCTTCATCGATATGGTCAAGGCTCGCCGTGGCGGCCATCTCGCGGATGATCCGACACTGTTTTCCGGTCTGTTCTGGACAGGCCGTAAGGGCCTGGAGCTCGGTCTCGTCGATCGCCTCGGCGGCATGCGCGAGGAGATCAAGACCCGTTACGGCAAGGATGCCCGCCTCGAACTCATCGGCGCGCCGAAGGGCCTCTTCGGTCGCCGCGCCCCAGGCATCGGCGCATTCGGGTCGACGGATCAGATCGCCGCACAGGCGGTTGCCGGTCTTGCCGAGACGCTCGAAGAAAAGGCACTATGGGGCCGTTACGGTCTCTGACCGGAGCGGAGTGCGGCGGCTGACAGGCGAGGGGACATGGCGCAGCTGATATTTTTGACGATCCTGGTCGGTGGCGCCTGGCTGCTCTACCGCCGCTTCGTGGCCGATGCCGAAAAGCTGGCGGCAAGATCCCGTGCCGAGGAAAAAGAGCGTGAAAACCAGGCGATTGGAACCTTGATCCAGGATCCGGAGACAGGCGAATATCGCCCTCGACGTCCGGACGACGATGACTGATCAGGCCATGCAGACGGATGAGCGGCTGAGCAGGTTTTGATTGTCACGGCGCAAGAGTTAACCTAAGTCATTGCAGTATCGCGAATATTGCGTTCGCAGGCATCCGAAGTTGGAGTCCCATGAGCTACACGACGCAGCTGGACGGCGTGACGGGCCAGATGGCGGAAGAGATCCGCTCTTTCGATTGGGGCAAGACATGCCTTGGGCCGATGTCTTCGTGGCCTTTGTCCCTGCTGACGACCCTGCGCCTCGTTCTGACGACGCGCCAACCCATGTGCTTCTGGTGGGGCGAGGACCTTCTGCAGTTTCATAACGACTCCTATCTTCCTATGATTGAAGGCCGGGAAACCAGTCCTCTCGGACAGCCAATTCGTCAATATTGGGCTGATGTCTGGGAGGGAGTGGAGCCCTTCGTGAAGCGCGCGCAGGCAGGCGAGGGAACCTGGATGGAAAACCTGCCGCTGCAGGTCCATCGCAATGGTGCACCGTCAGAAAGCTATTGGACCTTTTCCTACAGCCCCCTTTACGACGACAACGCGCAGATTGCCGGTCTCTTGAACGTGGTTACGGAGACAACGGCCTCTGTGGTCGGCCGAAAGGCTTTGGAGGAGGCCTATCTCGAGGCGCAGAGGCATCTCGATCAGCGTGAGCAGCATGAAGAGGAGCTGAAGCTTCTCAACCGCGAGCTGGCCCATCGCATGAAGAACACGCTGGCCATGGTCCAGTCGATCATCAGCCAAAGCCTGCGCAATGCCCCGTCCATATCGGAAGCCGCCACAACGATCGGAGCGCGGATCCAGACGCTGGCCAAGGCGCAGGACGTGTTGACCGGCATGAGCGTGACGGCCGCCGAAATCACCGCCATCGCGAAAACAGCCGTCGCACCGCATGTCGACGGCGACGACCGCATCACGATTACAGGTCCGCAGGTCTATCTCTCCGCCCAGCAGGCGCTCGGTCTTTCGCTTGCGATCCACGAACTGGCGACCAATGCCACCAAATACGGCGCACTGTCCCGACCGGAAGGCCGTGTCGTGATGACCTGGGACAAGCAGCCCGAGAACGGCTTCACCTTCGACTGGCGGGAAAGCGGCGGACCTCCCGTCACCGAACCCGCGCGACGCGGCTTCGGCTCGAGACTGACGGAACGCGTCGTCTCCGATCTCTTCCAAGGCCAGGCGGCGATCCGGTTCAATCCGGAAGGTGTGACCTTCTCCCTGGTTGGCAAGCTGCACAATGCCGACGACCTCGAGCACTGAGCAATCCCCGCATCCGTGATCCGCTTGCCGAGACGCTTGACCCTTCGGTCCGCTCATGGCACCAGACGGGCCGCAACTTGAGCAACCCGATGGATAGCCTGATGAACACGCCCCTTGCCCCGCACATGGACCCGAAGCGCTCCTTCCAGGCGCTGATCCTGACGCTGCATGCCTATTGGGCGGACAAGGGCTGCGCGGTGCTGCAGCCCTACGACATGGAAGTCGGTGCCGGCACCTTCCATCCTGCAACGACGCTCCGCGCGCTCGGCCCCAAGCCCTGGCGTGCTGCTTACGTTCAGCCCTCGCGTCGCCCCTCGGATGGCCGCTACGGCGAAAACCCGAACCGCCTGCAGCATTACTACCAGTATCAGGTCATCCTGAAGCCTAACCCGTCCAACCTCCAGGAGCTCTATCTCGGCTCGCTGAAGGCGATCGGTCTCGACCCGTTGCTGCACGACATCCGCTTCGTCGAAGACGATTGGGAAAGCCCGACGCTCGGCGCCTGGGGCCTCGGCTGGGAATGCTGGTGCGACGGCATGGAAGTCTCGCAGTTCACTTACTTTCAGGCCGTCTGCGGCATCGACTGCTCGCCGGTCTCGGGCGAACTGACCTATGGTCTTGAGCGCCTCGCCATGTATGTCCAGGGTGTCGACAACGTCTATGACCTGAACTTCAACGGTCGCGAAGGCGAAGAGAAGATCTCCTATGGCGACGTCTTCCTGCAGGCCGAGCAGGAATATTCCCGCCACAACTTCGAATTCGCCAACACCGAGATGCTGCATCGCCATTTCATCGATGCAGAGAAGGAATGCCAAGCGATCCTCGCCGCCGGCGCCCCCTTGGACACGGAAAACCAGCGCCTGCACAAATGCGTCTTCCCGGCCTATGACCAGTGCATCAAGGCCTCCCACATCTTCAACCTGCTCGACGCCCGCGGCGTCATTTCGGTGACCGAACGCCAGGCCTATATCGGCCGCGTCCGCGCGCTCGCTAAAAGCTGCGGCGAGGCGTTTCTGCTGACCGATGCCGGTGGGGTGAATTTCGGCCGGGCTGCCTGACGAAGCTTCAGCAAAAAGATGACGGATCGATCTTCATGCTCAATTCAACCTTGAATTGAGCATGAAGATCGCTAACATCTCTCTGGACGATCGAAGGGGGACTTCATGAACGTTAGCCGCCATATTGCTGCGTGCGCGTTGACTGCCATATTGATCGGCTCCGCCGCTCCTGCGCTGGCCCAGACCTCTGAATGGATGTCGGGACGAGTCGTGTTCAAATATGCCGACAAGCTCGGCAGCAATGGCATGATCGTGACAAAGATGGAGTGCAAGGACAGCGGCGAGCGCGGCCTTGGTGTCGAAAGCGCACTTGTCAGGCTCCACTATGGGCCGAACAGCGCCAACATCGACTGGCGTATCGACGGTTGGAACAACCTCGATGAAAACCGCAAATACTGGGAGAGCAAGGGCTTCAAGCTAGCCTCATACTCGGTATTCAAGCGGGCAAAGTCTGGGCTGCGCCTGTTCTGCACGGTCTATAACGAGAAGTGACGCAGCTCCCGTCCTCTGGCTCGCGGTCGGCATCGGGTTCCTAAAACTCCAGCCCCGCCGCCACCCGGTTCTCGATCCGGACCACGAGGCCGTGGATCTTCGCCATCAGCACGTCGAAATCGATCGGCTTGGTCAGGTAGCTTTCGGCCCCGGCACCTAATCCCTCGATCATCTTTTCCCGATCGGCCAGCGCCGTCAGGAAGACGAAAGGCATGTTGGAGAATTGCGGATGGTTGATCTGCAATTCGCCGAGCATCGAGATGCCGTCCATCTCCGGCATGGTGATGTCGGAAATGACGATGTCCGGCCGGTCCTTCAGAATCCTGTCCAGCCCTTCCTTGCCGTTTTCCGCCTGCAGCACGCGAATGCCTGCGTCCTCCAGTTCCTCGACGATCAGTTCCCGGACGTCTCTTTCGTCTTCGACGCAAAGTACCGTGATCATGCTGTCCTCCTCTTCTCCCCATCGGGGATCACGCGGCATGAACCTCCGCTGCCGCCTCGGTTTCGGTTGCCCTGGCCGGTCCCTTGACCGGCAGGACGAGGGTGAAAGTGGTGCCCTTGCCGCGCTGGCTCTCGACGAAGATGTCGCCGTCATGCAGCGTGACGATTTGCTTGACGAGTGACAGCCCGATTCCCGTACCGGCGATGCCGGTCGAGGTGCGGGCGCGGAAATAGGGTTGAAAGAGCTTGTCGATATCCTCGGCATCGATCCCGACGCCTTCGTCCTTGACCGAGAGGAAGACGAAGCCTTCCTCTTCCCAGCCGCGGATCAGGATATCGGGCGCCCGCGGCGCATATTTGATCGCGTTCGACAGCAGGTTCGTGATCACCTGGGAGATCCCGAGTGCATCGCAGCGGATCATCGGTGGCAGGGCTTCGATATCGGTTTCGAAGCGGTGATGTGGCGAAGACAATTTCTGGCGCTTGATCGCCTGTTCGATCAGCTTGTGCAGCGCGCAGTCGACCAGCGAAAGCTCCGCCTTGCCGGTCTCGATCCGTCCGGCCGACAGAAAACTCTCCATGAGTTCGACCATACGAGCCACCGCCGAGCGGATCTGCTGGGTCTTGTCGCCGAGAAAGGCCGCGTCGATCCCGCCCTTCTTGCGCAGGAGGCGTTGCGCGGCCCCGTCGATGATCGCGAGCGGCGTGCGGAACTCGTGGCTCGTCATGGTGACGAACTGCCGCTGCATGGCATTGATGTTCTTTTCCTGCTGCAGCGCTTCTTCCAGCGCCGCCGCCTGGGCAGCAATCTCGGCCGTGCGCTGGCGAACCGTCTTTTCCAGCTCGTCGCGATTGCGGATCAGGTCCTTCTCCGCCCGCTTGCGCACGGTGATGTCCGTATAGCTCAGCACGTAGCCGCCATTCGACAGCGGTTCGGAGCGCACCGCGAGCACCTTGCCGCTCGTCCGTTCGCGCTCGAAACTGTAGGGCAGGCCAAGTTCCGCCTGCTCGACGCGCTCGCGCACCATGGCCTCGTGGTCACCATCGCCCCATTCGCCGCGGCAGGCATTGTAGCGCAGGATGTCCTCGAAGGAGGAGCCGGGCGGAAACAGTTCCGGCGGAATGTTCATGAGGTCGTAGAGCCGCCGGTTCGCCATCAGGAGGCGGGACCGGTTGTCGAACACGCCGATGCCGCCCGGAATGGCATCGAACACCTGCTCGAGCAGGCCGAAGGCCTTGCGCTGATCAGCCGTGGCAATGGCCACCTCGGCGAAGATATCCGCCTCCTGACCCTTGATCCGCCAGACATGCACTTTCACCGGATAGACTGTACCGTTGCGTCGGCGCTGGATGCTGTCGAAGGATATCTTCTGCGTCCGCCCCAGCATCAACGGCACCAGTTTCGATCTGTAATCCGCCTCGGTAAGCCCGGCTTTCAGCTCCGCTGGAGTCATCTCCGACAGGGCATGGAGTGAATACCCGGTCCTGACACTCGCTGTGGCATTGGCCCGATTGATCTGCAGGCTTTGCGGGTCGAAGACATAGATCTCGTCTGTCGAAAGCTCCACCATGTCGAGCAGTGTGCCGGTACAGCCGTTGCGGTGCGCGATGATGATCCCGATTTCCTCCGCAAGCAGGCGCAGGATGGCCAGCTTTTCCTGGCTCATCCGTTTGGCCGTTCGGCCGAAGAACACCACCGTTCCGGTGCGAGACCCGGAAGGGTGCTGGATTGGCAGGACGTAGACAGCGGGTCGCTGTCTGCCATGGCCGAGGGGTTGGAGGCCTTCCTCGGGGCAGATATCGAGCGGCAGCGACAGATCGTCCGCAGCATGTTGGTGCAGCAGGCGATGACGGTCCTGCTGGCCATCGGCGATATAGACGGCACAGCCCGGAGAAAGGTCGAATGGAGCGATCGTGGTGATGATCACGCCGACGTTTGTCAGCACCTCCGTCAGGCGGCGTTCGGGTGTGGCGGCGCGGAGGATATCCCGGTTGGCCAGGAGAGCCCAGACTGGCATCTCGTTCCACGTCATCTGCGGCATGTGCATGCCCCGCTTGATCGCTGCTCGGATACTTACTTTAGGTCATCCGAATTAACCGAACCAAACGGTCTTCGCTGCAATTTGAGCGAATCGTGTTCTTTGCTGCCGATGTCGACCATGTGTGGCGCTTGCGTCTTCCATCATGACTTTCCAGAAGCAAACGGCTAACGTGCGGCCACTTCAGCAGGGGACCTCCGCATCATGTTCACGTCACTGGCCATCATCGCCGCCATCGGCCTTTATCTCGTCTTCGTTTACAACGGCCTGGTGAAGGCCCGGCAGATGGCCGAGGAAGCCTGGTCGGGCATCGATGTGCAGCTGAAGCGCCGCGCCGACCTGATCCCCAACCTGATCGAGACGGTGAAGGGGTATGCCGGTCACGAAAAGGGCACGCTCGAAAGTGTCGTCGAGCTGCGCAACAAGGCCCAGGCCGTGCCGGCGGGCGACGTCGCCGGCCGCGCCCAGGCGGAAGGCCTGCTGGGTGCCGCCCTCGGCAAGGTGATTGCGCTCGCCGAAGCCTATCCGGACTTAAAGGCCAACGAAAACTTCCTCGAGCTGCAGAAATTGCTCGAAACCGTCGAGGGGGAGATCCAGATGTCGCGCCGCTATTACAATGGCGCGGCCCGCGATCTGAACGTCAAGGTCGAGAGCTTCCCCTCGAACCTCGTCGCCGGTCAGTTCGGCTTCTCGAAGAAACCCTATTTCGAGATTGCCAACGAGGCCGACCGTGCGGTACCGACGGTCAAGTTCTGACGTCCACACAAGGACGCGCTTGAGAGACTGAATTGATGACGACTGACAGTGTGACCATCCTTCCGCCCGCCCATGCCCTGACCGGCAAGGTGAGCCCTCCGGGTTCGAAATCCATCACCAATCGAGCTTTGCTTCTGGCGGGTCTGGCGAAGGGCACGAGCCGCCTGACCGGCGCGCTGAAAAGCGATGACACCCGTTATATGGCCGAAGCGCTCCGCCAGATGGGCGTGACCGTCGAAGAGCCGGATGCTACCACCTTCGTCGTCACGAGTTCGGGCGAGTTGAAGGCACCGGAAGCCCCGCTTTTCCTCGGCAATGCCGGCACCGCCACACGCTTCCTGACGGCCGCTCTCGCCCTCGGCCATGGCCGCTATGTCGTGGATGGCGACAAGCACATGCGCAAGCGCCCCATCAAGCCTCTGGTCGAAGCGTTGAAATCGCTCGGCGTCACCATCGAAAGCCCGACCGGCTGCCCGCCTGTGACGATCGATGCCACTGGCCGTTTCGAGAAGAACCATGTCGTGATCGATGCCGGCCTGTCGAGCCAGTATGTCTCCGCCCTCCAGATGGCCGCGGCCTGCGGTTCCGAGCCGTTCACCATCGAGCTTGCCGGTGCCGATATCGGCGCCCGCGGTTACATCGACCTGACCATGTCGGCCATGCGCGCCTTCGGCGCCAAGGTCGAGCAGCCGACACCATCGTCCTGGGTTATCCAGCCGACGGGCTATACCGCGACCGATTTCCACATCGAGCCGGATGCTTCTGCCGCCACCTATCTCTGGGGCGCGGAAGTGCTGACCAAGGGCCGGATCGACATCGGCACGCCGTCTGACGCCTTCACCCAGCCCGATGCCAAAGCCTATGACGTCATTGCCCAGTTCCCCAACATGCCCGCCGTGATCGACGGCAGCCAGATGCAGGATGCGATCCCGACGATTGCCGTGCTGGCTGCCTTCAACGAGACACCGGTGCGCTTCGTCGGCATCGAGAACCTGCGCGTCAAGGAATGCGACCGCATCCGCGCTGTCTCCACCGGCCTCAACAACATCCGCGAGGGCCTGGCGAAGGAAGAGGGCGACGACTTGCTCGTCTTCTCCGATCCATCTCTATCAGGCCAGTCGCTGCCGGCTGAGATCGACACGTTTGCCGATCACCGCATTGCCATGAGTTTCGCGCTGGCGGGCCTGAAGATCCGCGACATCACCATCCTCGACCCCGCCTGTGTTGGTAAAACCTATCCCGGCTACTGGGATGCGCTCGCCTCGCTCGGTGTCGACCTCGTCAGGAACGATCCGAAATGACCATGCTCCTTCGCCTGTGCTCCGCTTTCCTTCTTGTTCTCTGGATGGCATGCGGCGCGCAGGCCGAGGAAGTCATCCGCGATTACCACGCCGACATCACCGTCCTTCCCGATGCCTCGATGGAGGTCACGGAAACGATCACCGTCAATGCCGAGGGTGACAAGATCCAGCGTGGGATCTTTCGCGATTTTCCGCTTTACGCCCAGGACGCGCGCGGCTTTCGCCAGAAGGTCGATTTCGAATTGATCTCGGTGGAGCGGGACGGTCGCCCCGAGAATTTCCATACGGAAAACGTCACCGGTGGCATCCGGATCTATACCGGCTCGGCCGACGTCTTCCTGCGTCCCGGTGAATACACCTATACCATCACTTATCGCACCGGCCGCCAGATCCGCTATTTCGACGACCACGACGAGCTCTACTGGAACGTCACCGGCAATGGGTGGTTGTTCCCGATCGATCGCGCCGGTGCGACGGTCACGCTGCCCGACAACGCACTCCCGACTAAGACCACCTTCTTCACTGGCCCGTCAGGCTCGCAGGAGCAGAATGCCCGCGAAGTCCCGGGGTCGAATGGCCTCGAGTTTGAGACCACGCGGCCGCTCGGCCCAAGCGAGGGGCTGACGATCGTGCTGGCCTTCGACAAGGGGCTTGTCGCAGCCCCCTCGGCGGAGGACAGCACCTGGTGGTTCATCCGTGACAACCTGAACACGATCATCGGTTTCGGCGGGCTGGCCGTGATCTTCCTCTATTATCTCCGCTCCTGGCTGGCCGTCGGCCGCGATCCGCCGAAGGGCATCGTGGTACCCCGCTGGGATGCGCCGGATGGCATTTCGCCGGCACTCGTCAACTATATCGACAACACCGGCTTTTCCGGTGCCGGCTGGACGGCTCTGTCCGCCGCGGCACTCAACCTGGCGGTAAGTGGCTATGTCGAACTCGACGATCTCGACAGCAGCATCACCATCCGGCGGACGAAGAAGGCGATCGAAGGGAAGCTACAGGCCGGCGAGGCGTCGCTGATCGCCGATATCCCCTCGGCCGGCGACGCACTGGTGATCGACAAGGCCAATGGCAAGCGGGTCCAATCGGTCGGCAATCGCTTCCGTCAGGCGATCGAGAAGGAACACCGCAACAAGTACTACAATGGCAATGCCGGCTACACTTCGCTCGGCATCGGCCTCTCGATCGCCGTGGTCGCATCGCTCTTCATTTTCGGCGATCTCAGTGAAGACGTCTATGCCCTGATCTTCGTGCCGACCTTCTTCTCCGTCTTCTTCGGCACCTTCACCATCGGGCTGGTCAACGGGTTCCGGCGGGGCCGCTCGCTGTTCAGCAAGATCATCACCGTGGTTGCGCTTGCGCTCATCGGCTTCGTCGCTTTGTCGACCATGGCGCTGATGCTGATCTCGATGTGGATGGATCTGGAAGCCACCCACCAGTTCCCGGTCCTCGTCGCCTTCGGCGGTATCCTCCTGGTCAACCTCCTCTTCTTCTTCCTGATGGGCGCCCCGACCCCGCTCGGCCGCAAGCTGATGGACGGCATTGAGGGCCTGCGCATCTATCTGACGCTGGCCGAGAAGGACCGCATGAACATGGCCGGAGCGCCGACCATGTCGCCCAGCCATTTTGAAAAGCTTCTGCCCTATGCCGTGGCGCTCGGCGTCGAAAAGCCCTGGTCGCAGGCTTTCGAAACATGGCTGGCCACAGCCGCCGCCGGTGCCGCAGCCGCCAATTACAGCCCCGGCTGGTACCACGGCAGCAACTACGGCAATTTCGGAGACCGCATCGGCGGCTTCTCCTCCTCCATGGCTTCCACTATCGCCTCCACTATTCCCGCGCCGCCCCCTTCCAACTCCTCGTCCTCCTCGGGCTTCTCCGGCGGTTCCTCCGGCGGCGGCGGTGGCGGCGGAGGCGGGGGAGGGTGGTAGGTCTCGACAGATGTATCATATGATGATACATTTTTGATCTCGGAGGCTTCAGATGATCCGGTCCTATGCCAATGCAATGACGGAGACCGTGGCATCTGGCAAAGCGCCGAAAGGTTTCCCGGCGGATCTTTTGAGACGCGCAATCGTGAAGCTAACGCTGATAGATAATGCGACTTCGCTTAACGACTTGACCCGTCCTCCAGGCAATCGGCTGGAGCTTCTGAAGGGCGACCGGTCAGGGCAACATTCGATCCGGATCAACGACCAATGGCGGATCTGCTTTGTCTGGTCCGATAACGGTGCCGATAAGGTCGAGATCGTCGATTACCACTGAGAAGGAGACATGCCATGACCATCGTCCTGCCGCCCGTCCATCCCGGTGAGATTTTGCGCGACGAGTTTCTGGAGCCCATGGGCCTGAGCGCTGGCGCCCTCGCGCGCCTCTTGAACGTACCGCGCACGCGGATCGAGCGTCTGGTTGCCGAGCAGACGTCGTTGACACCCGATACCGCGCTGCGCCTCGCCCGCTATTTCGATATGTCGCCGCAGTTCTGGATGAACCTTCAGACCAGCTTCGACCTGAAGACGGAAGCGGAGGCGAAGGCCATAGAACTGGCTGCCATTCCCGTGCGAACCGATCTGACCGCCGCCTGATCCCCCACCAATTTACACCGATCCAAGGATGACTTTTGCCGCGCGGCTTGCTAAGTCCCGCGCAGCCTTTCGCAACAGTTCAAAAAGTCAGTCCCTATGCCCGATCTCCTGCTCGAACTCCGCTCCGAAGAAATCCCCGCCCGCATGCAGCGCAAGGCGGCTGGCGATCTGAAGAAGATGGTCACCGATGCGCTTGTGGATGCGGGTCTGACCTATGAGGGTGCGCGCGAGTACTGGACGCCGCGCCGCCTGACGCTCGATATCCGCGGTCTCACCGCCCGCTCGGCGGATATCAAGGAAGAGAAGAAGGGCCCGAGCGTCTCTGCGCCTCAAGGCGCCATCGACGGCTTCCTGCGTGGCGCGGGCCTCACCTCCATCGACCAGGCCACGATCAAGACCGATCCGAAGAAGGGCGATTTCTACGTCGCCTATCTGGAAAAGCCCGGCCGTGCGGCGGAAGAGATCATCGCCGATGTCATGCCGGGCATCATCAGAACCTTCCCCTGGCCGAAGTCGATGCGCTCCGGTTTTGCCTCCATGCCCAAGGGCTCCGGCTATGGCGGCATCGAGGGCAAGGGCATGGAAAGCCTGCGCTGGGTGCGCCCGCTGCAGTCGATCGTCTGCACCTTCGGCCCCGAACATGACGAAGTCCAGGTCATCCCCTTCGAGATAGACGGTATCGTTGCCTCGAACCTCACCTATGGCCACCGTTTCCACGCGCCGGATGCCATCACCGTCAAGCGCTTCGACGATTACGTCACCAATCTGGAACGCGCCAAGGTCATCCTCGATGCCGAGCGCCGCAAGGACATGATCCTGCACGACGCCCGCGACATCGCCTTCGCCAATGGCCTCGAACTGGTCGAGGACGAAGGTCTGCTGGAGGAAGTCTCCGGCCTCGTCGAATGGCCGCAGGTTCTGCTCGGCACCTTCGAAGAGGATTATCTCTCGATTCCCGCCGAGATCGTCCGTCTGACGATCAAGACCAACCAGAAGTGTTTTGTCGTGCGGCCGCAGGCCACCCACCTCCCCCTTGAGGGGGGAGGTCGCGCGGAACGCGCGGGTGGGGGTGACGCCTCGACGGCAGCGGGTCACCCCACCCCGGCCCTTCGGTCCGACCCTCCCCCTCAAGGGGAGGGTGTGCTCTCCAACCATTTCATCCTGATCTCCAACATCCAGGCCACCGACGGCGGCAAGGAAATCATGCATGGCAATGGCAAGGTCGTGCGCGCCCGCCTGTCGGATGCGCTGCACTTTTGGAAGCGCGACCAGGGCGACCTGCCTGACCTCGATACGCTGAAGGCCTCTGCCACGAAGTTCGACCTGGATCTCAAGAAGCCGCTCGACCAGCGCATGGCCAAGCTCGATGCGCTCAACGTGACCTTCCACGCCAAGCTGGGCACGCAAGGGGAACGCGTCGCGCGCATCCGCGAACTGGCGAAGGTACTGGCCCCGATCGTCGGCGCCGATGCCGCTCTCGTTGACCGCGCCGTGGTGCTGGCCAAGGCCGATCTTCGCACCGAAGCTGTTGGCGAATTCCCCGAACTCCAGGGCGCCATGGGCCGCAAATACGCGCTGCTGCAGGGCGAAAACGCCTCCGTCGCCGCTGCCATCGAAGACCACTGGAAGCCGAACGGCCCGTCCGACCGTCTACCGGAAGACAAGGTGGGGCTGACGGTCGCACTTGCCGACAAGCTGGATACGCTCGTCGGTTTCTGGGCAATCGACGAAAAGCCGACTGGCTCGAAGGATCCTTACGCCTTGCGCCGTGCGGCACTGGGTGTGGTGCGGATGATTTTGGAGAAGGGCATTCGTCTGCCCATCGCATCGGTCGCCAAGGATGCCGACCTCCTCTCCTTCTTCCACGACCGCCTAAAAGTCTATCTGCGCGATCAGGGCGCCCGCCACGACATCATCGATGCCGTGCTGACGCCCGAAGCCGACGACCTCTTGATGGTCGCCCGCAAGGCCGAGGCGCTTACCGCCTTCATCACCTCGGAAGACGGCCTGAATCTCTTGGCCGGCACCAAGCGCGCCACCCAGCTTTTGGCCGCCGAAGAGAAGAAGGGCACCGTCGTCGCCGATGGCGTTTCGGAAGCACTGTTGAAGCTCGATGCCGAAAAGGCGCTCTTTGCCGCCATCCAGTCCGCCTCGAAAGCGGCTGCAGACGCCGTGGCATCGGAAGACTTCCGCTCCGCCATGCAGGCGCTCTCGACGCTGCGCGGGCCCGTCGACACATTCTTCGAGGACGTGCTGGTCAATGACGAGGACGCCGCCATCCGCGCCAACCGCCTGGCTCTCCTGAAGGCTATCCGCGAGGCGACAGCCACGGTCGCCGACTTCTCCAAGATCACAGGCTGATGACTTTGGACCCCGCTTCGGCGGGGTCTTTCGTTTCGCGCGGCGAGTTTTCCGAGATCGGCATCCTGTGCTAGATTTGATCGGCAGCCAGTTGGAGCGATCCCCATGAACAAGCCGGTTCAGGTCACCATTGCCGAACCCTATGACAGCTTTGTCGAGTCCCAGCTCCAAAGCGGCGCGTTGGAGTCCGCCGAAGACGTGGTCGAGGCCGGCCTCAAGCTTCTGAAGGAAGAGCAGGCACGGATCGAATGGCTGCGGAAGGCTCTGATTGAAGGTGAGAACAGCGGGCCGTCTGTGCCGTTTGATTGTGAGGAATTCAAAGCCCTCATGCGGGAACGCCATCTTCGTTCGCGAGCTTCTCAAGAAACCTAAGCTGCTGCAGACATCGCCTGCCGCAGCCACTTTGGTATTGCTAAAATGCCCCCCAAAATCCTCATCAGCGCCTGCCTGCTCGGCCGCCCCGTCCGGTATGACGGCAAGGGCAAGCTGCTGAATGATCCACGGATCGAACGCTGGAAGGCCGAGGGTCGCCTCGTCGGTTACTGTCCCGAACAGGCCGGCGGTCTGCCCACGCCGCGCCCGCCCGCCGAAATCGAAGGCGGCATGAACGGCGAGGATGTGTTGGTCGGCCGCGCCCGGGTGCTGGAGGTGACCGGCGGCGATGTCACCGCCGAATTCGTCGAGGGTGGAAAGAAGGCGGTCGCCTTTGCCCGCGAGCAAGGGTGCGACGCAGCGCTCCTCATCGACGGCAGCCCCTCCTGCGGTTCCGGCTTCATCTATGACGGCTCTTTCTCCGGCACCCGCCATCCCGGCTTCGGCGTTACCGCAGCCCTGATGCGTGAGGCGGGCATCGAGGTCTTCTCCGATCGCGAGCTCGATCGGGTCGCGGCCCATATCGAAGCGATGGGTTGAAACGAAAAGGCCGCCGGATCGCTCCGGCGGCCTCTTCGATTTGGAATACAGTAGCCTCAGCTCGCCATGCGATACTGCTGCTGGCTGGCACCCGCCTGGCTCGTCTTGAAGCTGCGGATCAGGTTCAGCAGGTCGCCGGTGTCGTTGGCGAGAACCTCGGCAGACGCCGTGGTTTCCTCGGCCATGGCGGCGTTCTGCTGGGTCGCCTGGTCCAGCTGGTTCATGGCAGACGAGATGGAGCGCAGGGTCGTATCCTGCTCCTGGGCGCTGTGCGAGATCTTGGAGACGATATCGTTGGCGCTGGCGATCTGGTCCGAGATGCGTTTCAGGGCTTCACCCGTCTGACCGACCAGCTGCACACCCTGTTCGACCTGGGCGGAAGAACGGGCGATCTGATCCTTGATCTCCTTGGCAGCCGCAGCCGAGCGCTGGGCAAGCTCGCGCACTTCCTGGGCGACGACGGCAAAGCCCTTGCCGCTTTCACCAGCACGCGCCGCCTCGACGCCAGCATTCAGCGCCAGCAGGTTGGTCTGGAAGGCGATCTCGTCGATCACACCGATGATCTTGGTGATTTCCGCCGACGACTGCTCAATGCCGCTCATCGCATTGATGGCGCGGTTGACGATCTCGTCGCTCTGGCGAGCCTCCGCGCTGACCGAGCCGACACGGCTGGCAGCTTCACGCGCGCCCTCTGCCGTGTGGCGCACGGCGACGGTCAATTCGTCCAGAGCCGCCGACGTTTCTTCGAGATTGGCGGCCTGCCGCTCCGTCCGTTGTGCGAGTTCACCGGAGGCGCGACGAATTTCTTCCTTCGATACGGCGATATCGTTCCCCTTCAGATTGACGCGAGCCATCGCTTCCTCGAGGCGCGCAAGCGCGTCGTTGAAATTGTCGCGCAGCGCGACGTATTTCGGGCCGAGGTCGGCGCAACGGACGGTCAGGTCGCCGCCGGCAAGCTTTTCCAGCGACTGGCCGATGGTGGAAACCACATGCGCCTGCTGGCGGGCCTCGGCGACCTGCGCTTCGGCATTCTGGCTGCGCTCGCTATCCAGTTCCCGCTGCTGTTCTTCCTGGCGGGCCGCCAGAGCGTGACGTTCGCGAACCTTTTCCTGCAGGCTCTGGGTTGCCTTTGCCATCATGCCGACTTCATTCCCCATATCGGTATGCGGAATGGCGATCGTCACATTCTCGTCGGCCACCGCCTCCAGGGCGTCGTGAATGGCGTTCAGCGGTCGCGTGATGCCACGGACCACGGCATAGGCGGCCAGCAGCGCGAGGACAAAGATACCGACAGAGATGCTGACGGTCTTGATGACGCTGGCCCGGACTTCCGCCTTCAGGTCGTCCGTGTAGAGACCCGTGACGATCACGATCTTCCAGGGTTCAAAAGCCTTGCCGTAAGATGCCTTCGGATAGGTGCGGTCTTCCGGATCCTTGCCGGGCTTTGGTCCGATGAACTCCACGAAACCGCCGCCGGCCTGGCCGAGGCGCACCAGTTCGTCGCGATAGGCGAAGCCGTTCGCGTCGGCTTTGCCCTTGTTGCTCTTGCCCACGTCTTTCGAGGTCGGGTGGAAGACCATGACGACGTCATAGTCGTAGCCGAAGAAATAGCCGTCCGGCTCGAATTTCATCTTGTTGAGCAGCGCATAGGCACGGGTCTTCGCTTCATCGACCGTGAATTCGCCGGCGACGGCGCGATCGTTGAAGTCCTTGAGGATCGATAGGGCCGTCTCTACCTGGGTGCGCAACAATTCGTAGCGCTGCTGGTAGATTGTGGCGGTGGACGAGCGCACCTCAAAATAGGTCGCAGCGGCGAACGCCGTAAAGAGACCGCCAATCAGGAGGAAGAGTTGAAGGGAGATCCGGAGATTTTTCATGGCGAAACAAGCTTTCGTCGAACCGAACTGGTCAGCTGATGTCAGGGGATGGGGGGCGCATCGGCACATCATGTCCGACGGGGACTGTCAGCCTCCACCCTCATCGCGAAAGGTTGAAATCGCTTTAAGTTGCTCCGAATATTCGGCTGCAATAACTTACCCGCAAAAACTTAGGGTAAAACGACATAACGCCCGGGACTGGACCGGGCGCTACATCCGTGTGTCACCACGATGTGCCGCAGAACATGGATCGTAGGGCTCTGCGGGAAGTAAAATTAATTGAGACGAAGCTCGAAGCTTGCCTGATTGATCGGCGCAGGGGCCGCCGCTCCCGGCACCTGTGCAACGGCTGCCGTCGTCGCCTCAAGATCAACGCCGTCAGAGGCAGGCGCAGCGGCGACGATGACGGAGCCATTGGTGGCCCAGCCGTCTGAGGAGGTCATGAAGACGACCGGCGAACCACCGAGCCAGCTTTCAACCCGCTTCAGTTTCTTTTTTCCGTCGACATCGATGACTTCGGCCGATTGGGCACCCGGCGCCACATCGGGGACGACATACTGCCCCTTCAGACTACGTGGGGCTGGCGGCGGGCAATCCGCACAGGTGACCTGCACGATGCTCGAGCCATCTGCTGTGAAGGAACTGGCGAGTTCGATGGAGGAGGCAAAGCCCGGCGTGGCCCAGGCAGATGCGGCAAGGATCATGGATGTCAGAACGAAGCGGCGCATGATGTCTTATCCCCGATTGTTGGGAAGACGATAGCGAAGCTTTCTTTCGATCCGGTCAGGAGCTTTGATAAAATTTGAACGAAAAGGTGGAATTTCGCTCGAAACCCTCTGGCTCTCAGGGTTTTTCGCGCGAAATGGCCCGCCAGCCGATGTCGCGACGGCAGAAACCGTTCGCCCAGTCGACCGCGTCGACCAGTCGATAGGCTTCCGCCTGGGCCTTTCCAACCGTCGCACCGCGCGCCGTCGCGTTCAGCACGCGCCCGCCGGTTGCCACCAGCTGGCCATCCTTGAGGGCAGTGCCGGCATGGAAGACCTTCGCGCCGTCACCGGCCTGAGGAAGCGCGGCAATCGGCGTCGCCTTGTCGTAAGCGCCGGGGTAACCCTTCGAGGCCAGCACCACGGTCAGTGCCGGGTCGTCGCTCCACTCCGCTGAAACCTGGTCCAGCGTGCCGGTGGCGGCGGCGTAAAGGATCGGCAGCAGATCGCTCTTCAGCCGCATCATCAGAACCTGGCATTCCGGATCGCCAAAGCGGACATTGTATTCGATGAGTTCCGGACCCTTCTGCGTGATCATCAGCCCGGCGAAGAACACGCCCTGGAAGGGATGCCCCATCTCCGCCATGCCGCGCATGGTCGGCTCGATGATCTCCTTCATCGTGCGCTCTACCATCTCAGGCGTCATGACCGGTGCCGGTGAATAGGCGCCCATGCCGCCGGTATTCGGGCCGGTATCGCCGTCGCCGACGCGCTTGTGGTCCTGGGCGGTGGCAAGCGGCAGCAGCGACTTGCCGTCGGACAGGCAGAAGAAGCTCGCCTCCTCACCATCGAGAAAGGCCTCGACCACGACTTCCGCACCGGCCGCCCCAAAGGCGCCCTCGAAGCAATCATCAATAGCGGCGAGTGCCTCATCCAGCGTCATCGCAACCGTCACACCCTTGCCGGCGGCAAGTCCGTCAGCCTTAATGACGATCGGCGCGCCCTGTTCGCGCGCATAGGCCTTGGCCTTCGGCGCGTTGTTGAAACGCTGATAGGCGCCGGTCGGAATGTTGAAGCGGGCGCAGACATCCTTGGTGAAACCCTTCGAGCCTTCGAGCTGGGCCGCGGCCGCAGACGGCCCGAAGACCGCGATACCGGCCTCACGCAGACGGTCGGCGATACCCGCGACCAGCGGTGCTTCCGGCCCGACGACAACGAAGTCTATGCCCATGTCCTTGCAGAAGGCGACGACAGCTGCGTGATCATCCGTGTCGAGAGTAACAAGCTCCGCCTCTTCGGCGATGCCGGGATTGCCGGGCGCGGCATAGAGCTTGGTGAGATCAGGCGACTGGGCGATCTTCCAGGCCAGCGCATGCTCGCGTCCACCCGATCCGATCAACAAAACCTTCATCGCCAGCCTCCGTGCCACAAGGGAATGCCCGGCGGTTAAGGGGGAAGGGGGCAAAGGTCAAGGTAGTGGGACCTCTTACTTTGCGGTTTGCATGGTTGTATGATCGCGCAATGCGTCCAAGGCGTGTTCTTGTGGAGGGCAAGATGAAGAAATGGACTTTGACGGAGGCGTTTGCGGAATTCGGCGTCGTCAGGAAAAATCCGCGATGGAGCTGGTCTGCGGTCAGTGCTGATGGAAAGACGGTTGTGCTCACGATATGGGACGATCACCTCGATCGATCATCGGATCCGCCAATTTATGACACGCTCGATTGGCCGCCGGAGACTTGGCAGTCTTCTCACAGCAATAATGAGCGGCTTTCGCATCTGAAGATAGCGCGAGACAATTGTGATGGTCTCTTCCGCGTGGTGATCACGGTGGCCAAGGATGTAAACAGCCGCCCCCGGAAAATTGTCGGATGCTACCCGCAGAAAGACCTAGTCATGCGGCTCGTTGCTCTCCAAGAAAGCACTGGGCGCTTTCGTGCGGTCGGCATTGCTCCGAAGACGAACTAGGCCGCTTTCCTGTGAGTCGCTCTCGGTAAACGTTGCCTTGCCGCATTCGCCCGCTATGGTCCGCGTCCAAACGACAAGACGGAAGACCCATGGCCGACGACATCAAGAGCATTGCTGCCCTCATTGCCACCGAGATCAACGCCCGTCCCGAGCAGGTGACGGCGGCTGTCGGCCTGCTCGATGAAGGCGCGACGGTCCCCTTCATCGCCCGTTACCGCAAGGAAGTGACCGGCGGTCTTGATGATACCCAGCTGCGCAATCTCGCCGAACGGCTGATCTATTTGCGCGAGCTTGCCGCCCGTCGCAAATCGATCTTCGAAAGCATCGACGGCCAGGGCAAGATGACCGACGATCTCGCCCGCAAGATCGCCTCGGTAACGACCAAGGCCGAGCTCGAAGACCTCTATCTGCCCTACAAGCCGAAGCGCCGAACCCGCGCCGAGATCGCCCGCGAGAAGGGGCTGCAGCCGCTCGCCGATGCGATCCTCGCCGACCGCACGAGCGACCCGCAGCAGCTCGCAGCCGGTTACATCACCGAAGACGTGCCGGACGTGAAGACGGCGCTCGAAGGCGCGCGCGACATCATCGCCGAGCAGATCTCGGAAAATGCCGATCTCATCGGCCGCCTGCGCAACGACATGAAGGATCGCGCGATCCTCTATTCGAAGCTCGTCGACGGCAAGGCCGAGGCCGGCGCCAAGTTCGCCGATTACTTCGACCATTCCGAACGCTGGGCAACGGTCCCCGGCCACCGGGCGCTTGCGATGCTGCGTGGCTGGAACGAGGAATTCCTGTCGCTGTCGATCGAAGTCGACCGCGATGACACGGCCCCGGTGAAGCCGAGCCAGCGCATGATCGCCGCCGCCTATCAGGTTGCCGGCAAAGGCCCCGCCGACCAGTGGCTGCTCGAAGTCGCCGGCTGGACCTGGCGCGTCAAGCTTTCCGTATCCCTCTCGCTCGACCTGATGCGCGAACTGCGCGAGCGGGCCGAGGAAGAAGCGATCCACGTTTTCGCCCGCAATCTGAAGGATCTGCTGCTCGCAGCCCCCGCCGGCTCGCGCCCCACCATGGGCCTCGACCCGGGCATCCGCACCGGCGTCAAGGTCGCGGTCGTCGATGGCACCGGCAAGGTGGTGGAAACGACGACCGTCTATCCTTTCCCGCCGAAGAACGACATCCGCGGCACGCAGGCGGAGCTCGCCTCGCTCATCCGCAAGCACAAGGTTGAGCTGATTTCGATCGGCAATGGCACGGGCAGCCGCGAGACGGAAAAGCTGGTGGCCGACATGCTCGCCCAGTTCCCGTCGACCGCGCCAAAGCCGACCAAGGTCATCGTCTCGGAAGCCGGCGCCTCGGTCTATTCCGCCTCGGAAACCGCCGCCAAGGAATTCCCCAATCTCGACGTCTCGCTCCGCGGCGCCGTCTCGATTGCGCGACGCCTGCAGGATCCGCTGGCCGAACTCGTCAAAATCGAGCCGAAGTCGATCGGCGTCGGCCAGTACCAGCATGACGTCGACCAGGGCCGGCTTGGCCGCTCGCTGGATGCCGTTGTCGAAGATGCGGTGAATGCCGTCGGCGTCGACCTCAACACGGCATCCGCCCCGCTGCTCGCCCGCGTTTCCGGTCTCGGCAAGACGACGGCGGAAGCCATTGTCGCCCATCGCGATGCTACCGGCGCCTTCGAAAGCCGCAAGGATCTCTTGAAAGTTCCGCGTCTCGGCGCCCGAACGTTTGAGCAATGCGCCGGCTTCCTGCGCATCCCCAATGGCAAGGAGCCGCTCGATGCCTCCTCGGTGCATCCGGAAGCCTATGGCGTGGCCAAGAAGATCGTCGCCGCCTGCGGCCGCGACCTGCGCTCGCTGATGGGCGATAGCGCGACGCTGAAGAGCCTCGACCCCAAGCGCTTCATCGACGAGCAGTTCGGTCTGCCGACGGTCAAGGACATCCTCGCCGAACTCGAAAAGCCCGGCCGTGACCCGCGCCCGTCCTTCAAGACCGCGACTTTCGCCGAAGGCGTGGAGGAGATCACCGATCTCAAGGTCGGCATGACGCTCGAAGGCACCGTCACCAATGTCGCCGCCTTCGGCGCCTTCGTCGATATCGGCGTGCATCAGGATGGCCTCGTCCACGTCTCCCAGCTCGCCGATCGTTTCGTCAAGGATCCGCATGAAGTGGTGAAGGCCGGCGATGTCGTGAAGGTCCGCGTCGTCGAGGTCGACGTCAAGCGCAAGCGTATCGCGCTCACCATGCGCAAGGATGGCGGCGAGGCGCAACAGCCCTCGATGCGTGGCGATGCGCGCGGCAATGCCAATGCGATGAAGCATTCCAACGCCCGCCCGCCGAAGCCGGAGCAGCCCGCTATGGGCGGTCTCGGTGCGGCGCTTGCCGAGGCCATGCGCAAGAAGTAGCCGGACGTCCTCCGATCAGGCGTCAGAAAGAAAGACGGGCCGGAACTCGCGTCCCGACCCGTCACCTCGCCCCTCGTAGGCAAACAAGTTCAATGCGCCGCCGCGCAAGCCTGGCAGAAAGGCGTATGCGGCACCGCCTTCAACCGCTCGATTGCGATCGGCTCGCCACATTTGACACAGGTCCCAAAGGTTCCGGCATGGATCCGGTCGAGAGCAGCGTCGATGCCGCGTAGCTCTCCTTCTCCAACCTGACCGAATTCTTCGAGCACTTCGTCATTCTCGCTTTCCACCGCCCGTTCACCACTGTCGGCGCTCTTCAGTCGCCCGAGATCGCTATCGATTTTCTGAAGCCAGCTCTCGATTTCCGCCTTGCGGGTTTTGAGGATGCTTTCGAAATGGGCCGTGTCCATGCCTTGTACGGGCTGTTCCATCAGGGCACCTCAGCGATCGACGAGTACGGAGATCTTCGAGTGGCGAACCACCCGATCAGCCGTGGCGCCGATGAAGTAGTTGGAGAGATCGGGCACGTGCGAACCGACGATGACCAGATCCGCCCCGTGTTCTTCGGCGGAAGCCAGGATTTCGCGAGCCGGGGCGCCGGAGCGGATTTCGACGCGCGCACTCAGCGCCGCCTTCTCCTTCAGTCCGACCAGCTTGCCCTTGGCATCCTGGATCGCGCCTTCGATGAGATCGACGGGCACGTCGATCGCGAGATAGCCGGGAATGTCCTCGACCACGCTGAGCAGGATGATTTCACCGCCGTCATCCAGCAACGAACCGGCCTTGGCCAGAATCTTCTCGCCTTTGTCGAGCGCGGCGGGATCGACGGGTACGACGATCTTCTTGTACATCTTGCTCTCCATTTTTGCCCCTCAAGGGGTGTTTCCTCTTTATGCCGAGATCATGCGTCCGGCGCGCTTGGCTCGCATTGATCAGGATCAAGGCTGATCGGGATTGCTCGTCAACGATTATCGAACGAGCTATCGAAGGATCGGCATCTACTGTGAACGACGATCCTCATCCATATTGGAGGCAAGGCAGGATCGTGCCACCAGGAGACAGTTCAATGACCGAAGCCGTTGCACCCACCACCGAAAGCTTTGCCCTTAGCCGTCCCGTGCATGTCGGACAGGCCCATCTCGTCGTTGTCGATCTCAATCTGCTCGGCCGTTATTACCAGCAGGTGCTTGGCCTGGAGCAGCTGGAGGCGAGCGCCAGTGGCACCGTGCTGGGCGCTGGCGGCAAGCCATTGCTGACCCTCACCACTCGGGGCGATGCCGCCCGCGCGCCGCGCAATGCCGCCGGGCTGTTCCACAATGCCTTCCTCATGCCGAACCGTCAGGAACTGGCCCACTGGCTGGCGCACGCCGCGCATATGGGCGTTCAGTTCGACGGTGCGAGCGACCATCTGGTCAGCGAAGCAATCTATCTGACGGATCCGGAAGGCAACGGCATCGAGGTCTATCGCGACCGCCGTCCAGATGAGTGGCGCTACAATCCCGATGGCACGGTGCAAATGGCGACCGATCGGCTCGACCTGCAGGCGCTCTATGACAGCGCGCCGAAGACCGCCTGGGCCGGCATGGCCCCGGATGCTGCCATCGGTCACATTCATCTCCAGGTTGGCAATGTGCCCGAGGCGGATCGCTTCTACGAAGGCATTCTCGGTCTGAAGAAGATGGCGAGCTATCCCGGTGCCAGCTTCTTCGCCTCCGGCGCCTATCACCACCATGTCGCTGCCAATGTCTGGAACAGCCGCAACGCGACCGCTCGTCGCGGCGCCATGACGGGTCTCAATGACTATGCCCTGACGTTTAACGATCAGGACATGCTCGCGCGGATCCTGACAACGCTGGATGCTCAGGAGATCAAGGTCGACCGTACGGCGGATGGTTATCGCCTGCTCGATCCCTGGGGCATCGGCATCACCCTGGTCCCAGGCCACGCATGATCCCGTCCTAGCGGCGGTGGAGATATCCGGACGTTTCCTGGCGGCGGAACGAAATCGTTCCATCCGCGTTGTTCCAGGTCTCGACGGGATCCCTCGCCATGAAAAAGCAAGACATGCAGGCTGCTGCGGCCGCAAGGAGCGGCTCGTGAATATGCAACTGCAACAGAAGCAAAGCGCATCACGGCGGGTCCGGTTCCACAAGACGGGGCTCGATTACACCGTATCCTGGTCCGTGATCGGACTTTTCACCATCTTCGCTCTGATCGCGCTCCATCTTGCAGCCTTCGTGCTGATCCCGCTGACGATGGCCATCGTCGTCGGTCTGATCCTGGGCTTGGCGGCAGACCGATTGGGCAAACTCGGCATTTCGGCGATGCTGACCGCCGTCATCCTGACCTCGCTTTTCGTGGGCATACTCGGCTTGCTCGCCGTGACCATAGCAGGTCCGGTAAACATGCTGGTCGCAAACGGTCCGAAGATGATCGAGCGTGCGATCGAGTACCTCGAAAGCATTTCCTGGCTCAAACGCCCGATGGACGCATTGTCGCGCGGGCCGGTCTCGCCCGAGGCGATGCTGGAGAACTCCGGGACGATCCTGTCAACGCTGGCAACCGGTGTCACGCCGGCCCTGCTGCAGATCTTCATTTTCATGGTTGCTCTGGTGCTGTTTCTGGCGTCGCGACTGGCTCTGCGCCGGGCCCTCATCCGCGCCTTCTCCCATCGCGATCGCCGCCTGAAGGCAATCCGGATGCTGAACGAGGTCGAAGCGGCACTGGGCCATTATTTTGCGACGGCGGTCCTGGTCTACGCCCTGTTCGGCGTGGTGGCCGGCTTGATTGCCTGGGCGGGCGGGCTTGGTAGTCCGTTGCTTTGGGCCGTTGCCGCCTTCCTGCTCAGCTTCATCCCTTTCCTGGGCATTGCCTCGGTGACCCTCGCCATGGCCGTTGCAGGGCTGCTCGCCCATGAATCCCTGGTCATCGGTCTTCTTCCGGCGATTGTTTTCTTCGCCGTGGACGGTCTGCTGGAGAACCTCCTTATCCCCGCCGCCATGGGCCGCCGTCTCGAGATGAACGCCTTCCTGCTGTTTATCGCGATCGTGTTCTGGACCTGGCTCTGGGGTGCCGTCGGTGCCATGCTCGCTGTGCCGCTCACCTTGATCGGAATGACGCTTTTCGGCGGCCTCATCCCGCCATCGAAACTTCAACCCAATCTTCCGGGATGAGTTTGCCCCGCCTCCACCGTCATGCGAACGTCACAGCCTCCGGTTAGACGGGCCAGCGTTCCGGAACGTTTCCGGCGCGAAGAAAGGGCTCGTCATGCGGCAGGAACAACCACGTCTGCGCCTCGGCATCATCGCCGATCCGCAATATGCAGATCGTGGACCGGATCTGGATCTCAACCGCTATTTTTCTGAAGTGCCGGCGCGCCTGGAACAGGCGATCGCCCATTTCGAGCTCTTGCCGCTTGACGCCATCGTTGTGCTGGGCGACCTCATCGATCGTGGGTTCGAAAATTTTACGACCGTGCTCGGCCATCTGAAACGCAGCCGTCATCCGCTGCTTCTTCTGCCGGGCAATCACGATTTCCTCGTATCCGCAGAGCATCTCTCAAGCATCCATGCCACCCTTGGCATGCCGGCGCCGTATTACGAACACCGGATCAACGGCGTGCGGCTGATCATTACCGATGGAAACGAGATCTCCCTGTTTTCCACCCCGTCTGGCCATCCACACCACGTGGAGGCGCAGGCACGGCTTGCGGAGATGAAGGCAAAGGGAGCTCCCAATGCCCAGGACTGGAACGCTGGCATCAGCGCCACCCAGGAAAGCTGGATCCGCGAGCGGTTGGCCGATGCAGAGGCCGAAGGTGCACCCGTCCTGCTGTTCGGCCATTATCCCGTCCATCCGCCCTCCGATCACAATCTCTGGGATGGCGAGCGGCTGGCCGATCTGATCGCTTCCAGCCGGTCCTCCGTTGCCTATCTCTGCGGCCACCAGCATGCGGGAAACTATGCGATTTTGGGCAAGACCCACTTCGTCAACTTCTGCGGCATGGTCGACACGCCTGACAGCAATGCCTTTGCCGTTCTTTCGCTTTTCGAAGACAGGATCGAGATCGAAGGTTTTGGCCGCGAACCGATCCGCAGTTTGCCGTGGGTCTGTCCGTCGGCACTCTGATGCCGTGCAGGGCCAGGCCGCCTGCCATTCTCCTGACATACTCCTGTCAGCGATTTGTCAGTTTTTCCAGAATGTTGCGCTGGAGGGGCCGTCTCACTCCATTGTGATTTCTGTCTTCGCCCTGCACGCGGCAAACATCGGCGGTCACGTCATTTGCCCGGTGTGCGGGCCGACATTCAGGGAGAGCAGCTTCATGAAATCCAAAATCGTCCTGTCCGCCGTTATCGCGATCTGTCTTGGCACCACCGCCGCCATTGCGGCGGGCGAACCCCAGACGGTCCGTCAGGAATTGATGAAGAAGGCCGGAGGATCGGCCGGCGCGCTCGGCGCAATCGCCAAGGGCGAGAAGCCTTATGATGCCGAAGCCGTGAAGGCGGCGCTGACGACTCTGGCCGAGGTTGGCAAGACGTTCCCGGACCATTTCCCTGCCGGCAGCGAAACCGGTCTCGACACGGAAGCCAGCCCGAAGATCTGGGAAAACATGGATGACTTCAAGGCGAAGTCGGCCAAGCTCGCTTCTGTCGCCGAAGCCCAACTGGCTGCGGTGCCGGCCGATCAAGCGGCCGTTGGCGCTGCTCTGCAGGCAATTGGCGCCACCTGCGGCGACTGTCACCAGAGCTACCGTCTGAAGAAGAACTGATCCCTCTCGGTCGGGTGCTCTCGCCGGCGCCCGACCTTTCGGACGTATAGGGTCCACCATTGATGAAGGGGGCCGCATGGCATCCAAATGGCTGAAAGGTTTCGCCGGCGTCGCCATCGTGGGGGCGACCGGTTTCGGTGTGTTTCTCTGGATCACGGCACCCCAGAGGCAGGACCCGTCCGTGTGGGCCAATCTCGGAGATCCGGACCTCGCGCATGGCCGGGAGGTGTTTTTCGCCGGGGGCTGCGCCAGTTGCCATGCGCCAGCGGGATCTGAAGGAGACGCGCGTCTCATCCTCTCGGGCGGCGCGCCGATCAAGAGCAATTTCGGCACGTTCCATGCCCCCAATATTTCGAGCGATCCAAATGCCGGTATCGGTGGCTGGACGCTTGCACAGTTCGGCGACGCCATGACCCGAGGTGTGGGCCGCAATGGCGAACATCTCTACCCATCCTTTCCCTACGGCTCCTATTCCCGCATGACGCCGAAGGACATCAACGACCTCTTCGGTTTCCTCAAGACGGTCCCGGCGAGCGACAAGGTTGCGCCGGCTCACGAACTCGGTTTCCCCTTCGACCAGCGCCTCGCCATTGGCGGCTGGAAGTTTCTCTATTTCAACGCGGCACCGCGGGTGAAACTGGCAGATGCTTCCGACATGGTGAAGCGGGGGCAATACCTCGTCGAGGGACCGGGCCATTGCGGCGAGTGCCATACGCCGCGCGATGCGCTGGGTGGCTTCAAGCCGGGTGAGTGGCTGGCCGGCGGACCGAACCCGGAAGGCGAGGGCACGATCCCGAACATCACGCCCGGTTCGAAGAGCATCGGTTCCTGGAGTGCCGGCGACATCGCGGCCTATCTCGAGACGGGCTTCACCCCCGATTTCGATAGTGTCGGGGGCACCATGGTCGAGGTGCAGAAGAACATGGCGCAGCTACCCGCCTCCGATCGCGAAGCGATCGCCGCCTATCTGAAGGCCATCCCCGCAGTCCCGTAAACCGGGGCCTCGGCATGGCCAGCATCGCGCAAGGCTCATTCGCCATCCTGGCTACCTCGAAATGCCTTCGGAGGGGCCATGAGCATTGAACGCCGGCGGATGGAGAGTGCGCTACGCTCGCTGCTCGACAACTACCCTGATCCCGCCTTGCATCAATGGGTGGACCAGACGGTCCGCGCGTTCGAAAAACGGCTTTCGGCAATCGTCGATCCGCGCGAGCGTGATCACGCCCAGCAGGCCGCCCTCATCCTGATCAAGACGACGCTGCAGAAGTGGTCGGAGAACCCGCCGGTCCGTCACTGATTTTGGGCAACCGAGCCAGTATCGTCACCCGCGATGCTCGGCGGCAAAGGTCGAGAGCTCGGCCTCGGCCTCTGGCCCGTACAGATCAAGCGCTTTCAGAACCTCGATCGCGAACGTATCCGGAGCCGACCCGGCAGCCGTGACGATGCCGCCGTCTCGCACGGCCGGTGCCTGGTCCCGGTAATGCGCTGCACCTTGATAGCCCGGATATCGCTGATGCGAGGCGAGCGCGTTGCCGGTATGCGCGACATCGTTCAGCACGCCGGTCGCGGCAAGCGCGCTGGCAGCAGCACAGATCCCGCCCAGGACTTTCCCCTTGTCACGAAATGCGGTCGCAAGCTTCGTGAAATCGTATGCGACGCCTTTTTCCCAGGCATAGCCGCCGGGGATGACCAGCGCGTCGAACGTGTCGGCGTCGATTTCGCGGTAGCCGATATCCGGCGTCACCTTCAGCCCACCCATCGAGATGACGGGTGCGCCGTCCGGCGAGGCGGTGACGACATCGCAGTCGAGGTAATAGCGGGCAGCCGCCATGAGGAGCGCTGGCTCCCAGTCGGCGAAGTCGTTCTGCAGGGCAATGGCAATACGGGTCATCACTGTTCTCCGTTCAGACTGAGAGCAAGGGATCAGTTCAACGCATGCAGGTAGCGCATCCCAGTCACCGGGCGCGGCACGAAGTCCATGTTTTCGTAGAAGCGGTGTGCCGCGACATTGCCGGTGGCGGCCGAGACCGACAGGAAGTCGCATCCGGCATGGCGGGCGATCTCGCGGGCCCGATCGACCAGGTGCTGGCCGATGCCGTTTCCGCGCTGGCCGTCGCGCACGAAGAGATGGTGCAGATCCATGCCTCGCTTGCCTTCCTGCGCCCTGTAGAGCGGCACGAGGATGGCGTATCCAATGAGGCCCTCGCCGTCGTCGGCGACCAGCGCCTGGATCCAAGGCATGGGGCCGAACAGGTCGCGTTCCAGCTTTTCCGGCGTCATCGCGGAGGCATCGCCGTGATGCTGGGCCAGCGCCGCGATCATGGCGTTCAGCTCCGGTAGGTCGCGGGGCTTTGCGTGTCGGATGGCGATCACGGGCGGGCGGGGCAGGGTGATATCAGTGTCTTCGGTCATTTCGCTTTCCCTTTGCTTCTTCTACGCCGTCAGGGGGAAAGTCGTCCGGAAAACAACAAGGCCGCCTGACGGCGGCCTGTTGACAACATGATCTTGTCGGGCCGCCGGTTACCGGTAGGCCCAAAAATACGTGCAGGTGATGCTTGCGCGAATGTCGATCATGGCGCGTGTGATGCGCCTGTTTTGATCGGATGTCAACGGGATCTTTGCTGTGACGCGCTGATGGAGTATACTCCATCAGAAGGCGCGGGGCAAAGATGGCCAGAGCAACGTTGATCCGTCGGATGCGCAATTTTGTGCGCGACAGCGTTTTCGTGGAAATCGTGATTTGGCATGTCCCAGTTGCCGTGCGCGGTAGCCTCCATGAAGTCAAATACAGCCTTGCCCTTGTGGCAGATGGCGTGTGCGTTCTGAGGTACGACAATGAGGCAGGCAAAGGCGACCACAGGCATGTCGGAGCGATTGAAGCGCCCTACGCTTTCACCAGCATAACTGCTTTGACTGCAGACTTTCTCATGGATGTGGAGGAATGGTTGAATGGCAACGCTGAAGGTGAAGATCGAAAGTCTGGAGCGGACGATGGCGGCCGCGGCTGAAGCCATGAAGGCAGCCGGCAGTCAAACGGGATTTCAAGGCGAGTCCAGCCTCAGTTTTCCGTCCTGGGAAACGCTGCATCGGGTCCTGACGCCCAAGCGGCTGGAGATCGTCAAGGTTATGACGGGGCAGGGGGTTTTGACGATGCGGGAGGTCGCGCGGCGTGTGGGCCGCGACTTCAAGGCCGTCCACGCCGATCTCGACACCCTTGTGAAGAGCGGTGTCATCGACAGGGCCGATGGCGGCGTTGTTTTTCCCTATGATCGGATCCATTTCGAGTACGAGATCGAGTCGGCCGCGTGAGCGAGGTTTACCGCTCCACGCTCTCTCCCGCCTTCATCGTCAGCCGCTTCTCGAACCCAATCTTGGTCAGCAGCAGATCCTTATCCGTATAATGCACCACATCGTCGGGCGATCGTGTGCCGACCACGAGATAGGTCGCTGGCTGATCCGACCGATTCTCCAGCCGATGACCCACGGCGACACCCGCCTTGAAGGTGGCTGCGTCCCCCGGAAGCATTTCGGTTAGCGTCTCGCCCTCGTTCAGCATCACACGGCCGGAAAGCATATAGACGAACTCGTCTTCCTGTTCGTGCCAGTGTTTGTGCGACGACATGGCGCCAGGCATCAGGGTCTCCACGAAGGCGCCGAACTGAGTGAGCCCACCGGCGTCCGACAGCAGTCGTGCCTCGTAAGGCCCCAGCTCGGCATTCACGCCGTTGCCGCTCCAGCTTTCCAGAGGGGCGTCGTTCTGTCGGATGATGGGCATCCCGTCTCCTCCTCAATGCTCGTGTTCGCACAGCCCGTGATCGGACAGCGCTCGGATCACATAACAATCGCCGACGGTGTGGCACCCGTCGTGCGAGGCAATGCGGGAAAGTTCCTCCTCCAGCTTCTTCAGCTTCGCGATCTTTTCCCTCACCTCGTCCAGCTGCTCGCGTGCGATCTGATCCGCTCTGTCGCAGGGTTCCTCCGGGTGCCGGCTGAGCGTCAGCAATTCGCGGATCGCCTCGATCGGAAAGCCGAGATCGCGGGCATGGCGGATGAAGGTCAGCCGGTCGAGATCAGCCCTTTCGTAGCGCCGCTGGTTGCCTTCGGTCCGGTCGGGCGCGGAGATGAGGCCCATCTGTTCGTAATAGCGGATGGTCGGCACCTTCACTCCGGTGCGCCGCGACAGATCTCCGATCGCATACATCGCAAAAAAAACCTCTTGAACCTCTAGTCGCTAGAGATCCTATCTTTGCCGTGTGACCAGAACAAGACCTGAAGGATCAAGACGAATGAGTGCTTCCTGCGGCCATGACCATGCCCCCTTTGACGGCATGTCCGACACCTACAAGCGGCGCCTGTGGTTGGTAATCGCCATCAACGCATCCATGTTTGCGGTCGAAATGACGGCCGGTCAGATGGCCCGTTCCCAGGCGTTGCAGGCCGACGCGCTGGATTTCTTTGCCGATGCCGTGACCTACGGCATCTCGCTCGCCGTCATCGGCGCTTCGCTGAAGACCCGCAGTCTCGCCGCGGCCGTAAAGGGCGGCAGTCTTTTCCTGATGGGGCTCTGGGTGTTCGGCGCAACGCTTTGGCGCGTTCTTTATCAGACTGTGCCGGAGGCGCCGGTCATGGGCACCATCGGTTTCCTGGCGCTTGCAGCCAATCTGGCGAGCGTATTGTTGCTGATGAACTACAAGGACGGCGACGCCAATGTTCGCTCGGTCTGGCTCTGCTCACGCAATGACGCGATCGGCAATGTCATCGTCATGATCGCCGCACTCGGCGTTTGGGGCACGGCCACTGCCTGGCCCGACCTGATCGTGGCGGGCATCATGGCAGGCCTTTTCCTGACCTCGTCAATGCAAATTCTGACCCAGAGCTATCAGGAATGGCGAAGCGGGGAGCCTGTGAAGGCGGACCCACATGTCGGCTCAGCAGAACAGCACGGCCATGCCCACACACATGGCGGCCACGATCACCACGCCCATGAGCACCACGTCCACGCCCATCACTGATAGGCTCGCGACAAAAAAAAGACCGGCGCGGCATCATGCCGGCCGGCCCTTTTTCCGCATCTCAAGTCTCAGAATTCGTCGTAGACGCTCGGGACTTCATATTCGCGATACGCTGCCTCAACCATCTGCAGCCGCGCATTCTCACCCAGCTCGTCGCGATTGCCCCCGCCAGAGCCATTGATCTGGACCGTTGGCTTGCGACCGCTGTCGACCGTCCACAGCGCCGAAGCGAGCTGATTGGACAGGAGCGTGCTAGAAAACGTGCTGGCGCCACCAGTCGCGCGCCCGGAGCTCGTCGATGTGGCCTCGGTAGACGCATCGTCGACCACGGCCGCACCCGGCACGTGGCGGCTTTGATAGGAGTAGCTGCTGAGACCGCTCTCGATCCTCATGGCGGACACCTCGGTTGAAGAATTAACCTTTTGTTAACCTTTCAACCTTGCGCGAAGCTTGCGCCGCCGCGCGGGCGGCATCAATTGGCCCTTGCGGAAAGCGAGTGCAAAAAGTACGGCGGCGAATCACAGGCCCGAGGGGCCGGGCAAGGTCTCGCGGAAGGGTCCGCTGCAAACCGAAGATGATGGCGGTAAATTGAGAGGCCCGTTACGTCTTGCCAGCCCCTCTGATTATATTGGTATATTCGGATGAATAGACTTGCCCCAGTCTGCTGGCTGGTTCCGGGAAGCGGTTGCTCAGTACTGGCATCGCCAGTTGGCTTTTCCACTCGGTTTGACCAACTTGTCGAGATCCGCACGGCTCGGCTTCGACAGGCTTTGAGAGTATCTGGGCCATATCTCCTCGGCCGACATGCCAAGGCCGGCGAGCGTTGAGACGACGAGCCTTCCATGAGAGCCGGCGTTCGGCAGGCGGCCCTGTTCCCACCAGATACGCATCTGTGGCAGAGCGGAACCTGCGCTGGCGCCAGCCTTGCAAAGCCCGGTTATACCCGCAAGATAAGGATGCTCGTATTCGATCGACTTGAAGCTCCCCTTGCCTCCACTGAGGCCCGTATCGACAAGATATAGCAAGGTGGGAACCGCATCCTCGCCGAAGACTGAAAGATGCGAAAGTGCAGTCCATCCGTAGGCCTGCGCATCGGGGTTGCGAGCAATATCGAGCAGTTCCGACTTATATGGTTGGAGAACATCAAGAGGCATCTGTTGCAGCGCCGTTCCGATACTCGTCCAATGGGTGGCGATGTTGTTACTGGGGCCCACCGACCACGTCACGCCAGCCTGTGCGCGTCTCACAATCATGCGGGCGAGAAGTTCAAGATCTGCGGTATTGCCCCGCTTCACGGCTTGACGTGCGACAGCATAAAGACGTGGAGGGGGAGGATAGCGAAGGTCCTGCACGAGCCGCAGATACAAGTGGTACAGGGTTTCCGGCACGCCATCCCGAGAGCCCACCACAACACGGTCGACATAGGTTGAAAACGCGCTCCATTCCGCAGCTGTCGGTGAACGGGTTTCCTGCAGGGCGTTGTCAATCGTACGCTCTATTCGTTCGCCGGCGTGGTCGCCGTTCAGTACGAGGTTCAATCCCAGCACATCGGTCAGAAGCCGAGTGATAGCAGGAAATGCGTAACTTTCGCCCGCCCAATTGATCCCGCGGTTAAAGCGCATGAACCCCGGCGCCATTTTGAATTCGCTTCCTCCGTTAACGACGGGCGTCAGCAGGGGAGCAAACTCCATATAATGTACCGAAGTCTGCCGATACGTTTCCTCGTAGGAAGCGTCGGCGGATCGGCTGTAGACACTGGTCCTGAACACCTTGATCGTATCGGCGTTCAGATTGAACCCCGCGTCCAGCGCGCTCGTGCCTGTTTTGGTCAGCCCACGCGTTATGACAATCTCCGCCTCACTCAACAAGGTCGCTCGCTGGATCAGGCACTCTCCGGTTGCTATTCTTAGCTGAATGAGATCGATGGCATCGGCTTTTTCCCGGCCGTTTCGGTCTCCAGGGAGATCGAGCACATCAAAGCCTGGCTTGAATCGGACGGCGGGACAGACATCTCTGCGCTGCAGGCTGAACTCAAGCGCGGCTTCGCGTCCGGTCGGCGGCAGGTCTGGTCGGTCGGAAATAGAGATAAGAAACCTGCTTGCCGTTCCCGTTAAGAGAACGCGCAGGCACAGATCGTCACATTGACTTGCCTCTCGTTCGTAGTTGCGCGCTTTTTTGATGCCGATTGATGAGGGGCGCAAGGGAAGGTGGATGCGATTGTGATCGTGGCTCGTCCACGCTTCAGCCGTTGCCTTGATGGGCGCATTCAACCACAGCGGCGGTAGACACAGGATGAGCCCGGTCAGGACAGATGCTATGACAAGCTTTCCGAGCGGTGATGCTGGCGTAATAGTGTACAGGACGAACAGCGGCAGGAGGACGGTGAAGACAGGAGGGCCGAACAAAATCAGAAGGCCCAACGGAAGCCCAATCCCGGTAAACATCAGCACAATCGTTACCGAGGGGATCGTGATCGCGACAACTGTCATCAGGAAGAAAAACAGCGTCAGGCCGCCAAAAAAGTTCTCCCATCTTCCTGATGCACGCGCCATTGAAACTCTTGATCCCGGAGAGCTCGTCGGCCACAACGGTGACGATTAGCTTCAGCAACCTATGATTGCTCAATGAAAAACGGCTGAATGGAAAAGCTCAAATGCAGAATATTTGCCGGAAACGGAGCTATTCATCTCAAACACACCCTTTGGTTCGTGCTGAGTAGACGTCTCGCCGGTGCGGATATCGGGTTCGGTGCCCGCCTCTCGTATGAGGACGGGCGCCGCCGCCTCACATCTTCCCCGCCACCTTGATCGCATAGGCATATTCAAACGCGATCTCTTCCAACCGCTGGAAACGTCCCGACTTGCCGCCATGGCCGGCGGCCATGTTGGTCTTCAGCAGGAAGGGGCCAGCCTCCGGGGCGATGGCGCGAAGCTTCGCGATCCACTTGGTCGGCTCCCAATAGGTGACGCGCGGGTCGGTGAGGCCCGAAAGCGCGATGATCGGCGGATAGGGCTTCTTCTCGACATTGTCATAGGGGCTATAGGCCGCGATCCAGCGATATTCCTCTTCAGACTCGATTGGATTGCCCCATTCCGGCCATTCCGGCGGGGTGAGCGGCAGGGTGTCGTCGAGCATGGTGTTGAGCACATCGACAAAGGGCACGGCGGCGATGATGCCGGCAAATTTTTCCGGTGCCATATTGGCGACTGCCCCCATCAGCATGCCGCCGGCAGACCCGCCTTCGGCGATGATCCGGTCGAAGGAGGTGAACTTCTCCTTCACCAGGTGGTCGGCAGCCGAGATGAAGTCCTTGAAGGTATTCACCTTCTTTTCCATCTTGCCGTCTTCATACCAGGAGAACCCCTTGTCCTTGCCGCCGCGGATATGGGCAATCGCATAGACGAAGCCGCGATCGGCGAGCGACAGGCAATTGGTGTTGAAGCCGGCGGGGATGGTGATGCCGTAGGCGCCGTAGCCATAGAGCAGGCAGGGGGCCGAGCCGTCGAGCGGGGTGTCCTTGCGATAGAGCAGGGTGACCGGCACCGTCTCGCCGTCATGGGCTTCGGCAAAGACGCGGCGGGTGATATAGTCCTCAGGGTTATGGCCCGACGGCACTTCCTGGGTCTTCAAAAGCGTGCGCTCGCGGGTCGCCATGTTGTAGTCGAACAACTGCGAGGGCGTCGTCATCGACGAATAGGAGAAGCGGATGACGTCCGTGTCGTATTCCGCAGCCCCCTGCAGGCCCAGCGAATAGGCTTCCTCGGCAAAGGCGATCGAGTGCTCTTCGCCGGACGTCCGGTCGCGGATCATGATGACGGGCAGACCCTCGCGGCGCTCCAGCCAGACGAGATGACGGGCAAAGGCCATATGGTTGAGGATCAACCGGCCCGGCTCATGCGGCACGAGCTCTTTCCAGTTGGCCTTACCCGGTGCCGATACCGGCGCCTCGACGATCTTGAAGTCTTTCGCGCCGTCGGCATTGGTCAGGATGTAGAAGACGTCGCCGCCTTCCGTCATCGAGTATTCGACCCCTTCCTCGCGTTCGGCGACCAGTTGGGGTTCCGCCGTCAGATCCTTGGTCGAGAGCAGGCGGTATTCCGAGGTCTCGTGGTCATGGATGTCGATATAGATGACATCGTCGAGCAGCGAGCCGCCAACGCCCATGAAGAAGCCGGGATCCGTTTCCTCATAGACGAGGCGATCTTCGGACTGCGGCTGGCCGACAATATGGTGAAACACCTTGGACGGACGGTGGTTCTCGTCCTGCAGCGTGTAGAAGAAGCTCTTGCCGTCAGGCGCCCAGACGCCACCACCGGCGGTGTTTTCAAGCACATCATCGAGATCCTGCTTGGTGGCGAGATCACGCACGCGAAGGGTGAAATATTCCGAGCCCTTGTCGTCATACCCCCAGATACCGAAGGCATGATCGGTGGTGTGGTCGATACCCGACAGACGGAAATAGTCCTTGCCCTTCGCTTCCTTGTCGCCGTCGAGCAGCAAATCGCGCAGACCCTCGTTCTTCGGGTCGCCATCGCGCGGGATGCGGAAATAGCGCGGCTGCTCGCCGCCGGTGACGAAAGCCGAGCCATAGGCAAACGGTCCGTCCTTCATCGGGATCGACGAATCGTCTTCTTTGATGCGCCCCTTCATCTCGGCAAAAAGCTGTGCCTGCAGCTCCTTTGTGTCGCCCATGGCGGCATCCATATAGGCGTTCTCGGCTTCCAGATAGGAGCGGATTTCGGGATCGAGGATCGAGGTGTCCTTGAACATCTGCTGCCAGTTGTCGGCGCGCAGCCAGGCGTAATCGTCCGTTCGGGTGATGCCATGACGGGTGTCGGTGACGGGCTTCTTGGCGACGGAAGGTGCGGCGGGCAGGTTTCTAAAAACGGACAAGGTTTTCTCGCTTTATCATGTCGAGGCAGATTGCCTGCCTGTGTGGTTTCAGAGATAAAGCCGCCCCGGCAGGACTTCAAGCCGAGCTGTTCCAAAGCCGGGTTTTGCCATGGCGAAGGACGCGGAGACAGGCAGGCGAGAATGACGATCACGATTTCCCTCAGGCTCCTGAGCCTCCTGAGCCTCGCTCTTATCTGCGCCGGCTCCGTCGCTCTGGCAGCCCCTCCACAGGCCGCCGGCGCCGAGACCCCCACCGCAACCAGGACGAAAACCCGGCTCACCGAACCGAAGTTGACCATCGCCCAGGTGGAAGGTGAAGGACCTGCGGTGGCGCTCACCTTCGATGCCTGCATGGGCAAGGTCGACGACCGCATCCTCGATACCCTGATCGAAAACCGAATCCCGTCGACCGTCTTCGTCACGGCCCGCTGGCTGAAGCACAATGCAGCCGCCTTTGCCGTGATGCGCGCCAATCCGGATCTGTTCGAGATCGAGGACCACGGCGAAAACCATGTTCCCGCCATCGACGTGCCGATGACCGTCTTCGGCATCAAGGCAGCTGGCTCAGCGGAAGCCGTGGTTGCCGAAGTGGAGGGCGGTGCTGAGGCAATCATCGCCGCCGGCGGCGAGCGCCCGGTCTGGTTCCGAGGCGCGACGGCCAAATACACGCCCAGCGCCATCGCCGAAATCCAGTCCCTCGGCTACCGCGTCGCGGGGTATTCGATCAATGGCGACAGCGGCTCCCTTCTGGGCGCCTCAAGCGTGGCCCGGCAATATCACCGCGCAAAAGACGGCGACGTGATCATCTCGCACATCAACCAGCCGACCCATGAGGCCGGCGAAGGCGTGGTCAAGGGCATCCTCGACCTCAAGGCCCGAGGCTTCCGTTTCGTCAGGCTGAAGGACCGGACGGAGCCGGTCTCCGGCAAGAGTTTCTGAACCCTCGATCAGCCATCCGTGCCGTGGCTGGATCTCGCCCAATCCATGTAGAGATCGAGTGCCTTGCGCGTCACCGGCCCCTCCTGGAACTGCGCATCGTCGAGCCGCGTCACCGGCACCACCTTGGAATAATTCCCGGTCTGGAAGATCTCGTCGGCATTCATGAAATCCTCGACCGACAGCGTCGCCTCGCGCACATCGAAGCCGGCGTGGCGCAGCAGCCCGATGATCCGGGCCCGCGTGATGCCGGCGAGGAAGGTGCGGTTTGCCGCCGGCGTATAGACGATGCCGTCCTTCACCATGAACACGTTGGAGGATGCGGTTTCGACCACATTGCCATTCATGTCGCGGACCAGCGCGTTATCGAAGCCGCGTGACCGGGCATCGATGATCATGCGCCCGGAATTGGGGTAGAGGCTGCCAGTCTTCGCCTCGGTCATCGCCGTTTCCGGGGATGGCCGCCGAAAGGGCGATACCGTCAGCGACGAGGGCTTCGCCGTGTGCATCGGCGCCTCGAACAGGCAAAGCGCAAAGCGGGTGGAGTCCGGATCGGCCGCGACGACCGAGCCCGTCTGACCATGCTCGGCCCAGTACATCGGCTTGATATAGATCGCCGTCTTGCCGTCGAACTTGGCGATGCCCTCCCAGGCAAGGCATTCGATTTCCTTGGCGTCAACGACGGGTTTCAGGCCCATGTTGACCGCAGACCGGTTCACCCGCTGGCAATGCAGGTCGAGGTCGGGTGCGATCCCGTCGAACCAGCGTGCCCCGTCGAACACCGTCGAGCCCAGCCACATCGCATGCGACACCGGCCCGATCAGCGGTGGATTTCCGGCGAACCAGTCGCCATCGACATAGGTGAAGGTGGGGGTGCGGGCAGACGTATCGACGGCCATGGCGGCTCTCCTGTTCTCGTTGCCGCAGCAAAGGCGCGAGGGGCGAAGAGGTCAAGACCAAACTGGGCCTAGAAGAGACGTTTCCCCTGAGTCGGACGAATTACACTGCCATTTCAGCAGTTTGCCTGATCGGTCCATCATTGCGGTTGATGGCGGGTGGTCGGCTGTGCTGAAGATCGTGGTTAAAGGAGTTGTAACAGATTTCCGCAATATTGAACGAAAGCAAGGCTTGAGCCCTGCCAGTCTGTGGTTCTGCGTTACTCTGGGGGTCATCATGCACAAGGCGTCTTTCGCCTCACTTCTCGTTGCGTCGTCTGCGATGGTCGCGACGCCCGCCCTCGCCGACGGCTTCTTTTCCGGCAACTGGTACGTGACGCTCGGCGGCGCCGGCATTTCTGCGCCGACCTTCGAAGGCTCCAAGAACCGCAAGCTGTTCTTCCAGCCGATCATCTCGGTCGGTCGGGGCGGCGCCCCGCGCTTTTCCTCGCGTAACGACAATCCGAGCTTCGCCATCTACGACACCGATGTGCTGCGCGCCGGCGTGGTCGGCAAGTTCCTGCCGGGGCGCGACGCCGGGACCGACGATGCGCTCGAAGGTCTCTCCGAGGTCAAGTGGGGTGGTGAACTCGGCGGTTTCGCCGATCTCTATGTCACCGACTACCTGCGCGCCCGTGCCGAACTTCGCCAGGGTATCCGCAGCCATGATGGACTGGTGGCCGACCTCTCCGTCGATGCCTTCACCGACGTTGCTCCGGGGCTGCGCGTTTCGGCCGGCCCGCGCGTGACCTATGCCACGAGCGGCTACACCCAGGCCTATTACGGCGTCAACGCTACGGAGTCGGCAGCCTCCGGCCTCAGCCAGTATGATCCCGATGGCGGCATTACCTCTTACGGTGCCGGCGGCGCGATCACCTGGGATGCGACCGACAAGCTCTCCATGAGCGCCTTCACCGAATACAAGCGCCTCGCAGGACCGGCGGCCGATTCGAGCCTGGTGAAGGAAGAGGGCAGCCGAAACCAGCTGATGTTCGGCGTCTCTGCCAGCTACAAATTCGGTGTCAGCCTCGACTGACGAAAGGCCGCAGCCGATTTTCCATGGCGCCGGGCAGGGGAGAGTTTTCTTGGCCCCGCCCATGCTCTATCACTCTCGATATGAGCACAGCTGATCCGAATATCGACCGCGTCATCGACGCGCCCTCCGACAATTTCGTCTATCGCGTTCTGCCGCGATGGCTCTGGCCGCATGCCCAGCTCGCCCGCTGGGATCGCCCAATCGGCTGGCAATTGCTGATGTGGCCTTGCTTCTGGTCGTCGGCGCTCGCCGCCAATGCGCTCGCCGCCGAAGACCGGTTGAACCTCGGCCTCTTCGTTTTCCACCTCTTCCTGTTCTTTGTCGGCTCGGTCGCCATGCGTGGCGCCGGCTGCACCTATAACGATCTCGTCGATCACGAGATCGACGACAAGGTCGCCCGCACCCGATCGCGCCCTCTGCCCTCGGGGCGCATCACACGTCGCAACGCCAAGATTTTCGTGGTTGTCCAGGCGCTGGTCGGACTTGTCGTCCTACTTTGCTTCAATACCTTCTCGATCGTGCTCGGTATTCTGTCGCTCGCCATCGTCGCGATCTATCCCTTCGCCAAGCGGTTTACCGACTGGCCGCAATTTTTCCTCGGGCTTGCCTTTTCCTGGGGTGGCCTGATGGGCTGGGCCGGGCTTTACGGCAACGTCTCGCTTGCCGCAGTCCTGGTCTATGCCGGGGCGATCGCCTGGACCATCGGCTACGACACGATCTATGCCCATCAGGACAAGGAGGACGATGCACTTGTCGGCGTGCGCTCCACCGCCCGCCTGTTCGGCGATGACACCAAGCTCTGGCTAATCGGGCTCTACGGCCTGACGCTGATCCTGCTGCTCGTCGCTTTTGTCCTGGCGGGCGCGGCCTGGCCGTCAGTTCTGGGGCTGCTCGCGGCTGGCACCCTCTTGGGCTGGCAGATCAAGGTGCTGGATATCGATGATGGCGCTCAATGCCTGGCGCTCTTCAAGTCCAATAACCGGGTCGGCCTCATCATCTTTGCCGGCCTTGTCCTGGCACTGCCCTTCGCCTGACAGATCTTGAAACCGAATTGTCGGCGCCGCCCGATCTGTCCCCTTATGGGACGCATCGCCCAACGAAGTTCTGAAACGCAAGAGGCCCGGAAGTCGCCTTCCGGACCTCGTTTTGTCCTGTTACGGGACACGATCAGTTGCGGGCGATGATTTCCTTTCCGGAAATCTTCATGGTTACGCCCAGCTTGCCGGTAGTGCGGCGCACGAGGAAGCGCGGACGGCGCTCGGCGAAATAGGAATGGCGGCGGCGCGGTTGCGTTTCCTTGGTGCGCACTTCGCCGATATGCTCTTCCAGCGGACGGGCAACGCCGTCGGCCTCGACCATCAGCATGGGAATGCGGAAGGCATCGGCCCAGCCGCGCCAGTCGGCGGCGATGTCGCAGAGGTCGTGGGCAACCAGGAGTGGAATGCACAGTTCCGGGTCCTCATGATGCAGTTCGAGCGTGACGGTAACCTCGCCATTGCCATGGTCGATGGCACGTGCCGCCACGCCCTTGAAGGCGCGGGCTGGCAGGGCGAAGGACAGCGGCAAACCGCTGCCGGCCAGGATCTTGCGCAGCACGGCGCCGCGTTCGTCGATGGTGATCGTCACGTCTCCAGAGGCGCCGCGCAGGGCGTAGGTGACCTGCTGGGGGAACCGCGAGGGATCCAGTCGCAAGGTGGCGCCGGCCCATGCAGGCTTCAAAACGGTGTTCGTCATCTTCATGCTACCCTTGTTTTACCCGAGAGCGCGTCATGTGCTCGTCTGTTCGGGACTTTGCGTCCTCTATGGCGCCAAGATAGCCACGCCCCCTTCGAGACAGCTTAAAAATTGCGGTAAAAAAAACCTTGCGGTCTCAAATGGTTAGTTTTGTCATATCGGGCAGGGTTTCGAGAAAGTGAATGTCGGGCCTGCCTGTTTCACCCCGGCACGCATCAGGCGCCGGCACGGGGCGAGCCGCATGGCGTGACTGTTCTCAGAAATCGGCATTTCGATGCGCTTCTTCAGCTTTTCATAAAGCTACAGGCAAGGATTGGGGCGCATAATGCGATTCGCGCTGTCTATGTGTCCGTCGAGGAATGCCCCATGGTGTCCACCTATCTGAGCTATAATCTGGTCACGCGTGACCTGAAGGGAAGCCTCGACCGGGTCGCCGCAGATAGCACGGTCACGCGTCAGACCGAGTATTTCAAGAACAACATCGGCAAGGTCACCTCTGTCGAGGAGTTCCTCGACGACTACCAGCTTTATTCCTATGCGATGAAGGCCCATGGTCTCGAAGAGATGACCTACGCCAAAGCCTTCATGAAAAAGGTCTTGGAAAGCGATCTCAATGACGAGAAGAGCTTTGCCAATCAGCTGAGTGACGACCGCTACCGCAACTTTGCGGAAGCCTTCCAGTTCACCGCCGAAAAGGCGGATGGTCAGACGGATGCGCAGCAGGACAAGATGCTGGCCCGCTACAATGATGTGCTTGCCGGCGAAAGCGACAAGCTTGAGGCCGAAACCAATTACTACGAACAACGCATCAACACCGTTGCCAGCGCGCAGAGCTTGGTCGGCAATGCCCGGCTGCTGAACTATGCGCTCAGCGCCTATGGCATCGATGGCACCTATTACAGCAAGGATCACATCCTGCGGGTGCTGACCAGTGACGTGTCCGACAAGGACAGCTACGTCAACCAGTTGGTGGCCAATAAGAGCAAGGATGCCGCCGGCTTCCTGAAACTGGCAAAGGCGTTCAATTTCAATGCGGACGGCAGCCTTTCTGCAGCGAAGGCCCAGACCGATGCGCAGAGAGAAAACACGATTACTCTGTATGTCGACGAAGAGCAGACCTACGTCAGCAACTACTATCTGGAGCGCGAAAAGGCCTATTACGCCTCGAAGATTGCCAGCGTCACCTCGGTGACCGACATCACCTCCGACAGCAGACTGTTCAACTATGTAAAGACGGCTTTCCAGCTCGACAGCACAGTCACGTCCTCGGTTTTCAAGAACATCGTCACCAGCGATCTGACCGTAGACGGGAACTTCGCGCAGGCGAATGGTGGCGACGCCTGGGTCGCCGTGGCGCAGAAGTTCAATTTCGACACCAATGGCGATGTGAAGGCGGGCTTGTCGGCCCAGAGTTCGACCCAGATCGCCTCGACGAACGGCGGCTTCGCCACGCATTATGACGATGCCGATGAGACGAAGAAGAACGCCCTGATCGATGCGTTCAAATCCGGCATGGACAAGATCACCAATGTCGATGAGCTCTTGAACAACGCGTCCATGAAGCTGCTGTTGCAGCGCACCTTCGGCATTGCGGCGGGCGAATTCAGCAACGCCGATCTGCGCAGCGCGTTGACCAGCGATTTCACCGATCCGAAGAGCTTCGCCAACAAGTCGAAAGACGAGCGGCTGATCGAGATGTCGAAGTTGTTCAATTTCGACAGCAAGGGCAATGTCGACGCGCCGCTGCAGGCCCACAGCACCTTCTCCGCGACTTTGATCTCCAAGGAATACATCGTCAATAAGGCGCGCTTCCTCGAAGGCGACGAACTGAAGAAAGCCAAGGAGGCGGCAGGCAAGGAGGCAGCCTATTACCAGGACAAGATCCAGGGCGTGGAAACGGTCGACGATCTCTTGGCGGACCGCGGCATCGTCGATGTTGTTCTGGGCGCCTATGGCTTCGACCCCAAAACCGTGACCGACGACTTCCTGAAGAAGATCTTCGCGTCCGACCTTGGCGATCGCAAGAGCTTCGTCAACCAGCAGGGGGACAACAACTGGGCGGAACTCGTCGCCTCCTTCAATTTCGACGGCGAAGGCAAGTTGACGCGATCCACGTTGGGCACAGTCCAGCAGCGGGGCGAAACCCTCGAGACCATCAATCTCTTCATGCGCCAGACGCTGGAAGAGAACGAAGGCCAGAGCAGCGAAGCTGTCCGGCTCGCCCTTTATTTCGAGCGCACCGCGCCAACCATCACCAGCGCCTACGATATCATCGCCGACAGCGCGCTGACGGAAGTCTTCCGCACCATCTACGGCTTCTCGGAGGACTTCTCCAACATGGACGTCGACGCTCAGGCGAAGGCGATCAAGTCCAAGCTTGACCTGGCCGATTTGCAGGATCCGAAGAAGCTGCAGCGACTGATCGAGCGGTACACGGCCATGTACGACACCGCCAACGCGACCTTCGATTCCACGGCGGTGAGCATTCTCTCCGGCACGAGCGGCAGCATCTCCGCGGACCTGCTTTTCAGCCTTGCGCAATTGAAGGCCTGATCGGCAAAAAAAGGCGCCCGTCTTCTGTCTTGAAGACGGGTTTGTTTTTGGCTATCGATATATCCATATGGATATATCGATAGGAGGAACCCGATGCGCACTTGGCTGAAATCTGCTTCTCTGACCCTGGCAGTCTTCGCCGCGGTGACCTTGTGCGGATCAGGAGTGGCGAAAGTGATGGCGGCCGAGCCGGTGACCGTCTTCGCTGCGGCAAGCCTCAAGGAGAGCGCCGAGAAGGTTGCAGAAAGCTGGAAAAAAGCGACGGGCAACGAAGTACGCCTCTCTTTCGCCGGAAGCTCTGCTCTGGCCAAGCAGATCGAGGAGGGCGCTCCGGCCGATGTCTTCATTTCGGCCGATCTGAAGTGGATGGATCATCTCGACAAGGGTGGCAAGATCAAGTCCGACACCCGCGTCAACCTGCTCGGAAACCGTATCGTCCTCGTCGCGCCGAAAGCTTCGACCGCGACCGTCACCATCGGGGAGAGCTTCCCGCTCTCCACCCTTCTCGGCGACGGTCGGCTCGCTATGGCCAACGTCGAGGCGGTTCCGGCCGGAACCTATGGCAAAGCCGCGCTTGAGAAGCTCGGCGTCTGGGACAGCGTCAAGGACAGGATTGCCCAGGCCGAGAATGTGCGCGCAGCCCTGCTGCTCGTCTCGCGCGCCGAAGCTCCCCTTGGCATCGTCTACGAGACCGATGCGAAGGTGGACCCGGAGGTGAAGATCCTCGATCGTTTCCCCGAGACGAGCCACCCGGCCATCGTCTATCCGGCCGCGTTGACCACCGATGGCAGCAATCCGGAAGCCGCATCCTTTCTTGCTTACTTGCAGGGGGCGGAGGCGCATGCCATCTTCGCTGCCGCCGGCTTCACGGTTCTTGCCAAGACCAACTGAAGCCAGACACACTGACCGCATCTGACTCTGCATCCGGGATATCTCTGTTGACCCTGACGGCCGAAGAATGGACCGCGATGCTCTTGAGCCTGAAGGTCGCGGCCGTTGCCGTGGCTTTCTCATTGCCGGCAGGTCTCGGCATGGCCTGGCTCCTGTCGCGCAAGCAGTTCTGGGGCAAGTCGCTGCTCAACGGGCTCGTCCACCTGCCGCTGATCCTGCCGCCGGTCGTCACCGGCTACCTGCTGCTGATCACCTTTGGCCGCAAAGGATCGGTGGGGGCTTTTCTGGAACAGGCTTTCGGGCTCGTCTTCTCCTTCCGCTGGACGGGAGCAGCGATTGCGGCGGCCGTGATGGGCTTCCCGCTCTTGGTCCGCTCCATCCGCCTGTCGCTCGATGCGGTTGACCGCAGGCTGGAGGCGGCGGCCGCGACCTTGGGAGCCCCGCCGTCTTACGTCTTCTTCACCGTCACCCTGCCGCTGATCCTGCCCGGCATCGCCGCCGGCGCCATCCTGGCCTTTGCAAAGTCGATGGGTGAATTCGGCGCCACGATCACTTTTGTCTCGAATATTCCCGGCGAGACCCAGACGCTTGCCTCGGCGATCTACACCTACACCCAGGTCCCCGGCGGCGATGTTGCCGCCATGCGCTTGACCCTTATCTCGATCGTGCTGTCGCTGGGCGCCCTTGTGGTATCGGAATTCCTGGCGCGGCGCATTGCGGCCCGCGTGGGGGCAGCCTGATGCTGGACTTGTCTGTTCGCCACAGCCATGGCGATTTCACGCTGGAGGCCGATCTGACCCTCGGAAGCGGGCTGACGGCCCTCTTCGGGGCCTCCGGCTCCGGCAAGACCACGCTGATCAACATCGTCGCCGGCCTCATTCGCCCCGTCGCCGGTCATGTTCGCTTCAATGGCCAAGTCTGGAGCGATGCGTCGACTTTTGTGCCGCCCCATCGCCGCCGCATCGGTTACGTCTTCCAGGAAGGGCGCCTCTTTCCGCATCTGACCGTCATGCAGAACCTCCGCTACGCAGAGCGTCTTTTGCGCCGCGCTGACCGTCGCGAGGAACTGGGGCGGATTGCCGAGCTCCTCGGCATTTCCGACCTGCTCTCCCGCCGCCCGGCCCATCTGTCCGGCGGCGAGAAACAGCGCGTTGCTCTCGGTCGCGCCTTGATGGCAAGCCCGAAACTGCTCCTGATGGACGAGCCGCTCTCCGCCCTCGACAATGCGCTGAAAGTGCAGATCCTGCCCTATATCGAGCGTATTCGCGACGAATTCGGCGTCCCCATTCTCTATGTCAGCCACTCGGTCGAAGAGGTCGCGAGACTGGCAACGGCTGTCGTCACTTTGGAAGCCGGTGCGGCGAGAGCGGTCGGCAGGCCGGATGAGGCGCTCGCGACGGTGGGGCGGGCGTCGGGGGAACTTCCAGCCGGCAATTTTATCGAAGCCGAGATCACCGTCCATCACACCGAGGATGGCCTGACCGAGGCGCTGTCGCAGGCCGGGCCGATCCTGTTACGGCATGCCCCGCTTGCGGTCGGCACTCGCGTGCGCATCTTCGTGCCGGTTTCTGATATCGTCGTCGCCACAGAGCCGGCCGAAGGTCTCTCCGCGCTCAACCGTCTGGCCGGACACATCGTCAAATTCGAGGAACGCAATGGCGGGAGCGTCACGCTGACGGTGGATTGCTCCGGGCTCCCCATGGTGGTCGAAGTCACACGGCGTTCGTGCCGTGAGCTCTCTCTGGTGCCGGGAAAGCCGGTGCATCTCTTCTTCAAGACCGTCGCGATCGCGTCGGAAGGCCTTTTCCGGCAATCGGGGTCGAGTCTGGCCAAATAGGATGTCAGCCTTCGTCGTCGCCGCCCTTGCGCCCCTCTGTGACGAAATCGGGTGCCTGCATGGTTTCGAGCCATGCGAGATCGTTTTGGAGCGCCATGCGGCTCTCCGCATCCATCCGCCGACAGGCGGCCAGCAGCGTCTCGCCGAACGGTGTCAAACCAGCCCCGCCGCCGCTTTTTCCCCCGTGTCGAGTAAAGATCGATGGCTCCCGGAACATCCGGTTGATCTCATCCGTCAGTAGCCAGGCCCGCCGGTAGGACATGCCCATGGCCGCCCCCGCCGCCCGGATGGAGCCGTGCTCGACGATCAGCGCGAGCAGTTGCGCCTTGCCAGGTCCAAGCCGTGCCCCGTTGGCGAGATCGATGCGAAGGGTCAGGCGGAGGGTGCCGGCCATCGCGTCAGCCGATCACCTTGCCGGGGTTCATGATCCCTGCGGGGTCGAAGGCCTGCTTGATGCGTCGCATCAGTTCCGTCTCGATCGCCGGCCGGCTGGCCGCCAGTTCGTCCCGCTTCAACTGACCGACGCCATGTTCCGCCGAAATCGAGCCCGTGTGTTTGTGGACGACCGCATGCACGACGGCATTCACCTCGCGCCAGCGGGCGATGAAGGCGGCCTTGTCGGCGCCTATGGGCTGGCTGATGTTGTAATGGATATTGCCATCGCCGAGATGGCCGAAGGCGCAGATCCGTGCGTCCGGCATCAGCGCAAGCACGGCGGCATCGGCTTCCGCGAGAAAGGCCGGAATGCGCGAGACCGGCACGGAGACGTCGTGCTTGATCGACCCACCCTCGGGCTTTTGCGCATCCGACATGCTTTCGCGCAGGTGCCAGAATGCGTCCTGCTGGGCGATCGAACTGGCGATCGCCGCATCTGCAATGAGACCCGCCTCATGAGCCTCGGCAAGAAGTTCGTGCATCATTGTCTCGGCGGTTTCTTCCGAATCCGAGGTGGAGATATCGACGAGGGCGTACCACGGATGCGCCGAGGCGAGCGGATCGCGCACGCCGGGAATGTGCTTCGTGGTGAATTCGATCCCGATACGCGGCATCAGTTCGAAGCCGGTCAGTGCCGATCCGCAGCGTTGCGAGGCCTTTTCGAACAGCTGAAGGGCCGCATCCGGAGAGGCAAGTCCCACATAGGCCACCTGCCGCCCGCGCGGACGAGGCACCATCTTCAGCACCGCCCCGGTAATGATCCCGAGCGTGCCTTCCGCGCCGATGAAGAGGTCGCGCAGATCATAGCCGCTATTGTCTTTCTTCAGCCGTCTGAGGCCATCCCAAATTTCGCCGGTCGGCAGCACCACCTCCAGCCCCAGGCAGAGTTGGCGCATGTTGCCATAGGCGAGTACCGCCGTGCCCCCGGCATTGGTGGCGAGATTGCCGCCGATCCGGCATGAGCCTTCCGAGCCCAGAGACAGCGGAAAGAGCCTGCCATGCGCTTCCGCCGCCTTCTGCACGTCGGCGAGGATCGCACCACCGTCGGCAACGATCACGTCAGCGACGGGATCGACCTCGCGGATCTTGTTCATCCGTTCCAGCGAGAGCAGCACGTCCTGCCCGTCCTCGCGCGGTACCTGACCGCCGACAAGTCCCGTACGACCGCTCACAGGTACGATGGCCGTGCCGGTCTCTGACGCAAGCTTCATGATAGCGGATACCTCGGCCGTCGATCCGGGCTTCAGCACAAGCGGCGAGGCACCGTGGTAAAGGCCGCGATTTTCGGTGAGATAAGGCTTGATGTCCTGCGCTGCGGTCAGGGCATTCGCTTCGCCGACGATGTCGACAAAGGCCCTGAGACGTTCCGCAAGGCTCGTGGTCACGGTCATCTGGTCATCCCTCGCTGTTGCGCGGAGCGGCAGCCCGCATCAGGCGGTCATTGATCGCTTCTCCCAACCCGTCGTTGGGGATCGACTGAACGGCGATACCTGACGCTCCGGACGCATCCGCACGCTTCAGGTAGTCGAAGAGATTGCTGGCCGCTTCGGCGAGATCGCCGCCTCTGCTGAGGTTGAACACGGCCTTCGCGGTCGTCGCGCCGGATATGTTGCCGCTTCCGAACGCGATCAAGGCTTCGCCTTCGCCGACAGCCGTTGCGTTCAGCCGGACAGAAGCATTGGGTGCATAATGAGAGGCGAGCATCCCGGGCGCTTCGATGGCGGCCGTTCCCGATGCCTTCGGGCGCTGGACGGTCCTGCCGGTCACCGCCTCGATCTCCTCGACCGCCACGCCGCCCGGCCGCAGAAGGCGAATCTCGTTTTCCTCGATTTTCAAGATGGTCGATTCGACGCCGACCGGGCAGGGGCCACCGTCAACGATGATCTCGATCTTGGACCCAAGATCGGCCTCCACATGCTGTGCCGTCGTCGGGCTGATGCGCCCGGACGAATTGGCACTCGGCGCGGCAAGCGGCCGCCCGAAGCTGCGGATCAGCTCTGCCGTGAAGCCGACCGGCACCCGGATCCCGACAGAGTCGAGCCCGGCTGTGGCCAGCGCATGAATGCCCGAATTCGTCTTCAGCGGCAGGACCAGCGTCAGCGGACCCGGCCAGAAGGCCTCGGCAAGACGCCGCGACAGCGGATCGAACACCGCGTACCGCTCCGCCATCGCGAGATCCGCCATATGGCAGATCAGCGGATTGAAGCGCGGCCGCCCCTTCGTCTCGTAGATCGAGGTGATTGCAGCCGGATCGGTCGCATCGGCAGCCAGTCCATAGACGGTCTCCGTCGGAATGGCGACAGGACGGCGTGACCCAAGCACCGCGACAGCTGCCGCGATTGCGGCCTCTGCCCCGTCTTTTTCACCGATCGAAATCACCCGTGCCATGCGTCCGCCTTGCCCTTTGCAAAGCCCGTGAATAGCGCGGACCGAGGGCGGTGATCAAACCTCTTTTTCCGCAAGGCGCAGTCAAAGGTCGCACCCCCGAAATCAAGGGGTATTGAATTGTTCAAATTTTAAATAGCGGCGTAACCGAAAGAAAGAAGTCTTCTGCCTATGATGGTCGTCAAGGTCCAAAGACTGCCTCCAATATTGGGACGTATCAGATGCAGCAAATGAAGAACCCGGCGGCCAGCATTGCGCTTCGCGTCGCGACCGCCATGCACCAGATGGGCATTGACGGCCTGCCGCGCAATTACGAGCTGGTCTATGAAGCCTATTCAGGCAGCAACCCGGAACTGGTGCGTGATTTCATCGCCCTCGGCAAGGTCAAGACGCAGGAAGCACTCGATGAACTCGGTCGCAAATATCTGCCACACCAGCATGAGGATGGTCTGCTCAGCCGTCAGAATGGCCAGGTGCGCGCCGAGATGAGCAATTTCATCTCGCTGCTGAATGAAGAAAAGATCTCGCTCACCGATTACGGCCGCGTCATCGGTCACGCCTCCCGCACCATCCTGACCGAAGCGGATCTGGAAGGCACGCCGCTCGGCCAGTCGATCAAGATGCTGAAGGCGGCGACCGAGAAGCGGGCCCACCAGAACAGCAACGTCGTCCGCGCCGTGGTCGACAAGACGGCGGCTTTGGCAGACCTCCAGCGCGAGGCGGAGGAAGCCGAAGCGGCGAAATTCGTCGATCCGATGACCGGACTGGCCAGCCGCCGCGCCTTCAACAAGGCCGTCGCCAAGATCTATTCCAATCCGGAAATGCCGGTTCTCTGCGGCGTCGCTGTCGGCGAAATCGACGATTATGCCCGCATTCAGGAACAGATGGGCCCGACCGTCGCCGAGCGCCTGTTGATGCAGGTCGGCAAGGTTCTGGAAGCCGTCTCCGGCGGTGGCGATCTCGCCTGCCGGTTTGATGGCGGCCGTTTCGGTCTTCTGCTCTACACGTCGGATCAGGATGAGATCAGCCGAGTCGTCGACCTCGTGCGCGGCAAGCTGAAGGCGAGCGCCCTTGTTGGCTCGAACGGTGGACGCAGCCTGGGCCAGCTTTCCATGTCCTTCGGCATCTGCTTCTCGGAGCAGGCTCCGAACGCCTTCGACTTCACCAACTTCGCTGAGAAGGCGCTCGCAACGTCCAAGGCAGCGGGCGGCGACACCGTTACGGTCTATGGTGCGTCGGATTACGTCTCGAAGGACTGGCTGCTCTACAAAAAGAAGCCGGTTGGCGGCTTCGGCGCCTGATTCTGACGGATTGGTTCAGAGCTTCGCGATGATCTTGCGAAGCTCTGCATCGCGCGCCCCGAGCATCAGCACATTGCGCAGGGCTTCTTTGGGATCATGGGTCCGGAACAGCAGGCCGTTCTCACGGATCGAGCGGTCGATCGCCATGGCCTTTGTCTCTGCTTCAGGCTTCACCGCGACGGCGAAATACATCCGGGAATAATTCTGCCGGATGCGTTCGAAGAATGTTTCGCTCTCGCCGATCTCCGCAAAGAAATTGGCGATATAGAAGGCCCAGCGCACATCGGCATATTGGGCGAAATTCGTCCGCGCGGCCGTCACGTGACAGTAGCCCAGATGCGGACTGTCGGTCAGCGTGCGGTGAAAGATGATTTTCGGAAACTGAATGGACCGGTGGAAGGAATTGATCCTGGTATGCGTCGTGTCCGCTGCCGCTTCCAGCCGCTTGCCGGTTCGCTCCGCCACTTCCTCATAGGTGAGATAGCGCCGCTGCTCAGGCACCCAGTCGTCGCGATGGCGCGAAATGCGTCCGGTTCGCAGGAATTCGGTATGCGCCGCCTTGACTGGAGCCGCAGTCTTGTCGGTCTTGGATGCCGCGAAGTATCTCAGTTTCTGCATGGTGACGCTCTGACGGTGCCCGGCTTTGTATCTTGAGCTTACCGCAGCATGGTTAATCATGATTTGATGGTATTCTGCAGCGCCGAGGTTTCGCGAGGCTTGCCGCAGCGCAAATCTTTGGATCGTCCTTCGATTGCCCGTTTGCGCCATGGTTGAAACGAAGAAATTCATCCTGTTGCTGCAGTTTCCGGAAATATAAGGGGAATCTCTGTTTTCTCTCCGCGTTTTCAGATCCTGTGGCATGTCGCAAACGATTTCGGCCGTGTCGTTTCGCAGTGCAGCGCCCCCCGGTCGACTGTGTTTAGATGATAACAAGCTCGAGGTGCCGCCCTGCTAGGGAGGGTGGGAAATCGGGAAGCCGGTCGAAATCCGGCGCTGCCCCCGCAACGGTGGTGGAGAATGCGCTTCGGCACAAAGCCACTGGGGGAGACCCTGGGAAGGCGCCGGCGCGGTCCGCGAATGGGCCACTCCAGAGCCCGGAAACCAGCCTCGGGAAACGAACAATCAAGGTCGCGGCGGGCGGCCGGGGATAGCCGTGTTCTGCCCATCCCAAGGGGCGGTTCCCTGCTGCGCTCCTCATCCGCCGATATAGGATAACGAGGACGACATGGACCTGCAGACCACGGCATTGCGCCAGTTGAAGAACCGCCGCGAAGGCTTCAGCCTTGAACAGCCCTTTTACATCGACCAGGATTACTTCAAACTCGACATGGAGACGATCTGGTATCGCGACTGGCTGTTCATGGGCCACGACTGCGAGATCCCGCGCGCCGGCAACTACTTCACCGTTCAGGTCGGCGATTATCCGGTCGTGATCGTGCGCGGCAAGGATCAGGTCATCCGCGCTTTCCACAACACCTGCCGCCACCGCGGCCACCGCGTTTGCACCCAGGACAAAGGCGCCTCCGCCAAGCTCGTCTGTCCCTATCACCAGTGGACCTATGATCTCGATGGTTCGCTGGTCTTTGCCCGTCAGATGGGCGAGAACTTCGACAAGGCCGACTTCGGCCTGAAGACGGTCCATTGCGAAAGCGTCGCCGGCTACATCTTCATCTGCCTGGCCAACGAAGCCCCGGATTTCGCCCCCGTTCGCGCTTCGATCGAGCCTTACATGGCGCCGCATCGGCTGTGGGAGGCCAAGGTCGCCCACAAGACGACGATCATCGAGAAGGGTAACTGGAAGCTCGTCTGGGAAAACAACCGTGAATGCTACCACTGTGCGGGCAACCACCCAGAACTCTGCCGCACCTATCCGGAAGCCCCGACCGCAACCGGCGTCCAGGGCGCCGGCGACGATCCGTTTATTGCCGAACACTGGCAGCGCTGCGAAGCCGCTGGCCTGCCGTCCGAGTTCAAGATGGACCCTTCGGGCCAGTTCCGTACTGCCCGCATGCCGCTGATCCAGGACGCCGAAAGCTACACCATGTCCGGCAAGCGCGCCGTCAAGAAGCCGCTCTCCGCCGACGTGCCGATCAGCCACATCGGTACCATGCTGCTCTTCCACTATCCGACGACCTGGAACCATATCCTCGGCGATCACGCGATCTCCTTCCGCGTCCTGCCGATCTCGGCGGAGGAAACCGCCGTCACCACCACCTGGCTGGTCAACAAGGATGCCGTCGAAGGCGTCGACTACGACCTCGAAGAGCTCACCCATGTCTGGACCATGACCAATGACCAGGACCGCTCGATCGTCGAGGAAAACGCCTTCGGTATCCGCTCGCCGGCCTATGAACCGGGCCCCTATTCGGTCGATCACGAGGGCGGCGTCATGCAGTTTGTCGAATGGTATTCGAACTTCATGATTGAGCGTCTGCAGGGCGACAAGGCCCGCCTCTCGGCGGTGGCATAAAGATGAACATCGCGGTCAACCCATACCGTCACGTCGACGAGATGCATCCCTGGTCCGACCGGGAGCATCTGCTCGAATGCGTTGCCGTCACGCCGGAAGCACCCGACGTGATGACCTTCACCTTCAAGCCGAACAAGCCGAACCTCTGGTTTCGTTACCAGCCCGGCCAGTTCGTCACGCTGGAGATCCCGGTCTCTCCCGAGCCGGTCATGCGCACATACACGCTCTCTTCCAGCCCCTCGCGCCCTTATACGGTCGCGGTCACGGTGAAGGCTCAGGCCGAAAGCATCGGCACCCGCTGGATGTTCGACAACCTGAAGCCGGGCATGGCGCTGAAGGCTTTCGGCCCGCTCGGCGACTTTTCCTATGCCCGCCATCCGGCCAAGAAATACCTCTTCGTCTCGGCCGGCTCCGGCATCACGCCAATGATGTCGATGACCCGTGACATGAGTGACCGGGCACCCGACAGCGACATCACCTTCCTCAACTGCGCGCGCTCGCCTGACGACATCATCTTCCGTTGGGAGCTTGAGGCCAAGGCCCGCGAAATGCCGCATCTGACGCTGGGCTTCATCGTCGAGCAGGTGTCGCGCGGCCAGCTCTGGTCAGGCCTGAAGGGTCGCATCGACAAGGCGAAGATCGCCCTTCTGGCACCTGACTTCCTGGAACGGACCGTCTTCTGCTGCGGCCCGGCGCCCTTCATGGCAACCGTGCGCGAGGCCCTCGAAGGCGCCGGCTTCGACATGAAGAATTATCACGAGGAAGCCTTCCAGCCGGTCAAGCCGGAGCCGCTCGTGGTGGTCGCCGATCATGCCGATGGCGAGCAGCCGACCAAGGTCAAGTTCGCCATGTCCGGCAAGGACGGGCTCTGCGCCCCCGGCCATACCGTGCTACAGGCCGCCCGTGCGGCCGGCGTGCGCATCGGTGCGGCCTGCGAATCCGGCCTCTGCGGCACCTGCAAGGTCATGAAGATCTCGGGCGAGGTCGAGATGGACCACAATGGCGGCATTCTCGATGACGAGATCGATGAGGGCTATATCCTCGCCTGCTGTTCACGGCCCAAGGGCGATATCGAGATCGAAGCGTAAGCCAGGACGGATCCATCAATTGCGGATACGGGGAGGGCGATGCCGGACAGGGTTCGCCCTCTCGCTGTTTCGGGTGAGATGACACGAGCCGCGCCTCTTGCCGGTCGCATGTCTCACGATTAGCATCCTCTGATGAAGCCTTCGCCCGTGACCCAGGGTCCGGTCTTATGTCGGCCAGGATGGCCGAAGTTTTAGCGCGGAGGCCAAGCCGAGGGGGTAACGTGCATGAAGCTTGTTTCTGCTTTCACCGCTCTATGTCTGGCCGCTGTCGGTTTCGCGATGAGCGGGTTTGACGTCCAGGCCGGCGGCCTTGAGGTTCGCATCTACGAACGGCACATCAGCTATCGCCATGTCGAGCGGGTGACGGTCCTGTCGCCGCACGATGGTTATCACGTACCGGGATACCGGTTCCACCGGCCGGGCTACGTTTATCATGACGGCTTGTGGTTTTCTCCCCGCTCCATGCGCGCGGGCGTCATCCTTGACGTGCCGATTCCGCGCCGCCACGCGATAGGTTACGGCGGCAGTCTCAATCCAATCCATTACAGTTGGTGCGCTGATCGCTACCGGTCCTATCACTGGCGCAGCAACACGTTCCAGCCGTATCACGGTCCGCGCCAGCAGTGTTACTCGCCCTATTATTGACGGCTCAACCTGGAACAAAACACCACTCCCACCGTTGACGGGCACTTGTGCGCCAAAGCGGTCACGGAACCGTTACGCGCAAAGCGCGAGCTATGAACGGCGTGTTAATTCTGAGTTCAGGCTGGCCCCGTTAACCTTTTCTCAAGGTCGAGGACCGGGCGATGTCCGCTCCCGACGGCCGAAAGAAACATGCAGGGAGAAACATCATGAAGAGTGCATTGAAGACGACAGCCGTTGCTGCTCTCGCATCGATCCTCGCCGTCACAAGCATGGTCCCGGCACAGGCGCAGGTTATCCGCCCCGTCGCGCCGGTCACCACGACGACGGATGCCACCAATGTCCAGTATATTGATGGCGGCATTCGCATCTATCGCGACCGTCGTTACGATCGTCGCGACCGCTATGAACGCTGGGACCGCTACGAGCGCGCGCACTACTGGCGCGGCCATCGCGGCTATCGTGAGCGCCGTGCCGGCTACCGTTACCACAACGGCTACTGGTACCCGCTTGCTGCCTTTGCAGCCGGCGCCATTATCGGCGGAGCGATTGCCAACCAGCCCCGCGCCGTCCCGCGTGCCGGCAACATCAACCCGCAGCACTACCAGTGGTGCCAGAACCGCTATCGTTCTTACGACAGCTATTCCAACACCTTCCAGCCGTATAACGGCCCGCGCCAGCAGTGCCTGTCGCCCTATTACTGATCATGCACCGAGGGGGGTTAACCCCTCGCACAGCGGTATCCCGAGAGCCGTCCGCAACGCCCGTTGCGGGCGGCTTTTAGCATGACATTTCCGGCACTTTCCTAACGCCGAAGGTCGGGCATTAACCATTTGTTAACCAAATCAGCACTACTCCTTTCATCAACGATTTGTTTACGTAGATGACCAAAGTGCTAACCGAACCTCGCTCCATCCGCATCAAGGGAAGATCCTTCCTGGCCGTCGTCCTGACGCCGGATCCGCCGTTCGACGACTGGCTCGTCCGGCTCGACGATCTTGCTGCCCGTTCGGCCGGTTTCTTCCTCGGTCGTCCCGTGGTCCTCGACGTCTCCGACATCGAGATCGACAAGCCGCAGCTCAAGGCCCTGATTGCTGAACTGGCTGCGCGCAATGTCTCGATCATGGGCATCGAAGGTGGTCGCCCCTCGCTGGTCGAGCCGGGTATGCCGCCGCAGCTGAAGGGCGGCAAGCCTGCTGCGGATTATGAAGTACCGCGCAACGAAGCCCCGGACGCGGGTGCCGGCAACAGCGGCGAAACCAAGGCCGAGAGTGCGGCTGCGGAGCCGGTGGTGTCCCAGGTGGTCGTTTCGCAGAGTCCGGCCTCGACACCCTCGCTGATCGTGCGCGAAACCATCCGCTCCGGCCAGTCGGTCATCTACACCCAGGGCGACGTCACGGTCATCGGCTCGGTCCAGTCCGGTGCCGAAGTCATCGCCGGCGGATCCGTCCATATCTACGGCGCGCTGCGCGGCAGAGCGCTCGCCGGATGCGTTGGCAATGCCGACGCAAGGATCTTCTGTCGTAAGTTCGAATCCGAGCTGGTTGCAATCGACGGCGTCTACGCGATGACCGACGACATGGATCCAGAATTGAAAGGGCATCCCGTTCAGCTTTGGCTGGAGGGGGATGCAATCATGACAGAAAGAATGACGTGAACTTGAGCGGGGATAGACAGGAGAACAACATGGGCAAGGTGATTGTTGTGACATCAGGCAAGGGCGGGGTCGGCAAGACCACGTCGACAGCCGCTCTGGGTGCCGCGCTCGCGCAGCGCAACGAAAAGGTCGTGGTCGTCGATTTCGACGTGGGCCTTCGCAATCTCGATCTGGTGATGGGCGCCGAGCGCCGCGTCGTCTACGACCTCGTGAACGTGATCCAGGGTGACGCCAAGCTGCCGCAGGCGCTGATCCGCGACAAGCGGCTGGAAACGCTCTTCCTGCTGCCTGCCTCGCAGACCCGCGACAAGGATAACCTGACCGCCGAAGGCGTCGAGCAGGTCATCAACGAGCTGAAGAAGTATTTCGACTGGATCATCTGCGACAGCCCGGCCGGCATCGAACGCGGTGCGACGCTTGCGATGCGCCATGCCGATATGGCCGTCGTCGTCACCAATCCGGAAGTCTCTTCGGTGCGCGATTCGGACCGCATCATCGGTCTCCTGGATTCCAAGACGCTCAAGGCCGAACGCGGCGAGCGCATGGAAAAGCACCTGCTGCTGACCCGCTACGACGCCAACCGCGCCCAGCGTGGCGACATGCTGAAGGTGGACGACGTGCTCGAGATCCTGTCGATCCCGCTGGTCGGCATAATCCCGGAGAGCATGGATGTGCTGCGCGCCTCCAACATCGGTGCGCCTGTCACGCTCGCCGACGCCCGCAGCGCCCCGGCCATGGCCTATTTCGACGCCGCCCGTCGTCTGGCCGGCGAAAACGTTCCGATCACCATCCCTGGCGAGAAGCGTGGTCTCCTCGACAAGATCTTCGCGCGGAGGGCCGCATGAGCATTTTCTCCCTGTTCCGCAAGCAGCGTTCCGCTCCGATGGCGCGCGAACGCCTGCAGGTCCTGCTCGCCCATGAACGGGCGTCGCTAGAAAGCGATCTGGTGGCCGTGCTGCGCGAGGAAATCCTTGCCGTGATCGCCAAGCATGTCGAATTCGACCGTGACAAGGTGCAGATCAAGATGGACCGCGACGAGGACGTGTCGATCCTGGAGATCGATGTCGAAATCCCGCGCAACGCCCAGCGCCTCGCCGCCTGATCGGACCATCGTCTGCGATGGAAAAGGCCGCCGCCGGAAAACCCGGTCGGCGGCCTTCTCTTGTTCTGTGAGAAGGGCAGGGCGGACATTGCCGCCCGGCCCTCGATCCTCAGCCGATCTTGGCGTTGTCGTCCTTCTTGATCGCAACGATCGTCGATCGCGGCAGCTTGCCTTCGCCATCCGGGAAGGGGGCGTCGGGATGCTGGATGCCGACGAAATGGGTGCGCTTGTCGGCCGACCAGGTCTGGCCGGTGACTTCGGCACCCTTCGGGGCGGTGAGGAAGCGCTCGATCCGGCCCGTGACCGGGTCGCCCGCCAGCATCTGGTTGTTGCCCTGGCCGGCGAACTCGCCTTCGTTGGTGTCTTCACCGTCGGTCTGGATCCAGAGAAGACCGGTCGAATCGAACATCATGCCGTCGGGCGAGTTGAACATGTTGCCTTCGTTGATGTTCGACGAGCCGGCATAGGGGCCGTCCTTGTGCACGACCGGGTTGCCGGCCATCAGGAACAGGTCCCACTTGAACTTGCCATCGGCATGGTCGTCATTCTCGGGGTACCAGCGCACGATCTGGCCGTATTCATTGGCCTCGCGCGGGTTGGCAGCGTTTATCTCCATCACGTCGCCACCGGCATTCGTCCGCATCTTGCCGTCCTTCAGAACAGCGCGGTTGCTGTTGTTGGTCAGGCAGCAATAGGCCTCGATGGCAACCGGATTGGTGGCAACCCATTCCGGGCGGTCCATGGTGGTTGCACCCACCTTGGACGCCGCCTGGCGGGTGAAGACGCAGATCTCGTCCATCTTCATGCCGGTCGTCTCTTCGGTGAGCGCAAGCCATTCGCCGTTGCCGTCGTCCGAGAACTTGGCAACGTAGAGCGTGCCTTCATCGAGCAGCTTGGAGGTGTCTCCACCCGGAACGTAGATGCCGTTGGAGACATATTTGTAGAGGAACTCGCCGCGTTCATCGTCGCCCATATAGACGACCACGCGGCCGTCGCGGGCCACGACCACGGCGGCGTTTTCGTGCTTGATACGGCCAAGTGCAGTGCGCTTGATCGGGGTCGAGGAGGCGTCCGACGGATCGATTTCGACGACATAACCGGCGCGACGCGGCTCGTTCGGGTTCTTCGACACGTCGAAGCGCTCATCGAACTTCTCGTAGCCATAGCGGGTCTCGGCTACGATGCCGTAGCGCTTGTAGTCGTCGGGCATCTTGAACTCGGCATTGGTGGTGCCGAAGTAGCCGTTGAAGTTTTCTTCGCAGGTGAGGTAGGTGCCCCACGGCGTCTTGCCGGCGCCGCAGTTGTTGAAGGTCCCGAGACAGTCGACACCATTGGGATCGGCAGCCGTCTTGACGAGCTCGGAGCCGGCGGCAGGACCCGAGAGCTTCATCGGCGTGTTGTGGTGGATACGGCGGTTGAACTTGCTGTCGACCACGATCTGCCAGCCGTCAGCGCCTTCCGCCACTTCCATGACGGTCACGCCCTGCATGTGCTGCAGGATCTTCACGTCGTCGAGCGACTGCGGCATGCCTTCCGGCGCGTGCGGCAGGTTGGTTTCGTTGTTGACGTATTCGTGGTTGACGGCGATGACCTGGGCGCTGCCGATGACGAACAGTTCCATGCCGTCGGTGTTTTCGCCGAAGACCTTGTCGGAGTTTTCGAGCGATACGCCCTTCATCGGGTCGATGTCGGAGGCCGTGGAGAACAGCGGCTGGCCCCACTTGGCAAGCGGCTTCCAGCTATAGCCTTCCGGAACGTGAACGGTGTTGTCGGTGGCGATCGGGATCGGCTTGAAGGCAAAGCGCGAGGCCGCTTCCTGGGCCTGAGCGGACGTGGAGCTCATCAGATTGCCGAGCGTGCCCATGGCCGCAGCGGCAGAACCGAGCGCGAGCACGCCGCCGAGAAAGCCGCGGCGCGACACGGCGCGTTCAACGACACGGTCGAAATCTGTCATGGCCGGCGGCGGATTGTGCAGCTCATCCCATTCGTCCCAGGACAGGTGATTGGTATTGGTCTCGGTCATGGCGGGAGCCTCCTTTGGGTTGAAGTTCATCCCCCGACTAGTCAGCCCGGGTAACAGGGATATGACGAAATCCGAACAGCCCGGCAGATCTGAAAAGGCTGCATTAGAACCTCCCGATCGGCATTCGGCCGCGCGGCGTTTTAAGCCCTTGTCCTACCTTACCTTTGACCCGGACCGCCCCGGATGAGCGCGAGACGGGATCGCCGGCGTTCACACATCTTTGTTGGATCGCCGTTTCCCTCAGGGTCTCTTCCCTGATTTAGGCCGGTGGACGGGACGGCATGACGCATGCAAAAGATTTGACGTTTACGTAAAAATCAATTAGCCAAAGAGAAGAATAAGCCGCGCCTCCTGGGTGGGAGACTGGGCGTGGCCACGAGCATACGCCAGTTGGAGGAGCACGTCATGTACAAGGCGCCCGTAGAAGAGATCGCGTTCACCCTCAAGCATGTCGCTGGGCTCTCGAAAGCTATTGACGATGGCAAGCTGGGGGATCTCAGCGATGACCTCGTCGACGCGATCTTGACCGAAGCCGGCCGCTTCGCCTCCGATGAGGTCGCCCCGCTCGCCGAAATTGGCGACAAACAGGGCGCCCGCATGGTCGATGGCAAGGTGATCGTTCCCGACGGCTGGGACAATCTCTACCGCGCCTGGGCCGAAGGCGGCTGGAACTCTCTGACGGCGTCCGAGGATTTCGGCGGGCAGGGGCTTCCGCATATGCTGAACGTCGCCGCACTCGAAATGTGGAATTCCGGCTCCATGGGCTTTGCGCTCGGACCGACGCTGACCATGGGCGCCGTCGATGCCGTCACCGCGCACGGTTCCGAGGAATTGAAGGCGAAGTATTTGCCGAAAATGGTCTCCGGCGAATGGACCGGCACCATGAACCTCACCGAACCCCATGCCGGCTCCGATCTCGGCGTCATGAAGTCCCGCGCCGAGCGTCGCGATGACGGCACCTACCGTATCTTCGGCCAGAAGATCTTCATCACCTGGGGCGAGCACGAGATCACCGAGAACATCATCCATCTCGTTCTCGCGCGTCTTCCCGATGCACCCGCCGGCACACGCGGCATCTCGCTCTTCCTCGTGCCGAAATACCTCGTCAACGACGACGGCTCGCTCGGTGCCCGCAACGACCTCCACTGCCATTCGCTGGAGCACAAGCTCGGCATCCACGGCTCGCCGACCTGCACCATGATCTATGGCGACGGCAAGTATGGCGACGAGCCGGGCGCGATCGGCTGGCTGATCGGCGAGGAGAACAAGGGCCTCGCCTGCATGTTCACCATGATGAACAATGCCCGCCTGGCCGTCGGCATGCAGGGTGTTGCCATCTGCGAAGCCGCCACCCAGAAGGCCGTGCAGTATGCCAAGGAGCGCACCCAGGGCAAGGCGCCCGGCTGGACGGGGCAGGGCATGTCGCCGATCATCGAGCATCCGGATGTCGCCCGCATGCTGGTGACGATGAAGGCGCTGACGCAAGGTTCGCGCGCCATCTGCTATGTCTGCGCCCACGCCACCGACATGAGCCATCATGCCGAAGGCGATGAGGCTCGCCATTGGGCCGAGCGGGCCGCCTTGCTGACCCCGATCGCAAAGTCTTTCGCCACAGATGCTGGCGTCGATGTCGCCTCGCTCGGTATCCAGACCCATGGCGGCATGGGTTTCATCGAGGAAACGGGTGCCGCCCGCTACTGGCGCGACAGCCGCATTGCGCCGATCTATGAGGGCACCAACGGCATCCAGGCCGCCGACCTCGTGACCCGCAAGCTGCCGCTCTCCAACGGCAACCATGTGCGCGGTTACATCACCGAGCTGAAGCAGGTGGTGAACGCCGTCCGCGCCTCCAATCTCGAAGGGTTTGGCGAGACGGCCGCCCGCCTCGATGCGAGCCTCGCCGATCTCGAAGACACCACCGAATGGCTGCTCTCGCAGCTCGCTGCTGGCAATGCGTCTGCAGCGCTGGCCGGAGCCACACCCTACCAGCGCCTTTTCGGTCTCGCTTTGACCGGTGTCTACCTCGCCAAGGGCGCCCTTGCCGACGAGGAACACGGCCGCGACAACCGCCTGGCCCTGTGCCGCTTCGCCGCCGAGAACCTGATCGCCGAGACTGCTGCCCTCAAGGACCGCGTCATCAACGGCGAGGCAAGCCTCAATGCAGCCAGGGCACTGTTTGCATAAGCTCCCACCTCCCCCTTGAGGGGGGAGGTCGCCGCAAAGCGGCGGGTGGGGGTGACCCTGCCACAACCAGCATATGTCGTTGATCACCCCACCCCGGAGCTGCGCTCCGACCCTCCCCCTCAAGGGGAGGGTGGGGACCACCCGAGGAAGCCGAGATGACCGACCACATTGAGATCACCCGCCCAGAAGCCCATCCCGGCGTCCTCGTCCTGCGCTTCAACCGGCCGGACAAGAAAAACGCCATCACGCAGGCCATGTACCAGAAGCTGACCGCGGGCCTGCTCGAAGGCGAGCAGGAGAACACGATCCGCGCCATGGTCTTCCTCGGCACCGAAGGTTGCTTCTCCGCCGGCAATGACATGGCCGATTTCTTGGGCTTCGCCATGGCCGGCGCCGTCGGCGAACCTGCCGCTTTCGGCTTGTTGAAAGCGCTGACCGAAGTCACCAAGCCGCTGGTCTCGGGCGTCGACGGTCTGGCCATTGGGATCGGCACGACGCTGCACATGCATTGCGACCTGACGGTCGCCTCCGACCGCAGCCTGTTCAAGACCCCCTTCGTCGATCTGGCGCTGGTCCCGGAAGCCGCCTCCAGCCTGATTGCCCCGCGCATCATGGGCCATCAGCGCGCCTTTGCCATGCTCGCCGCCAGTGAAGGTTTCTCCGCCGAACAGGCCCGGGAGGCAGGCCTGATCTGGAAAGTGGTCGCGCCGGATCAGGTGGAGGCGGAAACGCTGAAGCTCGCATCTTCGCTTGCCGCGAAGCCCCCGGCGGCGATGAAGATCGCCCGCGCGCTGGTCAAGGGCAGTGCCGAGGAGGTGCGCGCCCGCATGCAGGAAGAACTCGTCCACTTCGTCGCCCAGCTGAAGAGCGCCGAAGCAAGGGCTGCCTTCGAAGCCTTCATGAAGGGGCGCTGAGGGCCCGGCGTTGCCGGCGTTACTGTCAGCGCCGGTTCAGCCTCTGTTCAGCCTTTTCGGCCTAGGGTCGCAACAAGTACGCCTGTCGGGCGTTTGACCTGTTCATTTCCGGTTTCGAGGTTTCCATGTTGCGTGTGTTCTGTGTCGCAATCGGCCTGATGATGGCCGCTTTCTCCGCCCATGCCGGCCCCATGTCGGTGATGCCGGGGCAGCCAGGAAAGGCCGCCCTCGTTTTTGTCGACAGCAACGACGATAACGACATCATCCAGAGCGAATCCAACCGGCCCCGCCAACCTTATGTCCGCCCGCAGCGCTATGTCTGCGTCATCGATCAGTCCGACATGATCGGCGGCACCGGCCAGGCCCAATGCCCGGCTAAGCCCGGCCGCGTCGGTGGCAAATGCCGCTGCTCCAACGTCACCGGTTCGGGCACGCTCTATACCTACTGAGCGGCCTCAGCCCTTCGTCAGCGTCGCCACCGCCTCGACATGCGGCGACCAGAGGAACTGGTCGATGGGCGTCACGGTGTCGATCCGGTAGCCACCGGCGGTCAGGATCGCGAGATCGCGGGCCAGCGTCAGCGGGTTGCAACTGATCGCAACGATCTTCTTCACCTGCGATTTCGCCAGTTCGAGACACTGGGCTTCGGCGCCGGCGCGCGGAGGGTCGAAGACCACAGCGTCGAAGCTCTTGAACTCCGACGTCATCAGCGGCCGGCGGAAGAGGTCGCGCCGCTCGATGCTGACGGGCTTCAGTCCTTGCGTCATGCGCGCACCCTGATCGAGCGCCTTGATTGCCTTCTCGTCGGACTCGACGGCGAACACGCTCGCTTTGCGGGCGATGCGCAGCGCAAACGTTCCGACCCCAGAAAAGAGATCCGCGACCTTCTTCGCCTTGCCGATATGGGCAATCGCAAGTTCTGCCATATGGGCTTCGGCTTCCAGCGTCGCCTGGGTAAAGCCCCCTGGCGGCAGCACGACCCTTGCGCCGTCGAAATCGAGCAGCGGTTTGTGCGGCTCGATGACGATTTCGCCATTGGCCGAAACGCGGGCAATGCTCTTCAGCTTGATCACGGCATTGGTAACGGCGCGCCGCGCCTGATCGCCAAGCCCGCCGCGCAGCCCGTCGAGCGAGATGTCGAGACCGGTGAGTGTCTCAGTCACGGTGATGCGGAAGTGTTCGGCACCGCAGGCATTGGCGATGATCTTGATCGCGTCCAGCCGGGAGATCAGCCCGTCCGACGCGATGGGACATTCCTCCACCCGCACGACGTGATGCGTCTCGGCCTGCATGAAGCCCATCACCAGACCATGCTCACGCCGCCGGGCGGTGAAGACGAGGCGCCGCCGCTGATGCGGATGAGCCTCGAAGATCTTGCCGACCGGCACGTCCAGCCCCTTCGATTTCAGCGCATCGATCACGATCTGTCGCTTGAAGTCGTTGTAGGGAGCCTTGGCCAGATGCTGCAGCGAGCAGCCGCCACAGACGCCACCGACCCCGTCGGGTCCGAAATGCTTGCAAGGCGGCGCGACGCGATCGGGCGAGGTCGAGGCAAACGACATGATCGTGCCCTCGTTCTTTACCCGCGCAATGGCGACGGTTTCCCCCGGCAGGGCGAAGGGCACGAAGACGGGGCCGTCGGGACCATGCGCGACCCCGTCGCCCTTGGCACCGAGACTGGCGATGGTGACGCTGTCCGCGCTCATGCCTCGTCCCCTTCGTCACCGAGGTCGCCGTCGCCGTCGACATCGTCATCGAGATCATCGTCGTCGCCAGCGTGGCGCTGTGCATCGAGCGGCTTCACACCGGCGAGCAGAAACTCCTCGTTGCCGTCTCCACCGGAGATGGGCGAGGGGATGAGTCCGAGGCTCGTCCAGCCCATGTCTTCTGTCAGCCAGCGTTCCAGCTCCGCTGCCACCAGCGGTGCCGTTTCCGGCTCCTTCAGCAGGCCCGCCTTGCTGATCGCCTCGCGCCCGGCCTCGAATTGCGGCTTGACCAGCAGCAGGCAATGCGCGCCCGGCTCGGCAAGCTCCAGCGCTGGCACCAGCGCGAGCTTCAGCGAGATGAAGGAAACATCCGAGACGACGAAATCGATCGGCCGGTCGTCAATATCTTCCGCTTCCATATAGCGGGCGTTAAGCCCCTCGATATTGGTGACGCGCGGATCGGCCGCGAGCCGCGGATGGAACTGGCCATGGCCGACATCCACCGAGACGACGTGTGCTGCGCCACGCTTCAGAAGCACTTCCGTGAAGCCACCGGTCGATGCCCCGACATCGAGACAGTCGCAGCCTTCGGGCGAGAGCCCGAAATGGTCGAGCCCCGCGACCAGCTTCAGCGCCGCCCGCGACACATAATCCTGCGCCGGATCGTCGATGGTGAACTGGTGGGTTGCGGCAAAGACGAGGCTGGGTTTGGTGACGACTTTGCCGTCCACCTTCACGGTGCCGCGCTGGATCGCATCACGCGCGCGGGAGCGGCTGGCAAAGAGGTCGAGGGCGACCAGAAGCTGGTCGAGGCGCTGGGGTTCGGGCAAATGTCTCATGTCCCGTCAATGATCGTTGACGCGTTGCGGCGCAAGTCTTTTTCTGACCTTGGCGCCCCTGTCTTGCCCGCTGCAGCTCTAGTCGGCGGGTTGCGCAGCGTTTGATAGCTTGATCCGGGGTTTCATTAGGAAAGATTTAATCGTCAAGCGCTAATATTCCCTCGTCGGCCGATATAGATCTCCTCCTCCCAAGCGATCGTCGACCGGTACGAACCCTGCGCGCTCCCTTCCCCTCCGGACCGCAGACACACTGAAGCCCTCCGGTTTCGGGCCCGGAGGGCTTCATTTTAACTGGAACCTGTCACAAGCTGGCTCTTTTTTGGGCTTTGGCGGCAATAGTCGAATTATGCCTGCTTAACAACTAATCAGAATACGCGAATTTAGGGATGTGTTTACGAATGACGCCTAAGGTAACGTTATCAGGCCTTCGATTTCTGAGGGTTTTCACCTGCCACCGTTCTCAATGATGAGGCTACGTGGCCATTTCCCTTGGCGGCAGGAGCATGCTGTCTTCCAGCCAAGATAGACAACATGTCAGCGATTTCTTGCGCTGATCAATCAACCCTGCAGTGATCGTCTGCCTCGATCGACGGGCTTTTGCCGAATATGTGACCTCCCCGGAGCGTGATTATGGTTCTACTCAACAACATGCGCACGATTGCCAAGATGATCTGCGCTTTCGCACTGGTCATCGTCATCAGTGTTGTCGTCAATGCCCTGAGCTGGTCCTCCCTTTCGTTTCAACAGACGGCGAACGGCTGGACGGTGCACACGTATGAAGTGTTGGATCGGGTCAACGCGATCGTTGCAGCGATGGTTGATCGCGAGACGGGCGTGCGCGGTTATCTTCTGTCCGGAGACGAGGCCTTCCTTGCCCCCTACGAGGCTGGTTCGAAGAACTACAAGGAAGCCTTCGAGAAGGCGGTTCAGCTCACGTCTGACAATGCGACACAGCAGAAGCGTTTCGCCGAGCTCGATGCTCTGGTCAAAGGTTGGACCGAAGAGGTTGCCTCCAAAGAGATCGCACTCATGAAGGATCCGGCGACCGTCGAACAGGCACGCGCCATGGAAATCGGCGGAGCAGGCAAGAAGTGGATGGACGGCATACGCGCCAAGGCTGCCGAAATCGCCGGCGATGAAGCCGCTCTCCTGACCGATCGTTCCGCGGCTGCCAGCGATGCGGCAGATGGCGCGCGCAAGACCATCCTCGCAGGTGCTGCAGCCATGATCATTGCGGTCGTCGGCGTGCTGGTTCTGCTTCAGAAGAGCCTGGTGTCCCCCCTTGTGCGCATTGCCGGTTCCATGCGTGTGCTGGCCGCTGGAGACACCAATGTTGGCGTGCCGGGTGTTGGACGTAAGGACGAGGTCGGTGAGATGGCCGCTGCGGTGGAGGTGTTCCGTCAGAACGCCATTGCCAACCGCAAGCTTGAGGACGAGGCCGCCGCCGCCCGTGGTCAGACTGAGGAGGCGCGTCTTGCCAATCAGCGGCGCATCCAGGAAGAAGCCGAAAAGCTGCGCTTCGCCACCGAAACGCTGGGCAACGGTCTGCAGCGCCTGGCGCAGGGCGACATCTCCTTCCAGCTGACGGAGACGTTTGCGGAGGACTACGAACCCCTGCGGCAGAACTTCAATGCGTCGCTGCAGCAACTCGCGTCCACCATTGGCGCGGTCCTGAACAGCGTGACGAGCATGGACAGCGGCACCCGTGAGATTTCAGCCGGCGCAAGCGATCTGTCCAAGCGCACGGAACAGCAGGCCGCGTCGCTTGAGGAAACCGCAGCCGCCCTGGATCAGATCACGGTCAATGTTCGCAACTCCTCCCAGCGGACGGAGGAAGCCCGCAGCGTGGCAGTCCTGGCAAACGAGAACGCGGCCCGTTCTGCGCAGGTTGTCTCTCAGGCGGTCGAAGCCATGCGGCGCATCGAGGACAGCTCGCAGCAGATTTCCAACATCATCGGCGTGATTGACGAGATTGCCTTCCAGACCAATCTCCTGGCGCTCAATGCGGGTGTCGAAGCAGCGCGCGCCGGGGAAGCCGGCAAGGGTTTTGCCGTCGTTGCCCAGGAAGTCCGCGAACTGGCCCAGCGTTCAGCCCAGGCGGCCAAGGAGATCAAGGCTCTCATCACCGCGTCCGGTACCCAGGTCAGCTCCGGCGTGGCGCTGGTCGGTGAGACCGGCACCGCCCTAAAGGCGATCGGCGAATATGTCGTGCAGATCAACACGTTGATGGATGCCATCGCAGGCTCCGCCCGTGAGCAGTCGACCGGCCTTGCGGAGGTCAATTCTGCCGTCAACCAGATGGACCAGACGACGCAGCAGAACGCAGCCATGGTCGAGCAGTCGACGGCAGCCTCTGCCGCGCTCGCCCAGGAAGCGGCACGACTGCGCTCGCTGGTCGCCCAGTTCAAGCTGTCGGGGCAGGAAAGCGCCGGCGGGCCCAACGAAGCCCGCGCAGCGCGGTCTCGGCCAGGTAGCGAACAACTCCGCCGCCCCGCCACCGCCGTCCAGGGCAATCTGGCGATGAAGCAGGAATGGAGCGAGTTCTGATCGCGGAATTCGCAGTAGAGGCGCCCCCGCCGAGAGCGGGGGCGTTTCGTTGTCTGGAGAACAGTTTTAGCGATGGGTGAGGGGCTTCCCGAATCCCGCGGTTTTACCCACACTTGGTTTGAAACCGCCATTGACCGCAGCGGAAGGCGCTCTCTAGTCTGGGCACAATGTTCCATGGCTTGCGTGATGAGGAAGACGGACGATGAAGGCACTGGCGATCACTGCGACCTTGGCAACTGTACTACAGGCGGCCATCGCGACGGGTGCCTTTGCCAACGATACGATGGCCGTGCTCGGAGCCGGTGGTCTCGTCTTCACCCACACGCAACAGGTGACGATGGCGCGGGAGGATCTCTACATCTCTCCCGAGCGCGTCGACGTCAAATACACCTATCGCAACACCGGCGACACGGACGTGAGCACGATCGTCGCCTTTCCCATGCCCAAGATCGGTGGGCCGATCGAAATCATGGCCGCGGTGCCAGACGAGCAGAGCGACAACTTCATGGGTTTCTCGGTCGTGCAGGACGGCGAGACGATCGAACCGAACCTTCAGCAACGAGCCGTCGTTCAGGGCATCGACTTCACCGAGGAGCTCGAGGCGCAGGGGGTTCCGTTGCAGCCGCTGTCGGACAAGGCCCGGAAGGCCGTCGCGGGTCTTGATGAGACTGTGCTCAAGGACTGGTTGACCAAGGGTCTTGTCGCCGACATGGACTACGGTGAAGGAAAGCCGGAATACGTGCCCGCCTGGGAGCTGGAGTCCGTCTACTGGTGGGAAACGACCTTCCCGGCTGGTGAAGACGTCGAGGTCGAGCACACCTATCGCCCCAGCGTCGGCGGTATCTCAGGTCTATCCTTCATCTACGAGGACAAACCCGACGAGCTGTTCGAAGACTACAAAAAACGCTACTGCCTCGACGACGATTTCATGAGGACGGCGATCAAACTGCAAAAATCGCAGAACTTCGACGCCGGTCTCTACTATTTCGAGCAGTGGCTGTCCTACATCCTGATGACCGGCAACAACTGGTTCGGTCCCATCGAGGATTTTCACCTGACCGTGGACAAGGGCAACCCAAACCACATCATCAGCTTCTGTGGCGAGGGCATCAAGAAGACCGGACCGACGACCTTCGAGATGCGTGCCAAGGATTTCGTGCCGTCGCGCGATCTCGACATCCTGATGGTCGTCTCCAGCAAAGACTGGAAACCAGCCAATCAGCCATGATTTGGTAACGGGTTGTAAAACCGTTTTCGACACTATCGCGCCGATCGGATGCGTCCGGCTTCCCCCTGAGTGCGCCATGACGGCTGCGCGAACCCCGGATTGATCATTTACGTGCTCCCTTCGGCGATGCCTGTGGCATCGCTTGCCGCCATGCGCCCCGAACCAGCGGGTGCGCAGGCCCGAAAGTCATGACCGAAAGTTAAGGCCCATGTCGCTCAACAACCTGTCTCTTAGCAAAAAGCTCATCCTGACCTTCTGCACCATCATGGCGGGATGTTTCCTGGCATCGGTTGTCGTGTTCGTGCAGGCCTATACGGCAAAGAACGCGATCGTCGACCAGGACCGCGCCCAGCGCATCGTCAACTTCGTGGATGCCGCAATGACCGCCATGGCGGAGCAGGCGGCAAACGAGCGGGGCTACATCCTGACGGGCAGTGACACGACATTGGCCGCCGTCGAAACGCAGGGCAAGGCCTTGCAGACGGCGCTGGCCGAAGCTGCGACATTGGCGGCCGGTGACGAGGCGCTGCTCGGCAAGATCGAGGCTATGCGCGTCGCCGCACAAGACTACGGCAAAAACGTCGCGGATCCGCAAATCGCCGCCCGCAAGGCAGGCACGCTCGGGATCCCTGAAATTGCCGCCATCGGCAAGGTAGATGGTGTCGGCGAACTGGACCAGTTCCGCAATGCTGCGGCCGACATCAAAACCCTTCTCGCGGAACGCACGACCGCCATTCGCGCACAGCTTGATTATGCGCATCATGCCCTTGAACTCGCGTTGATCCTGGGCGCCGCCGTTGCCGGCGTCTTTGCCGTCGGCCTGATCTGGCTGCTGGCCCGGTCCATCGTCACCCCGATCACCGGCATGACCGATGCCATGGGACGCTTGGCGGCGGGTGATCATCAGGTCGAGGTCCCCGCTGTGGATCGCGGCGACGAAGTCGGCCGGATGGCCAAGGCCGTTCTTGTCTTCAAGGATGCCGCGATCGAAAGCGCCCGGATGGCCGAGGAGCGCCGCTCGATGCGTGAACAGGCCGAAGTCGAGCGCCAGAAGACGGAAGCGGAAAAGGCGAGCGAAGCCGAGGAAATCCGTTTCGCCATGGCCGAACTGGAGAAGGGGCTGACTGCGCTTGCCAATGGCGATGTCGCCTTGCGGCTGGAACGTCCCTTTGCGCCGCGCCTCGACAGCCTGCGCGGCAGTTTCAACGATTCCGTCGACAAGTTGCAGGCCGCGCTTCGCACCGTCGGAGACAACGCCAAGGCCATCAATGCTGGCGCTGCCGAAATCCGTGCCTCAGCCGACGATCTTGCCAAACGCACGGAACAACAGGCCGCCTCCGTCGAGCAGACGGCCGCAGCCGTCGAGGAAGTCACGACCACCGTCAAGGACACGGCCCAGCGCGCCGAGGACGTCGGTCAACTGGTCGAACGGACGCGCGCCGGTGCAGAGCGCTCGGGCGAAGTCGTGCGCTCCGCTGTCGCGGCCATGTCTGGTATCGAACAGTCCTCACAGTCGATCTCCAACATCATCGGGGTGATCGAGGACATTGCGTTTCAGACCAACCTCCTCGCCCTCAACGCCGGTGTCGAAGCGGCCCGTGCCGGAGAAGCCGGCAAGGGTTTTGCGGTTGTGGCCCAGGAAGTGCGCGAACTTGCCCAACGGTCGGCGAATGCCGCCCGCGAGATCAAGTCGCTGATCGCCAACTCCACAGCCCAGGTCGGCAACGGCGTGGCACTGGTTGGCGAAACCGGGACAGAGCTTGAGAAAATCGTCGGTGCCGTCCAGGAAATCAGCCATCACGTGCAGGCGATCGTCACGGCTGCCCGCGAACAATCGACCGGCCTGCAGGAAATCAACCTCGCCGTGACCGCCATGGACCAGGGCACCCAGCAGAACGCCGCCATGGTGGAACAGCAGACGGCCGCCTCCCATGCGCTCGCCGCCGAAGCGGACTCGCTGAACACGCTGCTTGCCCAGTTCCGTCTGGGGCAGGGCGGCTCTGCCGCTGCTTCCGCTCCGGTGCGGTTCTCCGGCGCGACCGCCTCTGGTCGAGCGGCGCCGTCGCCAGCAGCCCCTCCTGTGCGGTCTCAGCCGAAGCCCGCCTCCGGCTCCCATATGGCCGCGCCGTCACCTGCCCGCGCTCTCGCCGGCAAGCTCAGCCGCGCGTTTGCGGCAAGCCAGCCCGCTACTCCGGCGGCTGCACCGGTTCAGCAGGACTGGACCGAGTTCTGATCCGCAGAGCCCAATTCGAAATGTTTGCGGCGGCCAGGTCATGGCTGCCGCATGCACGACGGGATTAAAGATATCTGATTTCTCCATGGCAAGATCTTGCGGTCCGGAACCGAAAATTAACGGCTTCTCGTCCAAATGGTATCGTTAACATCACCCACCGAAGCCGGTGGCCCGCCACGGACCTTCCATGTTCAGATCCTTCAAGAAACTGCCTCTCTCCCTCCAAATGGTGCTGGGTATCGGTTTTGCCGTTGCAGCCATCCAGGCCGGCACCGCAGCATACGAAATCTCCTCCGAACGGTTGACCCTGACGGACAAGGCGGCAAAACGCGGCGACGCAGCGCTGGATATGCTGGAGTCGGTCCATACTCAGGCGATGCTCAATCGCAAGGAGGTGGGTGAAGACGATCCCGCAATCGCCACCCTTGATGGCACGATGGACCAGTTCTCCAACTCCGGCGGCAGCGTCAAGCTGTGGCTGGTGATGGGACCGAAAGTCATCGACTTCCAGAAGGCACAAGGCGAGACCGAATTCGAGGGGCCGCATGACAAGGTCGATGAACAGACGATCGCCACGCTGCAACGCCTGAACAGCCTCGAGGGTGAACAGTTCCGCATGACCCGTCCCGTCATCTTGGGGCAGGGGAGCGCAAGTGACGAAAAATGCGCAAGCTGTCACACCGCCAAGATGAATATCCAACCGGGTGAAGTTGTCGGCGTCTACAGCGCCGAGGTCGATTTGGCCCCCGAGCTCGCAGCATGGCGCGCCAATGCCTGGAAACGCCTCGCGATTGGTGCCGGCGCACTCGCGGTGATGATCGCCTTGGTCGTCCTGATGCTGCGAGTGACGGCGGTCAAGCCTCTGCGCGACCTCGCCCGTGCCACCCAGAGCCTGGCCGACGGCAATTTGGACATCGATGTCGACACCCACGACCGGCGTGATGAGTTGGGGACCATGGGTCGCGCACTCGAAGTGTTTCGCGACAGCCTGCGTCGTACACGGTCCTTGGAAGCGGAAACCGCTCAGTCACGGCAGCGGGCCGACGAACATCGACGTGAGGTCGAGCGTCGAGCCGAGGAAGATGCCGCAGAAAGACTGCGCGTTGCCACGGCCGGTCTGGCTTCCGGTCTGCGTCGCCTGGCAGCCGGAGATCTGGCCTTCCAGATCGAGGAACCCTTCGACACGAGTTTCGAAACCCTGCGGCATGACTTCAATGCTTCCATCCGCGAATTGGCCGGAACCATGTCTGCCATCCGAACTGCTGCCGGGACCATCGACGATGGCAGCGGCATGATTGCGGCGGGCGCTGGCGAACTTGCCCGCCGGACCGAAAGCCAGGCGGCCTCCCTGGAGCAGACGTCCGCGTCGTTGAAGGAGATCAACGCCACGGTTCACTCGGCCAACCAGCGGGTTGCCGACGCGCGGGCGGTTGCCAAGAAGGCAAACGACAGCGCACACAATTCCGGAAAAGTGGTCGCCGAAGCGGAACAGGCCATGCGTCGGATCGAGGAAAGCGCCCAGCAGATCTCCAATATCATCGGTGTCATTGATGAGATCGCCTTTCAGACTAATCTGCTTGCGCTGAATGCCGGTGTGGAAGCGGCCCGTGCAGGCGAAGCTGGTAAGGGCTTCGCCGTGGTTGCACAGGAGGTCCGCGAGCTTGCCCAGCGCTCAGCCAATGCCGCCAAGGAAATCAAGACGCTCATCCAGAACTCGACCGCCCAGGTCGAAAACGGGGTGCAGCTGGTTCACGGCACCGGAGAGACCTTGGTCGAGATCGGCAGTCTCATCAAAACGATTAATGATCACATGGATGCCATCGCCGACTACTCGAGGGACCAGTCGAGTGGTCTGCGCGACATCGCAGGCGCAGTCGACGCGCTGGATGCCACAACCCAGCACAATGCGCGGGTGTCCGAAGGGCAAAGCGAGGAGGCGAGCAGGCTGGCTGAACAGGCCGCGGCACTCCGGGCGATGATCGAGCGGTTTAGGGTGGGAGCCGAACGCGGCCAGATGCGCCGTGCAGCATGATGGCTTTGCCGCATTGAAGTGCGTCTGAAAACGAAGAAAGCCCGTGGCATGCCACGGGCTTTCCCCTTTTCGCCTGCGAGGCAGGCTTTACCGGGCGTCTCCGACATCGTCGACGACGTCCGTCATGGGCCGGTCCGCACCGTCCGCATGTTCATGAATCCACTCGCCGTTCTCATCCTGCCAGCTGATCTCGGCATCGCCGTCTGCGAGCTGCTGGGCGCCCGCCGCCTGCCTCGCGGCAGTGAGGGCTTCCGCGTGACTTGCGAACGGCTCGGAATAGACGTCACCCAGCCTGTAGGCGAAGCCTTCGTCATGCTCGACGACGTGATAGGTCACCTTGGCCATGGGTTTCCTCTCAATTCCAGTGCCAGCGGCTGTCACGTGCCGGCGGATTGGACTGAGCAAGAAGATAGCCGACGAGACCGCCGAGAATGCCAAGGGTGATCAGGCCGGCCGACGTTGCACCCGGATGGCGACGCACGACGCCGGCCACGGCGCCAGCCCCTTCGCGGGCATAGTCTGCAACGACGCTCGCTGTTTCGGCCGCACCGTCCATGGCGTCATAGGCACGATGGCGCACCTTCCGGCTTCCGCGGCTGGCTTCGCGGCTGATCACGCTCTTCAGGTCGTTCATCTGTTCGCGCAGTTCACGCAGTTCTGCCTGCAGGTTTGAAGTCGCCATGGGACTGTTCCTTTCGTTCTCTGTGGACTTGCCGAACAAACGTTGGGGCATCGGGATGGTTCCATGTCCCGGGATGGCAAGCTGTCGCAGTGCAAAACGAAAGACGCCCGGCACCTTGCGGTACCGGGCGTCTTCAAGAAAATGGGAAAAGAAGCTTACTTGGTCGCGGCTTCGTACATCTCGAGGACGTAATCCCAGTTGATCAGGCTGTCGACGAAGGCTTCGAGGTACTTCGGACGGGCGTTGCGGTAGTCGATGTAATAGGAGTGTTCCCAGACGTCGACGCCGAGGATCGGAGACGCGCCGTGGACCAGCGGGTTTTCGCCGTTCGGGGTCTTGGAGATTTCGAGCTTGCCATCCTTGACGGAGAGCCAGGCCCAGCCGGAGCCGAACTGGGTGGTGCCGGCAGCAACGAAATCGGCCTTGAACTTGTCATAGCCGCCGAGGTCGCTGTCGATGGCAGCCTGCAGCTTGCCGGGCAGCTTGTTGCCGCCGCCGTCCTTCTTCATCCAGTTCCAGAAGTGGATGTGGTTGTAGTGCTGGCCGGCATTGTTGAAGAGGCCTGCATTCTTGCCATAGGACTGCTTGACGACCTCTTCCAGCGAAAGACCTTCCAGGCCTGAATCCTTCAGAAGGTTGTTGCCGTTGGTCACATAGGCCTGGTGGTGCTTGTCGTGGTGAAACTCGAGCGTTTCAGCCGACATGAACGGCGCCAGCGAGTCGTAGGCATACGGGAGGGCGGGCAATTCGAAGGCCATGGTGAGATCTCCTTTTGGCAAATAGATTGCGTTTTGGCAGGTGACGGGAACATAGGAGCGGTTGAAGGGCGAGGCAACCTTTGCTCTTCCAAAAACAGACGCGGCAAGGAAAGAATTGTCTTCCGTTTTTGGACTTGCACCACGCCCCGTTCCATCCGAGGTTTGCAGCCGCATCGCATCCAACCGAGGTCCCCATGCTCCGTTCCCGCCAGCTCGTCCTTGCCACCGCGCTTTTCGTGTTTCCGCTGTCTCTTCCGTCCTTCGCCTCTTCTGATGATGCCTGGGGTGAATTCGCGATGGACGTCGCGGCCAAATGCTCGGCGCTCGCAGAAGGGCGTATCGAAAAGCCAAAAGTCGTGGTCGATCCCTTCGGTACCGAGAGCTATGGGATGGCCATCCTCACCGGCAAGGCGGTTGGAGCCGACGCCACGGTGAGCTCGATCTGCGTCTACGACAAGAAGAGCCAGACGGCGGAAATCGGCGGAGAACTGCCGGCCGATCAGGTGACGATCACCATGCCCTGAAGAGTTCAGGCCTCGTAGATATCAGGCTCCGGCAAGCCGTCGATCGTAAAGCCGAATTCGGCGCGGGCGATCTTGCATTCCTCGTCGCCGGGCATGCAGGTGCGGCAGACATGCGGGCGGACGAGATAGACCGCGCAGCCGACATGTTTGCCGACTTCGCCCGTGAGCGCCGCGCAGCGCCCGTTCTCGAACTTCATGCCGCTCTCATCCTTGGCGATCATCGCTTCGGGGATCGCGGCGATTTCCTCGTCGCTTTCCAAGGAAAATCGCGGCCAGTCGGCGGAATAGGCGCAGCAGGCGCCGCAAGTCTGGCAATCGAAGATGTCGGGCGGCGAGGTTTCCAGCATGGGTCAGCGATTCGCAGCGCGGACGCGCATGAGATTGAGGGCAAAGATGCCGGTGAAGCCCAGCATCAAGAGGCCGACAAAGACCGGGCCGGCATCGACCGAGACGAGATCCATCGTCAGGCCTGTGCTGCCGGAGCCGGCGGCGCTGCCGATCGCATAGGCCAGCGCGAAAACGGCGGCGCCCGAGACCAGCAGGCCACCACGAAAGCGTTCGCCGAGCAGGGTCAGCGCCGCCGTATAGAGCGAGAAGCTGGCTGCGCCGAGGATCGAGATGGTGATCAGCAGAGCGGCCTGGGAGTTCATCAGTGGCAGGACGAGGAAAGCAACGGCAGCAATGAGCGAGCCGCTCACCGCGATCACCGGGCGCGACAGGCGATCCAGCAGCCAGCCAACGAAGGGCTGGGCGAGCGCCGTCGGCAGGGCCACCATGGTGACGACGAAGGCCGCGAAATTCTGGCTGTAGCCGCGTTCGACGAAATAGAGCGGGATCATCGAGATCGCCGCGATATCCGAAAAACCGAAGGCGACGACCATCAGCGTCAAGACCGGCGCGAGCTTGACGAAGGTGAGGAGCCCGCCGGCTTCCGAGGCTTCCGGCTTGGTCTTGGCGTACCGACCTAGCATGACCGAGGCGAAGGCGACGAGCGCGACATAAGCCGCCGTCAGCGCAAAGGCGAAGCCGTCCTCGATGCCGACAAGCGGAATGGCAAGCGGGCCGGCGGCAAAGCCCGCACACATGCCAGCACTATAGGCGCCGGACACACGGCCGCGCAGGCGATCCGGACAGGCCGTGTTCAGCCAGGCTTCGGAGACCGTGTAGATGATGCTGGTGCAGAAGCCGAGCAGGAAGCGGGCCACGAACCAGACGGCGAGGCTGTCGAACGTGGAGAAGGTCGCAAGGCAGACCGAGACGCCGAGCAGCGAGGCGACGATCAGCCGGTCGCCGCGCACCACCTGCGTCAGCCTGCCGATCAGGAGTGTCGAGGAGGCGAGGCCGAGCGCAAAGACCGAGGCGTTCAGGCCCGCCACGCTGGAGGAGACACTGCGGCTTTCGAGGATCAGCGAGATCAGCGGATAGGTGAGGCCTTGTCCGACGGCGAAGGCGGTGACGCCCAGGATCACGACCGCAATCGCCGCCCAATCGGGCGCGACGTCAGATGGGATTTCCGTCGTGTCTGCGGTGTGCATGAGGCCTCCGAGACCCGCATGAGGGTCTGCTCATCGAAGGCCCGGTCTAGCGGTGGGATTGCGGGAAGTCCAGAGAGGCGGGCACGCTCAAGATTATTGAGGCCTAACCACGGACCTGATCGATGACGGCGGCATGTCGCTTGAGATCCACGACTTGCTCGTGCGACAAGAAACGGGTCGGGATCATGTGGAACAGATTGGGGGCGACATAGAGAAGGACCATGTCCTTGTGCATCACCGTCCGCAGGAAGTCCGACCACGGCGTTGTCCAGCGGCCATCGTCCCGAAAGGTGGTGAAGCCTTCCGCAGACCACTCGATCCGCACAGGTCTGTGCATGCTTTTCTGCTGCCGGTATGTGCGCCGGGCATTCCAGGGAACGAACACGTAGATGAGCAGCAGCGGCATCGTGACGAAGACTGCGACCATGGTGAAGACCGCCCGCTCAAGCCCCTGATAATCCCGCGGGCCCAAGAACGTCTTTCCGAGAACAATCGCGGCCAGCAACAACACTATGATACCGATGGCTACAGCGCGCCGTCTCCAGTATTGCTGGATGACATGGATCTGAACCGCGCGCGTGTGGTCGGCTGCGGTGATCGAAAGTTCGACGGAGCGATCCTGCATGGGGGGTCACTCACCCGCAGCAATGACGCCCGGCGCGTCCTGTCCGAGCGCTGCAAACACCGTCTTCAGAATGCCGGCCGCGTCGAGACCAGCCTTGGCATACATGGTTTCGGGCTTGGCCTGGTCCATCCAGACATCGGGCAGCACCAGCGAGCGGACCTTGAGGCCGTTGTCGAGCAGGCCCTCGTTGACGAGGAAATGCATGACATGGCTGCCGAAGCCCCCGACGGCGCCTTCTTCGACTGTCACCACCACCTGATGGTGGCGGGCAAGCTGGCGGATCAGGTCGTGGTCGAGGGGCTTGGCGAAGCGGGCGTCGGCGACGGTGGTCGAAAGCCCTGCAGCGTCGAGATCTTCGGCGGCCAGCAGACAGTCGGCGAGACGCGTGCCGAAGGAGAGGAGTGCGACCTTCGAACCCTGCTTGACGATGCGGCCCTTGCCGATTGCAAGGATCTCGCCGCGCTCCGGCAGGGGAACGCCCACACCTTCGCCGCGCGGGTAACGGAAGGAGATCGGACCTTCGTCATAGGCGGCGGCCGTGCGGACCATGTGCTTCAACTCCGCCTCGTCGGCGGCGGCCATGACGACGAAGCCCGGCAGTGCGGCAAGGAAGCCGGTGTCGAAGGAGCCGGCATGGGTCGGGCCGTCGGCGCCGACGAAGCCGGCGCGGTCGATCGGGAAACGGACCGGCAGACCCTGAATGCCGACATCATGCACAACCTGGTCGTAGCCGCGCTGCAGGAAGGTCGAATAGAGCGCGCAGAAGGGCTTGAAACCCTCGGCAGCCAGACCTGCTGCAAAGGTCACCGCATGCTGTTCGGCGATGCCGACATCGAAGGTGCGTTCCGGGAAGATCGACTGCAGCTTGTCGAGGCCGGTGCCCGAGGGCATGGCGGCGGTGATGCCGACGATCTTTTCGTCGTGGCGGGCTTCTTCGACCAGCGCATCGGCGAAGACGGAGGTATAGGCCGGCGCATTCGGCTTGGCCTTGGCCTGGGTGCCGGTGATGACATCGAATTTGTTGACGCCGTGATACTTGTCGGCCGCGGCTTCGGCGGGTGCATAACCCTTGCCCTTCTGGGTCACGACATGGATCAGCACCGGACCCTTGGCATTGTCGCGGACATTGCGCAGCACGGGCAGAAGATGGTCGAAGGAATGACCGTCGATCGGGCCGATATGGTAGAAACCGAGCTCCTCGAACATGGTGCCGCCGGTGACATAACCACGGGCATGTTCGACGGCGCGGGTGATCGCGCGGTCGACGGTCTTGCCAAGATAGGCGGTCAGTTTCTTGCCAAACTCGCGAAAGCCCATGTAGCTTCGACCGGAGGCAAGGCGCGCGAGATAGGCGCTCATCGCGCCCGTCGGAGGCGCGATCGACATGTCGTTGTCGTTGAGGATGACGATCAGCCGGGCGTCGAGGGCGCCGGCATTGTTCAATGCCTCATAGGCCATGCCGGCGGACATGGCGCCATCGCCGATCACGGCGATCACTTTGCGGTCGGTCTTCGACAGTTCGGCGGCAACCGCCATGCCGAGACCAGCGGAAATCGAGGTGGACGAGTGGGCAGCGCCGAAGGGATCGTATTCGCTCTCGGCGCGCTTGGTGAAGCCGGAGAGGCCGTCTTCCTGGCGCAGCGTGCGGATGCGGTCGCGGCGGCCGGTCAGGATCTTGTGCGGATAACACTGGTGACCGACGTCGAAGATCAGGCGGTCTTCGGGCGTTTCGAAGACCTTGTGGATGGCAATGGTCAGCTCGACCACACCCAGGCCCGCACCCAGATGACCGCCCGTCTTCGACACCGCGTCGATCATCTCGTCGCGGACCTCGCGCGCCAGCTGCGGAAGGTCGCGATCCTCGATGGTCTTCAGGTCTTTGGGGAGCTTGACCTTGTCCAGGAGCGGCGTATCGGGCAGGGATGTCACGGGCTGATGCCTCTTCAGTCTGTTTGGATGCGCGATATCATCCCCCGACGATCAGGGCAATTCCACGCCATCAACCCTTCATATAGCGGTCAACGGCCCTCCGGCAAAGGCACGAACTCTTCTTCGTCCCCCGGAACGATGTCGAAACGGCCGGTTCTCCACTCTTCCTTGGCCTGTTCGATGCGCTCTTTCGACGACGAAACGAAGTTCCACCAGATATGTTTCTGGGTGCCGAGGGCCGCGCCGCCGAACAGCATCACGTGACAACCGGTCGCGCCGCCGATCAGCGTGATCTCGTCGCCGGGGCGGAAAACGAGCAACTGGTCGGGCGCGAAACGATCTCCGGCGATCTCGATCTCGCCGGAGAGCACGTAAAGAGCGCGCTCCTCCTGGCCGGCGTCAAAGGGAAAACGGGCGCCTGGTTCCAGCGTCAGATCGACGTAAAGGGTTTCGGAGAAGGTCTTGACCGGCGAGCGCAATCCGCCGGTCGAGCCGATCACCACGCGACCGGAAGCGCCGCGATCGGCAAAGGTCGGCAGTTCTGTCTTCGCGGTATGCGCAAAGGCCGGATCGATCTCCTCCAACTGGTCGGGAAGGGCGATCCAGGTTTGGAGGCCCGACATGGCCAGCGGGTGACCGCGCAAGTTCTCCGGCGTCCGCTCCGAATGCACGATGCCACGACCGGCCGTCATCAAATTGATGTCGCCGGGCGAAATGACGAGTTCGGTGCCGAGGCTGTCACGATGCTTGATCTCACCGTCGAACAGATAGGTCACGGTGGACAGCCCGATATGCGGATGCGGGCGCACATCCATGGCCTCGTCAGCCCTCAAGACGGCGGGTCCCATCCGGTCGAAGAAGATGAACGGCCCGACCAGCCGCCGCTTGATCGACGGCAGTGCCCGCCGCACGGCAAAGCCGCCGATGTCGCTGGAGCGCGGAATGATCAGATGCTCGATGGCATCACAGGCAAATCCATCGCCGGGGATGGGGTCGTTTCCGGGAAAGAAGGACATGGGCTAACTTTCGGTGGGTCTTTCGGTCGCCAGGAGGTTTTTCACATCCGCAATCAGTGGCGGGAGGTGGAGGCTAATAACGTCCCAGATGTTCGGGGTTTCGATCTGATCATAGTCGTGGCGCAAAACATTCCGAGCCTGCGCATTACAACCCAATTGTGCCCGGGCAACCGTTCCTCAGCAAAAGGTCCAAGTTTGATGGCAGCCTCAGAGATGCGGGAAAGGCAACGTTCGCAAGCATCGCTTGTTTTCCTGTCGGCCAGATACTGCTGCAGCGATAAACCTTTCGTATAATCGAGAACGGCCTCGCCATTTTCGAGAATGTTCTCAAGTCTGACTCAGGGGCGGCTAGAAGGCAAGCTTGCGATCCCGTGCGATTTCCCTGGCCAGTCTCGGCTTTTGTATCGGTTCTGAGGCGATGTCGACCGGTTTTCCAAGGATAATTTCAAGCTTCTGCTGAAGCCTTGCAAGCGAACTGAAATAGTCCAGTCCTCGCCCAACGATGTCGTCATCCAGCGTAACAACGACATCCACATCCGATTGCTCGGTCGCCTCACCACGAGCAACGGAGCCGAACAGAGATAGCGACAAGATGCCATCCGCGACCAACTCGTCGCGATGTTCCCGCAGCTTGGCGATAACAGCGTCCTTGTCCATGCCCACGTTGTAGCGGATTTTCCCGCTAGGGTCGAGGCAGCGCATCACGCCCCGTCGAGCGGCTCAGTCCCCGTTGGCTTGCCGGCGCGGTCCAGTCGGATCTTCTCGATCCGGTCTTCGGCTGCCTTCAACAGTGTCTCGCAATGCTTCTTCAGAAGTTCGCCGCGTTCGTAGATAGCAATGGAATCTTCCAGCGCCACGTCCCCGCGCTCCAGGCGTGCCACGATGCTCTCGAGTTCGGCCACGGCCTTTTCGAAGGAGAGGCCGGAAAGATCGGCGGAAACGGCGGCGTCGGACATACTCAACCCTTCATCAGTCTTGCGATATGCAGGCCGGCCGATTCGGCGAGCCCCTCCAGATCATAGCCGCCTTCGAGCAGGCTGACGACCCGGTTCTTGGCGAAGCGGTCGGCCACTTCGAGAAGCCGTCCCGTCGCCCAATCGAAATCCTCGCCCACGAGGTTGATCTGAGCCAGGGGATCCCGGTGATGCGCATCGAAGCCGGCCGAGATCAGGATCAGATCGGGTGAAAAATCATGCAGCGCCGGCAGGACCCGGCTCTTGAACGCCTCGCGAAAATGGTCCGAGCCGACATTGGGCGAGAGCGGCGCATTGACGATATTGCGGTGTTTGCCCGTCTCCTCCTTGGCACCTGTGCCGGGATAAAGCGGCATCTGGTGTGTCGAGCAGAACAAGACCGACGGATCGTCCCAGAAGAGGTCCTGCGTGCCGTTGCCATGATGCACGTCCCAGTCGACGATCGCCACCCGCTCCACGCCGTAGGTCCTCTGCGCATGGCGCGCGGCAATGGCGATCGTGTTGAACAGGCAAAAGCCCATGGCTTTCGTTTTCTCGGCATGGTGCCCCGGCGGTCTGCCGGCAACGAAGGCATTGTCCGCCTGTCCGGTCATCACGTCGTCGACCGCGGCCAGCGCCCCGCCGATGGCCGTCAGCGCGACCTGCAGGCTCTTCTGCGAAGCATAGGTATCGGCTTCGAGCTGGTTGATCCGGTCCTCTTCCTCCGGGATCTGCCGCATTACGGCGAAGAGATGCTCTTCAGGATGGGCGAGCGTTACCGCGTCCTCGTTCGCCTGAACCGCCTCGACCCGCTCAAGCTTTGCAAAATTGGGATGTTCGAGCGCAATGTTCAGCGAGCGCAATCGGTCTGCCCGTTCGGGGTGACCCGGTGGCGTATTGTGCTCCAGGAAGAGCGGGTTCTCGTAGAGACGTGTGGTCATGGGTCATCCTCGGTCGCGGTGAACATAAGGCGCCCTTCGGTCATCTTCCACCTTGTTATGCGTTTTTACCCATCCTCTTGGCTGCGGGCGGGTGCGCTGCCGGCGCCTTTTTGGGACATCCCTTGTGAAGCCAGGCGCTATGCCGTTAGATACCGCTAACGACGGAAAAGACGGAACCTGCATGGATGAGATAGATCGGGTCGAGGTGAGTGAAATCACCATCCCCTACCGCGACATTGCCGATACGGGGGAGATGCATGTGGCCGCCTATGTCACGCAGGCCGAGGCCGCTCTTCGCCATTTCTGGCGCTACCGTCCCCCGCTGGAGGACGAGCCGCACTACACGCCGACCAAGCTTGAACTGCGCCTGCATCTGCCGCTGCGTCTTGAGGATCAGGTCCGCATGATCGTGCGCGTCGACAAGATCGGCGGCAAGTCGGTCGGCTTCGAGGTGGAGATGGATCGCAACGGCCAGACGGTCGCCGAGATCGACGTGACCTGGACCGCGCGGGACAGAGAAACTGGCGAGCCGGCCGCGCTTCCGGAGGACGTGCGCGACTGGCTCTACCGTTATTTGCGGTGAGAGACAGCAAGGAGTGGGTGTTGTTGCCGTTTCGGCATCACACTCGCGCCGGCAGCAGCGGATAGCCGACCAAGACCGCACGGGCGGCAAGCGTTGCTATCGCAGCCTTGACCAGATCACCGGGAATGAAAGCAAGCGAGCCGAGAAGGACCTTGTCGAAGGGCGTGCCGGCCGCGACCGAAAGCCACGGCATGCCGCAGAGATAGACCACCCCGATGCCGCCGACGATGGAGGCGATGAAGAAGCCGGTCATCTGCTTGGCTGCGGACTGTTCTTCGCGCACCAGCTTTTCGGCCAGCATGCCAGTGACGAAAGCGCCAATGATCCAGCCGAAGATATAGCCGCCGGTCGGCCCGATCAGCACGTTGAGACCGCCGCGACCGCCGGAGAGAACGGGCAGGCCGACGGCAACGAGCACGACGAGCAGGGCATAGGCCAGCGCGCCGCGCTTGGCGCCGATGATGCAGCCGGCGAGCATCACGCCCATCGATTGCGCCGTGATCGGAACGGGTAGCAGCGGGATCGGCACCGGCGGCAGGAAGCCGAGCACGATGATGATGGCGGTGAAAAGAGAGGCGAGCACGAGGTCTCTTGTGGTCATGGAAAATGTCCCCGGTAAACGTTGAGGATTTTAGTGACCCCGAATGTCCCGTGCGTCAATTGCCTCGGCAATGCGATCGGCATCCTTCAACGTCGAAATGATCAGCGGACCCAGCATGCGCGAGAGTTTCACCGGAATGCCGCGCGCCGCATGCGCCTCCTTCAGCGCCTCGTAGCGCTGGGCGATATCGGGCACGAAGCGCAGCACCAGGCCGAGCGCCAGCCCGAGATCGGATGCCTTCATCAGGCCAAGCTTCTCGAGTGGTCGCGCAAGGTCTGTGATGGCGGCCATGAAGTCGGCAATCGTGGTGGAGGCCGTTACGGCAGCGGCAAGAAAGAGGATGGCCAACAGCCTCAGCACCGTCACCAGCGCTTCCAGCGGCGAAAGCAGCAGGACGTTTACGGCGGCCAGAAAGGCGATGGTGAACAGCACCGGCTTCAGCCGCCGCAGCCCCTCGGCAAATCCGATGCCGGTTGAGAGATAGAGCAGGGTAGTCAGGACCAGAGCAGCCCCGAGCACGACCGACCGCTCGATGAAGTAGAGGAGAAGCCCGCAGACCATCAGCCCGAAGAGCTTTGGCTTCACCGGGATGCGATGCAGGAGGCTCGTCCCCTCCACATGCAGGCTCGTCAGCATCCGGCAATTTCCCGGTAGCGGGCAATCGCGTCCTGGCCCGCGCCATCGAAGGCAAGTGCGCCTTCATGAAACACCAGCACGCGGCCAAAATTCTCAACGAGGTCCAGATCGTGGCTGATGACAACAGCCTGCTCAGCAAGCCCGTCGATCGCCGCCTTCACCCGGGCGCGGTTCTTCAGATCCAGCTGATTGGTCGGCTCGTCGAAGATCACGACATCAGGCCGGTTGACGCAGACGGCAGCCAGCGCCGCAAGCTGCAACTCCCCGCCCGACAGCTCATGCGGCCGCCGCCCGGCGAGATCGCTGATGCCGAAGCGCGAAAGGGCCTCGTCCACCACGCGGTCTATCTCGGCTGCAGGCAGCCCCCGCGATTTCGGCCCGAGCGCCACATCCTCGCGGATGATGGGCAGGATGATTTGATGTCCGGGGTTCTGGAAGATAAAGCCGGTCTTCGCCCGCGCGGCCTTCTCGTCGGTCACGGTATCGAGACCGTCGAGTGTCACCGTGCCGGAGGTCGGCTTGGCAAGGCCAGCAATCAGCCGCGCAAAGCTCGTCTTGCCGGAACCGTTGAGCCCGATCACGCCGATACGACGCTCGCTGAGCGACAGTGTGAGCGCCTTGAGGGCCACACGGTCGCCGTAACGCAACTCGGCCTGATCGAGAATGATGTGCAAGGGAGGGTCTCCTGCGGGCGATGGGGGTTGCTATAGCCCGCTCATGGGCCCGGTGCCAGATCTCTTCCATCGCGCTGGATCATGAGGGGGCTGCCAAAATCGCCTTGTGCGGTGCGGGCGTCGCCACTTGGAATCTCCGCCATTGAACAAACCACGAACATGCCCTAGCCTCATCTCATGTCGATTCCCGTTCCCAGCGCCCTTGCGCGAAAAATCTTCCTCGAACGGCAGGGGTTGTCCCGCTCGCCGACGAAGGCGCTTCGGCGCGAGGGGCTCTATGACCTGATCCACGATCTCGGTTTCGTCCAGGTGGACAGCATCCAGTGGGTCGAGCGCGCCCATCACCAGATCCTGTTTTCCCGCAACCAGACCTATAAGCCGAAGGATCTTCAACATCTCATCGAGAAGGACCGCTCGCTTTTCGAGCACTGGACGCACGATGCCTCGGTCATTCCGTCCGAATTCTTTCCCTATTGGAAGCACCGCTTTCTCCGTCGCGAGGCGAAGATCCGCGAGGACTGGGCCCGATGGCAGGGGCAGGGCTTCGATCAGGCCTTCGAGGAAACCTATGCCCGCATTCGCGACCATGGCCCGGTCATGGCCCGCGATGTGAAGAGCGATGATCATGTCTCCGGCGGCTGGTGGAACTGGCACCCCTCGAAGACGGCGCTGGAATTCCTTTGGCAAACGGGAAAGTTGGCCATCGCCCGGCGTGAAGGCTTCCAGAAGGTCTATGACCTTGCTGAAAGGGTCATTCCCGCAGAGCATCACGAAGCGGAAGTCGAGCACGAGGCCTTTGTCGACTGGGCCTGCCGGGCCGCGCTGACCCGCCTCGGCTTTGCCACGTCAGGCGAAATCGCCGCCTTCTTCAAGATCATCACGCCGGAGGAGGCCAAGGTCTGGCTGATCGAGCATCGCGACGAGTTGCAGGAGCTTGCGCTGGAGACGGTCGATGGCAAGCCGCGCAGCTCTTTCGCCTTCATTGACCAGGTGGGCACGCTCATGAATGCGCCCGAACCACCTGCGCGGGTTCGGGTCCTCTCGCCCTTCGATCCCTTGATCCGCGACCGCAACCGGACCGAACGCCTCTTCGGCTTCTTCTACCGCATCGAGGTCTTCGTGCCCGAACCGAAGCGGCAATATGGCTACTACGTTTTCCCGCTGCTCGAAGGAGACCGCCTCATCGGCCGCATCGACATGAAGGCCGAGCGCAAGGAAGGCCTGCTCGACGTCCGCCGCCTCTGGCTGGAACCGGGCGTGAAGCCAAGCGCCGGGCGGTTGGAGAAGCTCGAAGCAGAACTTCAGCGCGTTGCTCGCTTCGCCGGCATGGACGAGGTGCGGTTCCAGCCCGGCTGGCTCGGCTGATTCAAGACATTTTCATCAGGAAAGACGTTCGCATGACCGACTACAGCGCCTACCGCATCGAACCCCACGTGCCCCCCATCGACGATTACATGCGCCTGCGCCTGGAATCCGGCCTGACGCCCTTTTCCCGTGAAGCCGCCGAGAAGGGCCTGCCGAATTCTATCTTCGGCGTCAGCCTGATGCATGGCAATGAGACCGTCGGCATGGGCCGCATCATCGGCGATGGCGGCTGCTTCTTCCAGGTGACCGACATCGCCATCCTGCCGGCCCATCAGGGCAAGGGGCTTGCCAAATGGATCATGGCGGCGCTCTCCGATTTCATCGCCACTTTGCCGAAGACGGCCTATGTCAGCCTGATCGCCGACGTGCCGGCCAACCGGCTCTACAGCCAGTTCGGTTTCAACGAAACCGCACCTCGATCTGTCGGCATGGCACGCGTGCTGAAGCCGCACTGAGGCTTTCCGTTGCTACAACTTGTAATTCCCGTCAAATGACGTATAGTCGATCCGTCATTTGACGGAGGCTGACCATGTTAGACCATCAGCGCGTACTGGATGCCCCGATCGCTCGTATCCAGGGTTTTTCCGATGAAGGAGAGCGGACACGGCTGTCGTCGACGGCGCTCAAGGCCTATCGCCGACTTGTCAGCCAATGGGATCTGACCAGTCAGCAGGCGGCGTCCCTGCTTGGCGTTTCCGTCAGCACATGGGAGCGCCTGAAGCCCGATCGCGTCGAGAAAACGCTGACGCAGGACCAGATGACGCGCATCTCGGCGCTGGTCGGCATCTACAAGGCACTGCATCTTCTCTTCTCGGATGAGATGGCGGATCGCTGGCTGCAGCTTGCCAATTCGGGGCCGCTCTTCGACCGGCGCACTCCCATCGCCGCGATGGTCGAGGGAGGCATTCCGCATATGCTGGAGGTGCGTCGTTACCTGGATGCTGTGCGCGGAGGCCTTTGAGTGGAGGTCGCGGGCATTCCCGTCACCACGCTTGCCTATCCGAAAACGGTACGGCTGGTGTCGACGGCAAGATTGCGGGAGGCGGTTCTGGCAAGCCTTGTCGACACAACGGAAGAGTTTGCCGAACTGGCGGAAATCGAGGCTGCCACCTCCACTCGCATCCACGCTCAGGCGACCGGTATCTCGGGCCTCGCCGCCAACGAACTCGTCTATGACGTGCCGCATGCCCATTTTATCAATGCGAGCTTCGCCTATGCAAAGCCCCGTGAGCCGAACCGCTTTAATGGCGAGACGCGCGGTGCCTGGTATGCGGCGCTCTCCGTCGAGACATGTCTCGCCGAGATCATCTTCCACATGACGGAATTCCTCGCCCGCACCGGCGTCTATGAGGCGACGACCGATTATGCGGAAATGTTCTGCAGTGTCTCCGGTGAGTTTGTCGACCTCAGGCCGGTGCCCAACCATCCGGCTCTCTCGCCGGATAAGGTGACCGGCTATCCGGAAGGCAACCGTCTGGCGCTGGGGGCCCGAAGCGCAGGACTGAACGGGATCATCTATCCCTCGGTGCGCCATGACGGCGGCACCTGCTTTGCAGTTCTCAGACCGGCAGCCGTGCAGTCGGTAAGGCAGGGCGATGTCTGGCGGTTGAGCTGGAAGGGCAAGCCGCAGCCGATGATCGAAGTGCCGCTCGGGGCATGAGTGTGGTGGCGTCGTCCTGCCCCTTCAAGGGGAGGTGGGTGGCTGCTGCGTGACGTTGTACAGATGCGAGCCAACAGTGACACTCCTTCCTCCCCTTGAGGAGAAGGGGCGGGATGGGGCAATCAGCCACCGTCCATTGTCAATGTCAGCTGTAAGTGCCATGCGATACAGGACTGCTGCGCTGAGCCTCACACGATCTCGGTCGCCGAAATCTTGATGCCGAAGCCTTCCAGGCCGACATAGTGGCGCTCGCGCGACGAAAAGAGCCGGATCGAGGTCACGCCGAGATCCTTGAGGATCTGCGCGCCGAGGCCGATTTCCAGCCATTCGCTCTCGCGGGCCTGAGCCTCCGCATGCGCTTCGCGATCATGCTTGCCGCTGCGAGCGGTGGTCGAGACGCCGACGCCGACAGAGCCCTCGCGCAGATAGACGATCACGCCGCGTCCCTTCTCCGAGATCCGCTTCATGATGCCGTCGATTTGCCGGTTGACGCCGAAGACGTCGCGGCCGACATCCTCAAGGTGCAGCCGCACCGGAATGTCTTCCCCGTCGCGGATGTCGCCGAAAACGACGGCCAAATGCTGCATCGGGTCCCAGGGCAGGGAATAGGCATAGGCCTTGGCCGGACCGTAAGGCGTCTGTACGTCAAACGTCGACTTCAGCTCGATCAGGGTTTCCTTGCGCTGCCGATAGGCGATGAGATCGGCGACGGACACCTGCTTCAATCCGTGCTGGACGGCGAAGGCCGAGACCTGTGGCCCACGCATGACCGTGCCATCATCGTTCACCAGTTCGGAAATCACCCCGATCGGTGGAAGCCCCGCCATGTTGCAGAGGTCGACGGCCGCTTCAGTGTGGCCCGACCGCATGAGCACGCCGCCCTCGCGGGCGACCAGCGGGAAGATATGCCCAGGACGAACGAAGTCGCTGGCACCGGCATTCGGGTTGGCGAGGTTGCGCACCGTCAGCGTCCGGTCATCGGCCGAAATACCGGTCGTGGTGCCATGCTTGAAGTCGACGGAAACCGTAAACGCCGTCGTATGGGCACTGTCATTGTCCGCCACCATGGCTGAGAGGTTCAGGCGCTTGGCCTCTTCCTTCGGCATGGGGGCGCAGACGATGCCCGAGGTGTGGCGGACGATGAAAGCCATCTTCTCGGCGGTGCAGTGAACCGCAGCCACGATCAGATCGCCTTCGTTCTCACGATCGTCGTCATCCATGACCACCACGATTTCGCCAGCCTCAAACGCCCTGATGGCTTCGACGACGCGCTTCTGGTCATAGCTCATGGCAAAGGCCCCTATCTGGTACGGCCGTTCTGGCCTCGGTCTCTCAGAATATGGTCGAGAATGGTGCAGGCGACCATCGCTTCGCCGACAGGCACCGCCCGGATGCCGACACAGGGATCGTGGCGGCCCTTGGTGCGCACGTCAACTTCGTTGCCGTCAGCATCGATCGATCGCTTCTCGGTCAGGATGGAAGAAGTCGGCTTGATTGCGAAACGCGCCACGATCGGCTCGCCGGTCGAAATGCCGCCCAGGATGCCGCCGGCGTGGTTGGATAGGAAAACCGGCTTGCCATCGGCGCCGATGCGCATCTCGTCGGCATTCTCCTCGCCGGTGATCTCGGCAGCCTGAAAACCGTTGCCGATCTCGACGCCCTTCACGGCGTTGATCGACATGAGGCCGGCTGCAATCTCCTGGTCGAGCTTGCCGTAGACGGGTGCGCCGATCCCGGCCGGCACGCCTTCGGCCACCACCTCGATAACGGCGCCGACCGACGAACCCGCCTTGCGGATGCCGTCGAGATAGTCCTCGAACACGGGCACCATCGCCGCATCAGGGCAGAAGAACGGGTTCTGGTCGACCTGCGTCCAATCCCAGTTGGCGCGATTGATCTTGTGCGTCCCGATCTGCACCAGCGCGCCGCGAATGGTGACACCGGGCATGGCAAGCCGTGCCAGCGCGCCGGCCGCGACGCGGGCGGCGGTTTCGCGCGCCGACGAGCGTCCGCCGCCCCGATAGTCGCGGATCCCGTATTTCAGGTCATAAGTGTAGTCGGCATGGCCTGGACGATAGCGCTTGGCGATCTCGCCGTAATCCTTGGAGCGCTGGTCGGTGTTCTCGATGAACAGCGACACCGGCGTGCCGGTGGTGATCATCGTGCCGTCTTCCTGCGGCATCACGCCGGACAGCACCTTGACGATATCGTCCTCGCGTCGCTGGGTGACGAAACGCGACTGGCCGGGCTTGCGCTTGTCCATGAAGACCTGCAGGTCCTCCTGTCGGAACCGGACGCCCGGAGGGCAGCCGTCAACGACCGCGCCGAGCGCCGGCCCGTGGCTTTCGCCCCAGGTGGTGACACGGAAGAGATGACCGAAGGTATTGTGCGACATGCGTAAGCTACCGTTCCATTCTCCCCGGCCGGAACGACTTCCGGCGGGCCTTGCCTTGGATGGGGTCACTCATAGAGCAAATCCGGGAAGGGGGGGAAGGGGTTTTCGACCCGCCCGCCCGGAAATCCGGCGGGCGGGATCTACGGCACAGCGCCGGAAAACGGCGGCGCGCGGCGTCGTCATGACGCCTTTTGCTGCGGCAGACGCCCGACGAAGCGGGTAAAGTCGTCAAAGGAGAGCGGCTTGGCGAAGGCGTAGCCCTGCAGATAGTCGCAGCCGAGCTGCCGCAGCATGCCGGCATGCTCCTGCGTTTCGACCCCCTCGGCCACCGTCTCGATGCCGAGAGAGCGGGCAATCTCGACGATGTTGCGCACCAGGCTGCGCTCCTGCGGCTGGACCGTAATCGGCATCACTAACTGACGGTCGATTTTCAGGCGCTTCGGTTTCAACTTCAGCAACGAGACGATGGACGTGTGGCCGGTGCCGAAATCGTCGATTTCGATGTCAATGCCAAGCGCCTTGATCTTCTCGATGTTTTCGGTCGCCTTGGTATCGCTTTCGTCGAGGAAGATCGATTCCACCAGCTCGAAGCAGATCGAACCCGGCGTGATCGCGAGCCCCTGCAATTGCTCGATCAGGTTTTCGTCATGCAGGCGCTTGGAGGAGACGTTTACCGAAATCCGGGGAACGGCCATGCCCATGGCGGTCCAGCGCATCTGGTCCTTCAGCGCCGTCTGCAGCACCAACTGGTCGATACGGGCCATGACGTTCAAGTCTTCGGCCACCTTGAGAAAATTGCCGGAGGCCAGCACGCCGCGATCGGGGTGACGCCAGCGCACCAGGGCTTCCGCGCCACAGAGCTGCATGCTCTCGGCTTCGAATTGCGGCTGGTACCAGACGATGAACTCGTCGCGCTCCAGGCCCGCCAGCATGTCGTCGGCCATCCGCTTCTTCGCGACGATGTTCGCCTGCAGGTCCGGCGTGAAGAACTCGTAGCAGTTGCGGCCCTTTTCCTTGGCTTGGTAGAGCGCGATGTCGGCATTGATCAGGACCTTGCGCGCATCCGGCATCAACCCGGAAGCCTGCGCGATCCCGATCGACACGCCGCAGCGACAGTCGAAACCTTCAAAATCGATGGGTTGGCGCATCTCTTCGATGATCCGGCCAGCAAGACTGGTCAGTTCTTCCGTCGAGGTCGCGCGTCTTGCCAGAACGACGAACTCGTCGCCGCCGATACGGGCAACGAGGTCACCCCGCGGCACGTGACGTCTGAGAACTTCCGACGTGTGCACCAGCATGGCGTCGCCCGCCGCATGTCCGAGCGTGTCGTTGATTTCCTTGAAGCGGTCGAGATCGAGGTGCAGGATTGCGAACTTGGCCCGCTGGCTGGAGTTGCCACGGCTCAGTCCATCGAGCTCGAGGTCGAGCTTGCGGCGGTTGGCAAGCGAGGTGAGCGGATCGTGCAATGCGTTGAATTCGATCCGGTTTTTGGCAAGCTCCAGCTCGATATTGCGCATATCTGCCTCGGCCTTTGCCGCCCGCATCTGCTCCGCAAGGAGGGCGTCAGCCGTGACGTCGAAAGCGATCCCGATCAGCTTCTTGCGCCCATCGCGCCCGATATGCGGCTGCCCGACGGAGCGGATGTAGCGGATCTCGTTGTTCGGCAGCACCACTTTCTGCGTCGTGTTGAGCGTCTGGTCGAGCGTGGACGCACGTTTGGTGGCAAGCTGGATCTCGCCGCGCTCCTCAGGATGCAGCCGCGAGAGCCAGACATGCTCGGGCACGGGCTTGTCGCTATAGGGCACGCCGTAGAGCTGATGCATGCGCTCGTCCCAGACGGCGGTCTTGGTGACCGGATCGCCTTCCCAGGTGCCACAATTGTAGGAACCGAGTGCCAGGTCGAGCCGCCGGGAGGCTTCGGCCAGCTGATGTTCGCGGCTCGACAGCTCCTCGAGCGCGAGTTCCAGTTCCGCGTTCTTGATGTCGCTGTTTTCTTTCGCCCGGCTGAGCGACTGCGTCATCAGCGTGTCCGTCGTCACGTCGCAGACGATGCCCGTGATCCGCCCGTCCGCCGTCCGTGCGCCGACCGACCGCAGATAGCGGAAGCTGTCGTCGCTCAGCGGTACGCGGTAGGCGACGTCCCAGCTGTCGGTGGTGCGTGCGATCACGCTGTCGAAATAGAGTTGTTCGGCCCGCCCGAGATCGTCGGGCTGAATGCATCCATACCAGTCCGCCAGACGGTCTTCCTCTTCGTCCAGGCTCACCGGCAGCCCGTGCAGCCCGGCCGTGCGGTTGTCCCAGAGCAGCGAATGGGTAGCCTCGTCAATCTCCCAGATGCCGATGTTGGAGGTTTCCAGTGCCAGCTGGAACCGCTGCGAAAGCTCCAGCAGTCGCTCCTCACGTGCCCGCAGTCTCTGGATGTTCAGATTGCGCTCACGCAGCAGCACGATGGCGAGCAGAATGGATAGCATCATGGCGCCCACACCGGCGGCCAGCAAAAGGCGGCTCGGCAACAGCCGGTTCATGGCCGCGTCCCATCCCTCTTCCGGCATGCCGAGGACGACGAGAGACAGGCCGTCGACCTGGACCGGCAAAGTGAGCGTCTTTTCCTCTGCCAGCTTCGGGTCACCCAAAATGATCTCGACAACGCCATGAGGGGTCGTCTGGCCGATGGCGATCGTCACGCCGCCATTCTCGCCAGGGGAAATCCCCGGCTCATTCCTGCCGATCTCGACCGCCTCCATGAAGGTGACTGAATCGATCTCGATCAGCAGCGATTGCCAATCTTGAGCGCTTTGCCAGGCCATCGGAGGGACCGGAATGTCGATGGATAGCCTGTGCCCGGACGCCGACATCATCGGGTCGAAAGCCATCCGATATCGGTCTTCCAAAGGCTGCAGGTGGATCGAGGAAATGTAGGGGTTTGTCGCTGTAAGCATGGCGACGGTGCGGTTGAACTCGCTCGCAGAGAGCATCGGGTCGTCGGCCATGTCATCCGCCAGATCGAGCGCCAGCTGGACGTTTTTCGTGAGTTTTTCGCGAATCGCGTGGGCGGCGTGGTCGAGCCCGTCCTGCACGATGTGCTCGACACGCTTGCGTTCATGGGCAGCGGTGTTGCGATCGATCAGGAACCCGGCGACGACGATCAGTGCGCCAATCAATGCGCCACCTGCCAGCAAGAAGATGCCGTTGCCCCATTTGCCGTCGGACCGCGGCCCTGCTTTCAAGTTACGCAACGCTACCAACCCTTTAATCCCTATTGCGGTAAGCCTATGCGACGGCGGTTAATTTAGAATTTCGACGAGAACATTTGGTCGTCGCTCCGGCGCGATCGACACGCGCGGCTGGCAATTCTCGGATAGTCGGAACAGAGAACGTCAACGGGGGGGATAAAATGTGCCTACGGCTTGATCACAGCCGCGTTCGTCTTCACAATCCCACTGAAATGACACGTCGTCGGGCAAATTTTGCCATATTCCGGAGGCCTATCTTGTACTCGTTTTCAGCATTGATTTGGTCGAAGGTGGTTCGTATGCGCGTCCTGATTTCCCTCCTTCTTGGAACGGCAAGCCTCCTCTCTCCGATCGCTGCCTATGCCGGCAGCCACGACGTGGAGGCGACGATTGCTGCCGTCAACGTCGACGGCATGAGCTTGATGCTCGACGACGGCAAGACCTACACGGTTCCGGACGAGTTTAACTTCGAGGGACTGGAGAAGGGTCAGAAGGTCATCGTCTTCTACACCGAAGTCGACGGCAAGCGGGTCATCGACGATCTCGAAGTCGTGCAGTGAGGCGGGATCGCCCTTGCGGTGGTCCGCGCTACTACCGGCGATGATCCTAGATCCAGCCGATCCTGCTGGTGTCTGAACCGCCGTCGCGCTCGATTTTCAGGATACGGTCCTGCGGAATGTCCATTTCGCAAGCCGTGTCTTCATCCACGTTCCCGACGAGTCTGAAGCAACTGCGGATCACGCCGCCATGGCTGACGCAGACGGTCGGCCGATCGACCGAGGCGAGCCATGCACCAATCCGCCAGGAGAGAATCTCGTAGCTCTCCGCATCCTCTCCCGGGGGGATGAAGCTCCACTTTTGCCGCGACCGCTCCTGGACCCTTTCGGGCGAGACCCGCGCGAGTTCGGCAAGCGTGGAGCCCTCCCAGTCGCCGAAAGACAGCTCCTTGAGGCGGTCGTCGAGACGATAGCCTTGGGCCGGCAGTCCCATCGAGGTCCGCACCCGCTCCATGGTGTCCTGGGTACGCCAGAGCGGCGAACTGACGAAGTCGAATTCGGTCGCGGTCTCGCCGAGGATCTGTCCGAGTTTGCGCCCGTTGTCGCTCGCCTGAGCGCGCCCGGTCGCATTGAGGCCGATATCCTTCTGCCCCTGCATCCGCCCCTCGGCGTTCCAGTCTGTCTGGCCGTGACGGATCATGTAGATAATCACGGCGCCAAACTCCGGTCTCAGTCCCTGCCCAGCACGATGTCCGGCGCGTCCACCGCCTTCATGCCGACGGTGTGGTAGCCACAGTCGACGTGATGCACCTCGCCGGACACGCCGGTCGAAAGGTCAGACAGCAGGTACATCCCGGACCGGCCCACCTCGTCCGTGGTGACGTTGCGCTTAAGCGGCGAATGATACTCGTTCCACTTGAGGATATAGCGGAAGTCACCGATGCCCGACGCTGCGAGCGTCTTGATCGGGCCGGCGGAGATCGCGTTGACGCGGATACCGCGGGCGCCCATGTCGACGGCGAGGTAACGGACGGAAGCTTCGAGTGCCGCCTTGGCGACGCCCATGACGTTGTAATGCGGCATGACCTTTTCGGCACCGTAATAGGTGAGCGTCAAAAGCGAGCCGCCATCGTTCATGATCCGCTCGGCCCGTGCGGCGACCGCCGTGAACGAGTAGACGGAAATGTCCATGGTCCGGGTGAAGTTGTCGCGCGTCGTCTCGATGTAGCGACCGGTCAGCTCGTCCTTGTCGGAAAAGGCGATCGCATGCACGACGAAGTCGATCTTGCCCCACTTGGCCTCGATATTGGCAAAGACCGCATCAATGCTCTCGAGATTGGTGACGTCGCAATCGCCGGCGAGGAAGGCATCCAGCTCGGCGGCCAGCGGTTCGACACGCTTCTTCAGCGCATCGCCCTGCCAGGTCAGCGCGATTTCGGCACCCTGGTCGCGGCAGGCCTTGGCGATGCCCCAGGCAATCGAGCGATTGTTGGCGACGCCCATGATGACGCCGCGCTTGCCTGCCATGAGGCCCGAACCCTGAACCATAATGCATCCCCTGAACTGTCGAGTGGTGTTGCCTATGGCATAGCCCGTTCCGCCGTTCAAGATTGAAGCGGACGCCGCACGTGGTCGGGCCAACAATGGATGTATGTTTGAAAATTCGAAACAATCTGGTCCGGTCACACGGATCGGCCCAGGTTCCACGGCCCGTCGATCCCGTGCTGACCTCAGATGTAAAGGCCCTCGCGCATCAGGCGCATCAGGTCCGTCACCTTCTCGTCCGGCTTCTCCCAGAGCATGACCCGGAGTTCGACGATGAGCGCGCCGCGCCCGCCATCGCCGTCCGGCAGGCCGAGCGCCTCGATGCGGATCACCTGATCGGAATTCGACCACGGTGGCACGGTCACTTTCACCCCGCCTTCCGGTCCTTCGACCTCGGTTTCGCAACCAAGCACGGCATTTTCCAGCGTAATCGGCAGGACGGTCTTGATATCATATCCATCGACGACGAAGCGATCGTGGCGCAGGATGCGGATGGTGACGGCAAGGTCACCCCGAAGAAGTCCCTGGAATTTCAGGCCCTGGCCCTTCAGCTTGACGACATGACCCTCCGTGGCGCCACTGAGTGGCACGCGCACCTCACGGCCATCCGTGAGCGTGACGGGTACGGCCTTCTGTTCCAGCAAGTCTGAAATCGCAACCACGGCTTCGGCAAAGACATCAGGCGCCTTTTCCGGCGGTGGAGGAGGAGGGGTACGACGCAGGCGCCGCACGAGCGAACTGAACAATTCGATCGGCGCCAGCAGTGGCGAACTCGAACCCCGCAGCGGGATGCCGTCGTTGATGTCGGAGTCTTCCTGGTCTCGCTTCAATTGCTCCGCCGCGGCCGCCGCTTCAGGGCTGTCGCCGAAAATGCGGGAAACCGTTTCCTCCGGTCCTTCGGCCTTGCCGTTGGCGGTGCCGGTGGCCGACGCCTGCGCCTTGCCGGCTTGACCCGATACGCCCTCGGACGATGCTTTGGTGGACGTCTCTGCATCCGCTGGCTCGGACTTCTGGGCCTGCGCCTTGGCCGCCTTCTCCTGCTTGGCCGCCTTTGCGGCATCTGCCTTGGCGGCAGCGGCGGCTTCGGCCTTGGCCTTTTCGGCCTCTGCCTGAGCAAGCTCCGCCATGATGCGCTCGGCATTGGCCTTCGCCTGCTTGGCCTTTTCCGCGGCCTCGCGGGCGGCGTTCCGTTGCTGCATGATGGTCTGTTCGCGCTCGAGCGCCTCCACCTTGGAGCGCTGCTGGTCGTAGCGGCTACGCTTGGCCGGGTCCTTTAACACTTCGTACGCGCGACCCATTTCGGCAAAACGGTTGTGGGCGTTCGGGTCGTCCCGGTTCTGGTCCGGATGGGTGGATTTTGCCTTCGTGCGCCACGCGGCCTTGATCTCGTCCGCACCCGCATCGCGCTTCACGCCCAGGATCGAATAGAAGTCACGCATTGATGACACCAACTAGCGAACGCGACGAGGCCCTTTCATGGCGCCTGGAGTCGCAGAAATACGGTAACCACGCCGAAGACATGGCGGTGGCGGCAAACAATAGGCCGAAACCGTCGCACGCAATTCGCTAATTGAAAGTTACATGGAGCAGGTGGCGGTCGGGCTATTCTTTCGGCTTGCTTAAGCAAACCTTTCAAATGCGACCGGACATCAGGCCGCCGTTTACGAACGGCGATCGAAGCTCATAAGTTCCCAATTGCCAGTCCCCGACGTGCAAGTCTTGCCGGAGAAATAGGCGATACCCTCGTAGGAATGGCGGGTCGTGGAGAAGTTGCGGCAGATGAAGCCCTGGCCCTTCTCTTCCTGGATGGCGGTCACGACGCCGGCACTGCCCGTGGTGGCATTGGCCCAGGGCAGCGGTTTGCCGTCGGTCTTGTTGAGATCGGCGGAGGATACCGCACTTTGCACGGTGAGTTCGTCAGAGTGGCTGGAGGGATTGCCCTTCTTGGAGACGGTCGACGTCGAGATCGAACTGTCGACGCTGTCGGAGCCAAACAGGTCCATGCTGCCGCCGAAGCAGCCGCTGAGCGGAAGTGTCGCAGCGATGAGGAGGATCATCGAGGCTTTGCGCATGCAGCTACCCTTTGTACGCTCAACCGACTTTGCTATGTCTCTCAAGGGCCCTTCCATCCGGTGCTTCGCGCCGATGGCCAGTATGCAGATCAGGAGCAATTGAGACAATATGTCAGAAGTCGGGTTAACAACTGGTGACTTTACCGAGGAGAGCGAACCCTTCGCCCTGTTCGCCGCCTGGCTCAAGGATGCCGAGGCTTCGGAGATCAACGATCCCAATGCGGTAGCGCTGGCCACCGTGGATGCAGATGGTCTTCCGAACGTGCGGATGGTGCTTCTCAAGGGGTTCGATTCTCGCGGCTTCGTTTTCTACACGAATTTTGAGAGCCAAAAGGGACAGGAAATTCTCGGCCAGAAAAAGGCGGCAATGTGTTTTCATTGGAAATCACTCCGCCGCCAGATCCGCCTGCGGGGTGAGGTCGAGGTTGTTTCGGACGCGGAAGCCGACGAGTACTATCAGTCACGCCCGCTCGGCAGCCGCATCGGTGCCTGGGCCTCGAAACAGTCCCGCCCGCTCGAAGGCCGCTTCGCGCTGGAGAAGGCCGTTGCAGAATACACGGCCAAATATGCGCTCGGAAACGTGCCGCGTCCGCCTCATTGGTCTGGCTTTCGCATCATCCCGAAGTCGATCGAATTCTGGCACGACCGCAAGTTCCGCCTGCACGACCGCATCGAATTCCGCCGCGACGGCGATGGTTGGTCGAAGGTGCGCATGTATCCCTGATCGGAAGGCTGCGCTGTCGTTTTCAGCCGCGTCCGAGACGCCAGGGAATCCCCGATGCCAGGGCCCGGGCATAACGGGACTTCTGGTAGAGCCCGTTCAAGGAGACGCGGGGCAAAAGCTGCGGCGCATTGAGTGAGGCTGGCGACAAGGTCCCCGGGCGGGTCGTGACCGCGAGCGGGAAACCCGCCCATTCGGCATAACCTGCCGTGCGCGGCGTGGCACTGCGGGCATCTCCGTAGGGATAGGCAAAGGTCACCGGTCGCGCACCGGTGATGCCGGCGACATAGTCGGCACTGTCGTTGAGTTCGGCCAGAATCTCGGTATCCGTCATGGCGTCCAGGCCCCGGTGGCTCACGGTATGGGCGCCATAGGAGACCAGCGGATGCTGGCTCAGCGCCAGCAACTCATCGCGATCCATCACGGTTTCGGCCACCAGAGCATACGGATTGATGCCGGCTGCCTGGGCAGCGGCATCGAGCTGGGCGACGGACTTGGTCTCGTCGCCGGAAAACACCGCATGCGCCACCATGTCGAAGGCGGCCTGTTTGGCCCGGGTGGTGCTGCAGTCCACGTCGATGCGGCCGGCGGGCAGGCAGAGCGTCAGCCGTTTCTGCCTGGCAATTAGGGCCGCTGCCGTCTCCCACCACATGGTATGGCTTCGCTCAGACAAGCCTTTGCAGACAAAGATCGTGAAGGGGACCGCGTGGCGCTCGAAGACGGAAAGCGCATGCGCGGCATTGTCGCGAAATCCGTCATCCAGGGTGAAAACGACAAAGGGCTGGTCCGCAACCGGTCCGGCGAGTGCCGCGGGCACCTCGTCGAGCCGGATGAAGAGATACCCGGCGCGCTTGAGCGACACGATCGCCGCATCGAGGAACTCCGGCGTTATGTCGAGATGCCGGTTCGGCTGAAAAGCCTCGCCGTCGACCGGCCGCACGTGATGAAGCGTGAAGATCACCCCGTGCCCCCGTGCGGACTTCAACAGTCCCAGCCAGGAGAGCCAGAAGGAGACCTCCAGCCCGCCGGTAATCACCGCCCGTTTGATGCCGTGTCTGAGCCGTCCCGCCATCGTTCCTGCCTGGACCCCTTTTTACATTGCGGTCAACCTACCGGCGAAGTCCTTAAGCTTCACTCAATGCATTCGTCTCAATTCAAGCCAGGTTCCGAACCCCAGGGGGAGAGCGCCAACCTCACCGCTCGCCGCGCAAGAACGATAGCGGGAAGCGTCCAGAGGATGGGAACGGTAAAGGTTCCCGCCAGCGCGAGGCGCAACGTGTCGGGACCCAACATTTCGGCAAAGCCGAGACTGTTGGCGGTGAGACCGGCGAGAGCCGCGCCGATCGCATAACCGGCCGATTGCAGCGTGGGCAAAAGGCCAGAGGTCTTGTCGCGGTCCTCTGCCGAGCTTGCGGCCATCAACATCTGATTGAGATAGGACCAGCTCGATCCGAAAGCCGCCCCGACCAGCACCTGGCCGAGCACCAGAACCGGCAGGATGTGCAAGGCCATGCCGGCCGCGACCAGCATCATGCCGGCGCATTGCAGCACCGGCCCACCCTGGATGGCGCGCCTTCGCGCCCTTGCCGAACGGAGGTTGGCGATGACAACGGCAACCAAGCTCCAGCTCATCGCCATCACGGCACCGAGACCACCGGCGGCCGTCGGACCATAGCCGAAGACATGTTGGAGCCCGTAGACGATGTAGACCGCGCTGGTTGCCTGTGCCACCGGCATCAGCAGCACCACCCACAGACCCGTCCCGACGGTCGAACCCAGTCCAAAGGCGCCTTGCGGCATCAACCGATCACGAGACCCGCGATCCCGGGATGCGCTCAGGCCAACCAGAAGGATGCCGCCGAGGACTGTGAGTGCCGAAAGTCGGAGGTCGACGATCGATCCTGCGGACAACAGCAGCAGCATGCCGGCCGCGAGCAGGAGCAGTGGAGAAAGCGGCATCCGTCCGCCAGCGTCAGCAGAAGAATGTGGGGTTGCCGTCTTCAACACGAGCAGAAGGAAGATCAGCGCAAGCGGTATGTTCACCAGGAAGGCTGCACGCCAGGATAGGGTCTCGGTAATCCACCCTGCGGCAAAGGGACCGCCGAACGAAGCCACCGCCCAGACCATCGCTTCCGCACCGAACACCTTGGGCACCAGGCGCGCCGGATAGAGCGTCGGAATAAGCGCATAGCAGAGCGCAGCGACAATGCCTTCCCCGAGCCCCTGCGCCGTTCGGCCGAGCAGGACCAGCGGCATGGCAGGGGCAAGGGCTGCGACAAGCGTGCCGGCGAGGAACAACAGGGTTGCGGCCAGCATGACAAGCCTTGCCCCAAAGCGCCCCTTCAAGGCAGCCGCACTGGCGCCGGAGACGATCGAGCCGATGAGATAGAGCGACACCGTCCACGCGATCAGGTGGCCGCCGCCGATCTCGGCGATGGCACTCGGGAGGACCGTGGTGACGAGAAAGCCGTTGAACGCAAAGAGCGCAACACCCATGCACAGCATCACGGTGGTGGTCGCATGGCGTGGCGTCAACAGCTCGATCCACCGACCGTGGAGCATCGTATCGGCCGTCTCCCGGCCCGAAACTGATGGTACGTGACCGGATGGGACGGCATCGACAGAAATGGCTTTGGTATTCGGCATGGAGCATCCTTGCAGAGAGGGTCTTTGTCGGGTCGGGCTTGGATGCTACAACCTCAACTTAAGTTGAGGTAAAGCCCATGTCGAAAGAAATCTCCCTGCTGAGTGTTGGCGACGTCGCACGCCGCAGCGGCCTTGCCGTTTCAGCGATCCATTTCTACGAGCGCAAAGGCCTGATTGCGGCAGATCGCACCGGCGGCAACCAGCGACGTTACGGCCGCGATGTCCTGCGACGTCTCGCGCTGATCCGCGCCGCCCAGGAGGTGGGATTGCCGCTCTCGGAAGTGGCTGAAGCGCTACAAGCCTTGCCGGCCGGGCGCACTCCGACGCCGGCTGATTGGCGCCGCATCGCGACCGGCTGGGCCGAGCGACTGGATGCGCGCATCCGTTTGCTTCAGCGTCTGCGCCATGATCTCGATGGCTGCATCGGCTGCGGCTGCCTGTCGATGAAGCGCTGCAATCTGGTCAATCCGGCGGATGCCTTGGCGAAGGAGGGAACGGGTGGGGTCGCCTTGCGCAAGTAAGCTTGCGGAAGGATTGGGCCGATAGGGGAGGGAGGCAGAGATCCGGCGCTTTGGTAGAACTTGCTCGCAGAGTTAACCGGTTGCTAACCATGGTTGGGTGACCTTCTGTGGATCATTGGTTGCATTTGATCCTGCTCGGCTGATTGTCGCCCCATTCTTGCCCTAAGCGCAGCACCCGGGACGGCGCGTCGAGAGAATCATGCAAGCCTGATCCATCATCGAAATCCAGGCGGCATTTGGAGTTTTCATGAAGAAGTTGTTGATCGCGTTTTCGTTTTGCGTGGCGATCCTGTCTCTCTCGACCTCGGCTGAAGCCGGAAGCGCCCAGCTTCTCCTTGATGCGCGCACCGGCGAGGTCTTGGCCTCCGAAAACCCGGATGAGCTGAACCATCCGGCCTCGCTCACCAAGATGATGACCATCTACATGGTCCTTGATGCGATCCACGCCGGCAACCTTTCCTGGGACAGCCCCGTTCCCTTCTCCAAATACGCCTCCGCCCGCCCGCCGACCAAGCTTCGCGTCAAGGCGGGAGACTCGATTACGGTCAAGGAAGCCGTGCTGGCCATGATCGTGCTGTCGGCCAATGACGTGGCGACTGCCGTCGGCGAGAAGATCGGCGGTTCGGAAGAGGGCTTTGCCGCCCTGATGACTCGCAAGGCGCGCTCGCTCGGCATGCTCAACACCACCTTCTTCAATGCCTCCGGCCTGCCGCACGACCAGCAGTTCACCACCGCGCGCGATATGTCGACCCTCGGCGTCGCCCTGATCCGCGACTTCCCCAAGGACTACGAGCTCTTTGCTACCAAGAGCTTCGCCTTCCGCGGCCGCACGATCAACGGCCACAACAATCTGATGTATCGCTACAAGGGCATGGACGGCATCAAGACCGGCTATACAAATGCGTCGGGCTTCAACCTCGTCAGCGCCGTCGAGAGCAATGGCCGCCGCGTGATCGGCGTGGTCATGGGCGGCCGCACGGCCGCAAGTCGCGACAGGCTGATGGAAAAGCTGATCGACGCGAACATCAAGAAGGCCTCCACCGGAACGCAGCTCGTGGCGAGCCGCACGACCGGCGTGCAGATGGACCTCGCGCGGCTGGGCGACGCCATCCCGGTTCCGGCCTCGCGCCAGAGCGCGGTGGCCGCCGTCCAGGGCATGGCCGGCGCCACGGGCGTCGGGACGACCGAGGTCGCCGCCGCCTATGCCGAGGGGGATCTCGCTCCGGCACAGGAGCCGCTCACGGCAGCCATCCCGCGCGCCAGCGTTGGTGCAGGCAAGGTTGCGGCCACTCAGGGCGCGCAGCAAGCCTCTGCGACCTCGACCACGGGCGAGCGCAAGTGGCAGATCCAGATCGCCGCCGCGACCTCTGCCCAAGCCGCCATGGAGCTTCTCTCGGACGCCCGCGACAAGGTCGGCGGTCCCTTGAAGAGCCTCGACACCTATACCGAGATGGTCACGCGCAACGGCACCACCTTCTACCGCGCCCGCTTCACCGGCTTCGAAACCAAGGAAGAGGCCCGCACCGCCTGCGACAAGCTGGTCCGCCAGCGCTACGACTGCGTGCTGATGCCAGCGCGGGGGTGAAAATCGGGACTTCAGCAGTTAGTTGATCGACAGGTCACGACGGGATGTCCGCAAGCTCCCCGACCTTCGTCAGGAGTGCGACAGCATTCTTGTCAAACGAATAAAACATTTCGCCACCAAGCCATTTGCCCTCGTGGGCTATGATACCGTCAGCGAAATCGCCACCAGCCTCCATCATGGCCAGCCCCGCTTCCACCGCGGGGCGGTTCATTGCAACATTCTGCGTTTCCAAGAGGTCGCGGATCGACTGTGCCACTTGGCTCACAGAGAGCTTTGCACCGCGACTGAGCACCCAGACGAATTCGCAGAGACAGGGCAAAGAGATCGCGATCAGCGAGGCTTCTGACATGATCCTGGCCGCAGCAGGCCCCTGAACAGGGTCGTCCTGGAGAACAGCGCGGATCAAGACATTCGTGTCGACTGAAATGTTCATTGATCGCCGGCCCAGCCGCTCGCTGCAATCTCGTTGATCTCCTCAAGGGTCAGTGGCTTCTCTACTTTGCCGGCATGGCGGCCGATAAAAGACGAGATGCTACCCGTTGGGCGCTCAGCCCGAACACGCAATTCACCCCCCGGTAATTTCTCCAGTGCGATCCGCTCTCCCGGTTTGATGCCGAGATGCTGCAGCAACTCACGCTTAAGCGTGACCTGGCCCTTCTGGGTGACGGTGAGCGATGTCATGGGGGTTTCTCCTTGCTGATAGAGTAATGGAAATTTCCATTCATGCAAGGTGCGGCCTCACTCTCCCGGGCGACCTAAAGTTTTGCCGAGATCAAAAACCCCGATCTGCAGATCGAGCCTCGGCCGGTAAGGTTGTTCAATCGGCGCATTGCGCCTTACCAAGCGTCAGGTCGCTGAAGCCTTCCTCGGGCCGTTCATAAGCAACCTCGAAGCCAACAAGATCGCAGTAGAAGGCCCGGCTCCTGCGCCAGTCGCTGACGCCCAGCTCCGGCACCAGCGCATTGCCGATCAAGCCTTGGTCCCGCCCACGGTGATCTGGTCCATCCTCAGATGCGGCTGGCCGACGCCGACGGGGACCCACTGGCCCGCCTTGCCGCAGTTGCCAATCCCGGTGTCGAGCTTGGTATCGTTGCCGATCATGGTGATCCGCTTCATGGCGTCCGGCCCGTTGCCGATCAGCATCGCACCCTTGACCGGCGCGCCTATCTTGCCGTTCTCGATCAGATAGGCTTCGGTGCAGCCGAAGACGAACTTGCCCGAGGTGATGTCCACCTGACCGCCGCCGAAGGAGACGGCATAGATGCCCTTCTTGACGGAGGCGATGATCTCTTCCGGCGTCTTGTCGCCCGAGAGCATGTAGGTATTGGTCATGCGCGGCATCGGCTGGTGAGCATAACCCTGGCGTCGGCCATTCCCCGTCGCCTTCATGCCCATCAGTCGGGCATTCTGGCGGTCCTGCATGTAGCCGACCAGCTTTCCGTTCTCGATCAGCACGTTATAGGCCGATGGTGTGCCCTCGTCGTCGATGGTGATCGAGCCGCGCCGGTCGTTGATCGTGCCGTCGTCGACGACGGTCACGCCGGGAGCGGCCACCATTTCGCCCATCAGTCCGGCAAAGGCCGAGGTTTTCTTGCGGTTGAAGTCGCCTTCCAGTCCGTGGCCGACGGCTTCGTGCAGCATGACGCCCGGCCAGCCATTGCCGAGTACGATATCCATCGTGCCGGCTGGCGCTTCCTGCGCCTCCAGGTTCACCAGCGCCTGACGGAGCGCCTCGTCCGCCCCGCGCTGCCAGCTTTCGGTGGTCAGGAAGTCGTTGAAGCCCATACGACCGCCGGTTCCGAAAGAGCCGCTTTCCTGCCGGTCTCCCTGTCCCGTCACGACGGAGATGTTGATCCGAGTCATCGGTCTGATGTCGCGGACGCGGTGCCCGTCGGCGCGCAGGATCTCGACCACCTGCCAGCTTGCGCCCACAGTCGCCGTAACTTGCCGCACCTTCGGGTCCTTGTCGCGCAGATAGGCGTCGATCTCCGACAGCAGCTTCACCTTCTCCTCGAAGGTTGGCGAGCCGATCGGGTTGCCGTCGCCGTAAAGCTTGGAATTCGTCCGCTGCGGCGCGGCCGCATAGGAGCCGGAATGTCCGTGGGTGACGGCGCCGACAGCATCGGCCGCGCGGGAGAGGGCAGAGAGCGACAGTTCGCCGGCATGGGCATAACCCACCGCTTCGCCCGCAACCGCCCGAAGGCCGAACCCTTGGTCGGTGTTGAACGAGCCCCCCTTCAGGCGGCCGTTGTCGAACGTCAGCGATTCCGCCTGGGCATGTTCGACGAACAGCTCCCCGTCGTCAGCGCCCTTCAGGGCGTCTGCCACGCGCCGCGTCAGGGTGGCATCGTCGCAGTCGAAGAGGGAGAGAAGGTCCTGGGTCATGCATGTCTCCTTGGGCGCATTGACCAAGCATGTAGGCGCCCAAAGAAAAAGGGGCAAGCCCGCCGGACTTGCCCTCAATCTGGAATGTCATCACGATAAGGCGACCGCGCGCTCAAGGCAGCGTGTCGTAACCCTCGCCAAAGCCGGCGAGCTCGATCGGAATGCCGACGCGGTCCTGATCGGCGGATTCGCGCAGCGCAAAGACAGCGGCCTTGCCGGCGCGCAGGATTTTCATCAGCTCCTCGTCGATCTCGACCTCGACATAGCAGCCCTCGGAGAAGCAGCGGGTAAAATAGGCGCGGCCGATGTTGTTGCCGTCGACGAAGAGCTCCATCCCGTCCTTGAGCAGTACGCCGAGCGGCGCGAGGATGCGCAGGATCCGTGCCTTGCGGTCGGCCGTCTTCAACACGACCACAGAGAGACCAACCTCCGGCCGGTCTTCCGCAATCACGTTCTGCATCAGCGCGCATTGTTCGGCGGTGGCGCCTGCCGGCTTGTCGCAGATCACCGACCAGGCGCCGTGATTGGAGCGCACCGAACCCGGCTGCTGCTGCGTTTGCTGGCTCTGCGCCGGGGCCGCAAGCGTGCCGAAAAGCACAGCCGATGCGGCAAGGCCAGACCAGACACGTCTCGAAAGACCCATGAATACCTCTGGAAAACGAATCATCCCGCACATTCTTGTCGTTCGGGTGGGGAAATGGAAAGCCCCGACGCCTGTTTTACGGTCGACTGCGGCATAATTGGGACTGGCTGCGCGCCTCTGGCGGGCATTCGAGGCGGCCGGCGCAGCCGGTTGGGGAAAAGCCTGTGAAGGAAGGCGCCTGGCAATTGATCAAGCGCAAAAATGCCGCACCGGCTTTCGCCTCAGCGTATTGCGAATGCGGCCGATCTGTGATTTTAAACGGCGACACTAGCATGATTTTTGCGCTATGGTTTGATGTGGATCAAGCGCTTGTGGGAGACCAGACCGTGATGAAGAGAACCTATGCAGCCTTGACCGCTCTGGTCTGTCTGCTTTTCGCTTCTGCCAGCTTCGCAGACCAGCCGAAGCCCTGGCAGATGGGTATGCAGGAAGCCGCGACGTCTATCATGGAGAAGAATCGCTGGTTCGAGCAATACACCCTGTGGTTCATCGTTCCGATTACCATCTTTGTTCTGATCCTTCTCATTCTCGTCGTGGTTAAGTTCCGCGCATCGGCCAATCCGGTGCCGTCGAAGACCAGCCACAACACGGCAATCGAGATCGTCTGGACGGTCGCTCCGGTTCTGATCCTCTTCGCCATCGCGATCCCCTCCTTCAACCTGCTGACCTATCAGCTGAAGATGCCGGAAAACCCGGATCTGACGGTGAAGGCCACCGCCACACAGTGGCTCTGGTCCTACGAATATCAGGGTGAGCAGGCCGTCTCCTTCGATAGCTACATGCTGAAGGAAACCGACCGAGCCGCCGCCGGCAAGGAAGACGTCGCGCGTTACCCGCGCCTCCTCGCCGTCGACAACGAAGTGGTCGTTCCCGTCGGCAAGACGGTCCGAATGCTCGTCACCGCTGCTCCGACCGACGTCATCCACGCCTTCGCCATGCCCGCCTTTGGCATCAAGATCGACGCGATCCCGGGTCGCCTCAACGAGACCTGGTTCAAGGCGGATCGCGAAGGTCTGTACTACGGCCAGTGTTCGGAATTGTGCGGCAAGGATCACTCCTTCATGCCGATCGCCATCCGTGTCGTGTCCGAAGAGCAGTATGCGACCTGGCTCGCGGCGGCTGCATCTGATCTTGCTGGCGCAAACAAGGCGCTGATGGCTGCTGTCGACGGGGCTCCGGCCGCCGTCCAGAGCGCTGAAAACATCACGAACTGAGAGGAGTGAGGACAATGGCCGGCTCTGTTGCCCACGACGAACACGCGCACGATGCGCATCACGACCATAAGCCGGGCTTTGCTGCTCGCTGGTTGTTTTCGACCAACCACAAGGACATCGGTACGCTCTACCTGATCTTCGCGATCATCGCGGGTATCATTGGTGGTGCTCTGTCGGTTGCCATGCGTGCCGAGCTCCAGGAGCCCGGCATCCAGATCTTCCATGGCCTGGCCTCTATGGTCTACGGCGCCGAAGGCGATTCCGCCATCGATGCCGGCAAGCACATGTACAATGTCTTCACCACGGCGCACGCGCTCATCATGATCTTCTTCATGGTCATGCCGGCGCTGATCGGCGGTTTCGCCAACTGGATGATCCCGATCATGATCGGCGCTCCGGACATGGCTTTCCCGCGCCTCAACAACATCTCCTTCTGGCTGATCGTCCCGGCGTTCCTGCTGCTCGTCCTCTCGATGTTCGTCGAAGGTCCGGCGGGTGCCCACGGCGTCGGCGGTGGCTGGACCATGTATCCGCCACTTGCGACATCCGGCCAGCCGGGACCTGCCGTTGACCTTGCGATCTTCGCGCTCCACGTTTCCGGTGCGTCCTCGATCCTCGGTGCGATCAACTTCATCACCACCATTCTCAACATGCGTGCGCCGGGCATGACCCTGCACAAGATGCCGCTGTTCGCCTGGGCCGTTCTGGTCACGGCCTTCCTGCTGCTCCTGTCGCTCCCGGTTCTCGCCGGCGGCATCACCATGCTGCTGACCGACCGCAACTTCGGCACGACCTTCTTCGCGCCGGAAGGCGGCGGTGACCCGATCCTCTACCAGCACCTGTTCTGGTTCTTCGGTCACCCGGAAGTCTACATTCTGATCCTGCCCGGCTTCGGCATCATCAGCCACATCGTCTCGACCTTCTCGAAGAAGCCGGTCTTCGGCTACCTCGGTATGGCCTACGCCATGGTTGGCATCGGCGCCGTCGGCTTCGTCGTGTGGGCACACCACATGTACACGGTCGGCCTGTCGCTCGCCGCCCAGCGCTACTTCCTCTTCGCAACCATGGTCATCGCGGTGCCGACCGGCATCAAGATCTTCTCCTGGATCGCGACGATGTGGGGCGGCTCGCTCACCTTCAAGACCCCGATGGTCTGGGCAATCGGCTTCATCTTCCTGTTCACCGTCGGTGGCGTCACGGGCGTCCAGCTCGCCAATGCCGGCCTCGACCGCTCGCTGCATGACACCTACTACGTCGTGGCTCACTTCCACTACGTTCTGTCGCTCGGCGCCGTCTTCGCCATCTTCGCCGGCTGGTACTACTGGTTCCCGAAGATGACCGGCTACATGTACTCCGAGTTCGTCGGCAAGCTGCACTTCTGGATCATGTTCATCGGCGTCAACCTGGTGTTCTTCCCGCAGCACTTCCTCGGTCTCGCTGGCATGCCGCGCCGCTACATCGACTATCCGGATGCTTATGCCGGCTGGAACTATGTTTCGTCGATCGGCTCCTACATCTCGGCCTTCGCGGTTCTCGTCTTCCTCTACGGCGTCTTCGAAGCCTTCGCCAAGAAGCGCGTCGCCGGTGACAACCCCTGGGGTGAAGGTGCAACCACGCTGGAATGGCAGCTGTCTTCGCCGCCGCCGTACCACCAGTGGGAACAGCTGCCGAAGATCAAGTAAGCGGATCTTCGCATCCAACAGACGATCGGGCGTCGCAGTCATCAAGATTGCGGCGCCCGAAAGACCACACGGAAGACGGAAAGCAACAGAATGACAGTCATCGACAATCGCGACGTATTCGGCATCGAGGGCGAAGTCCGCCTGTCCGAAGCCGGCCCGCGCGATTTCTTCGCGCTTCTGAAGCCGCGCGTCATGTCGCTCGTCGTCTTCACGGCACTGGCCGGTCTCGTCCTGGCCCCGGGCTCGATCCATCCGGTCATTGGCTTTATCGCTATCCTATGTATCGCCGTCGGGGCAGGGGCGTCCGGCGCGCTCAACATGTGGTACGACGCCGATATCGACGCAGTGATGTCGCGCACGGCTACCCGCCCGGTTCCGGCTGGCCGCGTCACCCCGCACGAAGCGCTGGCCTTCGGTCTCGTGCTCTCGGTGTTCTCGGTCGCCATCCTCGGTCTTGCGGTCAATTGGTTCGCAGCCGGCCTGCTGGCCTTCACCATCTTTTTCTACGCCGTCGTCTACACGATGTGGCTCAAGCGCTCGACCCCGCAGAACATCGTCATCGGCGGTGCGGCCGGCGCTTTCCCGCCCATGGTCGGCTGGGCCTGCGTGACGGGTGGCGTCTCCCTCGACAGCTTCATCCTGTTCATGATCATCTTCCTCTGGACGCCGGCACATTTCTGGGCACTGGCGCTGTTTAAGATGAAGGACTACGGCGCCGTCGGCGTTCCGATGATGCCCAACGTCGCCGGCATCCCCTCGACCAAGCGTCAGATCGCGCTCTATGCCGTGCTGACCGCCATCACAGGCGTGCTTCCGACCGTTACCGGCCTGTCCTCGATCGGTTACGGCATTGTCGCTGCTCTTCTCGGCGCCATCTTCATCCACTGTTCCATCGCCGTCTGGCGCATGGCAGACGGCGATGAGAAGATGGTGCCGGCCAAGAAGCTCTTCGGCTATTCGATCTTCTATCTCTTCGCGATTTTCTCGGCTCTCATGGTCGATCTCTATGTCGCGCCTGCCATCCTGTCTCTCGGAGGTGCCGCCTGATGGAAACCATCCAGCTTAACGAGGTTCAGAAGAAGTCGCGCCGCGGTCGCAACATCGCCCTCGGCGTCGTTCTCGCGCTGCTCGTCGCGATTTTCTACGCTGTGACGATCATCAAGATCAGCAATATGGGCTGACGGAGATAGCCATGGCCGAGGCACCGATTAACCACACGCCGAAAATGCCCGAACGCAGCGCGACCCGCCGCGATTTTGGCGTTGCCGCTGCCTGTGTCGTCTTCGTCGGTGCCATGGTCGGCATGAGCTTCGCCGCCGTTCCCCTCTACCAGATGTTCTGCAAGGTGACTGGCTACGGCGGCACCACGCAGCGTGTCGAACAGATGTCCGACGTTGTTCTCGACAAGACCATCAACGTGACCTTCGACGCCAACGTGTCGAGCGGTCTGAACTGGGACTTCAAGCCGGTCGACAAGAAGGTCACGCCGAAGATCGGCGAGACCGTTGAAATTCGCTATGTCGCGACGAACAACTCGTCGACGCCCGTGACCGGGGAGGCCGTCTTCAACGTCTCTCCGGGCGAAGCCGGTGCCTACTTCAACAAGGTCCAGTGCTTCTGCTTCACCAAGACCACGTTGCAGCCGGGCGAGACGCTGGAAATGCCTGTTGTGTTCTTTGTCGATCCCGCCATCGTCGATGCGGAAGAGACCAAGGACATCGGAACGATTACCCTTTCCTACACCTTCTATCCGCGCGAAGACGACAAGCCGGTAGCAGCGCTGAACGTGGATAAGGGCAAGATACAGCCGAAACTGTGAGAGGGGTCCGGTAAGACGGGTCTCGTAATGAAATTGACATTCGGGGATTGCTGAAATGGCCGAAGCGCACCAGAAGAACCACGACTACCACATTATCGATCCCAGCCCCTGGCCGATCCTGGCCTCGATCGGCGCCTTCGTCCTGACCTTCGGTGGCGTCGGTTACATGCGCTATCTGAACGGCGGTTCCTTCAAGCTGTTCGGTCTGGAGCTTGCCCATCCGTGGCTGTTCTACATCGGTCTTGCCATCGTGCTCTTCACGATGTTCGCCTGGTGGGCGGATACGATCAAGGAAGCGCATTCCGGCGCCCACACGCGCGTTGTCTCGCTGCACCTTCGCTACGGCATGATCATGTTCATCGCTTCGGAAGTGATGTTCTTCGTCGCCTGGTTCTGGGCCTTCTTCGACGCCAGCCTCTTCGCGAATGAAGCCATCCAGGCAAGCCGCGTCGAGTTCACCGGTGGCACTTGGCCGCCGAAGGGCATCGAGGTCGTCGACCCCTGGCACCTGCCGCTCTACAACACCGTGATCCTGCTGCTCTCCGGCACCTGTGTCACCTGGGCTCACCATGCTCTGCTGCACAACGATCGTAAGGGTGTGGTCTCCGGCTTGGTCTTGACCGTCCTGCTCGGTATCCTGTTCTCGGCGGTCCAGGCCTACGAGTACATGCACTCGCCGTTCGACTTCAAGAATTCGATCTATGGCGCGACCTTCTTCATGGCGACCGGTTTCCACGGCTTCCACGTTCTGGTCGGCACGATCTTCCTGATCGTTTGCCTGTTCCGTGCGCTTGCCGGCCACTTCACCCCGAAGCAGCACTTCGGCTTCGAAGCTGCTGCCTGGTACTGGCATTTCGTTGACGTTGTCTGGCTCTTCCTCTTCTTCGCCATCTACATCTGGGGCGATTGGGGCGCGCCGCTGCACGCCGGCTGAATGCGGCCGAAAGGATAGAAGGGCGGCGCAAGCCGCCCTTTTTCATTTCAACTTCCTTCCTGCGGCACTGCCTGCGACCCTGTGGGGACTGGGAGGGAACACCGACCTGCTCTAAGGGTTGGCCAGACGGCTGGAATGTCCCAAAGGAGGGATTGTTATGACCGACGACAACGCACAATACGCACCCGTCGACCCGATGAAGGCCGCGCTTTCCGCTTCCTGCCCGCGCTGCGGGAATGGCAAGCTGTTCGATGGCCTGACCAAACCGAAGAAACGGTGTGCCTCCTGCGGGCTCGATTATTCCTTCATCGACGCGGGCGATGGCCCGGCGATCTTCGTCATCCTGCTCGCCGACCTTCTGGTCGTCGGGTTTGCCGTCTGGGTCGAACTCACCTACCAGCCTTCGGTGTGGCTGCACATTCTGGTCTTCGCTCCCCTCGGTGTCGCGTTGACGCTCTGGCTGATGCGTACGCTGAAGGCTCTGCTGATCGCGCTGCAATACCGCAACAACGCCGCCCCCGGGGTCATCGACCGTGGTTGAGCAGACCGAGGTCGTCAAAAAGTCGGGCCGCGGCTGGCGCTTCTGGGCCGGTCTCGTGCTGGTTCCGCTCGCCATGGCCATCTTGCTGTCGCTCGGCACCTGGCAGGTCAACCGTCTGCATTGGAAGGAAAGCCTGCTCGCTGCGATCGACGAACGCAGCCATGCCCCGGCCGTCGACGTCTCGGATATCGCGGTGCGTCTGGCGGCCGGCGAGGAGATCGACTACCGCCACGCCACCACAAGCGGTCGCTTCCTGCACGACAAGGAGCGCCACTTCCTCGCGACCTTTGACGGCCAGTCCGGCTTCTATCTCTACACGCCGCTCGAACTGGCGGATGGCAAGTACCTCTTCGTCAACAGGGGCTTCGTGCCTTACGACCGCAAGGAACCGAAGACGCGCCCGGAAAGCCTGGTTGAGGGGCAGCAGACGATCACCGGTCTGGCCCGTACGAAGCTGAACGAGAAGCCGTCATCGCTGGTCCCTGATAACGACGAAGGCGCCAACATCTTCTACTGGAAAGACCTGACCCGCATGGCGGCCTCCACTGGCCTGCCGGAAGACCGCGTCCTGCCCTTCTTCCTCGATGCGGATGCGACACCGGTACCGGGCGGCCTGCCGAAAGGCGGGGTCACGCAAGTCGATCTGCCCAACAGCCACCTGCAATATGCCATCACCTGGTACGGGCTTGCCTTTGCGCTGGCGGCGGTCACCATCGCCGGGTTCTTCCGTCGCAAAACGCCGTAGAGGCGCCGCGCGAATTCGGCTAAACACGCTCCAAGTGTAGCCGCAATCGCCGCTGCCTCAGGGGGAATCGTATGTCTTATTTCGCCTCGACACTGGTAGCGCTGGTCGCACTCGAGCACATCTACATTCTGGTCCTGGAGATGTTTCTCTGGACCACGCCGACCGGCCGCCGTGCTTTCGGCCTCAAGCCGGAGCAGGCTGAATCCACGAAGGTCATGGCTGCCAACCAGGGTCTCTACAACGGCTTTCTCGCCGCCGGCCTGATCTGGGGCCTGCTGCATCCCGATCTTGGCTTCGGCTATCAAATTCAGTTGTTTTTCCTTGGCTGTGTGCTGGTCGCGGGCCTATATGGGGGTGCAACGGCCTCGCGGAAGATCTTCGTCATCCAGGCGCTTCCTGCGGCCATCGCCATCCTCGCTGTCCTGATTGCCGGCTGACCCTATGAACATTCACATGAACCGCCCCCCACTGACGATCAGGCTTTGCGGCCCGCGCGGCTTCTGCGCCGGTGTTGACCGCGCCATCCAGATCGTCGTTCTGGCGCTCAAGCGCTACGGGGCGCCGGTTTATGTCCGCCATGAAATCGTTCACAACCGGTATGTTGTCGAAGGCCTGGAAGCCAAGGGCGCGATCTTCGTTGAGGAGCTTGACGAGATCCCCGCCGAGCATCGCCAGCAGCCGGTCGTATTCTCGGCGCACGGCGTGCCGAAATCGGTGCCCGAGGACGCGACAAGCAGAAACCTCTTCTATCTCGATGCCACCTGTCCGCTGGTCTCGAAGGTTCACAAGCAGGCGATGCGCCACCAGCGGCTGGGACGTCATGTGATCCTGATTGGCCATGCCGGCCATCCGGAAGTGATCGGCACGATGGGGCAGCTTCCGGAAGGCTCGGTTTCGCTGGTCGAGACCGTCGAGGATGCAGCTGCCTATCAGCCGGCCGACCCCGACAATCTTGGTTACGTTACGCAGACCACGCTCTCGGTGGATGACACCGCCGGTGTCATCGCCAAGCTTTCTGAACGTTTCCCCAATCTCACCGCGCCCTCGGCTGACAGCATATGCTATGCCACCACCAACCGGCAGGAAGCGGTGAAGGCGGCAGCCCCCGGCTGTGACCTTTTCATCGTCGTCGGTGCGCCCAACTCGTCGAACTCCAAGCGTCTCGTCGAAGTCGCGCTGAGGGCAGGGGCCACCCGATCTCTTCTCGTCCAGCGCGCCTCCGAGATCGACTGGGATGATGTCGGCGAAATCGGCACGCTCGGCATCTCCGCCGGCGCGTCCGCCCCGGAAGTCATCGTCGATGAAATCATCGAGGCGTTCCGCGAGCGTTTCGACGCCAAAGTCGAGCTTGCGATCACGGCGGAAGAGAACGAGCACTTCCTCGTTAACCGCGAACTGCGCGACGTGGAATTGACGCGCGCGGACATGGCTTGGGTGAACGGTTAGGTCGTGGTGTCGACCTAAGCCTTCTGGACGTCAGAGGGCTCGTGCTGCGCGCAGACCGCCCGGTGTCTGGACCTGACGGAAGAAGTTGAGCGCATCCTGCGCCGGCATCGGTCGACCATAGAGATAACCCTGGCCTTGCACGCATCCCATGGCCAGCAGGACCGCCGCCTGTGCTTCCGTCTCTATTCCCTCGGCGACGGTCACAAGTCCCATCTCCCGGCTCATCGCCACGAGCGCCCGCGTGATGGCGGCGTCGGAGGCCGAGGTCTGGATGTCGCGGATGAAGCCTCGGTCGATCTTGAGCGTGGTCAGCGGATAGCGCTGGAGCGAAGAGAGCGAGGCATAACCCGTCCCGAAATCGTCGAAGGCGACACCGACGCCGATGTCACGGATGCATTTGAGCGTCTGCAGGCTCGACTCGTCGTCGTTGAGTGTGACCTCTTCGGTGACTTCGAGCTCCAGCCACGATGGCGCGATACCATGCCGCTGCACCGCCTCCATGACCCGGTCGCGCAAATGAGGCGAGCGGAACTGTTGTGCGAAGAGATTGACCGCCACCTTGCAGCCTTCTCCCCGCCCGTTCAGTTTGGCAGCCATCCGGCAGGCCTCGTTTAGGGTCCACCAGCCAATCTCGGTTGCGAGCGCGCTCTGCTCCAGGGAGGGTAGGAAACGGCCCGGCAGAAGCAGCCCGTGCAGCGGATGGTTCCAGCGGATGAGCGCCTCGAAGCCGATAACCCGGCGGGAGGAAAGCTCCACCTGCGGCTGATAATAGAGTTCCAGCTCCCCCTGACGCATGGCGCGGCGCAAGTCGTCCCGCATGTCGCGTTTGGCTTGGCTTTCGCTGCGCATCGAGGGTTCGAAGAAGCGATAGCCGCGCCCTCCGGCGGCCTTGGCGCGGTAAAGCGCAAAGTCCGCTGACGCCAGAAGCTCGTCGCCGTCTTCGCCATGCAGGGGTGCAATGGCAATCCCGATGCTCACTCCCAGTTCCAGCTCCAGTCCACCCAGGCTGAACGGTTTGCGAAAGGCATCAAGGATCGCGGAGGCTTCCTTCTGTGCCATGAGCGGGTCCCCGCTGTCTGCGTAGAGCACGGCAAATTCGTCCCCGCCGAGACGACCGACCGTAGCGCGGTCGCCAAGCAGATAGGGGATACGAACCGCAACCGCCTGCAACAGGCTGTCGCCCACGACATGGCCATGCGCGTCGTTGACCTCCTTGAAGCCGTCGAGATCCATCAGGAAGAGGCTGCAGCGCGCTCCGGCGGCGAGTTTCTGCGCCAGAAGTGTCGTGAACTCGTGCCGGTTCGGCAGGCCCGTCAACGTGTCGTGAGAGGCAAGCCGCATCAGTTTGGCATCTCTCTCGCGCCGCTCCGAAATGTCCTTGATGGCGGCACCGGCCCAGAAGCCGCTTTCGGTCTTCCAAGTCGATAGAGTGATCTCGATCGGAAACTCGCTTCCGTCGCTCTTCAACGCCGAAACTTCCACCGCTTTGCCGCCAAGGCCCGGTTTGGCGCCGGCCGCAACATTTGCCATGCCGGCGCTATGGGCCCCGCGCATGCGCTCGGGGATGATGATGGTGATCGGCTGGCCTTTGATGTCGTCGAAGTCGTAGCCGAACATGCAGCAGAACGCGGGATTGGCGAACTGTATATGTCCCTCACCGTCGACGACGATGAGCGCAAGGTTCATCGCCGCGGCGAAATCATGCGCCATGCGGACGCTGGAAACGGGATCCATCACGCCACTCCGGTTGTTTTGAAAGTGGAGACTAAATCAACAATATTAGTGATGGGTAAAGCTTTAAACCTGAAAACATGCCTGCGACGCCGCGAGAGATGCGGGCATGAGCCCCATTTCCTGTGCCCCATGTCGCAGCGGGGCTGGCATGCGCGCTGCGCCCGTTATAGGACTCGGGGCCATTCCCGAAGCGGCACGGAACCTCACGCTGTGGCAGTCTACACCGATATCAACGAACACGACCTCAAGGCCTTCCTGGCGCAGTACGATGCCGGGGAACTGCTCTCCTATAAGGGTATCGCCGAAGGCGTCGAGAACACCAATTTCCTGCTGCACACGACCAAGCAGCCGCTGATCCTGACGCTTTACGAAAAGCGCGTCGATCGAAACGATCTGCCCTTCTTCCTCGGCCTGATGCATCACCTGTCTGAGCGCGGTCTGTCCTGCCCGCTGCCTTTGCCGCGCAAGGATGGCGAACTCCTGGGCGAACTCTCTGGCCGCCCCGCCGCGCTCATCTCCTTCCTCGAAGGCATGTGGCTACGCAAACCGGAAGCGCAGCATTGCCGCGAAGTCGGCAAGGCGCTCGCCGGCATGCATGTGGCCGGCGAAGGCTTCGAACTGACGCGCCCGAATGCTCTGTCGCTCGAAGGCTGGCAGACGCTCTGGGCAAAGTCGGAAGCGCGTGCTGACGAGGTGGAAACCGGGCTGGAGGAAGAAATCGGCGCCGAGCTCGATTTCCTCGCAGCGCACTGGCCGAAAGATCTGCCCGCCGGCGTCATCCATGCCGACCTCTTCCCCGACAACGTCTTCTTCCTCGGCGATGACCTGTCGGGCCTGATCGACTTCTACTTCGCCTGCAATGACTTCCTCGTCTACGATCTCTCGATCTGCCTCAATGCCTGGTGCTTCGAGAAGGACGGCTCCTACAACATCACCAACGGTAAGGCGATGATCGAGGGGTATCTCTCGGTGCGCCCGCTGTCTGCCGATGAGATCGCAGCCCTCCCGGTCCTCTGCCGTGGCTCGGCTTTGCGCTTCTTCCTGACGCGCCTTTACGACTGGCTGACGACGCCGGAAGGCGCGCTGGTGGTGAAGAAAGACCCGCTTGAATATCTGAAGAAGCTGCGCTTCCACCGCGCCGTCAGCAATGCCTCCGAATACGGATTGATTTCATGAAACACGTTGACATCTTCACCGACGGTGCCTGCTCGGGCAATCCCGGCCCCGGTGGCTGGGGCGCCGTGCTCCGCTACGGAGACGTCGAGAAGGAGCTGTGCGGCGGTGAGGCCAACACCACCAACAACCGCATGGAACTGCTCGCCGCCATCAGCGCGCTGAATGCGCTTAAGGACACCTGCGAGGTCGATCTCTACACCGACAGCAAATACGTCATGGACGGCATTTCCAAGTGGATCTTCGGCTGGAAGAAAAACGGCTGGAAGACCGCCGACAAGAAGCCGGTCAAGAACGGCGAAATCTGGCAGGCCCTCGATGCCGCCAACCAACGCCACAAGGTCAAGTGGCACTGGGTCAAGGGCCATGCGGGGCATCCTGAAAACGAACGCGCCGATGAACTCGCCCGAAAGGGCATGGAGCCGTTCAAGACTTCGAATTTCGGCAAGTCACTGCTGGTGAAGTGAGCGGGATAGGACGTTCACTGAACCCCGGATTTGCACGGGTACAATCAGTGTCGCCGCCACGTTATGATGCCCCTCGCGAATGCGGGAGCTGGGGAGCATCGCTGCCATTCGCGAGACAGATGGATGTCCGTTCGGCGGGTGGCGGGTATGGCGGTCAGGACTATCAGATACGTCAATAACGCCGCGAAGAAGGCGGTTCAAAAACTGCCGCATACGGTCGCAATCGACTTTCTCAACGACCTGAACTTCGTGGCCGCAGGCAAGGATCCGCGCTCACCGTTCAAGCACTTGCCCGAACTCGGCGCAGGTGTGATCGAATTGATTGAGAACGGTTCACCGGCCTATCGGTTGGTCTACTGCGCCAGGTTTCTTGATACGGTCTTCGTTCTTCACGCATTCACGAAGACCACCAACGGTGTGGACAAAAAGGCCATGGTCACTGTGAAGGATCGCTACAAGGAAATGATGGCGATCATCCGGGACGAGGAAAAACGGAGCCGCGCGAAAGGCTGATGGGGCTTGGTATCTCAGGCTGCGGCTGTTTCCACGGCGCAAACCACCCTATGCTCGCCATCAACGGAGGGGCGAAGGCGGTAGCCGAGCTTGGCCAGATAGCCAATCAGTCGATCCGAGGAGAAGAGGCTGATCTTCCCGCGTAGCAACTCGCTCACGCGAGGCTGGGGAATGCTGAGCGCCTCCGCAATGTCAGACTGCCTCCAGCCCTTGTGTTCGATGATGTCGATCAGCGTCATCATCAGATCCGAACGGAATTGCAAGTCCGCAGCAAGCGAGGTGTCTTCGGTGATCGACTCGAAGATGTTGCTGTAGGTAAGCTTTTCCGACATGTGTCCGCACCAATTTATACTGATTTCGGTATAAGCTGGTCTCTATTCGGAAGAATGTCAAGATTGACGGAGGAGTGAGCGACCCTCACCGCATGGCGCGCGCACCCTTGCCCTTTCCCCTATTCCCCCTATGCTCGCCTCAAAACGAAACATCCGGGAGACATCCATGATCCAGCACTGCGTGTTCCTGCGCTTCAAGGCCGCTGTCCAGGAGGCCGAGAAGCAGGCGATCTATGCCGCGATCGCGGAACTGAAGGATGTCGTGCCCGGCATGCTTGAGGTGAGGTCGGGCCCGAATGTCTCGCCAGAGGGCCTGAGCGGCGGCTATAACGACGGCTTCATCGTCACCTTCGAGGATGAACTGGTCCGCGACTACTATCTGAAGCACCCGCAGCACGTCGCGGTCGGCGAGCGCATCGTCCATGCGACCGATGGCGGCCTTGCTGGCATCTTGGTCTTCGACCTCGCCCATTGACGAAAAAGCCCTCCCGGCGAGGGGAGGGCTCATCGACCATCAGTCGTATCGTTTGCGGTCAGCTCGATTTCGCCATGGCGGCCGACAGCTGGTCGACATTGTAGCGGAACATCTGCTCATATGTCGGCGCCGGTCCGTCCTTCTCCGACAGCGACTCGACGTAAAGCTCCCCGCCCGACTGCGCGCCGGTCACACCGGCGATCTGCTCGACAAGGCGCGGATCGTTGGAGTTCTCCAGGAAGTAGCTCTTCACATGTTCGGTCTTGATCTGCTCGATCAGCTCCGCGATATCGGCAGCCGACGCTTCCGTCTCGGTCGACAGCCCGAGCGACGACAGGAAGGTCACGCCATACTCCCGGCCGAGATAGCCGAAGGCGTCGTGGCTCGTCAGGATCTTCCGGCTCGCTTCCGGGACAGCGTCGAATTTTTCGTGAGCATAGGCGTCGAGTGCATCAAGCTTGGCCTTGTAAGCCTTCGCATTGGTTTCGAAATCCGCCGCATCGTCAGGGTCGGCCTTGGCAAGTGCTGCCTCGATATTGTCGACCCAGACCTTTACGTTCACAGGGCTGTTCCACACATGCGGATCGGTCACGGTCTTGCCGTCCTCTTCCATGCTGCGCAGCGTAATCCCGTCGGATACGACCACCGGCTTGCCTTCATAGCCCGAGGCCGAGATCAGCCGTTCCATCCAGCCTTCCAGGCCCTCGCCGCTGATGAAGGTCACCTTGGCCGCCTTCAGCGCCTTGGCGTCAGCAGGAGATGGCTCGAACTCATGCGGGTCGCCATTCGGCCCGACAAGGCTGGACACCTCGACATGATCGCCGCCCACCTGCGCCACCACATCGGCGAGCACGGTGAAGGAGGCCACCACCTTGACCGGTTCGCCGGCCAACGCCGTTGAACCGTAAAGCGACGCGATCAGGGGGAGGGCGGAGAGAAGGGAGAGCTTGCGGATCATCGGACACTCCTTTGGTGTGCGGTTGGAAAAGCGGCAGGCGTCAAGCCTTGAGATGCGGCCGGGGGAAGAAGCGGCGGGCAATGCCCATCGGGGCTATGAGGATGGACAGGCCGTAGAGGATGGCGGCCGTGAGGATGATCGTCGGGCCTGAGGCGAGTTCCAGGTGGAAGGAGGCGATCAGCCCGACATAGCTGGAGACAATCGCTGTCACCGCCGAGACCGCCATCATGCCGGGCAGGGTGCGCGCCCAGAGCTGCGCGATCGCCGCCGGCAGCATCATCAGCCCGACCGCCATCAGCGTTCCCAGCGCCTGGAAGCTGGCGACGAGGTTGATGACCACGAGCAGCAGGAAGGCGAAGTGATAGAGCGATCCCCGGCCGCCAACGGCCCGCAGGAAACCGGGGTCGAGGCATTCCAGCACCAGCGGCCGATAGATCAGCGCCAGCGCCACAAGCGTCAGCGTGCTGATCGCGCCGATCAGCGTCAAAGCCTGCGCATCGATGGCGAGGATCGTACCGAACAGCACATGCAGGAGATCGATATTGGAGCCGCGCAGCGAGACGATCAGTACCCCGAGCGCCAGCGACGCCAGATAGAAGCTGGCAAAACTCGCATCCTCCTGCAGCACGGTGGAGCGGCTGACGAGGCCGGAGAGAACGGCGACAGACAGGCCGGCCACAAGCCCGCCAATGCCCATGGCCGTCAGTGACAGCGAGCCGGCGACGAGATAGCCGATGGCAGCACCGGGCAGCACCGCATGGCTCATGGCATCGCCCATCAGGCTCATGCGCCTCAAGAGCAGGAACACCCCAATCGGCCCGGCGCTGAAGCCGAGGCAGACGGCCGCCATCAGCGCGCGCCGCATGAAGCCGTAATCGGCAAAGGGCGCAATCAGCAGGTCGAAGAAGCTCATGCCGCCGTTCTCCCGCTGATATTCGCGGGCTGGCAGACCTCGGCATCTTCGTCCCAGCGCTCGGCCATGCTGCGCATCGACAGGAGGTTGGCCGGTGTCAGAACGTCCTCGGTCGCACCCCAGCCGATCAACTCCCGTGCCAGGAGCAAGGTCTCGGGAAAGTGGCTGCGCACCTGGTCGAGATCATGCAGCACGGCGATGACCGTGCGGCCCGCGCCATGCCAGCCGGCAACGAGATCGATCAGATCGCGGGTGGTGCGCGCATCGATGGCGGTAAAGGGTTCGTCGAGCAGGATGACCTGGGCATCCTGCAGCAGAAGCCGTGCAAACAACACGCGCTGGAACTGCCCGGCCGAGAGCGAGCCGATCTCGCGCCGCTCGAATCCCTCGAGCCCGACAGTCGAAAGTGCTTCGCGTGCTCTGTCCGTCTCTTCCCGGCCGATGCGTCCGAACGCCCCCACCCGCCGCCAGGCGCCGAGCATGACGGTGTCGAGCACGCTGATCGGAAAGCGCCGGTTGATCTCGGCGGCCTGCGGCAGATAGCCGAAGTCATGGGCGGTGAGAGCATGTTCGATGCGGCCCTCGGCGGGGCGGATCTCGCCCATGATCGCCTTGAGCAGGGTAGACTTTCCCGCCCCGTTCGGCCCGGCGATTGCCGTCAGGCTGCCCTGTCTGATCACGCCCGAGAGATGGTGTACGGCCGGGTGGCGCTGATAGGTCAGCGTCAGATTGTCGATGCGGATCAGGCTCATGGGAGTGCCACGGCCCATTGGATGCCGGCCCAGATAAGCGTGATCAACAGCAGCACAAAATACAGGCGGGCCAGAGCCGACCGGGCGAGCAGGCTTGGGAGAAAGGCGGGTTCGTCCATCGGCAGCCCATCATGAATGTAATAACATTACAAACGCCAAAGGCGCTCTAATTGCGGCGAAATCAAGGCCGGTGTGGGGGCCGCCGCCACCGATTGCGTTGTGTAACTTGTCTCGCACCTGTCATCCGGCCCTGCTAGCCTCGTCTTGTTCCATCATCCAGCGTCAAAGGAGACATCCCCATGCGCAGCTTGTCGCTTGTGCTTTCCGCATTCCTTCTTGCCGCGCCGGGGCTTGCCCGCGCGCAAGATCCGGTCGAACTCACCGTGATGAGCTTCAACATCTGGGGTGGCGGCGGCAATTCGGGAAAGCCGGTGGATGAGACCGTGGCCGTGATCAAGACGGTCAATCCTGACATTGTCGGCATGCAGGAAACACGTCTGGAACCGGATCCCTGCACCGCCGAATCCTGCGCTGCGGTCGGTGAGAGCAAAGCGAAGGCCATCGCCGAAAAGCTGGGCTATTTCTACTACGACCAGAGCCAGCAGAACGTCGCGCTATGGGCCAATGCCATCCTGAGCCGCTATCCGATCGGCAAGGCAACGCCGCATGACCTGGGCGTCGAAATCGATGTAAATGGCCACAAGGTCTATGCCTTCAACCTGCACCTGACGGATTTCCCCTATCAGCCCTATCAACTGCTCAACATCGAATACGGCACGGCGCCTTTCCTGAAGACGGCGGCAGAGGCGCAAGCGGCAGCAAAGGCGGCGCGGGGGCCGGCATTGGATCTGTTCTTCGAGGATCTGAAACAGGCCGATGGTGCCGACGCCGCCTTCGTCTTCGGCGACTTCAATGAACCCTCACATCTCGATTGGACGGAAGCCGCAGTCAAGGCCGGCCATCAGCCGCTCGCGGTCGCCTATCCCTCGGCATTGCGCATCGAAACGGCAGGTGGTTTCACCGATCTCTTCCGCGCGGCCTTCCCCGACCCGGTCGCCAAGCCCGGCTTTACCTGGACGCCCACCTCCGAACCGACCGCCAAAGACGACCACCATGACCGCATCGACTATACGCTCGGTCGGGCGAAGAACCTGAAGGTCTTGAAAGCCGGTATTGTCGGCGAAAAGGCGCCCGAGGCCGATGTTGTTGTCACGCCGTGGCCATCAGATCATCGGGCGACGATGGCGGTGGTGCAGTTTTGAGGACTTGCTCGGTTAAGGAGGCCTAGTCTCTAGTCCTTGGAGATTGTGGTAGCCCCCTCTGCCTTGCCAGGCATCTCCCCCACAAGGGGGGAGATCGAATGACGGCAGCGCTCGCCACGTTGGCCGGTTTTCGGGTCAGAACTTATCGTATCGGCATGCCGATCGCGGGTTCCAATCTCCCCCCTTGAGGGGGAGATGTCCGGCAGGCTAGAGGGGGCAATCCGCCCTCCAGCTTCTCCGGACGCAAACATCACATCAGAGCTGCTCGATCATCGTCGCGGCAGACGAAACAGTCGCCTGGCCAGGGTTTTCCTCGATGTTAAGGCTCTTCACCACGCCGTCCTCAACGAGCATCGAATAGCGCTTGGAGCGTACACCCAGACCGCCGCCCGAGAGATCGGCATCGAGACCCATCGCCTTAGTGAAGGACGCATCCCAGTCGGCGAGGAAGTGGATCTTGCCGAGGCCGCCCGAGTGCTGGGCCCAGGCGCCCATGACATGCCAGTCGTTGACGGAGACGACGGCGATGTCGTCGACGCCGCGCTCCTTCAGCGCGTCGCGGTTTTCCAGGTAACCCGGCAGGTGGTTTAGTGTGCAGGTCGGGGTAAAGGCGCCGGGCACGGCAAACAGCACGACCTTCTTGCCGGAAAACAGTTCGTCCGTGCTGATCTCCACGGCACCGTCAGCCGTCTTTTCCTTGAAAGTTGCCTTGGGCAGCGTGTCGCCAATCGCAATGGTCATCGAAATCATCCCCATGTTTCTCGTGCCGGCCCTTATGCCGGTCGTCGCGTCGGCGCCAAATATAGAAGCGGGTCAATCAAAGGCAAGGGTCGTTTCCATGGCGCGATCTCCGGCCACGACGAGAATGCCCCACTGCTTGCCAGCCATCGTATAACCCTTGGGCAGTTTGCCGATCGGCAGGGTGTAGAGTGCCTCGCCATTGGTGCCGACCGACACGTCACCGTCGACATAGACATGCCCGCTCGGCCCGCTGACGAAAATTTCGGGCTTGGTCACGCCGGCTGGCAGGCGCAGCGAAACCTGCAGGCTTTTGAGATCCGGCCGCATCGCGTGGCTGATAACGCGAAAGTCTCCGCTCGGTCCCGGCGGCACCTGACGTTTGGCCTCTTCCACCAGCGCCACCTCTTGCGGATCGGTTCCGACTTCGGCGGCGGGGTCGACAGTCAGATCCGCCTGGAAGGGAATGCAGATATTCTGGCAAACGCCGACAAAGGCGTTAATCCTGAAGGGGCGCTCCCCGCCGGCATGGGTCAGCACCAGCGGCAGCGCCACAGGATGGTCGTAACCGACATCTTGCATGTCCCCCGACGACAAGAGCTTCGGAACGGGGAAGTCGACCCGGGCCACGCGGTATTCGGCTCCCGGCGCCGCCGTAATCGATGGCGGGATGCCGACATCGCCGGGTTCCTTCCAATAGGTGATCCATCCCTTTTTAGGCTCGATCAGCAGCACGCCCTCCCGGCTGCCATCCGCCTTGGCGGGCAGGAGAACGAGACGCATGCGTCCGCCTTCGTTCATCGCCCAGGGGCTGCTGGCCGCGTGGGCGGGGGGCGCGAACATCGGCAGGCAGGCAGGGACAACCGCTGCAAGAGCCGCAAGGACAGCGACTGCCGCAGGGCGAAGAGCGTGAAGCCGGCGCTGGAGAGAAACATGGAAACGGTGGATCATGCCCAAATCTCTAGGCGATCAGATGTGGGTATGCCAGTCACGCTTCAGCGACCTGCATCATTTTGGGTTGATCAGTGCCACCTTCTGCCCCATCTTGATTTGGAGACCACCTGAACCAGGCATCGAACGATGGCCGCAAGGCAGACCGAGGAGGCAGGCATGGCATTGTCGTCGAAGACATCCCTGAGAGAGCGCGGCTTCCTGGACGGCCAGCTGCTGATCGCCATGCCCGGCATGGCAGACGGCAACTTTGCGCGTTCGGTTGTCTATATCTGCGCCCATTCGGATGCCGGTGCCATGGGCTTCATCATCAATCGAGCCCAGTCGGTCACCTTCGCTGACCTCTTGTTGCATCTTGAGCTGATCGACCGCAACGACGCGATCATGCTGCCAGATCATGCCCGCCATTTCCCCATCCAGTGCGGCGGGCCGGTGGAGCAGAACCGTGGTTTCGTGCTGCATTCGGACGACTATCTCTCCGATAGCTCCATTCCCGTCAGCGACGACATCTCGCTCACCGCCACCCTCGATATCGTCCGCGCCATCTCGGACGGGCGCGGCCCCCGGCACGCCACCATGCTGCTCGGCTACGCCGGCTGGGGTCCGGGCCAGCTGGAAGAGGAGATCGCGCAGAACGGCTGGCTGAACTGCGCCGCCACCGAAGAACTCATTTTCGACCGGTGCCTCGACAACAAGTATGACCGGGCGCTGGCGCTGATGGGCATCAGCCCGGCCATGCTGTCGATGGATGCGGGACACGCCTGAGACATTCGGCAGAGATCCCGTTATTGCTATTGAAATTCCAGCTGCTTCTGAATGGACTGTAAATTGTCCAAAGCGCGTTCATTGCCCTCAATCGCGCTCTTGTTGCGGATCATCAAATCATCGAAGAAATTCGGAGAACTGTATTTCGACCAATCGACGTCAGCTGAGGGAGATACGGCTCCGATCCCGGGTGTCGTGGCGTCTGCTTTCAGGTCGATTTTAGTCGTTGCGGCCTTCAACGCATTGCTGAGTTGCACCAGTTCACCACGAATGGCCTTGTTTTCCTCCGCAAGACGACTGACCTCCTTGGTGAGGTCCTGTGCGGCTGCCTTCAGCTCGAAGGAAAACTTGTCGCTCGACCATTCAAATTTGGAGATGAGGGGAAGCGCCAGCAAAGCGATGCCCGCACCAAGGAAAATCGAGTGCCCGGTGCTTACTGGCATGTTTCGTATGACCAGCACCAAGGCCAGCGCGATGACTATTGCGCCGATGATGGCCAATACCCAAGGAGCAACACTGGCAGGCGCAGTTGTATCGGTTTGGCTGGCCGCCACTGCTGTGGACGTTGCCTGAGCGAGCGCGAGCAAAATCATATCTTGTCCCCCAGTTTGAGACGAGTAAGCCGCACCTGGGAGCAGAATACGTCTAGCCTGCAAGAATTGCAACTCAGGATCGAGTTTTTCTGCTGTGCTACTTGATGGCGCTTTGCTCCGTAGGTTGTATTCTGCTTGCAAAGACCGAGCTGACTTCACAAAGTGGTCGAGCCACACCGCAGTCGATGACACAACCGGGACCCCGTTACATGCCCTCCACAGACGTCCTCATCGCCTTCTTCATCACCACCGCCGTCTTCGCCTTCATTCCAGGCCCGGCGATGCTATTCGTTGCCGCCCGTACCCTGGCAGCCGATCGCCGTGCCGGTCTTATGGCAACGCTCGGCATCCATATTGGCTGCTACGTGCATGTCGTGGCCGCAGCCGCAGGCCTGTCGATCCTCTTCCATGTGGTGCCCACGCTTTATGTGGTGGTGAAGCTGGCAGGTGCCGCCTACCTGATCTATCTCGGGGTTCGCATGTTCCGTGCCGCCCGCATGATGGCAGTTGCAGGTGCAGCTATGCCAGCCGTAAAACCGGCCGGCCGCGCCTTCGTGGAGAGCGCGCTCGTCGAGCTGCTCAATCCCAAGACGGCGATCTTTTTCCTCGCCTTCCTGCCGCAATTCATCGATGCGGCAGCAAGTTTTCCGGTCTGGCTACAGTTCGTCATCCTCGGAACCGTGGTCAATATCATGTTCACGATTGCCGATATCGCCTGCGTGATGGCGGCCAGCACGATCACCCGGCGCTTGGCGCGGGTCTCGTCCCTGCGGCGAAATCTCCAGCGGGCAGGGGGTGCGGTCCTTGTCGGGCTTGGCCTGCACGTCGCATTCCAGCGCACGTGAGGCAGGGAAGCCTCACGCCCGTTTCATCAGCGGAAACCGTTCCTTCAAAAGCCGCAGCACCGAGTCCGATCCGAGCGGCGGGCCGAAGAGATAGCTCTGGCCGTATTCGCAGCCCATCATGGCGAGATCGGCGGCGTCCTGGTCCGTCTGGATGCCTTCGGCCACCACGGTCATTTCGAGGCCGCGCGCCATTGAAATGACGGAGCGCAGCAGCACGGCCCGCTTGTCCGACTGGTCGCAGACGAGTGCCTTGTCGAGCTTGATCGTGTCGAAGGGGAACCGGGTGAGGTAGGCAAGCGAGGAATAGCCCGTGCCGAAATCGTCGAGCGCCAGGCTGATGCCGGTGTCCTTCAGCTTTTCCAGCATCAGGCGCGCCTGTTCCGGGTTTTCCATCACGACGCTTTCGGTGAGCTCCAGCTTGATCCGCTTCGGATCGCACTGGGTCTTGATCAGCATCGCCCGAACATCATTATAGATTTCGCTGGAGATCAGCTGCGCGGACGACAGGTTGACCGAAACGAAGATCGGCAGCTCGCCGGTCTGGCGCTCCCAGTCCATCAAGTCCGTCGAGGCCCGCTCCAGAGCGAACATGCCGAGCGGCTCGATCAAATCCGACATTTCGGCAATCGGGATGAATTCCGTCGGCGGAATATTCCCGCGTTTCGGATGGTCCCAGCGCATCAGCGCCTCGAAACCGGCAATCTCGCCATTGGAAAGGTTGACGATCGGCTGATAGGCCATCGACAACTCCTTACGCTCGATGGCGCGGCGCAGGTCCGTTTCGAGCTGCAGGCGGTCGGTGCTGACGGTGCGGAAAGCCGGGCGGAAAGGTTCCACGCGATTGCCGCCGGAGCGCTTGGCCCGATACATGGCAAGCTCGGCATCGGCGAGCAGGCTGGCGGCACTCTCCTGCTGGTCGACCCAGGAGACGAGGCCGATCGAGGCTGTCAGGCTGATTTCGCGATTGGCGAAGTTGAGCGGCACCATGATCGCCTTTGACACGGCATCGGCGAAGTCGGCAATCTTTCCAGGGTCCTTTTCCGACACCAGGATCAGACCGAATTCGTCGCCCGAGAGACGCGCTAGCGTGTCCTGCGGCTTGAGCAGCCGGCGCAGGCGCCGGGTAATCGCGATCAGAATGTTGTCGCCGGCCGCAATGCCGAGCGCATCGTTCACTTGCTTGTAGCGATCAATGTCGATGGCAAGCACCGTCGGTCTGACGCCATCAGAGGCGGGTGCGAGCGACAGGATCGCCTGTAGCCTGTCGAGGAAGACCTCACGATTGGGCAGGCCCGTCAGATTGTCGTGCATGGCATCGACCAGCAGCCGGTCGATCGAGTTCTTCTGCTCGGTGACGTCGATGATCGTGCCGACGCAGCGGATGACTTCGCCATTCGAGCCGAGCACCGGCCGGGCGCGGATCTTCAGCCAGTGAAAGTGGCCATCCTCGGCGCGGATGCGGAATTCATGGCTGAGGCGCCCCTTGCGATGTTCGAGCAGAACGTCGAGCGTCGCACGAAACCGGTCGCGGTCGTCGGGATGCAGGCGCGGCAGCCAGTTGCGTGCCGGTCCATGCATGGTACCGGGGGACAGGCCGAGACGCACCGAAACATCGGGACTGGTGACGACACGGTCGCGCGCCACGTCCCAGTCCCAGACGGTGTCGCCCGAGCCGGTCAAGGCGAGCGACTGCCGCTCGAGGTCGGAGAAGAGACCCTGCTGATAGGCACCGCCGGCAAAGGCGTGCTGCATGACGGTAAAGCCGATCAGGAGAACGATGAGGACGAGCCCGCCGCCCAGCGCCGGCTGAATGATGTCGTTCGACAACTGCCCGGTCACAGTCATCCAGCCGCCGAAGAGCCACACCAGGATCAGCACCCAGGTCGGCACCAGCAGGACGGCACGGTCATAGCGGTTGAAGCCCAGATAGATGATGAGGCCGATGCCGACGACGCCGGTCAGTGCAAATGACATCCGCGCAATTCCGGCGGCGATGGAGGGGTCGACGATGGCGACCCCGAAAAGCGCCGCAAGCCCAAGCATCCAGGCGAGCGTCGCATAGCCGAGATGCACGTGCCAGCGGTTCAGGTTAAGATAGGTGAAGAGGAAAATGACCAGCGAGGAGGCGAGCGCCACTTCGGCGCCCGCACGCCATATTCGCACATCCGACGAGGTGATCGAGATCAGCTTTTCGAGAAAGCCGAAATCCACGCAGATATAGGCGAGCACCGCCCAGGCGAGAGCGGCTGCCGCCGGCAGCATGGATGTGCCCTTGACGACGAAGAGGATGGTCAGGAACACGGCGAGCAGGCCGGCGATGCCGAGAACGATGCCGCGATAGAGGGTGAATGCGTTGACCGTATCCTTGTAGACGTCAGGCTCCCACAGATAGATCTGCGGCAGGTTCGGCGAGGCGAGTTCCGCAACGAAGGTGATCACGGTCCCGGGATTGAGCGTAATGCGGAAGACATCGGCATCCGGGCTCGGCACGCGGTCGAGCGCAAAGCCTTCCGACGGTGTGATCGCCATGATGCGCTGAGACCCGAGATCCGGCCAGAACATCTTCGACCCGGACAGGCGGAAATGCGGAGCGACGATGACGCGTTCGAGCTGTTCCTCGGAGACATTGGCAAGCGCGAAAACGGCCCAGTCTCCCTGGTGTGTGTCGGAACTCGAGCGCACCTCGATGCGTCGACGGATGCCGTCGGCACCCGCGGCGGTCGAAACCTGGAAGGCTGCGCCCTGATTGGTGTAGATTTCGGTCGTCGCGGTCAGGTCGAGCGCGGTGTCGTCGCGGGCAATCTTGACCGGTTCGACGGCAAATGCCGGTGCGGCAAGACCAAAACACAGGGTCGAGACGAGGGCGACAACGAGGAGCATCAGGCGCCGAGCCGCGCGCGGAGCGATCACGGTTTGCGTCATGAGCCTGCTTTGCCGTTCCGTCCCCGAACAGGGGCGATCTTCGAAAACAGCACGTGGTCGCGCCATTCTCCGTTGATTTTCAGATATTCGCGCAAAAGACCTTCTCGCTCAAATCCCGCTTTCTCCAGCAGGTGTATGCTGTTGACGTTGTCGGGAATACAGGCTGCCTCGATGCGGTGCAACTCGAGCGGCCCGAAGATGTAGGGAATAGCCAGTTGAAGTGCGGCAAACATATGGCCTTTGCCGGCATGTTTCTCGCCCATCCAGTATCCGATCATGCAGGCCTGCGAGGCACCGCGGCGAATGAGGCCGACGGTCAGCCCCCCTAGAAGCTCGCCCGTGTCCTTTTCGAACAGGAAGAACGGCACCGCCATGCCGGAATGAAATTCCTGCTCGTTGCGCAGAACCCGCTGGCGAAACGCGCGTTCGGTCAGTTCGTCGGCCCGCCAGGTCGGTTCCCAGGGCTGCAGGAAGGCGCGGCTGTCGCGCCGCAGCGCATGCCAGGCCTCGAAGTCGCGGTAGCGGGCAAGCCGCAAAAGATGCCGTTCGCCCACGAGTTCCGGCAGCTCCGCCTGTCGCGACAGAAACCGAAAGACCGAGCGCGTCATCCTGGAACTCCCAGAGAGATCCGGCGGCATCCCGCCGGATGATTTCATTCGCGGCGTCCCTAGCCGGCGGCCTTGCGCGCGCCTTTGGGCTGGAGGCTCAGTGCACCGGCGATCTCATCCAGCGAGACCAGCTTGTCCACCGGGCCGATGGCTGACAGCGTCGGTGCGGTATCGAAGAACAGGCGGCCGGCAAGATCGGTCAGCCGTTCGGTCGTGATGCCCGCCAGCCGTTCCATCATTTCCTGGTTCGGGATGGTCCGTCCGTAAAGCATCATCTGCCGGGCGATCTGGCCGGCGCGGGCGGCAGGGCTCTCCTGACCCATCAGAAGCTGGGCGCGGATCTGCGCGCGCGACCGCTCGATTTCCTGCTGGTCGATCTTTTCCGACGCCTTGCGCAGTTCCTCGATGATGACGGGCACGAGTTCCGGCAGGTTCTCGCCGCCGGTCGCGGCATGGATGCCGAAGATACCGGTATCGGAGAAACCCCAGTGGAAGGCATAGACGGAATAGCAAAGGCCGCGGATTTCCCGCACTTCCTGGAACAGCCGGGACGACATGCCGCCGCCCAGGATATTGGCGAGGATCTGCGAACAGTAGAAGTCGCGCATGTGATAGGCCTTGCCCTCGAAGCCGAGCAGCACCTGCGTATCCATCAGGTCGCGCTCTTCGCGGGCCTCGCCGCCGGTATAGCGGGCGAGATCCATCACGGGCGGAGCGGAGGGCTGGGTCGGAAGCGAGGCGAACCGCTGTTCGACCTGCTTGACGAAGGCGTCGTGATCGACTGCACCGGCGGCGACGACGAACATCCGGTCGGTCGTGTAATTGCGCGAGAGATAGGCGCGGATCTGGTCGCTGGTGAAGGACTGCACGGTTTCCGGCGTGCCGAGAATGCTGCGGCCGATCGTCTGGCCGTGAAAGGCCTGTTCGGAAAACCGGTCGAAGACAACGTCGTCGGGCGTGTCGTCGGCCGCCCCGATTTCCTGCAGGATGACGTGCTTCTCACGCTCCAGCTCTTCTTCGTCGAACACGCTGTCTGTCAGGATATCGGCGAGAATGTCGACCGCGAGCGGCACATTGTCCTTCAGCACGCGAGCATAATAGGAGGTGGTCTCGGTCGAGGTGGCGGCATTGACTTCGCCGCCAACATTCTCGATTTCCTCGGCGATCTGCCGGGCTGTGCGCTTGTTCGTGCCCTTGAAGGCCATGTGCTCGAGCAGATGCGCAATGCCATGCTCGGCTTCGGTCTCGTTGCGCGAGCCGGATTTGATCCAGGTGCCGAGCGCCACGCTTTCCAGATGCGGCATGTTCTCGGTTACGACAGTCAAACCCGATGGAAGCCGGGTGCACTCAACATTCATGGTCCGTCTTTCTGCGCTTCTCAATCAACCGCACGGGCATGTGTGCCGACAAAGCTTTCGACGGCCTTAAGTTCCGCGGGCAGGATTTCGAAGCGCTCCTCCCTGTCCGTCAGGTCAGCAAGCCATGTCGGAAGCGCGGGGTCAATACCGCAGGCTGATTTTACTGCAGCCGGGAATTTTGCCGGATGCGCAGTCGCGAGCACCACCATCGGGCTTTGCGGCTTCTCGAATTTCTGCGCCACATGCACGCCGACGGCGGTGTGCGGATCGAGCAGATAGCCGGTATCGGCAAGCACGGCCTTAATGGTCTTGGCGACTTCTTTCTGCGTCGCACGACCGGCACGGAATTCCTTGCGGATCGCCTTCAGCGCTTCCGGCTGGATCTCGAACGCGCCGGACTGCTTCAATCCCTCCATCGACGAGCGGATCGCAGCCGCATCTCGACCGTAGGATTCAAACAGCAGCCGTTCGAAGTTGGAGGAGATCTGGATATCCATCGACGGCGAGGTGGTCGCCATGACGCCCTTCATCTCGTAGCGTCCGGTCTTCATGGTGCGCGACAGAATATCGTTGTCGTTGGTTGCAATGACGAGCTTGTCGATCGGCAGGCCCATTTTCTTGGCCACGTATCCCGCGAAGATGTCGCCGAAATTGCCGGTCGGCACGGTGAAGGAGATCTTCCGGTCCGGCGCGCCGAGCGCAACAGCGGATGTGAAGTAATAGACCACCTGCGCCATGATGCGCGCCCAGTTGATCGAGTTGACGCCCGACAGCTTCACCCGGTCGCGGAAGGCAACGTCGTTGAACATCGCCTTCACCAGGTTCTGGCAGTCGTCGAAATTGCCCTCGACGGCGATGGCATGCACGTTCTCGTCCTTGCAGGAGGTCATCTGACGCTGCTGCACCGGCGAGACCTTGCCATGCGGGAAAAGAATGAAGATGTCGGTGCGGGCACGTCCCGCAAAGGCGTCGATGGCAGCTCCGCCAGTGTCACCCGAGGTCGCGCCGACGATCGTCGCCCGCTCGCCGCGCTTTTCCAGTACATGGTCCATCAGCCGTGCAAGCAACTGCATTGCCACGTCCTTGAAGGCGAGCGTGGTGCCGTGGAAGAGTTCGAGCACGAAGGAGTTCGGACCGGTCTGCACCAGCGGTGCCACCGCCGGATGCTTGAAGGTCGCATAGGCCTCGTCGATCATCGCGCGGAAGGTTGTGGGCTCGATCTCGCCATTGGTAAACGGCAGCAGCACCTCATAGGCCACGTCCTGATAGCTCTTGCCACGCAGGCCCCGGATCGCCTTTTTCGACATCTGCGGCCATTCGCGGGGCACGTAGAGGCCGCCATCGCGGGCAAGCCCTGCGAGAAGCGCGTCACAAAAGCCGAGGCTCGGAGCCTCTCCGCGGGTCGAGATATATTCCACGATGCTTATCCTTGAGCGTGTGTTGTCCGGATCGTTGGCGATCGCAAACCTATGGCGATTTCGATAAAGAGGTTTGCCATTTTGCGCCAGACCGGGCGGCTGAATTTCGCAAGCCCGGCAATGCCGATTGTGGGGCGGGCCTGCTGGGGCACGAAGGGTGCTGGATGGCAGATCGAAAATTGACTCAAATTGCCGGCTACCCAATCGATTTTTGTCGTGGCCGCTGGTATAGACCATCCGCAAGGGCGCTGAAAAGCCTCAAGTTTGACTGTTTTCCGGCTTTTTCGGCCGAGCATGCGGAAGGTGAATCTCGTGTCTGTAAACGTGTCGCGTGGTGTCTTGGTCGTTTCGTTGATGATGGCGCTCGGCGGCTGCAATGCCGGAAGCATGGGGTCGAGCCTCGGCCTGTCCTCGCCTGAGACGGCAGCGCAACCTGCGGCACAACCGGCCATGCAGGTCAGCGAAAACGGATCGGTTCAGCCTTTCGTCCAGGGCTTCTGCCCGCAGATCTCGCTGCGTGACGGAACCTCCTTCTATCGCACCTATGCCAAGTCGAAGAGCGAAGATCCCAAGGACGTCGTGTTCCAGGCGTCGCTCGCCGATACGACCCGCGCCTGCTCGCGCACCGACACGACGCTCACCATTACGGCGCTGTTGCAGGGTCGCCTGACCTCCGGGCCGCAGGGCAAGGCCGGCGCTATCAACCTGCCGATCCGCGTGACCGTGGTCGATGGTGATCAGGAGGTCTTCTCCGAGGTCGAACAATATCCTGTGACCCTCGCCGACGTGAACCAGCCGACCCAGTTCGTTTACAACAAGCAGGTCACGGTTCCCGGAAACGTCTCTGGCATGACGCGCGTCTATGTCGGCTTCGACGCGGGCAAAAAGAAAAAGTAACTTCCCCTCTCTAATCTGTGACGATCGTCGCTGCGATGAAAGACCTTCGCGGCGCATAGTGCATGGTCGACAGGTGGGCCGCCGGTGGGGTCGGCGGTTGGGGAGTGTTTCAGGTGAAGGCCGTCATCATCAGGAACCCGGTCGCGGGTGGACGCAGGCAGACAAAGGTCTGGCGGGCAGCGGAGAATGCCATTTCGGCGCAGTTTCCCCGTCTCGAAATTCATGAGAGCCGTTCCAGCGGCGATGCCATCCGTCTGGCGCGCGAGCAGGCCGAACGCGGTTGCGATCTGATGATCGTGGCCGGCGGCGATGGAACGATCAGTGATGTCGTCCATGGTGTCCTCACCTCAAGCCGCCCGGACACACCGCTCGCATTCCTGCCGATCGGCACAGGTTGCGACTTCGTCCGCAACTTTTCGCCGCCAAGCGATTTCGGCGAACTCGCCCGGCGCATTGCCGCAGCGACGCCCCGCAAGATCGATGCCGGGCTTCTGATCGCCCGCGATATCAGGGATAACGAACAGCGCCGTTACTTCGCCAACATCACCAGCGTTGGAATATCGGGGGAAATCGTCGATGCGGTCAATGCGGGTGGTCGCCGCAAGATCGTCACCGGCCCGCTGCGCTTCCTGCTATTCTCCGTCGTGGCGATCCTGCGCTATCGGCCCTACAGCTTTGACATCCTGGTCGACGGAATGCGGGTGCACGAGGGGCGGCTGGCGATTGCGGCCATCGCCAATGGCGGCTGGTTCGGCGGCGGCATGCACATCACGCCACAGGCCGATCTGGCCGACGGTCTGTTCGACCTTGCGGTGATGCGTGAGGAGAGCGCTCTCGGCCTGCTTGGTTTACTGAAGAGTCTTTATTCGGCCGGACACCTCGGTCATCCCCTGCTGAGCTTCCACCGAGGGCGCCGTATCGAACTTCGTCCACACGACCCCGCCCGTTTCCCGGTCGAGGTCGATGGCGAAAATCCTGTTCGTGGCGGATTCGTTGCGGAAATCCTTCCGGCGGCCCTGACGGTCAGGATGTGAGAGCCGCGAGGCGGGTCTTAAAACGCGCCTTCCCATTCCTCCATGGCGGCAATGACGCCCGGCAAGTCCGTCATCCGGGCGATCACCGTTTCCGCGCCCGCATCCGTCAACCGGTCGGCATGCGACGGATAGGTGTGGGAAGCCCCGGTGAAGCCGATGACCCGCATGCCGGCCTCGCGCGCCGCATGAACGCCATGCACGGAATCCTCGACGACCACGCAGCGTGACGGGCTGACATTGAACTGCTTGGCACCATGCAGGAAGATATCCGGCTTGGGCTTGACCCGGTCGGCACCAAGATCTTTTGCCGAATAGATATGCGGCGCGAAATGGTCCTTGAGACCCACCTTGGAGAGCATCATGTCGAGACGATGCGCCGACGAATTGGAACAGATGCAACGCGGCCCCTTGATGCGGGACAGCGCGAACTGGACGCCGTCGATCGCCTTGACCTCCCGTGCGAGCTTCTGGTCGAGCAACTGCTCGGACTTGTCGATCAGACTGGCCGACAGCGGAATGTCGATTTCACTCTCGATCGACAGAAGAATGTTCTTCCAGGTCATTCCGGCAAAACGCTCGCCCATTTCCTCGACCGAAATCGGATAGCCCGCTTCCGTCAGAAGCTTCGATTCCACCTTCGCAGCGATGATCTCGGAATCGACGAGAACGCCGTCGCAATCGAAAAGGGTAAGCTCGAAACTGCTCATGGGAATATCCGTGTGGGGTAGGGGATGGTCGCTCCCTACACGATCGCAAGCGCGAGGACAATCGCGTGCCCCGCATGGCAGGTCTGCCGGTCTCTACCGCACCGCTGCTGGCTCAAGCACCTGCCATCTGCAACAGCACCGCCTCGAAGGATTGTGGATAGCGCGTGAGTCCCCCCGATTTCTCCATCATGTCGGCAAGCCAGACACCATCGGCTGCCAGGCGCACCGCAACCAGATTCGCATCGCCATCCGTCTCGGCATGCCGCGCCATGCGCCCGTCGAGCCAGGACGACCAGAGAGCCCGCAGCGCCGGCTCCGAGACGATGGCGACCGACAGCGCCGCCCAGAGGCTGCGCTCGCCGAGCAGCCGGTCGGAAAAGCAGGCGCGCACATAGGCCCGCGTAAAGCGCCCGCGCGCTACGGGATCACCGGCCATCGTGCGGTCGATCTCCCGGTCCATCTGCTCGAGCAGGTCGGAAAAGACGGCCGCCAGCAGCGCCTGCTTGCTGTCGAAGTGGTGCAGCAAGCCGCCTTTGGTCACCCCGGCGCGGTCGGCGACGGCCTGGATGGTGATCGCTTGCGCCCCCTGTTCGGCGGCGATCTGGGCGGCGCAGTCGAGAAGCGCCCTCCGCACCTGCTCCGGCTGCTTCTTGCGGTGATGGGCGGAGATCGGCGCGCCGGCCGGCGTGGAAGCGGCAGGCATCAATGCGAGACCGTGTTCGACAGGGTGTTCATCACCACCACGCCGGTGACGATCAGCGCGATACCGGCGAGGGCGGCGAGATCCAGGCTCTGCTTGAGATAGAACACGCTGATCAGTGCTGTCAGCACGATGCCGAGCCCGCCCCACATGGCATAGGCGATCCCGAGCGGCATTCCCTTCAGCGCCTGTGACAACAGGTAGAAGGAGGCGACATAGAACATCACCATGCCGGCCGTCGGCAGAAGCTTGGTGAACTGCGCCGACTTCTGCAAAAGCGTCGTGCCGGTGACTTCGAGCACGATGGCCGCGGCCAGCGCGCCATAGGCGGAGAGGGTAGGGTTCATGGCGGAGCTCCGGAAAAGAGAAGCTCAAAACATACCGTACGGTCGGTTTCTTTTCAAGTGTGCTTGCACGCCGATGCAGGTGCCGAACACCCTCGTTGACGTTCCTCTACGAGGCAGCCTCTTAGGATCAGGGTTTGATTGTGCCCTGGTGAAACAGCATTTGCCATTTAGCCCCGTTGCGCACCCATATGGAGCTTCTTGCAACGCGCCTTCGAAACCCGTCAGCGTGGGTGAGCTCAGTCTCATAAGTCAGGAGCATCGCTCCGTCGCTGATCACCTTTAGCGAATAATTCGTAGGCTGCAGGACGTCTTCGGGAGGATCCGCTTCTCGTGCCAACAACTCGATGATCGCTGTCCGGTCGTAGATGGCGCCCGAAGCCCCTATTTCCATGAAGTCTTCAGCTAATAGGTTTTTCAGCGTCTCTTGGCAGCGCCTCACCTCGGGCCGATGGAGGGCTTCTTCCAGTTCCACGATCTCCGGCAGGCTAGGTATACTCATCGGTTAGCCCCTTTGTGCGCCTGAAGCGCGTTTGAACGAGCTGCTCATCCTTGCAATCGTTGTGGCGCTCGGTTCGCGCTCTCCACCGACGGGAAACCACGCCAGAAACTGCCTTTCCCCCTCGGGAGAAAAGCGGATGATCCGGCTATCCTCGACCCGTCGGGCAAGGCCGCGATCGAGAAAATGCGTGAGCAGTTCAGCCCCCAGACTGCCCGCGAGATGTGTCCGTCGCTCGCTCCAGTCGAGGCAGGCGCGGCAGAGCGGACGGCGCTTGGCGCGGAGACTGCCGATATCGAGACCCCGAGTTTCGAGCAGCGCCTCACCCTCTGTCGTCAGCGTCAGCGCCTCGTCCTCCGCCCGGATCGCCCCTAGCGCGACGAGACTGTCGAGCATCCGCACGCCGAAATCGCCGGCCAGATGGTCGTAGCAAATCCGGGCTTTTCGCAGTTCCGGCTCCTTCGGCCCGGTGCGATGACGCAGGTGCCCGCGCGTCGCCGAAAAACTCATCAGGCCTTCGATCATTTCGCCGACATGACCGTCGGCCAGCGCGAAATAACGATGCCGCCCCTGCTTGCGCTGGGAAAGCAGCCCGCCCTCTTCGAGTTTGGAGAGATGCGAGCTCGCCGTCTGCAATGTGACACCGGCAGCCCCCGCCAGCTCCGTCGCCGTCAGCGCCTTGCCGCCGAGCAGCGCCAAGAGCATGTTCGAACGCGCGGGATCGCCGATCAGCGAGGCGATGCGTGCAATGTCTGGGCCTTCTGCCATGTGATCCTCTCTAGATTTTCAACCGCAGTCTGCCTCGCAATTGTAGCCAATGCTTCGATCCCGGTCGAACTATCTAGGGGGCGGCCAAAACTTCGATCCCGATCGAAGCATCCCAGCCTTCGTTCATGGCAAACCCGCCTTGCAACAAACGAGGAGCCACCCATGATCACCTGCATCATCCGCTACAGCATCGACCCCTTCGGTCGCGACGATTTCGCCACCTATGCCCGCAACTGGGGCGAGGCGATCCCGCGCTGCGGCGCCGATCTCGTCGGCTATTTCGCCCCGCATGAGGGCTCGGCCACCACGGCTTATGGCATCTACAACATCGAAAACCTCGCAGCGTACGAGGCCTATCGCGCAAGGCTTGCCGCCGATCCGTTGGGCAAGGCGAACTACGAATTCGCCAGAAACGCCCGTTTCATCCTGCAGGAGGACCGCCTCTTCCTGAAGAACGTCTCCAACCCGGCATCCTCGAAGGTCCAGCCATGATCGCCGTCATCTTCGAGGTGACGCCCTTTCTCGGCGAGCGCCACCGCTATCTCGACCTCGCCGGGGACCTGCGTGCCCATCTGGAGGCGACCGACGGCTTCATCTCCGTCGAGCGCTTCGAGAGCCTGACGACGCGCGGCAAGCTGCTCTCGCTCTCCTTCTGGCGTGATGAAGAAGCGGTTCGCCGCTGGCGCGAGACGGAAGAACACCGGACCGCCCAGTCCGCCGGCCGTGGCGGCGTCTTCGCCGCCTACCGCCTCCGCGTCGCCGAGGTGCTGCGCGACTATGGTCTGGACGACCGTGCCGAGGCCCCGGAGGACAGTCGCGCCCGGCATGGGTGAGGGGAGGGGTTTGGGGATGAGGTTGCAATCCCACTCCCTCGACAAGCCATGCCCCGCTCTCTATGCATGACCGCATGCCCAAGACGCGCGACGATTCCTCGAAGGACACGGTGGCGAGCCGCATCAGCCGCGCGCTGGCGGAGCGCATCATCCATGGCGAACTCGTGCCCGGCGCGCGTCTGGCCCAGGATCATATCGCCGAGGAATTCGGCGCAAGCCATGTGCCGGTGCGCGAAGCTTTCCGACGGCTGGAGGCGCAGGGCCTTGTCGTCTCTCTGCCCCGCCGTGGCGTGCGGGTCGCAAGCTTCGACCTGAAGCAGGTGCGCGAAGTTGCCGAGATGCGCGCGGCGCTGGAAGTGCTCGCCCTCCGCCACGCCGCCCCAAACCTCACGCCCGAGGTTCTGGCCGCCGCCGAACAGGCCGCAGCCGATGCAGACGACGCCAAGGATGTTCGCACCTGGGAGGAGGCCAACCGCCGCTTCCACCGCCTGATCGTCTCCACCTGCGGCATGCCGCGGCTCCTCTCGGTCATCGACGACCTGCATGCCGTCTCCGCTCGCTTCCTATTCGTCGCCTGGCGGGCCACTTGGGAAGCCCGCACCGACCACGACCACCGCGCCATCCTGGAAGCGCTGAAATCCGGAAACGCAACGGAAGCCGCCCGCATCCTCGAACGCCACGTCCAGTGGATCGGCCGCGCGCCCATGCCGGTACCTGGGCGTGCCGAGACGGAAGGCTTTGCGATCGTTGGATGATCAATCCCACCTCCCTTGAGGGGAGGTCGCCGCGAAGCGGCGGGTGGGGTGATCTGCCGCGAGCATGATAGGCGGTGGTGAGACACCAATGTTCACCCCACCCCGGACCTGCTGTCCGACCCTCCCCCTCAAGGGGAGGGGTGGTTCGGCCGAAACGCCGGGCTGGGAGATGGTCCTCACGCGATCTTGTCGATGAACTGCACTTCGCCCGTCTCGATGTCATAGACGGCGGCGATCACCTTCACCGCGCCGCTCTCCACCAGATGCGAGACGATGGGGCTTTCTTCGGTGATGCGCCTGGCGCCGGAAACGGCGTTGTTGCGCACCGTCTGGCCGACGAAATCCTCCGAGGTGAACAGGGCCGAAAGAGCGACCGGCAGGATCGGCTGCACCATCTTGCCGATCGAACCCTCGAGTTCCACACCCTTCTTGACCACGTCGCAGGCGGCCGCCACCGCACCGCACTTCTTGTGACCCATCACCACGACCAGCGGCGCATGCAGATGTTCGGTACCGTATTCGATCGTGCCGAGTGCGCCGGTATCGAGCACATTGCCGGCATTGCGCACGACGAAGAGTTCGCCGAGCGTCACGCCGCCAAAGATGAGCTCTGGCGTCACCCGGCTGTCGGAACAGGTGAGCACGATCGCCCAGGGATGCTGGCCGGCGGCAAGCTCGGTGCGCCGTGCGGCAAGATCGACAGCGCAGGCATTGGCGTCCTCGACGAAACGGCGATTGCCCTCTTTCAGTTTGGCCAGTGCCTGTTTCGGCGTCAGGCCATCGGCCGGCGCCGCGTGCGGGTCGGCGGCCGGCTTGGCCTTGGCCGCCTGAGGGGCATCATGACCGCCTTCGGCCGGCGCTTCGGCTGCATGGGCGTCCGCGTCGTGCGCGTCTGCAGCCGGAGGCGTCTTTGTCTCCGATGCCAGCGCGATCGGCGCGGTCCCGCCGGCGGCAAAGCCGAGGGCGGCCAGTTTCATCAGGTGGCGGCGCTTGAGGCCCCTCGGGCTCTTGATGCTGCAGTCGAGGCACATTGGTCTGCTCCGGTGTACGGTGGATGGGTGTTGATCCGCGCGGCCGGCGGTGAGTGAGAGGTTCACGCCGCCGATGGCCATCGCATGTCGCCATGTCCGCCATCCTGCCCGTCATCGGTAAATTATGGTTTTCTCAACAGGCCTCGTAATCGTGCGGAACTCGACCTTTTTTAGGCTGTGACGACGTCGACGATGGCGTGGGCGGCGGCGGGTCGAAAATTATAGATAATTTGTCACGGAACGACGAACCGCTGAGACAGGCTGAAAAGATTGAAAAAATAGGAAAAATCGGCGTGATTGAAGAGGTCTGCTCATGAGCGTCTGGCTGTTGTCTCTTCTTGCATGTCGAGCCAGCTCTTGCTGGTTAAGAAAATAGTAGATAAAAGAATCACGCCTGAATGAATTATCTATAAAATGGAGTTTGCCCATGACGACCATTCTCGCGCCCGCCGCTCGCGGTTTCGATCCGCTCGGCATATCGGGCCGTTCGCTACCCTTCCAGGCCACGCTTCTCCTCTTCGGCACGTGTGTGCTGGCGCTCGCCTCGCAGATCTCCGTGCCCATGGTGCCGGTACCGATCACCATGCAGACCTTCGCCATGACCATGATCGGTGTGCTCTATGGCTGGCGTCTCGGTTCGCTCACGGTGTTCGCCTGGCTCGGCGAGGCCATGCTCGGCCTGCCGGTTCTCGCCAATGCCTCCGGGGGGATCGCGTCTTTCGTCGGCCCAACGGCAGGCTATCTCGCTGCCTTCCCGATCATCGCAGCCCTCGCCGGTTACCTCGCCGAAAAGGGCTGGACGGGTCAGCGCGTGATCAAGAGTTTTCTCGCCCATCTCTCGGCCAACATCCTCTGCCTCGCCATCGGCGGCGCCTGGCTGTCGTGGTTGATCGGCCTAGAAAAGGGCCTGGCCTTTGGCGTCACGCCCTTCATTCTGGGCGCCGTCATCAAATCGGCGCTCGCTGCCGCCCTGCTGCTGGCGCTGGCCCGCCGAACGGCCCGGCCGCTCGACCTCTGACCGGCCAGTTGTCATAACAGAAGAATGACCGTCCGGCTCCGTCCTCACCACCTGCTCTGCATGCTGACCTATGTCGGCAAGGGCTATTCGCCCGCCTTCGTTGAGAACTACGAAGCCATTGCCGCAAGGCTTTCGGCCGGCGAGGAGATCCAACTGGTGGCGGGGCCGGACGATATCTGTGGGCCTCTGACGGCAGATCCAGAGGCGCATTGCCATGGAGCGAGCGTCGTGGAGCGCGACCGCGAGGCGGCAGACGCCGTCGCCCGGCTGCTCGGCTGTCCGCTGCCGCTCGGTGCCCTTATCACGCCGACCCTTGCCCTGATCGAGCGGCTCCGAGCCAACTTTGCCACGGGTAAGATCCGTTCGGCCTGTGCCGGTTGTGAGTGGTTGGATCTATGTGATCAGGTCGCCGGGGATGGCTTTACCTCGGTGCGCGTTGCGCCCCCGCGCTGATAGGATCAAACGGCAAGCAGTGCGGAGAGAGGGGCTTTTACCTGCACGACAAGACCCGCCGGGGCATAGGTGATGCCGGCCTCGCCCTTGATGTAGCCGACCAGCGCCTTCTCGATCATGCGTGAACCGAACCCCTTGCGGCTCGGGGCAACGACGACCGGCCCCCCGCGTTCGCGCCACTGGAACCGAAGCTCCGGGCCGCTCTCGCCTGGGCCGACGGACCAGGAGATCTCCACCTGGCCTTCGCCATTCGACAGCGCGCCGTATTTCACCGCATTGGTCATCAGCTCGTGCAGTGTCAAAGCGAAGGCGATGCTGCTCTTGGATGATAGATCCACGTCGGGCCCGTCGACATCAACGCGACCGGGATCCTGCGTCGAGATGACGGATTCCACCAGCTGCAACAGTGTTGTCGAGACCTGATTGCGGCTGATGAACAGATCCTGCGCATGGCTGAGTGCGTGCAGGCGCTCAAGGAATGCGGTCCGCGAAGACGCCATGTCGCTGTCGTTGCGCAGAGTTTGGTTGGCGAGCGACTGCACGAGGGCCAGGATGTTCTTGATCCGGTGCGAGAGTTCGCCGCGCAGCAGTTCCTGTTCGATCTCGAAATTCTTGATCGCAGTGATGTCGCGGGACACCGAGAGAATGCTCTCGACGCTGCCGTCTTCGGCCAGGATCGGGCTCACTTTCACGTCCCAGAAACGTCGATTCCCCTTCGCCGTATCGGCATAGCCGGTAAACCGGGCTTCGCGCCCTTCACGCGCGGCTTCAATGGCGGCGATCGCCGCATGATTACCTTCGTCGCGCCAGAAATCGGGCCAGGGACAGCCCTTGATAGCGTTGAAATCGTCGACCTCCATCACACGCCGTCCACCGTCGGTCATGTATTGAAGGCTGCCGTCGAGACCAAGGATCTTGATGCAGTCATCCGAGGACGCCAGGGCCGCCTGCACGAAGCGATGATCATGGATTTCAGTGGGCGACATCTTCATTTTGCACGCGTTACAAGGATTTCAGGTCGAGAAGACTGCATGTGTGAGCGCCTGATGGCCGCGCCCGGTTGGAGCCATGCGTTCGCATCGCTTCGATCTTACACTCTTAACACCGTCGCATGACAGCGCCAGTGATCTCTGGCATCTTTCTTGATGGGAGGCCCAACCATGATCACCCTCGACACCCTGCGCCAGATCATCCTCGCTCTGCCGACCACGGAAGAGACCACCTCCTGGAACGCCGCGTCCTTCAAGGTCAACGGCAGGGTCATGCTGTTCTGGAACCCGACCCATGACTGCCCGGTCTTCAAGGTCCCCTTCGAGGAGCGCGACCACCTGATCGAGATGGACCCAGACACCTTCTTCACCACCGACCATCATCGGCCCTATCCGATGGTGCTGGCCCGGCCCGATCGGGTGGATATCGAATGGGTGCGGGAAAACCTGACGCGTGTGTGGCGGGCACAGGCGAAGAAGGCGGTGGTGAAGGCTTGGGATGAGGCCTCCGCGTCCACTCGGTTATGAAGTCCGCAAGACGTAGCCGGTCGAGAGGTATGCCAAGCATTCGCCTCGTGCGATTTGATGGGGTCTGGCGGCGGCGGGTTTCGTGACTGGTCGTTTCGGTGTAACTTGCCCTTCAATCCATAGCTGCGGAGGCCAAGATGAATACGCGGTCAATTATCGTACGTGCATCCTGGGACGAAGATGCCGAAGTCTGGGTCGCCACGAGCAGTGATATTGAAGGACTGGCAGTGGAATCCGAGAGTATGGAAAAGCTCCAGCCCAAGGTGATGGCTGCCGTAGCAGATTTGCTTGAGTTGAATGGAGTAGGCTCAGATCTGCCGGAAATTCCGGTCCACATTCTCGCAGAACAGATCGGCAAGATACCCAATCCTAGTTTCTGGCACGTCTATGGCGAGCTATCTGCGGGATCTGAAGGAAAGACTGATCGCAGCAGGTTGCACCTTTGTCCGACCGGGTAAGCGCGACCACGAGATTTGGTACAGCCCCATCACGAATCGGCACTTCACGGTCGATCACGGTGTGAGGTCGCGCCACACTGCCAACGAGACCTTGAAGCAAGCGGGGCTGCCGAAAGCTTTCTGAGTTTTTCTGGAATAGCGTCATGCAGTAACACATGGGTGCCATTGGACAAACTCACGAGGGGCATCCCACCCCCGGACAAAATCTCACGTCCTCTTCACCCTTCGGTAACCAACTTCGGTAACCATAAGCCTCGTGTTCCCGTGCTGCGTCAGCGTAAGAGTGAGTAACCGATGGCTTCTGTGTTTCCGATTGCCGAACTCCGCCGTTCGTCCGACCCGTTTGCCTGGGTCGACAGCATCATCAAGGGCGATTGCGTTTCCGCTCTCGAAGCCCTTCCCGACAAATCCGTCGACGTCATCTTCGCCGATCCGCCGTACAACCTGCAGCTCGGCGGCGCGCTGCACCGTCCCGACCAGAGCCTCGTCGATGCCTGCGACGACGAATGGGACCAGTTCGCCTCATTCGAAGCCTATGACGCTTTCACCCGCGCCTGGCTGCTCGCCTGCCGCCGCGTCCTGAAGCCGACTGGAACAATCTGGGTCATCGGCAGCTACCACAACATCTTCCGCGTCGGCGCGACCTTGCAGGACATGAATTTCTGGATCCTCAACGACATCGTCTGGCGCAAGACCAACCCGATGCCGAACTTCAAGGGCCGTCGTTTCCAGAATGCCCATGAGACGATGATCTGGGCCTCGCCCGATCCGAAGGCCAAGGGTTACACCTTCAATTACGATGCGATGAAGGCGGCGAACGACGACGTCCAGATGCGCTCGGACTGGCTCTTCCCGATCTGCTCGGGCGGCGAACGGCTGAAGGGCGACGACGGCAAGAAGGTCCATCCGACCCAGAAGCCGGAAGCGCTGCTGGCCCGTGTCATCATGGCCTCGACCAAGCCCGGTGACATCGTGCTCGACCCCTTCTTCGGCTCCGGCACGACAGGGGCCGTTGCCAAGCGTCTCGGCCGTCACTTCGTCGGCATCGAACGCGAACAGGAATACATCGATGCCGCCTCGGCCCGCATCGCCGCTGTCGAGCCTTTGGGCAAGGTCGAACTGACCGTAATGACCGGCAAGAAGGGCGAAGCCCGCGTTGCTTTCAACACGCTGGTCGAAAGCGGCCTCGTCAAGCCCGGTCAGGTGCTGACCGATGCGAAGCGCCGCCACTCGGCGATCATCCGCGCCGACGGCACACTGGTGTCCGGCGGCGAGGCCGGCTCCATCCATCGCCTCGGTGCCAAGGTACAGGGGCTCGATGCTTGCAACGGCTGGACCTTCTGGCACTTCGAACAGGACGGTGCGCTGAAACCGATCGACGACCTGCGTGCCATCGTCCGTGCTGGCATGATCAAGCTCGACTGAGTTTCGGACGAACGATCAAACGACGGACGCCCGCTCCATGGAGCGGGCGTTGGGCATTCTAAGGCGATGTTTGATCGTCACACCTTATAGTCGGTCACGTCGACCGAGATGATCTTGCCTTCATCGTTGAAGGTAATCGTCTCTTCGCCGAAGCGCACCAACGGCTCGCCCGTTTGGGCATGTGTGGCCTTCAACCGCCAGACGGCGCGCGCCGCCATCGGCGATACGGCTTCGGTCAGTTCATCCACGGCCACCTGGTCCGGATAGGTGTCGAAATAGCGCCGGAACGCGGCCATGATTTCGGTCTTGCCGGAAAGCTGGCCGACCTTCACCGACCCGTAGACCGCATCTTCGGCGAAGAAGCCGTCGATGGTGGCGAAGTCGAGCGCATTGATCGCCTCGTGAAAGGTGCGGGCGGCGGTGACGGGATCAAAAGGCATGGGGTCTCCGGGCAGTGGCAGGGTGTGTTTGCAAAAGTGCAGAGACCGGGACCGGCCCCTGCATGGTGTGTGATCAGTTTACCGTATCTGGTCACGGAGACCAGCTTCGGACAAGCCGCTCGCCGTAACACCGCTGCACAAAACACGGGATGAAACGTCAGCCTATCGACACCGCCCCGTAACGTCTTCGGCCGCTTGCGGCCGGACTGGCGCGGGTCGGGGTCCGCCAACTCCACCCGCGCCTATTTTTTGTCAGCGCTGACGTCAGATCTCGACCCCGAGAGACCGCAGATCCGCCTTCAGCTGTTCGGCACCCGTAAAGTGGACCGCTTTCCAGCCGGCCGCCCGCGCACCTTCCACATTCGGATAGCTGTCGTCGATGAAAACGCAATGCGCTGGCGACAGGCCGTAATCCGTGGCGTGCCGCTCGTAGATCGCGACATCCGGCTTGATCAGACCCACTTCGCCCGAGACGGTGACGCCGCGCGGCTTGTCGAGAAACGGATACATCTTGCGCGCTTCGGAAAAGGTGTCGGCCGCAAAGTTTGTCAGCATGGTCACGTCGTGGCCGGCCTCTATCAGTCCGGTCATGACGGCGACGCTGTCGTCATAGGCATGCGGCACCATCTCGGACCAATATTGCCGGAAGGCGCGGATATTGGCCTCATGTTCGGGAAACTCTGATATCAGCAGGTCTTCCGCCTCTGCCCAGCTGCGCCCGCGGTCCTGCTCGATGTTCCAGTCATGGGTGCAGACCGTGGCAAAGAAGTTCGCCCGTTCGTCGGGATCAGGAATGATCCTTTGAAACGGCAGGTTCGGATCGTAATGGATCAGCACCTTGCCGATGTCGAAGACGATGTGGCGAATCTCGGTCATGTTTTATCCCTTAGGAGTTGGAAATGCTGTCGGGATAGCCGCCACAATTGCCTTCTTCATGACAGTCGGCAGCGCTTCCCCATCAAGTTCGGTGACGGGCACCCAGAAACCGTGATTTCCCGATGGAGTATCGATCGGTCCGACGCGGAAGATCGACAGTCTGAGTTCGAAATGGGTGAAGACATGACTGATCGTGCCCGCCGACTGCCAGTCGGCAGGGAAGGGGGCGGCTTTCAGCCCTGTCTCGCCGTCCTGACGCGATGTCCAGTCCGTCGTCGGCACTTCCGTCATGCCGCCGAGGAGCCCACTCTCCACCCTTTTGCGCAACAACAGTCGCCCGTCGCGATCCACCGCGACAAAGGCCGCCCCCTGCCGCACCGGCTTGGCCTTCTTGGCCGCCTTCACCGGAAAACGTTCGGGATCGTCGTCTGCCAGCGCGAGACAGGCATCGTTGAACGGACAGAGGGCGCAGGCGGGGCGCTTCGGCGTGCACATCGTGGCACCGAGATCCATCATCGCCTGGGCAAAATCGCCCGGCCGGTCGGTCGGTGTCAGTGCCGCGACCTTGGCCTTCATCTGCGGTTTGGAGCCGGGAAGCGGCGCTTCGATGGCATAAAGCCGCGAAATCACCCGCTCGACATTGCCGTCCATCACCGCCGATGGCCGGTTGAAGGCGATCGCCGCGACCGCAGCAGAGGTATAATCACCGATGCCGGGCAGGGCCCTGAGTCCCTCCTCGGTGTCGGGAAAGACACCGCCGTGCTGAAACGCCACCGCTTCGGCGCATTTCTTCAGATTGCGGGCGCGGGCGTAATAGCCGAGCCCGGCCCAGGCGGCCATCACGTCTTCAATTGGCGCCTCGGCGAGCGCAGTCACGCTCGGCCAGCGGCTGATGAACTTGGCGAAATAGGCTTTCACTGCCGCGACCGTCGTCTGCTGCAGCATGACTTCCGACATCCAGATGTGGTAGGGATCCGGCACGGCCCCGGCTTTTGCGGCGGCCGGAGAGATGCGCCAGGGCAACTCCCTGTGATGCCGGTCATACCAGGACAGCAGCGTCTCGGCGCCCGGCTTTGTCTTGTGGTCCATCACGTTTCCGTTTACCTCTATGCCCCGCAAGGGGACCGTTTAAGCATGCATGTATTCGACAGATCGATGGCTGAAAACAATGTTGCAGCCCTCTTCGTCGTTTTCGGGCTGGCTGCGCTGGGCGGCTCCGTCGTCACGGCGCTGCTGGTGATGACTGCCGGCTGGGCCCTGATTTATCTGATGCTCGGGCGCCTGTCTTGGGTTCGTGACCCGGCGCCTCTCGCGTTCAGTGTGGTTCTTCTTTTCTATGTGGCTGTTAACGCCCTGTTTTTCTTTATGCATTTCGGGGAAAATTTCGCCTCTCCGCTGGCCGAGCTTCGCAAATTCGGGCCGCAACTCCTCTTTCTCGCGCCTTTGTTCCTGATGCACAGGCTTGCCGTCTGCAGCGGACGCTGCCTCCTTGCGACGCTGGTACGCGCATCGGCGATTGGCGCGGTTGCCGTTCTTCCGCTCGCCTTGTTTCAGGCCTTCATTCTCGACCAGCGGGTCGAGGGAGGAAGTGGCAATGCGATCCCCTTCGCCATGACCTGCGCTCTGCTGAGCGTGCTTTCTTTGCCCGGCTTGCTCGACACTGACCGCCGCTGGCGGGCGCTGGCGGGGCTTGGTTTCGTCGCTGGATACCTGTGCATCTTCCTGTCGCAGACGAAGGGTCTCATGCCGACCCCTCTCGTCGCAGCGCTTGTTTTTGCTGTTTTCTTTTTGCGCGATCAGGTAAGCGGGCTCAAAATCTTCGCAGGCGTATTTTCGCTGCTCGCGGTGGTCGCCATTGGGTTCTACGTCTCCGGCAGTGTCGAACGGTTCGAAGAAGTCTCGGGCCTGCTGGCGGGGCGGGGCGACATCGCCTGGGGCGCGTCCTATACGGTGAGGCTCGATCTGTGGATGAAAGCGCTGGAATTGGTCCAGTCGGGCTTTTTCGATGGCCATGGCCTCCAGAATCGCCGTGCCCTGATTACGGCCGCCGGATACAGCTACTCGCATTTTCACAATGGCTTCATCACAGCTTTGGTCGATAGCGGAATTGTCGGCCTCATGGCTCTCGTTGCGGTACTGCTAGCGCCTCTGGTCATCGCATGGCGGGCAGAGCGAAACGCTCTTTACGGTCCACGACTGTTCATGGCCTTTTGCCTCGTGGCGACCTATGTCCTGGGTGGCATGAGCAATTTCATCTTCGGCCACGACATCTATGATTCCTTGTTTCTCTGGATCGGCTCGGTGATTGTCGCGAGCGCCATCGCAACGCCCGCACCCGAAGCTTTTGAAACGCTGCCCAAGTCGGGGGCTCCTTGATCATGGAGGGACGAAACTTTCAGCGCCGGGGCGCCAATCAGATCTCCGAGATTGCCAACGGCATCGTCGACCCGGTGCTCGCGCGTCGCGCCGGCATCAACACGGCATTGCTCGGCTCGTGGGAAGATATCGTCGGTGGCGGTTTTGCCGATTGCACCCGACCGGAAAAGATCGCCTGGCCCCGCCGCAGCGATCTCGACGAGGACGGCGGCCATCGCCCGGGCGTCCTGACGATCGCCTGTGAGGGCGCGCGCGCTCTTTTTCTGTCGCATGCCCAAGGTGAACTCATCGCGCGCATCAACGGTTTCTTCGGCTATCCTGCGATCGGCCAGATCCGCATTGTGCAGAAGCCGGTGTCGAACGCGGCCCTCCGCCGTCCCGCACCGAAAAAGCTCGAGGGAGAAAAGGCCCGACATCTGGAAAACCTGATGGAGGGTATCGAAAACGACACCTTACGCCGGGCGATCGAACGCCTGGGGACGGCTGTGCTTTCAAGGACGAAGCGACCCGGCGGGGCCCGCTGAACGACCGCCGCCCTGTGGACGGTTCCGCGTCCGACGTGCAGCGAGGGCGTGAAATGCTGCGTCGCGCATAAGAATGCTGCGCTGCAGCGGCCAAATCTGGGTCGATTGTTCCCCGGCCGTTGCCGCTTGCCGATGGCGAGGGCTACGAATGAGGGCAGACCAAATCCGTGGTTGAGCTTGCCGCGATGGATGCCCCGGTGAACCTTCATAATCCGACATGCTCGCCGCAGCCTGTTCACGACAAGGCGCATCCGCCCGAGGGCGCAGAACCACCTGCTGGCATTTCTCATGGCAATGCAAGCAACGCGTTCGCTTCCGCCCGGTCCGATCACCTCGCCAACACGACTGCCTCGGCGCTTTTTTCCTTGGTCGCCGGCCTGGATGGTCTTGGCACCAGCATTGCCTTCGCCGCGCTGATCTTCACCGGCACGCTCGCCCGGGGCTTCGCCATGGGGGTCGGTCTTATCCTCCTCTCGAGCGTCGTGCTGGTTCTCGCGATGGCGCTGTTCAGCCTTTATCCCTCCAGCATCGGCCAGGTTCGCAAACCGAGCGTCGCGATCCTCGCCACGGCCATTGCCGGCGCGACTTCGACGATGACGGATGCGAGCGACGAGACACGGGTCCTGACAGCCTTCGCCGTCTTGGCATTAAGCGGCCTTTCGACAGGTCTCGTGTTCTGGATTTTCGGCGCTTTCCGCTTCGGTCGGCTCATGCGCTTTCTGCCTTATCCCGTCATTGCCGGCTTCCTGGCCGGCTCTGGCGCGCTGATGGTTCAGGGCGCGGTGATGATGGTGCTGGGTGAAGGCGGCTTCACCGCACTTTCGTTGTCAGAAGGACGTCCGGTCCTCAGCAATCTGCTGGTGGCATTGATTTTCGCCCTTGTTCTGCTTTGGTCTCTCGGCCGTTTCGCCAGTCCCGCTACGGGGCCGCTCGTGATGCTCGGTGCCGGTTTGCTGTTTTACGGGATGCTGACCGTGATCGGCCTGCCGGTCGAGCAAGCCCGCGCCATGCACTGGCTGCCTGCCATGCCACCGTCTGGGGGCCTTGCCCTGCCGTCGCCGCTGGATGTGTTTTCAGGCGCCGACTGGTGGACCGTTGCTCACACCTTGCCGGCCATCGCCTCTGTTGTCCTGCTCAGCATGATCGGCCTCCTCCTCAACACCAGCGGCCTCGAAGTTGCGACCCGCCGCGAGATCGACGCCGATCGGGAAATGCGCACTGCTGGTCTCGCCAACATCGCTGTTGGCCTGTTGGGCGGGCCGCCCGGCTTTTCAAGCCTGTCCATGACCATGCTTGCCAACCGCATGGGTGCAAAAACCCGGTTCGTCGGTCTCGCAACTGCTGCGGTTTTGCTCACGATGTTGCCCTTTGCCGGTGGGCTTGCCGGCATTATGCCCGTGTTCATCGCGGCCGGTCTGATGATGACGCTCGGTTTCGAGATGTTGCACGACTGGCTGTGGAAGGCACGCCGGCAACTGTCGCAGAGTGAATGGCTCACTGTGCTTGCCATTCCTCTCGGCATGGTCGTGGCGGGTTTTCTCCCCGGCATGGCGCTTGGCCTGGCACTGTCGGTGGTCACCTTCGTCTACAACTATGCCAGCCTCTCCGTCATCCGCGTCGAGGCTTCCTCCCGGGAACGCCGATCTCGTGTCGATCGACCGATCGCGGACAACGCGCTTCTCGACCGGGAAGGGGACAGGGTTCTGCTGCTGGAGTTGCAGGAATTTCTCTTCTTCGGCACAGCCGAACAGGTGATGGAGCGGGTCCGTCAGCGTCTCAGCGATCCGGAACGCCCCGCACTCGGCCATGTTGTGATCGACTTCCGGCGGGTGAGCGGCCTTGATGCCGCCGCCGCCGTCACCTTCCTGAAGACGCGCAATCTGCTCGCCGGTGCCGGTGCGGTCCTGGTGTTCTGTGGGCTCCCCGCTCAGGTGGAAAGAACGCTTCGCCTGAACGGTCTCGATCTTGAGGGCGATGATGCGGTTCTGCTGCTGGCCGACATCGACCGGGCCTTGGAGCGCTGCGAGGATCACCTCCTCGCCACCGTCCCGGTAGAAGAGGGCTGGCACGATGTCGAAGACTATCTCGCCCGCACCATCGGCCCCAACGAACGCCTGCACGATCTCGTCGCGGTCATGCAAAGGATCGACGTTTCGCCGGGTGATCGGATCATTCGTGCCGGCGACACCGGTGACGATCTCTATCTTCTCTGGACGGGACGCGCGAGCATTGAGGCCCGGTTGCCGAACGGCAGGGTCCTGCGTCTGCGCACAGTCACTCCAGGCGTCGTGTTGGGCGAAATCGGCATCTACCGCGATGGTCCGCGCACGGCCGACGTCGTTGCCGAACTGCCATCGACGGTGTATCGCCTGACCCGCCGCGAGCTTCTTCTTCTCGAACGGACAGATCCGCATCTCGCCGTGCTGGTTCACCTCCTCTGTGCCACAGCGTTGTCCGAACGCCTCACGATCGCCAATCGCACCGTCCAGGCACTGCATGAATGAATCTCAAATTAGACAAGTCTGCCAAAGGCTTCGCGCGTTTGATCGGCCAAGTTTGGGTCTATCAGGCGCGGCCCGTTGTCGGCTGTTGGCGGCAGGTCTACCAATCGGTAGAACTCCCCGCCTCCCTGGTGCCTCAATCGCCAGTTTGCAGGAACGGCCACGGTGAACGTCAGCAATCACAAGTTCCAGCCTGAACTGCCCGCCGATGCCCTGGTCCCGGCCATGGATCATCCGATACCGAAGGTCCTGCCGAAAGGCAGGCTGGCACAGTTCTCCGCTCCTCTCTTGTTTGCCGCCATCGCGGGCATTGATGGCCTGGGCACCAGCATCGCCTTCGCCGCCTTGATTTTCACCGGGCCGCTCGCCGCCGGTTTCGGAATGGGTGTCGGTGTCATCCTGCTCTCCTGTGTCGTCATCGCGCTGCTGATTGCGCTGCGCAGCCGCTACCCCTCGAGCGTCGGCCAGGTGCAGGAGGCGAGTATCGCCATCCTCGCCACAGCCATCGCTGCCGCCATGGCCTCGCCCTCTTTGCAGGGAGCGTCCGAAGCCACCCGCATTCAGACGGCTTTTGCAATTCTCGGCACGAGTGCGGTGGCCACAGGCGCGATCTTCTGGATCTTCGGCGCCTGCCGCTTCGGTCGCCTGGTCCGTTTCATGCCCTTTTCGGTGGTGGCGGGCTTCCTTGCCGGCTCCGGTTTCTTGCTCATCCAGGGTGCCGTGATGATGGTGGTCGGTGATCGCTCGCTGCCCCAACTCCTCATCCAGCCACTCGGTCACCAGGCGCTCGCCAATCTCTACATCGCGCTGATCTTTGCCATCGTGCTGACCTTCGCCCTGAGGAATGCCAGCAACCCGGTCACCGCCCCGATCGTCATGCTTGCCGGTGCGCTGCTGTTTTACGCCATGCTGGCCTTCCTGGGCGTGACCTCCGAACAGGCACGCATGCTGCAATGGCTGCCGTCCATGCCGCCGACATCGGGTCTGCAACTGCCGTCACCACTTGCCATTGTCACAGGCGCGGACTGGGCGGTGGTCGCCCATGCCGGGCCGGCGATTGCATCGGTGGCGCTGCTCAGCATGGTCGGGGTGCTTCTCAACACCAGCGGCCTTGAGGTCGCAACCCGCCGCGAGATCGATGCCGACGCAGAATTGCGCATTGCGGGGCTTGCCAATCTTCTTGCCGGCGGTCTCGGCGGGGCGCCCGGCTTCACGGGCCTCAGTATGACGCTGCTTGCCAACCGCATGGGCGCCCATGCGCGTTCCGTAGGAGTGGTGACCGCGGCCTTGCTGCTGTTGATGCTGCCCTTTGCCGGACAGCTCGCCGGTGCCATGCCGACCTTCATTGCCGCCGGCCTGATGCTCACCTTGGGTTTCGAACTGATCCATGACTGGCTCTGGGGCTCGCGGCGGCAATTGCCGGTAAGCGAATGGCTGGTGGTGCTGGCTATCCCGCTCGGCATGTTGGCTTTTGGTTTCATCGGTGGCATGGCCCTGGGCCTGGCCCTCTCGATCGTCACCTTCGTTTACAATTATGCGCGGCTTTCGGTGATCCGCGCCGATACCTCGGCCCGGCAGCGACGATCGAGTATCGATAGGCCCATTGCCGAGAACACGCTGCTGGATCTTGAAGGTGATCAGGTCCAGGTGCTCGAGCTGCAGGAATTCCTCTTTTTTGGCACAGTGGAGCAGATCATCGGCGCGGTCCGTCAGCGCCTCGGTGACCGCACGCGACTGTCGCTGCGTTTCGTCATCCTCGATTTTCGCCGGGTGAGCGGCATGGATGCCGCCGCCTGTGCCGCATTCGTCAAGATCCGCAACATGCTGGTCGCGAGCGACGTGGAACTCCTCGTCTGCGGCATGAACAAGCGGGTGGAAACGGCGCTGCGCCGCAACGGCCTGGACGTTGTCGACGACCCGACCGTCGCCGTGGAGCGTGATCTCGACCACGCGCTGGAGCGTTGTGAGGAGCGCCTGTTGGCGTCCTTGCCGGACGAGGTGGACTGGAGCGATGTCGAGGATTACCTCGCCCAGACGATCGGTCCCAATGCTCGGCTGCAGGATCTGGTCGCGGCCATGGAACGGATCGATCTTCAGCCCGGCGACCGGTTCATCCGCGCAGGCGAGATCGGTGACGATCTTTTCCTCTTGTGGAAGGGCCGCGCGCGAGTTGAAGCGCGTTTGCCGGATGGGCGTTCCTTGCGTCTGCGAACGGTCAAGCCGGGTGTCGTGCTCGGCGAAATCGCCATCTATCGCGGCGGCCCACGCACGGCCGATGTCGTGGCCGACATACCCTCGACCGTCTACCGTCTCGGCCGCCAGCAACTGCGCCACCTGGAAACGGTGGATCCGCAACTGGCGCTTCTGATCCACCGGCTCTGTGCGACCACGCTCGCAGAGCGTCTCACCATCGCCAACCGCGTTGTGCAGTCGCTGCACGAATAGACCGCACGAACGGATCGGGTGGCGAAGCCTGCGGGACAGAAAGAGCGTGTTCGGCGCTACTTGCTGTTTGCGGTAAACACGCCGTCCCAGTCATCGGGAGCGGTTTCAGGCAGCGTTTCAAGACGCGAACGATAAAGCCTTTGGGTCCCGGACAGCGGATTGGGCGCCAGCGACAGCAACGCCTCGACCATTCGCCGGCAGGCGTCGAGATCGCCTGTTTGCCACAGGTCGAGAAACGCCTCGTGCCGGGCGAGGATCGGCGCAAGGTCGCTGACGGCGGGATCACTCTCGCGCCCAAGCAGCGTGTAGAGCCGCACGGCTGCCCGCCGCCCGACCACCCGCACGCGATCCACCTCGGCAAACACGAAACCGGGCGCCTGGCGAACCACCTCCTCGGTGACCAGGATCGCGACGTCATAGAGCTTCGTCATGCCTTCGACGCGGGAAGCCAGATTGACGCTGTCGCCGAGACATGAATAGCTGAAACGCTGGTCTGAACCGAGATTGCCGACGCAGGCCATGCCGGTGTTGAGGCCGATGCCGATCTTCAGGGCCGTGCCGCGCTCCCGGTTCAGCGCATCGAGTGCCGCGATCATCGCAAGCGACGCATCGCAGGCTTTCCTCGCATGCTCGGCAATGTCGAGGGGAGCGTTCCAGAACGCCATGATCGCATCGCCGATATACTTGTCGATCGTCGCCTCGCGCTCCAGCAAAACGTCGGTCATCGGCGTCAGGAAGCCGTTGAGCAGCGCGGTCAGTTCGGTCGGCGTGAGACTTTCGGACAGGGTCGTGAATCCACGAATGTCCGAGAACAGGATCGTCAGCTCCCGATCCTCGCCGCCGAGCTTCAGCCCTTCCGGGTTCTCCGACAGCCGTTCCACCAGCGTCGGCGAAAGGTAGCGGCCGAAGCTTTCGCGCACGAAGCGCTTTTCCCGATGCGTCAGCATCAGGAGAAGGGGCAGGGCGGTGAGAAGCACCGAGGCCAGTCCGCCGAGCGGCAGCAGGGGATCGAAAAGGAGGAGCGCCTTGGAAAAGGCAAGCCAGGAGGCAGCTCCGACGGCCACCGAAAGGATGAGCGCGACAGCCACGGCAATGGCCGGCGAGCCAAGCGCGAGCGCGGCCACCAGCATGAGGCCGACTGCGACCGCAACAACCCGTTCCGCACCGGTAATCCAGTCCGGTCGTTGCAGGAAAATGCCGCTGGCGATCTGGTCGATGATCTCCGCATGCACCTTGACCCCTGGCATCGCCGGATCGACGGGTGTCGCCACGAGATCACGCAAGCCCACGGCACTGGTTCCGATCAACAGAATGCGCCCTTCGATCATCGGCCCGAGGATTGCTGCCTTTGCCGGATCGAGAAGGTCTGCGGCCGAGATCACCGGCATCGCGGGCAAACCCGAGTAATAGATCCACATCTCCCCGCCGGGGCCGACAGGCACATCCAGCGCGCCCACCCGCAGGTCTGTCATCGCCAGCCGGCCGCCACTTTCAGCCGAGCGGACGATGAAGGAGCCGGCCTGTTGCGCGATGCGAAGCGTCTCGACGGAAAGGGCTGGATAGAGCCTGCCCTGGGCGCTCGAAACGAGCGGAAAGCTGCGGATAATGTTGTCTGCCGAAGGCGGAAAGGAGAAGTATCCGATCGCATTCGTCGCCTCGGTCAGAACCTTAAGGTTCGAGAGTGCCCCGGAAAAGCGGTCGAGCGCCGGAGCGGGGTCTTTGCCCAGGAAGGAGAAGCCAGCTTTCGGTGGCGCGACGGGCGCCTCTGTTTCGTTGGTCAGTGCAATGCCGAGAGCCACGGGGTTGTCCCCTGCGGCCCGGGCCAGGGCAAGATCCGGATCGGGCAGGGCAGCCGTGGCGATTTCGAGCGACACGCCCTGGCGGCGCATTTCCTCGATCAGTCGTGATGGCGCGGTGCGGTCCGGCTCCGAAAACACGATGTCGAAGCCGATTGCAGCCGCCCCGAGCCCGCTCGCGCGCACCACCATGTCGGCGACCACCCGCCGCGACCACGGCCACTGGCCGAGCCTGGCGATCGAGGCCTCGTCGATGTCGATAACGGCCACGGGCGGATCGGTCGCCACACGCGGCTTGATGCTCTGGTAACTGTCGAACACGAGAGCCGTGAGGCGAAAGGCCTGCCCGGCGAAGACAGCCTGCAGCGTGATGAAACCCGTCAGCGCCGCCGCTCCGATCAGCATCACCCCTGTTCGCCGCCGCTGCGAGGACGACAGACGCCACCCTTTCGGGCGAGCCTGTGACTTCGCTGCGCCCGCCGTCTGGCCTGTCACGGAAAGATCTCAGACGTGCTGCCGGCAAAGATGCCAGTGGAAGACCAGCTTCCATCGACGGCGGTAAAGTTGCCCATGATGCCTTTGACATTGCCGAGCGTCGTGCCGGAGCCATCGGAAGCAAACGCGCCAGTGATGCTGCTCGTCATCGAACCGACGGTGCTGCTACCAGTGAAGGAGGACTTGGGCGCGCCGCTATTGTCGAAACTGACGACTGTCGTGAAATCCTTGCTGTCGAAATCATTGATTTCCACCGTGCCCTGTCGCGCACCGAAATTCATCGTCGACGTCATGGTGCCGGTCGCAATGTACTGGGATGATCCATTGATCACCGTCCCGACCGCGTTCCCGTTATAGGTAGCGCTTCCGGTCGTGGGCACAGCGGTATTGGCGGGCTGCTGGCCGATGATCCAGTTGCCGAGATGGACCGAGGTCGAGGTTTCCGGCCCCTGGGCTTGGCCCCACCAACCCCAAGTCATGAATTCGCAATTTCTGCAGATTTCTGCGCTCGCCGTGACCGTCGGCCCGTTGTGATATTCAAAGATCTCGGCCGGAACTACCTTGGAGGAAACGATGTAGGAACCGTCGACCTCGCCGGCGGCCGCGATCAGCTGGTCATTAAGGTAGGCGGTTTGCGAATTGCTCGCAGACATATAGACTTCGGCATCCTCAACGCTGTTGATCCCATCGACGTGGATGGCACCGATAAAGCTGTTTGTCGTCCCGTTGACATTCCAGGATACCGTGCCAGTGGCCAGTTCGGTGGTGCTGGAGCTGTTCATCGCGCCAGCCGCGAAGCCGGTGACTGTCTTGTTGGCAAAAGATCTCCTACCACCATTTTCGGTCGCGGTGTCGTCACGGCTGACGACATTGGCGCCCGTGTCCAAGGTGTTGCCACCGCCCCCCCAGTTCTCCTGGCTACCCGCGATCACCATGTATTCGCCGTTATTGCCGAACAACTGATCTTTGCCCGCACTGCCGCCGATGGTTTCGACCGTGGACTGCTCGTTGGCCACGGTGGAGGAGGCGCTCGAAAGATAGCCGCCCGAACTGAGGGCCGTCAGTCCCTTGCCGCCGCTTGCCAGATGGGCGAAGGTGCCTGCCGTGACGTTGATCGCGCTTGTCTGGTTCGTTCCATCGCCGCTGATGGAGAGGGAGGCCTGGATCGCCTTGCCGACGATCGCGTCGCTGTCATATGTGGTACCCGACGCCCCCACCACGAGCAGATCGCTCGATACCACATCGGTGGTATCAAGCGCTGCAGCGAGAGCCGGATTGACTGCCCCGATCGTAACGGCACCGGAGGCGGGATCCTCACTTACGACATAATGCAGCACGTCTGTCCCCGAGAAGGTCGAGGCCATACTCGCCGTCTTGCCACCCACCACGTAGAAGGGCTTGTCGTCCGAAATCGAGCGCATCAGATAGGCAACGAACTCCCCGCTGCCGGTGTAGGCGGTGCCGGTCAAATTGCCCAGAATGCTACTGGTACCTGTTGCCGCCGCGTCGGTCAGGGTGTTGGACGCTGTGATGCCGGTCAGGGTAAAACTTGCGCCGTCCCCATCTGTGCCCGACCATGAGCCGTCGCTCTGCTTGGTCATGCGACCGTAGCTGCTCGTCAGTTCCTCGTCGTTCCACTGATTCACCGTCTGGTAAACCACGCCCACCGATCCATCCCAGGAACTCTCAGGCCGCGTCGTATCCCGCGTGGCTTCCGCCGCAATCTGCTCCGGCGACTTCACCGGAAGCGGCTTCGGCTGGGGAATAGGAATGTTGTTCTTCGCTGGAGGCTGCTGCGAATTGTTGGTCGCCACCTGGCTGTTGCGCACGCTGTTGTCGGTTGGCACGGTCTGCGCGCCACCCGTCAGGCCCGGCCGCCCGGCCAGATATTGCTGCAGGGAGCTTACCCAGACCGGCGGAGTGCGCTGGACCGCATTGCCGCCGCTGCCGGCGACGATCGAATACCCCGGGCGGAAGACGCGCTGCGAGGCGCCGCGGCTGTTCAGTTCCACCTGTTTACCGAAGACCAGCGAGACATGCGGTGGGATTACCTGTCCGTCTGCAGTCTTGCCGTCGAGGTTGATGTCCACCACGGCGCCGCGAATGCCGGCCGTGCCGATCGGCGTGTCGATCTTGACATCGCCGCCGGCCTTCGACGCCTTGCCGCCGATAAAGCGCAGAGCCCCTTTGGTCATGGTTGCGGCAAGCGATGCCGTCTGCTTCTCCGGATCGTAGACGAAGCTGTCGATGACGATGGAAGAATTCGGCCCGACCGTGAACGAGGTGCCGTCGGCGAGCAGGATCTGCACCAGGCCTTCCGGTCCGGTCTCGATCCGCTGATCGCGCACCACGGGATCGCCGAGTGAGATCAGCTTGCGTTTTCCGCTCGGCTCCAACGCTGATGCGGTCGGGTTCACCGCCGCCGTCACGCCGGCAACGCTGGTTTCGGCATGGCCCGGTGCTGCGGTCGAGACGACCATGGCGACGGATGCGGCGAGAAGCGCTGATGTCGACAGGATGCGGTTCATGTTGCTCTCCTAGGGCAGCGCCGGCGAAAGGGCGTGTGGCGGTCTTGCGTCCGGACTGCGTTCATCAATGGCGTACAGGCATCAGGCGATTTTGCATCGCCTCGGATACACTAGAAACTCGACTGGATCCCGAGTGACAGGCTGACATTGTCGAAGGTCTTCATGTCGTAGTTCGACCAGACCTTGCGATAGCCGGCCTCGGCCACCAGCGCCACGCGCTCCGTAAAGGGCACGATCTGCCTCAGATTGAGGCTGAACTCGGTATCCTGCTGGCTTTCCGCCGCGTTGATCATGGCATCCGGACCGTCATAGTTGCGCCGGGAGACACCGGCGTCGAGGGCAAGAACCCAGGCCGGCCCGTCGCCGATCGGGGCCTCGAAGCGCCAGGCGCTGCCGATGCCAAGGCCCAGCTCCGTCGAGGAGAGGTAGTCGCTTTCGGCAATGCGCCGGGTTGCGAGCAGCCGGGCCGAAAGGTTGAAGTCCTCTGTCACCTGCCGCGAATAAGAGAGTTGGCCGTCAAACCGGTCGCCCGTCTGATCCTCGGCGCTCTGGCGGGATTTCGTGTTGTTGTAGTCTTCGTAGCGATACTCGAGCTGGGCGCCGAAACCGTCCGACGGGGTCACCTGCCAGTTGAAGGCGGTGGAGGCGCCGATCGAGGCCAGATAGCGATCGCCCTCGATCAACACGCCGCTCGTCAAAAGAAAGACGGAGAGCGAACGGTCGTCCAGCCCGAATCGTGCAAGGTCGAACGTGGGGCCGACAAAAGCCTCGACTGCCCCGGTGTTCAGGGCCTCGCGGTCGCGGTATCCGGCCGCATAGCCCGAAAGCCCGGCCTCGATGGCAATGCCCTGTTCATCGAGTTCGTGGCGATAGCGCACCGAACTCGTGAGGAAGCCGTTGAAATCTTCTCCGGCCACCGTCAGGGCGTCGAGCGTGTAGGGCAGGCCGTTGAGGGTCACCGTCGAATTGCCGGGCCCGGCATTGGCATTGCTTTGATAGCGGATACCCGCCCGGACCATGCCGGTGAGCGAGGTCGGCGCCGCCTGCTTGTCGATGGCGGCCAGGTATTCCTCCACCTTGGCATTCACCTCCGGCGGCACGTCGCCCGCCGACTGTGCCCCCTCGAAATACTGTCGTGCCGTCTCATAGGCGCCGAGGCGATAGTAGAGCACGCCAAGTTCCAGCTGCAGGCGCGGCAGTCCGGGTGCATAGATCAGCATTCGCTCAAGCGTCGAGACGGCGCCTTCGAGGTCGCCCGCCTGCGAGGAAAGCGCGGCATAACGGAAGGCTGTATCCAGGTCGTCGGGATGCTCCATCATCTGCGCGAAGAGTCGTTTGCGGTCGGCTTCGATGGTTTCGAGCGACTGGGAGCCGGTCCGGGGAACGACATTCTGCGTGGATTGGGCGAAAGCATCGGCCGCGGGAAGAAGCGCACAAGCCGCCAAAAGGCCGCCGAGACGGATCGTCCGCAAAAGTAGCCTCTCAAAACCTCTGGAAGAACAATTCATCAATGCAACTCTTGGCTACGACCGGAATAAAAGCATTTACGGCAAGTCGATCCGAACTATGAAGCGAAGAAATGCGTATGGAACGTCCAAGTTTGGGGCCTTCCTCGCTGCAGGCCCATCAGGCCGATATCTGTAAGGCCGCACTGCAGCAAGGGCAAGTGCGGGGCAGCGCGGTGCACCGGCAGATCCACGGTATGGCAGCCTTCGCACACGATGCCCGGAGCGAGGAAAAGGTCACGGAACTTTGATTTTTCTCTGAGGCCCCCGCCTTGTTTGCCGCAATCTGCCGTTATAACGGTTGTGCCGGATTAACCGTCATTCCAACAGGTAAGAGACCGATGTCGATGTCTGAACTCACGATCACCAAGCGCCGCCTGCTGAGCGGTATCGCCATGGCCGGCGCCGTCGCCGCCCTGTCGGCCTGCAGCGAGGAAAAATCCGCCAGTGCCGAACAGCCGGTGCCCGCGGTCAGCAACGAGACCACGGCCTCGACCACCTCGGCGGAAATGCCGAAGTCCGATCGCGATGTCGACATGGAAGCCGCCCTGAAGCCGGGCCCGCTCAAGGAAATGGCGCTCGGCGATCCCAATGCGCCGGTCAAGATCATCGAGTACATGTCGATGACCTGCCCACATTGCGCCCATTTCCATGAAACTACCTTCGACGCGATCAAGACCAAGTATGTCGACAGCGGCAAGGCTTACTTCGTGCTGCGCGAATTCCCTTTCCCGCAGGACACGGCATCTCTCGCCGCCTTCATGCTGGCCCGTTGCACGACCGAAGACAAGTTCTTCCCCTTCGTCGGCATGTTCCTGAAGCAGCAGCGCGCTTGGGCAGCCCCGGCTGATGGCGATGTCCGCGCCGCCATGCTGCAACTGTCGAAACTCGGCGGTTTTACACAGGAGACCTTCGACGCCTGCTTGACGAACGCGAAGCTTGCCGGTGATGTGACGGCAATCCGCGATCGCGGTGCACAGGAATTCGGCGTCAACTCGACGCCGACCTTCCTGATCAATGGCAAGGCCTATTCGGGGGACATGTCGGTTGACTCCATGTCGGCCCTCATCGACAGCCTGCTCTGATCGACGTTCCGTTCTGACGACGGGCGCCGGGGAGACCCGTGCGCCCGTTTTTCGTCCTTCTCCCCGTTCACGGGGAGAAGGTGCCGGTAGGCGGATGAGGAGCAAATCCCTGTCATCGCGTGCGGTGTTACATCACGGCGAATACGGCCCCTCATCCGGCCCTTCGGGCCACCTTCTCCCCGCAAGCGGGGCGAAGGGGAGGCTGTGCCGATGAAATTCAACCGCCTCCGGCTCCTCGGCTTCAAGTCCTTCGTCGAGCCCTCCGAATTCGTCATCGAACGCGGCCTGACCGGCATCGTCGGGCCGAACGGCTGCGGCAAGTCGAACCTCGTCGAGGCACTCCGCTGGGTGATGGGCGAAAACTCCTACAAGAACATGCGCGCGTCCGGCATGGACGACGTCATCTTCTCCGGCTCCGGCAACCGCCCCGCCCGCAACACCGCCGAAGTCGGCCTCTATCTCGACAATTCCGACCGCACGGCACCGGCTGCCTTCAACGACGCCGACGAAATCCAGGTGACCCGCCGCATCGAGCGTGGCGCCGGCTCCGTCTATCGCATCAACGGCAAGGAAGCCCGCGCCAAGGATGTGCAGCTTCTGTTCGCCGATGCCTCGACCGGCGCCCGCTCGCCGTCCATGGTGGGGCAGGGCCGCATCGGCGAACTGATCGCGGCCAAGCCCCAGGCCCGCCGGCAATTGCTCGAAGAAGCCGCCGGCATTTCCGGCCTGCATTCCCGCCGTCACGAGGCCGAACTGCGCCTGCGCGCCGCCGAGACCAATCTCGAGCGGCTGGAGGACATCACAGCCCAGCTCGAAAGCCAGATCGAGAGCCTGAAGCGCCAGGCCCGTCAGGCCAACCGCTTCAAGCAGCTGTCGGCCGATATCCGGGCGCACGAGGCCATGCTCCTGCACATCCGCTGGGCGCAGGCGAAGCAGGCCGAAGGCGAGGCGGAAAGCGCCCTCAACCAGGCCATGTCGATCGTCGCCGAAAAGGCGAATTTCCAGATGGAGGCGGCCAAGCTCCAGGCGGTGGCGAGCCTGAAGATGCCGGAACTGCGCGAGGAGGAGGCGAAGGCAGCCGCAGCCCTGCAGCGCCTGCAGATCGCGCGTTCCCAGCTCGACGAGGAAGCCAGCCGCATCCTTCGCCGTCGCGACGAACTCACCCGCCGTCTTGCCCAGCTCGATGAGGACATCCGCCGCGAGGAGCGCCTCGTCTCGGAAAACGCCGAGGTCATCCAGCGGTTGGCCGAGGAAGAGGCGGAGCTCGAAGAAATCCTCGCCGATGCCGGCCGCTTCGGCGAAGAGGCAAAAGAAGCCTTCGAGGCCGCTGCCGCAACGCTGGCCGACGGCGAACGCGACTTCACCCGGCTCACCGCCGAGCGCGCCGAGGCAGCCGCCGGTCGCAATCAGCTGGAACGCGCTATCCGCGATCTGATCGAACGCCGCGCGCGCCTCGAACGCCAGGTCTCCGACGCCTCCCGCGAACTCTCCGAGATTTCAGACCGGATCGCCGCTCTGCCCGATCCGGACGAGAAGCGCGAGATGGTCGAGATCGCAGAGCAGGCCGTTGCCGACGCCGAAACTGCGGCGATGGAAGCCGAGGCGGCGCTCAATGAAGCCCGCCGCACCGAAAGCCATCTGCGCCAGCCGCTCGAAGCCGCGCGTGCCCGCGTCAACGGCCTGGAGACCGAAGCCCGCACCATCGCGCGCATCCTGGCGAGCACGACCACGGGCGATTTCCCGCCGGTTGCCGACGAACTCTCCGTCGATCGCGGCTACGAGACGGCGCTCGGTGCCGCCCTGGGTGATGATCTCGACAGCGCGCTCGACCAGTCCGCCCCCGCTCACTGGCATGGCAATGGCGACGGGGCAGGGGATCCGGACCTGCCATCAGGCGCAAAGCCGCTCATTGCCCATGTCCGGGCACCGGCAGCACTCACCCGTGCATTGCGCCAGATCGGCGTCGTTGAAGAAGCGGATGCGCTGCGCCTGATGGCAAGCCTTGCGCCGGGCCAGCGCCTCGTCACCCGTGATGGTGCGGTCTACCGTTGGGACGGCCATGTGACCGGCGCGGATGCGCCGAGTGCGGCAGCGCTCCGCCTGGCCCAGAAGAACCGCCTTGCCGAAATCGAAATCGAGACCGAGGAAGCCCGCGACCAGATGGTCGAGGCCGAGGATCGCCTTTCGGAAGCCGCCGACGCCATCCGCGCTGAGGAAGCCCGCCTGACGGACGCCCGCGACCGCAGCCGTCTGACGGTGCGTGCGCTCGCCGAAGCCCGCGATGCCCTGGCTCAGGCCGAACGCGCCTCGGGCGATCTCATCCGCCGCCGCGAAGTGATCGAGGAAGCTGTCCATGGCCTGAAGGCCCAGATCGAGGAGATCGTCGAGCAGGAAGAAACCGCCCGCATCGAGATGGAGGAGACGCCCGACCTCTCCGCCCTCGACGTCCGCCTGCGGGACGCCGAAGCTGTGGTTGCGCGCGACCGTGGCCTGCTCGCCGAAGCCCGCGCCCGGTTCGAAGGTCTTGCCCGCGAAGACGAGATGCGCCGCCGACGCATTCTCTCGATCCGCCAGGAAAAGCAGAACTGGCAGAACCGCGCCAAATCCGCCGAAGAACACATCGCGACGCTCCGCGAGCGCGAGGCCGAGGCCCGCGAAGAAATCACCGATCTCGAAATGGCGCCCGATGAATTCGAGGACAAGCGCCGCAACCTGATGACCGCGCTCGACAAGGCCGAGAAGGATCGCCGCGAGGCAGCGGACCGTCTGGTCGAAGCCGAGACCCGCCAGCGTGAAGCCGACCAGAAGGCCGCTGCGGCACTCGCCGAACTTGCAGAAAGCCGGGAAAAGCGCGGCCGCGCCGAAGAGCGTCTTGTCTCCGCCAAGGAATGGCGCATCGATGCCGAAACGCGCATCGCCGAAGCCCTCAACGTGCCCCCGCACGAGGCCTTCCGCCTGACGGGCCTGAAGGACCCCTCGCAGATCGGCGACCTGCGCGAAGTCGAGCGCAATGTCGACCGGCTCAAGATGGAGCGCGAGCGCCTTGGCGCCGTCAACCTGCGCGCCGAGGAGGAACAGAAGGAACTGTCGGAAAAGCTCGCGGCGCTCATCAAGGAGCGCGACGACATCATCGATGCCATCCGCAAGCTGCGTGGCGCGATCCAGAGCCTCAACCGCGAAGGCCGCGAACGCCTGATCGCCGCTTTCGACGTGGTCAACGCCCAGTTCCAGCGTCTCTTCACCCACCTGTTCAACGGCGGCACGGCCGAACTGCAGCTGATCGAAAGCGACGACCCGCTCGAAGCCGGCCTCGAAATCCTCGCCCGCCCGCCGGGCAAGAAGCCGCAGACCATGACGCTGCTCTCCGGTGGCGAACAGGCGCTGACCGCCATGGCGCTGATCTTCGCGGTGTTCCTCACCAACCCCGCTCCGATCTGCGTGCTGGATGAGGTGGACGCGCCGCTCGACGACCACAATGTCGAGCGCTACTGCAACCTGATGGACGAAATGGCCGCCTCCACCGAGACCCGCTTCGTCATCATCACCCACAACCCCATCACCATGGCCCGCATGAACCGCCTCTTCGGCGTCACCATGGCCGAGCAGGGCGTATCCCAACTCGTATCCGTCGACCTGCAGACGGCGGAGGCGCTGCGCGAAAGGGACCTGGTGTGAGGGATTTCCTGCTGACAGTGCTGATGGTTTTCCTGATCGGTCCCGTCGCCGCCCAGGATGTAACCGCCGGTCTTCCCGATACCTCTCTCTCCGGCAACTTCCTGCCCAAGGTTCTCGCATCCTCGGCGGCCCATCGCGATAGCCTCATGGCGATGATCAAGGGCAAGCCGGGGTTGCCCTTTTGGGTCAGGGCTCTGGTGCGCCAGCCGCGTTACGTCGCGCTCGCTTCCGAGGAGGTGCGGATCTCCGGCGAACGGCGCCAGCTTTTTCGCGCCTGCGAGGCTGGTCGCTGTGAGGCGAGCCGGATCGTGGCGATCTTCTCAGCCGATGGAAAACATGCCGTTCTGAAGGTCTCGGACGCCGAATTCGGCGTCAAGTTCTTCGGCAACCCGACGCCGGACGAACTGGCGGCACTCGCGGACTAACGAGTTTGCTCAGGCCGCAGCATCACGTGCGGCATTGTCCACCCTGACCGGCAGCGCTGAGCTGGCGAAGATAGACCCCAGAATGAGCGGCAGGCAGACGAGATAGGCGTCGCGGATGCCGAACGTCTCCGCCACGAAGCCGAGGAGCGGAGGGCCGAGGAAGAAGACGACGAAAGCCATCTGGGCGATCGCTGCGACATTGACCACGGCAGGCCGATCCGTGCGCATGGCAGCGGCCGTCACGGCCATCGGATAGACCGCGCTGCAGCCGGCGCCCATCAGCGCGAAGCCGAGCAGCGCCACGTAAGGATGAGGCGCGAGCCACGCCAATGCGATGCCAAGGGCGGCGACCGTCAGCAGCACGCGCCCGACGAGCCGCGCACCATGTCGGTCGACAACCGGATCGACCGTCAGACGGGCGAGCGCCATGAAGAAGGCAAACAGCGTCAGTCCCGAGCCGGAAATGAAAGGCGAGACGTCGAAGACTTCGTTCATGTAGATGGTCGACCAGTCGATGCCGGCCCCCTCGATCAGGAAGGCCGAGGTGCCGATGATGCAGAGCGGCAGAAGTCCGAGCGTCGGCAGGGCGAAATGCGGCTGGTCTTGCGTTGCGGCGGCATTTGGCAGATGCGGTGCATTCTTCATGCCGGCAACCGTCACTGCGCCGATCACGAACATCAGACCGAGCAGCACGTGCATATGCGTCTGCATGCTGATCTCCGCCTGACGCACCAGCGAGGCGGTGACTGCCGTGACGAAGAAGCCGAGGCTCCAGCAGCCATGCGCCCGGTTCATGATGCCGAAGCCGATCTGCGCCTCGATCCGTCCGATCTCGACATTGAGACAGATTTCCAGCGCTCCGGCCAAAAGCCCCATGACGAAGAGTGTTGCGAAGACAAAGGGCGCATTCGGCAGAAGCGGAATGGTCGACAGCAGTGCCATCACGCCGAGCAGCGAGATGGCGAGCGTCGTGCGCGTGCCGAGCCGGACAATGAGCGGCGAGGAGAAGGTGAGCGAAATCAAAGACCCGATCGCCATTCCGATCAGCGTCATCCCGAGTTCGGCCTTGTTGACGCCAAGCTGCATCTGCAGGTCCGGCAGCCGCGAAAACAGCGATCCCGTCGACATGGCGAACAGGAAGAAGGCGATATAGACGCGAAACTGCGGGGGGAGATGCATCAGGACGACTCGATTTGTCAGACAACCGGGCACCGAGGTGCCAGCATTCCTCGACCAAGTCCAGTGATGCGAGACGCCGATCGGTTCGCCCCCGGAAAAGGACTTAAGGGGTGGCGCTGAGCGCCGAGCCATCCGGCGGCCACGAGACATGCCCCAGACGCGCCGTCATCCTCGGCCTTGTGCCGAGGATCTGCCGAGGGTGGCCAAGAATGCGACGCCTAAGGGAAAGGCCATAAACGTCGCGCACATGGCCGCAGCAGTAGATCCTCGGGACAAGCCCGAGGATGACGAAGGGGGGCGTGAAAAAAGAAAACGCCGGAAGCAAGCTCCCGGCATCCGTCTATTGGCGACTGCCCATTCGCTATTCGCTCGCCTCAGCCCGCCGCATTGATCTGCCGCGCCACCACATCGTGGTTCAGCCACAGCACCGGCGCCGACGGGTTCGCCACCTCGCCAAAAATCAGCGCGCCGGTCGCCTCGACCACGAGCACGCTCAGATAGTCCGAGATCAGAGCCTTGGCGTCCTTGTGCATCTGGGCGATTTCGGTCGAGGTGCCGATGGTGATGTCCGACTGGCCCTGGCTGTTGGGCATCGGCCACTTGTTGAAGTCGTAGAACGGCTCCATGACCGCGCTCACCTGGAAGTCGGCGATCTTCTGCAGAACCTCGTCGATCGTCGCACCATCGACCAGAAGCGCCTGGCAATCGGCCCAGATCTTCTCGGCGCGGGCGCCCGGGTTTTCCTTCTTCAGCGCCTTCAGGAGGGGCAGGAGCGGCAGTTCGATGCCGGCAAAGACGTCGGACGAATTGGTCCGGATCTCAGGGCAGTTGAACACGGTCGCCTTGATCCCCGAAGCAAAAGCCTCTTCGGCAATCGCCTCGAGCTTCATCTTCGCATAGCCCTGGGTGTAGTTCGTATAGGTCTGCCAGCGATATTCGTCACCGATCAGAATGCCCGTGCCATGATAGCCATAGGCCGAGTAACGAACCTGGCCGCCGCTCTTTTCGATGCGGGCGCGGATCGTGGCACTGCCTTCGATCAGGTGGCGGAAGGTATTGGCCGAGACTTCGTCGAAATTCTGCAGGATGAGCTTGCCGAGATCGCTGTCGAGCAGAACCTGCGAGGACATGTGCCGCGCACCACGGCCCTTGTAGATGCGGTTGGCGATCACGAGGAAAACCTTGGCCTTGGGAATGCCGCCGGCCATGGTGTGCGCGAAATGAACGTTCTTGCCGTCGGCAATCATGCCTTCCAGTTCGGCCATGATGTCGGAAACGGCTTTCTGGAAGCGCTCAACGCCAACCTGGCGGCACTTTTCGATATGCGCCCAGTCGAGTTTTTCCGTTTCCCAGTTTTCCAGCGTCAGGGCCGAAAGCAGGTCGGTCGGCGTCGGTTCGCCTTCGGGCGCATCGAGATCGAAACCGGCCATGGCGGGAATGTTGATGATCCGGCCGCCGAGATTGGCTTCCGCCTGGGCAAGCTCTTCGGCATTCAGCGGGCGCAGCTTGTTGTTCTCGTCGCGGCGACCAACGGTGATTCCGATGATCTCCATGCCGGCCTTCTTGGCCTGGTCCAGCAGGCCCGTGACATAACCTCGACCGAACAATTCACCAAATAGAACGAAGACGTCGCCCTTGCGATACAGGTTGTTGTGCGGGATCTGCGTCAGGGGCACCGGGCTTTTCAGGGTCATTTTCGATTCCGGATTACAATACTCGTGCATGCCCACTACCAAAGTCTCGGCCGCAGTGCATCATCCTGAAGCGATTTCTTCGGTCATTTTAAGTGACCGTTTATCGCATTGCGTGATGAGCCGTAACAATTGGGAGACGCTCCGGGGCAGGCGGCTGGCGTTTCCCAGGCGTGTTTCCGCCCATCCGCTGGTGCCTTTTCCTGCCATCCCGCAGCATCCTGGGCTGCGGTTCGCATCGACTGCCGCAATTATGATGCATTGCAGCATAAACTTGACGAGGTGACGTTTCCAATCCGTCACATTTGCTATAAACGGTGGAAAACAAAGCCTGTTTGGGTGGAGAGGGCGATGCGCAAGTGGGTTTACACCTTCGGCGGAGGAACGGCCGAGGGGAGTAGGACCGAGATCGATCAGCTGGGAGGGAAGGGGGCCAACCTCGCCGAAATGGCGGCGCTCGGCCTGCCGGTTCCGCCCGGCCTCACGATCGTGTCGGATGCCTGCGGCATCTATTATCAGAGCGGCAAACTGCTGCCCGACGACCTGAAGGCTCAGGTTCTCGCCGGCATCGAGGGCGTCGAAGCTGCCACCGGACGCACCTTCGGCGACATCAGCCATCCGCTTCTCCTCTCCGTCCGCTCCGGCGCGCGCACATCCATGCCCGGCATGATGGACACGGTCCTCAATCTCGGCCTGAACGACCACACCGTCGAGGCGCTGGCTCACCACTCCGGCGACGCCCGCTTCGCCTGGGACAGCTACCGCCGCTTCATCCAGATGTATGGCGATGTCGTGATGGGCCTCGACCACGAGATCTTCGAGGAAATCCTGGAGGACGAAAAGGCGCGCCTCGGCCACGAACTCGACACCGACCTCTCCGCCGTCGAATGGCAGCATGTGGTGAAACTCTACAAGGAGCTGCTCGAGCACGATCTCGGCCAGCCTTTCCCGCAGGATCCGCATGTCCAGCTCTGGGGCGCGATCGGTGCCGTCTTCTCCAGCTGGATGAACCCGCGCGCGAAGACCTATCGCATGCTGCATTCGATCCCCGAGGACTGGGGAACGGCCGTCACCGTTCAGACTATGGTCTTCGGCAATCTCGGCTCGACTTCGGCCACCGGCGTCGCCTTCACCCGCAATCCTTCGACGGGCGCGAAGGAGCTCTACGGCGAATTCCTGGTGAATGCGCAAGGCGAGGACGTCGTCGCCGGCATTCGCACGCCGCAATCGATCACCGAGGCCGCCCGCATCGACAGTGGTTCCGACAAGCCCTCGCTGGAAAAGCTGATGCCGGAGGCCTTCGCCGAATTCCAGGCGATCTGCGACCGGCTCGAAGCGCATTACCGCGACATGCAGGATCTCGAATTCACCATCGAGCGTGGCAAGCTCTGGATGCTCCAGGCCCGTTCCGGCAAGCGCACCACCAAGGCCGCAATGAAGATCGCCGTCGACATGGTCTCCGAGGGCCTGATCACGGAAGAGGAAGCGGTGCTGCGCATCGAACCCTCCTCGCTCGACCAGCTCTTGCACCCAACCATCGATCCACGCGTCACCCGCCATGTCATAGGCTCGGGCCTTCCCGCTTCGCCTGGGGCGGCGACCGGTGCCATCGTCTTCACCGCCGAAGAGGCGGTCGAGGCTGAAAGCGAAGGACGCAAGGTCATCCTGGTGCGTGTCGAAACCAGCCCCGAAGACATTCACGGCATGCATGCCGCCGAAGGCATCCTGACCACCCGTGGCGGCATGACCAGCCACGCCGCCGTCGTTGCCCGTGGCATGGGCATCCCCTGTGTGGCCGGTGCCGGCACCATGCGCGTCGACCTGCGCAACGAAAAGCTCATCGGCATGGGGGTGACCCTCACCAAAGGCGACATCGTTACCATCGATGGCTCCTCCGGCCAGGTGCTGAAGGGCGAAGTGCCCATGCTGCAGCCGGAACTCTCGGGCGATTTCGCCAAGCTGATGGAATGGGCGGACCGCACCCGCCGCATGACGGTGCGCACCAATGCGGACACGCCGGGCGATGCCCGCGCCGCCCGCTCCTTCGGCGCCGAAGGCATCGGTCTCTGCCGCACCGAACACATGTTCTTTGAGGGCGACCGTATCCATGTCATGCGCGAAATGATCCTCGCCGAAGACGAGGCCGGCCGCCGCGTGGCGCTGGACAAGCTTCTCCCCATGCAGCGCTCCGACTTCACCGAGCTCTTCACCATCATGCATGGCCTGCCGGTGACGATCCGCATGCTCGACCCGCCGCTGCATGAATTCCTGCCGAAGTCCGACGAGGAGATCGAGGAAGTGGCCAATGCCATGGGCCTCGAACCCGGCTTCATGCGCCGCCGCATCGACGCGCTGCACGAGTTCAACCCGATGCTCGGCCATCGCGGTTGCCGGCTCGCCATCTCCTATCCCGAAATCGCCGAAATGCAGGCCCGCGCCATCTTCGAGGCGGCAGTCAGCGCTGCCCGCGAAACGGGTGCTGCCGTCGTGCCGGAAATCATGGTCCCGCTGGTCGGCCTGCGCTCGGAGCTCGATTACGTCAAGGGCGTGATCGACCGTGTCGCAGCCGAAGTCATGGGCGAGGCGAAGCTCGAGATCTCCTATCTCGTCGGCACGATGATCGAGCTGCCGCGCGCCGCGATCCGCGCCCATATCATCGCGGAGGCCGCCGAATTCTTCTCCTTCGGCACCAACGACCTGACCCAGACCACCTTCGGCATGTCCCGCGACGACGCCGCCCGCTTCATCCCGACCTATCAGAAGAAGGGAATCATCGTGCAGGATCCCTTCGTGTCGCTCGATTTCGACGGCGTCGGCGAACTCATCCGCATCGCCGCCGAACGCGGCCGCAAAACCCGCCCCGACATGAAACTCGGCATCTGCGGCGAACACGGCGGCGACCCCACCTCAATCCACTTCTGCGAGGATGTCGGCCTGGATTATGTGTCCTGCTCGCCGTTCCGCGTGCCGATTGCAAGGCTGTCGGCGGCCCAGGCGGCGATCAAGGGAAGAGGGTGAGGGGATGGCTGAGATTGTTTCTGACTACGATCCAGCCGAAGACCTCACTTCACCGGAAGCCATCGCGGTCTTCGTCAACGAAGCGCTGGGGACCGATGATGCCGCATACATCGCACATGCACTCGGTGTCGTCGCCCGGGCTAAAGGAATGGCCGGAGTTGCCGAGGTGGATGAGCTCTCGAACGAGGGCAATCCGACGCTCAAGACCACGCTTGCGGTGATGAAGGCGCTGGGGATTTCGCTGACGGCGGATGTTCTTTCCTGAGCCGGAAGACTGCCGCCAACAAAATATCCCCGCCCCATGTCACATTGACCATCCCCCGCTCGTCATGATGTCGTACCCAACAGAAGGAAACGATGTCATGACTGCTAGACTTGATCCCTTTGCCGCCGCGCCTGCGCTGATGAAGAAGTGGATGGCGGTGTCCGTCGATGTGGCCGGCAGCCTTGAGCCGAGCCTTGTCGAACTCGTCAAGATCCGTTCGTCCCAGATCAATGCCTGCGCCAATTGCCTGAACATGCACACGGCCGAAGCCCGCGCCAGGGGCGAGACGGAGCAGCGCATCCATCTCCTGGTCGCCTGGCGCGAGGCGCCCTGCTATACGGAGCGCGAGCGCGCCGCTCTCGGCTGGACGGAAGCGCTGACGAGACTATCCGAAGGCCATGTGCATCTCGCCGCCCGGCAGGCGCTGGAGGCGGCCTTTACCCAGGAAGAGCAGGTGAAGCTGACGCTGATGATCAATGTCATCAACGGCTGGAACCGGCTCGCCGTCGGCTTCGATCTCTGGATCGAAACCCCGGCGACCCAGGCTCAGGGAGTAGCCGCCTGATGCAGACCTCCGAGCCCACAGATGCGGCAGCGAGTTTCGATCCCCTGAGGCGAAAGCTGATGCGGCTTGCCTATCGCATGCTGGGCTCGGTCACGGATGCCGAAGACATGCTGCAGGAGGCCTTCATCCGCTGGATGAGGGCCGACCGCCAAGAGATCCGCGAGCCGGAAGCCTTTCTCCGCCGCGTCGTCACAAGGCTTTGCCTCGACCAGTTGAAATCGGCCCGCCACCAGCGCGAGACCTATATCGGCCCCTGGCTGCCGGAGCCTGTGGTGGAGGACGAGGACGAGGCGGAGGACGTCACCCTGCCGCTGATGCTGGCGCTGGAGCGGCTGTCGCCGCTGGAGCGGGCGGCCCTGCTGCTCCACGATGTCTTCGGCCAGCCCTTCGAGGAAATCGCGGTGACGCTGGATCGCGATGTCGCGGCCTGCCGGCAGCTCGCGGCACGGGCTCGCCGGAATGTCCGTGAGACCCGCACGCGGTATGTCGTTGACCCGAGGCAGGGGCTCGAAATTGCCGAGGCCTTCTTCAAGGCGTCGCGCAGCGGCGACATGACGGCGCTTTCCGCCATGCTCGCGGCCGATGTCGGCCTGCATTCCGATGGCGGCGGTAAGCGGCCGGCTGCGATCGCCCCGATCCTCGGCCATGCCGCCGTCATGAAGGTCCACACCTATCTCGCGGAAAAGATCTGGCCGCAGGGGTCCGAACTCCTGCGCGTCGGCCTGGTCAACGGCCTGCCGGGTTTCCTCACGCAGGAGGCGGACGGAGAGTTGCAGACGACGGCGTTGCAGATCGAAGACGGAGCCATCACAGCCATCTATGTCATGCGCAACCCCGACAAGCTCAGGCACCTCCACTAAGGGGAGGCATGTCCTCCGTTACCGTGGAAAGAGCTCCACATGCGTCTCGGCCGTGCGTCCGAAATAGACCACGCGCCGCCCGAGAAACGATACCAAATACCCCGCACAGCCCGCCGCCTGGGCCTGTCGGCTGAAGTCGTGGTAGCTGTACTCGGCCGCTCCCGATTGCGCCCAGCGCACCAGCCGCTCGATCTCGTTGGCGTCGAAGTCAGCGCAGATCGGGCCATCATGCGCCGGCATCGCAAGCTGCACGCTGTCACCGTCGGGCAAGTAATAGGTCTGCTCGTTGCGGCGGTAGTCGACTGTATATCCTTCAAAGCCGGCGGCGATCAGCCGGCCGACGATCTCGGGAAAGCTCAGGCTCCCGTCATGGGCGGCTTTCAGGCAGGTTTCGGCAATGGAAATGCGTTCCGCGTCCATGGCGGGTCTCCTCTTCTTGGGTCGGATATTTGGTTGGGGCGATGCCGGACAGTCAGTCCACTGGAATGTCTCGGAGGCCATGCCGCTCCACGAGCAGCCGCAGTAGCCGGTCGAGGGCGGCGAGATCATCGGCCCCGAGAACGCCGAAGAAGGCGGCGTCGTTCTGGTCTGCAAGGTCCGCGAGTTTCGGCACGCGGGCCGCACCCTCTTCGGTCAGGAAGAGATAATGCGCCCGTTTGTCCTCCTCATGCGCCTTGCGCGCAACCAGCCCCTTCGCCATCAGCCGATCGGCGAGCTTGGTGATCGCGCCGCGCGTCATGCCCATCTGGTCGGCAAGGCTCGACGGCGTCGTCTCGGCAGAGCCGTGCAGAGACCGCATCAATACCCACTCCGCCACCGTCACATCTTCTGCGGCAAGCTTGCGGGCAAACGCCTGGGACACGGCATTCGACACCATGCGCAGCCAGTAGCCCCGGTGGGCGCTCAGTTCCGAGGGTAACGACATGAGGCGCTCCATTTGATTGACTAGGAAACTAAATCAATATGGTTTCCTAGTCAATCAGTTTGGTGCCACATGTTTGTTCTTCTACAGATGAGGCGGGGCAGGGGGAGACGATCTCTCACCTCCTCCCGCCATAGCCAGGTCTCAGCCCGCGAGCGCCAAGGCATCCGCACCGGCCGGGATACGCAGTGGCGAAGCCGGGTCGGTCGCCGCCTGCCACACGGCTTCCGCTACGTCGATTGCCTGCGTGACCTCAGCCTCGCTCTCGCTCGCCCAGGCGTCCATCACCGCCTTCACCACCGGCAGATAGGGCTCCGGAAAACCGCCCTGCGCCTGGATCTTGGCGCGGGCCGTATCGCCGAATCCCGTGGTCGGGGCGCGGCCGGGCAACACGATGCGAACCCGGATGTCGAAGGCTGCAAGCTCAAGTGCCGAAACCTCCGTCAGCGCATTGAGCGCCGCCTTGCTCGCGGTATAGGCCGAAAGCAGCGGCAGCGGCTTCAGCGTCACGCTGGAGGACACATTGACGATCACGCCCGAACGCCGTGCCCGCATCTGCGGCAGCACAGCCTGCATCAGGGCCATGGGTCCGAACATGTTGGTCTCGAACAGCCCGCGCGCCGTCTCGCCGCTCGTGCCCTCCACCGCATTCATCCAGCCGATGCCGGCATTGTTGACCAGCACGTCGATTGCCCCGGCCTGTTCGACGGCCGCCTGGATGCTCTGGGGATCGGTGACATCGAGGGCCACCACCTGAAGTCGGTCCGAGGCCGGAAGAAGATCGGTGCGTGGGGTCCGCATGCCGGCGATCACCCGCCAGCCGCGCTCGAGGAAAAGGTTGGCCGTGGCAAGGCCAAAGCCGGCCGAAGCGCCGGTAATCAGGATGCTGTTCATGGTCGAGATCTCCTATCTGTTGAACTGATCACAGGCTATCCGGGCGCCGAGAAATCATCTATCATGTAGAGTGTCCCATTCTTTATCAGGAGTGTCGTTTGAGCGATCCCTTGGCCGAAATCGTCTCGCTGCTGCGCCCGCGCGCGGGGCATGGCAAGATTGCCCGCGGCTTCGGCGCCTGGCAGGTCTCGCGCGAATTGACCGGCGAGCCCTTCTACTGCGTCGTGCTGGATGGCGCCGCCCGTCTCACCGTCGGCAGTCTGCCGCCGATGGAGATAGTGGCCGGGGATTTCGTGCTCGTACCCGCCCTTTTCGATTTTCATGTACTGGGGCTACCGGAGAGGGGAAGCATCGCTACAGACATCCCGGTCGCGCCCGGCGAAGTCTGCCATGGCGCTCTCGAAGCGCCAGCCAATGCCCGCCTGCTGGTGGGACATTTCTATTTCGGCTCACCCGATGCCCATCTTCTGGTCTCGCTCCTGCCAAGCCTTCTGCATGTGCGCGGCGCCGAACGCCTCTCGACCCTGGTCGGCCTGCTGACAGACGAGATCCGCGCGGCGCGTCCGGCCCGCGATATGGTTCTCGCCCGCCTGCTCGATGTGATCCTGCTCGAAGCGCTCCGCGTCGTGCCGAGCGAAAACGCCCCAACCGGCATCCTGCGCGGTCTTGCCGACGAACGTCTGGCGGCAAGCCTGCGTCGTCTGCATGCCGATCCCGCTCGCGACTGGACGATCGAAAGCCTGGCTCAGGAAGCGGCTCTCTCCCGCTCCGCCTTCTTCAAGCGCTTCCGCGCCGCCGTCGGCCTGCCGCCGATGGAATATCTGCTCGCCTGGCGCATGGCGCTCGCCAAGGACCATCTACGCGGAAGGGCTCTCGGCATGCAGGAGATCGCCGAACGCATCGGCTATGGCTCGGCCAGCGCCTTTTCCACGGCCTTCACCCGCTTTGTCGGTGTGCCGCCCTCGCGTTTCCTCGCCGGTGAGGAGCGGGAACAGGCGGGCGCCATCGCCGTGTGACACCGTCCGTCTCACTCGACTTCAGGCCGCTGCCGTTCGGGCAAATCGCCCCGGCGGCACGCCCACATGCCGGCTGAACGCAGTGCTGAACGTGCTGGCCGAACCATAGCCGATCTTCTCGGCCACCGCATCCAGACTAAGCTCCTGGCGCCGCAGCAAGTCCTTTGCCAGCGCCATGCGCCACGTCGTCAGATATTCCATCGGGCGCATGCCGACCGTCTGCTGGAAACGATCGAAGAAGGCCGAGCGTGACATCGCCGCGTGCTGCGCCAGCGCCTCCACCGTCCAGGGCCGATCGACTTCCGCATGCATCTGCTGCAGCGCCTGCGCGATGCGGGCATCTGCCAGGCCGCGCAGCAGTCCGGGCGGGCCATGTTCGGCCGGCGCGCTGCGCAGCGCCTCGATCAGCAGGATTTCCGCAAGCCGTTCCAGGATGAGATCACGCCCGACATCGGCGCGTGTCGCTTCGTCCCCAAGCAGGTGCACGAATTGGGTCAGTCGCGCGGCCCCCCGCACATGGATCATGCGCGGCAGAAGTGACACGAACAGCGAGGCATCGGGCGCATCGAAGGAGAAATAGCCGCCCGCCTGGCGCATGTCCGGCTCGCCGTCCGGCCGGCCGTGCCGTTTTTCGCCATCGGGTGCTGCAAGCAGGGTCTGCGGGTCGATCGCCGTGGGCGACGCGAGCTCGACGCTGCCCATGGTGAAGGCGGGCGTGGCCGGCAGGAGCAGGAAATCGCCTTCTTCGAGAATAATGGGTGCCTCGCCATCGACGGCCAGACGGCAACGCCCTTTTGTGATGGCGCAGAAACCCGGATGCCCGAACGGCGGATAGCGGACCGCCCACCGGCCGGCGCCGGTGATGCCTTTGGAGAAGACGGCGCGCGGCTTCAAAAGCGCAATGATGTCGGAGAGTGGATCACGCATCTGGACTATCTCGAATTAAATACGGACTGATGATCGATGATAGTCCAATCTAGTTTGGTTAAACCGGAGGCGTCAACAACGTACACACAGGAGCCTCCCATGCCGACCATTCTCATCACCGGCTGCTCGTCGGGCTACGGCCAGCACATCGCACAGCATTTCCTCGACCAGGGCTGGACGGTGATCGCCACCATGCGCACGCCCCGAGACGACGTCTTCTCCCCGTCGAACCGCTTGCGCATCCTGCCGCTCGACGTGACGAAGGCAGACAGCATACGCGCCGCCTTCGACGCCGCAGGACCGATCGACGCGCTGGTCAACAATGCCGGCATCGGCGTGGTCGGCGCGTTCGAGGCGACGCCGATGGACCATATCCGCAAGGTCTTCGAAACCAATACCTTCGGCACCATGGCCGTAACCCAGGCTGCGATCCCCGGCATGCGCGAACGGGGCGCCGGCATCATCGTGAACGTCACCTCCAGCGTCACGCTCACGCCGATGCCACTCGCCGCCGCCTACACGGCGAGCAAGCAGGCGATCCAGGGCTTCACCCAGTCGCTCGCCCATGAGCTCGCGACCTTCGGCATCCGCACCAAGCTGGTCGAGCCGGGTTATGCGCCGACGACCCGCTTTGCCGCCAATACCGATATCGATGCCATGGATCTGCTCCCCGGCGCCTATTTCGATTTCGCCCGTCCGATCTTCGAGGCCTTCGCGTCTCCCACGGTGGTGACCCGCGAAAGCGATGTCGCCGAAGCGGTCTGGCATGCCGTCACGGACGGAACCGCGCAGCAGCGCTACCCGGCGGGGGCGGATGCCGTAGCGCTCGCGGCAGCCTGATCGCTTGAGACCCGCATCGACATTTGGGCCCAGGCGGTTGCCGCAGGCCCTGGCCCGGGTATAAATCTGGGCGTCGCATTCCGCGACGCCACCTCCCGGAGACCTTATGCCCGGCTATTCCGCCCGCCCGCCCGCCATCCCGACGATTGTCCTCGATGATGCCGTCACCCGCATCACTCGCTGGGATTTCGAGCCCGGTGCCGCGACCGGCCATCACACCCATGGCCTCGGTTATGTCGTCGTGCCGCTCACCGATTGCCATTTCCTGATTGAGGACGCCGCAGGCGAGCGCCGCGTGACGTCGAAGGCCGGCGAGGCCTATCGCCGCGATGCCGGCGTCGAGCACAATGTCATCAATGGTGGCAACGAGCCGATGAGCTTCATCGAGATCGAGTACAAATGAGTGGCGCCGAAGACCAGGCAGCGCCACGCTTCATCACCGATTTCGAGCCGCAGCATGGCGTGGCGGTGACCGTGGCCGACGACGTTCAGCGCCTGACCGCGCCCAATCCCAGCCCCTTCACCTTCCACGGCACCAACACCTATATCGTCGGGCATAAATCCGTCTGCGTCATCGATCCGGGCCCGGACAATGACGCGCATTTCGAAGCCCTGATGGCAGCCCTCGAGGGCAGGGAAGTCACCCATATCGCCGTCAGCCACACCCATCGTGATCACTCCCCGCTCGCCCGGCGGCTCAAGGACAATACCGGCGCGGTCATCGTGGCCGAAGGCCCGCATCGGCCGGCTCGTCCGCTCTTCGAGGGCGAGGTAAACCCCTTCGCCGAAAGCTCCGACACCGAATTCGTACCCGACCGCACTCTGGCGGACGGGGAGATTGTCGAAGGCGACGGCTGGCGCCTCACCGCCGTCCACACGCCCGGGCACACCGCCAACCATGCAGCCTTCGCGCTTGAAGACACCGGCATCCTCTTTTCCGCCGACCACGTCATGGCCTGGGCCACCTCGATCGTAGCCCCTCCGGATGGCGCAATGAGCGATTACATGACCTCGCTCGACCGCCTGCTGGAAAGGCAGGACACCCTCTATCTGCCCGGCCATGGCGGTCCGGTCAGCGATCCCCAGACCTTCGTGCGCGCGCTGCGCACCCACCGCCGGCAGCGCGAGCATGCCGTCTTGGAGCGGATCCGAAAGGGCGACCGGCTGATCCCCGAAATGGTCAAGGTCATCTACGCCGCGACCGATCCCCGCCTGCATGGCGCCGCTGCACTCTCCGTGCTCGCCCATATCGAGGATCTGGTGGAGAAGGGCATGATTGCCACGGATGGTCCACCAAGGTTGTCGGGAGAGTATTGGCCGGGTTAGATTGGCAGCGGGTCTCTCCGTTCTCCCCCCTTGAGGGGGAGATGCCCGGTAGGGCAGAGGGGGGAGCGCTCGGCACAAGGCCAACGGCAGCCAGACAACCCCTCAGTTCCCCGCAATCCCCAGAAGCTCGGCATCCAGCGCATGCAGGAACCCTTCCGCAATCTCGTCACTGATGCCGAGATCATGCGGCCCGTAGCGGGACGCGACGCGGATATCGACCAGCGTGACCTCCGCCTCTTCCTTCAACCGCACCACGGCATCGAAGGGCAAACCCAACACGAAGGTTTTGGTCGAAAGCTGGAGCCGTGCTTCACCCGCCGGTTCGGCCGCGTCGGTTTCGGCAGCGTCGATCAGGGCCGAGATTGCATCGGGTCGCGGCATTGGCAGGGGGCCGCTCTCGGGCAAGGCTTCCTCAGCCGGTGGCGTCCCCATGGCGGCCCCGGGTGGAGGCGCGGCCGTGCCGTCCTCGGAAGGACGCAGTTGCAGATCCGGCAGCGCGTATTCCTCGCCGCGGCTCGCAGTCACCACCAGCCGGTTGGCCGCCGCTACCTTTCGCACCGCCTCGTAGACGCGGTCGATCGCCCCTTCGTAGCGTCGCCCGGTCAAGCCCGGATAACGCTCCGTCTGCAGCGCGGCAGCGAGAGGGGAAAGCGGCGGGCGCGGCAGAAACTGCTGGTTGGCCTCCGGAGCGGAGACCCAGGCCGGACGGTCGCCGAGATCGGTCGACACTTCTGTCAGCACCGGCCGGTTCGTGTAGAGAAAATAGCCGTATCCGGGTAGTGCGAGCGGCAGAGCTGCATTGATAAGCGCCTGCACGGCGGCAACGCCGCCCAGCGCCCCGATCTGCCAGAGCCGCGCAAGACCAATCAGTGCCAGCGGCACCGCAAGTGCAGCGGGCAGGGCCGCCACCAGCACCAGCGCTATGAAATCCGGCGTCTTCAACATCCCGAACCGATGCGCCACCACCACCAGCGCCAGCATGACCAGCGCAAACAGCGCGAGCCGCCGCGCAAGAAATGCGGAGCGGGACACGGGACGGTCGTAGCGGACGATCATGCGGGCAACACCGGAATCAGGAGGACCATAAACACCCTGTGTAACGGCTCGGCCGGAAGGCGTCGATATCCCGAAAGCGGCCGGACGAAACCGCCTCCGATCTGCAAGGATAGGACGCAAATCTGGGGATGGCGATACAGATGGTTGCTTGAGACTTGTCAAGTTCGGACGCTGCAGGGTTTAAGGGAGCGTTATTAAGTGACCCGTGATTTGCATGCCCAAGGAAACCCCGTTTGCCGCCGTCAGCCGGAAAATGCTCGACGCCTGGATCGCCACCGACGCAGAAACGCCGGCAGAACCGCAACTCATCTATGACGGCGCGAAGTCCCTTCTGTCGATCAAGATGCGGCTCACCGTCTTCTGGATCGAGGGAACGGATCCGCTTCGCTGGCGCATGACGCCCATTCGGCATTCCGGCTTCACCACGACCCTCTTCGACCTGAATCACGTTTTTCGGGACCAGTTGATCGGCGAATTCGCGGATCAGACCTATATGGCCGATACGGTCATCCCGCGGCTGCGCCAGGTGATCGAAAACCAGCAGCCGTCGATCGAACTGGTCAAGACCAAGCTGTTCGGTATCAATCTCGGCTATGACCGCATCCTGCTGCCGCAACGCACGACCGGCCGATCGCAATGGGTCATCTCGTCCTCCTATGCCCGCTTCCTGCTCGACGCCCCCAAGCGTTTCGCCAGTTTCGAGGTGGGTGACGAGGCCGTGGTGCAGTTGCTGATGGAGGGGCTGACGGCCAAAGAAATCGCCGTCCGGCTGGGCTTGTCCCATCGCACGATCGAGCACCGTCTCGATCGTCTCAAGGAGCGGTTCGGGGCGAAAAACCTCGTTCATCTCGTCGTCCTGCTGCTCGGCAACCAGGTGAACGGCAACGAGGGGAGCGGTCCTACCTGAAGAGCTGCAGGATTGTGTCCGGTCGGGCATTGGCGATCTGCAGCGCTTGCGTCCCGAGCTTTTCACGGGTCTGTAACGCCTTCAGGCGCGTCGCTTCCCGGTTCATGTCGGCATCCACCAGGCGCCCGACGCCCTTGTCCGAGGTTTCGATCCGCTTCAGCACCAGCTCCGATTGTTGTTCGATCCGGGCTTTCAGGGCGCCGAGGCTCGCGGCGCCATCGACGATCCGCCCGCGGGCGGCATCGATATAGGCGAGATAGTTGTCGATTTGCTCGGGGTTCTGCTCCACGTCGATCCCGAGGAAGCTCAGGGTCGGCAGAGGCTCGATGCTGACGCGCACCTTGTCAAAGGAGATGTTGGGTCCGGAGCCCCACTTTCTGTCGATGGACGGATCAGATTTCAGAATGACCTGCCCGTCCGAGCCGACATCGATGATGAGGCCCGGCCAGTCTGCAGCGAGGAGGGACGAGAGAAGGGTTACCATCTCCTGCGCCGTCTCGACCTTACCGTCGTTGCGTCCGAGCACATCGTTGACCGTCGTCCGGTTGAACGAATAGGAGGCCGGCAATGCGCCGTTCAGGGAAAACCGGAAGCTCACCTCGACCCCGTCGTCGTCGTTCGCCACCTCGAAGAGAGTGAAAGGCTTGAAATCGAGCGCCATGCCGGAGCCGCGCGTGCCGTATCTTTCGCCATCGACCAGCCCACCGCTGCTGACACCGGTGGCCGTCAGATTGCTGATGCCGACATAGGAACCGTTGCCGTGAACCTGTTTGGTGCTGATGTCCATCAGCACGGGATTATGAACGCTGATGCCGGACGGCAGCCGGGTGGAATAATTCGCGTAAACCGAGGCCCCGTGTGGCGAGAGGATCTGATTGAGCAGGCCGGCAAATTCCGTGTTGGTGGAGATCACGCCGCCGAGACCGGAGTTGTAGGCATCCACCTCCGCTTTGGTGATGATGATCGGCACGGTGTATCCGCCGTCATAAGGGCCCGGCAGTTCCTGTAACTGCCCTGCCGAACCCGACAAATTGTTCGGGTTCGATGCTTCCTTGTCCAGGGTCAAGGTAAAGCTGATTTGAGCACCCGGCGTGTTGAAGTCGAGCGGCGAACCGGCCGGGAATGAGAAGGACATCGAGGCACGTGACCCGACGGCAGCCTTCGGGAGCATCCAGCCTTGCGTTCCGTCCGGCGCGTTGTGCGCCGTCGCATCATCCCAGTCGTAATTCGTCAGAAATCGCATTCCCCCGATGGTGCCGACATCGCGGATATCCGGCTGCAGCATTCCGCCGCCGGCCTTGTTGAAGAGCGAGGTTTTCGCCAGGCTGAATCCCATGGCGTCGACCTTCACATCACCCTTAGTGCCCCGCGTGAAGGATGAACGGATCTGGGTTTCCGTGAGCTCGTCGTCATAGATGTCGGCGATATCGGTATGCAGCCAGTTCTGCCCGTTGAAGCTCGAGGATCGTGCGATGTCGACGACGGCCTGTTGGTATTGCCGCAGGTCCGCCTGGATCTTGGCGAGATCGACTGAATCCTCCTTGGCTGCCACCAGTTTCGCTTCGAACTGGTCCAGCACCTTGATCACAGAGGCAAGGCCGACGGCAGCCGTATCGACTTTCGCTGCACCCAGGCCCAGCGTGTCGCTGATCGCCGAAAGCGCCATGCTGTCTGACCGCATGGTGGTGGAGATCGACCAGTAGGCCGCATTGTCCCCCGCCTCGCTGATCCGCAGTCCCGAGCTGACCTTGTTCTCCGAGCCGGCCCGCTCGGTACTGATCGAGCGCAAGGCCTGCAGGGCGGCGATCGCGCCGCTATTCGTCAAAAGGCTGGCCATGAAAAGAATATCCTGAAATTACGGTATCTTAGCTTCAGGGTTTTTGGTCCCCATGCGCGGCCCGACTATGGTTCACGAAAAGTTAACGGACTTTTCCGCGTGCCACGGTAAAAATACGGAGGGGGTGATTTTCGAGTGCTGCAACCGCAATCGGTTCCGGCGCAGCGCAGCTTGTTCGGCCTGCGGCACGTGCCCAGCCGAACACCTTGCGTGCAACCTCTTCGCTGATATGAATTGGGCGACAATCTGGGGGCCGTTGCCCTTGAGACGCATCGCTCAGGGGCCGGCGTCTTCCTCGCGCGGCAGAAACAGGTCGGAACCGTCGCCGCCCGGTGCGTCTTCCAGCCCCTCTTCTATCGCGGGATCGAGGGGCGGCAGGCTGGGCGCGTCGAGCGAACCGATGCCGGGCATCATGACATCCGGCGCCGACGGATCGCCGAGCGGCGGCTGCTGTTCGGGTGCAAGCGGTACATAGAGCGAAACCGTGACGATAATGGCGATCACCACCAGCCAGGAGCCGATGATGCGGGCGGGGATGACGAGCCAGGCGCCGCGAAAGGGCCTGAGCAGCAGGCCCGGCGACAGCAGGATCCACAGCGCGCCGATGACAGCGGTCAGGGCGAATTCCTTGATGCCGATGCCGAAATCGTCGAGCCCGATGAACAGCGACAGCGACAGCGCCACGACGGCTGCGGCAAGCGTGGCGCCGAAGATGCGGTAACCCCTCGGAAGCCACAGGGCGACACCGGAGAGAAGCACGGCAACAGGCGCGATCAGAAAGAGTTCGTCCCCCAGTGGGCTCTGCAGGATGATCGGAAAGATCGTGTCGAACAGCATCAGCATCGGCAGCAAGACGCCGAGAAAGGCAAGCGCAATATACCCGATGTCGCGTCCGCGCTCCGCCATGCCGACAACGACCGACAGACCGAGCATCGCCAGCACGAGATCGTAGATCGACAGCGTGAAGAGAAAACCGAGTTCGAAGAAGGCGAAATCGTGGGGAATGGAAAGGGACAGTGCGACCGGCAGCACGCCGGCGAGGAAGACGAGGAGGGCGAGCTTGAAGGCGCGGGTGGCGATGCCGGCGCGAAACCGGTCCCGTCCTGTCCATGCGTCACCACCGCCAGGACTATTGACGGACTTGGCTGCACGTGCCGGCTGCGCGCCTGCCGGCGTCGCGTCGACGGGTCGGGACACGGCGCCGGAAGCCGTTCGGCCCGCCCGTCGCTTCTGCTGCCCGCCATGCTGCCGTACTTTCTTCATGCCTGTCGTCCGTCGCTCCGCTTGCCGGCAAAGCCTATTCCACAAAGGGCTTGATTTGTCACCGCCGCCCCCCAAACTGGTAGCGTAACGGAGGTGCGCCGATGGGCAAGCTGATCATGATGACGGCGGTAACGCGCGTGGAGCGCAAGCAGGCCACCCAGCTGGTCTTCGACACGGTAAACCGGCTGGGCGGCTGGATCGATGACGTGAGACTGTATTCCAACCTGATGAACACCATCCGTTTGACCCTTCCGGCCGGCGCTTTCCGGGATTTGGCTACGGCACTGGCTGAGGCGGGGATAGAGGTCGACCCACCGGCGGCGGCCGGCGGGGATCCGAAGGCCGAACGCATGGCGACCCTGCAACTCTCCTTCGTCCATGATGAGCCGGATCTGCGCCGGGAGGTGCCGGCGGTTCCGGGCTGACCGGTCCGGCACGCCCGACCCGGCCCGATGGCGCTGGATGGACTGTGCCCGACTGACTGTGCCCCACTTGATTGGCCTTTCCTGACTGGCCGTCAGGCTGATCGCTTCGTGCAGACACACGACAGGCCCGACGATAGTCATCGGGCCTGTCGATCTTAAAGGTGAACCCCGCAGCGGCCGAAGCGGTGGCAAGCCAGACTGGGGAGATCGTTGCGAAGCCGTCAGGCGGCGCGGCGCTGATGGCGACCTTCCTCGATTTCTTCGACGATCTTTTCCACGAAGGCATCGAGATCGCCAGGATTGCGCGAGGTGATGATGCCCTGGTCGGTGACGACGGCTTCGTCCCGCCAGTCTGCGCCGGCATTGATCATGTCGGTCTTGATCGATGCATAGGACGTCGCCTTGCGTTCCTTGACCGCACCGGCCTCGATCAGCAGCCAGGGCGCATGGCAGACGGCGGCGACCGTCTTGCCGGACTGGACGAAGGCCGAAATCAGCGCGACCGCCTTCTGCTCCTTGCGCAGCAGGTCCGGATTGATCTGTCCGCCGGGAAGCACGATGGCGTCGAAGTCGTCGATCTTGACCGCGTCCAGTGTCAGGTCGACATCGACGGTGTCACCCCAGTTGTCCTCGTCCCAGCTCTTGATCGGTGCCTTTTCCAGCGAGGCGATGGAAACCTTGGCGCCTTTGGCGGTGAGCTGATCCAGCGGTACGCGCAATTCGGAGCGCTCATAGCCATGGGTGGCGAGAATGAGGATGCGGGCGGAAGTGATGGAAGGCATGGAATGTCCTTTCGTCGGCGTTTCTGTCGTGTGGATACAAAGAAAACGAGCGCCACGCCCCATCGTTCCGCCAAAATCTGTCGAGACCCGACCAACAGGTGTTGCCGCGCCGCTTTCCCTTTGCTAATCAGGCCGCGATTTGCGGCGCCACCTCGTCGCCCAAATCCTGTTGGGGCGTCGCCAAGCGGTAAGGCACCGGTTTTTGGTACCGGCATTCCCAGGTTCGAATCCTGGCGCCCCAGCCACCTCCACTTCTATCAAGCGCAATCCAAGGGTTTCCAGCGATTGGGTTTCGCTGGGAATTGAATTGGAGGCACTGTTGTAGACGATTGTCGTCACGGACTGTCACACAAGACTGTCGCCCGGAAAGACTAATGATCCTGCTCGCCCTCTTCAAAAAGGGTTTAGCATGACAACAATCCAACACGTGTTCAAACGCGGTTCGGTCTACTGGTGGCGCCGCCGTTTGCCGATTGGAACGGGGCGCCGTGATTGGGTGAGGCTTGAATTGAGCCTCGACACCAAGGAGTACACCGGGCGAGGAGGATAGCGCCCGAGGTCACACTCGCCAGCCATCGCCTTCAGCTGGACCTCAAGACCAAGCTGAAACCAGCCGACGTCGCACGACAGATTCTGATTCAGGTTGCGCGGGAAAAGAGTGACTGGCTCGACGCCATCAAGTCCGGATCGGCGGGGAGTGCCGAAAGCAATCGTCGCGGGGAAACTGCATCCGGCTGGGCTTATCGGCTTCTCGCCGCCCAGGGACGCGATGCTGTCATCGGCCCCACCGAGGAGCGCGATCTCGCGCGCGCTCATGGTCTTGCGGGAGTGAGAACGCAGACAAAGCCGCTTCCGCCAGACCATCCACAAGAGTGCGGAGCGAGGGGGACATCTGTACAATGTCAAAGGCGCCGGCATGGTTCGTCTGATCGGCGATCGAGGTGTTCTGAGCGTCACAATCAAATCTCCTGTTGAATTGACCGGGATCGATCACCGGCGCCACGGAAGCGGACACGGGGCCGCCGATGCGGAAACGAGTTCCACCTTGGAGCCGGTGAGATCAATTCGGATGGCCAGTTAGCGAACGATCAGAATGTGCCGCCGCAGCCGCCGCCCGAAGGTTTCAACTGGAGAAGGACAAGAAGATGCTTCCGATGAAGGCGCGAAGCAGTTAAGGGTCGACATAGCCGGTGGCATTTCGAGATAGGGTCACTGGTCAAGCCCTGGTTTGGTGTTTCTGCACCGGCGTTGGGACCGCTAAGTGTCCCCAGAGAAGGGATGTTCCGAAGACGCTGTTGATATGGCCCTGAGATGCAACTTTGGCGAAGAGGGCGCATCCGGAACAAAGAGCCTTGGCATGTTGGGTGGCCGCACTGGAGGCGCCGATACCGCGACCTGAAATGTTAAGAGAAAACTCTACGTTTTGGAGGCTCAGGGTATGGTGTTAGAGGAGGATTCCAGATGTTCCAGATCCATGATGGAAATTCGTCTTGCAGCGTAACGCTTGGAAGTCTCCGGCACACTCATAAAAGGGCAAGACGCCGATGTCCACCAGTCGTTGCGGGAATTACGCCTCCCTCGCATGCTGGCTCCCACTGTTTTACAGCGTCGCATTTGTTGAGGCATGATATCGGAAGTGAGTGACAGAACTCTGAAATTGAGGAGCGCCTGCGAGAGATTGAATTGTTTGCACTCTCCGCTCTGTGACGTGCTGAATGGTCATGCACTAAGGTGCCAATATGTCCAAAGGGATGCGGCGAATCGGTCGCTCTTTTCGATTGGCACGTGGCGCGTAGCCGCAAGGGGAAACTGAAAAGATGAGATTGAAAAAGGTTCTGGTAACTGGCGCTGATGGCTTCATCGGATCGCATCTGACAGAGGCGCTGGTTCGTTCAGGATACGATACACGCGCCTTCGTTATGTACAATTCGGTGAATTCGTGGGGCTGGCTGGACCATTCTGCAGAGGATGTGAAAGGAAATTTCGAAGTGGTGGCGGGAGACATCCGCGATCCGCATGGCGTGGCCAGCGCCATGGAAGGGTGTGACGCAGTTTTGCATCTGGCCGCGCTGATCGCCATTCCCTTTAGCTACCATTCGCCGGACAGTTATGTCGCGACTAATGTCACTGGCACTCTAAACGTGCTGCAGGCGGCGCGGCGGCTCGGCACTGAGCGGGTAATTTCCACCTCAACATCCGAAACCTATGGTACGGCGCAGTTCGTGCCGATTACTGAGGAACATCCAGTCAACGGCCAGTCTCCTTATGCCGCAACGAAGGTCGCGGCCGACCAGTTGGCCCTATCCTTCCACAAGAGCTTCGGCACTCCGGTGGCTGTTCTGCGCCCATTTAACACCTACGGGCCGCGCCAGTCCGCCCGCGCGGTAATCCCGACCATCATCAGCCAAATCGCCGCCGGTCAGCGTAAGATTAAGCTCGGCGCTCTGCATCCAACACGCGACTTTACCTTCGTTCACGACACTGCGCACGGATTCATTCAGGCGATGGAATGCGACGCTTGCGTTGGCGAGGCCACTAACATCGGCTCCGATTTTGAGATCTCCATCATGGACACAGTTAACTTGATTGCGCAAACCATGGGGGTTGAGATCGACATAGTGTCCGATGAGCAGCGATTGCGACCGGCTGACAGTGAGGTCGAGCGTCTTTTTGCCGGAGTCGATAAGGCACGCCGCCTATTCGGCTGGGCGCCGGAGCATGGCGGGCGGGATGGTTTTGCTCGTGGCATTGCTAAAACGGCCGAATGGTTCCAAGACCCGGCCAATCTGGCCGCCTATAAAACCGGTGAATACAACATCTAAAATCTGTCTGGCTAGCGGCCAGTAGGTGGGAACTAACATGGAATTTGCGGAAGAACTGGTGCGACGCATCAGGAGGGTTATCGGTACCGAGGATAGTTTTGTACCGCTACATGTGCCAGAATTCCACGGCCGCGAGCGCGAGTTGCTCCTGGACTGCATCGATACCGGTTGGGTGTCCTCAGTCGGCCCTTACGTCGATACCTTCGAGCGCGAGGTGGCGCGCCTGTCTGGCTGCGGGTATGGCGTAGTGATGGCCAATGGTACAGCTGCCTTGCAAATCGCCCTGATTGTGGCAGGGGTCCAGGCCGGCGACGAGGTGCTGGTACCAGCACTGACCTTTGTGGCCACCGCCAACGCCGCCAGCCACTTGGGTGCGGTGCCGCATTTCGTCGACAGTGCTTATGATACTATGGGCCTTTGCCCGCTGCGTCTGCGCACCCATTTAGAACAGGTCGCCACAGTCCAGAGCGGTCAGACCTGGAACAAGCTGACTGGCCGCCGCATTGCCGCTGTTGTCCCGATGCATGCCTTCGGCTGTCCGGTCGACATGGACAGGCTGAACGACGTCGTGGAAGAGTGGCCAATGGTCGTGGTTGAAGATGCTGCTGAGAGCCTTGGCAGCAGCTACAAAGGGCGACCATGTGGCAGTCTCGGCACCGTCGGAGCGGTCAGCTTCAACGGAAACAAGATCATCACCACAGGCGGTGGCGGCGCAATCGTAACCAACGACGCCGCTCTCGCGAAGCGAGCCAAACACCTGACCACGACCGCTAAACTCCCGCATCGTTGGGCCTTCCTGCATGACGAGGTGGGCTACAATTACCGCATGCCTAACCTAAACGCGGCACTGGGCGTCGCGCAGCTGGAACAGCTGGAAACGCGGCTCAGGCAGAAGCAGGTTTTGTTCGACGCGTATGCAGAATCGCTTAGCGGGTTGGATGGGGTAACGCTTTTCGCTGCCCCGAAGGACACGGTATCGAATAACTGGTTAGTGACGCTCGTGTTAGACCCCTCCCGCGCCGAGGCGCGCGATCACATTCTGTCGGTGCTGAACGATGCAGGCGTCATGTCCCGTCCGATCTGGACCCTGATGCATCGGCTGACGATGTATGCGAACAACCCGCGCAGTGACCTCTCCTGCGCCGAGCATCTTGAAGCGCGAGTGTTGAACATCCCATCCTCAGCTTACTTGGGAGCTACATGAGAAAGATCTGTGTCATTACCGGGACCCGAGCCGAATTCGGGCTGCTGAGCAACCTGATGGCGATCTTAGATCGGACGCCTAATGTAACCCTACAACTGATCGTAACCGGCGCACACCTGGCAGTCGGCCATGGCGACACGATTGAGGAAATCCGTGCCGCAGGGTTCAAGATCGACGCTGAGGTGGACATGCTGCTGGCTTCAGACAGCCCCCGTGCCGTAGGGCAGTCCATAGGGCTGGGGGTCATTGGCCTGACAGCCGCGCTGGCCCGGCTTGCACCGGATATCGTCGTGCTGCTGGGTGACCGCTATGAGGCACTAGCGGCAGCGCAAAGCGCCATGATCTTGCGGATCCCAATCGCGCATATCCATGGTGGGGAGGCGACCGAAGGACTAATAGACGAGGCTATCCGGCATTCTATCACCAAGATGTCACATTTGCATTTCACTTCCGCCGAAGCCTTTCGGCGCAAGGTGATTCAGATGGGCGAGCAGCCTAGAGCCGTATATAATGTTGGTGCCGTAGGACTTGACAACGTGGCGTCACTGAAACCTGTGACGCGTGAAGAGATCGCGGGCTTGCTCGGGCTGACGCTTGACGCACCTATACTGCTTGTGACCTATCATCCGCTGACGCTGGATGCCGACGGCGCGGCCTCTATCACTAATCTACTGGAGGCGTTGGACGCACAAGAGGCTACGCGCATCGTTTTCACCGGCGCCAATGCCGATGCCTTGGGACAGGAGATTAACAAGAGAGTGCAGGCATTCTGCGCTGAGCGACACGAACAAGCCGTTCAGGTAGCCTCGCTGGGCATGCGACGCTACCTGAGCCTGATGGCTATTTCCGATGCGGTGATCGGAAACTCTTCCAGCGGGTTACTGGAAGCGCCCTATGTCGGCGTGCCCACTGTGAATATTGGCAATAGACAACGCGGACGCCTGCGCGGCCCAGCGGTGGTAGATTGTGATGATACGACTGAGGGTATCCTCGCTGCCATCGCTAAAGCTCGCAGCGCGGAGCTGCGTGCTATCGCAGCGCGGCGCGAAACTCCGTATGGAGCGCCTGGAGCCTCTGCAAAGATCGCTGAGGTGCTACGCGGAGTCGACCTTGACGGGATCCTGTTCAAGCGGTTCCACGAGCTATGATAGACTTGCGCATTCCTGTTTTCTTCATTGGCTGTGTGCAGTCGAGCGCAGTCGCTTTGAAAGCTTTGTTGGCTCGGCCGGAGATCGTCGTCAGCGGCGTGCTTACTCTACGCGGAAGCACGTTCAATGCGGATTTCGTTGATATAGCGAGCATCGCGACACATGCGGGAGTACCGGTGCACTACGCAGAGGAAACCGACGCCAAGATGCTGGCCGCACTCCTGCGTCACGTCCGAGCTGAGATCGTCTTTACCATTGGCTGGTCGCGGCTCTTGGGGCCAGAGATCCTCACTATCCCTCGCAGTGGCATCGTGGGCTTTCACGCGGCGGCTCTGCCGCAGAACCGGGGCCGTCACCCGCTTATCTGGGCGCTCGCTCTGGGATTGGAGCAGACCGCTTCGACGCTGTTCGTGATGGACGAGGGCGCTGATAGTGGACCAATTCTCAGCCAGGAGACGGTGGCGATTACGTCGCAGGACGATGCCCAGAGCTTGTACAACAAGGTGTTGGCGCAGCTGTCGAGGCAGATTGATGATATCATCAACCGGTTAATAGCGGGCGATCTACGTGCCGTACCACAGGATCACTCCCGGGCCACCAGTTGGCGCAAGCGTAGCGCGCTAGACGGTTTGATCGACTGGCGCATGTCCTCCGAGTCCGTCTATAACCTCACGCGCGCCCTTACACGCCCTTACATCGGTGCAGAGTTCCGCTATCGTGACCAATTAGTAAAGCTGTGGCGCTGTGAAATCGTAACCGAGATGGTGCCGCAAAATGCTGAACCAGGCAAAGTGCTGGGAGTGGATGATCGCGGCCCTGTCGTAAAGACTGGCATGGGGATAGCAGGTGGAGCGGTGCGCTTGCTTCACATCGAAAACAACCCCGAACTGCGCGAGGGAGACTATCTGTGAAACGCCTTTTGGTGATTGCTCCCCACCCTGACGATGAGACGCTTGGTTGCGGTGGCACTTTGCTGCGCGCACGTGCCGAAGGCGACGAGATCAATTGGCTAATAGTGACTGGCATCGACGAGACACGAGGCTTCACTTCCAAGCGGGTGGCAAGCCGTGCCGCCGAGATTGATCGCGTATCGGAGGCTTATGGCTTCACCGAGACCATCCAGTTGAATTTCCCGACGACGACACTGGATGCTATTCCATTGGGGGATTTGGTTGGCGCAATCAGCGAAGCAACAAGGCGGATTGAGCCTACCGATATATACCTGCCGCATCGCCGCGATGCGCATTCTGACCATGCGGTCGTCTTTGACGCGGCAATCTCGGTATCGAAGTGGTTCCGCTATGGATCCGTTGAGCGTGTTTACGTCTACGAAACGCAGTCCGAAACGGATTTTGACCTGTCTCCGGATTCTCCCGGTTTCCGGCCCAATGTCTTCGTTGACATCTCAGATACCATAGACCGGAAGATTGAGATTGCGAGCATCTTCGAGAGCGAGTTCTCTGAACACCCCTTCCCACGCAGCTTCCTGGGGATTCGCGCGTTGGCCACATTGCGCGGAGCGGCGTCAGGCTTCATTGCAGCAGAGGCCTTCATGCTTCTGCGTCAACGTATCAGCAAGGAGAGCACCCAATGACATCGTCGACCATGATTATTGCTGAGGCCGGCGTAAATCATAACGGTGACTTAGCCATGGCGCTTGAACTGGTAAATAGGGCTGCAGAAGCCGGGGCCGATTACGTTAAATTTCAAACCTTTCAGGCGACAAAATTGGCCTCGGCGAACGCAAAGAAGGCTGACTACCAGACCCGCACCACTGGCGGTACCGAAAGCCAACTGGCTATGCTGCAGCGGCTCGAACTTTCAATCTCGGATCACGAAACGATTATGGCGCGCTGCGCAGATAAGGGTGTACGGTTCCTATCCACCCCCTTCGATCTAGATAGTCTTACGCTACTAACCCAGACATTTGCACTGCCCGAGATCAAACTCGGTTCTGGTGAACTAACGAATGCACCGCTGCTGTTGGCCGCGGGACGGTCGGGTGTCAAGATTATCCTCTCCACCGGTATGGGCAGCCTGTCGGAAGTTGAGGAGGCGCTTGGCGTTCTGGCATTTGCAATGTGCCGCGAGGGCCAACCTAGAGGCCGCGCCGATTTCGCGGAAATTTTGCTGGATCCTGCCGTATGGCCCCTGCTGGCGGAGCGCGTGACGCTACTTCACTGCACGACGGAATATCCCGCGGCGGTAGAGGACACCAACCTGCGGGCAATGGAGACTATGCGTCGCGCCTTCGGGCTCAGAGTCGGCTATTCCGACCACACTGTGGGTCACGCGGTCAGCTTGGCCGCCGTTTCACTCGGCGCCTGCGTCCTGGAGAAGCATTTCACGCTTGACCGCACCCTGCCTGGTCCAGACCACGCGGCGTCGCTCGAACCGGACGAACTAAGTGCGCTGGTGAACGGCGTGCGGGTTGTGGAACGCGCGCTAGGAACTGGCATCAAGCAGCCGGGCGCCGCCGAGGTGGCGAACCGCGCTGTAGTGCGGAAGAGCTTGCTGGCGGCACGCGACCTCCACAAGGGCCAACTATTGACGCTGGACGATATTGTGGTGAAGCGCCCCGGCGACGGAATATCGCCCATGGCGCTGTGGGACATCGTTGGCAGGATCAACACTCGTGCGGTAGCTGAGGGAGAGGCGCTTTGAGCGTGACCTCGGTCCGGAAGACTACGCTGATGATGTTGGGCGCTGGTGGACATGCGCGGTCCCTCTTGGGGCTGCTAACGGCCTGTGGCTTGCGCGCCGAAGGCTGTATCGCGCCTTATGCGCCGGGGCGGGAGTGGCCCGAGGGATGCCCATGGTTGGGTGACGATGCCACGCTGGAAAAGCTCGACCCATCACAGGTGGCGCTGGTCAACGGGCTGGGGTCTGTCGGTTCAACGGCGCTGCGGCGGAAGGTCTTTGACACAGCGCGGGGGCACGGTTTTACCTTTCCGGTAGTGATACACCCTTCGGTGGTCTGCGCCGAGGATGTAACGCTGGAGGAAGGCGCCCAGGTGCTAGCCGGCGCAATCCTTCAGGCAGGTGTGACGATCAGAGAAAACGCGCTGGTAAACACGGGTTGCATTGTCGATCACGGATGCCTGATTGAGAGCCATGCGCATATTGCGCCGGGGGCGACTCTGTCAGGCGATGTGACAATTGGCAGCGGTGCGCACATAGGCGCGGCAGCAGTCGTAATTCAGGGCATACGGATCGGCGATGGCGCGATCATCGGGGCCGGGGCTGTAGTTACGAAAGATGTGCCGCCTGGAGTGACCGTTGTTGGCAATCCGGCCCGTCCCTTGGGGTGACGATTACCAAAGAGGTAATTGCTTGATGATAACCGATCTTGAGAAGATGATTGTGCTGCCGCATGCCAGCCTGCGGCTGGTAATGGAAGTCATCGACAGCGGTGCGCGGCAGATCGCTTTGGTGACGGACGACAGTGGGGTGCTGATCGCTACCGTAACCGATGGCGATATTCGGCGCGGGCTCCTCCGCGGTGTTGGGCTTGAGGCGCCTGTTTCGGAGGTCATGCACCGCAACCCCACGACGCTGCAGAAGGGGGCAAGCGCTTCCGCGGCTCAACGTCTCATGCGGGAACGCGGCCTGAACCACATTCCCGTGATCGACACACAAGGAAAGCTAGTTTCCTTGGCGCTGCGCGAAACCGTGACGAGCGTCCACCCTCGCCCGACGCGTGTGGTGCTTATGGCGGGCGGGCTAGGCTTGCGGCTGCGCCCATTGACGGAGACGATGCCGAAGCCGATGATCCCGGTGGGCGACAAGCCTCTGCTGGAGCGAATCGTAACCCGCTTCCAAGACCAGGGTTTCAGCCGATTCACCCTATCGCTGAACTACCTTGGGCATGTGATTCGCGATCATTTTGGTGATGGGTCGTCACTAGGCGTGGAGATCGACTACATTGAGGAAACGAAGCCCATGGGAACCTGCGGGGCGCTCTCGCTGATGCCGCAGCGTCCCGACTCGCCTTTCGTCGTGATGAACGGCGACATCCTAACAACAACATCCTTTGGAACGATGATGGATTTTCATAAGGAAACGGGGTCGACGGTGACGATCTGTGCCCGCGAGTTCAATATGCAGGTACCCTATGGCGTCTTGAATGCAGATGGCACCACCTTGGTCTCGATGGAAGAAAAGCCGATATACCGGCACCTAGTGAATGCGGGAATCTACTCGCTCTCGCCGCTAGTCTTCGACCATATCCGTCAACACGAGCCACTGGACATGCCGGAACTGATCACCCGGATGAAGAATGCAGGACACAAGGTTTCTGTTTTCGCGGTTCGGGAATACTGGATGGACATCGGTCGCATCGAGGACCTCGACCGCGCCCGTGCCGAGTTCGAGACGGTGTTCAGGAAATGAGCGGCGTTTTGGCGGTAATCACCGCGCGAGGCGGGTCCAAGGGGGTTCCTCGAAAAAACGTGCGCCTGCTGGGGGGGCGGCCGTTGATCGCGTGGACGGTGCGTGCAGCGCTGCAAGCGCAATGTGTAGCGCGCGTAGTGGTGTCAACCGACGATGACGAAATAGCCAGTGCAGCGAAGGAGGCCGGGGCCGAGGTGCCGTTCATGCGTCCTGCGTCACTTGCCTCAGACACGGCCACATCCGTCGATGTCATGGCACATGTACTTGAACGGATAACGGAGTTTGACCGCGCGGTGCTTCTGCAGCCGACGTCGCCGTTCCGCACCGGGGCCGACTTGGATGCGGGTTTCTCATTGTGGAAGAGCGTGCCCGGCGCGGGCGGCTGTGTGTCGGTCTGCGAAGCGGCGGTATCGCCTTGGCTAATGTATAGCAAAGATGATACCGGTCGGCTGGAGCGCCTCCTGCCATTGCCACCAGCGGGTTTACGCCGACAAGATCTGCCGAAGGCAATGTTGTTAAACGGAGCTTTCTACTTTGTCGACGCGAAACGGTTTCGAGACGAAGGGCGTCTGCTATTCGAAGATGGGCTAGGTTATGAGATGCCGTTGGATCGCTCGATCGACATCGACACGCTGCAAGATTTCGAGGCAGCGGAGCGCCAACTTGCAGTATGGGGCGGACGTTTCTGGCTGGCTCCATAGTATCCCAACAGATTCGAAGCGAGATTAGGCGGCCGTGATTGGACTCCAAGATCGCATGACTGTGGCGCACCCCACGATAGATACCGCTACACTTTGTTTGGTTTCGTGCACGTCTGGAGGAGGCCCCCAGCGCTCACGCAGAAGGACCGCGATGCGTTGATCCACTGGTAGTAATCCAAGTTGGGGACGCAACAGAGGCACCGAAATTTTCTGGGACTAGGCCGGATAAGATTGCGCACCGCGCTGTGTGGTCACAATCACTTCCGGCTATTGATCAGGCGGAGGATCGACGGATCTATTTGAACGAGAAGGAGAACCCTTGTCAGCGGCGAGCGGCCACATCCGGCGCTGCTAATTGTAGCTGCCCATAGCGGACATACAGGTTCTCTGAATCTGAGGAACTATATCCGGTGACCTGCTCCCCAGAAACTAGGCGGTTCATAACTGGAGTTATCCGCGTTGTTTCCCGGCTGGGAGAAGGAGCGCAAGCATGAAGGCATCGAAGTTCTCAGACCCGCAGAAGGCGTTTATTTTGAAGCAGGGCGATGACGGTGTGCCGGTGGCAGAGATCTGCCGGAAGGCTGGGATCAGCCAGGCGACCTATTTCATTTGGCGTCAAGAGTATGCGGGTCTGCTGCCGATGAGATGTTTCGCTTGACGGCTCTGGAAGATGAGAATTCCAGGCTGAAGAAGATCGTGGCCGATCTGACGCTGGACCGGGAGATGCTGCAAGATTTTATGCGCCGAAAGCTCTAAGGCCTGTTCGCAAGCGCAAGCTGATCGACGGGATGCTGGTGGACTGGGGCATATCCATCCGACGGGCCTGCACGGTCCTGAAGTTCGATACATCGACCTACCACTACAAGTCTCGCCGCACCGGACAGGTCCCACTCGAACGACGTATCAAGGGGATTTGCGAGACACGCGTGCGGTATGGCTACCGCCGTGTCCATGTGCACTTGCGCCGCGATGGCTGGGAGATCAACATGAAGAAGACACGCAGGATTTACAGCGAGTCAGGGCTTCAACTGCGCAACAAGCATCCCAAGCGCCGGGTTAAGGCAAAGCTCCGAGACGATCGCCAGGAGGCTGTCGGGCCGAATGATGTCTGGGCAATGCCCTGCCCTGGCAGGCGTTTGCTGGCAAACGCCGAGAGGGGATTTCGTTCACGACCAGCTCGCGACTGGCAAGAAGCTGCGCATCCTGACCGTGGTCGACACGCACTCGCGCCACTGCCCCGCCGCCGACGCACGCTTCACCTATCGCGGTGAGGATGTCGTCCAGACACTGGAAGGCATCTGCCAGAAGACCGGCTATCCGAAGACGATCAGGGTGGACAACGGCAGCGAATTCATCTCCCGTGATCTCGACCCCTGGGCCTATGCCAACAACGTCACCCTGGACTTCTCACGCCCGGGCAAACCCACTGACGACGGCTTCATCGAAGACTTCATCAGCAAGCTGCGGTCCGAATGCGTGAACGCCCACTGGTTCCTGACCCATGCGGTTTCCCGCGAAAAGTTGGAGACTTGGCGTCGATACTACAACGAGGAACGCCCTCACTCAGCGATTGGTTATAACGTCCCGGTCGCCCTGCATAAACCCGGCGGCGCAACCAGCCAGTCATCGTGATCAGAGCCGGAAAACTCCAGCTTCCGGCGGTCCAAGGTTTGGTACAAGAGTAACAAGTGGAAACCTCAGGGAAAATGGCCGAATATCTCGAGGGCAAGTCAAAAGCCAAACGGAGGTATCTCACCCGCCGTGGCGGAAGAAAGACACTAGGTCATGCTACACGCGCAAGACATGGATGCATAACTTATAGTCAACAGAATCTGAAAGCCCGTTGCTGATCAGTAAGCCTTATTTCGAGCGCGAATATTTCATATAAACAATGCATTTATATGATAGAACAATAGTATTGCAACAAACTAGAGCAAGTGGGATGGCTAAGGTTGCCGTGACAAAGGAGAGAAAGTAAAATGAAATCAAAAATGACAAAAAACCAAATGCGTTGCCGATAATTATATGCCTATCCAGCCGCATGCCATATAAAGTATAATTAAAAACTATGGATACAGAAAGCATAATCTGAGAGAAAACGCAGATTATAAATATTTCGATATTATCGAAATAAATATTATTATTTGTATCGCTCATAAAAATGTGAAATAACAATACAGAAGTCACCAAGAAGGCGACGCAAATAATTATCGTTTCACGTAGTATGTCTTGAACCGTTGATCTGAGCTGGCCGCTCGTCGAAGTTTGAGCGTCACTAATTAGCTTTGGCGACCGGAAAGAGAAGACTCCGGCTTCTAGCATTGTCGGAAGCGCTGCTGCCATGCCTGCGAAAAATACGTATACACCTAGTAGCTCTCTCGAATTTTCCATTTCAAATAAGTACCGGTCTAAGACAACGGTGGCACGCAGGCAGAGCGTTCCAACTAGTAGCGGTATCGACGCTCTCAGGCCCTTGATAATCCACGCTTTTCCCATACCGATGAGTCGCCGACCGTTTCTCATGGCGAGTATTGGTCTGAACGCTAAACAAAATGCGGAGATAGTGCCGAGCCACCAAGCCCAAAGAATTGTCTCGATGTTACGAAATGCTGAGTTTAGATACATCGCACAGGTCAGGGCGAACACCCAGAATCCAAGCCGCAAAAATAATGCCGCGCCTGCTGTGATGGGCCTTTCGATCATCACGAGGATTCTGTAGAGCTCTTGTCCTGCATGTTCGAAAATCAATATTCCGATGGCTATATAAAAATAACTCCATTCAATGACGTTGAAGTAAAAGGCAAGGCAAAAAAAGGGAATTGCTACAATGTACATCACAGAATAGAGTAGCATGCTAGAGTATATTATCGACAGATGGTATTTTTCCGGAGCGTGCCGCAATTCTCTGTTTGAGTATTGATAGAAGTCAATTCCAATAAAAGCGGCAGCATAACTAACGGTTGCTGAAATGATTCCGAACAAACCAACTTGTTCAGGGGGGAGGTAGATCGCTAGTATGAAAAAAAGCAAGAATCGGGCGCCTAGAGCCGCAAATCGCATTGCTAAATTAACTAGCCTGATCGAGTATATCATAAGAATTCTAATTCTTCCAATCTCAGTTGTCGCCTCTGAACCTAGAACTTACTTCAAGAAGTCCGTCCTCTAATTTTATTGTCGGCAACCCCAATCGGTAAGATCTCCTTGCGTCGAGAACTGTTTGCTTTGGTCTGACGATTTGGCTAGACGGGGCGTCTTGGTAGTCTAGGCACGAGTAACCGGGTCGATTGATCCGAATGATCGCACTGAGAAAGTCAGCCTTTGAAATTGCTGTGTCCCCCGCGATGTTTATCAAGCCGGAAATATCCTCGCGAAGACAGAATTCCAAACTGCGCGACAGTTGCCAGATGTTCACAGGGTTGAATACAACGTCTTGGTAGCCGACCATCGGTTCGTTATCGCGCAAGCGTGACATAGCCCACTCGAATATACTGCGACCGGGCAGGAACCGATTGAAGCCATATATGTTTGTCCGGATAACAAGCCCTCCGGCTTCGAGTATCGGAGCTTCGCCAAGAAGTTTGGTCAATGCGTAGACATTGAGCGGTGAGGGCGTAAACAATTCGTCGTAACCCAGAGGGGGGGGGCTCATTCCGTCGAAAACGGAATCGGTGGAGATATATATTTGCTTTTCGCGGCGTCTTGATAGCTGCTGCGGTAAATGGACATGAAGCCTGTAAGCCTGATCGATGTGTTGATGGCAGGTTGCCAGATCTGTGATGGCGGCGGTATTTATTACCACATCGGCCTCAATTCTATCTAGACAGGACGAAAGTGTGGGGCTCAGCAAGTCGCACACGCAGTCCGTATACGGCCCGGCCCTTCGCGCGACGCCGATTGTTTCATGTATTCCAGATAGGATTGAATATAACGCGCCTCCCAACATTCCGGAGGAGCCAAGAATTACGACCTTCATCACAAAGCCCCTCTTTCAGCTTCGTTTGGCATGCGGGCGGTAAGGCAAAATAATACAAATGCCAAGTGAATGTACTGAATACTAAAAATCGCATCTATGTATATACCGCAGAACAAAAAATAGAAAAATAGAATTCGATCTTTGTATTTTTCGAGATGGCTCGACCTGTGCACGATAAATATACTCATTATTGTGTAAGCAATGGCGCCATGATAAAACAGGAACTTAAGTATTGCGGACTCTGTGTACGTTACGTAACTATAAGAGAAAGCAGATGATATGCTTTGAGTCGCACTTGGATCTACGATAGGCTCCGGCTTGCCGGCGCCAAGTAAAATCGACGAAATATCAAGTGTTCCGAAGTGTATAAGTAGGTTGGACCAATTGATAACTCTGTGGCTAGTAAATAGCTCTAATAGAAGAAGGTGGTGGCTGGACAGCCATGGTCGCAGGGAGTAAGAAATTGTGATGATTAGCGGTAGCGCGACTATTGTGGTGACTGCACAACTGAAGCCGCTCCTCCGCAGAAGTGCCGCTGTCGCTCCCAATGTGACGCCGAGCGCCGCAGTCCGGCTTGCTGTAAGCGCAACTATTACAATAAAGAATATTAAAAGTAGAGCGGCCAATACTTTTCGTTGTATATAAAAGCAGCACAAGATGGCGCCTAGTCCGGCCAGTACGGACAGATATGCGGGGCTTCCGTCGAGACCAAGAAGCCTGTTTCCTGCCAAGAAATAGCTGTCGTAAAGTTTTGGCTCATAAATAAAATCGAAGTCGCCGTAAAAATAAGCCGCACTAAGCGCCGAATATGCAAAGCTGTATAGTATTGTGGCGTGCGCAACCGCAATCTTATCCATCTTTGACGATATGGAGATCGTGCAGATCAATACGGCCAAAAATATAGACTGATTTCCTTGAAAAATACTCAATATTAATGTAGAGATTGAGATAATAACAAATTCCGTCAATGATCCGAAAAGCATCCCCAGGATTATTACGTAAATTATTATAAATATTTGGCACCCGGTTGATATAAGCAAGTGTTCTGAAAGGCCGGCTGAATAGATTAGTGATGCCGCTGAAAGCACGAGGATATGACGCGGATGCTTAGAAATTAAGCGAAAATATTTTTTAGAATATTCCATCGTTCCTTCGTGCTCGATTCTCGAGCTTTTTATGACTGGTGCGCGAGAGGTAGCTTAGACATTGTAGTGATTCGGGAACAAAGATTGAGTTTGGAATGCGCCTCTCCTTCGCAGCCATGCTTACTTTAGCACCAAATGCGATATGGACGGTAGCTATGGCGTCTCATTCGTCGACACTTTTGAGCATTTATCTTCGTCTGCTGCAGGGCGTTTTCTGAGGCAACGTGATGAAGGGGGGCAGGCGGTATCCGCCTTCGACACATCTGCCAATTCGGAAGGTTCTGAATGTCATCTGAGGACGCGATTGTACAAATAACCCATGGCGCGACTTCCAAGCAGTCGTGGAAGGGCTCTTACCGCGAGATTGCGTACGAGACCTGCAACTCCAATATGGCCTATCTGGAAAAAGTACCAGGCAAGTAGAACCTCTTCGGTAAAATATTTCAGCCCTGACTTCCGCGCATAGTTGTCAAGGAGTCTGACTCTTACCAAAATATCGGGCTGGTTCATCAGGTTAGCTCCGGCTTTCATCATCTTTACGAATAAAGCGTAGTCTTGAACCTGATGGAATTTGTTGTATCCACCGCAGGCTTCTACGAGAGATCGTTTGTAAATGCAGGCCCCGTGGTTAATTGGCGAGCGGGTTTTAGAGTATCTCTCCAGATCCGGACTATATAGAGGTAACTTTCTAATTTTAACCAATTCTTGCGAGTTGAATTCTTCAATGAAGCCGCTGCTGAGATCTACATCGGGATTTTCGGTCATGAACCGAATTTGTTTCTCAAAACGATCCGGTAAAGAAACGTCATCTGCATCCATTCGCGCAACATATTCGTTTTTACATCGCCTAAGCCCCTCATTAAGTGCCGGACCCTGGCCTAAGTTATGCGGAAGTCTTACAACGTCCAAAACGGTCGGAAATGCTTCTTTGTGTCGCTCGATAATCAATGCCTTTGAGTGTTGAATAGGTCCATCGACAACTAGGACGACCTGTGTCGGCGTTAGTGTTTGGTCCTTTAGCACACTCGATAATGCCTGATCGAAAAATGCATCATCGTCGTTGGTGTACACACTCATCAGGACAGAGAATGATATGGAATCAGTGTTTGAATTCATCGAGATAGCTGTCTCCCAGGGTTACAACATTCATTCCAGGCATCCTTCCTACGCTTGAGTTTACGGTAAAAATGACCGTATTCCGGAGGCCCGCGAGCCAAATTAATTCAAACGGTGCCGTTTGGTCCAAAATGGTGGCGCCAGGGAAGGCGCGTGCATAGTCTGTTGTCTCCTTGGGGTGTGGCTTGATCAACAAATCGCAGTCGTCGGTGTTTACCATTGACCGATACATCTCGATCTTTCGTATCTCAGTCATTATTCCGAGCTCGCTAAAAGGCTGCGTAACGAGTATGGACTTTGCGGTATTCTTTGAGAGATCGGTTGAATTCTGAAGGAAAACGAGTGAAAGGGCTGTTTTTTCTGAAGGAGTCAAGGCATCGTAATAGGTTTCCAGTAGTAACGGTACGACTTTTTTCATCAAGGCCGTCGGTGATCCTGCTGGATCTTTAAGATATATTTTGGTGAAAATAGTTCCATCCCCCACAAAATGTTGGCCGAACAGGCGCTTTATGAGCGGATAGGGATGGAAATGCGATAAGTTTGCGTAAACGTGTCTGACGTTTCGGTAGTTAATCTCTCCATGTTCTACTGCATTGATTTCCGCCCCGAACAGGCGGGCCAATAACAGGGGGCTAATCTCGTGAAATAGGAATACACGCTTTATACGCCAAGGGTTGAACGGCCGATGTCTCAATAGCGTTGTTAGCACTTTGGTGCCCAGGCTACTGCGCGGTGCAGAGATCATCTTTATGTCGACGCCGCAGTCTGCGATCGCTGAAACGTTCAGGTTCTTGTCGGTATTCAAACCCAAGATCCCGACACTTTCACCGTCGCGGGTCACCAGATATTTTCCAAAGAGAAAGGAGACCAGTAATTCGTAGGAGTTGCGAGCTTCAAAAACTATCATTCTGGAAGTACTTCCTGCCGAGTTTCGCGACAAGGAAATCGACAAGGGCCGCTCCCTCAAGGCGCGCGGCGTTGTCTGATGTATAATCACTGATGAGTGATAGATCGGGGTTCCCTTTGTATTCGTACGATGAGTAGTTCAAATCCCGCTCGTCTCGAGAGATTTCGAAATAGCGATCGTGCTCCTTTGATCGGATCATTTCCTCTCGCGATATCAAGGTTTCGTAAACCTTTTCTCCATGGCGCGTGCCGATCTCAGTGTAGTTGAAAGGGATGCCGAGTATCTTCGCCAAGGCTTGAGCGAGTTCGTAAACGGTTGAAGCTGGTTGCTTTTGGACGAAGATGTCCCCGGGACGACCGTGCAAAAATGCATAATCAACCAAGTCGACAGAATCTTCCAATGACATTAAAAAACGCGTCATTCGTGGATCTGTGATCGTAACCGATTTGCCGCTGCGCATTTGGTTGAGAAAAAGAGGGATCACCGAACCGCGCGAGGCCATCACATTGCCATAGCGAGTGGCGCAAAACACTGTTTTCCTGCTAATGTAAGATTTCGCTACCATAGCTTTTTCCATCAGCGCTTTGCTCATTCCCATTGCATTGATGGGGTATACTGCTTTATCGGTACTTAGTACTACGCAACGTTCCACTGAGTGATCGATGCAAGACTGCATTACGTTTTCAGCGCCCAGTATGTTTGTCTTGATGGCTTCCAACGGATGAAATTCGCATGTTGGCACCTGCTTCAGAGCTGCGGCATGGAAGACGTATCTGACACCGGGCATCCCGCGACTCACAGCATCTGCATCTCGGACGTCGCCAATAATAAATTTCAGCCGCGGGTCCGGATACAGGAAACGGAGTTCCTCCTGCTTTTTTTCGTCTCTACTAAATATGCGAATTTCACCGGCTTTGGTTGAAAGCAGGCGCTTCACGATCACGTTTCCGAATGATCCGGTACCGCCGGTGATCATGAAACAGTCTTCTGGGCTATAATCCATCATCTCATTCCGTTTTGTATTCTCTTGCTGTTCAGCGGCGCGCGCCAGGGACGAAAGAGCAATGTAGGTCAAGTCATGCGTTGCGGATTCAGGCTGGTTCGCAGATCCCCTGCCATCAATAGCTCTCCTCATCGGCAGCTATGTGGTGAGTGTAGATCTTTGTTTCGGAATAGGTCGCGGTACCCTCAATGCCAACATTCTCTCTGGCGGGGCGATGCATGAGAGGCTGTGACATGTGAGCGAGGCTCGTTCGGAATTGCTCTTTAAAGCCAGACTTGATACGTACTTCGGTAACTCGGCCTTTTCGCATCAGAACTCTTTCGAACATCAAGCCTGAGAAACTGTCTCCTTGAGAGCCCGTTAATCCGGAGGGGGCGCATCTTCGATACATATCATATAAGCCGAATTCAGACAGCAAATTCACTTGTCCTAGCTTGGATTTCTCGAGCCCGCTCTGTCATCCTTCTCTTATGATAGGCTTGAGGCCGAAGGTATGTCTAATCTTGTTGATGATTTTTAACTGTTGTTCGTCATTCAACTCTGTCCGGAAACTCTGGCGTATCAGCAGGGTTAGGGCCGTGGCCATGGTTGCCACTACCATCGCGGTGATAATGAGAATTGCGTCACTAAGGAAACGCGCACCAGTGGCAGGGTTGACTCCCTGAACCACATCGGCCGCGGAAACGGAGCCAGACAAATCTTCATAAAGCTGTGTCAGCTCGTAGTATCGCTTGGCGAGAGAGCTGGAAACTCTTTTCAGGTCAAAGTTGACGTCGGATTCTGGCCGCCCTGAGGGTTTTTCCGCTTCATCAGCCGTGTCAGAATTTTGCTCTGGCAGTACTATAACCGCACTTATATCGGATATCTCTGTTTTCAACGCGTTTATTCGTGCTTTAATTGCTTCTCTCTTTTCTCCTTTGGGGATGGAGTCATTTATAAACGATTTTATTATGCTTTCGAGAAGAGCCTGGGAACCATCCGGAGTTTTGTAGGTCAGGCTGACTCGATACAAACTGCGACCAATATTAGGTGCTCGCCCGACCGACATCACCTTCAAGTCTCTTTTGGTTACCTGATGTATCGCGTCTTCTATCGAGCCATCAAATTGATCTTGCAATCCGCTGTTAATGATAGCGGTTTCTATGACGTTTTCATCTCTGAGCCTCGGCACATCGGTTACCATGATTCTGATGACCGCCTCGGAAACATAGACAGGTGAGGAAAATAACTTGAGGCATGCGGCAGTTAGCAGCGCGGCAATTATTGGAGCAGCGACGAGCCATCTCCAATTTGTTACGAGAAAAGTAACAAAATCAAGCTTATCAGGCTCGTTATACTCTCGATTGCCGTTTGACATGTCCTATCCTTTTCAGAAATTGATAGGCGGTTGTGCGATCGATATGATTCTGTCCAATACGAAATCGCCGGTGCAGATATCCCATCATTTAAACGGAGGGTTTGTTGCGGTTTTGTTCATTTCCGCTCTCCAGTCAAGTGCGAGGCAGGTCGCGTCAATATCTACTTGAAGATTGTCGGTAAGCCTCGAAACGAGCTTATCGTGGCCGAGAGCGCTGCCGAGAAAGTGGAGCGCTGAGAGTGGAACCGGCAAGCTCCAAATGCGGCGTCCCGCCTCAAGCGCCAGCTGCGCCACAAGTTCATGGGTCGAGACATCCAGGCCGTCGCTTACCAAAAGCACCTGGTTCGCGGCCCTTGGATGATCCAGCACCGTGATCAGAAGATCACACAAATTCGCCACATGCACAAAGGAACGTTTGTTCTTTACAGCCCCAAAGACCGAGGGCAGTCCGCTCGCCGCCCATTTCATCAAGCTGCGAAAGTTACCTTTGACGCCCGGGCCGTACACAAGGGGAGGGCGGATGATCGTAATCTCCATGCCGGTTTGACGACCCAAGGCCAATAGCGCCGCTTCCGCCTCCGCCTTCGAAATGCCGTATGGGTCCTGCGGGTTCGGCGGGTCGTTAGCCGTGAAGGGCTTGCCTGGCTCGGTGCGCTCACCATTCACCTTGATGGAACTGACGAAGATGAAGCGGCGGACGCCGGCCTCCGCGGCTTGGCGTGCCAGATTGACCGTGGCAGTGACATTGGCCTCTCGAAACAGCGAAAGCGGGTCAGATGCAGTTTCCCGCATGACATGAACGCGCGCAGCAAGATGGACCACAGTGTCGATCCCTTCGAGGCAGGCGCTCCAATCCATCTCAGGACCGTAGGTTGGCACCGTAACCAGCCCCGGCACCGTCCCGCGCGTGACGCCACGAACCGGCAGACCCCGCTGAGCCATCTCCTTCATGAGGTGCGAGCCGACAAATCCTGAGGCGCCGGTTACCAAGGTCATTCCCATTATGTCTGCTCCACTTTGTTTTCACGTCCTCAAAGCATACGCTGACGAGTTGCTTCTTACGGCGAGGTTGGCAAAGGGGGCGGGGTTCAGTGTTGAACACCGGATCCACCGACGACCTTCATCGCCGTCATCACGAGAATGCGCAGATCGAACAGAAAACTTCTTCGCTTCAGATATTCCGCATCGAGTGCCACCTTGTCCGGGATCGCCAGTTCGTCGCGACCATTGACCTGTGCCCATCCCGTCAATCCTGGCGGCAGCTTATGTACATTCACAGCCGTACGCGCAGCCACGAGATCGTCCTGGTTGAACAGGGCTGGCCGCGGCCCGACAAGGCTCATGTCGCCCTTTAAGATGCACCACAATTGCGGCAACTCGTCGAGGCTGGATTTCCGCAGAAAGCTGCCAATCGGCGTGAGGTGTTTTGCCGGGTCCGTGAGAAGGTGGGTCGCTACAACGGGTGTATCGATCCGCATCGTCCGGAATTTCGGCATCGAGAACAGGTGATTGTCACGGCCAACGCGCTTGGACCAGTAGAGAGCTGGTCCCTTCGAGGTCAGGCGCACCGCTAGCGCCACGACGATCATCGGAACTGCCAGAACGATGGCAGCGATGACCGAAACAGCAATATCAAACGCTCTCTTCATAAACATGCGCACCGGTCCGGCATTCAGATTTCCATATGCCTCTGGGCAATAGGGCAATTGGCTTCGCATCGCTAGCCCTAACGCATATGAGGTCTGCCCTGGCTCGGACGTTTCAGTTTGGGTTCAAGATGTCTCATCACGCGCCCGCCCAAGCCGCCAAAATGGTCGTGTCGGTGCCGGAGGTTACGGTGCTCCGGGGGCGCGTTTTACGTTTCATGTTGGCGCATATCTTTAGACGGTTGGATTTGAGTGGAACCCGTACGGTTCGCGGCCATCTCGCCCGCAGATCAGCTTTCCTTGGAGCTGCGCAAATATACCCCCGGACAGTCGTCACAAACTGTCGTACCAAACTGTCGTAACGGCATCTGAGGTGATCGGGAATTTTTATCGTTTCGGAGGCCTGCAAAATGCGGACAACGACAAGGCCCCCTGAACACTAAACCCCTAAAGCTTCACTTTGACCGGTCGCCAGACGATCGTTTCCGGTGTGCGGTCGTAAGGGCTGTCCATCAGGGTGATCTTGCAATTGTGTTTGTTGCATTCCGTGCAGCGGAATTTCAGTGAAAAGGGGTCTCTGCCGTGGCCATAGAAGGTGGCGAGGTCGCGGGCGAGGAAGCGCGCCTGGCGCTCGCAGTCGCGACAGGTGACGACCACCAGCATGTTGTGGCGGAGTGCTTTTCCGAGAGTGTCCAGTGCCTGCGTCATGTAAGATGATGTGAACATAAAGAGAACATCGTCAAGAGAGAATCCGGCCTTGAGGGCGGACTTTCCTCACTTTCTGGGCCGTTCTCCTCCCGGTTTGCTCTTTGGCAAGCGCTCCTCGGTCGCTGCCGAACCCCACGCAACCGGTCAGCTCAAGTCACGGAAAATTAACCATAAACTCTGCGCGATGTAAGGATAGTGTTAACCCTGATCTCGGTATAACCATTTCGCTTCCATCAGGGTACAGCGTCGAGAAGCGCATCGGTTTCAGTCTCGCGTATCGGGGGAGGGCGTCATCCACGGCGTCCTCCCGTTGCGGGCGAACCGACGGTATCCGGCATGCAGCCGGCCTCTCTCCCATTTGTGATGATTGCCAAAGCGGCACGAAAAAGCCTCCGGCCCATGAATGGACCGGAGGCTTTGAAATGTCGGGCTGAAACGTTCAGTCGGCCGCCAGGAATTCTGCGCAATAGCTCTTGCCGCCGTCCACGCCGGGCCGATCGACCACGGTGCGGATGCCGCGGATGACATAGTCCGGCGAGACGGTCAGCTGCACCTCGCAGCGCAGATACTGCGTGCGCGCCTGGGTCAGAAGCTTGCCCTTCTTGCCATTGCCGAGATCTTCGTAGGTGGCCGGGATCACGCGGGTCTTGTTGCCGCCGCGCCAGGTGTAAAGCGTTGCATTGCCGGCGGCCGTATCGGTGACGGGAGGTCCGAACCGCGCGAAGAAGGCGCCGGCCTGCTGGCCGTTCCAGCGCGCCTCGACCTCGTTCTTGGGAACGCCCGTGGTCGTGCAGCCTGCGGCTGCCAATCCGAAAGCGGCCACCAGGCCCGCCGTCAGCATGTTGCGGAATGTCATTGTCGCTGCCCCTTGCACCCTGAATGTGCGTCTGCCGGCCTTGGTCTGCGGCGCGCTGCCGGTCGCGCGATCCATCCTGCCTTTAGCGAGAAAACGCCGGAGGGGAAATTGTTCCTCAACCCAACGCACTGCAAAATTTCTGCCTGATGCGTCCGCGCAACGAACTGGGGCCGGCCCCCGGAGCGCCGACGCCCCATCCCGGCGGTTTGAGCGGGTTTTGAGGCCGCCCATTCGTCAGCGCCGACATCCCGCCGAGCGAAGTGAGACCGCCGCGCGCACTCGGCAATCCGCGTCACCTGCTACCAAATCCCTGGAAATGCGGGCTTTTCCACTGCCTTCGTGAAAAAATTCGACTTTCTGTCGTGATTTTGTCGCGAGCCTGCTTGTACTCGGAAAAACGCTGGTCTATAGAGGCGCCGCTGGTCACGGAGTGTAGCGCAGTCTGGTAGCGCACCACGTTCGGGACGTGGGGGTCGAGTGTTCGAATCACTCCACTCCGACCAGCTTGAAAACCCCGCTTCGGCGGGGTTTTTTCGTTCTTGCGCTGGGTGCGGAACGTCCGGTTCCCCGATCTGTACCTTTCCTCCGGCCGTTCAAGGCTGCGGGCGTCCGCGCGCCTGTGCAGGGCAAACTGGTAAATCCCACTTATAGTTGTAGTAAATAACAAAGCGAAATGCTCGTCCACCTTGGGTTTTGTCGGGGCAAGCTGTTGCACCTGCGGTTATTTAAGAATAACCTACATTTCCGGGCGTTTGTTCCGGTATATCGATAGATGAGAATTCGATCTACTATCGGTTGAAGAATCTGCTAAGCTGACAACATGATTCCAGGCACCAGACGGCGGCGGCACCGCCAGGAAAAGGTAACGCTTTCGGATGTCGCCCAGGCCGCTGGCGTGAGCGCGATCACCGTGTCGCGTGCGTTGCGAGAGCCTGAAAAGGTATCGCCTGCCTTGCGGGAGACGATCTTGCGGGTCGTCGAGCAGATGGGCTATGTGCCGGACATGGCCGCGCGCGCGCTGGCCAGCAAGGACAGCGGCCTGATCGGGGTTCTGACACCGGGTCTGACCAGCTATGCCTTCATCGCCGTGATGCGGGGCATCGAAGACAGGGTGCGCTCCACCGATCTGCGGATCCAGTATGCCAATCCCGGCGATGGCCGGGAGGATGACGCGCGCAAGCTCCGTTTTTTCTACTCCCAGAACCCAGCCGGCATTATTCACGTCGGCCTCCAGCATGATCCGGCGCTTGATGAACTCCTGCGGCGTGCGCCCTGTCCTGTGGTGGAGATTATGGATGTCAGCCACACGCCGGCGGAAATGGCTGTCGGTATCGATCACAGGCAGGCGGCGGAAGCGGCGACCCGCCACCTGCTCGAACAGGGTTACAGGCGCATCGCCATGTTGGGCGCCCGCTGGGACACGCGGGCGCAGCGCCGTCTGGATGGATTTAAGGCGGTTCTGGAGGCGGAAGGGCTCTTCGATCCCGATCTCGTCCTGTCGATCGACAGCTACACCAGCGTCGGTCTTGGCGCCCATCTGCTCGACCGGCTGCTGACAGCGTTCCCACAGGCCGATGCCGCCTTCTGCCACAGCGACGACCTCGCGCTTGGCGCCCTGTTCGAATGCCAGCGGCGCGGACGCCGCGTGCCCACCGAATTCGGCATTTGCGGTTTCAACGATTTCGATTATGCGGGCGTGGCCTATCCGTCGCTGACGTCGGTCCGCCTGCCGCGCTACGAAATCGGCTATCGTGCCGCCGATCTCTTGATCCGAGCCACCGGCGACGGCCGCCAGCCGGCAACGGTGATCGATCTCGGCTTCCAGCTCATCCCGCGCCAGTCCACCGCGCGCACGACACCACAGCCGCCGATGTGCTGATCGGCGGTGTAGCGGGAGCGGGCGGTTTGTCGCGGATCCAGGCCCCGAAGGGCCTCAGGCCGCGCGGCCCACGGCACGGTGCTGCTCGCTCCATCCGCCGGATTGGTGCTGCTGTTTGCCGAGATTGAACTGGCCGATCATGCCGCGCAGTTTCATCGCCTCGCTGGCGAGCGTGGATGCAGCCGCGCTGCTCTCTTCGACCATGGCGGCGTTCTGCTGCGTTGTCTGGTCCATCCCGTTGACGGCGACATTGACCTCTGCGAGGCCCGTCGATTGCTCGCGGGCTGCCGTGGAGATCGCAACCACGTGGTCGTTGATGTCGACGATCAGCTTGGAAATGGTGCGCAGCGCCCCGCCGGTGTCGCTCACCAGTTTCACCCCGGTCGAAACCTCGGTTGCGGAATTGTGGATCAAGTCCTTGATCTCCTTTGCCGCCTTGGCCGAGCGCTGGGCGAGTTCCCGCACTTCCTGGGCCACAACCGCAAAGCCGCGGCCGGCTTCACCGGCGCGCGCGGCCTCTACCCCGGCATTCAGCGCCAGAAGATTTGTCTGGAAGGCGATCTCGTCGATCACGCCGATGATGTTGGAGATCTTGGAGGAGGACTCTTCGATCCGGCTCATCGCATCCACGGCCTGCGCCACCACATCGCCGGATGTTTCCGCATTGGCCTTGGCATTGCCGGCCACGTCGCGGGCCTCCTGGGCGCGCTGCGCCGAAGCGGTCACGTTGGAGGTAATCTCTTCCAGCGCTGCCGCCGTTTCCTCGAGGCTGGCGGCCTGGGCCTCGGTCCGTTTCGACAAGTCCCCCACGCCCTGGCCGATTTCGCGGGTTCCCTGGCCGATCACCTCGACGCTCGTGAAAATCTCCTTGAAGGTATCGCAGAGCTGCGAGACCGAGCGGTTGAGGTCATGGCGCAGGAATTCGAATTCCGGTGCGAAAGGTTCTGTGAGCTGAAAACCGAAATCGCCGGAGCAAAGCCGCTTCAGAGCCTCGCCCAGTGCGCCCACCGTCTTCACCCGTTCGGTGACATCGGTGGCGAACTTCACGATCTTGACCACCTTGCCGTGAATGTCGAGGATCGGATTGTAGGAGGCGGAGATGATCACCTCGCGGCCGTCCTTGGTCCTGCGCTTGAACTCGGCAGCCTGGTATCGCCCTTCGCGCAGCGCCGTCCAGAACGCCTTGTAGTCCTCGGAAGCCTTGTGCTCCTTGTCGACGAAGGTGCTGTGGTGCAGTCCGACGATCTCGTTCAGGCTATAGCCCATCAGCTTCAGGAAATTGTCGTTCGCGGTCATCACGCGACCGTCGACGGTGAACTCGATGATCGCCTGCGAACGGCTGATGGCCGCGATCTGTGCTGCATAATCGAGATTGAGCAATCGCGCCTTGGCGTCCGCCCATTCCACCACGAAGCCAACCGTCTTGGCCCCTTCCTTCAGCGGCGTCACCAGAAGGTCGAACACGCGCGTACCGACGGTGATGGTCGCGCTATGCCGTTGCTTGAGCGTCGCCAGCATGTTGCGTTGATGCGACGGGTTCTTGTGAAAGACGTCGATATTGCTGCCGATCAGCGTGGCGACGCTGAATTTCGGCAGTTCTTTCTTCAGGTCGGCTTCCGCCTCCTTGAGCAGGTCAATCACGGCCGGGTTCATGTACGTGATGTTCAGCTTCGCATCTGCGACCATCACATTCGCCTGTAATGCTTCCAACGCCAGCGTTTTGGCGGTGGTCTTCGCGTTCATGAACGAGGCAATTCCCATGTTCCATCCTATTCGACTGGCCGGACGCAGATGAAGTTCGTCGCCGGCGGTTACGTTAGAATTGAGGAAAATATCGACAGGAAATAAAGAATATCCTAATACGACGCTATTTTGTATATCTTTGGCGCCTCGGTCAGGCGCGCAGCCGCAATGATCCGCAGGGTGTTGCGGGCGATTGATCCTCGGCAGGACGGATCAGCGATTGTTTTGCAGAAAGTGCCGGAAGGCGTCAAAATGCGGCAGGTAGAGCACGTCGGCTGGGGGCTTGAGGGCGCCATAGGCCACTCCGCCCGTCACCAGAAGAACATCCTTCGCAAGCAGGCCACGCAATATGCGCAGGGTCGTTTCCAGCCGCGCCGGTTTGCCGTTGACAGCACTCACGCAAACGCATCGGGCTCCACGGGCCGCTGCCGCCGCTGCAACCTCTTCCGGAGGCATGTTGGATCCGAGACACAGGCTGTTCCAGCCATGCAGGCGGGCCACAAGGGCTGCCCCGAGCGCACCGATATCGTGCTCCTCGCCGCTCAGCGTCGCCGTAATCATGCGGGGTGCATCGTCTGGCGCGACAGGACAGTCGTCGAGAAGGGTCCCGAGGATCCGTTTTATCTTGGCAGTTGCCAGATGTTCAGCGGCGATAGAGAGAGTGCCGTCCGACCAGAGGCTTCCAATCTCCCGCAACAAGGGGAGGATGGTAGCCTCAAGAAACATCTCCGGCCCCTCAGCCTGCAAGCGTGTCAGCAGCGTGCTGCGAAAGTCTTCGCCGTTCATGGTCCGGATCGCGGCAATCAGCGGCGCGTTGCGCCCGCGCGCGATCTCCGCCATTTCAATCCGTTGGAGATCATCGAGAGACAGCCCTATCAGCGTGCCGATCCGATGTCCCGCATCGCTGCAGACCTTGAGGAGCCGCAGCCGTTCCGCCTGTTCGGCGGTGTAGAATCGCCGCCCTGTTTCGCTGCGCTGTATGGGCTCCAGACCGTAACGGCGTTCCCAGGCATGGAGAACGAGCTTGCTGACGCCGCTGACGCAAAGCACCTCAGCGAGGCTCAACAGCGTCTGGCCATCATTCTCCCCGCACGGCTTCACATTCATCCTGTCGCAAGCCTCCTTCCATTTGTGTATTAGAATACCGAAAAAAACTTGCACGGAAGTGTATCGGCTATTCTTGATATCTATCAAGAAAAAATGGCCCGCCGAAGGGCGGGCCAGGATCTGGGGTCGTGCTTGAGGCCGACAGCTCAGCCGTCGATATCGTCAAGCAGCTGACGGGCTGCGGTCGTGGTGACCCGGCGGGTCTCGACCTCGTCGCGGCGGCTCGCAAGCAGTTCGGTGGCAAGCAGTTGTTCGGCGAGATCTGCCGGCAGCGACAGGATGACCCGGCCCTCATGGGCGTTCAGCCCGCCGAGATCCGTGCGCTTTGCCGTGATCATGCCGCCGGCAACGGTGTTGTTCGTGTCCGGGTCGATCAGGATGAAGGCGCCGGTGCCGCGGTTCTGCTCATAGGGGTCGAAGATCGCGGTCTCGTCGAAGGAGAGATGCACTTTGCCGATGGCGTTCATCTGCAGCATCTCGGCCGATTGCCACTTGCCGGACTTGAGATCCAGCTGCTGCACCGGCTGCACCTGCACGCGCTGGCGGCGCGAACCGGCCTTCAGCCAGTAACGCTTGCCGGGCACGATGCCATCCGGCTGCAGGGCGACGATTTGCGCATCGAAGGCAAGGCCGGTCTGCGGCTGCGCATCGAGCGAAACGATCATGTCGCCGCGTGCCACGTCCACCTGACGGTCGAGAACCAGCGTGATCGCGTCGCCGGCAACGGCTGCGTTGCGCACGAGGTCGAAGGTGACGATCTGCTTGACATTGGCGACCTGGCCGGAAGGCAGGATCGCGACGCTGTCGCCGGGCTTTACCGCACCGCCGGCGACCGTGCCCTGATAGCCGCGAAAACTTTCGCCCGGACGCGAGACGCGCTGCACGGGCAGGCGGAAACCGGTCGACTGGCCGGAGCGCAGGGTGGCGAGTTCGAGCGTCTCGACCAGCGTCGGGCCTTCATACCACGGGATCACCGCCTTGCCGGAATAGACGACGTTTTCACCCTTCAGCGCCGACATTGGGATCGCGGTCACCTGGCGCACGCCGAGCGACAGCGCCAGTGCCTTGAACTCGGTGCTGATCTGGTCGAACACGGCCTTGTCGTAGGAAACGAGGTCGAACTTGTTCACAGCGAGCACGAACTGCTTGATGCCCATCAGTGAGGCGATGGTCGCATGGCGACGGGTCTGCTCAAGCAGGCCGGCGCGGGCATCGACCAGCAGAATCGCAAGATCCGCCGTGGAGGCGCCGGTTGCCATGTTGCGGGTATACTGCTCGTGGCCGGGGGTGTCGGCCACGATGAAGGAGCGGCGGTCGGTGGCGAAATAGCGATAGGCGACATCGATCGTGATGCCCTGTTCGCGCTCCGCCTGCAGGCCGTCGAGCAGCAGGGCGAAATCCGGGAGGCCGAGATCATTCTGCTGGCCGCTATCACGGCGCAGGGTCGCGGCCTGGTCTTCCTTGACGGCCTTGGTGTCCCAGAGCAGGCGGCCGATCAGCGTCGACTTGCCGTCGTCGACGGAGCCGCAGGTGATCAGACGCAGCGGACGCGCGTCGCGGATGACAGGTGCGGCTTCGGTGTGAGGTGCCTCTGCGGCAAGGGCGGTATTGGCGACAGCGGTCATCTCAGAAATATCCTTCGCGCTTCTTCTTTTCCATCGATCCGGCCTGGTCGCGGTCGATGGCGCGGCCCTGACGTTCGGAGACGGTGGCGATTTCGAGTTCGGCGATCACCTCGTCGAGCGTGGTCGCATGGGAGCGGATGCCGCCGGTCAGCGGCCAGCAGCCCAGGGTGCGGAAGCGCAGCATGCCTTCCTGGATCTGTTCGCCGGGCAAGGCCTCGAAGCGCGGGTCTTCGGCCCACATCAGCATGCCGTCGCGCTCCACATATTTCTGCTTCTTCGCATAATAGAGCGGCGGCAGCTCGATGTTTTCGGCCTGGATGTAGCGCCAGATGTCGACTTCGGTCCAGTTCGACAGCGGGAAGGCGCGCACGCTCTCGCCGCGGCGGATCATGCCGTTATAGATGTTCCAAAGTTCCGGGCGCTGGTTGCGCGGATCCCATTTGTGGTCAGGCGTGCGGAAGGAATAGATGCGCTCCTTGGCGCGGCTTGCTTCCTCGTCGCGGCGCGCGCCGCCAAAGGCCGCGTCATACTTGCCGGCATCGAGTGCCTGGCGCAGCGCTTCCGTCTTCATCACATCGGTATGATAGGCCGAGCCATGGGTGAAGGGGCCAATGCCCTCTTCCTTGCCGCGCGGATTGGTGTGCACGATCAGGTCAAGATCGAACTTTTCCGCCGTCGCGTCACGGAAGGCGATCATCTCGGGGAATTTCCAGCCGGTGTCGATGTGCAGCAGCGGGAAGGGCACGCGGCCGGGGAAGAAGGCCTTGCGCGCCAGATGCAGAAGAACGGACGAATCCTTGCCGATCGAATAGAGCATGACCGGCTTTTCGAACTCGGCAGCCACTTCGCGGAAGATATAGATGGCTTCGTTCTCGAGCGCCTTCAGATGCGGGTCGAGCGGCGGCTTGGTCACGGGATCCTTGGAATGCGGATCGAATTCGGATGTGTGTACGTGCATGGTCTTCTTTTCTTTCGTTGGGCTTGTCGCCCCGACGTCTATCAATGAGATCTGCCCCTCATCCCCCTGCCGGGACCTTCTCCCCGCAGGCGGGGAGAAGGCGGTTTGCCGCCGAGGGTGCCGCACGTGTCTTCTCCCCGCTCGCGGGGAGAAGGTGGCGGCAGCCGGATGAGGGGCAGCTACCTAAGCGAAATCAGTTCAAGCTGGCGTCGGGATCGCAGACGACGCAGCCTCCGGAACATGCAGGCCGCATTCGCGCTTCTCGTCATTCTCCCACCACCAGCGACCCGCGCGCTCCGGCTCACCCGGCTTGATGGCGCGCGTGCAGGGCTCGCAGCCGATCGACGGGTAACCGCGCTTGTGCAGAGGATTGGTCGGAACGCTTTCGGCCTCGACATAGGCGTTGATGTCCTCGATCGACCAGTCAGCCAGCGGGTTCACCTTGATCAGGTCCCGTTCGGCGTCGTATTCGGCAAAGGGCGTGGCCGCACGGTTGCCAGACTGGGAGCGGCGCAAGCCCGTGATCCAGAAGCGGGCGCCGGCAAGCGCCTCGGCGAGTGGAACCAGCTTGCGCACATGACAGCAGGCATGGCGGGCTTCGACGCTTTCATAAAAGCCGTTCAAACCATACTTCGCCGCATAGGCGTCGATATCGTCCTGGCGCGGATGAAAGCGCTTGATCGTCATGCCGAAGCGCTCTTCGGTTTCGGCGATGAGATCGACTGTTTCCTTAAACAGACGACCGGTTTCAAGCGTCGACACCTCGACCGGCAACTGGCCAAGACCGATCGCTGCGGTAATCACCTGGTCCTCGATGCCGAGCGAGGTGGTAAAGACGGCGCGGCCGTCGAGCCCGGCGACCATGCGCAGGCGTTCCTCAAGGCTGAGCGAGGCAAGCTGGCTGTCGAGGGAGATGGCAAATTCTGCGGCACTGGATGAAGGCATCACGATAATCCTGCTGACTGTTCCGGATTATCGCCGCGAACGCAGCCTCAGGACAGGAATCGCCTTTCAACTGGGCGGATTAGGAGAGCAAATCTCTCTACGCGAACACGCATATGCGCGATATCGTCCCGTCGATCGCGTGCGACAGTGCGGCCAGCGGAACAGGCTGGATCTTGGCTGACGCTCACTATCGTCTATTTTCCATAAAATCAATAGATATTAATTTGCGACCGTGAAAACAGGTTTTGCGCATCCCTGATGCCGCCGGCGGCAGGCTTGTTGACAGGGGCTTAGACCCATCAGTCATTCTCTTCCCTAGACACAAAAAAAGGCCCCGAGACCTAGGTCCCGGGGCCCCCACGCACCCTGAAGATCAGGAAGCGTTGGAGAGCGTGCGGCTGACGAGGGTCACCGACTTGTCGGCGTTGACCTTGTAGACTTCGCGAACGTCACGGCCGTCACCGTTGGAGAAGGTGTGGAAGAAGGTCGAACCAACAGGTGCCTTTTCCAGCTGAACATTGGCGTTGTCATAGGTGATCGAGCCCGGGATCGGCTGGACGAAAGCGAAAGCGGCCGAGCCGGCGGCGATGGAGATGAGGGCTGCAGAGATGATGGTCTTCATGGTCTTATCCTTTCAGGGTGTGGTGTGGCGGCGGCTCGATGGGGCGGGGAGAGGGGACCGAGCCTGCCGCCGGACGTCTTTGCGTCTTGGGAGGCGCTGTTATCGATTGCTCCGGATTACGAAGCGTTCGAAACGGCGCGGCTGACGAGGGTCACCGACTTGTCGGCATTGACCTTGTAGACTTCGCGGACGTCGCGGCCGTCACCGTTGGAGAAGGTGTGGAAGAAGGTCGAACCAACAGGTGCCTTTTCCAGCTGAACATTGGCGTTGTCGTAGGTGATCGAGCCCGGGATCGGCTGGACGGAAGCGAAAGCGGCCGAGCCGGCTGCAAGCGAGATCAGGGCTGCGGAGATGATGGTCTTCATGGTCTTATCCTTTCAGGGTGTGGTGTGGCGGCGGCTCGATGGGGCGGGGAGAGGGGACCGAGCCTGCCGCCGGACGTCTTTGCGTCCTGGGAGGCGCGTTGATTAGGAAGCGTTCGAAACGGCGCGGCTGACGAGGGTCACCGACTTGTCGGCATTGACCTTGTAGACTTCGCGAACGTCGCGGCCGTCACCGTTGGAGAAGGTGTGGAAGAAGGTCGAACCAACAGGTGCCTTTTCCAGCTGAACATTGGCGTTGTCATAGGTGATCGAGCCCGGGATCGGCTGGACGGAAGCGAAAGCGGCCGAGCCGGCGGCGATGGAGATGAGGGCTGCAGAGATGATGGTCTTCATGGTCTTATCCTTTCAGGGTGTGGTGTGGCGGCGGCTCGATGGGGCGGGGAGAGGGGACCGAGCCTGCCGCCGGACGTCTTTGCGTCTTGGGAGGCGCGTTGATTAGGAAGCGTTCGAAACGGCGCGGCTGACGAGGGTCACCGACTTGTCGGCGTTGACCTTGTAGACTTCGCGAACGTCACGGCCGTCACCGTTGGCAAAGGTGTGGAAGAAGGTCGAACCAACAGGTGCCTTTTCCAGCTGAACATTGGCGTTGTCGTAGGTGATCGAGCCCGGGATCGGCTGGACGGAAGCGAAAGCGGCCGAGCCGGCGGCGATGGAGATGAGGGCTGCAGAGATGATGGTCTTCATGGTGGTATTCCTTATCTTGAATTGAGCCGGACTTCAGCTTCTCAGCTCATGGTTGAATGTCAGGGTATGCGTTACCTGTGATGTGCACCGTCTGGCGCGTCAGTCGTTGGAAAGCGACCTTGCGACGAGGGAGACGGAGCGGTCTGCGTTCACCTTGTAGATCTCGTGGACTTCTGTGCCGTTGAGATAGAAGGTGTGGAAGAAGTTCGAACCGGCGGGTGCCTGTTCGAGCCTTGGCTGCGCACCGCCATAGGTGATTGAGCCTGGGAGGGGCTCGATCGCGAAAGCGGCCGAAGCGGCTGCGATGGTGGTCAGGAGTGCTGCTGCGATGGTCTTCATGGTTGTTTGCCTTGGAACTGTTCGATCGAACTGTTCGGTTCGATGAGTATGATTTGGCGCATAACGTGGGGGAATTCAATACCCCTTTGCGCACAATCGAACTGATTGGTTCGGTGAAAGTACCCGGTATCCAGTTTGGTACTTGAAATTTTGAGCGTTGAGTTTCAAAGGCTTAGGGCGTCATTTCACAGTCATTTAACTATGACATATAACCATTATTTTTTATTTCTTTCACCCTTTTGTGAGAGTGCTTGTGCCTCTTGCGAGCGGTTGCCGAGTGGGTCCGGCCCGTCTGGTCCCTCTAAAAAGATACCGCCTCTCAACTTTCAGCAGGCGACTCGTCGGCCTCTGCGCTTGTCCGTTCCATGTCCCGAAAATTGACAATCGCCAGATCATTGCGCCCCAACGCGCCGGTGGTAAGCTCGCAGCATCACTGGAGGGGAGTTCAACATGCCGCAATTGTCTGTCTGGTATTTCCGCACGGCCATCCTGTTTCTGATCGCAGGGATCTGTGTCGGCCTTTACATGTCGATCACGCACCAGTTCGAGGCGACCGGTGCCCATGCGCATATCAACCTGCTCGGTTGGGTGACCATGGCGATCTTCGGCATCTACTACGCGCTCAACCCGATCCAGGCCGCAAGCCGCGTCGCCAAGGTCCAATATATGCTCTACACCATCGGCATCCTGGTCATGGCGCCCTCGCTCTTCCTGATGCTGACGGGCAACCCGTCGCTCGAGCCGGTGGTTGCCGTGTCTTCGCTGGTCACCTTTGCCGGCGTCCTGCTCTTCGCGGTGATCCTGTTTACCCGCAGGGCGTAGACGCCGGGCCATCGGCGCTCGGGTTCCAGCGCGAAAGCGCCGCGTGCCCGGCCGGGGTCAGCTGATAGACGCCCCGGTCGAGCCGCTCGAACCAGCCATAGACATTCGAGAGCAGGATCTTTCCCGCGTCGGGAACCTGTGCCCTGATCTCCTTGACCGTCAACGGGCCCGAGGCGAGGGCGGACGCGCAGCCGAGCGCCTGCTGCCGATAGGCCGTCATCTGGGGCATGCGCGTGCTGCCGCCGACGACAGGATCGCCCTTGCGCTTCTGATGTTCGCGCATCAGCCGCGACCGCCGCTTCGGATTGGTCCTGGGCATCGGCGTGACCGAGCCGACAATCACGCTGACCGCACCATTGTCGGCGACCCCGAGCATGCCGAAGCCAAGCCGTCGGCAGAGATCGCGGTAGCGTTTGTCGCTCTCGCGGCCCTTGCCCTTCGCCGAAATGCGCGCCGCGATCCACACCTCGTCGGCAACCGCCGCCCGATCCACCGCCTGCAGGATCAGTTCGAGATTGAAGCTCATCTTCAGCTCGCAGATGACGACGACGGACGGATCCCCGTCGCTCAATCCCACGAGATCGCAACCGCCGATCTCGCCTTTCACGGTGTAACCGGCGCCTTCCAGAAAGGCTTTGACGGGAGGGTAGAGCGACGTTTCCATGGGCCCCGGCACTGAATCGGCAATCCATCGAGACCTACAGGGCTTTGCCTTGTTGCGACACTGGAAAACGATGGGGGAGGCGTCCGCAGCTTTCGGGTGGCCACGTCTGAAGAACTTGGCATCCTCTGTGCCATCACCGGAGAGAAGCCACCATGCGCACCAGCAATCCGCCACCCACGCCGCAGCAATGGCAGGCCATCGTCGACCGCGATGCCTCGCAGGATGGCGGCTTTGTCTATGGCGTTTTGTCCACCGGCATCTTCTGCCGTCCGTCCTGTCCCTCGCGCCCGGCTCGACCCCGAAGTGTTGTCTGCCTCGAAACGGCGGAAGCCGCCCATGCTGGCGGCTTCCGGGCCTGTCTGCGCTGCCGGCCCGATAGCCCGGAGAGCTGGTGATCAAGTCGACCGCATCTTCACACGAGGAAGATCGATATGATCGGAAAGGCGGTCAGAAGCACGATCCGGAAGAGGTCGGCGGTGACGAAGGGCACGATCCCCTTGTAGGTTTCGCGGATCGGCACGTCACGCGACATCGCCGAGATGATGAAGAGATTGAGCCCCACCGGCGGTGTGATCATGCCGATCTCGGCCACCATCAGCACCAGGATGCCGAACCAGATCGCAAAGTGCTCCGGGCTCATGCCGAAATCCATCGCCGTCACCATCGGAAAGAAGATCGGAATGGTCAGCACGATCATGGAGAGCGAATCCATGATGCAGCCGAAGATGATGTAGAGAAGGAGGATGATGATCAGCACCGTCATCGGGGCAAAGCCCTGCGCCGTCACCCATTCCGCGCCCACCTGCGGCAGGCGGGAGAAGGCGAGGAAGGAGTTGAAAACGGAGGCGCCGAGGATGATGAAGAAGATCATGCCGGTGGAGACGGCCGTCTCCTTGAAGCAGTCGAACAGCGACCGGCGGTCAAGCCCGCCATTGGCGAAGGCAACAAGACCCGCACCGGCAGCCCCGATGGCCGCAGCCTGGGTCGGCGTGAACCAGCCGAGATAGATGCCGCCGACGACGAGAAAGAAGATCGTCACCACCGGCCAGACCGCGATGAGGGCAGGAATGCGCGCCCCCCAGGGGATGCGGGCCGCATGGCCGGCACTTTCCGGCTTCAGTCGCACGTAGATGGCGATGACCACGAGATAGGAGACTGCCGCGATGATCCCCGGCACGAAGGCGGCGAGGAAGAGCTTGGCGATATTCTGCTCGGCCAGGATCGCATAGATGACGAGCACGACGGAGGGCGGAATGAGAATGCCGAGCGTGCCGCCGGCCGCCAGCGTCGCGGTGGCGAGGCCGCCCGCATAGCCGTTGCGCTTCAACTCCGGCAGCGCCACCTGCGCCATGGTCGCAGCGGTTGCCAAAGACGAGCCGCAGATCGAGCCGAATCCGGCACAGGCGCCGACAGCGGCCATCGCAACGCCGCCCTTTCGATGCCCCAGAAAGGCGGCGGCCGCGTTGAACAATGCCTGGCTCATCCCGCCACGCGCCGCAAACTGCCCCATCAGCAGGAAAAGCGGGATGATCGACAGCGAATAGTTCGCATTGGTGTTCCAGGCGAGCACCTTCATCTGCGCCAGGATCGGCGTCCATTTCCCAAGCACGAGATAGGTGCCGACGATGCCGGTGCCGAGCATGGCGGCGCCGATCGGCACGCGCAGGAAGATCAGAAGGATGAGGACGGGGAAGGACCAGAGGCCGATTTCGACGCTGCTCATCAATGGGCTCCAAGCGATGCGACAATGGCACGACGATCGCGAATGTCACGGATGTCGGCATAAATGATGAACAGACAGACGAAGAGATTGGCAATCAGCAGCACCGCACCGATGGCAAAGCCCCACCAGACGGGAAAGAGAAGCAGCGGTGTCGTTTCGCCATTGTCGAGTTTGTCGAGCGTCCCGACGACATGCCGCCAGGTGACGAGACCGATCAGCACGGCGATGATCACGTCGCCGATCAGCTGCGTCCAGTTCATAGCCTTCGGGCCGAAGGCGGAGATCAGCAGGTCGACGCCGACATGCCCACGTTTCAGCTGGCAATAGGGCAGGAAGGCGAAGACGGCGAGGCCGCAAAGGATTTCGACCACCTCGATCTCGCCCGGCAGCGGACGGATCGTCAGGCCACCGACAATCGATGCCGCCGTGAGAAGGCAGGCAACCACGAGGCAAAAGCCGCCAAAGCCGACCAATCCCTGGGCAAGGGTATAGGTCGCCTTTTCAAAACGGAGAAAGGCGGGAGAGGCGGGCTGGTCCATCGGTCGTCCTCGGGCAGGCGGAAAAAAAGCTCCGGGCGTTTCCGACAGACGCCCGGAGAGGAAGAACCCTGTTACTTGCTGTACTGGGCGATCAGCGCCGTGGCGTCGTTGTAGAGGCCGGTGCCGTCGAGACCCTTGGCGTCCATCTCGGCAATCCAGGCCTTGGTGACGGCCTCGCCGGCAGCCTTCCAGCGTGCCGTCTCGCTCTCGTCCAGGGTGAAGGTGGTGTTGCCGGCCTTGTCCGCAATGTCCTTGCCGCGAACATCGCCTTCATCCATGGCCTTGCCGAACAGGCGGGCGAGTTCCTTGCCGGAATTGTCGTCGATGATCTTCTTCAGATCATCAGGCAGCGCGTCGTAGCTGTCCTTGTTCATCGCGAAGACGAAGGTGCCGGTGTAGAGACCCGTGCTGCCGGAAAATGCGGTGTGGTTCGGCGCAAGCTCGGCGATCTTGATCGCCGGCGTCACTTCCCACGGAACGACCGAGCCGTCGATGACGCTCTTCGACAGGCTCTCCGGAACGGCCGTGACCGGCATGCCGACGGCAGAGGCGCCCATGGCTTCCAGCATCTGGTTGATCACCTTGGACGTACCGCGCAGCTTCAGCCCTTTCATGTCCTCGAGCTTCTGCACCGGCTTTGACGCGATGGTGTGAATAAGCCCCGGACCATGCGTATGCACGGCGAGCACGTGATAGTCGGTGAGCTCGTCCTTCAGGTGCTTCTCGTAATAGTCCTGGAAGGCGACGGAGGTCGCTTCGGCTGTCGTCACCATGAACGGAAGCTCGAACGCTTCCGACTTCGGAAAGCGGCCCGGTGTATAACCGAACAGCGTCCAGGTGAGATCGACGACGCCGTCCTTGACCTGGTCCACGAGGTCGGCCGGCTTGCCGCCGAGCTGCATGGCGGGATAGAGCTCGACCTCGATCCGGCCGCCGGAATCCGCCTTGATCTTCTCGGCCCAAGGCGTGAGCACCTTGGCCGGGATCGTCGCCTGTGGCGGCAGCATCTGGTGCAGCTTGAGCGTCACGTCAGCGGCATTGGCGGTGAAGGCCGCAGCGGAAAGGGCAATTCCGGACAGGCCGGCAAGCAGGAAATGGCGCAACATGGTCTCCTCCCAGAAACATATTGAAAAAACGACGGGAAAACGCCGCTGCCGGCATCCGCCCCACGATACCGGATGTGCCGGTCGACCGTGAGGACGGTCGGCTCCTCCAGCCGGCAATCTCTCCCTTGATGGTTATGGTTGCAGAACAGGTTGTCGCGCGCAAATAACAATCTCGGGGAAAATCATAACCAGATAAATATATGTGGCGCATCCCATCCACCCGTGTTGATCGCGCAGGTCATGGCTATGCCTCCGGTTCCTCGCTCTTGGCGAACCACCCTTGCCGCATTATAGCTCGCCGCCAGGTCGTCATGAGGACGGGCCGTGACTGCCAAGCGTGATAAGGATGGATCAGATGACGAGCGCCCCTTCCGGTCGACACTTCGTAAGCCGGTCTTCTCTCGCCGTCCTGTGCCTCGTCTCCGTACAGTTGCTGAGCGCATGCGCTGGCCGCCCCGGACCTGAGACACTGTCCTCTGTGGCACTGACCGATTTCAAGCCCGAGAGGGTTGAGACGCTCTATACCGTCACCACCCGTGACCGCACCGAGCCGGGCAAGAACGTCTTTGGTGTCGAGAAGACACGGCAGCCGAATTACGCCCGCTTCGACGTTTCGATCCCGCCCAATCACAAACCGGCCAACATCGAATGGCCAAAACGCAAGACCGTCGACCCCCGCACGGATTTTGCGGTCGTCTCGCAATCGGTCCTCGACCGCGCCGATCTGCTGAACGCCGTCCGTGGGCCGAAGGCCGCAGCGCCCGTCGTCTTCGTTCATGGCTACAACTACAATTTCCAGGAGGCTCTCTATCGTCTCGCCCAGCTGAAGACGGACAGCAATGTCGACGGCCTGCCGATCGTCTTCTCCTGGCCCTCCTATGCCGCCTTGCCGGCCTATGTCGCAGACAAGGAATCGGCGACCTACTCGCGTGACGCCCTGGCCAATCTGCTGGCCGACCTGGTCACCGCGCGCAAGGGTGAAGTGGATGTCTTTGCCCATTCCATGGGGGGCTGGTTGACGGTCGAAGCGCTGCGGCAGCTGAAACTCGAAGGTCGAACCGACGTGCTGGACCGGCTGCGCGTCATCATGGCCGCCCCGGATATCGATGCCGATGTTTTTGCCGCACAGCTCGACGTGATCGGCCGCGTGCGTATCCCGATCGTCATCCTCGTTGCCGCCGACGACCGTGCACTCCAGGTCTCCAGCCTGCTCGGTGCTGGCACCCAGCGTGTCGGCGCGCTCGATGTCCGCGATCCCGATGTGGCGGCGGCGGCAAAAAAAGCGGGCGTGACAATCGTGGATATATCGTCACTGGAATCGGTCGACGCGACCAACCACAACCGCTTCTTCGACGTGAAGCAGCTGGCCAGCGCTTTGAGCAAACCGGCTGCGAACGCAACGCTCGGTGATGCCGGCGCCTTCGTCTTCGATGCAGCGGCAAGGACCGTGTCCAGCCCGTTCTCCTTGGCCGCGACCGTGTTGCGCCGACGGTGACATCTGTCTGTGCACGGGATTGGTTTCCGATCAATCCCGAGCAAAATGCGGGGAATGCCGTCCTGCCCGCTGCTCCGTCGCATTGACCGGGCACGAATTCTCATGTTCTGCGCAATTTATCCGTCGGTTTACCGACTCGTTTACCCGTTGGTGGCACAAGCTTCAATCCATGCGTGAAAGCTAATAAGCGATCGTCTCCATCCAGTCCTGGTCCCTTGAATGACTTCTTCCATGTCCGACGTTGAATTGGCGGCTGCTCCAGCGGCACGTTCGCGCACCAAACCGCTGACCGCCATTGGCCTGTCTCTCTTGTGCCGCCTCGCGTTGCGCGCACCGCGTGCCGGTCTTTGGCTCGTGGCGGGTGCAGGCCTCGCGCTGATCTCACCGCTCGTGTTCGATGAGGGTTTACTCAATTTCGGCTGGCATCTGGTGTTGGCGCGCCATGGCATTGGTGCAACGGAGGGAACGCTGGGTCTGTCGCTGCTCTTTGGCGTCATCGCCTCGCGGGGCTTCATCCGACGGCCCGACCGCGGACCGAAAGTGGGGAACGCCAGGGACATCGACCGTGCGATTGCCATTCTCCCGCGTCAGCCGGAAGCAGCAGCGGGCCTGGTTCGATTAGGCGACAAGCAGGTATTGGTTTCCGATTGCGGCGAGGCTTTTCTGATGTATGCCCGCCAGGGACGCTCGCTGATCGCGCTGTTCGACCCCGTCGGGCCAAAGCAGCTCTGGGCGCCACTTGTCGCCGCCTTCGTCGCTGAGGCGAGGCGCCGCCGTTGCCGTCCGGTCTTTTACCAGGTTTCAGCCGATTTTCTGCCGATCGCCGTCGAGATGCATCTCCAGGCTTTGAAGCTGGGTGAACAGGCGGTGGTGGATCTCTCCCGCTTCTCGCTTGCCGGCGGTACATGGCTGAAATTGCGACGCTCGATCAACCGTGCCGAACGCGATGGCCTCACTTTCGAATGGTTCGCGCCTGGGAGCCTGGACCTTGCCATGGACGAATTGCGGGCCGTATCCGACAATTGGCTGTCGGCCCATCAGGCAGCGGAAAAGGGGTTTTCACTCGGCATCTTCGATCCCGACTACCTCGCCGCCAGCCCGATTGCCGTTATTCGCCTGCAGGGGCGCATCGTTGCCTTTGCGAGCGTCATGATCGAGGCCTCTGGCGACAACGCCTTCATCGACCTCATGCGCCATGTGCCGGGCGTGCATCGCGGCATGATGGACCTGCTCTTCGTGAGGATCATGGAAACCTTGAAGGATCAAGGATTCCGCTCCCTCAACCTTGGCATGGCACCCCTTGCCGGTCTTTCTGTCCATGATCGCGCCCCGGCCTGGAACCACCTTGCCCGGCAGGTTTTCGAGCATGGCGAGCGCTTCTACAATTTCCGCGGCGTGCGCACCTTCAAGGAGAAGTTCGACCCCGAATGGCGCCCGCGCTACATCGCTGTTGCCGGGCAGGGCTTTCCTTTGGCCTCGGTCATTGATGTGACGCTGCTGATCGGCGGCGGTGCAAAGGGCCTGTGGCGAAGATGAGCGCCGTGGCATTCTGTGCGACTGCGCACCACCTTTGGCCTTGCCGCCGGAAATTCCGCGCCGGACATAGGACCTCGCACACAGTAGCGACCTTCCTGCGTTTTGCCACTGTCATGCTCCTTGCGCTTGCCGCCATTGAAGTGCGGACCGGCCTTGCGACGGATGACGTTGTCAGCCTCCCGCAGCACAACATCCTGATGCCGGACGACGACCGGTTCATCGGTGTGGTTTTCGTGATCTCCGATGCCGATGGCTGGGATGTCATGGAACAGACGGCACTCGATGCGGCAGCGCTCGGCGGTGCAATTGGGATCGGCGTCGACCTGCGCACGTGGCGGGCGGCCCTGTCGCGAGAGACGGAGCGCGAATGTCTCTTCCTGCCCGCCGACATCGAGCGTCTGGCACGAGAACTCCACCGTCGTCACGATGCCGCCTTCTATCGACCTCCGCGGATCGTCGGCTTCGGTGAAGGCGCAACGCTGGCACTGGCGATCGCCGCCCAAACGCCCAACGCAAGCTTTGCCGAGACAATTGGCGAGACGTTGGCAATCGATCCCAAGGAAGCGGTGGCTCTGCCGAAGCGGCTCTGCACTTCCGCGACCTATCGTGAGACTGCGGGTGGCTACGCTTACGACCTCGGCGATGGCGCCTTGCCCAATCCGGTGCGCATCGTGCTGTCCGCGTCTGCTGATCCCTCCGGCAGTGTCCATGCCCGAAGCCTCAAGGCTGCGAATGCCGAGATCCTCCTGAGGTCTGACGCAGCAGGTCCGGCAAGTGTGCTGGCTTTGGAAGTCGCCGCCCTTGTCGACCGGCTGACACCGGATGACGCGGCCCTCGACCTGCCGCTTGTCGAAGACATCGTCACACCGAAACATGACACCGCCGCGATCTTCTATTCCGGCGATGGCGGCTGGCGCGAGATCGATCAGCGGATGTCAGCCCGCCTCAACGAAGAGGGTGTGCCGGTCATCGGTGTCGACGCGTTGCGCTATTTCTGGAGCGAGAAGACGCCGGAAGAGACTGCCGCCGACCTCTCCAAAATCATCGCCCATTACCGCAAGCGCCTGGGCGTCTCAAAGGTCGTGCTGATCGGCTATTCCTTCGGCGCCAATATCCTGCCGAAGGTCTATGGCCTGCTGCCCGATCAGGAGCGCAAGTCCGTGACACTCCTCTCGCTGCTCGCCTTGTCGCACCAGGCGGATTTTGAAATCGCCGTCTCCGGCTGGCTCGGTGCTGCCGGATCGGGCGAGCACGGCGACCCCGTCTATCACCTCGCTGCGGTCGAGCCCACTAGGATCCAGTGCGTCTACGGACTGGAGGAAAAGGACACTGCCTGCCCGGCGCTTTCGCCGCGCGTCAAGGACGGTATCGACCTTATCGCCCGCCCCGGCGGCCATCACTTCGATGAGAATTACGAGCTGATCGCCGACCATATCGTGGCTCGCATCGTCGCCCCCTGACCTCCACGCCTTATCACATCGGCCTTTTCGCGTTATGATGGCTTGAGATCAGGGAGTTCAGCCATGAACGAGACCGTCAAGCCATCCGTCCTCGACGACGCGGAGTTCCACGCCGCCGCCGAAAGCGTGCTGCGCGAAGGCGAAACCGTCGCCGACCTCATCGATCGCTCGGCACGGGCGGAGGTGGAGTATCGGCGGGAACAGGCGGAGTTCATTGCGGGGGGGCTGGCAGGCCTGGAAGAGGCCCAACGGACAGGCATCTGGTATGACGCTGACGAAGTGCATGCCGAACTCCGTGCAAAGCTCGAAAAGAAAAAGGCACAGCTGAACCAATGAGCCGCAAGGTCCGCTACAATGCCAAGGCTCGGGCGGACCTCAACAGGCTTTACGACTTCCTGCTCGACCGAGACGTGAAAGCCGCAGAGCGCGCGTTGAATGCGATTGTCAGCGGTGTCGCGGGTCTGGTCGATTTTCCCAACACGGGCCGGAAGATTGAGCACGATGGCCAGCAGCTAAGAGAACTACCGATAGCATTCGGACGCGCCGGTTATGTCGCGCTATATCAGCTCGCGGAAAACGGTGACGTTCAAATCCTCGCCATCCGCCACCAGCGCGAAGACGACTACCGATAAACCCTTACCGGTCGCTCGTCTCCCAGCGCGGGTTGACCCAAGGCTCCTGATTGCTGCGGGGCAGGGGCTGCTTTCCGAGAATATGATCCGCCGCCTTCTCGCCCGTCATGATCGACGGGCCGTTGAGGTTGCCATAGGTCACATGCGGGAAGATCGAAGAATCCGCCACGCGCAGTCCCTCGACGCCGATCACCTTCGTAGTCGGGTCCACAACGGCCATCGGATCGTCCGTGCGACCCATCTTGCAGGTTCCGCAGGGATGGTATGCACCTTCCAGATGCTCCCGCAGATAGGCATCGATTTCCTCGTCCGACTGCACATTCGGCCCCGGCGCAATCTCCGCCTCGCGATAGGGATCGAAGGCCTTCTGGGCGAAAATCTCGCGGGTGACGCGCACCGCATGGCGGAACTTCACCCAGTCTTCCGGATCGCTCATATAGTTGAAGCGCAGCACCGGCGCGTCCTTCACATCGGGCGAGCGCAGCGTCACCGAGCCGCGCGACTTCGACATGTTGTAGCCGACATGCGCCTGGAAACCGTGGCCGCCGACGGCCGACTTGCCGTCATAGGAAATCGCGATCGGCAGGAAGTGATACTGGATGTCGGGCCATTTGACGCCCGCCGCCGAGCGGATGAAGGCTGCCGCCTCGAACTGGTTGGAGGTGCCCAAGCCCTTCTTGAAGAACAGCCATTGCGCGCCGACGATCCCCATCCAGAACCAGTTGTTCTTGGAATGCAGCGTGATCGGCAGCTTCGACTTGAACTGGTGGTAGTATTCTAGGTGATCCTGCAGGTTCTGCCCGACGCCCGGACGATCCGCCACGACGGGAATGCCCATCTCCTTGAGATGCGCGGCGGGGCCGATGCCTGACAACATCAGGATTTTTGGCGAGTTGAAGGCCGATGCCGCAACGATCACCTCGCGGTTCGCCCTCACCACTTCGATCTTCCCGCCGATCTCGACCTCGACGCCAACGGCGCGGGTGCCTTCCATCACGACCTTGCGGGCATAGCAGCGGATCAGCGAGACATTCGGCCGTTTCAGCGCGGGCTTGAGGTAAGCGTTCGCCGTCGACCAGCGCCGCCCCTGCCAGCTCGTCTGCTCCATCAGGCCGAATCCCTCCTGCTGCCGGCCGTTATAGTCCTCCGTGACCGGGAAGCCCGCTTGCCGTCCGGCCTCGATGAAGGCACGGTAAAGCGGGTTCTTGACCTCGCCGCGACGTACATGCAGCGGTCCGTCGGTGCCGCGCCAGCCCTCTTCGCCGCCATGCGAAGTCTCCTGCCGCTTGAAATAGGGCAGCACATCCGCATAGGCCCAGCCGGTCGCACCGAGCTCCTCCCAGCGGTTGAAGTCCTCTGCATGCCCGCGCACATAGACCATGCCGTTGATCGACGAGGACCCGCCCATCACCTTGCCGCGCGGCGCAATCATCCGGCGATTGTTGAGATGCGGCTCCGGCTCGGTCATATAGCCCCAGTTGTAGCGGTCCATGTTCATCGGATAGGCCAGCGCCGCCGGCATCTGCACGAAGGGCCCGATGTCCGACCCGCCGAATTCCAGCACGATGACGGTGTTCTTGCCGTCTTCCGAAAGCCGGTAAGCCATGGCCGCGCCCGCGGAGCCGGAACCGATGATGACGAAATCTGCGCTTTTCATGCCTATCCCCAAAACAATCTAGCCCTAGTGCACCTGTTCAGCTCTCGCCATGGTCCCCTGAGGAGGAGAGCTGACCGCGCGACGGCGGCGTCTCAAACACCCTCCCCTTGAGGGGGAGGGTCGGCACGCAGTGCCGGGGTGGGGTGATCCCTAGAAATGGATAACCTCATAACCGTCACCCCCACCCGCGCGTGCCACGCGACCTCCCCCCTCAAGAGGGAGGTGAAAACTCAATACGGCGCCTCGCACTTGCCCATGCCGACATATACTGTCTTCAGCTCGGAATAATGCTCCAGCGCCGCTGCCGAATTTTCGCGGCCAAAGCCGGACTGCTTGGACCCGCCGAACGGAATTTCGACCGGGCAGAGATTGTAGGTGTTGATCCAGAGCGTGCCGGCTTCCAACTGATCGACCACGCGGTGGGCGCGGGAGAAATCGGCGGTGAACACACCGGCCGAGAGACCGAATTCCGTGGCGTTCGCGCGCTCGATCACCTCCGCCTCGTTGTCGAAGTCCAGCACGCACATGACCGGCCCGAAGATCTCTTCGCGGGCGATGGTCATGTCATCGGTGACATCGGCAAACACCGTCGGCTGGATGAAGTAGCCTTCACCCGAAACCGTGTTGGGAATGCCGCCGCCGGTGATGAGCCTTGCACCCTCGGCCTTGCCCTTCTCGATATAGCCAAGTACTTTTTCGCGCTGCGCATAGGAGACCATCGGCCCCATCTGCGTCGCCTCGTCCTGCGGATCGCCGATCAGGATCGCTTCGGTGCGGGCCTTGAGGCGGGCAAGGAAGGTTTCCTTGATCGCCGTGTGCACGAAGACGCGGGTGCCGTTCGAGCAGACCTGGCCAGTCGAATAGAAATTGCCGAGCATGGCGCCCGAAATCGCGCTGTCGATATCGGCATCGTCGAAAACGACGATCGGCGACTTGCCGCCGAGTTCCATGGTCACATGCTTCAGTTGGCTAGCAGCCGCCCCCGCCACCTTGCGCCCCGTGGGCACGGAGCCGGTCAGCGACACCTTGGCGACATCGGGATGCGACACGAGCAGCGGGCCGGTCTCGCGATCCCCCTGGATGACATTGTAGACGCCCTTCGGTGCGCCGGCCTCGATCAGGATCTCGGCGATCTTCAAGACGCCGAGTGGCGTCACTTCTGACGGCTTGAACACGATCGCATTGCCGGCGGCAAGCGCCGGTGCACCCTTCCAGCAGGCGATCTGCTGCGGATAGTTCCAGGCGCCGATGCCGACGACGACGCCGAGCGGAACGCGCTTGGTATAGGCCCAGTCGCCGCCGAGTGGGATCTGGCTGCCGTTCATCGCAGTCGCGATGATGCCGCCGAAGAATTCGAAACTGTCGGCGCCCGATGTCGGGTCGGCAACGATCGTTTCCTGGATCGGCTTGCCGGTATCGAGCGTCTCCAGCTCCGACAACTCGCGGTTCTTCGCCCGCATGATCTCGGCCGCCTTCTTCAAAACGCGACCGCGCGCTGCCGGGCTCCACGACGCCCATTCCTTCTGCGCCCGCTTGGCAGTGGCAATCGCCTTTTCGATGATCTGAGGTGTGGCCGCATGCAGCCTGGCGATCACCTCGCCGGTTGCTGGATAGATGCTCTCGATGACGGTACCGTCGGTATCTTCGACATATTCCCCGTCGATGAAGTGGGAGGCTTGCGGTTGGGCTTTCATGTCCTGTCTCCAGACGGGTGGTTTCTCTCCACCTCCCCCTTGAGGGGGGAGGTCGCCGCAAAGCGGCGGGTGGGGGTGATCTTCTGATGTCGATTCGTTCGGTCGTCGGCGCTCATGGCTCACCCCACCCCGGACCTGCGGTCCGACCCTCCCCCTCAAGGGGAGGGTGGGCGGCGAGCTGCCCCGCCACATAATCCTCGACCAATGCGACAGAGGCATCAATCGACAGCGGTGCGGCTTTGAGAGATTGCCGGATATAGAGCCCGTCGATCATCGCCGCTGCGCCATCGGCAATCCGCCGCGCGTCGGCTGCACCGCACAGCGGCTTCAGCCCGGACATCAGGTTCGAATGCAGCCGCCGCGCATAAAGCGCGAGCAGCCGGCGCACCTCTTCCGAACGCTGTGCTTCAGAGTAGAAGGCAAGCCAGGCGGCAACCACCTGAGGATCGAACTGGTCCGCCTGGAAGGAAACGCGGATGACCGCCGAAATCCGCGCTCGCGGCGTTTGTGCCGCCGCCAGAGCCGCCCCCGCATCGGCGCGCAATTGGCGCAGCAGCGAACGGATCGTCTCGATCAGCAGCTGATCTTTCGAGCCGAAATAGTGATGCGCGAGTGCTGCCGACACACCCGCCTCGCGGGCGATCTCCGACATGGTGACAGTCAGCGAGCCGTGATGGCCGATCGTCTTCAACGCGGCATCGACAAGCGCCTTACGGCGCACTGGCTCCATTCCCACTTTCGGCATGTCTTTTCCCCTGTCTTGCCGGATGATAATTTTGATTGACTGATCAATCAATAAAAAATCCTTCGTTTTTGCGGGTTTTTCAAACGGGGATTTCTGGCATCCTGCTTCGTTCAACGGGGATGGTGAGATGAGCAGACAGCCGGGCGGGCAGGGCCCCCAGCAGATTAGGACCCCGGAAACCGGGATGGACAGGCTGTGGCGTCGCGGCATGATCGCTCTGGCGCTGATCCCGATTGCGCTTCTTGCGCTGGATGTAGGCTCTCGCTTCCTCGGCGGTGAGGGCAGCGGCGACGGCAAGGTCGTCGATATCTACCTGAAATATCTGGGTGCCGCCTTCGTCGCTTTGCTCCTCTCGCGCGTCGGTCCTTTGCTCAAGGGCAAGTTCTACGGCGTCGAAGTCGAATTCGCTGAGACCAAGGTCGTTGCCGATGCGATGATGAAGGCGACGGCCGATGTCGCGGCACTCCGGGAGGAGCTGGAGCGCGTCAAGGAAACACTGAACCGCATCGCCCCGCCGGAGACCCAGTCCAAGAAGAGCCTGCGCATCGCCCCGCTTCCGATGCCGGAGCTGAAGCCGGTCACGCAGCGCGACGATCCCAACAAGGGCCGCTTTGGCGGACGGGACGAGAAGGACGGGTTCAAGCTGGCCGCCGAATTTGTAGGCTCCGAGGAGGCGAGGCTCGTCAACGTCAAACTCGCCGTCTATGGGATCGACCGCCCCCTCACACAGAAGGTTCGCTTCTTCCTCCACCCGACATTCCCCAGTCCGGAGTTAACGGTAAACCCGGTCGACGGTGTCGCCGCTCTGGATACCCTGGCCTATGGCGGCTTCACCGTCGGCGCCTGGGTGGAAGGCACAAAAACCCTGCTGGAGCTGGATTTGTCGCGCCTCGAGGGCGCGCCCCGCATCATCCGCGAGCTCTAGCGCGGCGGCTTGGCGGCACTGCAAGTTTCATCGAACTGTCACATCCGGGAAAGGCTTTTTTGACGATTGCTTGCCACGATCTTGCCATAAAAAACAAAGGTATATTGGAGAAGATCATGGCATTGGGGGCGGTCGAGGAAGGCGCTGTTGTGCGCCGGTTCGCCAATGATCAGCTGCTGACGCTAGCCAAGCTCGTCGTCGAAAACGCCCTGCAGCCGATCGTCGAAGTCGGAACTGGTGCCGTCTTCGGCTATGAGAGCCTGCTGCGCGGGCACGATCGGTTGGGCTTTCAAAGTCCGCTGGACCTGCTCGACAAGGCGGCCGAAACTGGCCACCTCCTGCCGCTGGAACAGATGGTTGCAAGCCGCGCGCTGGCCAAGTTCGCCACCTTGCCCGATCGCGCCGGTTCGACACTCTTCCTCAATCTCGATGTCCGCCTGATCCCCGACGGCAATGCGCTTGTCGATACGCTGCTCGACCAATTGCGCAAGGCGCAGATCCCGCCGTCTTCCGTCTGCTTCGAACTCTCCGAGCGCTTCGACAACACCCGCGTGCCGGAATTCTCCGCTCTCGTAGACCGTCTGCGTCGCTCCGGCTTCAAGCTCGCCATCGATGATTTCGGTGTGGGGCACGGCGAGATGAAGCTGCTCTGCGATTTTCCCGTCGACTACGTCAAGATCGACCGCCATTTCATCGAAGGCCTCGACAGCAATCCGCGCAAGCGTCACTTGGTCAAAAACATCGTCAACTTCTGCCACGTGCTGGGCGTACGCGTCATCGCTGAGGGCATCGAGACCGAAGGCGAATTCATCGCCTGCCGGGAGTTCGGCGTCGATCTCGTCCAGGGCTGGTTCATCGCCCGCCCGACGACACTCACCACAGAGCTGAAAGCCGCTTTTCCGCATCTCCAGGATGTCGGAAAGGTCCGTCGCTCCAGCCAGTCACTCGACGAGATCCTCATCCGCCGCCAGATCGAAACTCTGCCGACGGTGTTCGAGCATGAGAACATCGACAATGTCTTCGATCTCTTCCGCCGCAATCCCGGCCAATCCTTCTTTCCCGTCCTGAACGCCAATGGCGAGCCGCGTGGCATCATCAACGAGCGCCATCTGAAGGAATATATCTACCAGCCCTTCGGCCGCGATTTGCTGAAGAACAAGGTTTACGAGCGCTCGATCTCCCATTTTGTTGATCGCGCCCCAATTGTCGGCCTGGATGCCGATGCCGAGCGGCTGATGGCGATTTTTGCCAATATGGAAGGATCTGACTGCGTCATCCTGACGGAGAACATGCGCTATGCCGGTGTCGTCTCCGCCGCCTCGCTGATCCGCATCATCAACGAAAAGCAGTTGAAGACCGCCCAGGACCAGAACCCGCTGACGGGACTTCCGGGCAACCGCGCCATCGGCGATTTCATGCAGGACGCAGCCCGTGACGGCGACACGCCGAGGTTCTTCTGTTACTGCGATTTCGACCACTTCAAGCCGTTCAACGATCACTATGGCTTTCACCACGGCGACCATGCCATCTCGCTTTTTGCCGCGCTCCTGCGCCGCTACTTCTTCTCGGAAGGCGATTTCCTCGGCCATGTCGGCGGCGATGACTTTTTCATCGGCGTAACCGACTGGACGCGCGCCGAACTCAACGAGATCCTCGATCGCCTGCTCTCGGATTTCCACGACGACGTTGTCGACCTCTATTCCGAAGCCGACCGCCAGGCCGGCCGCATCAAGGGCCTCGATCGCCAGGGCTTAGTGCGCGATTTCCCATTGATGCGCTGCTCGATCGGCGTCATCGAACTCCCCCCGGGCCTTGTCATCGACGACGTGAATCGCATCAGCGCGGCGATTGCCGAGCTGAAGAAGCAGGCGAAGGAAAGTGCGGAAGGCTTGGTGATCGGGGTCTTCGGGGAAGGCTGATCGGAGAGGGGCGACGCGGGCATGTCGAGCCTGCTGGCGTCAGAATGGCGATTGAAAAGGGGTTTGCTTTCGCGTTAAAGATGCGCAAGATTGAGTGGTCTCAACACGGAACAATTTTGCCATGACCAAGCGATTTGCCACTCTCTCGGCGCTCATCCTGCTTGCCGGTTGCCAGACGGAGCTGTCCCAGTCCGTTGCCGATTCTCAGGTGCCGCCCTCGGCGAGCGTAAAAAGCGAACTCGTCCGCGTTATCAGGGAGAGCGTTGGCACGATTGGGAACTTCGTCGATCCGCAGATTTCCAGCGTTGTCCTGCTCGATCCGAAAGCCAAGACCTACGCGTTTTGCGTTCGTGCCTGGCATACCGAGCGTAAGCGGCATCCGGACGTGGTCGGTTTCTCCTTCGGCAACAACCGACTTCTCGGTGCGAAGGTCAACGATCCCCGCTGCCGCGATCCCCGCCTGCGCTATTACCCCTATCCCGAGCTGAAGGCCGTCAGGGGGCTAAGCTGAGCGGCGCACCTTCGTCCGGAATGGGCAAGCCGCTGGCGATCACCGTCGCCATCGAACCACCCGACCAGCCCGCCATTGCGACTTTGCTTCAGATATCTGACGCCGTCGCGGCCCGCCTCTATCCCGGTGCCTTCCGCCAGCCCCTGAACCCCGCCACCCTGTCCCGACCCGGCATCACCCTCTTCGTCGCCCGCGATGATACCGGCCGGGCTCTCGGCTGTGCGGCCCTTCTCGATCTGGGCGATGGCACCGCCGAACTCAAGCGCATGATTGTCGACCCTGATCATGCCGGGCAGGGCGTCGGCCGCCATCTCGTCTCCACCATTCTCCAATCCGCCTGGGAGCGGAACCTCCGCGCCGTGCTTCTCGAAGTCGGCGTCCGCAATGTCGAGGCACGCTGCCTTTACGAGCGCGCGGGCTTCCGCAATCGCAGCCCCTTCGGCCGCTACGAACAGACCCCGATCGCCACCTTCATGGAATGCACCATCGCGCCGCAGCCGGACTGACCCCGATCGCCACCATTTGTCGCGGGCGGCAAAGGGCCTCCTTTTCATCGCAATTGAGAGGCTCTATGCCGGACCCATCCAGCCTCTGCCATCTCTCCCAGGAGTGCCGATCATGTCCCAGCCCGCGACCCCCTCTCTGCCGTCCACCATGCGTTACGTCGATCTGCCCACTCATGGCGGCCCCGAGGTGATGCGGCTCGCGACCGGCCCCCTGCCGCAGCCGCGGTCCGGTGAAATCCTGGTCCGGGTCGAAGCGGCGGGCGTCAACCGGCCGGATGTCGCCCAGCGCCAGGGCACCTATCCGCCACCGAAGGATGCGAGCCCGATTCTCGGGCTCGAAATCGCAGGCGAAGTCGTCGCGCTCGGCGAGGGTGTGACCGATGTCCGGATCGGCGACCATGTCTGCGCGCTGGCGAACGGCGGCGGCTATGCCGAGTATTGCACGGTCCCCGCCACCCAGGCGCTGAGCGTCCCCAAGGGCTATGACGCCGTGAAGGCGGCGGCCCTGCCGGAAACCTTCTTCACCGTCTGGGCCAATCTCTTCCAGATGGCGGGCCTCACCGAAGGCGAGACCGTGCTCATCCATGGCGGCTCCTCGGGCATCGGCACCACCGCCATCCAGCTGGCCAAGGCTTTCGGCGCCACGGTCTACACCACCGCAGGCTCGGCGGAAAAATGCGCCGCCTGCATGGATCTCGGCGCGGCAAGGGCCATCAACTACAAGGCCGAGGATTTCGTCGAGATCGTCAAGGAAGAGACCGCCGGCAAGGGCGTCGACGTCGTGCTCGACATGATCGGGGCTTCCTATTTCGACCGCAACCTGCAGGTCCTCGCCAAGGACGGCTGCCTCTCCATCATCGCCTTCCTTGGCGGGTCGACGGTCGACAAAGCCAATCTTGCCCCGATCATGGTCAAGCGTCTCACCGTCACCGGCTCCACCATGCGTCCACGCACGGCGGAGGAAAAGCGCGCCATCCGGGATGAACTGCTGGCGGAAGTCTGGCCGCTGGTCGAAGGCGGCGAGGTGGCCCCGGTCATCCACGCGGTCCTGCCCTTCGAAGAGGTCGTTGAGGCGCACCGGCTTATGGAAAGCTCGGCCCATATCGGCAAGATCGTCTTGAAACTGGGGTAAGGCGCGCGGCGCTGCAGACCGCCGGTCGCTTGACCCGCGCAGTCATGCCGCGACGGAGAACTTCCCCAGCTCCGCCGTCGCCGGCATCTCGCGGTCGATCCCGCCGCCGTTTCGCTTGGCGCGGTAGGACGCCTTGTCCGCCGTGACCATCATCTGGTCCAGATCCATAGATCCGCTAAGGGCCATCGTATAACCCAGGCTGATGCCGATGCGGATCTCCGTATCGGCAAGCGGGTAGGGCACGCCGAGAAGAGCCACGATCCGGCGCGCCAGAGCGTCGGCATGGGCGGGGTCGCGCACATCGGGTTGAAGGACGACGAACTCGTCCCCGCCGATCCGCACCGCGATATCGGGATGCTCCAGAGTGTCCCGCAGCCGCTCTGCAATCCCTCTCAGCAAGGCATCGCCCACCGCGTGCCCGAAGCGATCATTGATGTCCTTGAAACCGTCGAGGTCGAAGCAGTGCACGCAGGTGAGCACATCGTCGGCCCTGCCGAGGGCCAGATAGGCCTCGCTCAGTGCCGTGCGGTTCAAGAGCCCTGTCAGCGGATCGCGCCGGGCCTGGTGCTCCATGTCGAGAAACAGGCGGATTTGCCTGACGGTCGTCCGATAGACATGCAGCATGCTCTGCATGGCAGCGACCAAAAAGATCACCGCCAGCAGACCCATGATCCAGTGGGCCGTATCGCCGAATACGATGATCGCCGCGGAGGTGGGCAAAGCGGCAAGCAGGATCGCGGTCGCCGCGATCATCGGCCTTACGGAAATCCTCACCGTCACCCCGGCGCAGTATCCGAAGGTCAGCACGGCGGCCAGCATGTGGACCGCGAGGTCCGGGTAGGAAAAGGCTATGGTGGCGATCATCCCCACGCAGGCCGCAATGACAAAGATGAAAAACCCCTGCAGCTTTTCCCAGTAGGCCGCATCCGCAACCGTCGAGCGTTTCCTGGCATCCGCGCGTCGATGAGCCAGGGAAACCGCGATCTTACCAAGCGAGGCTATGGCCCCACCGATGGTGGCGATCAACAGGGGCGTATTGCCAAGACTCTGGTGGGCGAACAGCCCAACAGCAAGGATCGTGATCCCCATGATCGTCGTCGGGGTCAGCGTCGAGTGCAGCTCCGACACGAGCGTCTTGAACACCTCGTCCGTCTCTCTGTAGCGCACGCCAAAACCCTCACGCGGATGAGTGGGGGCCATCGAGGCCCCGGAACTGAGCGGAGAGTAGGCGAGGGAGCTTAAGATTCGGTCAGGCCGGACGACGAAATCTGGTATGTTGAGGCACTTCGCTTCACTGAGGGACGCGCTTTGGCCTGCTTCCCCGATGGCGCCGCCCCGATTGTGCATGCGGGTTTGGTCTTCGACCGGATGGTGGAGACATGCCCGCGGATGGACAATGTGCGCGAAGTTTGTGTTGAGGATGGCGGCCGGAAGGACGCAACCTCCGCTATCCTGACGCGACATTCTCCATCAGTATGTCACCCCGACCTCATCAGGAGCTGCACGTGCAAAATTTGAAAAATGGCCATTGGCTGAACAGACCGCCAAGCGTCTCGGTTACGGATGACGAGCTGTGCATCACGACCGGCGCGAACACCGATTTCTGGCGCGAGACACACTATGGTTTTGTCCGCGATACCGGGCATTTCTACGCCTTCGAGTCCGCCGATGGCTTCACTGCCCAGGTCCGCGTTCAAGCGCAATTCCAGCACCTCTACGACCAAGCCGGTCTCATGGTGCGGATCGACGAAAGTCGCTGGGTCAAGACGGGGATCGAGTTTTCCGACGGTCATGGACTGCTCGGGAGCGTATTGACCGATGGGGCATCGGACTGGGCGACGGGGCAGTTCACAGGCGATCCATCGGATTTCTGGGTAAGGGTAACGGTCCAGGCCGGAGTATTGAGAATACAGGCATCCAGCGACGGCAAAGCCTGGCCACTGGTGCGTCTGAGCCCGTTCCCGAAATCCGAGAAATATCTTGTTGGCCCGATGTGCTGTACGCCGGAACGGGCCGGTTTGCAGGTGCGCTTTACAGAATGGCACCTCGGCCCGGCACTGGGAAAAGACCTCCACGATCTAAGTTAGCTCTTCATGCGCGGCTTGATGTGTTTGCGGCCGGATTGCCGTCCTCTTTTGTCAGCCTGGCCCGCACGTCCATCAGCCTTGATTCCGCCCCCTTCTTAAGCGCTTGTTAACGCTTCTTATCGGCTGGAGGTCTTCATGGCGCTTGGCGCTTCGCATCGTTTGCAGGATGGCGTCTTAGCCGTCGAAACCATGACCCGTTTTGCGCTCGCCGTGCTGGCGCTGGCCTCCGGCGTCTATACCTATCTCGGCGTGCGCAGCATTCTCGACGGCTCCGCCACAGCTGTCTTCTTCGCCGCGATCATCTACTCGGCCTCGGTTTCGGTCGCCATCTATGCCTTCTGGTCCTACATGGCGCGCTTTTATCCGCATGTGACGGGCCCGGCAGCGCGCGGGGCCATGCTCGGCGTCATGGCGCTCGGCTGCGCCATGATCATCGCCATGTCGAGCTGGCTGAATGCGGCGGCCCTTGCCGGTTCGGCAGCACTCGAACAGCATCTCGCCGAAACGGTGGAGGATTACACCGCCGACCTCGACCAAGCCCATCAGAACGCGCTTGCGGCGCAAAGTCTGCTGCCCGATATCCAGCGCACCTCCGAACGCTTCGCCCGGCTCGCCGAAGACGAGCGCCAGAACGGCGCGTTGACCGGCACCACCGGCTCCGGCAGCGTCGTGCAGCTGCTCACCCAGATGTCCGCCCAGCTGAAGGAACTGGAAACCGGCATCACCGCCTCGCGCGAACGGGTCACGACCCTCTTCGATCAGGGCCGCGGCCACCTCGAAACCATGCGCAAGCTCGTCTCCGCCCCCGGTGCCATTGCACCCCGCAGCGACGAATTTTCAGCTGAAGTCGTGGCGCTCTCGGGCGTCATCACCTCGCTGGAACAGACCTCGATCGCTCCCTCGGTCAAGCGCGCGGCGGAAGACCTCTCGCTCGGCTTCATCGCCCCGGTCGCCGATGGCCAGGCGGCGGATCTCGCGAACCGCCAGGATCAGGTGATGCAGACCATCCGCGCCTCCGTCACTGCCCAGTCGCAGGTCCTGTCGCAGGCGGCGGACGATATTCTGGCGCGCGAACCGGTCGCCGAGCGCCGCTTCGTGCCGCTGTCCTCGGCCGAGGCCGTGTTGCGCTATGCCGCCGATTTCATCCCCGCCTGGGCCGGCGCGATCTCCATCGATCTTCTGCCCGCCGTTCTCGTCTTCATCCTCGCCGTCGTGCATGGCGCGATCCGTCGGCAGGAAGAGCGCTTGCCCTTCGCCCAGCGCATCACCGCCGCCGAGCTTCTGGAAGCGCTCGAAGTCCAGCGCGCGCTGAGCAGCCGGGGGATCGATGTGGAGCAGGCTCTTGATGCGGCCGAGGCTGAGGAGGAGCGGGAGCGCACGGCGCCCAACATCACCAGCCTCGACATGGCGGCGAAGACGCCGCGCAAGGGGCCGCCCGCGTGAGACCCGCCGCTCTCTTTCCGCGGCTGAGGGACGCCTTTTTGCGGGCGGATGACGGCCTCTTGATGCGCGGCGCCTTCTTCGGCCTGCTGGCGGCCGCCGGGGCCTTTCTCGTCGTCGATATCAGGGAAATGAGCCTCGAAAACGCAAGCCTTCCCGGCCATGACCCGATGACCACGGACGCACCCGTGCTGCCGCCGGCGCTGACGGACGGCGTGCCCCAGGCGCCACCGGTCGAGCCGGAAAGCGCGCCCGAGGTGCTGCGCCAGCCCATGCGCTTCGACCTGCAGCCCGGCGGGCTTTTGAAGGCCGAGGGTTCGATCGATCTCGGCGCTGCCGATCGCTTCGCCGCCGAGATTGCCGCGCGCGGCGAATATGTGAAGGCCGTCTCGCTCAATTCTCCCGGTGGCTCGGTGCAGGATGCGCTCGCCATGTCGAAGCTGATCCGCGAAAAGGGCCTCGACACCCGCGTGGCGACCAAGGCGCTCTGTGCCTCCTCCTGCCCGCTGGTCTTTGCCGGCGGCGTCGCCCGCGAGGCGGCGGAAAATGCCATCCTCGGCGTGCATCAGGTGTTCAACGGCAACGGCGATCAGCGACCCTCGCCGGAACAGGCCATGTCGGAAGCACAGCGCACCACCGCCCGTATCGCCCGCCATCTCGACGAGATGGGCATCGCCGACGGCCTCTGGATCCACGCGCTGGAAACGCCGCCCGACCGGCTCTACTACCTGACGCCGCAGGAAATGGCCGATTTCAAGCTGGTCACGACCCCCGTCGCCACAGCCAAGAAGACGGTGAAAAAATGAGTGCCGCGCAAGGCGTGCAGCAGCTCACGCCTTCTCAGCGGGCAGGGACCGGGCAGTGAGCTTGTTGCCATCCGGGTCACGCAGATAGGCGACGAACTGGCCGTTCGGCCTGAGCGTCGGCGGGCTTTCGATCGATCTGCCGCCAGTCTCCACCCCGGCGTCGTGCCAGGCGCGCACGTGTTCGGGGCTATCGGCCAGAATGCCGATCGTCCCGCCATTGGCCGCCGTTGCCGGCTTGCCGTCGATCGGTGTCGTGATCATCAGCCGCCCGCCCTTATGGCTGTAGATCAGACGGCCTCGCGCATCTATATCCCCCGGTTCTCCGCCCAGCGCCGCGAAGGTGGCGTCGTAAAAGCGCTTCGATCGCTCGAGGTCGTTGCTGCCGATCATGATATGGGTGAACATGCTGGTCTCCGCGGCAAAGGGGCTCAATTATGCGATCCGCAACCGCCCCGCCTGCCGCAGGGTTCGGGTTTGTTACGGGCCGATCCGAGGCGTTGTCTTGTGGCAGGACTGGCGACGGTTGGGGTGTGGCGAAAACTCAGATCCCCGATCCGTCCAGTTCCGCCTCGTCTTCGCCCTCCCAGGCCGGCGGGCGGGTCATGGCGTCCGGATCGGCGCCGGGCAGGGGCATCCAGCATTTCAATTCCGGTTCCGCATAGGCGATAATCGCGCCCGGCGTCGAATCCGAGGAGCGCCAGCCATCGCTGCCATACCGGTCGCCATTCGACCAGTAGACGAGATCGACCGCACCCGGCCCCTGTTCGGACGGCCGGATCGTCACCAGAATACGGCTGCCGTCCCTCGGCGCCGATTGCATGTTGCGCCAGCGGATGGTGTCTTCCATGGTGTTCTCCTCCCGTTGTGAAAGGAGTGTCGTCGCCGGTAACGGGCTGGTCAACACTTATCGTGTCCGCAGACCGTCCGACATTCGTGCGTGCCCTCGGATGATCACCCGTCCGCAGCACGCTCAAGGCTCACGGCGTATTTCCCGAGACCGTCGTGTTGTTTGAGTCCGAGGTATAGACGCCCGAATTGCCCTGACCGACAATTTGGTTGTTTCGAACCGTCACATCGTCTGCGTAGGTGAGGCTGACGCCGGCGCCTCCCGGCGAGGTAATGGTGTTATTCTCCGCAAGACCGCGATGGGAATAGATGCCGAAGGAGATCCCGGAAGAGCCGCTGAGATTGGTCGCCGTCAATGTGTTGCCGCGGATGACCGCGTCGGTCGAGCGAACGAAATAGACCGCACTGGCGCTGGAGCCATTCGTCGTAACGAGGTTGTCGCTGATTGTATTGTTGGCGCCATAGCGCAGATTGATGCCCGCTGCGCCCCGCATCTGCGTCGTGATGTCGTTGCCGGAGATCGTCAGATTGCTGCTGTGGTCGACGAGGACCCCGAAGGCGATCGTTCCGACATACCAGTTGGCATCATTGGTCGTGTTGGTCTTGATCACGTTGTCGGAGATCACCGCGCCATCGCTGGTGATCAGGTTGATGCCGCGCGACATGTAGCCATTGGTCGTCACCGTATTGCCAGAGATCTCGATGCCGCCGCTGTTGGTAATGTAGAAGCCGTTGGCCTGAACGCCATTGGTCGTGATCGTGTTGTCGGCCACGGTAAGGCCGGCGCTGTTGTTGATTGAGAACGCATGGGCCGACCGCGCCTGCGCATCCGTGTCGACATAACTGCTGTCACCGTCGCCATTGGTCGTGACCCTGTTGCCCTTGATCAGGCCGCTGACATTGTCTGCGCGAATGCCGAGCGCCCGGTTTCCGTTCTGCACGATCTCGATGTTCTGGATGTCGAGGCCGGAACTTGACGAAAGGTCCAGCGCATGGCCGCCACCAGCCGTGACGGATCCGCCGTCGACGGTAAATCCGGTAACACCCGAGACCCGGATGCCGCTTGTCTCCGACGTCACGTCCACGTTCTGAAGCACGGCGCCATTGGCCGCGTTCACGGCAACCGAGCCGCCGGCGGTTGAAAGGTTTTCCACGGCAACACCGCCCAGGAAGCTGTCTTGCCCCAGCTGGACAAGCGTGCTGCTGGAGCCGCTGATGCCGCCCGAACCGCCACCGGCCGTCCAGTCCACCTCCGTGCCGCTGCTCGCACCCCTGAGCCTCAGCACCGTTCCGCCGCCCAGCACCGTCTGTCCCGCATTCAGCGTAATGCCTGCCGCGGTTGAAACCGTTCCGTTGATCAGGATGACCCCACCGGTCCCGGCGGCATCGAGGGCCGCCTGCAAATCGCTGCCGGTCTGGGTCACACCGTCGATCTGGGTGAAGGTCGTGACAGACGCACCGTTCCAGTCGCTGATGGCGGCCTCTGTCGTGGTCAGCGTCTCGTCCGTCGCCCGCGTTGCGTCGGCCGTGTTCGACACGATGTCGACATCGCGCACGATGGCATCGGTCATGCGTCGCTCCATCACGTCGCCTCTGTCGCGCGGTTCGGAGGGTGGCTGGAGTGGTACGCGCAGCCGCGCCTGAGCGATCCATTGATCGCCGCGCACATCATCATGCTGGTAGACCACGCCCCCGGTCAGCTTGACGCCCGGCAGCCCGGCCAGGTCGTCCGCCACAAGTTCCAGCCGCGCCCGTGGTCCGGCGATCGGGTCGACGTCCGACCCGTCGAAATAATAGCCGCCGGCAAAGGCCCTGAGATCGAAGCCGGAGCCGGGTTCGAAGACCGGAAGCCGTACGCCCACTTCTGCATCGACACCAGCCAGCGCCTTCTCCACTTCGTAGCGCGTCGTGGTGGTCTGGACCGCCTGGTGCCGGATCGCCAGCGTCCCGCCGCTGACCACGGCATCGGAGACCCACGGACCCACCGACGTCGAGGTCCCCCCGCCCATGTAGACCTCGCTCGGCCCGACCGGGAGATACACGTTGGTGCGCAGATCGAACTGCTCGCTCAGCGCCTCGGCACCCAGCGTCACCTGCTGAAACGTGTTGCCATAGGAGGAGCGGCGAAGGTCGAAATAACCGTAGGCACCGATATTCCAGCCGGAAGGCAGCATCTGGCGCAGGCCGAGACCGAAGTTCCCTTCGGCGGCATCCTGGCTGTCGAACATGCCTCTGATATCGGCGAAGAACAGGGTGTCGCTATCCTGCGCGAGCGGCATGAAGAGGTTGGCGTCGCCGATTGTGCGCGCCGAACTGACCTGTGCACCCGTCTCGATCCACGGGTCCCAGCGCTTGGCGAAAACATCTTCCGCCCACGCACCGGATCCGGTCGCCCACAGGGATGCCGAAGCAAGAAGCACCGCCGTCCGGCTTTTGTACAAGAGGGTAGTTGCGCGCGTCATGTTTGTTCGCCCCGGCGGGAAGATCGGCAAAGCCGTGCTGAGGGCATGACGTGTAAGAAAGAATGGAGCCGCATCCAATGGTCCAACTTTGGGCCCAAAAGCGGCGAATATTACGTCTTTTCAAGGGAGCATGTCGCGGAAGGCTCGCGACCATTGGCATTTGGAGTGGCGATCCGGAGCTGCAAAACGCGATGCAGCCGGTATCAATTTCAAATGTTGCGAAAGCAGATCGTGGAGCAGCAGGATCAGAGGATCACCGGCGCGCGAATTATGCTCTCATCCCGCCGCAACGCAACACAATTATCCAAACAAAACGTCACATAACGTGCCTTGTCGAATCCCTGTGCGCACCCTACCTTTCATTCATCGGCAACGTAACGAAAGGAAGGTGATCCAATGTCTAGTGAGATTTCGGTCTGCGTTTGTGACTTTGGAAAGGGTGCGGTTTTGACGGGGCAGCCCTCGGCCTGATCCAGCCTTCCTCAGGATGGTTTTCCATCCGGGTCCGAACAAGGACTAAAACTCATGGGAGCCACCTTCGCGGGTGGCTCTTTTGATTCCGGGCGTTCGACAATCAGAAGCCGACCGCCCCGAAGCCCGGCACTTTCAGCGCTGGCCGCCCGAGATCGACGCCGGCCACGAGGCCGAGGAAATTCACCTCCAGCCCGCTGCGGGCTCCCACCGAAAAGCCGGCGAGACCGCCAAGGCTCACATGCAGGTCGCGCCCGTCCTCGTCCAGCGCGTAGAAGGTGCCGCTGCCGAGATAATCCCGCCCAACCGCGTCCGGTGGCAGCACGGCACCGAGTTCCGGCACCTCGCGCAGCACATGCGCGACAAAGGTGTTCGAGTTCGGCCCCGGATAAATCCGGTAGCCGCCGGGCTGGCCATAAGGGTAGTCCTCGATCGCCGCCTCCACCGCCGGGATCAGCCGCTCGGCCCTCTCGCCTTTGATCTCCACGACCAGCCTGGGCGGGTTGGAATACCAGAAGGCGTCGGGGGCACGGTGGTTGCGCCGGATCGGCGAACCCCAGCCCACCTTGTCGTAGCGCTGATAGGCGCCACCCTTCTCCTTGGTCACGATCCAGGCATGGCTGGCAATCGCGCCCTTCAGGCCCCCGGTCATGGCGGAGAATACGTAGATCGCCGCCTCCGGGCTGTCCTCGGCTGACGGCAACAGACCGGACGAGCTCCATTTGGCCGAACTCCAGCCTTGCGGATGCTCTCGCGTTGCCCAGAGGCCGGCGGAGACGAGCGTCGGCAACACGAACACGAGCAGGATGACGGCGGCGGCGCGCAGCAGAATTTTCAACCCCGACCTCGAACAGGATGATGATGCATGCTTTAAGAAGCAGCAGACAATATTGGCAATTTGAGGCAGGTCATGAACAATCCCGTCACGGTCGAGGTCACGCGCGGTCAACTCGTCGAGAGCCGCCATCGCGGTCTGGCGGTCGTCGTGGATGCGGAAGGGCAGGTCGTCTTTTCCGCCGGCGATATCGAGGCCGCGGTTTTCCCGCGCTCCGCCTGCAAGGCCATGCAGGCGCTGCCGCTGGTCGAAAGCGGCGCCGCGGATGCTTTCGGGTTCGGTGATCGCGAACTGGCTCTCGCCTGTTCGTCCCACTCCGGCGAGCCGGAGCATGTCGCAACCGCCGCATCAATGTTGAAGGCTGCCGGTCGCGGCGAAGCCGATCTCGAATGTGGCGCCCACTGGTCCTTCGATCAGCAGACCATCATTGCCCAGGCCCGCACCCTCACGCATCCCACCGCCCTGCACAACAACTGTTCCGGCAAGCACTCCGGTTTCGTCTGCACCTGCGCCCATATGGGCGAAGACCCGAAGGGCTATTCGACCTACGACCATCCGCTGCAGCATTCGATCCGCGCGATCATGGAGGACCTGACGGGCGCAGTCCTCGGCCCCGACAATTGCGGCACCGACGGCTGCTCCATCCCGACCTATGCCGTGCCCCTGAGAGGACTGGCCCAGGGCTTCGCCAAGCTCGGCATGGGCCAAGGGCTCGCCCCAATCCGCGCCGCCGCGGCACGCCGGCTCATCGAAGCCTGCATGGCCGAGCCCTTCTACGTCGCCGGCACCAGGCGTTTCTGCACCAGGCTGATGCAGGTGGCTCCTGGAAAAATCTTCGCCAAGACCGGCGCCGAGGGTGTCTTCTGCGCCGTGCTGCCGGAGAAGGGCCTCTCCTTTGCCGTCAAGGCGGAAGATGGCGCCACCCGCGCCGCCGAAGCCATGATCGCGGCCCTTCTGGCGCGCCACTTCGAGCGCGACAGCGCCGAGCAGGCCGCGCTGTTGCGGCTGTCGAGCTTTGGTATGCGCAACTGGAACGGCATCGAGGTCGGCCAGGTACGGGTGACGGACGTGCTCTTCGCCTGAGCGGTCCTCGAAGCGCAAGGCAAGGTTGCCGCGAACCCGTTTTGCCTCAATGGAGGTTTAACCCTTGTCGTGGTAGACTTGTCGCTCGACCCATCGCGCACAAACGACGAGGCCGCATTTCATGGATCTTTCGAGCAGGCAACCAGACCGAACGGCCGGTATCGCTGGTCGACGTCCGTGGCGGACCACCATCGATGCGAACGGCCGCTCGCTCGAGCTCGTCTGCTTCGAAACGCTCGGCGAGCTTGCAGGGCTTGAAGCGGCCTGGCGGGCGCTGGAGAAGCGCTCACCCGATCCCTTCGGCTATTTCCAGAGCTTCGACTGGTGCATGACCTGGTGCCGCAGCTTTCTGACCAAAGAGGGCGATGGCGCAGCTGTGCCCATGGTCTACATGCTGTGGCAGGGCGCTGACTGCGTCATGCTCTGGCCGCTGATGAAGCGCCGCGCCGGCGGTTCGCTGACGGTGCTCCTGCCGCTCACGGCCCCGATGAACCAGTACACGACCGTGCTATACGATGCCGCTTGCGTCGATCTTTCGCTGGCGCGGACGGTATTCGACGCGATCTGTCGCCACGGCGGTCAGGATGCGGTCTGCTTCGATCACGTGCCGCAGAACGGCCTGCTCGGACGCCTGCTCGCTGGACGGGGTTATACGCCCGGCACCGCGCAGCAATCCTCGATCATGGATCTCACAGGCATTTCCGATTGGGACAGCCACCACCGGACCCTGCCGAAGAAACAGCGCCTCCAGCGCAACAGCCGCCGCAACCGTCTGGAAAAGCTGGGTCGCCTGGACTATCGGGTGCTCGTACCCGGCGAGGCCGACTATGACGCCTACCTGGCTCTCTGCCTCGCCCTGAAACAGGACTGGTTGCGAGACACCGGCCGCTTCGGTAGCGATGTCTTCGACCCGCGCTTTGCCGCCTTTCTGGCAGCACTCGGCCATGATCGAGGCGAGGAGGAAGGGCGCGTCTTCCTCCATGCCCTGTTGTTGGACGACACGCCGATCGCGCTGGAGATCGGCATGCGCTTCCGCCAGGACTATTATTGCTTCCTGGGCGCCATCGATCTGGCCCTGCAGAAACACTCCCCCGGCAAGGTCCAGATGGAAAGCGCCCAGCGCTGGGCGATCGAGACTGGAATCCGCCGCTTCGATTTCCTCAACGATCCCTCCACCTACAAATCGAGCTGGACCAACACCACGGAACCGCTCGTCACCTGCTATCTCCCGCTGACCAGTCTCGGTCACCTCTACTGCCGTCACTGGAAGCTTGGTCTGCGGCCGCGTCTGCGGGCCATCTTTCACGGGGTCGGGCCGGAAATCCGCAAGCACATGGTTTCCGCCATGCGCAGCATCAACCAGCTCATCGGACGCAATGCCGGTCCCCTCAGTCTCGTGTTCTGTGCAATGCCATGATCGCGACGATCCGGCGAAGGGTCTTCGATCTCTGGCGTGACACCGGACTGCGCAGCGCGCTCGTCGGTATCGTCGTGCGCATCGCCGCCGCCTGTGTCGGGTTATGCCTGCAGATCGTGCTCGCCCGCGTCATGGCGCTGCCGGAATACGGGGTCTATGTGATCCTGTGGACCTGGGTCAGTGTCGTGGGTCAGGTTGGTGTTCTCGGCTTCTACGATTCCGCCGCGCGCTTCATTCCGCGCTATGGCCGGCGGGACAAACAGGCCCATCTTGCCGGCTTTCTCGCGACCGGTTTTTGGGCTGTCCTGCTCGGCTCCGGCCTGCTGGCGGTCGCGGCCATGGCCTTTCTCCTCGCTCTGCCCAACCTCGTGTCGCCGGATTTCCTGCTGCCGCTCGCGGTGCTCGCGCTCGGCTTTCCGGTGCTCTCGCTTGAAACCTACCTGACCGGGATCGCCCGTGCCTTTGGCTGGTATGCCCTTTCCACCGTGCCGGGCTTCATCCTGCGACCCGTGCTTGTCATGCTGGGGGTCGGCCTTGCCGTCTCCATGGGGTTCACGCTCGATGCGGTCACGGTTCTCTGCCTCGTGGTCCTCGCATCGACCGCGATCCTCGTGCTTCAGGCCGGTCTTTTGCGCGCGCGCTTGCCAAAGACGAACCTCAGGTCAAGCACAGCCGGACGGCGTCGCTTCTGGCTTCTGGCCTCTGTGCTCATGATGCCGGCCATGGCGGCGGAGGAACTCTTCGTCTGGATCGACGTGCTTCTCCTCGGTTTCCTTCTCCCGCCGGATCAGGCCTCTCTCTACTTCGCAGCCCAGCGGTCCCTGTCGCTGGCGGCCTTTGTCCAATATGGCTTCATGCTCGTCGCTGCCCGCGGCTTCTCGCTCTCGCTCGCTGCCGCCGACAGGGCAGGACTGCAGGCTAGCATAACCCGCTCCACCAACGCCACCTTCTGGCTGACGATTCCGTCGGTGGCGCTGACCATTGTTGCCGGTTATCCGTTGCTGCACCTGTTTGGTCCGGCCTTCGTCTCGGCCTATCCCTGCATCGTTCTGCTCGGGCTCGCCCATGTCATTCGTGCGGCGACCGGCCAGGCGGCCGAGCTGCTCGTCGTTCAGGGCCGTTATCGCCTGAGCCTCGTCATCGTCTCACTCTCGGTCGTGATCTGCCTGCTGCTGATGCTCGTGCTCGTGCCTGTATTCGGCATCACCGGTGCCGCTGCCGCCATGGTCCTCGTCCAGACGATCCGGCTCGTCCTGGTGACGTGGCTCGTCCGGCAGCACACCGGCTACTGGGTGCTGGTGCGACCGTTTACGCGCATTCCGGCCATGGGCTGAACGGCGCCGGCCTCATGCCGGGATCAATTGCGCGCCGCAGGCGCGATAGGCATCGAGCGTCTGCTCCGGTGTATCGTCTGTCACGATCAGTCCCGTAACATCGCTCAAGGAGGCGATGACAAACGGAGAGATCCGATCGAGCTTGTCCTGCGTCAGCGGACAATAGACCGCCCGACTGCGCTCCACGATCCGCCGCTTGATCGCGGCCTCCTCATGGTCGCCCGTCGACAGCCCATCGGTCGGATGGGCCGCCGTCGCCCCGAGGATGAACACATCCGGCCGGATCCGTTCGATGGCTGAAAGCGCCGTCGGCCCGACAGCGACCATCGAATGCCGGTAGAGCCGCCCACCGATCAGCACGACTTCGATCGCTGAATGCCGCTCCAGTTCGGCGGCGATCGTCGGCGCATGGGTTATGATGGTGAGCGGCATATCGATCGGGATCTGGCGCACGATTTCCGCCGTCGTCGTACCGCCATCGAGAAAGACCACCTGTCCGGGCGAGATCAGCCGCACGGCGGCTGCCGCCAGCCGCCGCTTCTCGTCGGTCGCCAGTCCCCGGCGGGTGGACAGGTCGGGCAAAGGGGCGGCGACCGGCAGCGCGCCCCCATGCACCCGCTTCAGCAGACCCGCGGATGCCATGTCGCGCATGTCGCGCCTGATGGTATCTTCCGAGACCTCCCACAGCCGCGCCAGTTCCGCCGCCACGGCCCGCCCGTCGCGGGTGAGCACGTCGAGGATGAGCCGTCGTCTCTGTTCTGTCAGCATGGTTTCGCCCGTTTGTTCACGATATTGCGTGATAATATCGAAATAGATTCGACAATCCAGCAGAATCATGCGGATATGTGCATGTTTCCGCCTCAAGCGAACGAAAAGGAAGAATGACATGTTGATTTTGATCGCCGGCCCCTACCGGTCCGGTACGGGCGATGACCCGGAAAAGATGGCCGCCAATCTGAAGGCGCTCGAAGCGCCGTCCTATACCTTGTTCCAGGCGGGACACGTGCCGATGATCGGCGAATGGGTGGCGCTGCCGGTCTGGCATGCCGCCGGTGGCAAGGCGATCGGCGATGCGCTTTACGAGGAGATCTTCCACCCCGTTGCCGGCCGGCTGCTGCAGCTCTGCGACGGCGTGCTGCGCCTTCCCGGTGCCTCCAAAGGTGCCGACAACGACGTGCGCATCGCCACCGAACGCGGCATCCCGGTCTGGTACCGGCTGGAGGACGTGCCGGGTTGCAGCTGAGGCGCAGGCCGGCACCCGGTCGTGCATCTAAAGCGCCAAGGGCAGGCGGCCGAAGAAGCGTGGGTGAGCGCGACCGTCGCTCTCACTCCACCTCGTTGATCCGCTTCTCCCACATTGCCTTGAAGCCGGGCCGCGCCTGGACATGCGCAAGCCACGCGGCAAGCTTCGGATGGGCGTCGAACAGAGGCTGATAGGCCTGGGCGTAACGCACGATTTCCGCCAGGTTGATGTCGGCCACGGTGAAACGGCCGCCAACGGCATAGTCGTTGTGGGCAAAATGCTTCTCCAGAACGCCGAAGGGACGAGCGAGAATGCGGGCGATCACCTTGGCTTCCTGTTGGCCCGCCTCGGTCGACAGCCGCCCCTCGGCATTCGCCATCGAGATCTTCAGCGCGTCCGTCTCGATCGAGGTCGCGGCAAACAGCGACCATTGCAGCATCTGTGCTTCTTCCTGGAGATCGCGCGGGCCGATCGGTCCACCGTTCTTCTTGGCCACATAAAGCGTTTGGGCAAGCGACTCGTTGAGAACCAGCCCGTCATCCTCGATCGTCGGAATGCTGCCCATCGGATTGACGGCAAGGAATTCCGGCGACCGGGTGTTAAGACGTGCATCCGGGGCCATCGGATCCTTCAGCTTGTAGGCCTGCAGAACCGGCACCAGTTCGAAGGGCGTCCCCAGTTCCTCCATCAGCCAGAGAATGCGCGTGGCGCGCGACTTGTAGACGCCGTAGATCTTCAGCATGCAGCTCTCCCTCGAGTGATGTGCCGGAGGCTAGCGCGGAGCCATCGGCGGGAAAAGCCGTTTGGCCTGATCGGACCGATGAAATTTGCTGATCTTATGGGGCGATTGACAGCGCCCCCCGGTCGCGCGTATCTCTGCGGCTCCAGGGTCTGCAGTTCACCCAGGCGTCACCGCCCCGACGAGGGGAGCTAAACCTGCTTCTTCTTCTGATCGACGAAAGCTCGTTTTCCCGTGCCCCGTCGGAAGTCGGTGACCACCGGCCCTGTTGGTCCTTGATGACCGGGCACGACCAGGAGAATTGAGATGTCGAAGACGACACATGCCTTTTCTGCGCCCGATCTGTCGGCGCTGGCCAAAAACCTGAAGCGCGAACTGGAAGCCCGGACGCAATTGCCCGGCCATGTCGAGCTGTTGAACATGCTGACCCGCGCCGTCGGCTTTCGCAATTACCAGCATTTCAAGGCGAGCCGGGCCGCAGAAGACCGTCTGGCGAACCCGCCCGTGATCGAAGCGGAGCCGGCTGTCGATTTCCGCCGCGTCGAGTTGACGGCGCGGTGCTTCGCCGGAACCGACCGGCTCATCCGCTGGCCGGGCAAGCTCAACCAGCAGCAACTGGCCCTCTGGGTCATGTGGTCTTATCTGCCGGCAAGCCAGGATCTGGTGGAGAAGGAGGTCAATGCTGTGCTGATGCGCCACAATGATTTCGGCGACCACGTTCTGCTCCGCCGTGAACTGGTCAATATGGGGCTCCTGACACGCACGCGGGACTGCCGGCTGTACCGGCGCGTCGAGAAGCGTCCGCCGCCGGAGGCGCGGGCCCTGATCCGTTTGGTAACGTCGGGTCGAAGCGAGGTACGGCACTGACGATCATGACCTCGCCGGGTGCGCGGTGCCGTGCCCGGCGGCCGGTTCTCAAGGGGAGGCAAAGTCAGCCAGTCGCGCTCAGCGGCTGGTTCTCGTCGTCATCGGACAGCAGGCTGCTCCAGGACGGAATGTGATTGTCGATGCCAATCAGGGCCTCCACGGCATGCCGGTCCATCGGGCGGGCGAAGTAATAGCCCTGGCCGGCCTTGCAATCGAGCGAGAGAAGTTGTTCCGCCTGGCTGCGCTCTTCAATACCCTCGGCGACCACCCAGATCCCGAGACCTCTTGCGATTTCCAGCAGGCCCCGGGTGATGATGGCGCCTGCATGCGCTTCCGAGAGGCGCCGCACGAAGTATTTGTCGATCTTGATGATGTCGATGGGCACGGTGAGCAGCTGTGTCAGCGAGGCGAAGCCGGTGCCGAAATCGTCGAGCGCCACCTTGATGCCGGCATCCCGCATGGCATGGATCTCGTCCGCGACGACGGTGCCCTTCTGGGAGAGGTAGACGGTCTCCGCCACCTCGGCCACGATCGTGGCCGGCGGCAGTCCATGGCGCGCAAAGGCATCGGTAATGCGCCGCGTCAGGCCGCCGCGATGGAAATCGGCAGCCGTGAGGTTAAAGCCGACGCGTGCGACATGCAGGCCCATCCCCCGCCAGCGGCTGCAATCGGCGGCAATTCGTTCCAGCATGCGTTCGGTGATGTCGAGCCCGACATGAGCATCCTTCATCGCCTCGTGAAACTGGGCTGCCGGAATGATCTCGCCATCGCGCGTCGTCATGCGGCAGAGGGACTCAAAGCCCATGATGCGCCCGGTCGCCAGTTCCACGACCGGCTGGTAATGCGCGTCGATCCGGTCCTCGCGCAGCGCCAGGCTAACCTCCTGCACCGAGCGGAAGCGTTCGACGATCGCCGTGTCGAGCGCGCTATGATATTGCACATACTGCCCGCGTGCCCGGTCCTTGGCGTGGTAGAGCGCATAATCGGCGTTCTGCCGAACCTGATCGTGCGCTTCACCGGGCATCACCACGGCGCCGCCCAGCGTGGCGGCAGGGTAGATCAGGTGACCGTCGCAATCAGCCGGCTCCTTGATGCGAGCGATGATCTGCGCGGCGAGATCGCTCGGGCGGAGCGTGTCGATACAGGGAACGATGACGGCGAATTCGTCGCCGCCGAGGCGAAACGCCATGCCCTCCGGCGCGGTTTCCTTGATCCGGTGTCCCGCAACCCGGATCAGATCGTCGCCAGCGGCGTGGCCAAAGGTGTCGTTGACCATCTTGAGATTGTCGAGGTCGATGAGCACAAGGCTCCAGACCTGCGGTCGCTGTGCCACACGAACCAGCATCTCATTGAAGCGGCTGCGATTGGGTAGCCCGGTCAGAGCATCCGTTTCGGCAAGGCGCCGGCGCTCTGCGATCCGCTGGTCGCGTTCGATCGCGATGGCGGAGAGATGAACACAGGCGCGCACGATGTCCTGTTCGAGGTCCGACGGTCCGCGTGCGGTGCGGTAGTAAAAAGCAAAGGTCCCGAGCACCCTGTTTCCGGCGATGATCGGCGTCGACCAGCACGCCTTCAGTCCGAGCGGCAGGGCAAGACCCTTGAAGGCCTCCCAATAGGGATGGGTTTCGATGTCGTCGACCAGCACCGGCCGTCCGGTGAAGGCGGCTGTGCCGCAGGAACCGAGGCCCGGTCCGATTTCGATGCCATCGATCGCATCGGTATATTCGAGCGGGAGCGAGGGCCCGGCAAGGTGGCGCAGGCGGAAGTCGCCATCCAGCAGCAGGACGGACGACACGACGTCATGCGCCTGCGCTTCCACTTCACGACAAAGATAATCGATTGTCTCCGCCAGCGACTGTCCGGTCGCAATCTTCTCGAGAATGGTGTTTTGCAACTGCAACAGCATGGCGACCATAAGGTTTGGACTGCCGCCATTAACGCGCATAACACTTAATCGTCACTTACGAAGATACTTCAATTCTAATACTGGTTTGCGCGGACTTAACGCGGAGCGGTAAATATGCCCCGCTTTGAACCGCCCTTCAGCGCTCTTTGCCGCGGATAGCGACCAGAGGCCAGTGCCGCCCAGGCCCTTGCGCCCGGCCCAGACCCTAGATCGTCCGGTTGTTCGAGATCGCCAGATGGGAGAAGCCGCCACCGCCCTCGATCAGATCGCCGGTGGAGCGATCCGCCCAGCGATAGCCGAGGATCGCCCCCTCCGCGACGTCGTCGAGCACATTGCCGGTGATCACGGCGTTGCCGGACCCTTCCACAACGCTCACCCGCATGCCGACGCGTGCCTTGCGCACGATATTGCCGGAAACCGTCAGATTGCGAAGAAAGGGACCCCAACCGAGCATCATGCCGGCGGTCGCGGCGTCTTCGATGACATTGCCCGACACAATCGTATCCGCCTCCACGGAAATGCCGAAGCCGAAGCCACCGACCTCCTGGGGGTAGGGGCCCTTGTCGACGAGACGACGGATCACATTGCCCGATACGGTGGCAAGTCGCCCGCCTTGGTCGAAGTTCACCACACAGATGCCGTTTGCCGCCCCGTCGATCATGTTGTCGGCGATCAATGCCCCTTCGAATGCGAACTCCGCATAGATCGCGGTCTCGCCGGAGCGAAAACACTGGTTGCCGGTGATCGAGACGTTCGAAGCGGAATTGGCGCGGATGGCGGAGAAGGCGCAGTCCGACACGTGGTTGGCGGCAATGATCACATTGTCGGCGCGGAAAAGGTTGATGCCGTTGCCGTTCTGCCCGGTGCCACCCTCGGCCGCTCCGATCCGCGCCACGCGATTGCCGGAGATGACCGTGCCATCCTCGCCCTTGGTCCAGCGATGCACCAGGATGCCACCATTGCCGCAGTCGGCGATCTCGTTGTTGCGGATCGTGAAAGCCTGGCCCTCGATCGCCCAGATCGCGGCAAGGGCGGCGCCGCTCACAAGACAGTGTTCGATCCGCCCGCCGCATTGCGCGAGATGCAGCCCGTATTTGCGGCTGCCGGTCACCGCGCAATCCTCGATCACCACCGAGCCGACATTGCGAAACGCCAAAAGGGCTTCGGTGTAATCGGCAAGCCAGCGATTGGTGCCATCGAAGGTGATGCCGGAAAGGCTCACATGCTTGACGTCCTGTGCCGCGATGAGGTGCCCGTCGCCGCGATAGGTGAGCCGCGTCAGGCCCGGAACCCCGGAGAGTCGCGTTCCCTCCCGCAATTCCAGGTTCGAGACCTCGTAGGTCCCCGCGGGCAGGAACACCGGTTGCCCCGCCTTCGCCGCCTTGTCGATCAAGGCCTGAAGCTTGCGGCTCTGATCGTCCTCGGCGCCGGGAAGGATGCCGGCCTCCGCCGCATCGAAACCGCCTCTAAGCTCGGCCAAGGCGAGCGTCTGGGCGGAGGCGGTCTGAGGGCGCAACAGCCCGTGCGTGGACGCAAAGGTGACGGCCGCAAGCCCGGATAGCATCTGACGTCTGCCCAGTAAGGTCATGAATGAGGATGCCCTTCAGCCTCCGCGCCGTCATGGCGGGATGTGCCCAAATTTGGCGGATAGGTTGGGAAGGGACAAGCCGGACCGCAATTCCATCCGCATTCATGGTGAATCTGGTTGGGGTGATCTGGAAATCGCAATTTCGAAACAATCGCTTAGGAATTCTGCTCGCAGATCTCGGCCGCATCTGCGAAGCGTGCGGACGCAGAGGCCGTCCCAGTTTTGGCCGGACGGACCGGCTGGGATGGGTAGAGATGCATGAGTAGAGGCTGGGTCGGTCACGTCCTTTCCCAGGTTCCTTGTCATGCCGCATTCGCTCCGTCTCAAGCAGTTCTTCATTCTGCTGGTCCTGTCGCTCGCAGCCCTCGTTTCGTCCGTAAGCATGGCGTCTGCAGCGGATGTGTCGCTCACGTTTCAGGCGGGCGTTGCCGGCCGTCAGGCATTCAACATTCAGAACAAGCACAGCGATTATGTCATGACCGGACCGGCCTTCAGCGGATCCGTGCCGGGATTGGACGTGATCTCGGTCACGCAGAGCGGCCCGCGGCTGGTCGTGATATTGTACGGAACGCCGACGACGCCGGGCACCTATACGGGAACGATACGCCACGACTACAGGGAACTTTTCGTAGACTTCGATGGCAGCGAATACTGGACCAATGCCGGCACCGATACCTGGACTTGGGAAGTCACCGTCCTTCCGGCCCCGCCCGCCGTGTCCGATTTCAGCGTCACCTACGAGGCCGACAGCCGTGGCAACATCGCCAATCCCCAGGTGGAGAGCGGCGCGACGCTTTCCGTGGCGTCGCAACCCGCCCACGGAACAGTGACAGTGGACTCCCACTATTTCGTCTACACGCCCGATCCCGGCTATTACGGCTCCGACAGCTTCACTTATACGGCGACGAAGAACGGCAGCACATCGTCGCCAGCCACCGTCAGCATCACCATTCCGGCGCCCATTCCCTCGGCGGGCACCTATTCGACCACGGTGCCTGCAAATGCGACCGACCATGTGCTGACGCTCTACGGTTCCCATTCGCCGACGGGGGGCAGGATCATTTCCGGGCCGAACCACGGCAACGCCCGCGTTTCTGGCACCTCGATCCTTTACACGCCGAGTGCCGGTTTCTACGGCTCCGACACGATCGACTACGTTGTCTACAACGACTACGGCACGTCCAATCCCGCCCGGATCACCATCAACGTGACGCCGCCGCGCCCGGATCTTGCCGATACCAGCGCGACTGTCGCGGCCAATGGCAGCGGAGTTGTGCTGGATCTGTCGGACAACGGGCCCATCGACCGCATCTACCTGATCACTCAGCCGGCGCATGGTACGGCCTCCGTTTCGGGCACTGCGATCACCTACACTCCGACCGCCGGTTATTCCGGCTCCGACAGCCTGTCCTACCGCGCCTTCAATGATGGCGGCTACGGCCAGGCACTCGTCTCGATTACGGTTACGGCGCCAACACTGGCGATCGCGCCCCAGACCCTCTCGCAGGCCCAGGTCGGCTCGTCCTACAGCGAGACCCTGTCCGCAACGCTCGGGACCGCGCCCTATACCTTCACGGCAACGGGCCTGCCGGATGGCCTGACCTTGTCGGAAGACGGCACGCTCTCCGGCACCCCGACCGTAACCGGCGACTTCACCGTCAGCGTCACGGCTACCGATTCCCTCGGCGCCCTTGGCCAGGTCGACCTGACCCTGACCGTATTGCCGGACGAACCGGTGGCTCAGGACGTTTCCGCATCTGTCGCAGAAGGCTCGAGCAACAACGCCATCACGCTCTCGCTCGACGGCGGTGCGGCCGACAGCGTAGGGGTCGCCAGTGCCCCGAGTCATGGCACGGCCACTGCCTCCGGCACGACGATCCTCTATACGCCGACATCAGGCTATATCGGCACCGACAGCTTCACCTACACCGCCACAAACGCCGCCGGCACTTCGCAGCCGGCCACGGTCTCGATCACCGTGACCTCGACCGCCGAGGCGATCACCTTCATACCGAATGGCGGCGCGCTCGATCGGGCCATGGCCGGCGAAGCCTACAGCCAGTTCATCTCCGCCTCTGGCGGCACCGGCAGCCTCGTCTACACCCTGACATCCGGCCGTCTACCGGACGGTCTGACCCTCAACGTCTCCACCGGTGCACTCACGGGTCCGCTCTCGGAGGGCGCGACGGTCGGCGACTACGCCTTCACCCTGACGGCGACCGACAGCCGCGGCGAAACGGGGTCCGCCAACTTCACCCTGTCCGTCGTCGAACGCGCTGTCACCATCACCGATACAACTGTGACCGTGGCAGAGGGGGCGAGCCCACCCGATCTCTACTTGAACAACAAGGCAACCGGCGGTCCCTTCACCGATGCCGGGGTCGTCAGCGTCGAACCGGCCGGCGCCGGCACGGCCGAGATTGTCAGAGGCGAACTTGCCTCCACGTCCTCCTCCACCCCCGTCGGTTATTACCTGCGCTTCACCCCCAGCATCTATTTCACCGGCAATGCCCGCGTGACCTACAAGCTCTCGAGCGCCATCGGTGTCGCCAACGGCACAGTGACCTATACGCTCACCGCGGACGACCAGCAGGTTGCGAACGCGGTCGACGGCGCCGTGCGCGATTTCGTCGGGAAGCGCCAGAGCCTGCTTGCCAACCAGATCCATGTGCCGAGCCTGAAAGACCGTCGGCGCATGGCCCAGGCGACGGAGCCGGTGACGGTCACCGCCAACGGTACCGATGCCACGGGCGCCGCCACCTTCGGCTTTGCCACCAGCCTGGCGGCGGTCGACTCCGCGCGTCGCATTGCGGCAGGCGAAGACCGTGCCACGGCCGGTCTCGGAGACGACTTCAACATCTGGCTCGATGGCAGTGTCTCGCTCTATCGCGATGACGGCACCGGCGACTGGGGCACCTTCGGACTGCTCAACCTCGGCGCCGATTACCTCGTCTCCGACAAGCTGCTCCTCGGCCTGTCGCTGCATGTCGACCGCATGAGCGATCCGACCGACGAGGACGAGCGGCTGACAGGCCTCGGCTGGCTTGCCGGCCCTTACGCCTCGGTGGAAATCGCCCGCGACATCTTCCTCGACACCAGTCTTCGTTATGGCGGATCGGCGAACGACATCGAAGCCGGTGACTGGACCGGCGATTTCGATACCCGCCGCTGGATGGCCGACATGGCGCTGAGCGGGGACTGGCAGATCGCGCCGGATACCGTCCTCACCCCGGCCATGCGGGTCGTCTATTTCGACGAAACCGTCGATGACTACGAGATCTCCGATGGTGTCGGAAGTGTCCTCGGCATCGACGGCTTCCATGAGCGCCAACTGCGTGCCAATCTCGGGCTCGACCTCGCCCGCGAGGTTGAGCTTTCGAACGGGCTGACCCTGTCGCCATCCGCTGGCGTCAAACTCGGTTACGCCGCGCTGGACGGCAACGGTCTGTTCGGTTCGGTCTCCGCTGGCCTCGGCCTCACCGACGGCACCTGGAACCTTGACGCCAGGCTGCTCTATTCCGTCGAGAGCGGCGGAAGCCAGTCGCTCGGCGCCAATCTCGGCCTGCGCGTCAGGTTCTGAGCTCGCGGACCTGCAGATAAAACGAGCATCGGGATGGGCGGGCCGGTTTTGGTCCGCCTTTCTTCGTTGCGCCGTCTTCTTCGCCCATCGTCTAATGCCGAAGCCCCGGCGATTTGCGCCAGATCAAGGAATTCGCCGGCCGGGCGGCTATTCTCATCCTCGAAGGACGCCGGACAGCCAAGCCTGCACCGGAGCGTCCGGAGACATCTTGGAGGGTCGGATCATGCTACGTCTTGCTGCTGTTCTTTACATCCTGGTCGCCAGCGCGACGGGTGGCGCGGCGGTCATCGCGGTTCTGACACTCGACATGCGTCACGGCTGGCAGATCGCGGCGGCCTTTGCTGCGGGTCTCGTCATTGCGGTCCCGATCGCGGCGGTGCTTGCGCGCCGCATCTACAATGCCCTTCAGGGGCCAAAGGCGGTCTGACCGGCTTCTCTTCGGCGCGGGGTGCAAGACCGTTCCTGTCCTGGCGGAACGGGATCGGCGGTGGAAACCAGCCCCGTGACGACCGGCCGGCATTTTCTCGGGGGAGGAGATGCCGGCCGGGTCGTTTTTGTCAGGACCATGCCGACACCTTAGTGCTCGACCAACCGTCCGTGCGCGCCGTCGCCCGCTCTGCGGGAGCCGCGCACCCTTGCAGCCGGAGACGCTGCAGCATGTCCCGCCGAAGCATGATCGCGTCTGGCCGGACAATGCGGAGAACTCCTAAGCCTCGTCCCGTTCGAACCTGTCGTATTGCGCCTCGAGCCCTTCGGTGAACCGGAGGTAGAGCCGGGCGAAGCTGTCGATCTCGTCAGCGGTCCAGCCTGCGGTCGCCTCAAGGATCATCTCGCGTTTGATCGCCTCGATCTGGTCGAGCACGCCGCGGCCCGCATCGGTGATCCTGACCAGGCTGCGGCGTCCGTCCTGCTGCGAGGCCGCCCGTTCGAGCAGGCCCTGGCGCACGAGATCCGCGACGATGCGGCTGCCGCGTGACGGGTCGATCCGCATCTGCTCGGCAATCGCCCCTACGGTCGCCTCTTCCTGGCTGCCGATCCGTTTGATCACCCCGATTGCGTCGATATCGGAGAGTTCCAGGCCGGTCCCCATGCGCTTCAGCGCCATCCGGCCGATGAAGCGCCGGCCGATCAGGAGCCGCATCCGCGTCATCGCCTGGCCGACAAGGCCGAGCGCGCTCCGGGACGAGGCCGCCAGGGGTGCCTGGATTGGGTTTTCGCCGGTGGAAGGTGAGGGACGTGTGTTCTGCATGGCCCCATATTAGCAGCTTCGGCCCCGGGGACAAGCAAAATCCATGCTTTCAGCAGATATATGCTATTGACATATAAATGCGGCAGGCACATTTTGCCGGTAGACAGGAGCCCCCGATCCATGGACAACCGCACCAATCCCCCATCCGCCGCCCCGCTTGCCGGCCCACACCCCCGGCTTGAGCCGCATCCCGCCACCGTCACACCCACATCGGCCACCGCCGGGGAGGGGCCGCTGGTCACCGATCCCCGGCTCCGCCTTTTCGTCTACCTGCTCCTGATGTCGGCCATGTTCATGGCAACCCTCGACAACCAGATCGTCTCGACAGCACTTCCCACCATCGTCGGCGAATTCGGAGATCTCGAACGCTTCGGCTGGGTCGGTTCCGCCTATTTGCTGACGACCAGTGCCGTCATGCCGCTCTACGGCAAGCTGGGCGATCTCTTCGGCCGCAAATACGTCATCATGGCCGCCATCGCCATCTTCACCCTTGGTTCTCTGGTCTGCGGCCTTGCTGTCTCGATGAACACGCTGATCGCCGCCCGTGTGCTGCAGGCGCTGGGCGGTGGCGGCATCATGGTCTCGATCTTCTCGATCAATGCCGATCTCTTCGAGCCACGCGAACGCGCCCGCTACCAGAGTTATGCCAGCCTCGTCTTGATGATCTCAGGCGCCATCGGCCCGGTTCTTGGCGGCACGCTGTCGGATCTCTTCGGCTGGCGCTCGATCTTCCTCGTCAATCTGCCCATCGGCATCGCCGTCCTGATCGGTCTCGCGGTCCTGTTGCCCTATCGCAAGCCGCATCGGAAGCCCAAGATCGACTATGCCGGTGCCATCCTGCTTGCCGGTGCCGTCGCCTCGGTCGTCTTCTGGGCCGATACCCCGCAGATCTTCGGCTCGCTCATCGCCCCGCAAAGCCTCGGCGTGATCGCCTTCGGTGCACTCTGCGCCATCGGCTGGGTGCTGGTCGAACGCCGCGCGCCGGAACCCGTCGTGCCGCTCTCGCTGTTTTCCAAGCCGACGATCAACCTGCTGCTGATCATCTCCCTCGTCTCGGGCGCCATCGGCATCGGCTCGGTCAATTACATTGCGCTGTTCCTGCAGACCACGACCGGCCTGTCACCGTCCATGGCCGGTCTGCTCTTCATCGCCACGACCGGCGGCATCGCCGTGGGCTCGCTGGCGTCCGGTCGCCTGATTGCGAAATCCGGCCGCTACAAGCCGTTCAGCATTGCCTCGACCGCTCTCGGCGTGGTGAGCCTTGGCATCTTCTCGTTCATCCATGCAGGAACCCCCGTGATCCTGATTGGTCTGGTCATGCTGCTGCAGGGCATCGGCGTCGGCATTGGCCAGCAGGTCCCCGTCATCGGCGTGCAGAATGCTGCCTCCAAATCCGATGTCGGGGCCGCGACCGGCACGGTGACGCTCAGCCGCATGGGAGGTGCTGCCATCGCGATTTCGATCTACGGCGCGATCATCGGCACAAGCCTGTCCAATGTCGCGATCCAACTGCCGGATGGACAGGACTTCCGCAACCTGACGCCGGAAATCCTGTCGACCCTGCCGGACGCCACGCGCGCGCTCGTCGCCAATGCCTATTCCGACGCCTTCGTGCCGCTCTTCCTCGCCGCCTCCGGCATGATGGTCATCGGATTGATCGCAGCACTGCTCCTGCCGAATGTCCGCCTGCCGACGGCGGGTGAGAAAAAGGCCTGAAGTTCAGGAAGCACCCAACGCAGAAGGCCCCCGCTCGGTCACGAGCGGGGGCCTTCTGCCATGGGGGGGATGACCAAGCGTTAGGCTGCGCGGCGGCTCGCAGCCATGCCGGCCTTGTGAACCTTGAAGCGTGAGATCAGCGCCTTCAGATGCGCCGTCTCGTCGGCCAGACGGTTGGTGCTGGCCGCAGCCTCTTCCACCATCGCGGCGTTCTGCTGGGTCATCTGGTCCATCTGGTTCACCGCCGTGCTGATTTCATGCAACCCGGTCGACTGTTCCTGGGCCGCGGTCGCAATCGAAGTGACCTGGCCGGCAATGCCGATGACCCGCGTCTGGATCTCGCGCAGCGCGTCGCCCGTCGTGGTGACGAGGCGAACGCCGGTCTGCACTTCCTCGCCAGACTTGTTGATCAGCGCCTTGATGTCCTTGGCCGCCGTTGCAGACCGCTGGGCAAGTTCACGCACTTCCTGGGCAACGACCGCAAAACCCTTGCCGGCTTCACCGGCACGTGCGGCTTCGACACCGGCGTTGAGTGCCAGGAGGTTGGTCTGGAAGGCGATCTCGTCGATCACGTTGATGATCTGCGTGATCTCGTTCGAGGCCTGTTCGATCCGGGCCATAGCCGCCGTCGCGTCTTCCACCACGCCCGCGGAGCGCTCGGCGAACTGGCGGGCATCGGCCACCATGCGGCTCGATTCCTGCGCCCGTTCGGTGGAGGTCTTCACGGCAACCGTGATTTCTTCCAGCGCCGAGGAGGTTTCCTCCAGCGAGGCGGCCTGGGTCTCGGTGCGCTTGGAGAGATCGTTCGAGGCATCGCGGATTTCGTCCGCCCCGCCATTGATCGCATCCGACGACTGGCGCACCTCTTCCATCAGGCGGCGCAGGGTGGCCATGGTTTCGTTCACATTGCTCTGCAGCTCGGCGAACACACCCTGATACTGGCCTTCCATGCTTTCGGTGAGGTCGCCCTGCGACAGGGCATTGATCACCCGGCCGGTCTCGGCGATCCCGGTATCAACCGATTCCACCAGCGTATTCACATTGGCTGCGAAGGCGTCGAGATCCGGATTGTCGTAACGCTTGGTGATCCGGCGCGAGAAGTCGCCCGCGACGGCGGCATTGACCACGGTCGCGATGTTCGACTGCAGGTCGGCATTCTTTTCCTGCAGCGCCGCTTCCTGGGCTGCCAGCTGGCGGATCTTGATCGCATTCTGCTTGAAGATGTCGACAGCCTTTGCCATCAGACCGATTTCGCTCCGGTGATCGAGGCCGGGGATTTCGGTATCCAGCTTGTTGTCGGCAAGCGCGCCCATGGCATTGGTGATCGCGCCGATCGGTCCGGTAATGCCGCGAGCGATGACGAAGGCGATGGTGCTGGCCAGGATCAGACCCAGCGCGCCGAGCACGACACCGGTCGTCACGCCATTTTCCATGGTGGCCTGGATTTCCGGACCGAGTGTATCCTGTTCCTTCTTGAACTCGGCCTTCATCTGCTCAAGGGCAGTGGAGAGGCTTTCGCCGGCGGGATTCATCGTGTTGTCGATAAGATCGTTTCGGCTGGCAATGACATCATCGATCTTGTCCAGAGCGCCATAATAGTCGTCAAACTTCGCGATCAAAGCGTTGATTGCATTGCGATCCGCGTCGGACTTCACCGAGGAGGCAGCTTGGTCCAGGGCGGTTTCTGCGGCCTTCGACGTTTTCAGCGCTTCATCGTGGATCGCCGGGTCGTTTTTCAGCAGATACTTGTTCGTCCCCAGCCGCATGGTCGCGACGGCGTATCGTGCATCCGCCACGATGTCTGCGGTTGTTAGATCGCCACTCTTTTCGAGCGCTGCACCAACCTGACCCAGCTTGTCGGCCATTTCCGGCCCGATTACGTTGAGTGTGTCGTCGACGAGGCCGTCACGCTGAGCCTGAAGGTCGACGACCTGCCCGAAGGCTGTTCTGTAGGTGTCGACCAGCGGCAGAAGTGCCGCCACGGAGGTTTTCATAGCCGGATCGGTTGACAGCGCTGACAAGGCGTCGACGGAAGCTTTCGTCGTGTCGAGATCCGACGACACTTCCTTTGCCAGTTCGGCAGAAGGAGCCGCGCGATACTTGCGAAAGGAGAGGCGTGCTTCCAGCATCGCGGATTGAACGGTGCTTGCGCCGTTCGTCAGCTTCGCCGCGCTCCGGTAGTCACCGAACATCGCCTTGTTGGTCATGTTGGCATAGATCCCGCTTCCTGCCACAACGCAGAGCACCGAAAGGACCACACCAAATCCGCCAAATATCTTATGGCCAATTTTCACATTGTTGAGCATCGTCAAACTTACCCCCAGGTTGAGTCGATGCTCAAATTTCATATTTCACGACTAAGATTTACTTAAAATTTGAAGGTTTCTCGCCGGAGAACCTTGATCTTTTTTGGGTTTCAGCCGGTTTCGTCTACCTATGGGCGAATTCCATTGCGAAAAGTCACACTGCAAAAACTTGTAGTCGCAGGCATGCGATGGTGCCGCGCCCGGAGCGCGAATGTGGACTTTCCATCGTCAACGAGCCTCCATGCGCCTCCACCAGCGTCCGCACGATCGAGAGGCCGAGCCCTGCTCCTCCTGTCTGTCGTGCGCGGGAGGGTTCGCCCCGGGCGAAGGGTTCCATCAGTTCGAGACTTCGACCGGGCTCCATGCCGGGCCCCTCGTCGGTAACCGCAATCACCGCCCAAGCACCGTCAACAGACAGGCCGACCTCTGCGCGCTCGCCGTATTTCACCGCATTGTCGACGAGATTGCCGACCATGCGCCGCAGCGCCAGCCGGTCCGCGAGCACCGTCACTTCGCCAGACGGCAGAGAAAGAAGCGTAACCGGCAATCCGCTGCGCTGCATGTCGCCCACGTCGCCCTTCAGGAACTCCACAAGGTCGATCAGTTCCTCGTCGAGGCTTCCCTGCGCACTGCGCGCGCTGAGCAGCGCGTCATCGAGCAGTCGTATCATGTCCTCGATGTCGCGGATGGCCCTATCCCGATCGCGCGCCTCGGGGATCGCCTCGACCCGCAGCCGAAGCCGCGTCGCAAAGGAGCGGACGTCGTGCTGCACGCCGGAAATGAGAGCAAGCCGCGTCTTCATCAGAGCCTGCAGCCGATCCTGTAGTCGCCCGAAGGCCAGGATCAGCCGGCGCACATCCGGGTTGCGGCCTGCCGTCGAAGGAAGCGGGACGGGTGGCCCGCCCGGATCCATGCGGTCCGCTGCCCTGGCCAGCGTGACCAGCGGCCGGATCTCCCTTTGCACGAGAACCAGCACCACCAGCGCCAGCACGGTGCCGAGAAGGCCCGCGCCCAGCCCGACGGGCAGTCCGTAGAGTGTCAGTCCCGGCGGCATCCGCCCCTCCGCCGTCAGGATCGTGCCGTCGGAGAGGCGAATATCGAAGGAAAGCGGCAGGGGATCGCGTCGGAAGACCTTCAGAAGCCGCGGCCGGTTGTCTGGCAGGTCGGCGATGCGGATTGAGACAAGGTCCGGCCCCAAGGCTTGGCGATAGGCGGCGAGGTCGGCGCGTGCGGTCACGTCGCGGCCTTCGCCCGCCGGTGCATCCGCCGGTGCATCCGTCTGCGCGGCTGGGTGCAGCGAGAGTGCCAGTTGCGGTCCTCCGGCGGCGGCCAGCACCATGTCACGCGCGGAAGGCTCTGTCCGTGACAGCAGAGTCACCAGCGCCGCAAGTCGCTCCGGCGTCGGGTTCGGGCTGCTCTCCGCATTGCCGCGATAGGAAATGGCGAGCACGACCAGCCAGAGGACGAGAAGCGCGCTGACGCCGATCGCGACCAATCGGGCGGAAAGGCCAAACCGTTCCATCAGGGCACCTGCCGCACCGTGGCCGTCATCAGATAGCCGCCATTGCGCACGGTGGTGATCAACCGGCTCTCCGGATCGAGCGTCTCCAGCTTGCGCCGCAGCCGCGACACCAGGATGTCCACGGTCCGGTCGAGCGGATCGGACTGTCGGCCATGGGTGTAATCGAGAATCTGGTCGCGCGACAGCACCCGGCGCGGATGCTCGACGAAACAGGCGAGCAGGTCGAATTCGGCGCTTGTCAGCCCCGCCGGCTGGTCCTCGAAGGTGACGATGCGGGCATCGAGGTCGAGGATGAAACGGTCGAACGCGAAGCGCCGGACTTTGGTTTGCTGCAGCACGCGGTTCAGTCCGGCCCGCCGGATCAACGCCCGCACGCGCGCCAGGAGTTCGCGTGGCCCGAAAGGCTTGCTCAGATAATCGTCCGCCCCGAGTTCCAGCCCGACCACCCGGTCCGTCTCGTCGCTCTTTGCCGTCAGCATCAGGATTGGAACCGCCGAGGTCGCGCGCAGCCGCCGGCAGATGGATAGCCCGTCTTCTCCCGGCAGCATCAGATCGAGAATGACGAGGTCCGGCAGGCCGCGGGTGAGAGAGGCATCCATGGCTTGGCCGTTCTCGGCCGGGATCACGGTAAAACCTTCGCGTGCCAACAGGGCGCCGACGAGTTCGCGGATGTCAGGGTCGTCATCGACGAGCAGAATGGAGGCGGCGGGGTGCGACATGGGCAAAGCATGCTGGCGCCTCTGGCTGAAATCAAGCCACGACGCCGCCTTGATACAAATTGCTACATTCGGTTCATCGGCGGGAAAAATACCGCCCGCATTCTCATCCTCGACGACGCGGCGCTTATACCCCACCGCCCCGCACCCTGCGCCCCCGCCGCGTCGTTCACCTGCAACGAGGACTGATTCCATGACCAAGACCGCTCTTCTGCTTTCCGCCCTGATGAGCCTCGCTTTCGTCTCCGAAGCCGCAGCCTGGAGCCGCAACCGCACTGTCACCACGCCTCACGGCTCCTCGCATTTCAGCGCCTCCGGCAATTGCAGTGGTGGCGTCTGCACGCGCAGTGCCGTGCGCACCGGGCCCAAAGGCGCAAGCCTCAATGCCAACACGACGGTAACCTGCGACCCAAACCGCCAGAACTGCACCCGCACCAAGATCTACAGCGGCTCCAACGGCGGATCCGCCACCGTCACGGGCAGCGTTCACCGCTGATGCTGCCCCGGCCGGACGGCTCTCTCCCCAAGTTTGCCGTCCGGTCTCTCTGTTCCCGTTCTCTGGAGACCCCCATGCCGTCATTCATCCCCGCCGCCCTCTTGTTTCTTGCCGCCACGGCCGCGTCCGCAGCTGCCCAGCAGGGTCTGACCCTCACGCCCGAGGGCCGCGCCAAGCTGATGGAGGCCGCCCGCCTTTGTCGCCCGGATATCGAACGCTTCTGCGCGAATGTGAAACGCGGCGAGGGCCGCATCTTTCTCTGCCTCTCGGACCACCGCGCAGACCTGAAGCCGGAATGCCGCACGACGCTCGAGGCTGCACGCCAGCCCTGATCCCGGTTCTGACAGCACCCCGACATAAGCTTCGCGCCAGCCGCGCCTGACAGGGTGCGGCCAACGACTTCCATGTGATCGGGTGCAGCATGTCCAAGCTTTCCAGCTCTTCTTCAGCGCGGCCGCAGTCTTCGATGGCGCGACGTGCTCTGGCGCTCGGTCTTGGCACGGCGCTGACGGCGTCGCTGTCTGGCTGCATTCTGGTGCAGGATACCAGCCGCATGAACATCGACGTCTTCCAGGACGAGGTGGCCCCGGTCTGGTACGATCCGGCCCGCACCCCACCGGCCGCCGATCAGACGGCACCGCGCAAGCGCGACCTCTATCAGACCCAGTTCCACCAGACCTATGGACTGCCGGTCTCCAACCCGTTGCACCGGGTCATGTATGGCGTGATGTCCGACGACGGCCACACGCTGCCGGCGATCCCGCTTGATCGTGTCAATGCGAGCATGCTGCGCAGTGAGGTTTCCTACGAGACTGCGGAAGCGCCGGGCACCATCGTCGTCGATACCAAGGCGCACTACCTCTATCTGGTCAAACCGGGCGGCAAGGCGATCCGCTATGGTGTCGGTCTCGGCAAGGCCGGTTTTGCCTGGTCGGGCAGGGGCGTCATCCAGCGCAAGCAGAAATGGCCGCATTGGACGCCGTCGGACGAGATGGTCGAGCGTCAGCCGGGTTTGAAGACCGTCTCCGCCGAGCGCGGCGGCCTGGTTGCCGGTCTGAACAATCCCCTTGGCGCGCGCGCGCTCTATATCTACCAGGATGGCAAGGACACGCTCTACCGCGTCCACGGAACGCCCGACTGGCAGTCGGTCGGCAAGGCCACGTCCTCGGGCTGCGTGCGCATGTTCAACCAGGATGTCATCGATCTGTTCGACCGCGTGCCGGACCGCACGCCGATTGTTGTCATTTAGCGACACTCATTTGCGACCTTCCCCTCTCTCCAAAACGTGAAGGGGGCAGGCGGTTGCGTTAACGGCTCCTTTCCTGTTTGCATCGCACCATCGCGGAACAAAGCGTCGCCCCCGGCGTCTTATGTCCGCCGCTTTGCCACAGGAAATCTTTGACCCCATGTCCCCCGCACATCCCCTGACGCGCCGTTCCCTGTTGTCCCTGACGGGTCTCGGCGCCGCGAGCCTGCTCGCCAGCTGCTCCACCTCCAGACCGCTCCCGCCTGGTGTCCGCCTTGATGGCCCGGTCATTCCGGCAGCCCCCGCAGGCCGCACCCCCGAACTCGATGCCATGTATGGCGAGATCTACGACGGCGGTTATGTCATTCCGGCGGTTCCCTATTGGAAGATCCCGTCGCGATTCTACCGCCAGCAGGTCATCGACCCCACGGGTGAGGCCCCCGGCACCGTCGTCGTCGACACCCCCGGCCGCTTCCTCTATCTGGTCGAGCCGGGTGGCACGGCCATGCGCTACGGCGTTGGCATCGGCCGAGAAGGTTTCGCCTGGGGCGGCGCCGGCGTCATCCAGTGGCGGCAGAAGTGGCCGAAATGGACCCCGCCGGATGAAATGATCGCCCGTCAGCCGGAACTCGAGCAGTATTCCTCGCGCAATGGCGGCATGCCGCCGGGCCTGATGAACCCGCTCGGCGCCCGCGCGCTCTACATTTTCCAGAACGGCCAGGACACGCTCTACCGCCTGCACGGCAATCCGGAATGGAACTCGATTGGCAAGGCCGTCTCGTCAGGCTGCGTGCGCCTGCTGAACCACGACATCATCGATCTCTACGAACGCGTGCCGACCAAGGCGAAGATCGTCGTCCGGCAGTAGTCGGTGACTGTCCCGCACACGGCCTCACGCCGGTGATGGATGGATATTTCAAGGCCCTGCCTTCGCTGGCAGGGCCTTTGTCATGTCTGGCGATCGGCAATGCGGCTGCGTGCTGTCTGGACATGCTCGCGGATTTCGTCCCGGTCCATGGCAATGCAGGTGCAGGCCTCGCCAGCCTGGGCCAGTGCCTCGACCTGCGCGGCGAGCGCCGTGCGCTCGGCCTCGATGCGGACGGAACCGGCAAGATCGGCGAGCCGGATCGCCATGCGCGTGAGGATCGCCGGATGGTCCGCACCGGCCTGACGGATGGGCCGAAGTCCGGCATCCATCAAGCGCCGGAGATCGGTCCGGCTGACGATCAGTCGCAGCGTGTCCTCCTCGTCGTGATATTCGGTCGGCTGTACAGCCCTGCCGATCTGGCTTTCGATGATGGCGCTGATCCGATCGATGACTGCAAGGGCCGTGAACGGATCGTTGATCCCCGGCGAAAGCGCCCGGACCGCAATTTCCGTCAGTTGTCGGATGCCGAATTCGAGATCCTGCGCCGGTGTCCGTTCGGACCCGATGGTGAAGGCCGAACGCATGGCCGTCAGAATATCCTCCTCCGGTGCCTCGGCCGCGAAGACGCTGACGTGTTCGCCCTTCGCCAGCAGATATTGTCCCGCCCGTACATGCACAGCGATGCGGAGATCGTGGCGAACCGCAAGGTCGAGCAGTCCGTCGTAGTCGACCACTTGTACATACCCGACTGTTCCAAGCGAAATCGCGTGCGCGGGACCCGAAAAACGGGCGAGGGGCGGCTCGTGTTTTGGCCTATCCCTCGGTGGTAGGACGCTATCCATTGTCTCCAGCATGTCGCTGTAGAGCGCGTTCACCATGTTGTCGGCAATGATCGAGCGCGCGACTTTATGCACGTAGAACAGAAGGGCCAACAGGCACAGCACGGTGAGCACGCTGCCGGTGGTGATCGCCAGATGCGGCACCCCTTCGGCGCCGAGCGTATCAGTGACGCTGCGCAGAACCAGGATCAAGTAGAGGATCGTGCCGATGAACAGGCCGAGCACCGTCTGGATCTGCCGGTCGGCCATGAAGCGCGAGATCAGCCGTGGCCCCAGCTGGTTTGCCGCGAGCGTCAGGATCACAAAGGTGACGGATATGACCAGCGAGGTCATGGTCATCAGGCCGGAGAGGAGACTGTTCAGCAATTGCCGCCCCGTCTCGGCATCGCCGTTATAGAGCCACCACAGCTTTCCCTCGCCGGGGGAGGCGAGGCGGTTGCCGTAGAGGATCAGGATCACCGCCAGGAGGGCGGATCCTGCGGTGAGGATCAGCGGCATAAGCCATAGCTTGCCCTTCATCAGGGCGAGGAAATTGCGGGTCTTGTCCATTGTTCCACAACGCGCCAGTCCGGCAATCGATCCGGCTGCGGAGAGAGAGGGGGCAAGCGTCGCGCAGCCTCATTTTGAACGACAGCGAAACGGACTGAAGGAACTCGCCGCACCCGCATTCATCGTCGCGATCGTCAGACCATTGGCGATCTCGATGTCTTTGTCGGTCTGCGGACAGGCGTCGACGGCGGCAAGGCATCCGCTGTCAATGAATTCGGTATTGCGCTCGAGAAACGATGCCGACACGCCCTCTCGTCCGACATGTTCGACGATCTCGGTGAAAGCCTGCCGAAAGACCTCGCACTTTTCGACCTGCCAGGCCGAACGCGTGGACGGTGTCTCCCCGGCCTCGTCTTCCGCCCGGGCGGCCGTGACCGCCACAAGGCCCAACGCCAGCGCCACCGCCAGCCGGACGGCCCGGCCGATGCTGCCGTTCACCGGGTCACTGCCGCCCCTCATCGCGCCACCTCGGCCGCAATCGCCCGTCCGATCTCGGCAATGGCCGCGTCCCGCTCAGCCAGGGAAGCGTCCGTTTCAGTGAGATAGATCGCAGCGATCACCGGCTTGCGCTGCGGTGGCCACATCACGGCGACGATCCCACGCGTTCCGTGTCCGCCGGCGCCTGTGCGGTCAGCGATCCGCCAGTCCTGCGGAACACCCGCCCGCAACAGCCTGTCGGCCACGTCATTGGCCTCCATCCATCGGGTGAGCTGGCGGCGTGCATCGGCGCTCAGGGCGTCACCCAGCACCAGGTCACCGATGCTCTGCGCCATGGATTCGGGCGTCGTCGTGTCGCGCGGATCGCCCGGCCTCGCTTCGTTGACCATGGGCTCCGTGCGGTCGAGCCGCGTGACCGTGTCGCCGATGGAGCGCAGGAAGGATGTCACCCGCTTCGGCCCGCCCAAGGCGGCGAGGACGAGGTTCGCAGCCGTGTTGTCGCTGGTGCGCAAGGTCGTAGCGCAGAGCTCGGCCGCCGTCATCTGCGAACCGACCCTTTGATCGGTGACGGGGGAATAGTCCTGCAGATCCTGCTTCTCAATGGTCATCGACCTTGATTGCACCGTCTCGCCCGCATCAAGAAGAGCCGCACAGGCCAGCGCCTTGAATGTACTGGCCATCGCGAAGCGCTCGCGGGAACGGTGCTGCCACTGGCGGCCCGTCTCGGTATCCACCACCATAAGCCCCAGTCGCGCGCCGAGCTTTGCCTCGATCCCTAGCGCGGCGGCCGTGACAGGGTCTTCGGCGGAGCGTGCAGCAAGGGGCTGCACCAGGGCTGTCGCCGCCGCGAGGACAAGGGCGACGGTCAGGGAAAATCGCGGGCGAGGGGGCGGCGGCATCATCGGCAATCTCCAGGCTGTGAGCCTGATCCCATGCACCGCAAAGCCGACGCAGAGCAGGCGAGATTGTGACCGTCCACAGTATCGTGCAGCCCCTGCGCTCGGAACCTTACGGCGCGTCGATCACCTCAAGCTGCATCTTCAGCCGCTTCAGGCTATCGCGCAGGGTCTCGATCTCGGAGATGTCGCAGCCGGTCTGGCCGCCGATGGCGCGCAGCACGTCGACCGCCCGCGCTTTCAGCGCACGGCCTTCTGCAGTCAGCGTAATGAAGACCTGGCGTTCGTCGGCCTCGTCCCGCCGGCGCGAGACATAGCCGATCTGCTCCAGCCGTTTGAGGAGCGGAGAGAGCGTGCCCGAATCCAGCCCGACCTTTTCCCCGAGCCCCTTCACCGGCAAGTCATCCTGCTCCCAGAGCGCCATCATCACCACATATTGCGGATAGGTGAGACCAAGCGGCGAAAGCAGCGGCTTGTAGGCACGGGTAAAGGCATGCGCTGCGCCGTAAAGCGCAAAACAGAGTTGTTTGTCGAGCCTGAGCTCTTTTTCCAGGTCCAGATCACTGGTCATGGTAAGGTCACTTCCAGACGATAGAGTGTTGACGACAATGGCGAAAAGCCTTCCGACATGCAATGCGCAAAAATAAATTGCGCACAATCGAATTGTGGACTATATAAGTAACCATCGCCTCGCAAACAAGGAGAACATCGAAATGGCAATCCTGTACACCGCACATGCCCATGCCACTGGCGGCCGCTCCGGCCACGGCGTCACCGACAACGGCGTTCTCGACGTCACGCTGACCACCCCGAAGGAACTCGGCGGCGACGGCGCGACCGGCACCAATCCCGAGCAGCTGTTTGCGGTCGGCTATTCCGCTTGCTTCCTGGGCGCACTGAAGTTCGTCGCCGGCAAGGAAAAGGTGAAAATCCCGGAAGACGCCAAGGTTCATGCCGATGTCGGCATCGGCCCGCGCGAAGACGGCACCGGCTTCGGCATTGAAGTGAAGCTCACCGTCGAAGTCCCGGGCCTTGACCGCGAGACCGTTGAGCGCCTCGCAGCGGCAGCCCATATCGTCTGCCCCTACAGCCACGCCATGCGCACCTCGACCGAAGTGCCGGTCTCGGTCCGCTAAGCCTCAGGGCACACGCAAAGACATGATCCACCGCGAAAGGCCGGCCACTGTGCCGGCCTTTTTGCGTCGGGAAACGTCAGCGGCTGGGCGTCCGGTCCGCCCACGGATTGATGGCATGCGCCTCAATACATCGAGCTCTGATACGCCTGCTCCAGGCCCTCGTCGAGCTTGCGCATCTCGTCTGCATCCTCCGGCGCTCCGCTCGTTTCGTCGAGAATGAACTTCATCAGCGACGGCAGTTCCCGGCGGTCCTGCTGTGCGGCCGGGTCCCAAAGCTGTGAGCGACGAAAGGCCTTGGCGCAATGCAGAAAGACCTCGTCGATATGAACCACGATCGCAAGCTTGGGCAGCTTTCCGTTGACCGCCATACGCGCGAGAAGCGAAGGCTCTGTGCTGAGCGTCGCGCGACCGTTCAGCCTGAGCGTGTCGTCGAAGCCGGGAATGACAAACAGCAGTCCAACCGACGGATTGGCGACGATGTTGGAAAGCGTGTCGAGCCGGTTGTTTCCCGGCCGGTCGGGAATGGCGATGGTTCGCGCATCAAGGATTTCGACGAACCCCGGCGGGTCGCCGCGCGGGCTGACATCGGCCTTGCCCTCAGGGCTTTGTGTGCCAATGCAGACGAACGGCGAGCGGCGGATAAATGCCTCTGAATGCACGCCGAGCCGGTTCTGGCACTTGGTGACCGCCAGCGCATGCGTCGGTTCGAACAGTGCCCTGAGCCGGGCCTCATCCCTGACGGCGTGATCCGGTTGTACCTGATAACCCTCTGCCATGCGACCGCTCCCCCCTTGCTATTCCTGAGGTACGTACCTCATGTTCAGCATTAACACGCCTGTGCCTCTGCATCAACCGCACGTGAGGCAGGGTTGGAAGATCTGCCGCAGAAGTATATAGTTGCATCATGCAACAAAAGGACATTGTATGTCGATCTCAACCGTCCTGATCGATGACATCCGCGCAGAATCGCGAAAACTTGTGCGCGCCCTCGGCTTTATGAGCGGCGCCCTTGCCGGCACCGACCTGCCGCCATCCTCCGTGCATGCCCTGATCGAGATCGAATCGCAGCCGGGCCTCACTGCTGCCGCGCTCTGCGATCTGTTGCGCCTCGACAAGTCCAGTGTCAGCCGGCTGTTGCGCAAACTCGTGCTCTCGGGCGATCTGCGCGAGACCCCAGATCTGGCAGATAGGCGCAGCAAGCGGTTGGTATTGACGGAGGAGGGCAGTCGCCGCGTCGCAGCAATCCACGCCTTCGCGCGCGCCCAGGTGGCCGGCGCTCTCGACCGGCTGGATCCGCAGCATCACCGCACCGTGCTCGATGGTCTCTCGTTCTACGCACAGGCGCTGGCACCGGGGCAGGGCGACGCCAAGGGCAGCGTCGAGATCGTTGCCGGCTATCGTCCGGGTTTGATCGCCGGGGTCACCGGTCTGCACATCGACTATTACGCACGCACCGCCGGCTTCGGCCGATCGTTCGAGGCAGTCGTGGCCGGCGGCCTCTCGGACTTCTGCAACCGGCTAGAACATCCACTCAATGAGATCTGGACCGTCACGCGCGCCGATTACATTCTTGGTTCGATTGCCATCGACGGCCAGGATCTCGGGTCCGGGTTGGCGCATCTCCGCTGGTTCATTCTCGACGACCGCCTTCGCGGCACCGGTTTCGGCCGCCGCTTGCTGGCTCAGGCGCTCGCCTTCGTCGATAGATGCGGCTTTGGAGAAACGCATCTCTGGACCTTCGACGGACTGAGCGCCGCCCGCCATCTCTACGAAGCGCACGGTTTCCGCCTCGCGGAGGAGCGCCGCGGCGCACAATGGGGCAGCGAGGTTCTGGAGCAAAGGTTTGTCAGGCTGGGGGCAGGGGCGCATTCGACAGCCTAGACCTGTTGCTTCGGGGGCTTCGGCAGCGGGGGCGGATCGCCGTCTGCCGTAGGTCGCGCTGACGACCTTCATCGTCAACGGGGCGCGGTTGCGGGGCGATCGAGCGCCCCCGTCACCCCCGATCCGCTGCAGCGAAATGCGCCATCTGGTCGGCATGCGCCTTCTGGAACGCAGGTCGCGCCACGGCGCGGGCGACATAGGCCCGGCAGGCGGGGTGGTCGGCGAGGCCACCCAGACGATCCACGAGCCTGAGCACATCCGCCATGGCAATGTCGGCTACGGAGAACGACCCGGCCAGCCACGCGCCGGGGCGGAGAACCGCCTCCATCCGCGAAAGCCGCGCCGTCAAAAATCCGGTGATCGAGGATGGAATGCCTCCTTCCGGTGGCGAAAACGTCAGGATCGACCACGGCAGGCTTGCCGCCTCGACGGAATTGAGCGCCGCAAACAACCACGCGGTCACCTTTGCCCGATCCGCCGGGGCGCTCGGCATCAGCCGGTCGCTCTTCGTGCCGAGATGATGCAGGATGGCACCGCTCTCGAAGATCGATATGCCGTCGTCAAAGAGCCAGGGAACTTGTGCGAAGGGCTGGTGCGCGAGGTGTTGCGCATCGCGGTCGCGAAACGGGGTACTGGCCACTGTGTAGGGCAGACCGGCTTCCTCCAGCGCCCAGCGAATCCTGAGGTCACGCACATAGCCGCGCGGCAGGTCCGGGACCCAGTCGTAAGTCGTCAGGGTGATCGCTGTCATGAGATCCTCTCTGGGCGCATCGCCCGGTTTCCTTGCGTCTCTCCCGTGCTGCCAGGCGGCGGGCGGTCAGGCACTCACCTCCAGCAGTCCGAGGCGCAGTGCCTGCGGATCCCCTGTCATGCCCGCTTCTATCTCGCCATGGACCTGTTTCCAGATCGGCACGGCACTCGACAAGGCGGCAGCACCCGCAGCCGTGAGGCTCAGCCTCTTGCCCCGCTTGTCCTTCGGATCCGGTTCCGCCGTCACCCATCCCCGGGCGGCAAGTGGCTTCAGCGCGGCGGTCAAGGTGGTGCGATCCATGGCCAGAAGCCTGGCAACAGGGCCCATGCTCGGCGGTTCCGGCCGGTTCAGTGCCATCATCAGGGAAAACTGCTGGTTCGTCAGGCCGGTGGGCTTCAGGGCCGCGTCGAAGCGGCGCGCCAGCGCCCGCGCCGCCCGCTGGGCATGCAGGCACAGGCACGTATCGCGCACGTGAAGGGTGGTGGAGTAGGGAATCAGTGGCCCATTTGACATGGGGTAAATATGTTGATATCAACCTATATGTCAAGAGGAGGATCAAAAAAATGGAATATTCCGTTGTTTCGCGGGAGGAGTGGCTCGAGGCCCGCAAGGCCTTACTGGCAAAGGAGAAGGAACTCACCCGCCAGCGTGATCGCGTCAATGCCGAGCGCCTGGCGCTCCCCTGGGTGCGGGTGGAGAAGGAGTATCGCTTTCGGTCTCCGCAGGGCGAAGTCTCGCTTGCCGATCTCTTCGATGGCCGCAGCCAGCTGATGATCAACCATTTCATGTTCCATCCCGACTGGGACGCCGGCTGCGAGGGCTGCTCATTCTTCGCCGATCACATCGACGGCATGCTGCCACATCTGAACAATCACGATGTCACCTTCGTCACCGTGTCCCGCGCGCCGCTTGAGAAGATCGAAGCCTATAAGCGCCGGATGAACTGGCACTTCCCCTGGGTTTCGTCCGCAGGCAGCGATTTCAACTACGACTTCCACGTCTCCTTCACGAAAGAGCAGCTCGCCTCTGGTTCGGTGAACTACAATTTCCGCCAGACTCCGAGCGAACAGGCCTTCGACGAACTGCCCGGCCTGTCGGCCTTCTACCGCAACGACAAGGGCGAGATCTTTCACACCTATTCCCAATATGCCCGTGGCGGCGAGGAGGCGCTCGGCACCCTGATGATCCTCGACCACGCGCCGCTTGGACGCAACGAGACCGGCACCTTGAGTTTCGTCAAGCGCAAGGACGAATATGCACCAAAGGCCGCGGAAAAATCCGGTTGCTGCCACTAACTTAGGGAGGACAAACCATGGAATTTCCGAAGCCTACGGAGCATCATCGCGTGCTCGATCGTCTCGTCGGCGAATGGCTCTACATCACCTCGACGGGCATGGAGGGCTATGATCCAGAGGATACCCTCAAGCGCTGGACCGAGACGGTCCGCTCCGTCGGCGGCCTCTGGGTCGTCGCCGAAGGACAGGGGGGCATGGGGGACGACACGGCCACCATGATCATGACCCTCGGTTACGACCCGCGCCTTGGCCACTACGTCGGCAGCTGGATCGGCTCGATGATGGACAAGTTCTGGGTCTACAAGGGCTGGCTGGAGGACGACGGCCAGACCCTCGTTCTGGAGGCCGAAGGCCCGAGCATGCAGGATCCGTCCCGCACCGAGCTTTACCGCGATGTCATCCACTTCATCGATGATGACAGGAGAACGTTCTCCGGCAGCGTCCGCCAGCCGGACGGCACGTTCAAGACCTTCATGAGCAGCGAAGCAAAACGCATCGGCTGATGCCGGGCAGGATGAAACGAGAGGGACTGCATATGCATGGCGCATTCATCTGGCATGAACTGATGACACCCGATCCGGCTGCGGCCAAGGCCTTTTATGGCCCGCTGCTCGGCTGGGAGCCGACCGACATGGAGATGCCGGGCTTCACCTACACCACCTTTGCCGTTCCGGGCTTCCCCTCCGGTGTGGCCGGCATGATGGAACTGACATCCGAAATGGCGGCGGGAGGCCTGCCACCCAACTGGACCGGTTACATCGCCGTCGATGACGTCGATCAGACAGCCGCCCAATACGAAGCCGAAGGCGGCGCGATCCACCGCGCACCGGAGGATATCCCCGGCATTGGACGTTTCGCCGTGGTCGCCGATCCCCAGGGCGCGGTCGTCTGCATCATGACACCGCAAATGCCGGATGGCGAAACCGGCAGCTGGCCGACCCCCGGCAGCAACGGCACGGTCGGCTGGAACGAGCTGATGGCCGGTGACTGGGAAAAAGTCTGGGACTTCTACGCCGCCCGCTTCGGCTGGGAAAAGGACATGGCCGTCGACATGGATGCCATGGGCATCTACCAGACCTTCAAGCTGGGGGATCGCGGCATAGGCGGCATGATGACCAAACGCCCGGAAATGCCCATGCCCTATTGGGGCTTCTATTTCATCGTGCCGGCCATCGATGCGGCGATCGACCGGGTAAAGGCGCTCGGCGGTGAGATCCTCATGGGCCCCCACCAGGTCCCCGGCGGCTCCTGGATCGCCGCCTGCCAGGATCCGCAGGGTGCCTATTTCAACCTGACCTCCGCCGCGCGGTAACGCGCATCATCAGGCCTTGCCGATCACGCAACCGTGGTCGGCAGCCTTGATCCACGACATCTCCTGCGCGCGTAAGGGTAGCGTGTTTCCCACGACACCAGGCAGGATATCTCTATGCTTCTACGCCGCCACGTCCTCGCCATTGCCGCCTTGGCGCTCGCCACTCGGGCGCACGCAGCCACGAATCCCTGGGGCGCCTTGCGCGACGGGCAGGCGATGGTCCTTCTCCGTCATGCCTCGGCGCCTGGAGCCGGGGATCCGCCAGGCTTCCGCCTGGGCGCCTGCGACACGCAACGAAACCTGTCGGAGGAAGGCCGGGCGCAAGCGCGCCGGATCGGGGATCTGTTTCGGCAAAACGGTGTCGCTGCGGCGCGGATCTATTCCAGCCAGTGGTGTCGGTGTCTCGATACCGCGACCGGACTGGCGCTGGGACAAGTGACGGAGCAGCCCTTGCTCAACTCCTTTTTCGGCGCCCCGGAAGACGGTCGCGAGCAGACGATGCGACTGCGCGACTGGCTGACCAGTCTGCCGACCACGGCGCCGTTGGTGCTCGTCACCCACCAGGTGAACGTGACCGGCCTGACCGCGGTCGTGCCGCAAAGTGGTGAACTGGTCTTGGTGTCGCTCGATTCGGCCGGGGGCGTAACAGTCATCGGCAGAGACGCCACGACTTGAAGATCAAGTGAGGTGGTGCCACGCAGAAGCAACAGCGCAGAGCGCGCGGCAATGCAGCGTTGGGTCGGCCGGCATGGATCGGAGGTGCGCGACGGCCTCCGTCGCATGGTCAGGCTTGGATACCCTTGGCGAAGCGCTCATCCGCGCTTGACGGCAGCCTTCTTCACGGCGCGCTTCTTCGGCGGCGGGGCGTTCTCGGCTTCGAGTGCCTCGCGCTCCATTCTAAGAGCCCGGAGCGCTTCGGTCTTCTTTTCGCGCGCCACGGCTTCAGCCTCGATCAGCGAACGGGCGACGCTGTCGGTTGTCGCCGCCTTGTCCTGCGGCGAAACCTTCTCGGGCTTGAAAAACGTATCTTTGGTGGCGGTCATGTCCTGTTCTTCCTGCAGCCGTGTGCATAGCGGCCATCCGGCGATGGCGTGCCCCGACAAGACGGATCAGGGGCGGGAATGACCCGCGCGCCCGAGGGCGCACGGATGAATTGGAAAGCTTAACGAGCGCCGCCGCGCATGACGGCCTTCTTCGGGGCCGGCAGCAGGCCTTCGCGCTGCATCTTCTTGCGCGCCAGCTTGCGCTGACGGCGAACGGCTTCCGCCTTTTCGCGAACGCGCTTTTCCGACGGCTTTTCGAATGCGCTGCGCGCCTTCATTTCGCGGAACAGGCCTTCGCGCTGCATCTTCTTCTTCAGCACGCGGAGTGCCTGGTCGACATTGTTGTCACGAACGAGAACTTGCACGATCGTTTCCTTTCCGGGCTTGGGGCCCGATTTATCTCGAGTTTCGGAGGAGGGGTACGAAAGGCAAACGCGCCAGGCCCCGGCGAAGATCCCGAAAAAATCGGGAGGAATGGGCTGCCCGACGACCTTCAGCGAGGCCATCGACAAAACAAAAAAGGTCGGGCAACACCCGACCTTTCCTCGTCACTCAACCCCGACCACCGACTGAAAGACGGTTCCAGAGACGAGCGACAAATCCTTAAGCGGCGCGCAGGTTGTCGGCCGAGCTCTTGCCCGAACGCTTGTCCTGAACCAGATCGTAAGAGATCTTCTGGCCTTCGACCAGATCGCGCATGCCGGCGCGCTGAACTGCGGAGATGTGGACGAACACGTCGGCAGAGCCTTCATCCGGCTGGATGAAACCAAAACCCTTGGTGCTGTTGAACCACTTGACGGTACCTGTGTTCATAACGATTTCCTTTCAATCGTTGGGCTTGCCGGCGAGACATTCGACCGGCGGTATATCGACGTTGAAGGAAATCTGGCGTGCGCTTGAGGCGCGTAGACAAAGTCACTCGCAATCTTCGATGCCAGCAATATAGGGACTAAGCCCCGTGGTGACAAGCGGAAATCCGCCACCGGCCGGTTCGCCGATCCGGCAGTCACGGAAAGGGTGCAGCCAATCGGCCGGTTATCAGGGCTTTACCGTTGATACGCCAGCACAATGAGCCTGCCGCGCAAAGTCGGTTGCGCCCATGACATGCGCCTCACCCGCAGGTTTCTGCGGGATATGTCTTTTCTTCACCTTATCGCGATAACTTTGCAAATACTGTGAGTCTCTACAAAAAGAGTACGACGATTCTTCATACACACCTGCTATGAAGCCGCCTGCGCACGCGTCTGGAGGCCGAAGGGCCGCAGGCGGCTGCGCTGGACCATCTCTCACCAACGGGCACATCCGATGAACAAGTTTCTTGCCACCACGGCAATCATCCTCCTGACGGCCGGCACCTCGCTCGCCGGCACCTTTACCTTCCCCTCGGACGAGCCGGCCGCCACCGTCGAAATCCCGGATGACTGGCAGCCGACCGAGACCGACTACGGCGTCGAAGGCAACTCGCCCGACAACGGCACCTACATCTCCTTCGACGTCGCCGGCGCCGAAGACATGGAGAAGGTCATCAGCGACGTCTTCGCCTTCCTCGAAGAAAACGGCGTGACCCCGGACCCGGCCAGCCAGACCGAAGCGAAGGGTGAGCAGAACGGCATGCCCTACGAGACTCTGTCCTGGAAGGGCACGGACAAGGAAGGTCCGGTCACCATCGGCGTGGGCATCGTGACCCTCTCGCCCGAGAAGATCGCGATCGTCACCTACTGGGCCTCGGCCGAGACCGAAGAAAAGAACATCCCGGAAGTCAACAAGATCCTGTCCTCGATCAAGCCCGCCGGCTGATCGACAGGTATTTGCACGTGGCGAAGGCGACGTGCAGTGTGTTGTGACCAATCTGCTCGCCCCGCGTCGTCGACGCGGGGCGTGTGCGTTTCAGGCGGCGGTCGACAGAACCGGCGCCGTAAAGGCATAACCGCGGCCATAGATCATCTTGACGGGCAGTGCCCGCCCACAATCCGTCTGGACCTTACGGCGGAGCCGGCTGGGTCGCCAATCACCCCGGCGGCCCCCTTTGGTATTTTCCCGGCGACCTGGGTGATCCCAGGTCGACCAAATGCCGCAGCCAAACATGGTTTGGAGTTCCATGGCGACAAGGCTGCAGCGACCTGCTAGGAGGGCGCACCCGTTCATGCATGGACGGGCCGATTTCTCCCGTCACGAAAGCCAGCCGACCATGACCATTGCTGCGGGCCTCTCCTTCGGAAGCCCCATGCCGCGCGCCGCGATGCCGGACGCGTCAAACCGTTTCTCCGTCCTGCCCGTTCACAGAGAGCCGACGGAGGCCCGCCCATGAGCGCCGCCATCGACTACCGCAATGACGTCTCCGTCGTCGACGAAACACCCGACGCCAAGACCTGGCTGAAGATCGTCAATGCCTATCGAAAGCCGCGCCTCGCGCGCAGCACGTTCGAACTTGCCGTGACCATCGTGCCCTTCGTGCTGCTCTGGGTCGGCGCGCTCGTGAGCTATCATTTCGCCTTCTGGCCGGGTCTCGTGCTTGTCGTGCCGGCGGCGGCTTTCCTGCTGCGCCTCTTCATCATCCAGCACGATTGCGGCCACGGCGCCTTCTTCGCCCGCCGCAGCGTCGACGACTGGACCGGCCGCATTCTGGGTGTGTTGACCTTCACCCCTTACGACTACTGGCGCCGCGCCCATGCCGAACACCACGCCACCGCCGGCAATCTCGATGAACGCGGCGTCGGCGACATCACCACGCTGACGGTTGCCGAATACAAGGCGCTGTCCGCTTGGGGCCGGCTTGGCTATCGCCTCTATCGCCACCCGATCATCCTGTTCGGCGTCGGCCCCGCCTGGGTCTTCCTCCTGAAGCAGCGCCTGCCGATCGGCATGATGAAGGACGGCGCTCTGCCCTGGGTCTCGACCATGGCGACCAATCTCGGCATGGCGCTCTTCGCCGCCTTGATGATCTGGGCCGTCGGCCTCTGGCCCTTCCTCGTCGTGCATCTGCCGATCGTGCTCTTGGCCGGTGCCGCCGGCATCTGGCTCTTCTATGTCCAGCACCAGTTCGAGGACACCCACTGGTCGGCCCCGCCGGAATGGCAGTTCCAGCACGCCGCCCTGCACGGCGCATCCCATTACGACCTGCCCTGGGGCCTGCGCTGGCTGACCGGCCATATCGGCGTGCACCATGTGCATCACCTGTCGAGCAAGATCCCCTTCTATCGTCTGCCGGAGGTCCTGCGCGACCATCCGGAGCTAAAGACCATCAGCCGCATCACGCTGAAGGAAAGCCTCGCCTGCGTGAAACTCGTCCTCTGGGACGAAAAGCTCGGGCGTCTCGTGTCCTTCCGGGAGGCAAATCGGCTGACGGTCGTCGCCTGATCCAGGTCCGGATCCTTCCGCCCTGCAAAATGACTGACAGAAATGGGCCCGCTGCACTCGCCGGTGCAGCGGGCCATTCTCTGCCATTTCAGGTCAGGCCCGTAGGTGTGACGGCCGCGGCCCCATTCACCTGCCATCCCGCAATCCATTGCCGCCTGAGCGCATCGCCCTCGCCACGAAACCCCTGTCCCGTCGGCGCGCAGGTGAGCGTCCGGTCGATGCGGAAATTGCGGATCGCCTGGCGCAGTTCGCACCAGCCGACCATCACGGCCGCCTCCGAATAATAGATGAGCGCAATCGGCCGGATGGTTCTTTGGGTCACCTTGGCCTGCTCGTCGCGATAGTCGATCGCGAGTTTCTCCTCGTCGCGGATCGCCCGGCGCACCAGACCGAGATCGACGGCGTCTGCCGTGGGGATCGCGCTTCCCCACGCATGCAGCGCCCGCGACGATAGAGCCTGGCGGAGCGGCGCGGGAAGCGCCGCCGCGATCTTGTCGAGCACCCGCGTCGATGCCGCGCCAAGCTCCCGGTCGCCGGTGCGTTTGTTGAGCGCCATGCCGAGCACGATCGCTTCGGTCTCCTCGGCGGAAAACATCAGCGGTGGCAGGTGGAAGCCGGGGCGCAGGATATAGCCGATGCCGCGCTCGCCCTCGATCGGCACTCGCATCGCCTGCAGGGCTCCGATGTCCCGGTAGATCGACCGCTCGCTGACCTCCAGTCGCTCGGCCATCTGCAGTGCTGTTATCGGGTGGCTTGAGAGCCTCAGGATCTGGATGATCTCGAACAGCCGGGAGGCCTTTCGCATGCGGTCACCTCGTCACTCCTGACACACCTTTGTCAGTTGGCCTCCTCTATAGCACGGCCCAACACGCTGAAAAACCGGCGCGAAACGCGATTGATGGCTCACCACACACGACAGGCAACTGACATGACCTATACCGAAAATCTCTGGCTCTTCACCTTGCTTCTCACCGGCATCATCGTCGTGCCCGGCATGGACATGCTCTTCGTGCTCGCCAATGCGCTGACCGGCGGAAGGCGGGCGGGCTTGGCCGCCACATCGGGCATGATGGCCGGCGGCGCCTGCCACACGGTCTTCGGCACGGTCGCGGTGGCCGCCTTGAGCACGCTGATCCCGACGTTCACGCCCGTGATGCTCATCCTCGGCGCAGCCTATATGATCTGGATTGGCTTCACGCTCGCCCGCAGCAGCATCACGGTTGACCATGTCGAAGGCGGAACGCGGCGCGCCACGATCAAGATCTTCGGACAGGGCCTGCTCACCTGCCTGCTCAACCCCAAGGCCTGGACCTTCATCCTCGCCGTCTATCCGCAATTCATGAAGCCGGCCTTCGGCCCGTTCTGGCGCCAGGCGCTTGTCATGGGCGCGCTCACCATGGCCATCCAGTTGATCGTCTACGGCGGCCTTGCCCTCGCCGCCGCCCGTGGCCGCGAAGCCCTGATTTCAAACCCCGCCCTCACCATCGCCATCGGCCGCGCCGCCGGCTGGCTGCTGGTCGCGGTCGCCGCCTATATGCTGGTCAGGAGCTGGCAGGGCTGGTGATGGCGTCTAGGCGCTTTTCCATGAACAGGCTGAGCGGATCGGCCGTGTAGTCGCCGAAGGGCGGGATCTCGACGTAACCCGCCTTGCGATAAAGCCCGATCGCCTCCGGCTGGTAGATGCCCGTCTCCAGCCTGACGGTGGTGATCTTCCGCCGCAGGGCCTCTTCCTCAAGGCATGCCAGCAACTGCTTGCCGAGCTTCAGGCCCCGGGCCGTCTCATCGACGAACATCCGCTTGATCTCGCCCGTCCCGTCGGGATGGCCGACGAGCGCCGCGCAACCGAGCACCGCGTCGCCGACCCTCGCGATGAAAAAGGAGACGCTGTCCTGCTCCAGTTCGTCGAGCGGCAGCATATGGTTGCTGTCCGCTGGATAGAGCGAGGCCGCATAGGCGTTCGACTTTTCCAGCAACCGGATCACGCCTTCCTGGCGTGGCGGTTCCCGTGTGATGAGGAGATCGTTCTGCATGGGTCTGACGATGTTAGTGAAAGGGGGAGGGGGAGGGGGAGGGGAGCGGAGGGGCGACGCGCTCAGAGCCCCACAGCCTTGCGCAGCGCCTCGTTCATCCGCGATTGCCAGCCGTCGCCGGTCGCCTTGAACCGCTCGATCACCTCCGCATCGAGCCTCAGGCTGATCGCCTTCTTCGGATTGTCCGCCTTGGGGCGCCCGAGCTTGCGGTCGATCGAGGCCGCGAGATCCGGGAACACTTCGCGGAATGGGCGCAATTCCCTGAGTTCCGCCTCGGTCATTTCAGGGTTGTCGCTCACCTCGTCCCAGTCCGCGCGGGTATAACCGCGTCCTTCGACGAAACCATCGGTCTTCGGCTTTTGCACGGTCATCGGAACCACGTCCTTTCTTTGGCATGAGCCGTCCGCATCGAGATGATCGACAGGCCCTGCGTGCCGAGATGAACGAAGATGACGGCAATAACGCCGTTCTCCAGCCGTCCGATCGCCTGCAGTCGTCCCCGTTTTGCTGGACGGATCAGCGCGCGGTCGAAGAAGTCGAGCGACAGGTCGGCAAAGTCCAGACCATGCTTCTCGATATTGGCAAGCCGCTTCGGTTCATCCCAGACGATGATCATAGTTTATGTATATACGGAAATTCCGCAAGCCAGTATCCTGACGATTGAGGGGAAATCCGCTCACCCCCGCTGCGGCAACAGGATGACCGCCGCCCCGACAAGGCAGATCGCCGCGCCGACAAGGTCGAACCTGTCGGGCCGCTGCCCCTCGACCAGCCACAGCCAGAGAAGCGAGGCGGCGATATAGACCCCGCCATAGGCGGCATAGGCACGCCCCGCCGCCTCCGACGGGACGAGCGTCAGCAGCCAGGCAAACACAGCGAGAGATAACAGTCCAGGTGCCAGCCAGAGGGGTGAGCGGTCGAGCTTCAACCAGGCCCAGAATGCAAAACAGCCGGAAATTTCGGCAAGGGCTGCGAGCGGATAGATCAGCAAGGTCATCGCCCGATCTTGCCACGCCGGCGGTTCAGGTGAAAGCCCACGTCAGCCCTCAGGCCGAACGGCCCTGCAGATTGAGGATCTGGCAGACCCGCGGCACCATCTCCGCCTCCTTGGGGAAGCAGACGAAGAAGCCCTGCACGCTGTCGAAGCCGAGCTGCACGGCGGTTTCCATCTGCGCCTCGTTCTCGACGCCGGCGGCCGTGACGATCAGGCCGAGATCGTGGCCGAGCGAAATCACATGCTTGACGATCGCCTTGTCGACCGGGTTGACCAGTGCGCTGCGCATCAGCGCGTGATCGATCTTCAGGCGCCGGAAGGGATGATGCCTGAGCGCCGCAAGCCCGGCATGGGTGGCGCCGAAATTGTCGAGTGCCAGCGAGAAGCCGCAGTAATGCAGGCCCTCCAGCGCCAATCCCACCTTCTTGGCCTGCGGCCCGTAGAAGGCGGTCTCCGGCACTTCGATTTCCAGCATATCCGGCGTCAAGTGGTGAGCGTCCATCATCTCCGACAGCCACAGCGCAAAATCGCCGGAGCAAAGGTCGAAGGCCGTGGTGTTGACGGCGATGCGGCCGAAATCATGGCCCTGCGCCCGCCATTGCGCAGCCTGCGACAGGGTCTTTTCCAAAACGAAATCCCGGATCGACAGCGACAGGGCCGGATCGCGGAAGATGGCGCGGAATTCCTGCGCGGCGGCCAGCATGTTCGGCCGTGTGCGCCAGCGCAGCAAGGTTTCCAGGCTGTCCACCTCGCGGTGGTCCACGGAGTAGACCGGTTGATAGATCAATTCGAAGTGGCCGCGATCCAGCGCCCGCTTCGCGTTGTTCACCAGAACGAGTTGATCCAGACTGCTGTCCACGCCCCACCTCACGCCGCACCGGGCCCGGAAGAAGACCAGGCCCGCGCGAATTCATCCCCGAACTTTACGCGAAGAAGGGTTGCTCGGAGATGAACAAAACACAAAACATGAGGATAAGCTTTCATCTTTCACTTTTTGGTCCTGAAAATTGACCTGCATCGCCCTGGCACAGCTGCCATGAAGCCGTTTTAAGGACACCCTCAGCGCCGGAGACTGCCCAGGATCCCCCGCACCAGCGCCCGACCCACGGAGGTTGCCACCGAGCGCGCCGCGCTCTTCATCGCCGCCTCGATCACCGTTTCACGCTGATAGCCGGAGCTGCGCTTGGTCGCACGCCCGCCATCACTTTCCTCCTGCGGCGCATCACCAAAGCCGGGCAGCGTCCAGCGGCCGGCGGCGCTATCGCCTCCGGCGGCCTTGTCTTCCGCCGCGCGCTTCGCCGCTTCCGCCTCCGCTGCCTTCTGCGCGCGGGCGGTCAGGATCTCGTAGGCCGATTCCGAATCGAGATCCATGTCATACTGTCCGGCTACGGGGCTCAGACTCATCACCTTCTGCCGTTCGGCGTCACTGAGCGGCCCGACCCGGCCCGATGGCGGGCGGATCAGCGTGCGTTCGACCATGGAAGGGATGCCCTTGGCCTCCAGCGTCGAAACCAGCGCCTCGCCGATGCCGAGCTGGGTGATCGCGGTGGCGCAATCGAAGGCCGGGTTCGGGCGGAAAGTGTCGGCCGCCGTCTTCACCGCCTTCTGCTCCCTGGGCGTATAGGCGCGCAGCGCATGCTGCACCCGGTTGCCGAGCTGGGCGAGCACGGTCTCCGGCACATCGAGCGGGTTCTGCGTGACGAAATAGACGCCGACCCCCTTGGAGCGGATGAGCCGCACCACCTGCTCGACCCGCTCGATCAGCACCTTCGGTGCATCATTGAACAGGAGATGCGCCTCGTCGAAGAAGAAGACGAGCTTCGGCTTGTCGAGATCGCCCACTTCCGGCAGCTCCTCGAACAGCTCGGACAAGAGCCAAAGCAGGAAGGTCGCGTAAAGACGCGGGTTCATCATCAGCTTGTCGGCAGCCAGGATCGAGATCGCGCCACGCCCGTCATGGGTCGTGCGCATGATGTCGGTCACCTTGAGCGCCGGCTCGCCGAAGAAATTTTGCGCACCCTGCTGCTCGAGGATCAGCAGACCCCGCTGCAGCGTGGCAATCGAGGCCTTCGAGATCAGGCCGAACTGGCTGGACAGCTCGGTTGCATGCTCGGCCATATAGGTGAGCAGCGCCTGCAGATCCTTCAGATCCATCAGCGGAAACCCGCCTTCATCGGCAATCTTGAAGGCAATGTTGAGCGCGCCTTCCTGCGCTTCCGAGGCATTCATCAGCCGCGAGAGCAGGAGCGGCCCCATCTCGGCGACCGTGGTGCGCACCCGGTGGCCCTTCTCGCCGTAGATATCCCAGAAGATGACGGGGAATTCCGCCGGCGCGTAGTCCTTGAAGCCGATCTGTTCGGCGCGCTGGGTGATCCAGTCCTTCGGCTCGCCCATGGCGGCAATGCCGGAGAGATCGCCCTTGATATCCGCAGCAAAGACCGGAACCCCCGCCTCGGAGAAACTTTCGGCCAGCACCTGCAGCGTCACCGTCTTGCCGGTGCCGGTCGCCCCGGTCACGATGCCATGGCGGTTGCCGTATTTCAGCGCCAGATATTCCGCCTTGTTCAGGCTGTCGTCCGGATTGCGGCTGGTGCCGAGATAGAGCGAACCTTCTTGCAGCATGCGGACGTTTCTCCCATCGTCGCCGAGACTTCAGCTTGCTCTTATAAGAGGAGTGTGGAACATCGACAACGGTCGGATGTCGCATTGCGAAACATCGGCGCGCATGGGCAGGGGCGGTCACAGGGGCAGAAGACGCGGCCGGAAGGCCGGTGAGCCTCGACCCGGTCTGATGCGGCGCAGTGCGTCCGAGCGGTCGCTTCGGATCCGGCGACGCCGATCGGGCGAGACGGGGGAGGGCGGTCGCCGCGCGGGTCGAGGTCCCGATCCGATCGCCGAGCGGTCGCTTTCGGATGCTGCGGGAACGGCCGATCCCCGGCATTTTTCATAGGCTGATCGGAGGCCGCTTGAGTTCGGCAGAAACTTCTATTACGTTGACGTTAACGTCAAATTTCCTGCAGGAGGATACCCATGAGCGAACTCGTCACCCGCATCGCCGACAATGTCGGCATTTCCCCGGAAAAAGCTGAAACGGCGCTTGGCATGATGCTCGGCTTCCTGCAGCGCGAAGCCGCAGACGGCCCGGTCGCCAAGATGATCGAAGCCATCCCGGGTGCCGCCGAACTCGTCGCCAAGCACAATGGCGAAGGCTCGGGCGGCGGCGGCCTGCTCGGCGGCCTGATGAGCGCCATCGGCGGCGGCGGCATCATGGGGCTGGGCCAGCAGCTGATGTCGCAAGGCCTCGGCATGGGCGAAATCTCCACGCTCGCCAAGGAAACCATGGCGGTCGCCCGCGAATATGCCGGCGCCGACGTGGTGGACGAGGTTGTCGCCTCGGTTCCGGGCCTGAGCCAGTTCGTCTGAGACGAGCAGCAGGTTTGAAATCACAAAGCCGTCGGGGCAACCCGGCGGCTTTTTCGTGTGCAATCCCTGCGCGAAGCGAAAAGTAATTGCCCACAAAAGGTCCGGTGAGGGGGCTCGGTATGGTTGCGCTTTGTGCGTTTTGCCTCATTGTTTCAGTATTGTGTCAGAGGGGTGCACAGATGCTGATCCTATCGATTGCCGACATCGAGAAGTTGGCTGAAGAAGATAAGCTCACTGCCATAGAGCAGTTGCTTGTCGACAATTGCAGGATTGGTGGAGTTACCGAACTCGGCAACGGCGACTTGCCGGAAGGTCCAAGCCCAGAGCGTTCCATTCGTGCCGGGCTGCTGCGCTATCTGATCCTTGGCGGCTGTCGCAGCTACGAGCTGCATGGGAGGGGCGTGGTGTTACGCGGCGCGTGGATCGATGGTGAGCTTGACCTTCGTTTTGCGAAGGCAAAGGGATCAATCAATTTTGTCCGATGTGGTTTTGGTTCTGCAATCATGGCGAGGCAGGCACGTCTTGAATTCTTGCGACTCGACGATTGTTCTGTGCCTGCTCTTGATGCTGAGGGAGCCACAATTAAGGGCGATGTGATGCTGCGCGGCCTTAGAAGTAGTGGTGAAGTCTCGTTTGGCGGCGCACAGATTGGCGGGCAGCTCTCCTGTATGGGAGCTATTTTAAATGGCAACGGGAAGCGCGCACTTGTAGCGCAGCGCGCCTCGATCAGCGACGGAGTATTTCTCCGAGGGCTGAAGAGCCTAGGTGAGGTGTCGCTTTCCGGTGCTGAAATTGGCGGTCAGCTGACGTGTAAAGGAGCTGACTTAAATGGGGAGGGCGGTAAGGCTCTCGATGCTCAAGGTGCCAAGATTGGAGGCGGTGTGTTCCTTGAACGAGTAAAAACTAAAGGCGAGTTGTCCTTTTCCGGTGCCGAAATCGGTAATCAATTCGTCTCTAAGTTTGCCAACCTGAACGGCGGCGGTGGCAAGGCGCTAAATGGTGAACGCATGATCATCAAGGGAAGCCTTCTGTGGCGTGATGTGCAGGACGTGGTTGGCATAGTTACGCTTGCTGCTGCCCACCTCGAAAATCTCGCGGATGACGAAGCAAGCTGGACATTGGTATCTGATCTAATCCTTGTAGGGGTTACCTACGACAATCTTGTAGACCCCCTCGGCCTCTCTTTTCGCAAAATCTGGCTGCGCAAAGGCGCCGCAAGGAACGGCAAATTCCACCCCCAACCCTACCAGCAACTCGCCAAGTTTTACCGCGAAACTGGCCATCGGCATGAGGCCCGCGAAATCCTGATCGAGAAGGAAAGGGAACAGCGGAAGGCCGTACGGGCGTCAATCCGCAAAGCCAGACGCAAGGCTGAACGCAATGATCCATTCTCGGTGAAAACCGCATTGTCCTGGTCGTGGAATGTTGCTAGGCCCTGGGTAAGTTTTAATGTGGGGCGTTGGCTCAGGATCGGCTGGAACTGGCTCTGGGATATCCTCATCCGATACATCGCCGGCTATGGCTACAAACCCTGGTTTTCCCTTTGGTGGCTCTGCGGCTTGGTCGTAGCCATGATGGTCATTGCCTGCTTTACCTGGAATGCCGGCGACTTTGCACCCAACTCTGCGATCGTCCTGACATCTTCCGAGTGGAAAGCCCTGGCAGATCTGCCCGAGATCTACACATCCCTCTCTGACGACGCGAAGCGGATGATAGTGGAGGACATGACACCGGCGCACTTGTGGTCTGACACCCACGCCCCCGGCAAGGACTACGAAACCTTCTACGCCTTCGCTTACGCCCTCGACGTCGTCGTCCCCGTCCTCGATCTTGGCCAGACCGATGCCTGGGCGCCGTCGCCTGCGCGCGGTGGATGGGGCTATTGGATGTTCTACGCCCAAAAGATGTTCGTCGTTCTCGGCTGGGTCGTCACCGCCATTGCCGCTGCCGCCATCTCCGGCATGATCCGTCGCGACGACTGAGCCGTCGCACGCAAACACTTCCCTGCCGCTCGACACACCCGGCCCAGCGCTCCGCCCGGCTCCTTGCATAACCGCGGGGAACGAAGCCGGCTTCCGCCTCGTTCATCCCTCGGACTTAGCAAAAGAACGGAGCCAGAACGATGAGCGACAACGATATGAACCGCCGCGAGAGCGGCGTGCGAAAGCTACTGGATCTACCTACAGGGCAGGGCGGCCGGGAAGCCGATTTCGGCGAGGAGGGGTATCGCGAGGCGCGCGAGACCCGCCCTGACAGCAACGCCGATCTGATCGGCCAGAAAAGCGCCGACGAGAACCTTTCGGTCTTGGGGGAGGGTCCCGAACGCGTCGAGGACGGGCTGGACCCGCAGGTCGACAACACCAACCTCGATGCCGTTCGCGAGGCAAACCGCCTCGGCGGCACCGACACCTATCTGGTGGATTCCGACATGGAAGACCTCGACCAGCGTCTGGGTGAGGACGGGGAAGACGGCCGCCCGTCGCCCATGGCGAATGCCGACAATCCCGAACGCTGATCCAGCCAAAAGTCCGGCCTTGCGGCGAGCGTCGGGGTGGCCCAACGGCAGCCATGCGGGCGGATAGCCTATGCCGATTTCTGCCCCGAAAGGGTGACGTCCCCTTCGAGCATGGCGAGAGCCCAAGCGGGGGCTGATATCGGGTCCGTCTGGACGGGCTCTGCCCGAATGGAACGGCACCTTTTGGTCTGTCGCGCATTATCCGATCGACCGGGCGGCCGCTTTCAAGGCCGCCTTTCCAACCGAGGAGTACCCCATGGCCAGCCCCTTCGACCTCTCCGCTCTATCGGAAACTGAACTCACCGACCTCATCGAGGCCGCCAATATGGAGCGCAACCGCCGTCGTGTCGAAAGTGCGCGGGAGCGCATGCCCGATGAAAACGGCAGCATGGGCCAGGATGTGAACGATCCGAACCATGGTGCGATCACCACGCCGACGCCCCATGCCGTTCGCGATCATGCGCCCGACGAGGACGCCGATCAGGGCTATGGCGACGGCGAACGGGACGCACAGTCGCGCGTCGAACAGGCGGCCCGGCGGGTCGTCTGAAGACGGTGAACCTTCGACCGCCCCTCAAGGGTCGGCCATGAAAGCCGCCATGCTCTCGCCCCCTCCCGAGCATGGCGGCTTTTTCGCCTTGGAGAACGCGGACCGAAGAGGGGCCGGGCCAACCGCAAAGTTGACCCCTGAGACGGGATCAATCCGCAGCCAAAACGCTGTCAGGCCGACGGCGGAAAGGCTTCCGATTGCCACCGGCCGCCGCGCGCGATAGACAGCGCCGGTGTTGACCGATCTCGCCAGCTATCTCGGCCTCTTCTCCGCCGCTTTTCTCGCCGCCACGCTTCTGCCCGCCCAGTCGGAAGCGCTGCTGGTCGGCCTCTTGATGACCGGGCGCCATCCGCTCGCGGCCCTTCTCCTCGTCGCGACCGCAGGCAATGTGCTGGGCTCCGTAGTCAACTGGCTGCTCGGCCGCTTCGTCGAGCGTTTTCGCGACAGGCCCTGGTTTCCCGTGTCGCCGCGCGCGCTCGACAGCGCCTCCGGCTGGTATCGCCGCTTCGGCCTCTGGTCGCTGCTTCTGTCCTGGATGCCGGTGATCGGCGATCCGATCACGCTCGCCGCCGGCGTCCTGCGTGTTCCGTTCCTGCCCTTCGTGATCCTGGTTACGCTCGCAAAATTCGGCCGCTATGCCGTGCTGGCCGCCCTGACGCTCGGGCTGATGTGAGATTGCGAGATCGCGCGTGAAGGACCGCTGCGCTCGGGTGCGGCTTGACGGACAGCGCTCGTTTCGCGCCGTCGTGCAAGCTTTTGCCTCAGGCCGTATACTTCACGCCTGCCTCGATGGCCGCCGAGATCAGCGCCTTGCGGCCGTCCTCTTCCTTGGCCTTGCCCTGCGCGACGGCGGCCAGCACCAGAAGCGCCTTGTCCAGCGCCTCGCCATCCTCTTCCGGCCAGTCCTCGATCAGCGCCCAGGACGCGCCCAGCGAGTTCTCGACCACGACATCCTCGCCCTCTTCGCCGATGGCGTGCAGGATCACGGGTTTGCTCCAGGTGGTGCGCATCATCGTCTCTCTTGTCGGTGCCGGCAGGCGGCGGGGTATTGGCACCCGCATCGGGTGACGGACGGGCAGGCGTGAGGCGAGACCAACTCTGGCCAAGGACAGCACCTGCGCCGGCTTCGGCCCTTCTATACGGCCTTGCGGCCCGCCCTGCCACTCCTCCGAAGCCGCCATCCGCAGGAGAATATGCGCGCCTTGCCAGCACTTGACGAAACTCCTTCGCGCAATCTAGATATTCGTCATCGCGAAAAGCGACCGCTTACCTTGATCCGCCAGTGATCCGATCATGGCGTGAGTAAGCAGGTGGACGAATAGACGTCCATGCGGTCAAGCACACATCGAACCACGATCCGTGGTCCGATCAGCGACTCCCTGAAACCTTTCCCCCGAGACATCTCGGGCATGAAACGTCGTTCCGACCGCGCCTGTGCGCGTCGCCGGCCGACGTCCGGAGCCAGCGCTATGACCAGAAGACCCATGAGTCTCATTCTGATGACTGTCGTCCTTGATGCCATGGGCATCGGACTTATTTTCCCTATCCTGCCTTCGTTGCTGAAGGACGTGACCCATGCAGGCGATGGAACGCCCTACATCGGGCTCATGATGGCGCTTTATGCGGCCATGCAATTCCTCTTTGCGCCCGTGCTCGGCGCCCTCAGCGACAGCCGCGGCCGCCGTCCGGTGCTGCTGATCTCGCTCGCCGGCGCTATGCTCAACTATCTCGTCCTGGCCTTCGCACCCAGCCTTTTGCTGCTGCTGCTCGGCCGGGCTCTGGCGGGCATCACTGGCGCCAACACCGCCGTGGCCGCCGCCTACATCTCCGATCTCTCCGCCGAAGACGAGCGCGCCCGTCGATTCGGCCTCATGAACGCCATGTTCGGCATCGGATTCATCATCGGACCGGTGCTCGGCGGAGTGCTTGGCGATCTCTGGGTCAGGCTGCCCTTTCTGGCCGCAGCCGTTCTGACGGGCGCCAACCTACTGCTTTGTCTCTTTGTCCTGCCGGAGACCCGCACGGTGGGTCACCAGGCAATCGATCTTGGCGCCCTCAACCCGCTCCGCCCCTTTCGTTGGCTCTTCACGATGAAGGGCGTCCTGCCGTTGGTGCTGATCTTCTTTTTATTCAGTGGTCTCGGCGAAGCGTACGGCACCTGCTGGGCGCTGTGGGGCAACGACGTCTTCCAGTGGAACGGTCTGTGGATCGGTCTTTCGCTCGGCGCCTATGGCACCTGCCAGACGCTCGCTCAGGCGTTTCTGCCGGGTCCCGCGACGAAGCGCCTTGGCGAACGCACGGCAATTCTCGTTGGCATCGCCTGCGCCTGCGCCGCCCTCACGATCTTCGCCATCGCCTGGCAGGGCTGGATGGTCTTTGCCGCCATGCCCGTCCTGGCGCTCGGGGGCATAGGCGTGCCGGCGCTGCAATCGCTAGCAACCCGTCAGGTGCGCGATGCCGACCAAGGCAAGTTCCAGGGTCTCCTGCAGTCGACAGTCAGTCTCGCTTCGGTCCTTGCTCCGCTCGGTTTTTCGAACCTGTATCTGTCCGCGAGATCAATCTGGCCAGGCGCAATCTGGCTCGCCGTCGCCGTGCTTCACGGCATCGGGGCTGTTCTGGTCTTACGCCTGCGGTTCGAAAAGCCACAGGCTGAAAGCTGAGTTGACGGATTTTGGTCCGCTCCCGCGTCGACTTCCGGCGTTGGAGGGGCCTCGCCCTCACTCCCCCGTCTGCCGCCGTGCCGCAAGCCGGCGCCGGTCGCGTTCCACCGTGTCGATGCCGAGCTTCGTCAGGCGCATCTGCCGTTTCTGGAATTCGCCGCGGACCTGGACGAAGCCCTGTGCTTCGGCCTCGAAGAGCGTCTTCAGGCTGGTGCCCTTGGGCGGCGTCTGCCAGTCGGTGCCCTGGGCCGCATGCAACAGGACCATGATCTTGATCATCGGGTCTCTCCGGATGTGATGCCGGACGGGCCGGGTCGCAGAAATGAAGACGGTCTCTGCCACGCTTTGACGGGAAGAGACAAGGGGGCGTCTGTCCGGCGCCCCCTTCAATCATGATGTGCTCGATACGCTGTCCCGCTCAAAACTCCTTCCAGGAATGCGCGACGGCACCGAAGGCATTGGCCACCTTCTGCCCCAGCGCCTTTGCCGGAGAGGAAGCAGGCGAGGCAGCGGGGCGGGCCGACGGGCTGACCAGCCGTACCGGCGATTGCGCGGCCCCCCTTTGACCGAGATTGAACTGCGCGATCAGCGCATTCAAGGCATCGGCTTCGCCGGCGAGGCTGTGGCTGGCCGCCGTCGTCTGCTCGACCATGGCCGCGTTCTGCTGCGTGCTCTGGTCGATCGTGTTGACGGCGGTGTTGATTTCCTGGATGCCGACCGACTGTTCGCGCGCCGCTTCGACAATGGCGCTCACATGGGCATTGATCTGCTGCACCTCGCCGACCATGACTTGAAGCGACCGGCCCGTCTCCCCGACCAGGGTCACACCCGTGCGCACCTGCTCTCCCGAGGTGATGATCAGAGCCTTGATCTCCTTGGCAGCGTTTGCCGAACGCTGGGCAAGTTCGCGCACCTCCTGGGCGACGACGGCAAAACCCTTGCCGGCTTCACCGGCACGGGCGGCTTCGACACCGGCATTCAGCGCCAGCAGGTTCGTCTGGAAGGCAATCTCGTCGATCACGCCGATGATGTTGGAGATCTCGCCGGAAGACTTTTCGATCTGCTGCATCGCATCGACGGCGTTGCGCACCACCTGTCCGGCCTTCTCCGCGCCGGCTTTGGTCTGCGCCACCAGATGGCCCGCCTCTTCGGCGCGGCGGGTCGAATCCCGCATGGTCGTGGTGATCTCTTCCAGCGCTGCTGCGGTCTCCTCGACGGAGGCGGCCTGTTGCTCGGTGCGTTTGGACAGATCATCGGCTGCGGCGCGGATCTCGTTGGCGCCGTTGTCGATGCCGCGGGCGTTGTCCATTACGGCCTGCAGGGCCTGGTGCAGCTTGGTCAGGGAATTGTTGAAATCGAGCCGCAGCCGGTCGAGATGGGCGGCAAAGGGCGTCTCGATCCGATAGGCGACGTCACCGTCGGCGAGTTTCTGCAGACCGGTCGCAAGCGAATCGACGACGAATTGCGATTCCGCCGCCTCGCGGGCCTTGTCGGCCTCGCGCTGCAATCTCTCGCGCTCGCTCATGGTCCGATTGGCCTCGGCCTCCCGCTCCATGACCGCCTTCTCTATGGCATTCTCACGGAACACCGACACCGCCGCCGCCATGGCGCCGATTTCGTCGATGCGGCCAAGTCCCGGCACCTCGATGGACGTGTCGTTCTCGGCCAGCCGCCCCATGGCGCCGGTCATCTGCCGGATCGGGGTCGCGATACTGCGGGCAACGAACCACATCCCGGCAATGCCGCCGGCGGCAATGACCAGCCCGACAAGGACCTGGAACTGCGTATCGGCTGTATTGCGCTCAGCAAGCGATGCGGTGAGCGCCGTGGCCTCTGCCATGGCGACGGCACGCGGCACCTCGATGACCACGGACCATGGCGTCTTCGTCCGACCAATGACGATCGGCGAGAGGGCCGTGAAGCTCTCGGCCGTTCCGGCGACATCCGCGCGGCCGGCCTGGATCGTCGACAACAGGGTCGACGCGTCGGTATTGACCTTGTCATACCCGCTGCCGATTGCTTCCGGATGGTCGCTGGAGGCGACGACAAGCCCCATGTGGCTGACAATGTCGACGCTTGCCTTGCCCCCATAGATGGAAGCCTTCACATCGGTCGCGAGCTTCTGCACGAAGGTCAGGTCGAAATCGGCGCCGGCCACGCCCACGAACCTTCCCTCGACCATGATCGGCACCGACATGGTGGCGAGATAGACCGGCTTTCCCTGCACGATATAGGGCAGGGGATCGAGGATGCTCTCGCCGCCGCCGCTTTGCGGGCCGATATACCAGCCGCCCTTCATCACCCCGTTCGGATGAAGCTCTCTGCTGTCATATTCGACCAGTGGCTGCACCGCGAGTTTCCCGTCGGCGCTGCGTGTCCAATAGGGCAGGAACCGTCCGGTCGCATCCGAGCCGATGTCGTTGCGGCCGCGAAACAGCCGGTCCTGGCCGTCCAGCGCGTCCGGTTCCCAGGCACTGTAGGTGCCGTTGAAGCCGGGATTGTCCTTGAGCACGTTGAGCAGGATGGCATTGAAGCGAGCCCGCTGCTGGCCGACAGCAGGCGTGCCGCCACCGTCATTGACCGCCGAAACCTCGAACATGCGCGCCATGTTGCGCGCTGCGTCGAAGGCCGCATCAAGCGGCGCCTCGATCAGCGAAGCCTGGGCCAGCGCCAGTGTCTTCAGCTGCGTCTTCGTTGCGTCCTCGGTCAGATGCGCAAGATTGTCACCGACGAAGGTCTTCGATTTCGCGGCAGATACGATGCTGTATCCGACCAGCGCCGTACTTGCCGCCACCACGCAAACGCCGGCGAGCAAGGCGATTTTCAGTTGAATGGATTGTATGCGCACGTGATTGGGCTCCTTGTTGCTGGCGATCACCCGCCTGAGAGCCTGGAGCCTCGACCCTCCTTATTAATTGTTTCCGTAAATACGGATGTACTAAAACGGAAACGTCTCATAAATGCGACAGATCGCCCGGCCGATAACAAAGGCCGGGGTGAGGGCGCCATTCCGCTCCAGAGAAATCCCTCGGAGAATTGACGGTCGCTAAAAAAGCGAGGGGAAGTGAAGGGCCGTAGCTGCGAATCACGAACGCGCAAAAGGCTGGTGCGCTTCAACAGAAAAAGCACACATCTCCGGTCCGTGAAGTTGAAAACCCGGCGTCTTCGCACCTGCGGCAAGCGGCTGCCCCCGCTTGACTTTCGGGCCCAACAAGCACATCTAACGAGGGTGAGGCGCGACCCTGAAATCGCGCCAGACAAGAGGACAGAAAGATGAACCCCGACAGTCGAAGTTCGACGTCACATATCCGGCCGACGGCCCGTCTCTAGTCCTTCAATGTGCAGGGGCTGCGGCGGCCGATCGGCTGCCGAAGGAGATGCCCATGCTGCGCTCGTTTTCCCGCGAAGCCGATCACCTGGTGCCCGCTGACGCCCTGCGCGTCGTCACACCCGTTGCCGTCGCCACCGTCGATGGGGCCAATGCCCTGCCGGCACCGACCCCCGTCCGCCCCGTCTGGTTCGATCTCGTCAGCCCCGAGCTGCGCGAGACGAATGAGGTCGAGGCGAGCCTCGGCATTGCCCTGCCGACCCGCGACGAGATGGAGGAGATCGAACTCTCCGCCCGGCTCTACCAGGAAGACGGCGCCGAATTCATGACCATGACAGCGCTCGCCGGCCTCGATGGCGACGATCCGGTGAAGACCCCTGTCACCTTCATCCTGAAGGGCGACACGCTGGTCACCGTGCGTTATGCCGACCCGAAACCCTTCGCCGCCTTCCTCGCCCGCGCCCGGCGCGGCAACGGCCTCGTCTGCTCGACCGGCGAAACTGTCATGCTCGGTCTGCTCGAAGCCATCATCGACCGCATGGCCGATGTCCTGGAACGCTGCGGCAACGAGATCGACGCGGTCTCCCGCGAGGTGTTCCGCACCCGCAAGGCAAACGGCAAGACTGTGGGCAAGGCCGGTGACAAGGAGAAGACGTCGCGCGACCTCGAAGGCCTGATCGAACAGATCGGCCGCAAGGGTGACCTGTTGACCGCGACCCGCGAAAGCCTGGTCTCGATCTCCCGCCTCGTCGCCTATCATGCAGCGCTTGAAGCCCCCTCGCGCAAGGTGGCCAAGGACACCCGTCAGCGCATCAAGCTCCTGCAGCGTGATGCGACTTCGCTCGGCGATCACGCCCAGTTCCTCCAGGGCAAGATCAACTTCCTGCTCGATGCGACGCTGGGCCTGATCAATCTGGAGCAGAACCAGATCATCAAGATCTTCACGGTCGCCTCGGTCGCCTTCCTGCCGCCGACGCTCGTCGCCTCGATCTACGGCATGAATTTTCAATCCATGCCGGAACTCAACTGGGCGATCGGCTATCCGATGGCGCTCGCCTTCATGGTGCTCTCGGCCCTGCTGCCCTTCCTCTATTTCCGCCGGCGCGGCTGGCTGTAAGGGCAAACGATCCGGGGCGTCGCAATGTTTGCGGCGTCCCGTTTTCTACTCGTCGACGATGACAAGCTCCGGCTGGCCGTCGATCTCCAGCCGCAACCGTCCCCGTTCGGTGCTGGAAAGCCGGATCGGTCCGCCTTTTTCGGAAAGCCTGCGCCGCAGCAGGATCAGCCGTGTCTCCAGATTGTCCTTGAAGTCGGGCAGCATCAGGCTGCCCTCGCGGCGGATCTCGCGATTGAGGAAATCCTGCTTGCCGCTCTTCAGATATTCCTCGACCAGATGCTTCAACAGCCGCCCTGGCACGCCGCGGATCAGATAGTCGTCGTCGAGGAACAGCGAACCGTCGCGCGGATAAAAGCGCAGCGCGAAGCGGGCCGCCGGTGAGACGGGCGCCGCGGGGCGGGAAGGCGCTGCCGCGCGCGGCTCCGGCCGTTCGCGCTCCTGTTCGGCCAGATGCAGCGCCTGGGCAAGCTGGACGGCAATGATCGCCAGTGCCTGCTCGTCGCGATGGCGAAAGGCGAAACGCTCCTCGGATTCGGCAAACAGCACGCCCAGAAGCCGTCCCTGCGCGAGAAGCGGCAGAGCAATCTGGCTGAACGGCAGATCGAGCGCCGGCAGCGGAATGCTCGCCGTCTGCTCCAGCCCCGCCATCGAGCGTACGGCGTCGACATACCGTCGCCCGCGACTGAGATCGGTGATCCGCACCGTTTGCCGCGTTGCCGCGGCCGTCCCGATGATACCGTCGCCGAACGCCACTTCGGCGCCGAAGCCGAAACGCTCATAGCCGAGGCTTGCAATGGTGATCATCCGCTGTCCGCTCTCGTCCTGCACCAGCACCATGGCATGGCGAATGCCGAAGAGCCGGGCAAGCCCGTCCAGCGTGGTGTCGAGCAGGCTTTCCGGATCGCCCGCCTGGGTCAGCAGACGCGACAGCTGCGCCGTGGGCTCGATCAGATCGACAGGTTCGGTGCGGGGCGCGGTCTCCAGCGGGTAGGGGGTCGGCACCGCCACGCAGTCGAGCACCCGGTAGATATCGGCGGCCCTCAGCCGCATGATCCCGGCCATGCCCTGTTCGAGAATGGAAAGATGCGCGGCGAGGCGGTCAAACAGCGCTCCCTCCGTCTCCGACCGATCGAAGATGAGGTCGAGAATATGCTGTGCGCCGGTCAGCCCATCCACCACCATCACCGTCGCCAGCCCGTTGGCAGCGACATTGCCGGCAGTCTTCGACAGGAACTGGTTGGACAGCGCCACATGGGTTTCGTCGACCATGTGCACATGGCTGAGATAGGAGATGTTCGGCAGGCCATCGGCATCGGTCGTGGCGATGACCGAGGGAATGACGCCCTCGAAACTGTCGCGAATTCGACTGAGCGGGATCACAGGACATCCTCCGCTGCCGCGGGAAACCGTCGTCCGGCCCCGGGGCCCGGTGTCTGCTCGAATATGTCGGTCGGCCGCAGCGCGATATGCCAGAGGTCGTGGTCGCTGAGCGTGCTCGACAGTTGCAGCCGGGTCACCCCCAACCGGTGCATCATCGACAGCTGCGCCTGCACATAGTGCCGCCCCCAGGCCGCGGCTGTCCCGTCCGCCGGCCCGCTGTCGGTAATCACGCCCTTGATCTGGAACGAGCGGTAATTGTCCGGCTGCACGAAGGTGGTCGCGATCGGCCGGCCGGGCAGGGCCTCGGCCACCGCCAGCGGCCACTGGCTTTGCGACACCAGAACATGCACCAGCCCCGTGGCGCGGTCGTGCCGGGCGCCTGAACCACGCCCGATCATCGGCCGATGACCCGCGTCGCGGGTCGCCACAAGCATCATCACTTGCCCCTCGATAAAGGCCGCGACCTCGGCTGCCAGCAATCCCCGTCCTCCTGAAATACAGCTGAAGATATGAGCTTAGGATAGTCTTAGCAATCGGCGCATGTCCTTAGGATGGATTTAGGAAGCCCCTCTTTTCGCGCTGGTCTATGCCGCGCTCATTCGCGCCGGACGGGGGTTCGGCGGACAAACGAGAGGGACAAGACCATGACACATGCGCATGCACCAATCACCGCCGTTCCGGATCTGAACGGCCGCTACGATCTCTACGGCGCCGTCCACAAGGGCCTGCGCAAGGCCGGCTGCGAACTTCTGGTTCGCCTCGGCGCCACCGATTTCGACCAGCCGGAAGACACGGAAGAGACGCTCGCCCTGCTCCGCACCTATCTGATGCTGGCAGCCGCCCATGTCGGCCATGAGGACGAGCACATCCACGCGGCACTCGCCGCTCGCGGCGTGGCCACCGATACCGTCGACCACCAGCACGACGACCACCGCGAGGCCTTCGACCAGCTCGAAGCACTCGCCCGCGCCGTCGAAACGGCCTGGCCGCTGCATCGCCGCGCCACGGGCCGGAAGCTTTACCTCGCTTTCGCGGCCTACCTGGCCGAAGACCTTGCGCATATGCACGAGGAGGAAACAGTGACGGCGCGCGCACTGTGGAACCGCTTCACAGACGACGAACTCCTGGCGATCGAACTCAACATCGTCGCCTCGCTGTCGCCGGAAAAGAACATGGCCTTCATGCGCATCATGATCCCGGCGATGAACCCGCTGGAACGGGCGCAGATGCTCGGCGCCATGCAGAAGGGCGCGCCCCCGGAAATTTTCGATGCCGTCATCGAGTTTGCCGTCCGGCCCTCTCTCAACCCCAAAGCCTTCGGCGACCTCGCCGGCCGGCTGAAACTCGCCGCGTAAGGAGACGAACGATGCAAAGGCTCGCACTTGCTTTTTTTCTTCTCGCCCCGGTTCCGCCTGTGCTGGCCGCCCCGGCCGCAACTGCACCGACCGGGGTCTATGTGACGGATCCTGCCCATACCAGCCTCACCTGGAAGATCAGCCATTTTGGCCTTTCCAGCTACACCGCCCGCTTCACCGGGATCGAGGCGCAGCTCGACTGGAACGCCGAGAAGCCGGAGACTTCTCACCTGACGGTGAGCGTCGATCCCCACTCGGTGAAGACTGACTTCCCGTTTCCGGACGTCGAGGATTTCGACGGCAAGATCGGAGGTGGCGCGGATTTCCTCGCCGCGAAACCGATCGCCTTCGAGGCCCGCGCCATCAAGGTCACGGGAGAGGGACAGGCGACCGTGACCGGCGACCTCACCTTCCGGGGTGAGACCCATCCGGCAAGTCTCGTGGTGCACTTCAACGGCTCGGTCGCCGAACACCCGATGGACAAGAAACCCCGCCTCGGCTTTTCCGCCACCGGCGTGGTCCACCGCACCGACTGGGGCCTCGGCTTTGCGGTTCCCGCCCTCGGTGAGGACGTCGATCTCGTCATCGAGGCGGAATTCGTTCCGCCGAAGTCGTGATTGTTCGAGGTGAGGGAAACGGGATTTGCAAAGATCCCCTCCCAAACCCTCCCCACAAGGGGGAGGGCTTAACCCGGCCGAGCCGTCTTGTGCGGGAAACGGGCGGTTTCCGCCTGGTCTTCTCCCCCCTTGTGGGGGAGATGGCCAGCAGGCCAGAGGGGGTCTAGTTCCTAATCCGATTGTATGCTCCTGGTGGTGCATATGCCACGCAGTGAAAGAGGGATCACACCCGATGCCTCTCCCTCGTGTCGAAAGGGACAGGGCGCGAGCCTCACCCCCTGACCGCCACGACGAACAACCGCGGAAACGCCAGCAGCCGCCGTCCGTCCGCCATCGGCGGATAGGCGGCGTCGATGCGTTTGAGATATTCGGCACGAAACGCATCTCGCTGTTCCGGCGCGACCGCCGCGAGATAGGGCCGAAGCCCCGTGCCTTCGACCCAGTCGACGATCGCCTGCGCATCCGCCATCGGATGGTAATAGACCGTGTGCCAGACCTCGACCGACGCCGACACCCCCTGCAGCCTCTGCAGATAATCGGCCGGGGAGGGCAGCCTTGCGCGGCGGATGCGGCCGCCGGCAAACGCCGCAGACCACGGCCCGTCCGCCCCCGTCTCCTCCATCGCCACGTGGCTCGGTTCCCCCAGATTGTCCGGCATCTGCACGGCGAGCACGCCGCCAGGGCTCAGGCATTCCATCAGCCGGGCCAAGGTCTCGAGATGATCGGGCAGCCACTGGAACACGGCATTGGCGTAAAGCAGGTCGACCGGCCCGTCCGGCCGCCAGCCGGCAATGTCCGCTTTGGTGAACGGGATGCCGGGCAGCCGCGCCCGGGCCTTCGCCAGCATGTCGTCGTCGCTGTCGAGCCCGCTCACCGCCTCCGCGCCAAAACGCTCCACCAGCAGTTCCGTCGAATTGCCCGGCCCGCAGCCGAGATCGATGACGCGACCGGCCCGATCGAGTGGCACCCGGGCGAGCAGGTCCCGCGCCGGTCGTGTGCGCTCGTCCTCGAAAACGAGATACTGCTTTGCCGACCATGCGAGTTGGGTCATGCCGTCAGGCCCTCCAATGTTGTGTAGACTGCGTCCGGTGCAAGATCCGGATATTCCTCCGGCGCGCCGCTGCGGTTGATCCAGTGGCAGGTGAAGCCGAAGGCCTTCGCGCCGGCAATGTCCCAGCGGTTGGACGACTGAAAGGCGATCTCTGCGGGGGCGAGCCCCAGCGCCTCGGCCGCCATGGCATAGGCGGCCGGTGCCGTCTTGTAGACGTGCAGTGCATCGACGCAAAACACCGCGTCGATCAGCGGGCCGATGCCCGCAGCCGAGATCGCTTCGGCCAGCATGGCGGGCGTCCCGTTCGAGAGGATCGCGACCCGCGCGCCCTTCTGCTTCAGCGCGGCGAGCACCGCCGGCACCTCCGGAAAGCAGTCGAGGCGGCGGTAGGCCTCAAGCAGAGCGCCCTTCAGCCCCCGATCGACAGACGGGAACCGCGCGAAACAGAAGTCCAGCGCCGCCTCGGTCAACACGTCGAAATCGCGGTAGCGCCCGGCAAGGCTCCTGACCCAGGTATATTCGAGCTGTTTCACCCGCCACAGATCGGAAAAGGCCTGGTGCTGCGGCCCGATCACGCCGGCATGCCGGTAAACCGCTGAATGCACGTCGAACAACGTGCCATAGGCATCGAAGACGTAAGCTTCGAAACGCGTCGTCTCGTCCGTCATGGCGATCTCCTCCGCTGTGGAAGGGTAGGGCGCTGCAGCCTGCCGATCAAGCCGGGCGTGTCCTGCCGCTTGCCTCGGCAAAGCGCCGCCGCGCCTGCTCGATCTCGTCCCGATGTTTCTCCGCCCAGACCCACACCCCGCAAAAGGCTTCCGACAGGCTGCTGCCGAGTGGTGTCAATGCGTAGTCGACATGCGGCGGGATGACCGGATGCACCGTGCGCGTCACCAGCCCGTCCTCCTCCATGCGCCGCACGGTCTGGGTCAGCATCTTCTGGCTGATGCCGCACACGATCCGCCCGAGCTGGGTGAACCGCAGCGTGCCGTGCTCCTCCAGCGCTTCGAGCACCAGCATGGTCCAGCGGTCTGCCACCTTGCCGATGATGTCCTGTACCAGCGCTTCCACGGCCGGATCGACCGTGTCCGGTGCGCCATCGGCCGCGTCTTCAACCCGCATGGTCGACCCGGATCCCTTGCTCATCAGACACTCTCCTTTCGGTGTGTATAAATCTTTTCGGTGCCTACTTCGTTTGAGAGAGTATGAGGCCTAGTTAGGAGAAGCACAACAGCAAAGAGGATCATTCCCATGCAGATGACAGGCAACACCATCCTCATCACCGGCGGCGGCTCCGGCATCGGCGCGGCCCTTGCCCATCGTTTCCACGATCTCGGCAATACCGTCATCATCGCCGGCCGGCGGCTCGAAAGCCTTCAGGCGACCATTGGCGACCGGCCGAACATGCACGCGCTCGCCCTCGACATCGAAGACCCCACGGCCATCACCGCCTTTGCCGAAACGCTGGTCGACCGCTTCCCCGATGTGAACGTCGTGATCAACAATGCCGGCATCATGCGCTTCGAGCCGCTCGACCGTGCCCGTGATCTGACCGACGCCGAAGCGACCATCACCACCAACCTGCTTGGGCCCATCCGCCTCATCGACGCGCTCGTCGAGCACCTGTCGGCCAAGCCCAACGCCGCGATCGTCAACGTCTCCTCCGGCCTCGCCTTCGTGCCGCTGGTCGCCACCCCCACCTATTCGGCCACCAAGGCCGCGATCCACAGCTACACCCAGAGCCTGCGCGACGCGCTTTCCAGCAAGATCGAGGTCATCGAACTCGCCCCGCCCGCCGTGCAGACGGAACTCACCCCCGGCCAGTCCAGCCGCGAGGGCTATCTGCCGCTCAAGGATTTCATCGACGAGGTGATGGCGCTCTTCGCCAAGGACCCGACGCCGGCCGAAATCCTCGTCGAACGCGTCGGTTTCCTGCGCAACGCCGAAGCCGAAAACCGCTTCGACCAGACCTTTGCGGCAATCAACGAATTCGCCCGCAAGGCGCGCGAAGGGAAGTAGAGGAGGGGGCGGTCCCCCGCAGCCACCTCCTCTCCCCCTTGTGGGAGAGGTTACAAAATCGAAGCGTTAGGCGCGCGCAAGCCGCCTAACCTTCAGATTTTGTTGGTGAGGGGATCCGTGATGGGATCAACATCATCACCCCCCGACATTCCGCAAAGCCGCCAGTATCCGCAAACAAACCTCGTCCAATCCCTCCAGCACCTCGTCGTTCCAGAAGCGCAGGACCTCGAAGCCGTCTTCTGCAAAGATCGCGTCCCGCCGAACGTCGCCGCTATTCTCGCTATGTTGCCCGCCGTCGACTTCAATGATCAGCCGTCGCTCGAAACACACGAAGTCGAGGATGTAACCCTTGAGCGGCACCTGCCGGCGAAACTTCGCCCCGCCGAGTTTGCGATCCTTCAACACCTGCCAAAGCACAGCCTCGGGCTCCGTCGGATCGACCCTCATCTTGCGGGCACGCACTCTCGCAATTGGCGGCGGCTGGTGGCGCATAGGGTCCCTCCGCGATAAATTCCCTGCCCGCTGAGCCGATCCCCTCACCAACAAAATCTGAAGTTTAGGCCGCTTGCGCTGGCCTAAGCCTTCGATTTTGTAACCTCTCCCACAGGGGGGAGAGGGGGAGCCGGCCGGCCTCGGCGCACTGGCGCCAAACTCAGCCTCTCAACCCATTGGGGATTGGACAAGTCGGGAGCCTCGTCCAGATCCTCCGGCAAAACAGGCCTTTGGTTTTTTGCGGTCATCACCTGATCTGTTTCTAAAGGAAATACAGGTAGAGTTGCGTTGAATGAATATACTATCATAACGCGTTCTTTCCGAGAAGATACGCGGATGTCGTGGCAGAGAATTGCCAGAATGCCTCGCCCCCTTGTGGAAGAGGTTACAAATCGAGGGCTTAGCCCGATCAGGGCTAAACCTCAGATTTTGTGGGTGAGGGGATCCGTGGCACTGGCACTATCCCCCCAGCACCCTGTCGATCTCGCTTAGTGCCCGATCCACATGCCCCTCGAACACCAGCGTCTCCTCTTCCGTGATGATCAGGATTTCCGGCGCCCCGCGCACCCTGACATGCTGCGATTGCGCCAGCCCCTCGTCCAGCCCGCGGGTCAGCAGGTCCATGAAGCGCGTGCCGGGACCGGTAATCGCGATCGGCATGGTCTCCTCGGCCAGACTGAGCATCCGCGACAGTCCCTGGCCGAGCGCAAGCCCCGCCTGGCGGAAGGCATATTCGGAGGCACGGTGCCCCTGGCGGGCGCGGCCGGCGATCTTTTCCATCTCCGACAGCGGCACGAAGGTCGCCGGGATCGTGTCCGGCGGCACTTCGAACGCGGTGCGCAGGATCCCGTAGAAGCCGGCCGAGGCTTCGATGCAGCCATAGGCGCCGCAGCGACAGCGCTTGCCGTCGTCGGCATGCAGCATATGGCCGAAATTGGGAGCCCGCACTTCGATCTGCCCCTGGGGATCACGCAGCGCCACGCCCAGCCCGATGGAATGACCGAGCGACAGGGTGGCGAGCGACTGAACCGGTTGCATTCGCGACTTCTCCAGCCTGAGCAGAAGCGCATGGGTGACCAGCAGGCTCTCGTTGAACAGATGAACACGGGTCGTGCCGAAGCCGGAGAGCGCCTCTTCGAAATCGAGCGCCTGATAGCCGAAGATCGGCGACCACAGGAGCTTCGCCCCCTCGCGATCGGCCAGACCCTTGCTGCTGATGGAAATGGTAGCGATATCGCTGATCGAAAGTCGCGAACGCCCGACCAGCCGGTCCAGTGCGGACCGGAAGGCCGCAAGAAAGGCGCCGGGCGACTGTGGGCCCTGATCGCGGGCCTCTTCGAATCTGTCGATCATGGTGCCGCGATAGTCGGCGAGCGAATACTGCACCGCATGCGAGGAAATGCGCACGGCGATCACATAGGCTGCGCTCCGGCGCCTTGCAAAGAGCACGCGCGGGCGCCCGCGCTGCCCGGGATTGAGCACCTCGCGCCGCTCGAGCAGGCCGTTCTTCTCCAGCTGGGCGGTGATCGCCGAAACGGTCGCCGAGGACAGTCCCGTCGCGGCAGACAGATCGGTGTGTGCCAGCGGTCCTTCCCGTTTGAGCACGCTTAACACGAGTCCGCTGTTCTGGTGACGAACGGCCTCCGTGCTCGCCCTCGGACTGGCAGTCATGATGGGCTTGTCGCCCGCTTTTGAGTGGTCCACCGCATGCTCCTCCCAAAGCATTTGGTCACTGTCTTTGCAAGCCTCCTCCGCCCGTGTTGACAGCGTGAGAATCTTCTGACAGTTATTTTCTCGACTGTCGAGAAAAACCATTGGACGGGGGTCCGTGGGGTAAGGGCAGTTTCGCAGCGGGCCGTTTCGGTGGGGAGGTCTTCCGTCGGTCCGCTATCACCTTGGGAGGTTTAAAATGAAATCCGTATTGAAGCTGATGGCAGCGACTGCCGTCATCGTGAGCCTGCATTCTGTCGCCAATGCCGAAGGTCTGACCGTCGGCGTCTCCTGGTCGAACTTCCAGGAAGAGCGTTGGAAGACCGACGAAGCCGCGATCAAGGCAGCCCTCGAAGCCGCCGGCAACAAGTACATCTCGGCCGACGCCCAGACGTCTGCCGCCAAGCAGCTCACCGACATCGAAAGCCTGATTGCCCAGGGCGCAAACGCTCTGATCGTTCTGGCCCAAGATTCGGAAGCCATCGGCCCGGCCATCGAAAAGGCCACCGCTGAAGGCATCCCGGTCGTCGGCTACGACCGTCTGATCGAAAACCCCGACGCCTACTACATCACCTTCGACAACAAGGAAGTAGGCCGCATGCAGGCGCGTGAAGTCTTCAAGGCAAAGCCGGAAGGCAATTACGTCTTCATCAAGGGCGCATCGACCGACCCGAACTCCGACTTCCTCTATTCCGGTCAGATCGAAGTCCTGAAGGAAGCCATCGACTCGGGCAAGATCAAGAACGTCGGCGAAGCCTACACCGACGGCTGGAAGCCGGAAGCTGCCCAGAAGAACATGGAGCAGTTCCTGACCGCCAACAACAACAAGGTTGACGCAGTCGTTTCGTCGAACGACGGCATGGCCGGTGGTGTTGTTGCCGCTCTCGAAGCCCAGGGTCTCGCCGGTTCCGTCCCGGTCTCCGGTCAGGACGGCGACAAGGCCGCTCTGAACCGCGTCGCACTCGGCACCCAGACCGTGTCTGTCTGGAAGGACAGCCGCGAACTTGGCAAGAAGGCCGGCGAAATCGCCTCTGAACTCGCCGCTGGCAAGTCCATGGACGAAATCGAAGGCACCGTGAAGTTCTCCGGCGGCCCGAAGGGCGTCGAAATGAACTCCTACTTCATCGCTCCGCTGCCGATCACCAAGGAAAACCTGAACACCGTCATCGACGCTGGCTGGATCTCCAAGGAAGAAGCATGCCAGGGCGTTGCTGCCGGCTCGGTTGCCGCCTGCAACTGATCGAGTGACTGACCTCGTAGCTTGAGCCGGAACGCCGCAGCCCTTGCGCTGCGGCGTTTCGACTGGTCGGGAGCATCGCGGCTGGAAACCCGGTCGGCTTTAAGGGGCCGCACCCGGCGAAGTCCGGACCGCAGACAATGAAAGATGCCTCGATCCGCATGGCGGGTCCAATGCCCGCGGTCGCGTGTGTCCCACGCGCCCTTCGCAAGCCGACAACCGACTGGGGAGAATAAATCGTATGGCGGATCACAGCCTTGCCACGCCCGCGCCCGGCGCCCGGGCATCCAATGTTTCAGCGCTCAAGCGCTTCTTTCAAGCCACCGAGATCGATACGCGCCTGCTCGGCATGGTGATCGCACTCGCGATCATCTGGATCGGCTTCGACTTCCTGTCGGGCGGCCTGTTCCTGACACCGCGCAACCTGTGGAACCTCTCGGTCCAGGCCGCCTCCGTCTCGGTCATGGCGACGGGCATGGTGCTGGTCATCGTCACCCGCAACATCGACCTCTCGGTCGGCTCGATTCTCGGCTTCGTCGGCATGATCATGGGCGTCCTGCAGGCCCGCATCCTGCCGCCGATCATCGGTTTCGAACATCCGCTCATGTGGATCATCGCGCTGGGCGCCGGCATTGCCGTCGGTACCGCCATCGGCGCCTTCCACGGCGCGATCATTGCCTTCCTCGGCGTGCCCGCCTTCATCGTCACCCTCGGCGGCCTGCTCGTCTGGCGCGGTGCCGCCTGGATGGTCACCTCGGGCGCGACCGTTGCCCCGATGGACACCACCTACCGCCTGATGGGCGGTGGTGCGGACGGGTCCATCGGCTCGACCGCCAGCTGGATCGTCGGCCTCGTCGCCTGCCTTCTGGTCGTCGCGTCGATCCTCAACACCCGCAAACAGCGCCGCCGCTTCGGCTTCCCGCTGCGTCCGGTCTGGGCGGAGTATTTCCTCGTGGCCGCCGGCTGCGTGGCGATCCTCAGCGCCGTCTGGGTGGCCAACAGCTATTACATGCCGGTCAACCTCGCGAAGAAATACGCCGCCGCCAATGGCATCGACTGGCCGGAAGGCGGTCTGCAGATCGGTCTCGGCATCGCCATCCCGGTTCTGATCGCCATCGGCATCGCCATGGTCATGGCCTTCATCACCAATCGCACACGCTTCGGCCGTTACGTCTTCGCCATCGGCGGAAACCCTGAGGCCGCCGAACTCGCCGGCATCAAGGTGAAGTGGGTGACCGTCCGCATGTTCGCGCTGATGGGGGCGCTCTGCGCCGTCGCCGCCGCGATCTCGACGGCCCGCCTGAACGCCGCGACCAATGCGCAGGGCACGCTCGACGAGCTCTACACCATCGCGGCTGCCGTCATCGGCGGCACCTCGCTCGCCGGCGGTGTCGGCACCATCGCCGGTGCCATGCTCGGCGCCGTCGTCATGCAATCCTTGAATTCGGGCATGGTTCTGCTCGGTCTCGACACGCCGCTGCAGAGCATCGTCATCGGTATCGTGCTCGTGATCGCGGTCTGGCTCGACACCGTCTACCGCGCCCGTGCGAAGTAAGGGGAGTTGAAACTCATGTCGGAAAACCGCACCCCACTCGTGGAAATGCGCAACATTTCCATCTCCTTCGGCGGCATTCATGCCGTGGACGATGCATCCGTCGACCTCTTCCCCGGTGAAGTCGTCGCACTGCTCGGCCACAACGGTGCCGGCAAGTCCACCCTGATCAAGATCCTGTCGGGCGCCTACAAGCGCGACAACGGCGACATCCTGGTCCGTGGCGACTTCGCCGAGATCAACAACCCGCGCGACGCCAAGAAATACGGCATCGAGACGATCTACCAGACGCTCGCCGTCGCCGATAACGTCGATGCCGCCGCCAACCTCTATCTCGGCCGCGAGCTGCGCACCCCCTGGGGCACGCTCGACGACGTCGCGATGGAAGCGAAGGCCCGCGAAGTCATGGGTCGCCTGAACCCCAACTTCCAGCGCTTCAAGGAGCCGGTCAAAGCCCTCTCCGGTGGTCAGCGCCAGTCGGTGGCGATCGCGCGCGCAATCCTCTTCGACGCCCAGATCCTGATCATGGACGAACCGACGGCCGCCTTGGGCCCGCAGGAAACCGCCCAGGTTGGCGAATTGATCCAGCAGCTGAAGAAGGACGGCATTGGCATCTTCCTGATCAGCCACGACATCCACGACGTCTTCGACCTCGCCGACCGCGTCTTCGTCATGAAGAACGGTCGCGTCGTGGGCCACGCCCGCACCGAGGATGTCACCAAGGACGAAGTGCTTGGCATGATCATCCTCGGCAAGTGCCCTCCGGGGGCCGTGCCGGGACCGGGCGCCATGCAGACGGCGTGAGCCGGAGGGCATCAACGTGAGACAGGCGAGGGGGCGTTACGCTCCCTCGTTTTTGTTTGACGAGCGCGCGCGTATATTGGGGCCAGCGCTACTGGCTATGTAGCAGTTCAGGATGCCGAGCCTGACGCGGTAACCAAAGGATTTCAAGTCTGGCGTGGAGGCAAGCTCGCCTGATTGATGGCGCAGATATGCGGTATGCAGCCTATGGTTTAGTCGCGCGGTCATGGTGTCAATATCGTAAAATAGTTTTTATGTTCAAATAATTAGGATACATTGTCGAGCATGAAGAAAGGTGTGAGTTCGTCGTCGTTTATTCGTTGGCTGAAATCTGCGATGATGCTGGCATTGACTGTTTACTTGGTTCTGGGGCTGTTCTTTGGCAGTTTTTTCCAGGGTTTGAATGTTGCCTTGGCATTCATATCCTCTTTTTCAAAGATATATCTTGTAGCCATCCCTGGCGCTGCATTTGTCCTCGCCCGGAAGTGCATGTCACTGGAGCAGCTGAAGTCGATACCCGAATGGGCGGGTCCGTCCGTTGTGTTTGCGCTGTGGGTTGTTTTTTCGATCGTGCCGCTAGGCGTTTATGCGGAATGGCGGCGGAGCGAAGCGGTCAGGCAGTTCAAGCCGGATGAGCTCCGCAAGGTCTCTTTTTACTCCTCGGTTCGTTTCGCGGCCACCGAGCTGAATTTTGTGTATCACGCTGTCGCCCTGAAGGATTGCGTGGCATACAATTGGAGTTACAGATCTATGTCGTTTTACGTTCTCCCGCCCGGCAGCGTCGTAAATGTCGTGCCATATGAATGGCGGGAGCGCTGCGATTTCCAAAAGACTAACCAGGCGGCACGAGCCAAGAGGTGAATCGTGCAGTGATCAGTAAGGCGACGGTTTCCCAGGGAGCCGCGCCGTCGCAATCCCTTGCCGAGGTGCGGAAGACACAAGGACGGCAGAGGCGGCATCGTTTCGGTCAGCCAGTATAAAGCCGCTCTACCTCGCTCCCGGCAACCGTTTCGACCGGTGCTCGATCCACCAGTCGTTCTGCCAGTCCTCATATCCGAGCAACGCCCCTTGCCGGCGCTCAAGGTCGTCGTCCCAGTCGCGGGTTCGGTTCAAGATATCTTCGACATAGGCATCGATCCGCCACGCCTGATCGGGAAGTGCAAAGAGCACATCCCGCATGCCTTCAAGACCTGGATGGTGTTGCTTGAGCGCAGGCACCGGTGTGTCGATGATACGGCGCAGGATTTTGCCGGAGGCCACAAAGGGTTCGAATGGCGCGAGAAGGTCGTCGAACCAATCGGATGGATAGACATCCCTGAACGCAGCCAATGGCTTTCGTCCGTCCAACATCAGCGGAAGTTCAAAACGCGTATGGATGAGATAGGGAGTGCCGCTGAGGGCGGGGTGCGGTCGAGCGATGCCCGTCAGAATGGCATCCGGAACGATCGGCGGCATGCACAAGGCGCCGATTTTCTGCATTTGAGATTGTGACAATCCGGCATAGAGGTTGTCGAGATCGGGATCCGAGTCGCTTTCCGGCGCCAGAACCGCCTTCAATTGCTCCAAATCCTCGATGCGGACGCGCCATTCTGCGCTGACGGTCTTGGTGACGTCATCAAAGCCTTGCAAAACGAAATTGGAAGAGCGGCTCAAGCGATGACCTGTCGTCGTGGTGTCTGACGTCACAATACAGCACACCAGAGACACAGTCGACGCGAAGTCGACCCACGGAACAATCCGTCGCCCGCGCTGTTCGGCTCCTATCTGCCGGCGCGCGCCTCGGATGACATCTCCGCGCAGCCGAACTTCGGAGGCCGCCATGTCCTACACCCGCTTCGCCGCGATGATCGCCACCTCCACCGTTGTCATGTTCGCGCTGATGTATCTCAACACCTATGCGCTCGACCATGTCACCTACAGCCAGACACGGACCTGGATGGCGCGATGATGGGGGGGTGATGGCGATGATCATGATGGACTTCATGGCCTCGATGTATCGGAACCCGCGTCTCAACGCGGCCATCATCGCCGGCAGCGTCGTCGTCTTCGCCTTCTCCCTCTGGCTGGTGCGCAGCCAGGAGACTGTGTCCGACGTCCGCTACATGAAGGCGATGATCCAGCACCATTCGATCGCCATCATGACCAGCGAGCGGGCTCATGTCCGTGATCCGCGCGTACGCAAGCTGGCCGATGAGATCATCGCAGCGCAAGTGCGCGAGATCGGCGAGATGAAGTCGCTGATTGCAGACCTCGAATCCAATCCGCCGGCCGAGGACGCCGAGGACCTGCCGCCGAAGATGTCCTCCGAAACCGCCGCCACGCCCTGATCACCCTCTCGCGCATGGCCCGGAACGGAAGCGGTCGGGGCATCGTTTGCCCCGGCCTCTCGTTGTTCCCCTGCGGCCGAGAACTCAGGCCGCCCGGCGCATCTCACCGGCGCTGCTTCGCCCGCCGATCTCGAACTTCGCAATCAACTGGAACAGCGCGTCAGCCTCCCTGGCCAGCGAGTGGCTGGCGGCGGTCGATTCCTCTACCATGGCGGCATTCTGCTGCGTGCCCTGGTCCATGATCGCAACGGCCGTATTGATTTCCTTGAGCCCCATCGCCTGGTCGCCGGAGGCTTCGACAATGGCGTTCACGTTGACGCTGACCGCCTGAATCTGCGCGACGATGTCCTCCAATGCCTTGCCCGTCGCCACCACAAGGTCTACGCCGTTCTTCACTTGGTTGCCGGACTTGCCGATCAGGGCGCGGATTTCCTTGGCCGCACTTCCCGAGCGCTGCGCAAGCTCGCGCACCTCTTGTGCCACCACGGCAAAGCCCTTGCCCGCTTCCCCGGCACGCGCCGCCTCGACACCGGCATTGAGCGCCAGAAGATTGGTCTGGAAGGCGATCTCGTCGATCACGCTGATGATCGTGGTGATTTCCTGAGATGATCCTTCGATCTCCTGCATGGCCGTGATGGCCCGCTCGACGATCGAGCCGGACCGTTCTGCCGCTCCGCGTGTCTCGTCCACCTGCCGCCCGGCCTCGCGGGCGCGATGGCTGGTTTCGCCGATCGTGGTGGTGATCTGCTCGAGGGCCGCTGCCGTTTCCTCGACAGACGCCGCCTGCCGCTCGGTACGCTTCGACAGATCGTCGGCGGCGGAATGGATCTCGCTGGAGCCGGCAGCGATCGCCTGGGCATTCTGGCCGACCCGGCGCATCGCGTCTTCGAGCTTGCCGACGGCATCGTTGAAATTCACGCGGATCGCGTCCAGTCGCTCGGCAAAGGCGTCCGTGATCCGATGCGTCAGCCGGCCTTCGGAAAGCTGTCCCAGGGCATGGCCGATGCTGTCGACGGCAAATCGCACCTCGGCGGCATCCTGTGCCGCCAGCCGTTCCCGCTCCTGTCGCTGCTGTTCCGCAAGGTTGCGGTTCGTTTCCGCCTCGGCCTCCAGGCGCACCCGCTCGCGAGCATTGTCGCGGAACACGGCAACGGTGGATGCCATCACACCGATTTCGTCACGGCGGCCTTCGCCATAGATCGTGACATCGAGATCGCCATGCGCCAATCGGTCCATCGCCGTGGTGATCGAATTGACCGGACGGATGACGCCCAAAATCACGGTCCAGATCGAGAAGCCAGCAATACCGGCCGCCACCACGGACAGACCCACCATCAGCGCCGTCAGCATAGTTTTGAGGAGATTTCCGATCTCGAGGTTTTCCTTCGCCACCCGGATCTGCAGATCGATCAGCCGGGAAATCTCGGTGCCCAGCGGATCGATTGTCGGATAAAGCTTCGTGTCGGCAAAGCTCGCCAGTCCCGCCATATCCTTGGACTTCAACAGTGCCTGCAATTCCTTGACGCCGGCATCGGCACCCTGACGAACCATCAGGAACTCGTCGGCAATGCCCTTTTCCTCCGGCGTCAGATAGGTGACGATATACTCGCCCCACTTCTCTTCGATTTTGCCCATCGCCGCATCGACGCTCTTTTGCCCCTGTTCGAAGCTGAACGCGCCCGAGCGCACCTTGTGCACGGCATCGACGATGTCGACCGCATAGGCGTCGGCGATGACCTTCAGCTGTTCCATCGGAATGACGCGATCGGCGACGATCGTGTTGGCGAGTTTGGATTGCTCGTTCATCGCATAGAATGAAAAGCCCGAGATCACCACGATGACGATTGTCAAAAGTGAGATGCAGGCCAGCAGTTTCAAGCGAATGGTCATAAGAGCCTCGGAAGGGTAGGCGGGTTGACGTCACGGCGGCGCAAGCATCCGAATGAGGGGGTATCCTCGGCCAAAGCCGCTATCCTGTCCCCTTATGAGTGCCGATGCGTCGATCCACGCAAAACCAGCGTCTGAAGTCGCATGCACGCCCCTGCAAGATTGAGGGATTGTCCGTTTACGCTTCGCTAAACTGTGCGCTCAAATGCAGTGCGTACATGAGTATTTGCGCAGATTCAGAACAATAAGCCGTTAATGCGGCAACCGACGCGCGCACGGAGCCCGCGACCTGCGGCAACTAGGCGTTTTTGCAGAGTGTGGACGGCATAGCGACGAGGCAAGATGGAACGATGTAATTCCGTCGTCACACGCCCCTGATCAGCGCCCCGATGGTCCCGCCGACAAGCAGCACGATCCCGATCAGGAAGGTCAGGGCCGCGCCGGGTCCGCGCTTGCGCGCATCCGCATAGTACTCTGCGGCATAAAGCGCCCGCGCCGCCGTCCAGCCGAGACCAAGCAGCCCGGCCAAAATGTCGGAGACGTAGAAGCCGAAGATCCAGAGCGAGGGCAGGAACAGCACCAGTTGCTCGACGGTGTTCTGCTGCACCCGAAAGATCCGCTCGAAGTCGGCATGGCCCGTCGTCTTCGGCGCCTCCACGCCGAATTTCTTTCGCGCCTGGCCGACCTTCAGCAGGAACCAGCAATAGGCAAGCAGGGCGGCAAAGGTGGCGAGAATGGTGAAACGCATGAAAATATCCGGCGATGAGAGCATGGTTAACGAAGGATTGGTAGGCGGCGTGTCATCAGAACGCAAGCAAGCAAGGTTACCGTCGGTCAGTCTTCGTGATGGCGGCCCTGCTTGTCCGCTGGTGGCTTTTCCGCCATCATCCCGTGCCATGGTTCGCGGCGAAGCAATCACCGCCGACAGAGAAAGACGAACAGACCACATGAACACCGAGCATTTCAAGTTTGGCCGCGCCTACGACCTCTACGAACTGGTCGCCGACGGGATCATTCATGGCATCGGTGTCGTCTTCGCGCTCGTCGGTGCGACCGCGCTGATCTTTTACGCAACGGTCTATTCCGACTATGCGAACATCGCCGCCAGCTGGATCTATGGCCTCGGCCTGATCATCGCGCTCGGCATCTCCTTTACCTACAACATGTGGCCGCATTCCCGGGTCAAATGGTGGCTGCGCCGCTTCGATCATTCCGCGATCTTCATCCTGATCGCCTCCACCTACACGCCCTTCCTCGTGCAGGGGGCCGACCGTCCGTTGATCCTCGCTCTCCTTTTGGGCATCTGGATCACCGCCTTCACCGGCATCTGGCTGAAATTCCGTTTCCCCGGCCGCTACGACAGGCTCGCCATCCTGCTTTATCTCGCCATGGGCTGGAGCGGCGCGCTCGCCATGGGCCCGCTCTCGGAGATCATCCCGGGCGTGACCCTGACGCTGATCATCATCGGCGGCTGCATCTATTCCGCCGGCGTCGTCTTCCATGTCTGGGAACGCCTGCGCTTCCAGAATGCCATCTGGCATGCCTTCGTCGTGACCGCCGCGATCGTGCATTATTCGGCAGTCTTCACCGCGATCAGCCTCGGCTGAGGGGTGCGCGCTTCGGTCGAAGGATCGTCATCCTCGGCCTCGTGCCGAGGATCTGCCGAGGCTGGACAAGGGCAGGACGTCTCCACCATCGTTTGCACGCCGGACAACCGCAGCAGATGCTCGGGACAAGCCCGAGCATAACAAATGGGAGAAGCCGGTCACGGCTCCTCCGCCTGTCATGTATTCCCCTCTTGGACTGGCAAAGGCACAGTCTGCTTCAGCAGAGGACATTTGGCCAGCCTCTGGTGGTCAACCTTGGCGCTTCTTTTTCTCGGCATTCAGAAGAACCTTGGAGAAAGAGCGCATCGACAAGGACATGCCGACCAGGCTCAGGAGATATCCAAAGATGATCGCTGGAACCAGAATGGCGGGATCCGCCTTCCACAGGATCGCCAGGTTTTTGTCAGGTACGTCCAGAAGCATAAGAAGGCCGATTTGCAGCCAATCAGTGGCAGCCTGGATCAGCGCCAGCACGGCGCCGATGGGCCATGCTTCTGCCCATTCTGCGGGACGCCCCGTCTGGCGATAAAAATAGTGTCCCGCCCAATATCCTGCGGCCAGGATCAGCACGACGGACGTACCAGTCCGGGAAACAACGTCTACATAGCCATAGAAGGCAAGAATGCCGACCACGACGTGGATCGCGACCACGATGCCGAGGTTGACGAAAAAGAAGCGAATTGCCATCGGCACGATGAAATTGGGCATTGAGTGAGACTCCCCCTGCAAAATCTTTGGCCATCAATACACAGCGGCACTATAGGCCTCCCTTTTCTCTCGGCACAACCGGCCCTATAGCTTTACCCAGACGAAACAGCCGCTTGCCCGGCTCTCACGCCACGAGCCCCCATGACCGACCTCATCCTCCGCGACGCCACCGAAGCCGATCTGCCCGCCATCCGCTACATTTACAATCACGCCGTCGAACACACGACCGCGATCTGGAACGAGACGCTCGTCGATCTCGACAACCGCAAGGCCTGGTTCGATCTGCGCCAGGCGAGAGGCTTTCCGATCCTGGTCGCCGATGTCGGGGGCAGGATCGCGGGTTATGCCTCCTACGGCGACTGGCGCCCCTTCGACGGTTTTCGCCAGTCGGTCGAGCATTCGGTCTATGTCGAGAAGGACTTTTATGGCCGCGGCCTCGGAAAGGCCCTGATGAGCGCCCTGATCGAGCGGGCAAGGGCAGGCGACATCCACGTCATGGTCGCCGCGATCGAAGCGGGCAACGCGGGCTCCATCGCCCTCCACAAAAGCCTCGGCTTCCGCCTCGTCGGCACGCATCACGAGGTCGGCAAGAAGTTCGGCCGCTGGCTGGACCTGACGATGATGGAATTGAAGCTCGGGGCGTGACACTCCACCTCCCCCTTGAGGGGGCAGGGCAATTGCATATGGAAGAGAAGACCCCTCCCCACCCTCCCCACAAGGGGGAGGGCTTAACCCGGCCGCGCCGTCGCGTTGTTGGAAACGGGCGTTTTGCGCCACGTCCTCTCCCCCCTTGTGGGGGAGATGGCCGGCAGGCCAGAGGGGGTTTTGTTCCATATGCAATTGCCCTACCCTCAGGGGGAGGGTGGATGACCACCAAAAACCGAAACCCTCTTTACAACTGTCCGCGCCTCGGGATTTATCCTGTTCTTTGGCAGGAGAACCCCATGACCATTGAAACCTGGCTCGCTTTCGCCGCCGCCTCTGCGGTGCTTCTGATCATCCCCGGACCGACCATTCTTCTGGTTGTATCCTATGCGCTCGGCCAGGGTTGGCGCAGCGCGCTGCCGGTCTCGATCGGCGTGGCCTTGGGCGATTTCACCGCCATGACGCTGTCCATGCTCGGTGTCGGCGCCATCCTCGCGGCATCCGCCACCGTCTTTACGGTGCTGAAGCTCCTCGGGGCGGGTTACTTGATCTATCTCGGCATAAAACTCTTCCGCTCGGGCGGCACGATGGATGTCGCGCCGCGCACGGATGCGGTGTCCACCACCAAGATGATCGGCCATGCCTGGGTGGTGACCGCGCTCAACCCGAAGAGCATCACCTTCTTCGTCGCCTTTCTTCCTCAGTTTCTCGACAAGCACGGTGACTTCGCCACCCAGATGCTGATCTTCGAAACGACCTTCCTCGTCCTGGCTTTCGCCAATGCCGCAGGTTATGCGCTGGTCGCTTCGCGCGCCCGCGGCATGGTCCGCAGCCCGCGGGCCATCGGCCTGTTCAACAAGGTCGGCGGAACCATGCTCATCGGTGCGGGCATCGCCACCGCGTCCATGCGGTCGGCCAGCTAAGGGCACTCCGTCCGCTTCCGGCGGTTCGCCGCTGTCCATACCCTGTTCGCCTCAGTCCAAGCGTGAAATGCATCTGGCGGCTAAAGAAGAGCGAAGAACTCCGCTTTTCTCTCAAGGGCAGCCGCCGAAAACCCCATGTCACGCTCCGAATTCTCGCCATCGAATCCGACCGCAGCGCCCTTCACGGATGCCGAACCGCGCGGTGCCATGACCAGGCTCTATGCCATGCTGGCCGGCCTTTATCTCGCCCAGGGCATTCCGACCTATCTGCTGCTCGTGGCGCTTCCGCCGCTGATGCGTGAAGCCGGTGCCTCGCGCACGGCGATTGGCCTGTTTTCGCTGTTGATGCTGCCGCTGGTGCTCAAATTCGCCGTCGCGCCCTATATCGACCGCCACAAGCTTCTGCCCCGCTTCGGCCATCGCCGGGGCTGGATCGTGCCGACCCAGGCGCTGGTGTCGCTCGCCATCGCCGCCATGGCCCTGTTCGATCCATCCCAGGCACTGCCGCTCTTCGGCCTCGGCCTCTTCATCACGCTTTTGTCGTCGGTGCAGGATATCGCCACAGACGGTTATGCCGTGCGTCATCTGAAGGGCGGTGCGCGCGCCGTCGGCAATGCCGTGCAGGCAGGGGCTGTCGCGCTCGGCGTCATCATCGGCGGCACGCTGGTTCTGGTGCTTGTGCAACAGATCGGTTGGGTCCCGACCATCCTGCTCGTGGCTGCCCTGTCACTTCTGCCGCTCGTCGCCACGCTTTACATGACGGAAGATCAGGAGAATGCCGAAGTCGGTCCCACGCGGGTTAAGCCCAGCCTCGCGGCCTTCTTCCGCCGTCCCCAGGCCTGGCTGATCCTCGGCTTTGCGCTCAGCTACCGCGCAAGCGAAGGCCTCGTGCGCGGCATGGAAGGCGCCTATCTCGTGGATATCCAGGTGCCGACCGCCTGGATCGGCTATCTCTCCGGCACGGCGGCGGCGACGGCGGGGCTCGCCGGTGCGCTGCTCGCCGCCGTCCTCATCCGCAAACTCGGCCTGAGCGCCACGCTGCTTTTGCTCGGCGGGTTGCGCAGCCTGTGTTTCCTCGCCTTCTCGCTCAATGCCTTCGGTTTGACCCCCGGCATCGCCGTGGCGCTCGCCGCATCCGGTTTCCAGACGCTGATCCGCTACATGGAACTGGTGGCGATCTATTCCTTCTTCATGAAATCCGCCTCCGACGACCAGCCGGGCACGGATTTCACGCTTCTCGCCTGCGCCGAACTGGTGGTCTACATCATCGGAACGTCCATCGCCGGCATCATCGCCGATCGCGTCGGTTATGCCTGGCTCTTCTCGCTGGCGACGGTCATTTCCGTCTTCGGCATCGCCCTGTCCCTGATCATGCTGCGTCGGCTCAAGTCACCGGCCGAACCTGCCGTTTCAGGTCCGAAGGCCGGATCTGGTATCGTGTCCGGAACGACCGGTTGAAATAGGAGAGGTCGTTGAAGCCGCATTGATAGGCCACCTCGGCGATCGACATGCGCTCGCCGGAAGCCAGCATCATCGCCTTTGCCCGCTCCAGCCGACGTTCCAGCACATGGCGGGAAAAGGTCGTGCCATCGCGCGAAAACAGCTTCTGGATGGCGCGCGGCGTGATGCCTTCGGCGTCGGCAACATCGTTGATGGAAAAGGTCCCATCGGCCAGGCGGTCCTCGATCAGCGCGCGAATACGCGCTATGCGGTCGTCGGGTGCTGCTTTTGCCGCCGTCCCGCCGAGTGCCTGCGAGAGCTGGGGCAGGAAGTCGTAGAAGTGACTGACCATCAACGCAACGTCTTCGGCGGTCTGCTGCTCGCGTTGCAGCAGATAGCCCGCATAGCTGGTCAGCATGTGCAGAGGCAGGCAGGCAGCCGGCACGGTCTTCAGCATCAGCCCGTCGAGCGAGGCCCGGTGGCGGTCCACCACCTGTTCCGGCAGATGCGCACAATCCAGGCGCCCGCCCTCCGCAAGGGTAATCCGCAATCCGCTCTGCGCCGGCAGAAAGACGACGTCGCCGCTCACCGCCTCGATCCGCGACCGTCCATGCTCCACCGTCATCGGCTGGCCGACCGACCGCAGCAGGACCACGCCGCGATCGCCGCTCCCCTCGCAGGCGAGGCGGACAAGCGTCTTCGGGAAATAGACGGTCGCGAGCGACAAAGACGGGTCGTGCCAGTAAAGCCCGCTGGACCCGCTGAAGTCGCCGCCCTCGAGACCGACGCTCAGCCCCCCCATCATGTCGATCAGGATACTGCCACAGAGCGCGCGGGCCTCGGCATCGGAGAGGGCGGCGGAGCCGAATTTCAGAGGGCGGATCAAGCTCATTCGGACGGTCAACTTTCCTTGGGGAACTTCGCGCTGGTCCAAGCCACGTTCGCCTCCATCCAAGCGGGCCGCACCGTTATGTTTTAAACATGACCGCACTGGTAATGTTTTATCTCGCGTCGCTCAAGTCTCGGGCGGCGTGAAAATGCGAGTGTGATGAGGGGATCTATGAAATTCTTTGGGCAACAGGGGCGTGGACTGAGCGGGACCTCAGATCTGGCACGCTCGACCACGGCGCTGACGGCACTGGCTGTCGCGGCATTTCTCGGCGCAGCGGATGCGGGTCTTGCCCAGGACGCCGCCGCTGAAGAGGCGGCAACAACAGCAGAAGCGTCCGGTGAAACCGTACTCGGCGACATCGTCGTCACCGGCAGTCGCGCCCCGGAAAAGATCTCCGAGATCGCCCGCACCATCAAGGTGGTCGATGAAGCCGAGATCAAGGCCGCCGCCCTTCAGGGCAAGAACCTGCAGCAGATCCTCGCCGAGACCGTGCCGAGCTTCGATGCCGCGAGCGAAGGCTCCCGCACCAGTTACGGCCAGAACCTGCGCGGGCGAACCGCACTCGTGCTGATTGACGGCGTCTCGCTCAATTCCGCCCGCGGCCTCAGCCGCCAGTTCGATTCGATCGACCCGTTCAACATCGCCCGCGTCGAGGTGCTGTCCGGTGCCACCGCCCTTTACGGCGGCAATGCCACCGGCGGCATCATCAACATCATCACCAAGAAGGGCAGGGATGCAGGCGACGGCCTGCATGCCGAAACCCAGGTCGGTGTTGCCAGCGGCTTCCAGGGCAGCCAGGATTTCGATCGCAACGCCGCCGGCGCCGTCACCTATAACAGCGGCAACTGGGACGCCCGCCTCTCGGTCTCCGGCAATCGCAGCGGCGCCTATTACGACGGTGCCGGCGAGATGGTCATGCCCGACATCACCCAATCCTCGACCGCGTTCAACGAGCGCATCGACGTCATGGGCTCCGTCGGCGTACAGATCGACGAAGATCGCCGGCTCGATGCGACCATGCAGTATTTTGACAGTGCGCAGGACAGCGACTACGGCCTCTATTACGGTCCCTATCTGTCCGGTCTCTCCAATCCGAGCCTGTTCGAGCCCCGTTCCGGCTATCAGTCGGATGTCGAGCCGCAGACCCGCCGCAAGATGCTGACGCTCAGCTACACCGATGCCGATTTCCTAGGGCAGCAGCTGTTGCTGCAGGGGGCGCTGCGCTCGGAAGATATCGTCTTCAATCCCTTCCCCTCCACGGGAACGCAGGCCGGCACCTATTTCGGCGCGAGCCAGCAGACGACCGATTACTACAGCTTCAAGGCCGCCATGGTGTCGGAACTGACCGATACGGTGAAATTGACCTATGGCGTCGATACCGACCGTGACAGCTTCTCGGCCACCCAGTCGATCTTCGACCTGACCACGGCCGTCACGTCCGGCGGGCTGAACTTCGACACGATCGGCATCACCGGCCTCTATCCGGACATCGATGTCACGACCTTTGCCGGTTTCGCCGAAGCCGCCTGGGAGGCGACCGATCGGCTGACGGTCAGCGGTGGCCTGCGCTACCAATACACAAACACGGAAGTCGGCGATTTCGTCGGTGCGGCCCAGCAGGTGGCGATCTTGAACGGCGCCGCCACTTCGGCCGACGCCATCCCCGGCGGCGAGGTCGATTACGATGCGCTGCTCTTCAATGCCGGCGCGACCTATGACGTCACCCCGGACCAGCAGGTCTATGCCAACTTCTCGCAGGGCTTCGAGCTGCCCGACCCGGCCAAGTATTACGGCGTCGGCACCTACACCCTGACCAATGGTCACTACGTCCTGAACGACAGCGTCAATGTCGCGACGTCGGCGCTGGAAGCGATCAAGACCGACAGCGTCGAACTCGGCTTCCGCCATGACGACGGCACCTTCAATTTCGCCGCCGCCGCCTATTACTCGACCTCGGACCGCTCGATCAGCCTGGATCGCACGACCTTGACGATCGAGATGAAGGACGAGAAGCGCCGCGTCTACGGCATCGAGGCCGAGGCTGGTTACAAGTTCGACAACGGCTTCGATGTCGGCCTGCTCGCCCACTGGGTGAAGTCGGAGAAGAAGGGCGCTGACGGCTGGTATCAGGAATCGGTCGGCACGGCGAGCACGTCGAAGGCAGGCGGTCACATCGGCTGGAGCAACGACGCCTTTTCCGTCCGCCTGACCGGCGAACACATCTTCAGCCTGGAAGACGATGCCGGCTACGAGATCGAAGGCTACAACCTCTTCAATCTCGGCGGTCGTTACACCTTTGCCGAACAGGCGACCACGATCAATTTCGGCATCCAGAACCTGTTCGACACCGATTACACCTCGGTCTGGGGCTCTCGCGCCAAGGCGCTCTATGGCGGACTGGTCGATGAATCGGTCTTCGATTACCACGGCCGCGGTCGCACCTTTGCGGTCTCCGTCACCAAGGTGTTCTGACACAAAAACAGACGGCGCGGGTTTGGTCCCGCGCCGTCTGTTTTCCGATTGCTACGCAAAGCCTGTTCAGAGCAGCGTCAACAGTGCCTTGGCCGCCTCTTCCGAAGAGGCCGGGTTCTGGCCGGTGACGAGCTTGCCGTCGGTCACCACGTGCACGCCCCAGTCGGCGCCCTTCTCGTAAAGACCGCCGCGCTCCTGCAGCATGTTTTCGACGAGAAACGGCACCACCTGCGTGAGGCCCACGGCCTCCTCTTCCGAATTGGTGAAGCCCGTCACCTTCCGCCCGTTCACCAGCGGCTGGCCGTCGACGCCCTTGACATGCCGCAGTACGCCCGGCGCATGGCAGACCGCACCGATCGGCCGATCCTTGGCGGCAAAGGCCTCGATCAGAGCAATGCTGTTCTTGTCTTCGGCAAGATCCCAGAGCGGGCCATGGCCGCCGGGATAGAAGACAGCGTCGAAACCATCGGGGTCGATCTGCGACAGCGGCGTCGTCGATGCGAGCAACTGCTGCGCCGTCTGGTCGGCCTTGAAGCGCTCCGTTGCTTCCGTTTGCGCATCCGGTGCGTCGCTCTTCGGATCGAGCGGCGGCTGGCCGCCCTTGGGCGAGGCGAGCGTGATCTCGGCACCCGCATCCTTGAGCACGTAATAGGGGGCGGCGAATTCCTCCAGCCAGAAGCCGGTCTTCTTGCCTGTGTCGCCAAGCTGGTCGTGCGACGTGAGCACCATCAAAATCTTCATGGGTTATCTGTCCTTTTCTTCGGGGGATGAGAATGGAGATACACTCAGGCGTCCGGCCCGACGCGAATGACGCGCTTGCCGAAGGCCTCGCCGCGCAACAGCCCGATAAAGGCGCGTGGCGCCTCTTCTAGCCCGTCGATCATCTCCTCGCGATATTTGATCTTGCCGGCCTCGACCCATCCGTCCATCTCCCGGGCAAATTCGGGATAGAGATGGCCGAAATCGTCAAATACGATGAAGCCGCGCAGGGTGATCCGCTTCTTCAGGAACATGCCCATCAGCCAGCCCATGCGATCCGGGCCGTCGGGCAAGGAGGTCGCATTGTATTGCGAGATCAACCCGCAGAGCGGGATGCGTGCCCGTGTGTTGAGCCGCGGCGCAACCGCGTCGAACACTGCCCCGCCGACATTTTCGAAATAGATGTCGATGCCATCGGGCGTGGCGAGTTCAAGCTGCCCGGTGAAGCCGTCCGACTTGTAGTCGACGCAGGCATCGAAACCGAGCACCTCGACCGCATGGCTGCACTTCTCCCGACCGCCGGCAATGCCGACCACGCGGAGCCCCAGGATCTTGCCGATCTGTCCGACGGTCGCGCCGACCGGGCCGGTCGCACCGCCCACCACCAGCGTCTCGCCCTCTTTCGGCTGGCCGATCTGCGTCAGTCCCGCCCAGGCCGTCAGCCCCGGCATGCCGGTGACGCCGAGTGCCCAGGAGGGATGCGTCGGGTTGGCGCCGAGCCGGGTCACGCCTTTGCCGTCCGACAGCGCATAATCCTGCCAGCCGGAAAAGCCGACCACCCAGTCGCCTTCCGCAAAGCCGTCCAGCTTGGAGCTGACCACCCGCGAAACCGTGCCTCCGACCATCGTCTGGCCAATCTCGACCGGTGCCGCATAAGACGGCGCATCGCTCATTCGGCCACGCATATAGGGATCGAGGGAGAGGAAAACCGTCCGCAGTAACATCTGGCCGTCAACAGGTGTCGGGATCTCGCCCGTTTCCAGCCGGAGTGTCTGTTCGTTCGGTTCGCCGCGCGGGCGTTCGGCCAGAACAAAACGGCGATTGGTCGTGGTTGATTGCGGCATGGATGATCTCCTGGTGTATAGACCGAAGCTTGGCATGAACGCGGTCCGTCCCGCGGGTTCGCAGCCGTGCGTTCGGGTCGCGAGCCTGATGCGCGAGAGCGCGGCAATTGCCGGAGGACGCCAGGCGAGCTGGCCGACCGGTTCCTGCGACAACAATAGTTCACCTCCCTGAAAGTTCCATCGGCGCATTGTCATATGGCGATGAAATCGAGCTGACCGGTCCGTGAAGTCATCTCCTCCGCGGACAGGCAGATGGCAGCCAACGACGCCCCCCTTCGGCCGCGTAGGCACCTCTCCCTTGGTTGCGGGGAAAGGCGCCTGTATCAACGCTTGTAGCCCTCTCCGCGGATGCGCGAAGAGGGCAGGGTGAGCTGCAAAGAGCTTCAGAGAGAGGCTGCTTTCACCCCCCGTTGCGCCCGCCCAAAAGACCCGTCACCGGATCGTCGCATGCACCATCTCGCCCCGGATGGTGATCGCGGGCTTTGCCCCCGGCGTGTTCGGCAGGGCGCTGTCGATATAGGAGGCGACGGCCTCCACGCCGTAAGAGATGGCGGTCGGCACCAGAAAACGGATCGAGGCGTCCAGCATGGCACCGGACACGAGCACAGCCTCGGTCTGTGTCACCCGCTCGAAGGTGAGCCGGGCGCGCAGCGCCGCACCAGCCAGCGCCACCCGCGTGGCGTGGCCGGCAAGCGCAAAATCGCCTGCATCGCTGGCAACGTCGATGGCGGAGAAATCGCCGTCGAGGCGCATCCGTGCGGCATTCTGAGTGATCGACACGGTCGCTTCCGGCTGAAGCCGCGCCTCCAGCAAGAGGGTGCAGTCGTCCCAGTCGTTCCAGCCAAAGAAACCGCCGCGGTCGCCCATGTCGATCTTCAGCGTGTCACCGTCGCGCCGCATGTGGCCCTGTCCGCCGCAGTCCGAGGCGAACCAGGCGGAGCGGAAGAGGGCGCCCCAGCCGCGTCGCGTACCCGACAGCAGAGCCTGGGGCGCGCCTCCCCCGCGCGTTGAAATGTGGATATCGCTGGCAGTCCCCGTCACCTCGAGCCGGGTCACGCCAGTCAGATCGATGGGGCCTGACACAGTTTCGCTCGCCTGGATCATCTGGATGCTGCCGTCGATGACGGCAAGGGCGACGATGCCGCCGAGGATGGAGAGAATGATGGTTCGTGTGCGCATGAGAGGCGTCCTTTCGCATGGCCCTGGCAGCGATCCATTGCGATCGGTACTCGGGCGGTTTCGATGCCCCATCTGGCGAAGACGCACTGTCAGAGGCGACCTCGATTGCGTTTCAGGTCGACCGGGATCGCGCTTTCGGTCATCTTGGCCGCCATCACACCCCGCGACTTTCGAAATCCCGCTCCATGCTTTTTGTCCCTCTGTCTTTTCTCGTCGCCCTGTTCCTCGCCATCTTCCTTCTCCGCCTGCTGCGTGAGGAGGGACGGGAAAGCTGGGCGTCGCATGGCCTCTTCCTGCCGCTGATCGTGCTCTACATTGTCCAGAGCCTGCTGGTCGGCCTGCGCTGGGGCTATGGCCTGATCGATGTCCTTCTGGTCTTGCCCGTTCTGGCGAGCCTCATTCCGGCGCTCTCCTATCTCGCTTTCCGCGATCTCGCCCGCGAGCGGCCGGGGCTGTCGCGTGCCGACTGGCCCCATCTCGTGCCCACCCTGCTGGTCGTCATCATGCTGGTGAGCGCACACCTGCCGGCCGGCTATGGTGCCCCGTCGCTCTGGCGAATCCCGGTCGATGTCGTCCTCATCGGCGAATTTCTCGGTTATGGTCTGTCCCTCTTCTGGCTCGCCCGCCACGGGCCGGACGGCCTCGTCGCCTCGAGGCTCGACGGCACGCTGCGCTCGCTGCGCGGCCTGCAACTCACCGGTCTGGCGCTGATCACCTCGGCGCTGACGGATGTCGCGATCAGCTTCGACATGCTGTGGTCCGGCGGGCGGTATTCGCCGCTGGTCGTCTCGGCCACGACAACGCTGATCCTGCTTCTTCTCGGTCTCGGTGCCGTGACCGCCGGCGAGGAGGGGCGGGAGGAGCGAAGTGAGGAGGGCGATGCCGGAGCCGCGGATCTGCCGCTCCGGTTCGCGCCCGGCGGCGTATCGAGCGCCGGGACAGCCGCTGCCACCGCGCCCGCTGCCCCCGCTGCGAAAGCCGCGACCGAAGACCATCACAGTCTTGCCGCCGACCTCGATCGCCTGATGGCGGAGAAGCGTCTCTGGGCCGATCCGGATCTCAACCTTGCCCGTCTGGCTCGACGCCTCGGTGCACCTGCCCGTCTGGTGTCAGAAGCGGTCAACCGCGTGCATGGCGTCAGCGTTTCACACTACGTCAACGACCATCGCATCGCCGAGGCATGCAGCCTGCTCGCCGCGACCGACTGGCCCGTGACCCGCATCCTCTTCGAAGCGGGCTTCATGACCAAGTCCAATTTCAACCGGGAATTCTTACGCGTGACGGGAGACAGTCCGAGCGACTGGCGGCGACGAGTTCTCACACCTGCCGCTTGAGGGGGAGATCGCCGCAAAGCGGCGGGTGGCGGGGATCCAGGTGGTAGGTTCGCCCCATCAAGGCGATGCAGGTTGCGACCGCTCATCCCATTCGGGGCTGCATTCCAACCCTCCCTCGAAGAGAGAGGTCGCAGATCACCGCGAATAGGCGGTAATCACCTCGAGAAACGCATCGCCATACCGTTCCAGCTTGGATTGTCCGATCCCGGAAATCCCCAGCATTTCGTCGTCGTCCATCGGCCGTTCGGTGGCGAGCGCAATGAGCGTCGTATCGGGGAAAACCACATAGGGCGGCACCCCCTGTTCGCGGGCGAGTTCCATGCGCTTCGCCCGCAGCGCCTCGAACAGCTCCTGATCGGCCTGATCGAGCCCTGCCTTGGCATGGGCGGTGCGCGATGCACTTGCCCCGCGTGCGGCCTTGCCCGTCGTCGGCCGGTCCTTGCGAAAGCGAACGTCGACCTCGCGCTTGAACACGGCCCGCGCCGTATCCTCGAGCTTCAGCGCCCCGAAAGCCGTGTGGTCAACCCGGATGTAACCGGCCGCGAGCAACTGGCGGAACACCGATTGCCAGGTCTTCGAGGACAAGTCCTTGCCCGCGCCGAAAACCGGCATATCCGTATGGCCGAAACGGATGGTTTTGTCGTTCTCCGTTCCCATGAGCACATCGATCAGATGCCCGGTGCCGAAACGCTCGCCGGTGCGATAGATCGCTGCCAGCGCCTTGATTGCAGCATCCAGTCCGTCCCAGGTCTCGACCGGTTTCAGGCAGGTGTCGCAATTGCCGCAGCCGCCCACGTGGCTCTCGCCGAAATGCTTGAGGATCGCCTGTCGCCGGCAGCCCGGCGTCTCGCAGATCGCAAGCAGCGCGTTGAGCTTCGCCCGCTCCACCCGCTTGATCTCGTCGGCCGCACCGCCCTCATCGATCATCCGCCCGCGCTGGATGACATCTGCCATGCCATAGGTCATCCACACCTCCGACGGCAGCCCGTCGCGCCCCGCGCGCCCCGTCTCCTGGTAATAGGCCTCGACCGAACCCGGCAGGTCGAGATGGGCGACGTAACGCACATTCGGCTTGTCGATGCCCATCCCGAAGGCGACGGTGGCGACGAGGCAGAGCTCTTCCTCTTTCAGAAACGCATCCTGGTTGGCGTCGCGGATCGCCCGGTCCATGCCGGCATGATAGGGCAGCGCCCGGATGCCCTGATCGTCCAACCAGTTGGCGATCTCCTCCACCTTGGCCCGCGACAGGCAATAGACGATGCCGCTCGATCCCTTGTGGCGGGAGAGGAAGCGCAGGAGTTGCTGGCGCGGCTGGTCGCGCTCGACGATCTCATAGGCGATGTTCGGCCGATCAAAGGAGGTGGTGAAGACGGCCGCATCCTGAAGCCCCAGCCGCTCGATGATATCGTCCCGCGTATGCGGATCGGCAGTCGCAGTCAGTGCCAGGCGCGGCACGCCGGGAAAGAGATCGGCGAGCTTGCCCAGTTCGCGATATTCCGGCCGGAAATCATGCCCCCATTGCGACACGCAATGCGCTTCATCAATGGCAAACAGCGCGATCTTCACGCCCTGCATCATCTCGACGAAACCGGCTGTGGCCGTCCGCTCGGGTGTCACATAAAGAAAGTCGAGTTCGCCCCGGTCGAGCGCCCGGCGGATATCGACATAGTCCTCCTTGGATAAGGTCGAATTCAGCGCCGCTGCCCGCACTCCGAGGCCCTTCAGCGCCTCCACCTGATCGCGCATCAGCGCAATCAACGGCGAAACCACGACGCCGACCCCCGGCCGGCAGAGCGCCGGCACCTGGAAGCACAACGACTTGCCGGCCCCCGTCGGAAACAGTACCACCGCATCGCCGCCCGAGACCACATGGTTCACCACCTCCGCCTGCCGCCCGCGAAAGGCCGGATAACCATAGACGCGCTTCAAGACGGCAAGCGGGCCCTCGCGGCCATCTCGGTCACTGGCGGAGAAAAGCGGATCGGTAAGGGGTTGAGTCGACATGGGCAAGGTGTAGCCGAAGGGGAGGGGGCTGGCCACAGCGCAAATCTGGTGTCTTGCGAGCGCTGTCGCCAGCTTGGGGAGTGGGGATCGGGAGGAAGACAACTCTCCTCCGATTGCCCTCAGCCGGCTCGCCTCGCTGGGAGTGGCTTCAAGCTGCGAGACCCCACATGCTCCGGCCAATTCCAACCTGTCACGCCCGCTCGAGCACCCGCGCCTCCTCGGGGTACCGATCCAGCAGACGAAAGAGATTGATCACCGCAGGAGAGGGGATCACCTTGCCGGTTTCATACCGGGAAAACGCATTGTGCCCACCGCCCGTCAGCGCCGAAGCCTGGGCCTGATTCAGCCCAAGCTTCTTCCTGATACGCCGCAATTCCTCACCGACGCTGCGTCTCGCATGCAGCACAAGCGCGTCCCCGGCGGCGGCATAACGCTCAGCGCTGTCAGCGTCGAATTCGATCTCGCTGCAGCTCTCGCAGCGCCATCCCGACAGCCCTTCGACCGTCGTCTTCGAATCGCGGAACACCACATCATGCGCCTCGTTCTCGAAGCGAACCATCCCTCTGCCCGAACCACAACTGATGCAATCCGTGCCCATTTTACAACTCCTTGAACTGAATGACGGGCGCGCCATCCGTGCGCATCGTCACCTTCACATAGGCTTTCCCGACCGGCGTGTCGGCATGGTAGACGTCCTGCCACACGCGACTGTCGGCATAGGTCGTCATCGACTTGAAGAAGTGCCGTGGCGTGAGCGTACAGACGGCATCGATCATCTCTGCCATGGTCAGTCCCATCTGCCTTCCGCCGTCGATCGCGGTCTTGGTGAAAGCGGCAGCCTTGCGCGCCCGCACCAAGAGGATGACAGCGGCCAGATCATGATGCGCGATCCGTTTCTCCATGACCTAAATTACCCTTAAGGGGTAAAAATTCAAGGCCTGTCCTTCCTATACCTAGATCCGTTCACTTTTATGGTCCGCAATCCCTGTGCACCGCAACAATCCCCTATTGCCTTGCTGCCCGCTGGCTGCTCCTCATCGATCCCACGCCCAAGTCTCTAAGGATCGCCTCCCGCATGCCCACCCCCCTCAAACTTTATCTCGCCGGCCCCGAAGTCTTCCTCCCTAACGCCCGCGCCATCCTTGATGCCAAGGCGGCGCTCACCCGCACCTACGGCTTCGAGCCCATCTGCCCCGGCGATCTCGCCATCCCGCCGGCCCCGACCAAACACCAGTTCGGCCTCAACATCTCCGAGGTCGACGAGGGCTTCATGAACCGCGCCGATGGCGTCATCGCCAATCTGACGCCGTTTCGCGGCATTGCCGCCGATCCCGGCACGGTCTTCGAACTCGGCTATATGTGCGGCGCCGGCAAGCTGGTCGCCTGCTACACCAATGTCGCAGCCAGCCACTATGACCGCACCGCCGACTATTATGCCGGCGAAATCCACATCGCCGAAGACGGCCGCAAGCGCGCGCCCGACGGCACGATGCTGGAAGACTTCGAGATGATCGAAAACCTCATGCTGCATGGCGGCGTCGAGCGCCGTGGTGGCCCGGTGGCCGTGCATGCCGCGACGTCTGAAACCCTCTGGACCGATCTCACCGCCTTCGAGTTTTGCTTGAAGTCGCTCTCGGAAAGAGTCTGAATTCAGCGCTTTGGCGTGAAAAGCTCAGATCCCGCGCCCGGCGGTGATCAGCGGACCAACCGTTCTCGGGACGCGTCCGCATGACCCTGTCAAAACCGGGGGCTTGTGGTTCGCAGACGGCAGTGCTTCTTGGGCCGCAAAAGAGGCTCCCCTATGACTCAGTCGATTGCCGACCGGCCCGCCCTCGGTTCCCGTTTCCACCGCCTTCTGCTCTCGAGTGGCCTTGCCAATCTCGCCGATGGCATCGGTGTGGTCGCCTGGCCGTGGCTCGCCTCGCTGATCACCCGCGATCCCCTAGCGATCGCGCTCGTTGGCGTGGCGCAAAAACTGCCCTGGTTCCTCTTCGCGCTTCCCTCGGGCGTGATCACCGATCGCTTCGATCGCCGCCGTCTGGTGATCGCGATGGATTTTTTGCGTTTCATCACCCTGATGACGCTCTCCCTCGTCATGCTGGCACCCGGCATGCTGCCCGATAGTCCGGTTGAGGATTTCCCGCGCGACCTGCTTTACGCCCTGTTGCTGCTGTCCGCCCTCATCGTCGGCTTCGCCGAAGTCCTGCGCGACAATTCTGCCGTCACGCTGCTGCCCTCGATCGTCCCCCATGCGCGGCTCGAAACCGCCAATGGCCGCATGGGCAGCCTGGAAACGGTGATGAACATGATGATCGGCCCGCCGCTCGCCGGCCTCGTCATCGGGCTGGCGCTGCCGCTCGCCTTCGGGCTCTACGGCCTGGCCTTCGCCTTTGCCGGACTGCTGATCCTCTCGATCCCGGGAGAATTCCGCACGGAGCGGCCGGAGCCGCGCCATTGGATCGCGGAAATCCGCGAGGGCACCGCCTATCTCTTCGCCCGTCCGCTGCTGCGCGATCTGGCGCTGGGCCTCGGCGTGCTCAACGCCATTGAGGTCATGCTGCTGATGGGGCTGGTGCTCTACGCGCAGGAGGTCATGGGCCTGAATTCGGCCGAATATGGCTTGCTGTTAACAGGGCTTGCCGTCGGCGGCGTCATCGGGGGCCTGCTCGGCGAGCCGATCATCCGCCGCTTCGGTGCATCTGCCTGCCTGCGCGCCACCATCGCCTGTTGCATCGTCTGGGCGCTGGTCGTGCTCCTGGTCCCCGTGCCCATTCTGGTCTGGGCAGCGCTCGCCCTCTCGGCCGTGACTGGCATGGTCTGGAACATCATCACGGTATCGCTGCGCCAGCGCCTCATCCCGCCGCATCTGCTCGGGCGGGTCAACAGCGTCTACCGCTTCTTCGGCCTCGGCACCATGCCGCTCGGCGTCTTCCTGGCGGGCGTCAGCGTCACGCTGGCCGAACACGTCATGCCGCGCCCCCAGGCCCTCGGCATGCCCTTCATCCTCGCCGCCATCCTCTCCGTCTTGCTACTCGCCGGCCTCTGGACCCGCGTTTCGCCCAAGGCACTTGCGGCATTTGACGGGCGGTGAGCACCTCCCACCTCCCCCTTGAGGGGGGAGGTCGCCGCAAAGCGGCGGGTGGGGGTGAGCCAGGCGACCAGCGTGCCGCCACCCGTCACCCCACCCCGGACCTTCGGTCCGACCCTTCTCCTCAAGGCGAGAGCGATCCTCTCACTCGATCGGTTCAAACACCATCGAATGCCCGTTGATGCAGTAACGCAGGCCCGTCGGCTTTGGGCCATCCGGAAACACGTGGCCGAGATGCCCGCCGCAATTGGCGCAGCGGATTTCGGTCCGCACCATGCCGAAGGACATGTCGCGATGCTCGGTGACGGCATCCGGCTTCACCGGTTCGAAATAGCTCGGCCAGCCGCAGCCGGCGTCGAACTTGGTGTCCGAGACGAACAGCGGTTCGTCGCAGGCCGCACAGCGATAGAGGCCCTTCTGGAACGTGTCCCAATAGGGGCCGGTGAAGGCGCGCTCGGTGCCGTGTTCGCGCAGAATGCGGTATTGCTCCGGCGTCAGCTGTTCGCGCCATTCGGCATCCGATTTGACAACTTTCGGCAGGGTGGGTGTGGAGCTCATGGTTTTCTCCTTGGGGGATGACACAGCCCAAGCATCGCCGGGACCGTTTGGGACTATAGATAGGGCGCCTCTGTGGCTGCTGCAATTGCGCCTGACTTTGCCTTGGTCGCCTCTGATCTTCCGGCCTTTCAAGCCAACGCCGAAATACCTCCGAAATCCCCAGCTAATCGCCGTCTGACGCGTCCGTGATCGAGTTTTTTGCCGTTTTTGCTTGGAATGCCGGGACCCATGTCCTAACACGGAGCCTCCTTGATCGTCCCGACACCCGCGGTCGTACGCCCACGAGGAGGTGGAATGCCTGACCTGCCGAGCGGCCTGACCTGGCTCGCCCTATTGCTGCCCTTCGTCGCGGCGCTTGTCGCCCCCGTGCTGACCGCCCGTCTGGGCGCCGCTGCCGCCTGGCTCATCGCGCTGTTTCCCGCGTTCGCCTTCGTGCATTTCCTGGGCTTCCTGCCGGAGATTGCCGCCGGCGGCCGCGTCACCGGCGGCTTCGCCTGGGTACCCAGCCTCAATCTCTCCTTCTCCTGGCTGCTCGATGGCCTGTCGCTGACCTTCGCGCTGCTGATCACCGGCATTGGAACGCTGATCGTGCTTTATGCCGGCGGCTATATGAAGGGCCACCCGCAGCAGGGGCGGTTCATCAGCTATATTCTGCTTTTCATGGGCGCCATGCTCGGCGTCGTCGTCTCCGACAGCTTCCTGATGCTTTTCGTCTTCTGGGAGCTGACCTCGATCACGTCTTTCCTGCTGATCGGCTTCGACCACACCCGTGAAGCCTCGCGCCGCGCCGCTCTCCAGGCGCTCGTCGTCACCGGCGGCGGCGGTCTCGTCCTGCTCGCCGGGCTGATCTTCCTCTGGAACATCACCGGCGTCAGCCAACTGTCGCTGCTCTTGTCGACCGGCGACATCCTGCGGGAAAGCCCGTTCTATCTGGCGGCCCTGCTTCTCGTGCTCGGTGGTGCCTTCACCAAATCGGCCCAGTTCCCCTTCCACTTCTGGCTGCCCAATGCCATGGAAGCGCCGACCCCGGTTTCGGCCTATCTGCATTCGGCCACGATGGTGAAGGCCGGCGTCTATCTCCTCATGCGGCTGAACCCGATCATGGGCGGCACACCCGCTTGGGAAATCTTGCTTCCCTTCTTCGGCGGTTTGACGCTTCTGGTCGGCGCGATCCTCGCCGTCCGCCAGACCGATCTCAAGCTGATGCTCGCCTATACGACGGTCGCCTCGCTCGGCCTGCTTGTGATGCTCACCGGCTTCGATACGCCTTACGCCGTCGAGGCGGCGGTGCTCTATCTCGTCGCCCATTCGCTGTTCAAGGGCGGCCTCTTCATGGTCGCCGGCATCATCGACCATGAGACCGGCACGCGCGACATCCGCCTGCTCGGCGGCTTGCGCAAGCTGATGCCGATCACCTTTGCCGCAGCCCTTCTCGGCGGCATCTCCATGGCGGGCCTCCCGCCGCTCTTCGGCTTCCTCGCCAAGGAGGAAATCTACGCAGCACTGGCCGGCGCCAATCCGCGGGCGATCCTCTTCACCGGTGTCGCTGTCATCGGCAATGCGCTGATGTTCGTCATCGCCTTTGCCGTCGGCCTGAAACCTTTCATCGGCGCCGAGACGAAGACGCCGAAACACGCCCATGAGGGACCCGTCCTGCTCTGGCTCGGCCCGCTGACGCTCGCCGTCCTGTCCTTCGTTACGGCCGTCCTTGCCACCGTCACCCACCGCTACATCACCTCGCCCATGGCGAGTGCGGTTTCAGGCGAACCGGAGACCGTCACCATCGGGCTGATCCCCCATATCGGTGTACCGCTCGCCCTATCATTGCTCACGATTGCCCTCGGCCTTGCCATCTATCGCAGCCTCGACCGCTTGCGCGCTGGCGTCGATCGCCTTGTCACCGGCCTCGGCATCAGCCCCGATCGCGGCTTCGATCATGTCATCGCCGGTCTTGTGCAGCTTGCGGTGAGGGTCAGCCGCGTCATCCACAACGGGCGGCTCGAAGTCTACATCACCACCACCTTCATCCTGCTCGCGCTCGTCCTCCTGGTTACCCCGGTCGTATATGGCGAGCTGCCGTCCATGCCCGTCTGGCCGGCCGATCTCGGCCTGGCCGAAGGCGCCTTCCTTGTGATTGCCGTCATCGGGGTTCTGGCCGTGCTCACCGCCAAGGATCGTCTCACCGCCATCGTCTGCCTCGGCATCCAGGGCTTTGCGCTGGCCGTGCTCTTCCTGCTCTACGGCGCGCCGGATCTCTCCTTCACCCAGTTCATGGTCGAAACCCTGTCGGTCGTCATCCTGGCGCTTGTCATGACCCGGCTCAGGCTCTCGCCCACCGATCACCGGCCGCTCCTTGCCCGTATTCTGGATGGCGCCGCCGCCGTGGCCTGCGGCCTCGGCTTCGCGCTTCTTCTGGTTCGCGCCACATCCGCACCCTTCGATGCCACGCTGACGGAATTCTTCGCCGCCTATTCCAAGGCGATCGCCCATGGCGCCAACGTCGTCAACGTCATCATCGTCGACTTCCGCGGCGTCGACACGCTCGGCGAAATCTCCGTCGTCATGATCACCGGGTTGGCCATCCTCGCGCTGATCCGCATCCGCGTCGCCGCGGCAGCGCCCACCGCCTCCGTGGTCTCTCCGCCATCCGGCTCCTTCGCCGATGTGAAGGGCAAGAAGAAGGGGAAGGGCAAGTGATGGTGGCACCTGTTCTTGATCCGCATTCGGCCCACTGCGCCACATCAGTCGCTTGCGCTATTGGGTGGCCTCCGGCCCACCCCCCTCTGTCGGCTACGCCGACATCTCCCCCACAAGGGGGGAGAGTGGCGGCCAGCGTCGTGCCTGCCAGTTTGAACGCTGACGCGCCTGCAGGCCATCGACGGAACGCGCCGAGCGCAGCCGCCTTCCGCTCTCCCCCCTTGTGGGGGACATGCCCGGCAGGGCAGAGGGGGGTAACCAAGTTCTCCGCCGCGGCCCAGGCAGGGCAGAGGGGGGTAATCCAGTTCTCCGCCGCCGCCCAGGCAGCGCAGAAGGGGGCGCCGAAGCCCCGCAGCGCCACAGCGATGGAGGCCCCGCGATGAACACCCTGATCTTCCGCACCTTCGCGCCCTTCCTCACCGCGCTGATGCTGCTGTTTTCGATCTTCGTCCTCCTGCGCGGCCACAACGAGCCGGGCGGCGGTTTCATTGGCGGGCTGATCGGCGCCTCCGCCTTTGCCATCTACGGGATCGCCTTCGGCGTCCAGGCCGTGCGCCGGGCGCTGTGGTTCCACCCGATGTCGATCGCCGGCTGCGGCCTGCTCTTGTCGACGTTGTCAGGCTTCGTCTCCGCTCCGCTCGGGCTTCCCTTCATGACCGGCGTCTGGATCTATCCGACCCTCTTCGGCGTCGAAGTGCCGCTCGCCACCGTCATTTCCTTCGATGTCGGCGTCTATCTCGTCGTCGTCGGCACCTTCACCTCGATTGCGCTGGCACTTGAAGAAAGGGACGACGCCTGATGGAAGCGCTTTTCGCCCTCGTCGTCGGCATCTTCTTCGCCGCCGCGCTTTATCTGATGATGTCGAAACACATCATCCGCATCCTGCTCGGCGTGGTCCTGCTCGGCAATGCCGTCAACATGCTGATCTTCACCTCCGGACGCCTGACGCCCTCCATCCCGCCGATCATCCCGGGGGGCGAAACCGTGCTGCCATCAGGCACCGCCAATCCGCTGCCCCAGGCGCTGATCCTCACCGCCATCGTCATCTCCTTTTCCTTCTTCTGCTTCCTGCTGGTCCTGACCTGGCGCGCCTATCAGGACCTCGGCACCGACAACACCGACGACATGCGCGTCGCCGAGCCGGTGGATGACCCCGCACCGCCGATGGGGTACTGAGGATGGGCAGTGTTGGAATTGTGATGGCTGGCGTTGCTCGCCAAAACCCCCTCTGGCCTGCCGGCCATCTCCCCCACAAGGGGGGAGAAGACTCGTGGCGGCCTTGCGGACCCAATCTGCAAGGGCGTACCGTGAGACAGCGCCGCCGGGTTAAGCCCTCCCCCTTGTGGGGAGGGTTTGGGAGGGGCCTTGTTTCACCCGCCATCGCCCACCGCATACCGCCCACCGCATCGCATGGAGGTCCCGCCTGATGGCAAGCCCCGCCACCACCGCCGTCGACCTTTCAGCTGCCCTCGTTGCCGCCCCGATCGAGCCCGCCCAGTGGCTGGCGATCCTGCCGATCGGCCTTAGCCTCGCCGTCGGTGCCGTGCTGATGATGATCCGCCACCGCACCGACTGGCATCCCCCCGTCACGCTCGCCGGTCTGGCGCTGCTGGTGCTGGTCGATGCGATGCTCTTGGCGAAGGTGCTGTCCGACGGCCCGCTCACCATGATGATGGGCCGCTGGCGCCCGCCCTTCGGCATTGCCATCACCGTGGATCTCACCGGCGCGCTGCTGGCGCTCGCCGCGGCCATCGTCGCCTTCTCAGGCGCGCTCTATGCCCGTATCGACATCTCCACCAGCGGCCGCCGCTACGGTTTCTATCCGCTTCTGATGGTGCTGATGGCCGGCGTCTCCGGCGCCTTCCTCACCGGCGACCTCTTCAACCTCTATGTCTGGTTCGAGGTCCTGCTGATCTCGTCTTTCGGCCTCCTGATCCTCGGCTCGGAACGCCAGCAGATCGACGGCGCGCTCAAATATGCCGTTCTGAACCTGATCGCCACGACCCTGTTCCTGATCGCCACCGCCTATCTCTATGCGATCTTCGGCACGCTCAACATGGCGGATATCGCGATCAAGGCGCCGGCTCTATCGGGCACGGCGCCGCTGATGACGCTGGCCGCCCTCTTCGTGCTCGCCTTCTCGATGAAGGCCGCAGCCTTCCCGGTCAATTTCTGGCTGCCCGCCTCCTATCACACGCCACGCGTCGTCGTGCAGGCGCTGTTTGCCGGCCTGCTCACCAAGGTCGGCGTCTACGCACTCCTGCGCGTCATGGTCATGCTGCTGCCGATCGAGCGCGAGGCCCTGAGCTTTGCCATTGCCGTCATGGCGGCCCTCACCATGATCCTCGGCGCCCTGGGCGCGCTCGCGCAAAACGACATCCGCCGCTTTCTCGGCTTCGTCGTCATCGCCGGCATCGGCAACATCCTGGCCGGGATCGCCATGGGCGGTGCCGTTGCGGTGGGGGCGGCAATCTTCTACGCGCTGCATTCGATCCTGCTGATGACCGCCCTTTATCTCGTCTCCGGCGAGATGGGCCGGCTCACCGGGCATTTCGGCCTTGATCGCCTCGGCGGCCTCTGGACCACGGCCCCAGTCTTCGCGGCAATCTCCCTGGCGCTCTTCTTTGCAGCAAGCGGCCTGCCGCCCTTTTCCGGCTTCTGGCCCAAGGCGATCCTGGTCAAGGCCGCCCTCGACATCGGCGCCTGGTGGCTGGCGGCAAGCGTCTTGCTGTCCGGCTTCCTCACCACCATCGCCTTCGGTCGCCTCTTCCTCTTCGCCTTCTGGCGCCCGCTGCCGGGCGCGGTTGTGGCTTCGCCCGCAACGCTTGGCGGCCCGCCGCCGACAGCCGTTCCTTCGCTGTCGCTCGCCCGCACGGAAAACCGCTGGCGGCTCGCGCCCATCGTCCTTCTTTCGGCCTTCGTCATCGGCTTCGGTCTCTTTCCCGAACGCCTGATCCTCGCCACCCAGCAGGCAGCCGCCGACCTGTCCTACCCGACGGCCTATATCCGCTCCGTCTTCCCCGAAGGAGGTGTCCGGTGACCGCGACCGCAATCGCCGTTCTGATGGCCGTTGTCTGGGCCATCGTCTCCGGCAGTTTCTCGCTGCACAATCTGCTCTTCGGCTTCGCGCTGTCGCTGCTCACGCTGTGGCTGTTGCGCGGCCATCGCCCGGGATCGGGCGGAACCAGCCGGACGCTGCGCATCCTCTCTTTGCTGTGGCTGTTCCTCGTCGAACTTGCCAAATCCGCCTGGCGTGTCGCCATCATGGCCATCCGGCCGACGCTCGATCTCCGGCCCGGCATCTTCGCCTATCCGCTCCGGGTGACGGGTGATTTCCAGATCAGCCTGCTGGCCAACCTGATCACGCTCACCCCCGGCACGCTTTCGGTGGACGTCTCCGACGACCGGGCCACGCTGTACATCCATGCCGTCGATTGCACCGATGTCGAAGGCGCCCGCCGGGACATCGCCGACGGCTTCGAGAAGAAGATCATGGAGGCCTTTCCGTCATGACGCCCGACCTGATCGTCGACACCGCCGGGCTGTTCGCGCTGGCCGTTCTCGTTCTCGCAACGCTGCTCACCGTCTGGCGCGCCGTGGTCGGCCCGACCCTTCCAGACCGTGTCGTTGCGCTTGATATGCTCGTCGGCATCGTCATCGGCTTCATCGCCGTGATCGCGCTTCGCAGCGGCTATACGCTCTATATCGACATCGCCATTGCGCTCGGCCTCGTCGGCTTTCTCGCCACCGTCGCCTTTGCCCGCTTCATCCTCGCAAGAGGAACCACGCGCGAAGGGGCAGGGCAGGGCACAACGACAAGCCCGCCGTCCGGCGGCAAACGGCAGGGCAAGTCCGCAGCGAGAGCCGCGACGACCAAGGGAGGCAAGGCATGACCGAACCGCTGCAGATCGTGCTCGCGCTCGTGGTTGCCGCGCTCATGGTGGTCGGTGCGCTCTTCTCGCTGGTCGCCTCGATCGGCCTTCTGCGCTTCCCGGATGTATACAGCCGCATGCATGCAGCCTCCAAGGCCGGCACGGTCGGCTCCGGCCTGCTGCTTCTCGCCGTCGGCATTCATTCCGGCGACCTCGCCACCTTCGGCCGCGCCTTCGCCGGGATCGTCTTCTTCGTCCTCACCGCGCCGGTCGCTGCCCATCTTCTGGCCCGCGCCGCCCACAAGGCGGGTTACAGATTGTCGGATGCATCGGTTCGTGATGATATGAATAAATAGGAAATCACTGCTGATCAGAAGTTACGTCAATTGCACTTCTGCAATCGCTGCGTTGGCAGCATTCTTCGCAGACAAACTAAAGTGTAATAAAACGGCTTTGCACCTGTTACATTTAGTAGAAATAGCGGGTGGACATTTGACGGCAGAGTGATAATCACAATGCCCAGGAGCTGATCTGCTGTTTTTCACGCTCCATCAGCGCATTTTCGGCTTGGCTATTGTAGACGCACAAGTATTCTCCGAACAATGTGGTGGTGTTGGGCGGCGGGTTCCCTCAGGAAGCCGGAGGCGGATCTGTCATCATTGGGGGTGAACTGTGTCGTGTACCTGTTCTGGTTAGGGCCGGCAGGTGCAGGTTGATTTTTTTTTGTCACGCGCTTCGGCGGACGTGCGTGATCCTTGATTAGGAGAATGACATGAGTGAAGTAGAACAGGGCCCTGGACAGCAGTTGTTGGTCGAACTGACGGCAGACATCGTATCTGCCTATGTCAGCAACCACGTCGTGCCGGTCACCGACCTCACCAATCTGATCGCCGACGTGCATCAGGCCCTCAGCAACACGTCCTCGCCGGCGCCGGCGCCCGTCGTGGTCGAGAAGCCGAAGCCCCCGGTTCCGATCCGCAAGTCGATCGAGGATGACTATCTGATCTGCCTGGAAGACGGCCAGAAGTTCAAGTCGCTGAAGCGCCACCTGATGACCCACTACAACATGACGCCGGAAGAATACCGCGAAAAGTGGGGCCTGCCGGCCGACTATCCGATGGTCGCCCCCGCCTATGCCGAAGCGCGCTCGCGCCTCGCCAAGGAAATGGGCCTCGGCCAGCGCCGCAAGCGCGGCAAGTAAGCCAGCAGCCTCCGGGCGCTGCAGACGAGATCGGCCGGACCTTCGGGTCCGGCCTTTTTTGTATGGATGGCGTGGAAAATATTCCTACATGCTGCAATGCCAGAGTGCCGACCCGTTCGCCTTGCAGACGGCGTGAGCCGCTAAAACGGCTCGCGCAAGCTCAAGGGGGCCTCGGCTCGCTTTTCTATTGGGGGAAGGGGTTTTCTTTGAGGTGGGGAAGGAAGGGGGCGGGATGAAGGCTTCCGGTTTGCGCCAATTGCGGTCATTGAACGGAACGCCTTTGAGTTAGGAAAGCTGGTAGTGCAGCCGCACACATCCTTTGTCGAGCGTCTTCGCGCTGATCAGCTTCGGGGTTGATCTGAAGCCAGTCGGCGGGAAAAGAGAGCGACCACCGCCAAGCAGCTCGGGGATGATGTAGATCTCGATTTCGTCGAGCGCGCCACGTTCCATGAACGCCATCTGCAGCATCCCCCCGCCTAGCATCCACACATCACCATCACAGAGCCTTCGAAGCTCGGCAATTAGGTCGTCAACATTGTCTCTGGTCTCAAGTGTGCCTTTGGGATTTTCGATGGGCCGTGAGGTTGCAACGATGACCCGTTGCTCGCCGTAAGCCCAAGGTGCTGAATCTTTCGCGATGAAGTCGTAGGTGCCGCGACCCATGACGATCGTGCGAATGCCCTTCACGAAGAGACGGTAGTCATGCTCGCCTAAGTCCATTCCGTCGTATTTGAACAGCCAGTCGAGTTTGTCGTTCTCGTCTGCGATGAAGCCGTCCAGACTGGTTGCTATGTACCCAACGATCTTTGCCATCAACGCCTCCTTGATTTATAACCGAATGTACGTTTATATATTGCCATGACGAGGCGCAAGACAATTTCCGATGAACAGGTCCTCGACACCTTGTTCGAGCTAATGATGAAGACAGGACCCGATGGTTTGACCTTTGCGCGTGCGGCGAAGGCTTCAGGCTTGTCGGCGGCGACACTGGTGCAACGCTACGGCAACCGTGAACGCATGGTCGAGGCGACCCTCCTGCAGGCGTGGGACCGGTTGGATGCTGAGACCAAAGCTGCAGACCTCGAAGAGGATCTATCGCCTGAGGGAGCCATCAACCTTCTAATGCGGTTGATGTCTCCCGACACCGCCGAGCGTGATGCCACTGATGGGCTTCTTCTGCTCCGAGAGGACATACGAAACCCGAGACTTCGCAAGAGGGGCGCAGCGTGGGGACGCGTTTTGGTCGCAGCACTGGGACGACGGCTGTCTTCAGACCCACAGGAGGCGAGTATTCTGGGCTGGCAGATGGCCGCCCTCTGGCAGGGAGTGCACACCTGGTGGGCGTTCGATCAGACGGTGCCCGCAGATCGTGCGATTCGGCAGGCTCTCGAGGCTTGGCTTAAACGGCTTTGACAGTCGGCACCGGAAGACATTCAACGAAAGCGGCATTTTGCTCAAGCTGCACGGTGGCGGCAGGCCTCGGAAAGCAGACGCGGCAACATTAAGGACGTGAATGCGCCAGGAACTGCCCTTGCAATGGATGTGGTAGTTGTTTCTGCTCGAATGGAGGGTTCACAATGGGCACGCCGAAACTCTTGTCGGGAGGGAACCCACAAATTCCCAAGGGCGAAGGTGATGGCCCCGTTCAGGCGTATATTGAAGCAATGCCAGGTTGGAAGCATGAAATAGGAAGGCAGCTTGACGACCTGATCAACGCTGTCGTTCCTGATGTCCAAAAGGCCGTGAAATGGAACACACCCTTCTATGGTGTTCCTGACAACGGATGGTTCGTGGCCTTCCACTGTTTCGACAAGTACGTCAAAGTGACCTTCTTCAAGGGGGCGTCACTGTCTCCGCCGCCTCCGGTCGCCTCCAAGCAAGATGAGATACGCTATGTGCATCTTCATGAAGATGAACCCGTCGATGAGACGTTGTTGAGGAATTGGCTTACCCAAGCAGCCCATTTGCCAGGTGCGGAGCTGTAGCCTTGATGGCTCAAACTTGCGGCGGAACTGACCTTACTCGCCGGCTTGGGGCCAAATGCGCCCCCTTTATCCGTTTCCGCATGCGCCGCTGGACGAGGTGATCCGGCATGATCCGGCACAGATTGGGCATCACCGACCGCTCCCACAAGTGATAAGCATCCCTCAAATTCAGGGGTTCCTTTCGCACCAATCTCTGCTAGCAATATAGGAAGAAAATCCTATTTGGAGCGTGTCATGCAGAGTAGACCCCTGACGCCACCCGCCTTCACCCTCCGGCCGGTCTCCGGCACCCCTTCGGATCCGCCTGAGGCCCGACATGCGCGCGCAGACGAAGAGCGCAACGGCCGCGACCCTGACGCGCGCGCCGATGACGACTGCGATGGACCTGCCCGGCCGCTGACATCCGAACGACGGCTGCTCTGCATGATCGTCCGCCAACTTACGCAGGAACTGCTGACCGCCGTGGGCATGGAGACGGAAGGGCCCGGCCGCCGCCGCGCGGTCGGTCATGTCCGCCAGGTCGCCATGTATGTCTGCCATGTCGCCTATTCCATGCCCATGGGCGAGGTGGCCCAGGCTTTCGGCCGCGACCGCTCCACGGTCGGCCATGCCTGCCGCATGGTCGAGGACCGCCGCGACGATGCCGCTTACGACGGCTTCGTCACCATCATCGAGCGCATGGCAAGCGCCGTCTATCTGCTCGCAGGCCGCCGCCCATGACCCGGAAGACCGATATCATGCCCGCCAAAATCCCTGTCCTCCCACGCGGCACGCGCTCTGCGCCCTCTGCTCCCGGTGCGGTCGCCAAACATCCGCCGCGCGCACGCCCGCTTGACAGCGCTGTCGACCGCAACCGTCTGAAGCGCGTCAAAACGCTTCTGCGCCGGGCCCTTGATGGCCCGCTTCTGCCGTCTGCCGATCCTGACGCCGCTCTGCTCGGCCGCCTGGTTGCCGAAGGTTTGCTGGAGCCCCGCGATGGCCGGCTTTATGCGACGCGGGAGACCGCCGCCTATCTGCGCCGCGCGCTCTGCGATCAGGCCGGCGATCCCTTTGCCGATCAGCATCGCACGCTGGAGGCCCAGACCCTCGTCACGCCGGAAGGCCGCCGGCCGGTCCGCCGCAACCTGGCGGAATCGCCGCTCTTCCCGCTGTTGCGGCTGAAGGAGAAGGATGGCCGTCCCTTCCTGACGGAGGATGCCGTCGCCGCCGGCGATCGGCTTGCCGCCGATTTCGAATATGGCAATCTGCAGCCGCGCATCACCGCCAGCTGGCAGCCGCGCCTGTCGAGCAAGGCGAAGGGGGCGGCCCCGCAAGGCCCCGATCTCGCCGATAGCCGCATCGCCGCCCGCGCCCGCGTCAACCGCGCGATTGAGGCCATGGGGCCGGAACTGGCGGGCGTGGCGCTCGACATCTGCTGCTTCGGCAAGGGGCTGGAAATCGTCGAGCGTGAACGCCAATGGCCGGCCCGCTCGGCCAAGCTGATGCTCCGCACCGCGCTTATGGCACTCGCCCGCCACTACACCCCGCCGCCACCAAAACCGCGCACCCGCCACTGGGGCGACGACGGCTTCCGGCCGGAGATGCTGTGAGGGCAGTAGACGGCTCCCTCGTCGCCGTGTCGTGCAGCGCGGCAGAACTCACGCCATCCGCCGCGCCGCCTCTTCGCGAATGCGTTGGATCATCGAACGCAGCCCGTTGGCCCGCTGGGCCGTCAGGTGTTCCAGCAGGCCGATCTGCTTGAACAGCTCGAGCGCATCGAAGGCGACGACCTCTGAAGCCGTCTTGCCGGAATAGGCGGCGAGCACGATGGCCACCAGCCCGCGCACGATAAACGCGTCGCTGTCACCGCGAAACGTCATCACCGGATCGGCGCCATCACCGGCCGAGACCGACAGCCACACTTGGCTGGCGCAGCCCTGCACCTTGTTTTCGGCGGTTTTTTCCGCATCCGGCAGATCGGGCAGCGCCTTCCCCAGTTCGATGACATAGCGCATCCGGTCCTCCCAGTCGTCGAGAAACCCGAAGTCGTCGATCATCGTAGAAAGTGTGGTCATGGCGCACCCGTTTGTTCCGTCCGCCCCATATAGGCCAGCCGGGCCGGGAAATGAACCGTCCGGGAGGAGGAAAGACTAGGACAATCACGGTGTCGATGGACACTTTGCTCAGCAAACCTCGTCCACCACAAAGAAAAAGGCCGCGAGACAAACATCTCGCGGCCCGGCAAATGCCGATAGTTTACAGTTTAGGGACAGGCAGACAGGCATCCCGGACCCACCAATGCGGGGAAGGGATGCAAGGAGGAGGGGCGGCAGGCGCCCCGCAATTCTTCGTATCTCAGGCCGGGTCGCCTTTGCGGCGGTGTCCGGCTCGGATGTCACCGCTCAAGGCTTGGGCGGCGTATAGGGCTTGGGCAGGTTCTTCGGTCGGGCACTCGGAACCACGGTTCCCGTGACGATCGTCTCGGCTTCCGTCGCATGCACTTCCGTTGCCGCAAGAGCAGGGGCGGCATCCGTCTCGACTTCAGGCTTCACGATTTCGACCATGCCCTTCTTCGGCAGGGGCGTTTCTTCGGCCAGTTTGGCCGAACCGTCCTCGGTGAACTGCTTGTCGAGCAGCTGATAGGCGACGAGTGCGCCCTCGCGGGCCCGCTGGCCCAGCGCCTGGAAGGTCTGCTTGCCTTTTTCGCAGACGTCCGGCTTCTCGACGCAGAGCGAACTCATATAGGCATAGGCGTCGGTCGCAGCCGCAAAGGCGTCGCTGATCTCGAACGTCGCGCCGCCTTCGGTTTCTTCCCGCGGCGGGCTGCCGAGATAGGACAGCGCCACGAGCGCCACCGAACAATAGAAAGTTCCCTTGATCAGAAACCACATGGTGTCACCGATATCCCTGTTGCCGGTCGTTGCCGGGCTCTGTCGGGTTTGTCCCGAACTCGTGATCTGGACCCTAGGTTCGATTCGCGAAAATCGCTTTTCGAAAACCCCGCGCTTTCGAGCCGAATTCGATTAAAATGCGACCGATCGACGGTTGTTCGCCACCTCCCGTCAAAGTTTAGCGAATGCCGTTAAGCATAAGTGTGGCGGAGCCTCGACAATCCACCGCTTTTGGCCGCCACGTCGCGCCGCAAGTGTTAACGCCATGCTGAAAAATGGAATGATTTCAGCAATTACGCTCCGTTAACCATAGAATGGAAAGCCTGATACACCTGTCCCGTTTCGGGTCGGAACGGCCGCTGCAGCGGCTTTCGGCGGCTTAGCCTTATCTATTCCTTAAGCGCGTCCGGCCTATGGTCGGCTCGTGAAAAGAGATGAACCCATCGCGGATTTCTGGCGTGGTTGTATTGCGTAAAATGTCGGATGCTTGGACGATGGCGATGGACGCTGCGCTGACGCGCGTCCTCGCGGGCGAGCCCGGAACGCGCGTCGCCGATGCTGCCGAACTGGCAATCCTGCGCCGCCTGACCGCCGCATTCCTCGCCGGCCTCGTGGTGCTGCCGGCCGGTCTCTCCGTCCTGATCGGTGCCGCCGCCGGCCTTCCGATCGGCGTTTCGCTCGCCGTAAGCCTCTATCTGATCGCAGCCGTTGCCCTCGTCGCCGGCAGCCGCTTCGGCGCTGGCATCCCCGCCCGCCAAGAAGGTCCCGCAGCCGACCTCGTCGTCGACCCCTGGGATTACTGCCCGGGTCTCTTCCTCACGCTCGATACCGCCGGCATTGTGCGCGGTGCAGGCGGGCGTGACCGCGAGATGTTCCTCTCTTTCCTGCGCGAGCCGCTGTCGCGGCCCTTCGTCGAACAGGTCCATGTCTCCGACCGTATCGCTTTCGCCCGCGCGCTTGACGAGCTGCGCCTGGGTGCCGATGTCGTCGTCATCGATCTGCGCCTCGATCGCCCCGTGCTTGGCCTCGATCAGGCTCAGTTCCTCAATGTCCGCCTGGATATGACTGCCCTTCGCGACGCCACGGGCCAGCTTGCCGGCGTTCGCGCCCAGATGCTCGACATCGAGGGCGAAATGCAGATGCGCGAAGCCGTCAGCCGCAAGGAGCATGAGGCCCATGCCGCGCATGAGCTGAAAAGCCGCTTCCTCGCCGCCGTCAGCCACGAGCTGCGAACGCCGCTCAATGCCATCCTCGGATTTTCCGATATTCTCGCCGGCGAATATTTCGGCAAGCTCGAAAACGACCGCCAGCGCGAATATGTCCAGCTCATCCGCCAGTCCGGCGCCCATCTCCTGTCCGTCGTCAACACCATGCTCGACATGTCGAAGATCGAGGCAGGGCGTTACGAGCTGATGCTGGAGAGCTTCGACGCGGCCGCAACACTGACCGAATGCGAACGCATGCTCTCGCTGCAGGCCTCCGCCAAGGGCGTGAAGCTGTCCAGCCGCCTGCCGCGCGGCTTGGGCGAGATCACCGCCGATAGCCGGGCGCTGCGTCAGATCGTCATCAATCTCCTCGGCAATGCCATCAAGTTCACCGAAGCCGGCGGTGCCGTCACCCTGGATGCTGTCCGGCGCGGTTCCGATTTCGTCGTCTCCATCAGCGATACCGGCGTCGGCATCGCCCCGGAGAAGATTGCGCTCCTCGGTCGCCCCTTCACCCAGATCCAGGACGACCTCAATCGCCATCACGAAGGGTCTGGCCTGGGGCTATCCCTGGTCAAGGGCTTGACTGCGCTGCATGGTGGCACCTTTATGATAGAAAGCCGCAAGGGCGAGGGCACGGTCGTGACCGTGACGCTGCCCGCTGACGGTGCCGGCGCACTTGCCGCCGACGAGGACAACATGGTCGAGTTCCCGCCGCGCCTGTCGCAGCAGGGCCCGACGGGAGAGGAACGCGGGAAAGCAGTCACGCATGACCAAGCGGAAGCGAAAATCGCCTGAGAAGAAAAGGCCGGCGCTGAAGGCGCTGTCGCTGCTTCTCGCCGGCGGCACGGCGCTTGCGCGGCTGGCCGGGCGCTATCCGCGCTCCGTCGCCGGCCTCACTCTGTTTTCGCTGGTGTTCGGGACGGTCGCGGCCAATGCCTTGTGGTATCAGCCGGGGCAGCATCCGTCGCCCTTCCTGCGCACGCGCGACGCCTCCGATTTCACCGCTCTCGCCGGCATGCCGAAGAGCCCGCTGCTCGAAGCGCAGGATCCTGCCAGGGTCACAACCTTTAAGATCGAGCGCGAAGGTGAGGGCGGGACGGATGGCCCCGCCGACGCCGCCCCGTCGACAGCTGCCGGCCTCCAACGGGCCGCCAATCCCGCAGCCGATGCTCAGGCCGCACAGCTGCCGGCTGCCGCCAGCGAAACCGCGGCCCTCATCCGCCAGGTCCAGGCGGAGCTCCTGCGGCGCGGTCTCTACCAGGGAGAGCCCGATGGTGTCGTCGGCCCGCGCACAGAAGCGGCCATCGCCGTTTTCCAGAAGACCGTCGGCATGGAGGCGAACGGCCTCGTCAGCCCCGAATTGATCGCAGCGCTCGCGCTTGACCGCAACGTCACCGCCGCCGTCCCGGCCCAGCGCCCCGCGCCCGAAGTCTCGGCTCCCTCTGAAGATCCCGTTGCTGCGGCCATCCGCAGCGCCGAAACCCGTGTCGTCACCGCCCCGCGCCGTCCGGTCACCGCCCCCGGTACCGGAGCCGCCCGGACCGTTGTCCCGCCTCAGGATGTGAAGCCGGCCCTCGACCAGCCGACACCGGTCCAGCAGGCAAGTTTCGATCCCGGCCTGGTCATGGAAATCCAGCGTGGCCTCTCCAACATGGCCTACAAGGACGTGACCATCGACGGCGTGCCCGGCGAGCAGACCCGCGCCGCCATCCGCCGCTTCGAGCGCCACTACCAGCTGCCCGAAACCGGCGAACCCAGTGCTGCCGTGCTGAAAAAGCTCAAATCCATCGGCGCCCTCTGACCTTTTCGTCGTGCTGCTCCCCATTCCGCCTGGTCCTTTCGTCTAAGCGAAATGTAGGGATCGCTGAAGCAATGACTCGTTAAGCATAAGTTCGGCATACTTCCTCGATTGGAGGAGGAGTTGTCCATGAGTGCCGCGATGTATGCTGCGACCGTTTCAGCCTTGGATCGACACCCGTTGGACGGGGAGGGCGAGGGAGACTTGTCGCCCGCAGCCTCCGTAAGTGACACGGTTCAGCGCCCCGACGCCGCAGCAGATGCAGCGAAACTGCGCGGCATCGTCGAGCGGCTGGCAAACGAGGCCTCGACGCTCGGCGTCGACCTCGTCGACATCGCCGGTGCCATCCAGGATGTGGCGACGGTGTCGAAGCGCCATGCCGGCACCTTTGACCAGATCACCCGCACAGCACTGTCCATTGCCGAGACCAATCGCGACGTGGCCACGTCCCTGCGCGAGACCGACCAGACGGCTGGCGAGGCCCGCCGCATGCTGAGCGACAGTGCCGGCCGGCTGGCAGGGGCCGTTGGCAAGATCGATACCATGGTCGAGGCCTCCGAGGAGATCGGGACCGAGATCGGCAGTTTTTCCCGCTCGCTGGCCGAAGTCGACAAGGTCGCCGAAGAGATCGGCACGATTGCCCGCCAGACCAATCTTCTGGCGCTCAATGCCGCAATCGAGGCCGCCCGCGCCGGCGAGGCGGGCAAGGGCTTCGCCGTGGTCGCGGCAGAGGTGCGTGCGCTGGCACTGCAGACCTCCCAGGCGACCGGCGCCATCCAGCAGACGCTGAGCGAGCTCCGCCAGAAGATCATCCGGCTGACCGAAGCCGGTCGGGGTGCCACCGATAGCGCCCGCGATGTCCGCGAAACCTCCCAGGCGATGAACGCCTCCTTCGGTGCCATGGAAGGTGTCATCACCCGCATTCTCGACGGCTCCTCGGCGATCTCGGCCACGACGGACCGCGTCGATCGCCAGTGCTCGGAATTCGTCGCCACGCTCGACACCATGGCCGGTGAGGTTCGCCAGTCCGACCACAACCTGCAACAGACGGCCGGCCGCGTCGACAAGGTGGTTGCGCTGTCGGAAACGCTGATCCAGCTCACCGCCAGTGCCGGCATCGAGACTGCCGACAGCCGCTGGATCGAAACGGCAGTTTCGATCGCCGCGCAGATTTCTGAAACCTTCCAGCGTGCGGTCGACAGCGGCCGCATTCGCATGGCCGACCTCTTCGACCGCAACTACCGCCCGATCCCCGGCACCGATCCGGTACAGATGATGACCGCCTTCACCGAGTTCACCGATCAGGTCCTGCCGGCGATCCAGGAGCCGGTCACCCAGCTCTCCGACCGGATCGGCTTCTGCGCCGCTATCGATGACAACGGCTACCTGCCGACCCATAACAAGAAATTCGCGCAAGCCCAGCGCCCCGGCGACACAGTGTGGAACACCGCCAACTGCCGCAACCGCCGCATCTTCAACGACCGCGTCGGGCTGGCCGCCGGCCGCTCGCAAGCCCCCTTCCTCGTCCAGACCTACCGCCGCGACATGGGCGGCGGCCAGTTCGTCCTGATGAAGGACATCTCCGCCCCGATCACCGTCGCCGGCCGCCACTGGGGCGGCTTGCGGTTGGCCGTGAAGGTGTAAAGCGAGCCAGCATCCTGAGGCGCTTTCCCATGGCGAGAGCCCGAAGGGGCTGCTCCTCTGTAACGTTTGCAACGGGCCCAAAATCGCGCTAAAAGTGTGTTGAAGTTGTGGAGGCCACCTCATGGAAGTGGCAGTCTACATACTCCGCTGCAGCGATGGATCTTATTACACTGGCCTGACCAAGCAGGAGGTCGAGGCGCGATTGTGGGAGCATAACACGGGAATTTACGATGGCTATACAGCCAGGCGGCGTCCCGTGGAACTTGTCTTCATTGAAACCTATGACCGCATCGTGGATGCAATCGCCCGAGAGCGTCAGATCAAGGGATGGAACCGGCGGAAGAAGGAGGCGCTGATCGCCTATGCCTATGAAGCGCTGCCGGACCTCTCCCGTCGAGGCCCCGTGCACCAAGTGTCACCGCCGCCCGCCCTCGTCCTTCGAGGGTCGCTTGCGCTCCCACCTCAGGATGAGGGCTGATCGCTCACGTCGCGGCAACCGAACCGATAGCTACCACCCTCATCCTGAGGTGCCCTCACCACGCGAGAGCCTCGAAGAACCCGGCCCAATCTACCGCCCTCATCCTCTGTTGCCCCCGCACAGCGAGGGCCTCGGAGGACTTGCCCCCAATCTCCCACCCTCATCCTGAGGTGCTCTCGTAAAGCGA